>NZ_FMHW01000002.1:1200000-2400000 GCF_900090325.1 Micromonospora pallida | reverse complement strand
GTCCTGACCCGCCCCACCGTGCTGCGGCGCTCGTCCACCCTGCGCGGGGTCGAGGCGCATACCGACGGGCCGGCGTTCGTCGTCCGGGACGACGGGGTCATCGTCAACCGGTACTCCGACGTCCCCAGCACCACCACCTGGATCCCGCCCGACGGGGAGGAGGACGCCCTCGCCCGCGCCCTGGCCTTCGTCCGGCAGGAGAGCAGCAGCGACGGCCGGTACCGGCTCTCCGTCCGGCTCGCGGCCGGCGAGTGCCTGATCGTCCGCAACGACCGGGTCTCGCACGCCCGACAGAGCTACCAGGACAGCGCCGCCCAACCCCGCGAACTGCTCCGCGCGACCTTCGGAACCAGCCCGCAATGACCGGCTCCACCATGCAGGGACAGCAGGCCGTGGTTGACGGCCACCGGTTGCTCGGTGAGATCGTCGACCGGCTGCGGTCGGAGGACGACGCGAGCCGGCGGGCTGTCAACCTGGTGCCGAGCGAGAACCGGATCTCCCCGCTGGCGAGCGTCCCGCTGCGGTCCGACTTCTACAACCGGTACTTCTTCAACGCCCGGCTCGCCGAGGAGGAGTGGAACTTCCGGGGTGGGCAGGGCGTGGGCGACATCGAGGTCCGGGTCGGCATCCCCGCGCTGGCCCGGCTGGCCGGCGGCGCCCTGGTCAACGTACGGCCGGTCTCCGGCATGAGCGCGATGTTCCTGATCCTGATGGCCCTCGGCGGCGAACTGGGCGACACCGTGGTGAGCATCGACCCGGCGTCCGGCGGGCACTACGCCACCGCGTCGGTCATCGGGCGGCTGGGCCGCCGACCGGTCACGGTCGGCCAGCGGGGCGGGCGGGTCGACGTCGAGCGCCTGCGGGCCGTCCTGCGGGAGCACCGGCCGGTGCTGGTCTACCTGGACCTCCAGAACAGCCTGGCCGAGATCGACGTCGCCGAGGTCGTCCAGACCGTCCGGGAGGTCAGCCCGCGTACCCGGGTCCACGCCGACGTCAGCCACACCCTCGGACTGGTGCTCGGTGGCGCGCACCGCAACCCGCTGGACCTCGGCGCGGACACCATGGGCGGCTCCACCCACAAGACCTTCCCCGGGCCGCACAAGGGCGTGCTCTTCACCCGCGACCCGGAACTCGCAGATCTGATCGCCCGGACCCAGTTCGAGACGATCAGCAGCCACCACTTCGCCGAGACCCTCTCCCTCTGCCTCGCGGCCGCCGAGTTCGAGCTGTTCGGCGCGGCCTACGCGGCCCAGGTGATCGACAACGCCCGGGTGTTCGGCGCGGAACTGCTCACCGCCGGGTTCGAGGTGGTCGTCGGCACCGACGACATCACCGACTGCCACCAGGTTTGGGTGGACACCGGCCCGGAGGTCGACCCGATGCGCTTCGCGGCCGGGCTGGCCGAGGCCGGGGTACGGGTCAACGTCATCCCCGATCTGCCGGGCTTCGACGGCCGGCCGGCCCTGCGGCTCGGGTCCGCCGAACTGACCTTCGAGGGCGCCCGCGCCGAGTCGATGTCCGAACTGGTGCAGATATTCGACCTGGTGCGCCGGGGCCGGGTGGACGAGGCGGGCGCGCGACGGATGGCGCTGCGCGACAACCTCGGTGAGCCGTTCCACCTCCGCCACTACCACCCCGACGGCCACGACCACCTTGACGGCCATGGCCGCTGACCGACCGGGCCGGAGCCGGCCGACACTGACGGTGATCGTCCCCTGTGCCGGGGTGCAACGCCGGTTCGACGCGCCGTACCCGAAGGAACTGCACCGGATCAACCACGCCGAGTCGATCATCGATCATGCCCTGGCGCCGGTCCGGGACTTCGCGGCCCGGCGCGACGCGTCGGTACGGCTGGTGGTGGTGATCCGGGCGCACAAGGCGGACACGGTGGCCTACCTGGCCCGCTACGCCGACGTGCTCGACACCGTCTTCGTCTACCAGGCCGACCGGCACGGCCCCGACCTGTCCGGCGCGGTGACCGCGGCCCTGCCCCTGTGCACCGGCCCGACGGCGGTCGTGCTGCCGGACCAGGTGGTCACCGACGACGTGCTCGCCCAGCGGTTCGCCGAGGCGTACGACCTGCTGGCCCGGCACCCGTACGCGGTGCTCGCCGCGACGATCCACGACCCGGTCCGGCTCGCCAACGACGGCGCCCTGCGGCTGCGCGGCAGGGGACCGGTCCGGGTCGTCGAGCACGCGGCGGAGAAGCCGGCCGACCCCTCGGGCTTCAACGCCGCCTGGGCGACCGTCTTCGCCGCGGCGGCGCACCGGGACGGGCTGCCCGGGATCATGACCGGTGCGGGTGCCACCGCCCTGGTCGACTCGCCGGCCATCCTGGTCGACGGGTTCCACAACGTCAACCGGGTGGACGACCTGTGAACGGGATGCGTAGGCGGCTGCTGTTCGACGCCGGTGACTACCCGGTGTCGCAGCAGGCGGCCTCCGGACTGGCCGTACGGATCGCCGAACTGGCGGAGACCCTCGCCGACGAGTTCGCGGTCACCGTCTACTCGCCGGACGTGCCCGACCCGATGCACCTGGGCGGGGCGCGGCTCGAACGACGGGCCGACCGGTGGGGCGACCTGCTGGCCGACACCGACGCCGTCTTCTTCTTCGACGTCGCCGACCCCGACCGGCTGGCCCAGGCGGTGGCGGCCGGACCGCTGATCGTCTCGGAGACCGCGCCGCCGATCGAGCACGGCAGCTACCCGTCGCTGCTGCGCCAGGACGCCCCGGAGGAGCGGTACCGGGAGATCCTCGAGGCGTACCAGCGGCAACTGCGCGCCTCCCACCACTTCATCTGCCGGTCCCGGGTGGAACGCGCGACCATCCTGGCCAGCCTGGTCACCCTCGGCCGGATCGGCGTGCGGGACCTGGCCGGGTCGGCCACCCTGGACCACCTGGTGACGTCCGTGCCGATCGGCTTCAGCCGGCACAGTCGGCTGGTCGTGGAGCGGACCACCCCGGCGCCGCTCGCCGACGTGCTGTGGACCGGCGGCGTCTGGTCGTTCTACGACCCGCACCTGCTGGTCGACGCGGTGGCGATCTGCGCCCGGCGGGGACTGCGGATCTCCGCCGCCTTCCTCTACGGCCAGCCGCACCCGGACACCCGGGAGATCGTCGAGGCGCTGGAGAAGCGCATCGCCGACCGCGCCGTGGGCGACCTGGTGACCGTCGTCCGCCAGCCGGTGACGCACCAGGCCCGCGACGCGTACCTCACCGGCGCGCGGGCCTTCGTCTGCGTGGCCCGACCGGGTGTGGAGAACGACACCTGCGTCCGCCTGCGCATCCGGGACAGCCGGCTGTACGGAGTGCCCCTGATCGTCGACGGCTTCGGCGCGACGGCGGACGAGGTACGCCGGCACGGCCTGGGCCGGGTGCTCGACGAGCCCTCCGCGGAGACGCTCGCCGAGGCCCTGGCCGAGACCATCGCGGCCCGGACACCGGGTGGCGCGGAGGACGCCTTCGAGTACCGGGACGACCTGTGGGGGCTGGTGCCACGTCTGCACGACCTCCTCGGCCGGGTCGACGACCAGAGGTAGGCGACACTGTCCACGCCGCACCTCAACGCCGCGGGGTTCCCGGACGTGCCGTGCGTCCGGTACTACCGCACCATCCGCGCGGGCGTCTCCGGCCCGTGCCGTCAACTCGGGTACGGGGTGAACCGACGGCCGGTGCCGGCTGCGGTGACCGGGTTCCTGGCCCGGCTCTACGCCGACGTCGTCACCCACCGGGTGGTCGAGTACGACGACGCCGGGCTGGTCCCCGCCCGGACCCTGGTCGGTGAACTGCTTGGCCAGTACCTGGGCATCGCACCGCTCGCCGCCGAGCAGGTGCAGCTCTTCCACGGCAGCACCGAGGCGATCAGCTTCGCCTGCGAGTACGCCGCCTACCAGGGCGTGCAGCCGGTGCTGCCGATTCCCAACTACTACTCCTTCGAGCACTCGCTGTCCCGCTACGGGGCGGTCGAGCCGGTCTACTACGGCACCGAGGGGCAGCTCGACCGGCCGGTGCCGACGGGGCGACGTCGGATGCTGGTCGACGTCGCGCCCAACGGCGTCCTCGGCTCCTGGCTGTGGCCGCCCCCGCCCGCCGACCCGGACGACCTCGCCCTGATCGACGTGCCCTTCTCGCTGCCGCAGTTCGACCGCGTCGACGACTTCCGCGCGGTGCTGTACCGCAAGATGACGGCGTACCCCCGGTGGCTGCTCTGCATGACCCCCTCCAAGGACCTCTCCGTCCCCGGCCTGCGGGTCGGGTTCCTTGCCGGCACCGAACCGGGGTTCGCCGAGTTCGCCGCCGCGGTCCGCTTCGAGCGGGGCTACTCGGTGCACGCCGCGGTCGCGCTGGTCGTCGCGGCGCACCTCGGGCTGCTCCTGCTCGCCCTCGCCGACCGCGTCGACCGGGCCGCCACGTCCGCCCGGCTGCGAGAGCTCTTCGACCGGCACGGGGTACCGTTCCTCGACCACCGGGAGGAGGCGATGTTCCTGACGGAGATGGCGGCGGCGACCCGGCACTTCGCCCGCAACATCGACCTGCTCGACGAGTGCGGGCTGTTCGAGCCGTTGGCCGGGGCGTCCCGGCCGGTGGCGGGCTACTCCACGTTCCGCTGGCTGGCCCGGTCGTTCCCCTCGCCCGACGACTACACCCGCTGGGTCAACCGGCTCGGGCACGCCGGGATGAAGGTCAACCCGAACTACCTGTTCGGGGCCGCGCCCGAGTACTGGCACCGGCTCTACCCCGACCGGTACGGCATCCGGCTCAACATCTCGGTACCGGCCACGGAGCTGCGGGACAACCTGCGGTTCCTGCGCCGGCAACTGGACGCGTAGAAACAGGAGGCACCTCGATGACGCTCGGCGTGGTGGACGTGATCGCCGCGAAGCGGCGCGGCGAACGGCTTCCGGCGGAGGCGATCGCCCTGGTGGTCGACGGCTACGTCCGGGGCGACGTACCGGACTACCAGATGGCGGCGTGGCTGATGGCCGTCGCCTGCCGGGGCATGGACTTCGACGAGGTCGTCGCGCTCACCCGGGTGTACGTCGACAGTGGCGAGCGGTTCGACCTGCACGGCTTCGACCGGGTGGTCGACAAGCACAGCACCGGCGGGGTGGGCGACAAGACCACCCTGGTCGTCGCGCCGACGTTGGCGGCGCTGGGCATCCCGGTGGCCAAGATGAGCGGCCGGGGTCTGGACTTCGCCGGCGGCACGCTCGACAAGCTGGAGTCCATTCCGGGCCTGCGGCTCTCCCTCGACCGGGAACGGATCCGTGCGGTGCTTGCCGAGGTCGGCATGGTGGTGGTCGAACAGTCGGCGACCCTCGTTCCCGCCGACGGCGCGACGTACGCGCTGCGCGACGTCACCGGGACCGTCGAGAGTCTGCCGCTGATCGCCGCCAGCATCATGAGCAAGAAGATCGCGGCCGGGACGAACGGCGTCGTGCTCGACGTCAAGTTCGGCGGCGGCGCGCTCACCGGCGACCTGTCCAGCGCCACCGAGCTGGCCACCCTGATGATCGACATCGGGGCGGCGTTCGGGTTGCGCTGCCACGCCGTGATCAGCGACATGGACCAGCCGTTGGGCTGGTCGGCGGGGAACGCCCTGGAGATCCGCGAGGCGATCGACGTGCTCCGGGGAGCGGAGGTGCCCGGACTCACCGAGGTGTGCGTCACCCTGGCCACCGAGGCGGTGCTGCTCTCCGGTGCCGAGACCGACGAGGACCGGGCCCGGGAGCAGGTCCGCGCGGTGCTGCGTGACGGCCGGGCGTTCACCGCGTTCCGGCGCTGGGTGGCCGCCCAGGGCGGGGACGTCGCCGTGGTGGACGACCCACGGCTGCTGCCCACCGCCCCCCGCGCCGACCTGGTCACCGCCGAGACCACCGGTTGGGTGCGGGCGGTCGACGCCCGCGCGATCGGCACGCTGGCCCTGCGGCTGGGCGCCGGCCGGCAGGTCAAGAACGCCCCGATCGACCACGCCGTCGGGGTCACCCTGCACAAGCGGGTCGGCGACCGGGTCGTCGCCGGGGAGCCGCTGGCGCAGGTGCACCACCGGGCCGAGTGGACGGCGCCGCTGGACCAGGCGCGGGCCGCGTTCACCATCGTGCCGGACGAGGTGAAGCCCCCGTCCGCCGTGCACACCGTGCTGCGCCCGCGCCGGTGACGGCGCCTCAGCCTCCGGTCTGGACCAGCTCGACCGTCCGGCGCAGGACCCGGTCCATCGCCGTGTCGTCGAAGGCGGCCGGGTTGACCTGCGCGGTCAGGTGCACCCCGCTCGAGTTGCGCACCCAGTCGACGAAGCAGGTGGTGCCGAGCGTCGGATAGATGGGTTCCCCGACGGCGGCGTACAGGTCGATCCAGCGCAGGCCCAGCCCGGCCAGCCGCAGATCGCGCTCGGGACGCGCGGTGTACACACCGAGTACGCACTGGGCCACCGGGCCGCTGTCGACCAGACCCTCCTGCCAGATCTGGTCAACGGGGCGCAGCGGCAGCGCGTGGTCGATGGTCTCCAGCAGCCGGTCCTGGAGCGCGCCGACCCGCGCCGCCAGCGTCCCGCCCGCCGCCGGGGCCCGGTACACCGGGATACCGTGCGAGAACAGGCCGGGCGTGCGTAGGTAGCCCGGCAGGCAGCGGCCGTGGGAGTTGGTGACCAGGCCGGTGTGCGTCGTCCCGGACACCTCGCTGAACGCCTGGAGCAGCGCCTCGGCGGCCAGGGCGAACTCGGTGACGCCGTGTCCCGCCCAGCGGGCCGTCATCGGGTCGGCGACCTCGGCGGGGATGTGCTGGCGCAGTTCCACGGCCGGGCCGTTCCCGCCGTCCGGGTTCCCGGACGGACAACCGGGCGGGTACGGCCCCGACTCCTCGCGCACCCGCCGCCAGTAGGTGGCCCGCCGTTCCCCCCAGGGCCCGGCCAGCGCCTCGCGCTGCCGGCGGGCGAAGTCGGCGTACGGGCGGGCGGGCGCCTGCGGCGCGAGGCGCCCGTCCGGGGCGGCGCACGCGGCGGCGTACAGCTCCCCGACGCTGCGCAGCAGCACCGAGATGGAGAGCCCGTCCATGATGAGATGGTCGAGGGAGATACCCAGCAGGTGGCGGTCCGGTCCGAGCCGGGTCAGCGCCACCCGCCACAGTGGCGGCTCGGCGCGGACGAAACGCTGCCGCAGCACCGCCAGCATCGCCGCCCGGACGTCCTCCTCCGGTCCCTCCGGCACGACCTCCCACCACACCCGGACGTCGTCGGTGACCCGGGCGCCGGTCGGCGTCGGGTAGGAGCGGCGCAGCACGTCGTGGCGTTCGGCCGCCCCGTGCAACGCCGCCTCCAGCGCCCGGCGGTCCAGCGGTCCGGTGATCTCCCAGCAGGAGTGCACCGGGGTCGGCGCGCCGTACGGCTGGCCGGCCAGCGAACGCAGCCAGGACTCCTCCTGGAACGAGACGGTCTCATCGGACACCGGGGTCCTCCACATCCTTCAGGTCCTGCCGGACGGAACCCTTCAGGTCTTGCACGACGGAACCCTTCAGGTCTTGCACGACGGAACCCTTCAGGTCTTGCACGACGGAACCCTTCAGGTCTTGCACGACGAATCGGAACTCGCTGGTCCTGGTCCGGCCGTCCGGGCCGGTGAGCCAGAGCTCGTCGAAGTCGGGCAGCATCTCCTGCACCTTGACCAGCGCCTCCGGCTGGTCGGCGACCTTCCGGAGCAGCCGGACGACGTTGTGCGTGGTGACCCAGCTCGTCGCGTCGCAGAAGACCGGTTTCGGTTCGCCCGGCACCCGGATGAACGAGTAGCGGGGCAGCCCCCGTTCCCGGAAGAAGCCGGCCAGCTCGACCCGGCTGGGCGGCGCGGAGAGCAGCGGCGCGAATTCCCGGACGGGAATCCGCTGGTACGCCCGCTGCACCACCAGGTCGTCGATGCGGACGCGGGGCATCCGGTCGGCGTCGGAGAACAGCGACAGCGTGTTGTAGAACGCCAACGACAGGAACTCGCCGATGAACTCGGTCAGCCGGGCCACCACCTGTCCCGTGCCGTCGACCACCACCACCGTGCCGTCCTGCTCGACGACCCGCAGGTCGACGCAGGACAGCTTCGGCACGCTTGCGGGCATTGCCGTACGCGGCCACAACGTCCAGTACCGGTGCTTGTCCGGCAGGTACGCCGCCGGTGGCGGGGCGGTCCGGGGGGAGAGGCGCGGCGTGGGCGGCATGGCCGGGATGAAGCGTTCCGCCGGGGTGGCCGCGTCGATCAGGGCTTCCAACCGGCCCGGCTCGGGCTGGTTCTCCAGGCAGAACCGGTAGTCCAGGGGGTTCACCGTGGTGTGCGCCTCGCCCAGCACCCACAGTTGCTCGTCGCCCTGCCGGGCGAGCATGACGTCCGCACTGTGCAGCGCGGCCGCCGACCAGCCCGCCCGGGGCGCCGCGAACGCCGCCCGCCAGCGTTCCCGCAGCGCGGCGCTGCGGTGCACCAGCGACCCGTCCGGCGCCACCACGCCCGGCTCCGCCGCCAGCAGGTCGGCGACGATCTGCCGCACCTCGGCCGTCACGCCCCGGAGGATCCGGCCGGGACGGCGGTCGTTCAGCTCCGGCAGCAGCTCGTCGAAGACCGCCTCCAGGGCCGGGTCCCGGCGCAGCACCACCCGTGCCCGATCCTCGATCCCGGTGGCGAACCGCCAACTGGCGTACCGGCAGGTCTCCATCAGCAGTTCCAGCGGGCCGGCCAGCCCGGCGACCGCCCGCCCGCCGAGGGTCGCGTCCCAGTCGACGGTGACGTCGTGGTACAGCAGCTCCCGGCAGTCGGGGTTGCTCGCCTTCTGGACCGAGCGGTCCACTCCCGAGATCGTCTCGAACGACTCGGCCAGCGCGTTGGTGGTCCGCCAGACCCCGGTGGCGTCACCGGCGGCGGCCGAGACGTCCTGCCGTAGCCGGCTCAGGTGGTGCAGGTCGTCGCGCAGGCGGTCACGCAGCTCCGCCGGCAGGCGGTCCAGTTGGGCGTCGAGCACCTTTTCGGAGCCGCCGACCACGGTGATGTCGAAGCCCCAGAACAGGCACTCGGCGCGCTGGAGCGTGGTGAGCACCTCGGTCAGCCGGGCCCGGTCCCACGCCGGCCCGTCGGCGGCGCGCAGCGCCTCGAGCAGCTCGTCGGCGTACCCCGAACCGCCCAGGTGGGTCAGCACCAGGCGCTGGTCGGCGGTGAGCCGGTGTGGCCCCCGACGGGGCCGGACGAAGGTGTCGTCCCGGAGCACCCCGGCCTGGTTGACGATCACCGGCAGGCGCCACCGCACCTCGGGGTCGGCCTCCCACGAGCGGGCGAGCGCGGTCAGCGCCCACGGTTCGAAGTACGTGGTGTGCCGGACCCGCTCACCCTTCCCGGCGACCTCGACGAGCAGGTCCCGGTCCTGGTCGACGTGCGCCCAGCCGATCGGGCCGAAGAACCCGATGGTCTCGTTCCGCGTCGCGTAGCGCTGGAGGTAGGCGCCGAGGCTGAGCAGTTTGCCCCGGTAGTAGGTGGGGCGCTTGGTGCCGCTGACTCCGTCGGTGGCGTACCGGCCGAGCCAGGAGTTGACGATGGTCGGGTTCTGCCAGCACAACGCCTCCAGCAGCCACGGGTCGGAGACGAACCGTTCGACCACCTCGCGCAGCCCGCTCCCGGTGTGCCGCTGTTCCTCCGCCGCGGCGAGGAAGTCCCGCAGTTGCTCCGCCGCGTGTCCGGCGGAGCGCAGCAGCACGACCGGCCACATGCCCCAGTCCTGGCCGATCGGGACGAGGGAGTCTGGGCCCCCTGGCCCGCTGACCGCCTCCGGCCGGCTGACCATCTCCGGCCCGCTGACCGCCTCCGGCCCGCCGCTGCCGCCGAGAACGTCGACCATCGCGTCCGCTCCTTTGCGTTATTGGTGTCTGCCGGCCGTCACCCAGCCCGCAATCTCGGCGGCCAGGGTGTCGGGATCGGTGGTGCCCGAGTCGAGGAACCGGGTGCCGGCCGGCAGGTGCGGCCGGGCCGCCCGGCACCGGTCGACCTGGTCCAGCCGCCACCGCCGGACCTCCGCGTCGTGCACCGGATCGGTCGGGTCGATGACCTGGGCGATGATCCGGGACCGCAGGACCTGCTCGTCGACGTCCAGCCACACGTGCCGGACGTCCTCGCCGCCGTCGACCAGCCCGCCGATGATCTCCGTCAGATAGGCGGGCACGACCAGGGTCATCGGCACGATCAGCGTGGCGTCGTAGAGCCGGCGGATCTCGCGCAGCGTGACCAGGGTCAGGCTCCGCCAGATGGGCAGGTCCTGGAAGTCGCCGGTGGGCGGGGGCGGCACCAGCCGCCGCAGCGCGAAGCCGACCTCCTCGGGGTCCACGACCAGGTTGCCCGGCAGCAGCGCGGCGAGCTTCTCGCTGAGCGTGGTCTTCCCCGCCCCGAACGGTCCGTTGAGCCAGATGATCACGTGTGCTCCGTCAATCCTCGCTGAAGTCGACGGACGCCTCGTGGCGTCCGCTGCGGTCGTACTGCCAGAAGGCCAGGGCCGCGACGAGCAGCCACCCGGCGGCGATCACCGTCTCGGTCACCGCGAGTCGGGCCACCCCGGCGGTCGGCCCGTGCGCCAACAGGTCGCGTACCGCCTTCAGGCCGTGGGTGAGCGGCAGGACCTCCGCCAGCCAGGAGACCGGCGCGGGCCAGAAGGTGGTCGGCACCTGCACGCCGGTCAGCACCATCAGGCACAGCCCGCCCAGGCTCGCGATCAGGGCGCGCAACGACACCGTACGCAACGCGAGCGCGCCCAGCAGCAGCCCGAAGCAGTACGTCGACACCCCGACGAGCACGATCAGCGGCACGGCGAGCAGGGCGGTCGGCATCGGCAGCGGCACCCCGAAGACGGGGGACAGCAGGAACAGCGAGAGCGTGCCGACGCCGATGCCGTCCAGCAGCCACAGCGCGCTGCGTCCGGCGAACACGGTGAACGGGCCGGTCGGGGAGGCCACCAGCAGCGGCAGCGTGCCGAGCAGCCGTTCCCAGGAGGTCGAGTTGACCACCTGGATGGCGGTGTTCGCCACCATGAAGACCGAGTTGCCGACGATCAGGTAGCCCACCTTGTCCGGGGCGTCGAGCAGCCGGCCCAGCAGCGCGAAGAGGCTCACCTGGCACAGGATGCGGACCATCCAGATGAAGGTCCAGGACCGCCATGTGTAGATGGCCCGCAGGTCGGCCAGGGCGCTGAGCACCGCGTACCGCAGGACCCGGAGATGGTCACGGAGGATGACGGTCACGCGTACCCCACCGTTCCGGTGCTCCGGAGCCGCCGCATGATCCACTCGATCATCCAGAACCCGACCGCGAACGCGGCCGCGCCCAGCACGAGCAGGACCGCCAGCCGGGCCGGCACGTTCCGCACGGCCGCCGGGGCAAGACAGTCCCGCAGCAGCTCGGCGGACCAGGAGAGGAAGACCACCTTGGTCAGCGGCTGCAACCACTCGGGCAGGAAGGTGACCGGCACGAGCGCACCGCCGAGCACGTAGAAGGGGTACGTCAGCGAACTCTTCAGGGTCAGCGCCCACCGGCCCAGCACGAACACCCCGGCCAACGCGGTCGCGGTGCCCACCACGGCGGCGGTGGTGCAGAGCACGGTGAGCAGGAAGACCAGCGGGTGGTGGATCTCGATGGTCACCCCGAACACCGCCCAGCCCACCATGGCCGACTCGACCAGCCCGACCTGGCTGATCACGGTGACCGCGGTGATCCGGCCGAGCAGGACGACCACCAGCGGGGCGGGGGTGGCGACCGCGGCCTCCAGCACGCCGTTGCGCCGGTCGCCCTCGATCGTGCCGCCCGAGATGTTCACCGCCATCGACCAGAGCGACATCGCGCCCGAGCCGACGATCGCGTACGGGGCCAGGTCGCGGCGGCCGGACTCGACCATCACCGCCAGGAAGGCGATGGTGAACAGCGGCAACGTCACCAGCACCATCAGGTCGTTGACGGACCGCCACACGTGGTTCACCTGGAACCGCACCGCCGCCCAGAACAACGCGATCAACGGATCCCCAGCCCGCGGTCCCCGACCACGTGCAGGTAGACCTCCTCGAGCGACGGCCGGCCGGTGGAGAGCTGGGTGACCCCGGCGTCGACCAGGATCCGCAGCACCTCGCCGGCCGCTCCGGGCGCGTCGGTCTCCACGCGTACCGAACCGCTCGGCGAGGTCTGGACGTCGACCACCCCGGACACGGTCCGCAGCACGTCCACCGTCCACGCCGGCACGTTCTCGGCGGTCACCCGCTCGTACGTGGACAGCCAGGCGCCGATGGTGCGCGGATCCTCCGTCTTGACCAGCCGTCCCCCGTCGACGAGCGACACCCGGTCGCACACCGCCTCCGCCTCGGCCATGTCGTGCGTGGTCAGCAGGATGGTGCGACCCTCGGCCCGTACCTCGCGCACCAGGACCCGGAACTCCCGCGCGGCCACCGGGTCCATGCCGACCGTCGGCTCGTCCAGGATCACCACCCGGGGGTCACCGACCAGGCCCCGGGCCAGGTGCAGCCGTTGCTTCATGCCCCGGGAGAACGTCTCCACCCGCTCGCCGGCCCGGTCGGCCAGGCCGACCCGTTCCAGCAGGGCGGCCACCCGCACCTTGGCGACGGCGGTCGGCTGGCGGTACAGCGCCGACCAGTACATCAGGTTCTGCCGGGCGGTGAGCCGCCCGTACAGCCCGCGTTCGCCGCCGAAGGCGATGCCGATGCGCTGCCGGACGGCGGCGGTCTCGGTGACCACGTCGTGTCCGTCCACCCGGGCCGTCCCTGAGGTGGGCAGCAGCACCGTCGACAGGATCTTGCACAGCGTGGTTTTGCCGGCCCCGTTCGGGCCGAGCAGCCCGTGGATCTCGCCCCGGTCGATGGTCAGGCTGAGCCGGTCCAGGGCGGTGCGGGGTTCGCCCCGGCCGCGCTGGTACACCCGGGTGAGGTCGCTGATCTCGACCGCGTGCCCGCCGCTCATGCCGGCGGCCCGTACGCGTGCGTGTCGGTCACCGGGACGGGTCCAGCTCCGCGCCGGCCACCAGGTGCAGCCGGAGGGTACGGGCACCGTTCATCGCGGTGTGCACCTCGGTGGTGTTCAGCAGGTACGCGTTGCCGTCGGCGGGCACCCGGAAGACCTCGTTGCGCTCGACGAAGACGAACGGCGCGTGCTCGGTGGTCTGGATCGCCACGTGCAGCCGGGAGGTCTCGTCGCGGTGCACGGAGTAGCAGGTCCGGCTGGTCAGGGCCAACAGTCGGGTCCGGAACAGCGGGACCGGGAACCGGGCGACGACCTCCTCGAAGTAGGTGCCCTTCAGCTCGGGGTTGAGTTCCGCGTACTCGCGCTCCGGCGCGATGTCCTTCTCCTGGTAGCAGGACTCGTACCAGGGGTCCGTCGAGCCCGGCCGCACCTGGATGGCGAGCTGCTGGGTCTGGTCGAAGATCAACGGGTGGCGGCTCAGCAGGTCGTCGGTGGCCTTGGCGAGTTCGTCGACGTCGAGACCGAGGTCGATCCGGCCGACCAGGCCGGTGTCGGACCCGTTCTCCTCGCGGGCCGAGACGACCCAGTTCACGTGGCTCATGGCGCTCCCTGCCAACCGTTGGCGTCGAAGATGTACTGCGGGGGCAGCGGAATCTGCCCGAAGGTCCGACCGTGGACCATCGTGTACGACCCGAAGGAACTGACCGCGATCCGGTCGCCCACCCGGGGCAGCCGGCCGGTCGGGCGGTGCCGCTCGGTACGCCGCAGCCGGTCGTTCTCGTACAGCGCCGGTCCGTAGACGTCGCCGACGAACTCCCAGGGCTCACCGCCGTCGAGCACGTGCACCGTGGCGAAGGTCCACGGGGCCACGTTCCACGGGGACGCGGCGACGGTGACCGCGTGCCGGGACGGATCGACGTCCAGCACCTCGGTGACCAGGTACGCGCTGTCGATCAGCAGTGCCGACCCCGGCTCCAACCAGCACCGCAGCCGCCTGCCGAGGGTGTCGGCCGCCTCGTCGAAGACCTCGCCGACCCGCTTGAAGGTCTCCGGCAGCGCGGACGGATTCCGGGACAGCGCCAGGAAACCACCGCCCAGGTTGATCTCGCGGACCTCGGGGAAGGCGGCGGCCAGCAGCACCCCCAGCCGGGCCCGGTACTCCAGGCTGCGCGTCACGTCGGCGGAGAGCGCCTCACCGGTGTGCACCCGGATCCGCTCGACCGTCAAGGGTGAGCGGGCGACCCGCTCCAGACCGGTCTGGTTCAGCTCGATGCCGAACCGGCTCACCACGTCGTACGTGCTGGGGTGCCGCAGCCGCTCCGGCAGCCGCACCCGGGCCCGGAAACCGACCGGCTCGGTCGTGCCGCGCTCCTCCAACTGGGCGAACTGTAGGGGCGACTGGACGTCCAGCAGCACCCCGTCGCGCAGCAGCCGGTCCAGGTCCGGCGGGCGGAACGACGGGCCGGTCGCGGTGACCGTACCGAACCCCACCGAGCGGGCCAGGTCCACCTCGCCCGGCGACTGCGCGTCGGCGAGCAGGCCCATCCCGGCCAGGATCGACAGCACGGTCCGGTTCGCGCAGGCCTTGAGCCCCACGGCGAGCCCGATGCCGTTCTCCGCCAGCACCCGCTGGATCAGTCCCACGTGTCGGCGCACGTTCGCCGCGTCCCACAGCACGAAGGAGACGTCCGGCACCGCCCGCGCGGCGGCCACGAACGCCGGGCTCAGCGACCCGTCCGGTGGCACGAAGACCACGTCACGGGGCGCGGCGACCAGCCATCCGTTGGCCTCCTCCTCGAGGCTGCGCAGCGGGCCCGCCAGCTCGTCCCAGACCGTCGTCACCTCGGTCCACCCTCCCTCGGCCCTGGTGAGTCGGAAACGTAACCGAGCCCGATGGGGGCAGGAGCCTGTCACCTGTCAGGGACGCTGCCGGACGACTCTGGCTACGGTCGGTGCGCGGTCTCTCGCCCGACGTGGTCGTCGTCGTGTCCGCTGAGCACCCCGTGCCATTGCCGAACCGAGGAAGACGAAGGTGTGACATGGGCCAGGAAGGTCTGTTCGACCTCTCACCCTCCCAGGAGATCGTCTGGGTCCACGAGAGCCTCTCCCCGGGTAGCCGTGCCTACAACTTCACGGCGTTCGTCGTCGTCCGAGGTGACCTCGACGCGAACGCGGTGCGCGAGGCGCTGGGCCGGGTGCTCGACCACCACGACGGACTGCGGCTGGAACTGGCCGACACCGCCGACGGCCGGCCCGCGCAGCGCGTCCGCGCCCGGTGCGAGCCCCGTTTCCGCAGCCTGGACATCTCCGGGGAGGCCGACGTCGACGCAGCGTTCGACGCGGTCGTCCGGGCCGAGGCGACGACGAGCTTCGACACGTACGAGGCCCCGCTGGTCCGGTGGTGCCTGGTGCGGACCGGTGAGCGGGAACACCGGCTGATCCACGTCGAGCACCACCTGATCCACGACGGCCGGTCCTTCCTGATCCTGGTCGGCGACCTGTTCCGTGCCTACCGGGCCCTCGTCGCGGGGGAGCCGGTCGAGCTGCCCGACACCGTGTCGTACACCGAGCACCTGCGCCGGGTGGCCGCCGTGCCGCCGGGCGACCGCGCGGAGAGCCTGGCTTTCTGGCACCGGGAGCTCGAGGACGCCACCTTCGAGGCGACCCTGCCGGGACTCGCCCGGCCCGGGGTGGTGCGCCGTAACCACGGCGCGCAGCACCGGCAGCGGTTCGCGCCGGAGGTGGCCGACCGGATCCGGGCCCGCAGCGTCGCCAGTGGACACACCGTCTACACCACGATGCTCGGTCTCTTCGCCGAACTCGTCCGCCGGCACTGCGGTCAGGACGACCTCATCGTCGGTACGGCCGTCGGCAACCGCTACGACGAGATCAACACCTCGGTCGGCATGTTCGTCAACACCATCCCGCTGCGGCTGCGCCTCTCCGGGGAGGCGTCGGTGGACGACATGCTCTCCGACGTCACCGAGACCCTGATCCGGGCGATCCCGCACCAGGACGTGCCGATCCAGCAGCTCACCCGGGCGATCGGCCGGCACACCAGCGGGGTGGAGAACCCGCTGTTCAACATCGCCTTCAGCGGCGTCGACGACGGCGTCCCCGACGTGCGCGTGCCCGGCCTGGACGTGGTGCTCTCCGAGGGGCACAACTTCGGCACCACCCGCTTCGACCTCGACCTGGTGCTCATCCCGGACGCCCGGCGGGTCGTCGGCCCCCGGGTCGGCCCGGCGGCGCTGGACCTGCACTGGGACTACGACGCCGACCTGTTCACCGAGGAGACGGTCCGGATGCTCGCCGACCGGCTCGCCGCGCTCGTCGAGGCGTACCTCGACGCGCCGGAGACGGCTCCGGTCGCGTCGCTCGCCGCCGCGCCGACCCCGGTCGCCTCGCTGGCCGCCGCCCCGGCCCCTGCCGCCTCGCTGGCCCCCGACGACGGGGCGGGGGAGGCCCGGCACCCGGTCGTCTCCGGTGTCCTGCTGCCCCCGGGCCGTGACCCCGAGGCGGTCGCCGTGGTCAGCGGCGCTCTTACCCTCACCTACCGCGACCTCGACGCCCGGGTGCAGCGTGTGGCGACCGCGCTGACCGCCGCCGGCGTGGCGCCCGGACAGCCGGTGGCCGTGCTGCTGCCCCGGGGCCTGGACGTGGTGGTCACCCTGCTGGCCTGCGCGCGGGTGGGTGCCGTGTACTGCCCGATGTCCCCCGCCGATCCGGCCGAACGGCTCCACCTGCTGCTCGACCGGCTCCGACCGGCGCTGGTGGTCACCGACGCGGCCACCGCCGGCCGGCTGCCCGCTGTCCCGGCCCCCTCGCGGTGCTCGACGGCGGCCGGTGGCCGTCCGCCCGGCCGGCGGCGACCCTCGACGGGCTCGCCTACGTCATCCACACCTCCGGCTCCACCGGGGTGCCGAAGCCGGTGGCGGTGGGCACGGCCGCGCTGTCCTACCTGGTCGGGGCGATCGTCGACCGGTACGCCCTGACGCCGGACGACCGGGTACTGATGTTCACCCAGCCGCACTTCGACGTGGCGCTGGAGGAGATCCTGCCGACCCTGGCGGTCGGCGCCCGGCTGGTGGTCCCGCAGAGCGACCTGCTGGGCGGACCGGAACTGGTCGCCGTGTCGGCCGCCCGGAGCGTGACGGTGGCCAACCTGCCGACGAGCTACCTGCTCACCGTCGGCCCCGAGTTGGCCGCGGCGCTGCGCGACGGCCGCTGGCGGCCCCGCCTGCTGGTCGTCGGCGGGGAACGGGTCACCGGTGAGTCGCTGCGGGAACTGGCCGAGGCGGGTACGGCCACCGTGCTGAACGCGTACGGCGTCACCGAGGCGACGGTCACCTCGACCGTGCACGAGGTGACCGAGGAGGACCTGGCCAGCCCGGCTACCGTGCCGCTCGGCACCGACCTGCCCGGTACCCGCACATACGTGGTGGACCGGTCCGGACGGCCGCTGCCCACCGGCGCGGTCGGCGAGATCGCCGTTGCCGGCCCGGGTCTGGCCCGGGGCTACCTGCACGACGAGCCGGCCACCGAGCGGGCGTTCCGGCAGGTCGACGCGCTCGGCGGGCAGCGGGTGTACCGCACCGGCGACCGTGGGTACCGCGACGCCGCCGGTCGGCTGCACTTCGTCGGCCGGGTCGACGAGCAGATCAAGTTCCGGGGCTACCGGATCGAACCGGGCGAGGTCCGCGCGGTGCTGGTGGACCACCCCCGGGTCCGGGACGCGTACGTGCTGCTGACCACCGCCCAGGGCACTGGCGAGGCGCAGCTCGTCGCCTACGTCGAACCCGTCGGCGACGACGGGCCGGAGCACCGGGACCTGCGGGCGTACCTCGGCGACCGGCTGCCCGAACACCTGGTCCCCTCGGCCTTCGTGCTGGTGCCGGAGCTGCCGCGCACCCCGGTCGGCAAGATCCGTCGGGACGACCTCCCGCCGGTCCTGGCCACCCCCGTCCGGCAGGACGTCCCCCTCGTCTCCGACCAGGAGGAACAGATCGCCCGGATCTGGCGGGAGGTGCTCGGCGTCGACCGGGTCGGCCGTACCGACAACTTCTTCGACCTCGGCGGGCACTCCCTGCTGCTGCTCCGGGTGCACGCGCGGCTCGTCCGGGAGCTGCGGCTGGACCTGCCGGTGGTGACGCTGTTCCGCTTTCCCACCATCGAGGCCATCGCCGCCCACCTGGCCGGGGCGGACGGGGACGCGACCGGGCGGCCCGACCTCGGCCAGGCCCGGCTGGCCGGGCGGGACCGGCTCTCCCGTGCCCGGGCCCGTCGCGGCGGCGACGACCCATCCCAGGAACCCGCACCGCTGGACCGGATAGGAACGCAGCCGTGAACCCTGACAGCAACCTGATCGCAGTCGTCGGCATGGCCGGGCGGTTCCCGGGCGCGGCGAACCTCGACGAGTTCTGGCGCAACCTCAGCGGTGGTGAGGAGTCCATCACCCGCTACCCGGCCCGCCAGTCGGGCGGGCACACGTACACCCCGGGCCGGGGTGTCCTGGACGGCGCGGACCGCTTCGACGCGGCCTTCTTCGGCTTCACCCCCCGCGAGGCGACGCTGCTGGACCCCCAGCACCGGCTGCTGCTCGAGTGCGCGTGGGAGGCGGTGGAGGACGCCGGCTACGACCCCGCCCGGTGCCCCTGGCCGGTCGGTGTGTACGCCGGCAGCTCCCAGTCGCCGTACGAGCGGCACGTGCGGGAGCACCTGACGGTCGACGACTGGGCGGTGCGGCTGGCCAACTCGATGGACCTGCTGACCGCCCGGGTCTCCTACAAGCTCGGCCTGACCGGTCCGGCGGTGACCGTCCAGACCGGCTGCTCCACCTCACTGGTCGCGATCCACCTGGCGGCCCAGGCGTTGCTCGCCGGGGACTGCGAGGCCGCGCTGGCCGGTGGGGTGTCGGCGGTGGTGCCGAGCGCCCTGATGCCGTGGAGCAAGGGCAGCCCGGTGTCCCGGGACGGGTACGTGCGGGCGTTCGACGAGGCCGGCAGCGGCTTCGTCGGCGGCGAGGGGGTCGGGGTCGTGGTGCTCCGGCGGCTGGAGGACGCGCTGCGCGACGGCGACCACGTGCACGCCGTCATCCGGGGCTCGGCGATCAACAACGACGGCGCCGCGAAGGTCGGCTTCACCGCGCCGGGGGTCGACGGGCAGACCGAGGTGATCCGGGCCGCCCAGGCGGTGGCCGGGGTGAGCGCGGACACGATCAGCTACGTCGAGGCCCACGGCACGGGCACCCCGCTGGGCGACCCGATCGAGGTGGAGGCGCTGACCAACGCGTTCCGGAGCAGCACCGACGCGCGCGGGTTCTGCCGGATCGGCTCGGTCAAGACGAACATCGGCCACGCCGACACCGCAGCCGGGGTCGCCGGGTTCGTCAAGACCGTGCTCGCCCTGCGCCACCGGCAGATCCCACCGAGCCTGCACTTCCGCGAGCCGAACCGGAAGATCGACTTCGACGCGAGCCCGTTCGTCGTCAACACCGCGCTCTGCGAGTGGGAGCCCCGCGCCGGTGTCCGGCGGGCCGGTGTCAGCGGCATGGGCATCGGGGGGACGAACGTCCACGTCGTGGTCGAGGAGGCGCCCGCCCTCGTACCGGCGCCGAGTGGCCGTCCGTGGCACCTGCTGACCGTCTCGGCCCGCAGCGCCGAGGCTCTCGACACCGCCGGCGCCCGGGTCGCGCGGGCAGTGACCGACCGCGACGGGGCCGACCTCGCCGACGCCGCCTGGACCCTCCAGCAGAGCCGCAGCGCACACCCGTACCGTCGGTTCGCGGTGTGCGCCTCCGGCACGCAGGCCACGACCCTGGCCACCGGTGGCTCGTCGGCGTCCGCCGCCGGTCGGACCGGTACCGCCGCCGGCGAGGTGGTCCACCTCTTCGCCGACGGTGACGCGGCGCACCTGCCGGTGGCCGAGCTGTACGCGCACGAACCGGTGTTCCGCAGCGCGGTCGACGAGTGCGCCGCCGCCGACCTGGACGTGGACCTGCGCGCGGCCGTGTGGGACCCGTCCGCCGCGTCCGACCCGGTGGTCGCGGCGTGCGTGACCTTCGTCGTGCAGTACGCGCTGGCCGCGCTCTGGCGGCACTGGGGCGTGGAACCCGTCGCGGTGGCCGGGCACGGCACCGGGGCGTACACCGCTGCCTGCGTGGCCGGGGTGCTCCGTCCCGACGAGGCGCTTCCGCTGGTGGCGCAGCGCGCCCGCGCCCTGGCCGGCGGCTCCGCCGACAGCGCCTGGGCCGACCTGGCGGACCTGGCGAGCCGGGTGCCGGCCCGCCGGCCCGGACTGCCGTGGGTGTCCGACGTGACCGGCGGCTGGCTGGACACTCGGCAGACCGTCGACCCGGCGGAGTACTGGGTGGCGCAGGCCCGGGCCACCGACACCTTCGACGCCGCGCTCGGCACGCTGCTCGAGTGGCGGGCGCTGACCCTGCTCGAGGTGGGCCGGGGCACGACCCTCACCGACCGGCTCGCCGCGCGTCCCGACCCGGCGCGGCGGCACACCGTCCTGGCCTCGCTGCCGGGCCAGGAACACGGTTCGACGTACGCGGCCGTCCTGACCACCCTCGGACGGCTCTGGGCCGCCGGCCTCGACCCGCACTGGCCGCGGCTGTACGAGGGGGAGCGCCGCCACCGGGTGCCGCTGCCGACGTACCCGTTCGAACGGCGCTCCTACCTGCCGGAACCCGCCGCACCACCGGCCACCCCACCCGCCCGGGAGTCGACGCCCCCGGAGCCCGTACCGGCGGTCGACACCGTCGTGCCCGCACCGGCCGCCGCCGCCGTTTCCGCGCCGGCTGAGATCGCGCCAGCCGCGCCCGCCGACGCCGGCACGGAAACGTCCGCCGGTTCCGGGCCGGGGTCGGACGACGCGGTCCTGACCACCGTGCGGGCGCTCTTCGTCGAACTCTTCGGGGTGCCGGAGGTCGGTGCCGACGCCGACTTCTTCGACCTGGGTGGGGACTCCCTGCTGGCGATCGAACTGGCCGCGCGGATCAACGAGACCTACGAGCTGGACCTGCCGCTGCGCAGCGTGTACGGGGCACCCGTGGTGGCGGACCTGGCGGCAGCGGTCCGGGCGGCGCTGGCCGCCGACGGACGCGCGGCGGGCGACGCCGGCTGATGGCGGGCATGCGGATCCTGGTCCTGGGTGGCACCTCCTTCGTCGGTCGGGCGGTCGTCGGCGAGGCCCTTACCCGGGGCCACACGGTGACCACCCTCAACCGGGGGCTGACCGGCCCGGACGTCCCCGGCGTGGAGGCGGTCCGGGGCGACCGGAGCCACGACGGTGGACTCGACGCGTTGCACGGACGCTCCTTCGACGCGGTCGTCGACCCGTCCGGGCTGGTGCCGGCCGACGTGCTGCGGACCGCCCGGATCCTGGCCCCCGGCACCGGCTTCTACGCCTTCGTCTCCAGCGTCTCGGTCTACCCGGACTGGAAGTCGGTGCCGGTGGACGAGCGGTCGCCGGTGCACCCGGGGGAGCCGGACGAGGAGGGCGATCCCGCCGACCACCGCCGGTACGGGCCCCGCAAGGTCGGCTGCGAGCAGGCCGTCCACCTGGTCTACCCGAGGGATCGGGCGCTGGTCGTCCGGCCCGGCACGATCGTCGGGCCGTACGACAACATCGGCCAGGCCCTCTGGTGGCTCGACCGGATCAGCCGGGGCGGCACCGTCCTCGCTCCCGGGGAGCCGTCCCGTCCGCTGCAACTGCTGGACGTCCGCGACCTCGCCCGGTTCGTTTTGGGGCGGGTGGAGAACTGGGCCAGCGGGGTCTTCAACACCGTGCCGGACGGCCCGAACACCACGATGGGAGCCTGGCTGGGCCACGCGGTGACCGCCACCGGCAGCGGCGCGGAGCTGCACTGGGTCGCCGACGAGGTGCTGCTCGCCCGGGAGGTCCTGCCGTGGTGGGAGATGCCGCTGTGGCTGCCCGACCTGCCGGAGAACGCCGCCGCCTGGGCCACTTCCGGCGCGGCGGCGGCCGCTGCCGGCCTCACCTGTCGGCCGGTCAGCGAGACCGTGGCGGACACCTGGCGGTGGCTGGCCTCCGGCGGGCGCGCGACGTCGATGCCGAACCTTCCGCCCGTCGGCATGGGTGAGGTGCGGGAACGCCGGATCCTGCGGACCGCCCTGGCCGGACGGTGAGGACGTCATGAACCTGGATACGACGATCGGGGTGGTGGTGCGGCCGTGACCGAGCCGTCAGCGGTGTTCGAGGACGAGTACCGGGAACTGCTCGACTCCTTCGGCGCCTTCGTACGCCGCGAGCTGGAACCGCTCGCCGCCGAACTCGGCGAGGGTGGCCATCCCTCCCACGAACTCTGTTCCTACGTCCGGCAGCGCTCCGCGCAGCTCGGCTTCTACGCCGGTGACTACCCGGAGTCCCTCGGCGGCAGCGACATGCCGTTCAGCGCGGTGGTGGCCCTGCAACACGCCGCCGGCCGCACCGGCTGCCGGCTGGCGCCGTACGCCCTGGCCGGGTCGGAGGGGCCGAGCCCGCTGCTGCTCGGCGGGACCGACGAGCAGATCAAGCGGTACCTCGAGCCGCTCGTCCGGGGTCAGCGGACCCGCTGCCTGGCGCTGACCGAGCCGGACGCCGGGTCGGACGCCTTCCGCCTGACCACCACGGCCGACCGGGTCGACGGCGGCTGGGTCATCTCCGGCCGGAAGACGTTCGTCAGCAACGCGGCGCACGCCGACCTGGTGCTCGTGGTGGCCGCCGTGCGGACCCCGGCGGGGCAGCGACGACCGGCCGTGTTCCTGCTCGAACAGGGGCATCCGGGGATGCGGTTGGGGCAACGGTACGAGGGCATGTCCGGCGAGGTGCTGCACGAACTGGTGCTGGACGCCGCCGAGGTGCCCGACGAGGCGTTGCTCGGCGACGGCGACGCCCCGGACGCGCTCGGGGCCAGCATGGGCAGCCTGTCGCGGGGCCGGCTGATGGTCGCCGCGATGTGCAACGGGATCGCGGAGTACGCGCTGTCCCTGGGCGTGGAGTACGCCCGGCACCGCCGGGCCTTCGGCCGGCCGATCGGCGACTACCAGCACGTGCAGGAGCACCTGGTGACCAGCCGCGCGGAACTCGAGGCGTCCAAGGTGCTCACCCTCGCCTGCGCCCGGCTGGTCGACTCCGGCGTGGAACCGCCGGAGAACGCGGCGCTGGCGAAGCTCACCGCGTCCACCATGGCCGTCCGGGTGGTGGACCGGGCGTTGCAGGTCCACGGGGCCACCGGCTGGGTCAGGGGACATCCGTTGGAGTTCCTGTACCGGCAGGTCCGGACGATGACCATCATCGAGGGCACCACCGAGATCCAGAAAGTGATCATCGCGGGGGCGATGGGTCTTGGCTGAGGTAGGGGAGAGGTACGGCGTGCGGGACGACACGATGGTCGGTGACGACGTTGGGCTGAGCATCGCGTACGGCGGTCCGCTGCCGCCGGCACCCGCCGAGGGCGCGGGTGTCGGCGACTGGCTCCGCCACTGGACCAGTCGCGGTACGGGCGTGGCCGTCGAGGACGGCCTCCGACGGCTGACGTACGCGGAACTGGATGCCCTGGCCGACCGGACGGCGGACGCGCTGCGGGACCGGGTGCGGCCGGGCGACGTGGTCGGCGTACGGCTGGAACGGTCGGTCGAGCTGGTGGCGACCGCGCTCGCCGTGGTCCGCCTCGGCGCGGTGTACCTGCCCCTCGGGCCCAACTTCGGTGCGCAACGCCTCGACCTCGTGCGCCGCACCGTCCGGGTGGCGTGTGTCGTGGCGGCGGCCGACGCGGGCGGGACCGACCCGGACAGGATTCCGCTGCCCGCCGCCCCCGGCCCGGACGCCCGGGCCACGGTGGCCGCCTTTACGCCGGTCCCGTCGGAGGCCGCGCCCGTGCCCGCCGACACCGGATACGTCGTGCTGACCTCGGGCACCTCGGGCACCCCCCGGGCGATCGCCGTCGGGCAGGACGCCCTGGCCGCGCTGGTGCGGTGGTACCACCACCATGCGGGCCTGGGGCCGGGGGAGAAGCACAGCCTGCTGATCAACCCGGCGTTCGACCCGCACGTCATGGAGTTGTTCGCCACCCTGTGCTCGGGCGCGACCCTGGCCGTCACGCCGGGTGAGGCGTGCTGGGATCCGTACCTGTTGACGAGCTGGTGGGCCCGGGCCGAGGTGACGGTGAGCAACCTCCCCACCCCGATCGCC
Organism: Micromonospora pallida; assembly: GCF_900090325.1. Taxonomy (NCBI): domain Bacteria; kingdom Bacillati; phylum Actinomycetota; class Actinomycetes; order Micromonosporales; family Micromonosporaceae; genus Micromonospora; species Micromonospora pallida. The sequence goes on along the minus strand of NZ_FMHW01000002.1, from coordinate 2,375,833 downwards.
GACCTGGTGCTGGCCCGGCCCTGGCCGGCGGATCTGCGCCTGCGGCACCTGGGGATCGGCGGGGAGCGGTTGCGCCGCTGGCCCGGCCCGGACGTGACCGCGACGGTCCACAACATGTACGGCCCGGCCGAGGCGACCGTGACGAGCGTGGTGTGCCGACTGTCCGGCCGAGCCGACCAGGCGGACCCACCGCCGATCGGCGCTCCGGTGGCGGGCGCGGTGGTCTGTGTCACCAACGCGGCGGGCAGAACGGTCGCCCGGGGCGAGCCCGGTGAACTCCGTATCGGCGGGAGCGGGCTGTCGCTGGCCTGCTTCGGTGACCGGGGTGGGGCGCCCTTCGTGGCACCGCCGCCGGAACTGGCCGACCTCGACCGGGTCTACCCGACCGGTGACCGGGTCCGGATGGGCTCCGACGGGGTGCTGGAGTTCCTCGGCCGGGTCGACGACCAGGTGAAGGTCAGCGGCGTCCGGGTCGAACCGGCCGAGGTGGAGGTGGCGCTCGAACGCGATCCCGGTGTCGCGCGGGCCGCCGTGGTCGCCACGTCGTCCCCGGCGGGCCTGCGTCTGACGGCCTTCGTGCAGCCCCGGCCGGGTTGCCGGATCGACGCCGACGAGGTGCTCTCCGGGGTCCGGGGGTGGCTGCCCGAACAGGCGGTGCCGGCCGTCCTGCGGGTGGTCGACCCGATGCCGGTGACCGCCAACGGCAAGACCGACCGGGCGGCCCTGGCCGACCTGGTGTCGACCCCGGCCGGGTCGCCGCAGGACACCGAGGGGCTCACCGAACAGCAGCGACTCGTCCTGGCGGTCTGCCGGGACCTGCTGGACCGGCCGGAAACCACACTGGACGACCACTTCGCCGAGATCGGCGGCAACTCGCTGATGGCCGCCCGCCTGCTGGCCGCCCTGGAGAACGCCACCGGCACCCGGCTGCGGGCCTCCGCGTTGCTGCGGCAACCCGACCTGGCGGGCATCGCCGCCCTGCTCGACGGCGTACCGGTGGCAGCCTCCCGGCCAACGCGCGACGGGTGACGGCCCCGTCATCCCACGTGCGCCCACCGTCCGCCCGGCTGGCCCACCCACTCCGGCCGGCCGGGCAGGAGGTTGAGGTGCTCCTCCCGGACCAGGTCGTAGCGGAGCGCGAAGGAGACCAGCGCCTCGCGCTTGGAGTGCATTCGACCGCCGTACGACGACATCGACTCTTCGTCGATGGGCAACTTGTACTGCCGCAGATAGTCGATGTGGTAGTTGATACTGCTGCGGTTGACATTGGCGAACCCGGGTACCGGCCGCAGCCGCTCGATGACCTGTTGCACCGATGGCACGGCCGCGGTGGATGATCCGCGCAGGCGTGGTTCGCAGAGTGCGACGAGCACCAGGAAGTACTTCGTCTGCTCGTCCAGCACCGGCAGGGAAATATGCGCGGCGAGATCCGGCATCGGTTGATCGAGAAATGTCGGGGGTGAGGCGAACACCCGGAGTTCGAGCAGGCCGCCGATCGAGGGAACGAGAACTCTCGACATCTCGAACGGCACCACCGCGTCGAGTCGCCGGGGTGCCACCTTGATTAACTCGGTCCCGCCCTCGAGGTTTTCCACCACGAAGGTCGTGTTGCTCGTCAGATTCGACAGCGACCAGCAGAGTGGCAGTGCGCGGACGGCGCCGATGGCGTGGGTGGCGTGTGGATCGACCGCGATGCTGCGTGTCGAACGCCCGAACCAGAAGACCTTTCCCGCCGGCAGTTCGCTCTTCGTGCTGGTCAGTCGTCTGCTCTCGGTCGCGCAGGCGCGCGGCGCCGACCAGTCGATCACGATTCCTTCTGGTTGCGACAGCGCGCCTGAGGGCATGCTGATCACCGAGGGGAGAGACGTCTCTGTCTGCACGTATACCTCGCCAGTCGAGTGGTGCCACCGAGAGCCAGCCCGGTATTCCGTCCGGCTCCCATGACCGTTATCCGTCGCTCGTCGGCAGTGTCGAACCACACAAGATCACGGATGTCGCATGTCGACGTACCGACCCACATCGATACCTTAACGTCCCTGGAGGGCTTTTTGGTACTGGGAGTTTCGTAATGGACAAGTCGCCCTGGTCATCGGCTTTCTCACCGTCAAGCTGCCATTGCCGTATGAGGGGGGTGAGGATTGTTTCCAGTGTGTTAACTCATGGATGTTATTGCCATGCGTCTTCACATCATGATCCTGATATGGAAATTCGCGATCATGATTGGTTGGTCGGTTCAGGACGGTGACGCGTCGATCAAACCCGACGACCTTCGTGGACAGCGCGCTCGCCAGCACGTCGTGGTCGGTGCAGCCAGGGCGCGACCCCGGGCGCCACCGCGATCAGGGCTCGAACGCGCCGAGGACCTCAGCGCCGCGACCTGTGAACTGTGGCTCCCAGGGAGCCGACCTGACTGCCTCAGCGAACGCCTGAACTGAATCGCATCGCTCCGTCGATCATGGAGTTCGGGCGGCGGCCAAACCTCTACAAAGGCAGCTAATCGGGCGCCACAACTTCATGATCGACGGGGGTGAGCGACGCTGCTGCAACAGCGCGGCGAGTGGGTCGAACGCGGTCAGCGTTTCGCCGTGCCCACCGGCCTCCGAGCAATCAGCGTTTGACCAGGCAGAAGGGATGCCCGGCCGGATCTGTGAGGACCCGCCACCGGTCCTCGTTCGGCTGGTTATCCGGTCTGCCCGCGCCCAGTTCCAGTAGCCGGGCCTCGGCCTCGTCCAGGTTCTCGACCGCGAAGTCGAGATGGAACTGCTGGGGAACGGTCTGGTCGGGCCAGCGGGGAGCGCGGTAGTCCTCGACCCGCTGGAAGCCGATGAAGAGGCCGTCCGCGCCGTTGAGACCGGCGAAGTCGGCGTCGGATCTCGGGTGCGGTTCGAGACCGGTGGCTTGCTGGTAGAACGCCGCCAGCGCCAGGGGGTCATCGCAATCGAGTGTGATCGCGCACAACGTCATCAGCGGCGGCATGCCTTCTCCGGGCCGGTCGGCGGACCTCAGCGATACCCACCCTAATGTGTTGGCCGCGAACTGGAGTGAATCTTGCCGGCTTGCCTAGGGGTGCGAGCGTCTGCGTAGACGGATGCGGTCTACGGCTCCCGGTCCTGGAGGTCCGGCCGGTGGTCCTTGATCCACCGTTCGACGTCCTCGGTGCGCCAGATCCGGCCGACCGACAGGACGGCCACCGGGTCGGGGAAGGTCTTCGAGTTGGTGATCTGGTAGGCGCGCGTACGGGAGACGCCCAGCATCTCCTGCACCTCCTGGCTCGCCGCGAGCCGAATCGTCTCCATGTATCACCCGGATTCTTCGACGGCCCTGATTCGTCCAAGGTTCTGGCGGCTACCGGCGGGCACCCCGAGTTCGGTCCTATTTCTCGTGGTCGGGGAGGTCGGCGACGAAGACGCCCATGCCTTGGCGGCCGATCAGTTCGCCGGTCTCGATCATCAGGTCCACGGCTCGCCGTACCGTCGCTGAGCTGGCCGAGTATTGGTCCATCAGCATCCGGGTGGTTGGCAGCTTGTCGCCCGGCTTCAGGATGCCCACCTTGATCCTGGCTCGGAGATCATCGCGGATTGATCTCCACAGCGGGACGGCGTAGGGCATGACTCGATAGCACCACCCGTGCACAGAGGGTTGACGAAGAACCCCGTCATTGCTAGGAATCTGAGTAAAGTTTTGTACCCTAGGTAATCAGGTGGGGCGGCGTGTCCGGGTGGTGGAAGTGGTTTTTGCGGCCGGGGGAGGTCGTGCTCGACGTGGTCGGGCAGATGTGTCCGGACCGGGGCACCCCGGGGCGGTGCCGGCGGCGGGCGGGCGCTCACGGCGTACCCGATGAAGCGGCCGGGCCGGGCGACGGCGCGGGGCGGGCGGCGCGGCTCGGGGTGCGACGGACGCCGCCGGACGGGGTCAACCAGCGGGCGGGCCGCTACCAGCGGCACGACGCACGGTGACCACCGGCGCGGTGGACCGGACGGCGAGGGGAAGGGGAGGCCGATGGCAGAGGTGACGGTGTCGACGGTGCCGCGCCGGCAGCTCGGGCGGATGCTGCGGGAACTGCGGCTCGCCGCCGGGGTGACGCTGGACGCGGCGGCGGAGGCGTTGGAGTGCAGCCGGCAGAAGGCGTGGCGGATCGAGACGGGCGGTGGCACCGTGCGCGGGGTCGACGTGCGGGGGATGTGCGAGCTGTACGGCGTGGCCGCCGACCTGACCGCCGCGCTGGTCGCCCTGGCCGGCGAGACGCGGGCCAGGGGCTGGTGGCACGCGTACGCCGAGGTGCCGGCCTGGCTGGGCCTGTACGCGGGAATGGAGGCGACCGCCCGGCGGCTCCGCGAGTACGCCGACGCGCTGGTGCCGGCGCTGCTGCAAACCCCGGGGTACGCGCGGGCGCTGCACGACGTCGATCCGGAGTTGACCGACGGCGACCGGGAACGGCTGGAGCGCGCCCGGCTCGACCGGCAGGCTCTGCTGCGGCGTCGGTTGCCGCCGCCGCCCCGGCTGGACGTGGTGCTCTCCGAGGCGGTGCTGCTACGGGTGGCCGGCGGCCCGGCGACCATGGCCGCGCAGCTCCGGCACCTACGGCAGGTGACCGCGCTGCCGCACGTCTCGGTGCGGGTGCTGCCGCTCGCCGCCGGGCTGCCGGTCGGGGCCGAGGCCGGGTCGTTCGTGCTGCTGGACTTCCCTCCCGCCGGTACCCGGGCCGTGCCGGAGCCGCCGGTGGTCTACCAGGAGTCGGTGACCGGGGCGCTCTACCTGGACCGGCCGACGGAGCTGGCCGCCTACGAGCGGGTGTGGGCGAGCCTCGACTCCCTCGCCCTCGACCCGGAGGAGTCCCGACGGTCCATCGGCAAGATCGCCGAGGAGGTGCACCACCGGGCGGGCGCGGAGCCGGAGAGCCTGGACGGCTGTACGGGCGGATCGCCTTGTCCTGCAAGCGATTCACCGTGTCGGCAACCCGATCCGAATGAGCCCGTAGGCCGACTTACCCGTTGCGGGTGGGGTGGTTAAAGTGCACATGCTTCCGGAGGATCATGGCTCTCACGTTCCGTGAGGCGACCTCTGCCGTAAGCCGTGACCTCGTGAACGCCCGCAGAAAGGCCCGGACCGAGTGGTACCTGAGATCGTGGGACGCAAGGGTCCCCTTGCCGGGCGACGGATTCCGGTCGGCGACACCCGGTTCACCTTCGGCCGCCTGAGCGACAACGATGTGGTGATCGCCAGCGGGGGCGTCTCCCGTTTCCACGCGGAGGTGGTGCGCGAGGAGCGCGGGTACGTGCTGTACGACCGGGGCAGCCGCAACGGCACGCTGGTCAACGGCCGACGGGTGACCTCGCACCTCCTCCAGCACGGCGACCTGATCACCATCACCGACGAGACGTTCTGTTTCGAGGTGACGGCCGACGTGACCACGATGATCTCCGACCTGACCCTCTTCCAGCCCCGCACCGAGCCGGCCGTGGTCGTCGACCCGGGTCCCGTCCTGCGGGTCACCGTCTCGGGTGGTGGGCCGGTCGGGCTGAGCCTGGCGCTGCTCCTCGAACGTCTCCTGGGACACCGGGTCGCCGTCACCGTGTACGACGGCCGCTGGATCCAGGACGGCTCGCGGGTCGTGTGGAAGAACGAGGCGCAGGGCAACGTACGGCGGCAGCAGGTCGTGACCGTCCAGAGTCGCCAGTACCTGAACCTCCCCGAGGACGTGCAGGATCGGCTCTTCGTCCCCGGGGCGTACTCCGAGATGTGGCCGTCGGGTCCCGACTCGATTCGCGGCTACGGCCCGCGGAACATCCGGATCGCCTACATCGAGGACAAGCTCCTGGAGTTGGCGAACGAGAAGTCCGAACGGATCCGGCTGGTGCCCACCCGGTTCGATGCGGCCGAGCAGCATGAGGCCGTCGCCAAGGAGCATGTGCTCGCCATCTGCGACGGCGCACGATCCCGTACCCGCGAGCACTTCACCACGAAGTTCGGCATCGCCGACAGTTCGATCTACTCCCTGGACGGCCGACACCTACAGGACGTCGTCCTGGGCCTGCGGGTGAAGTCCGACCTGCCGGATGCGATGAGTGTCCTGCTGACCGTGGCCCAGAACCGCTTCCTGCTCAACTCCCTGGGCGGCGAGGGCTTCCTGAACATGCGCCTCACCGACGCCGAGGCCGCCGAGGTCGTCGGGCTCGACCCGGTGCGTCGTGAATTTAAGGACTGCATCGCCTCCCGACCGTGTCTGATGGCGAGGGAGGACGACGGCGACTTCCAGTGCTCCACCCACGGCACACTGTTCCTGCCCGCCCTGCTCCGAGCCTCGCCGCTGTGGAAACGGGTGATGGAGGGGTTGGCGTTCTTCGGCGTCGCCCCGGAAAATTTGAGCGCCGTCACCGCGTTCCGCCTGGACATGGTGCAGCGACCACGCTTCACCGCCCGGTTGTACGCCCCCACGTCGACCACTCCGGGCACCTACGGCTTCCTGCTCGGGGACGCCGCCAACTCGATCCACTTCTGGCCCGGGCGTGGGCTCAACAGCGGGCTGGCGTCCGCCATCTCCCTGGCCCGGTCGCTCGCCAGCGGCTGGAACGGCAGACCCTTCCGGGACGCCGACTTCGTCCGGCACGAAGCGGCGATGTCGATGCTCCAGTACCGGCACAAGAGCCGTGCGTGGAACGCGATGGTGACGACCGACGATCAGGGCGTCAACTGCGCGATCAAGGACGTCATCGCCGACGTCATCGCCGAGAGCGGCGGCGCACCGACGACGGGCGGTCCGGACCGCGAAGCGGACATCGAGACGCTCATGGAGCGGATGCGCGAGATCCGCGCCCGGCTGTCGTCCCGCCTCACCGGCCTGCCCGACGACCAGGTTCTCCGGGATCACCTGCGGACGCTGAAGAGCGAGACCGTGCGGACCCTGCTGGCCAGCGGAGTCTGGGACACGCTGACCGTCGGCGGAGAAGAGGTCGACATCGACATCTTCTACCGGCAGGAGCTGCCCGTCCCGTCCTGATCCGTCCACCCGAGGTGCACCACGGTTTCGCCGGGTCAGCGCATCCCTTTGTCAAGCGTGGACCAACCGACGGTTGGTCGGGAGCGACAACCGGTCTGTTTGGCCTGTCAAGGTTGCTGTCCGTGTTGTCGATCTGATTGTCTTGCCAGGCTCACGGGTGGGTCTACAAAGGACGGGGTGCGGGATGGTCACGGCGCAGGAGACGACGCTGCGGGAGTTGCTGGAGGGCGCTAAGCAGTATCGAGTGCCGCTCTATCAGCGGACGTACTCGTGGACGGAGCCTCAACACAAGCGTCTGTGGGAGGACATCCGCAAGCTGGCCGAAGAGCGGGTGCAGAACCCTCGCCTCACGCACTTCATCGGCTCGCTGGTGCTTGCACCCAATCCTACGAACGGACCGGCGGGCGTCTCCCAGTTCCTGGTGGTGGACGGCCAGCAACGACTCACCACCCTGTCGATCCTGCTCTGCGCCCTCCGCGACCATCGGGCGCAGCACGAGGAACCGGGGCATCGGGACCGTATCGACCAGGAATATCTGATCAACAAATGGAAGCCCGCCCACCGGCTGAAGCTCGTCCCTACCCAGGCTGACCGACCCGCCTACGAGGCGTGCCTGGAGTCGACGCCGCAGGCCGGAGGAAGTGACCAGGTCGGTGCGGCGTACCGGTACTTCACGGCGCAGCTCGCCGCAGGTGCCACCGATTCGGACGATCCGCTGGACCTCGAACGCATCGAGGACGCCGTCATCTCGGGGATGGCGCTGGTCTCTGTGGTAGCCCAGGCCGGCGACAACGTCTACCGGATCTTCGAGTCGTTGAACAACACCGGTCTCAAGCTCACCCAGGCCGATCTGCTGCGCAACTACCTGTTCATGCGGTTGGAGAACCGCGGTGAGGCGGTCTACGACTCCCTGTGGTTCCCGCTGCAAAAGCAGTTGAACTCCGGCGAACTTGAGCAGTTGTTCTGGCTCGACCTGATCCACCGTCATCCGGAGGTCAAGCAGACCGACACCTACACCGCCCAGCAGGCGCGGCTCAACGGGCTGCACACCGAGGCGGAGATCGAGGCCGAGGTACGCCGGTTCTGCCGGCTCGGCGGCCTCCTGCGGATCATTCTGCATCCCGAAGAAGAAGGCGACCCGGAGGTACGGCGGCGATTGACCCGGCTCAACGCCTGGGACACGACGACGGCGCATCCGTTGCTGCTGCACCTGCTGGACCGCCGGGCGCAGGGCGCAGCCACCTCCTCGCAGATCGCGGCAGCCATGCTGTACGTGGAGAGCTTCTTCGTCCGACGTCTGGTGGTTGGCCGGGCCACCGCCACCGTTGGCCGGACACTACTGCGTGTCGTGAAGGAGATGCCGACGGATCTGCCCGTCGACGAGGCGGTGCGGGCTTATCTGTCTGTCGGACGAAAGTACTACGCGAACGATGCCAGTGTCCGCGACGCGGTGCGGTCCATCCCCTTCTACCTGAACGGACGCGCGACTCAGCGGAAGCTTTTACTTCAGTGGCTCGAGGAGTCCTACGGCAGCAAGGAACCGGTCGCGCCGGACGCACTGACCATCGAACACGTCATGCCGCAGAGCCCCACCGCTGAGTGGCGACAGACGTTGGGCGAGGATCTGCAGGGGGAGGAAAGCTTCGCCGAGGCGCACGAGAGCCTGGTCCACACGCTGGGCAATCTGACCCTCACCGGCTACAACGCGGAGCTGAGCAACAGCTCCTTCCTTGTTAAGCGCACTCAACTGGCCAAGAGCGGAATCTCGCTGAACCAGGAGATCGCTGCACAGAAGCGTTGGGGACGGCCCGAGATCCATGCCCGTGCCGATGCCCTCGCTGAGCGGATCATCGCCACCTGGCCGGGACCTACCGAGGAGGCAGGCAACCGTTCCGAGGTGCCCTGGGACCTCATGCACAAGGCACTTGCCGCGCTTCCCGCCGGCTCATGGACTGCCTACGGGGACGTGGCCGCGTTGATCGGGAGCCACCCCGTATCGGTCGGTGCCCGACTGGCCAGCCATCCGGCGCCGAACGCGCACCGGGTTCTCCAAGTCGAAGGCACCTTGTCGCAGAACTTCCGGTGGCCCGACCCGGTACGTACCGAGGACCCGTTCGAGCTGTTGCGCGCGGAGGGCATCGAGTTCGACAAGTATGGCCGGGCCAGCCAGGCGCAGCGCATCGGGGTCGAGGAGTTGGCTCATCTCGCCGGTATGCCGCAGCAGGATGCGTCCAAGCACCTTTCACGTCCGCGGTCCGGCCGGAACGACCCCTTAGATGATCGGTTCGTCGAACAGCTGAGGGATCTTCAGGAACCGAAGGTCGCGATGGGCACGCTGCTCGTACTTGAGGCGTGGACCAACCTGGGTGGGATGCTGTTCTACGGCTCGGGTGGCGAGACCTCGTGCTTCCTCATGGCACGAGGCAAGGAGCACGAACTCGGTAACATCTGGCCTGCGGCGATCTACCCGAGCGGGAAATTCGAGCTTGTGTTCCAGCACCTGAGTATCCGGCCACCGTTTGACGACATCGCACTCCGCGAGGAGTTCCGTCGACGGCTGAACGAACTGCCGGGCGTGAAGATCGCCGCAGCCAAGCTCGCCCTACGTCCTGGCTTTCCCTTGGGTGTCCTTGAAAGCGAAGAGGCCCGAGCACGACTGATCGAACACCTTGGCTGGTTCTACCAGCAGACCGTGAATTTTGACGTCTGAACTCCTGTCTGATCTGCTCGCCGCCCGTTCGTTACGTTGGAGATCCCCGTGCCGCAGCTCGCCTTCGCCAACAGCTTCTGGCAGAGCTTCGACGTCCTGGAGAAGCCGGTCAAGGCCGGCGTGCGCAAGGCGATGGAGAAGTTCCAGCAGCTCACCATCGCCGAGCTGCACGCCGACAAGGGGCTGCACCTGGAGTCGGTGCACAACGCCCGGGATCCCCGGATGCGGACCATCCGGATCAACGACTTCTGGCGCGGGGTGGTCCTCGCCCCCGACGACGGCAGCGACACGTTCCTGCTGCTGAGTGTGGTGCCGCACGACGGGGCGTACACCTGGGCGGCGAAGCGGCTCTACACCGTCAACACCGCCACCCGGGCGCTGGAGGTGCGCAACGTCGTCGCCATCGAGCAGCTCACCCCGGCACTGGAGAGGGCGGCGGCAGCGGCGCCCACGCTGCTGTTCGCCCGGCATTCCGACACCGTGCTACGGGATCTCGGCATCGACGACCAGGTGCTCCGGGCGGTACGGACGATCATCGACAAGCCGCAGTTGGAGGCGTTCGGCACGCTGCTGCCGGAGGACCAGTTCGAGGTGTTGCAGTACCTCGCCGAGGGGTTCACCCCGGAGGAGGTCTACCGGGACATCGTCGTCGAACGCCGTCCCGCCGACGCCCCGGCGGAACCGAGCGAGAGCCTGGCCATCGCGATCGCCAACACCGGCAACCGGATCACGCTGGTGACCCGGCCGGACGAGCTGGCCGAGATCCTCGACAAGCCGTTCGCGGCGTGGCGGGTCTTCCTGCACCCGTCGCAGCGGCGGGTGGCGTACCGGGTCTCCTACTCCGGCCCGGCGCAGGTGACCGGCGGTCCCGGCACCGGCAAGACGGTGGTGGCGCTGCACCGGGTCAAGCACCTGCTTGCCCGGCGACCGGACAGCCGGGTACTGCTCACCACGTACACCAACGCCCTGGCCGGCACCCTGCGGGAGAACCTGACGCTGCTCCTCGATGACCCGGAGCGGCTGGCCCGGGTGGAGGTGACCACGGTCAACGCGCTCGCCCATCGGACGGTCCGCGCCCTCGCCGGCCGGGTGCCGACCCCGATCGGGGACGGCGACGAACGGCAGGTGTGGCGGCGGGTCTGCCGGAAGCTCGACCTGCCCTGGCCGGAGCAGTTCCTCGCCCAGGAGTACCGGCACGTGATCCTCGCCCAGGACGTGCGCAGCCGCGCCGCGTACCGGGAGGCGAGCCGGCGGGGTCGGGGGTCGGCGCTGCGCCCGGCGCAGCGCGACCGGGTGTGGGACGCGGTGGAGCTGTTCACCGCCGAGCTGGCAGCGGCCGGCACCACCACCCACCTCCAGGTCTGCGCGCGGGCGGCGGAGTTGCTCGACGGCGCGGACCGCAGTGCCCACGGGTACGACCACGTCGTGGTGGACGAGGCGCAGGACCTGCACCCGGCACAGTGGCGGGTGTTGCGCGCCGTGGTGCCGCCCGGCCCCGACGACCTGTTCGTCACCGGCGACCCGCACCAACGGATCTACGACTCCCGGGTGTCGCTGCACGCCCTCGGGATCTCGGTCACCGGGCGCAGCCACCGGCTGCGGGTGAACTACCGCAGCACCGAGGAGATCCTCACCTGGTCGACCGGGGTGATGGTCGGGTCGCGGGTGGCGGCGCTGGGCGGGGAGGGCGACGACAGCCTGGCTGGGTATCGGTCGCTGCTGCACGGCCGGCGCCCCCGGGCGGCGGGACACCCGACGGGACCGGCCGAGGTCGCCGCTCTCGTCGAGCAGGTCCGCGAGTGGCGGGCGCAGGGCGTACGGCCGGGCGAGATCGCGGTCTGCGCGCGCTTCAACACCGTCCTGACCAGCGCGTACGACGCTCTGGTCGCGGCCGGCGTACCGGTGGTGCGGGTGCGGGACCAGCCCGGCGCGGGCGCCGACGCGGTCCGGTTGGCCACCATGCACGCGATGAAGGGCCTGGAGTTCCGGTGTGTGGCCGTGGTGGGTGTGACCGCGACGGCGGTGCCGTTCACCAAGGAGGTCACCCCGGCCGAGGTCGACCAGGCACAGCACGACAACGACCTGCTGCGGGAACGGTGTCTGCTCTTCGTGGCCAGCACCCGGGCCAGGGAGGCGCTGTACGTGTCCTGGAGCGGACAGCCCAGCCCGTTCCTGACCGAGGCGACCTGACCACGGTCCGCAGGCGAAGCCAGGGCCGGCGTACGCGAGGCGACGCGGCGTACGCGGTGCGGCCCGGCTGCCGTGGCAGCCGGGCCGGTCACTGTCGGTTCAGCAGGCTGGTGCGCCGACGGGTCCGTGTCCGGCCCAGGCGTACCAGTCGTTGGTGGAGGTCCAGGCCTTCTGGATGAGGTCGGCGCCGCTGTTGCGGCTGAACACGTCGATGCGTCCGCTGTTCCAGGACACTGCGGTCGGGCTGACGGCCAGCCAGCCGCCGAAGTCGGATTTGGGGTAGGTGGTCCAGTCCGCGCCGTCGGGGGAGTACCAGTGGATCAGGCTGTTGTCCTGGTCTCGCATGAAGATGTCGACGCTGTTGCCGGATCGGGTGCTGGCGGATGGGCGGCCGTTGAGGTTGCCGCCGCGGTCGGCCCAGTTGTACCAGCCGTGGTCGCGGGTCCACATGAGGGAGAGCAGGCTTCCGTCGGTGGCGCGGGCGAAGATGTTCATACGGGTGCCGTCGTTGTTGGCGACGGCGGCGGGGGCGCTGGTGGCGGTGATGGTGGCGGCGTTTTCGCCGATGTTGGACCAGTTGGTGGTCCAGGCGCTTTGGGCGGTGTCGAAGTGCCGGTAGACGATCTTGTTGGCGGTGTTCTTGACGAAGACGTCGATTCCGGTGGTGGAGCGGCTGGTGACGGCGGGTGGTGAGGTGATGGTGTAGTCGCCCATGTCGGCCCACTGGTACCAGCCGTGTGCGGAGGTCCAGGTGATCTTCTTGAGTCGGTTGTCGATGCCTTGGGCGAACACGTCGATGCGGCCGGAGCTGGCGATGGCGGCCGGCTCGCCCTTGATCGTCGCGTTCCCGTACAGCGTCGACCAGCAGCCCCAGGTGCCGGACGAGTAGTTGCGGTGCTTCAGCCGGCCGTCGGTGGTCACCGCGAACACGTCGAGCCCACCGACACCCCGGGACACCGCCGACAACCCCGGCATCGACGACGAGCCGGCCAGGTTCCACAGGGTGTTGACGATGATCTGGGCGTCGCTGACCTGGACGGCATACCGGTCCGGGTACGCGGACCGCTGGATCGACTGACAGATGTCGCCGATGTCGCCGCTGGTCCACGAGTTGTTCGGATACAGCGCGAGCATCTCGTTGAGGAACCGGTTCGTCGACCAGACGGCGTCGATGCGCTGTGCCTCGCTGCCCCATCCGGACCGCTGCTGGTACAGGCCGATGCTGTCGAGGTCACCACCGTCGAGGTTCTGCAGGTGGGTTTCCACGATGGCGGTGGTCACGGCGATGACCGCGGCGCGGGAGGAGAGACCTCTCGCCTTGACGGTCTCGACGATCACGCGGGCGCAGGACGTCTCGTACGACCCCATGTGGCCGCGCATGTCCTTGGTGAGCTGGGTGTTGAGCTGCTGGCCGATGGCCAGGTCCTCTGAGGTCGGTCCGCCGGTGGTGTCGCAGGCACGCCGCTCGTAGGCGAACGCCGCGGGGGCGCCGACCACGACCGCCAGGGTCGCGCTGACCGTCACGGCGGCCAGGCCGGAGACCATCTTCATGATGACGCGTTTCACGGGTTACTCCTTGTTTCGGGCGCAGCCCAGGTGGGAGACGGGGCGAAGGGTGGACCACCGGCGGCCGGAAGCAGGCCCGGCCGCCGTGCGGGTCACAGGTGTCTCAGCAGGCTGGTGCGCCGACGGGTCCGTGTCCGGCCCAGGCGTACCAGTCGTTGGTGGAGGTCCAGGCCTTCTGGATGAGGTCGGCGCCGCTGTTGCGGCTGAATACGTCGATGCGTCCGCTGTTCCAGGACACTGCGGTCGGGCTGACGGCCAGCCAGCCGCCGAAGTCGGATTTGGGGTAGGTGGTCCAGTCCGCGCCGTCGGGGGAGTACCAGTGGATCAGGCTGTTGTCCTGGTCTCGCATGAAGATGTCGACGCTGTTGCCGGATCGGGTGCTGGCGGATGGGCGGCCGTTGAGGTTGCCGCCGCGGTCGGCCCAGTTGTACCAGCCGTGGTCGCGGGTCCACATGAGGGAGAGCAGACTTCCGTCGGTGGCGCGGGCGAACACGTTCATCCGCGTGCCGTCAGCGTTCGCGACTGCCGCAGGACCGCTGGTGGCGGAGATCGTCGCCGCGTTCTCGCCGATGTTCGACCAGTTAGTCGTCCATGCACTCGACGCGGTGTCGAAGTGTCGGTAGACGATCTTGTTCGCGCTGTTCTTCACGAAGACGTCGATCCCCGTCGCCGACCGGCTCGTCACCGCCGGCGCCGACGTGATCGTGTAGTCACCCATGTCGGCCCACTGGTACCAGCCGTGTGCGGAGGTCCAGGTGATCTTCTTCAACCGGTTGTCGATGCCCTGAGCGAACACGTCGATCCGGCCGGAGCTGGCGATGGCGGCCGGCTCGCCCTTGATCGTCGCGTTCCCGTACAGCGTCGACCAACAGCTCCACGCGCCTGACGAGTAGTTGCGGTGCTTCAGGCGGCCGTCGGTGGTCACCGCGAACACGTCGAGCCCACCGACACCCCGGGACACCGCCGACAACCCCGGCATCGAAGTCGGAGTAGTCGAGCCGCAGTTCTGGCTGACGTAGGTCTCCCGACCGGTGGCGTAGTCGAACGGGTCACCGTGGAACGAGGCCGGGCGGATGTAGTCCGGGTAGCTCTGCCCGCTGCCCCGGTTGCGGTACTCGAAGTGCAGGTGAGGGCTGATACCGGGGCTGTTTCCGTCGGTGTTGCCGACGGTGCCGATCTTCTCGCCCTGGACGACCGTGTCGCCGATGTGCGCGAACTTGTCCTGGAGGTGGGCGTACAACGTGGAGTAGCCATCGCCGTGGTCGATCTCCACGTAGTTGCCGTAGTCGGAGCTGGCACCGCCTTCCCACCTGATCGTCCCGGCAGCTGCGGCGAGCACCGGCTGCCCCCGGTCGTCGGCGCCGGACGACAGATTGAAGTCGATCTCGTTGTTGCGGTGGGCGTTGCTGGAACCGGAGTCACCGGTCCACGAGGTGCCACACGAGAACGGCAGTTCGAGGTAGGGCGCGGCGGCGCTCGCAGGCGTCGGTGCGACCACCATCGACAGGGCGAGTGTCAGGGCCGCCACCGGGGCTGACAGTTTCAGGCTTGTTCGGGAACGCATCGGTTTCCTTCCGGACAGACGGACGACGGGCGACGCACCCGGAGGCACGCCCGCCACCGGGAGGTACGTGCCCGTCCTTGAGCAGGGGGGTGAGACCAGGAAACCCGGGGCGGCCCGCGTTCACGAGACATTCGACGGTTATCGAATCGGGGCTTCGTAGCTGGTGTCTCCTGTCCTACCGTTGACACGTGATCGATGTTCGTCTCGACGGGGCGGCCCTGGCGCAGATGCGACTCTCCGTCTCACCCGCTTTCGAGGCGATCGCCTGGCTGCGGCTCGCGGCCAGCGGACGCCGCCACGCCGTCCACGGCGACCCGGGTCCGGCCGCCCGGTTGGCCCTGCGGGACCGTGACGTGGCCCTGGTCGCGCAGGCCCTGCCAACGGGTGGCAACGGTGGCTACACCCTCGACCTGCTGACCCCGAAGCCCTGGATGGGCCCGGTCGAGAGCCTCCTCGACCGACAGTTGGGGGTGATGACGGAGACGCCGCCGGAGGCCGTCGCGGACCAGCTCTGCGCGGGGCGGTTTCCCCAAGGCCGGATGCCGGTCGAGGTGCGTAGCGCGATGGAGAACGGCACCTTCGCCCGCCGCGCTGCGAACGGACTGCTCCGCTTCTGGCGGTTCGTCTTCGCCGAGTCGTGGCCCGGTGTCCGGTCGACCCTCGAAACCGACCTCGCCGCCCGGTTCACCGTGATCGGTACGGCCGGCATCGGCCGGATGCTCGGTACGCTGCACCGCGACGTGGGCTGGACGGGCTCGTCCCTGTCGATCGGCACCAGCGCCTACCAGGAGACCTTCGATCTCGACGGTCAGGAACTCGTCCTCTGTCCCACAGCGGTCGGCTGGCCACGGTTGGCGGCCCAGTGTTGCGACCCGAATGACGCGGTGCTGGTCTATCCCGCGAACGGTCTCGTCCCGAGCCGGCCCGCATCCGACAGCGGACTTCCGGAGCTGGTCGGAACCAGCCGCGCGGCGATCCTGCGCGACCTGGACGTCGCCCGGTCGACCCACGAGCTGAGCACGCGATGGAGGTTGGCGCCCGCCACCGTCTCGTACCACCTCGGGGTGCTGCTGCGTTCCGGGCTCGTGTCGCGCAGACGGGACCGGCGGGTGGTGTTCTACCACCGGACCGAGCAGGGCGACGCGGTGCTCGGACTGCGGGCCGGCGTTCTTCAGAGCTGACCAGGGCGGGGGTGGGTCATCGCCCCGGGGCGGCCTTCCGGTGGCCCTTCCACGTCATCCGCCCGGGAGGGTCAGGTGTGCTGTTGCCTGGTGCGTAGGAAGACGGCCGCGATGAGGACACCGAGTGCGACCAGCGCGGCGTTGACGGCGATGGCAGTGGTGACCCCGTCCAGGATTGCTGCCGCCGTGGCGGCGCCTGTGGTGGCCGCGGTCACGATCGCGGACATGATCGGGGTGCCCATGGTGATGCCGACCTGCTGGGCCATGGTCGTCAGTCCGGTGGCCAGGCCCTGCTCCCCGTCGGGCAGTCCGCTGGTGGCGGTGACCATGAAACCGACGATGACCAGCATGTTGCCGACGCCGCCGAAGAAGGTGGCGGGTAGGAGCAACGCCATCGAGGAGACAGTGCTCGTGCCCAGGAAGAGCAGAGCGGCGGTGAAGACGGTTTGGACCAGCCCGCCTGCGACCAGCGCGGTCAGCGTGGAGGTCTTGGCGATCACCTTGGGGGCCAGCAGGCCGCCGACCACGGTGCCGAGGCCCAGGACGCCGAAGGAGATCCCGGCGGCCAGGGCGGAGAAGCCGAGGGTCTTCTGCATGTACAGGGTGAGCAGGTAGACCAGCGAGGTCTCGGTGACGAAGGCGAGCAGGCCCAGTACGTTGCCCCAGGCCACGTTCCGGCGACCCAGCACCTTGAGCGGGACGAGCGGCTGGGCCACCGTCCGTTCGACGACGTAGAACACCACCAGCAGCAGGACGCCGGTGATCAGCCCGGCCAGAGCGTGCGGGTTGGTCCAGCCATGCTCGCCGGCCTGGGTCAGGCCGTAGACGAGCCCCAACAGGCCGAGGGTGACGGCCAGGGCGCCAGGCAGGTCGAGCCTGGGACGGTCGCTGGGCCTCGACTCCCGGATGACCGAGGGAGCGACCAGCAGTACGGCAAGGGCGACGGGCACGTTGATGAAGAAGGCCCAGCGCCAGGACAGCAGGTCGGTCAGCACGCCGCCGAGGATGGCGCCGGTGGTGAACCCGGCGGACATCAACGCGCCGTTGAGGCCGAGGGCCCGCTGCCGCAGTGGGCCTTCGGGAAAGGAGGTGGTCAGCAGGGCGAGCCCGGCGGGAGTGGCGGCCGCGGTGGCCAGGCCCTGGGCGACGCGGGCGACGATCAGGAGCTCGGGGCTGGTGGCGAGACCGCCGACGAGGGAGGCCACGCCGAGCAGGCCGAGACTGCCGAGGAAGATCCGCTTGCGGCCGACGAGGTCGCCGATGCGGCCGAAGAAGAGGGTGAAACCGGCCGCGCACAGTGCGAACGAGGTGGCGATCCACTGGAGGTTGGACAGGGAGAAGCCGAGGCCCTCGCCGATCGCGGGCAACGCGACGTTCAGGATCGAGAAGTCGACGGCCAGCATGAACTGGGCGACCAGCAGAACGGCGAGGAGCAGCTTGGGACGGCCGGTCAGCCGCTGTGGCTGCGGCGAGTGAGCGATGGCAGGTGATGTTCGCTGCGTTGCGGCGTTGGTTGCGGACATGACACGCGTTTCCTTTCGAAACCTCTAACGGGTCTGGCGTTCCGTTAGTTCGGCAACCGTAGCACCGTGGGGCGTCGTAATGGAACTCCGGCCCCGATAGTGTTGTCTGTGGCATCGTGAAGCGCCGCACGAAGGAGGCCCATCCGTGGTTGACACGCCCGCTCCCGGCACCGTCCGGCCAGGCGGCCGCACCGCCCGCGTCCGCGAGACCGTCCTGCGGACGGCTGGCGACCTCTTGGCCCAGGGTGGCTTCGAGGCCCTCGATCTGGCCGAGATCGCCCGTCGGGCCGGGGTCGGCAAGACCACCGTCTACCGTCGTTGGGGCACCCCCGGCACCCTCGCCGCCGACCTGCTCGACGACATGGCCACCCAGTCTGTGCCTCGCGCCGACACCGGCTCGATCGAGGAGGACCTGCGCGCCAACGCCCACCTGGTGGTCAAGACGCTCACCGAGCCCCGACAGGGACGGCTGTTCAAGGCCCTGATCGCTGCCTCGCTCTGTGACGAACAGGCGGCTGAGGCACTTCACCGCTTCTACGCCACCCGCATCGAGGAGTGGGCCGGCTGCGTCACCGACGCCGTCCAACGTGGGGAACTCCCCGACGGCACCGACGCCCAGCGGGTGATCGCCGCTGTCTCCGCTCCCCTGTACTACACACTCCTCAACACCGGTGACCCGCTGACGGAGGCCGACGCCGACCGCGCCGCCAAAGCCGCCCTTGCCGCCGCTCGCGCCGGAACATGGTCCACAGCCGCTCCGCGGGGACGGCCAACCCCGAACTGCGACAACTGAGGACTCAGGACACGCCCTAGCCCGGGCGGCGTCCCCATGCCGAGATCAGCGGCGCGAGGGTGAGGTCGAGTTCGCCGGCATCGACGGCGGCCAGGTGCGCGTCGATTTCGACGTCGTTGGCCAGCCCTGCGGCGAGCAACTCGGCGCGGACCATGCGCACCGTCGCGGTCTCCAGCCGGTCGCAGGCCACCCCGCCGACCGGGAAGCAGCCGGCCGCCGTGACATCGACCAGGCCCGCCGCACGCAACGCCCGCGGCAGCGTACGGCCGTAGCGCAGGTCGGCGCCGCGGCGGGTCATCAACTCCCGGACGGCGCGCCGTAGCCGGTTGGCGCGCCGCTGCGCCGGGCCAACCTCATCGAGGCAGGCCAGCGGCTGCAGCTCGGTGTCGGCATCCTCTACCAACAGCCAACCGCCGGGCCGCAGCGCCGCCACCATCGTCGCCAGCGCCCGGGCACGGTCGGGCACGTGAACGAGCACGAGCCGCGCGTGTACCAGGTCAAACGTGCCTGGTTGCGGCGGCGGGTCCCCGACGATGTCGTGCCGGAGCACCTCGTACCCGCCGTGCGGGTCCAACCAGGCCGGATTGATGTCCGTGGCCAGCACGTGACCGGTTGGTCCGACGGCTGTGGCGAGTGCCTCGGGAATGCTGGGGCCTCCGGCACCAACTTCCCAGCAGCGCCAGCCCGCCCTCACTCCGATCCGGTCGAAGTGCCCACGCGTGACACCGTCGAACAGCTCGGCCAGCCAGGTGAACCGCTCGCCCGCCTCCACCCGGGCGTTGTCAAGCAGGTAGCGGTGATCCGGGGAAGACTCGGGGGAGTCCGGCGATGGCGGCCTGGACCGCGCGCCAGCAGTATTCACCGGCCCGCCCGCGGTCGTGTCCGGCTCGGGCCCGGGGTCAACGGCGGGCTGCGATGAACTCATACCCACATCCTCCCCACCGGTCGGCGCACCCGCACCCGTTCCCACACCGCCTCGAACCGGGGACTGTCGGCGGCCTGACCCGGGGTGAGGACGAAGGCCAAGGGCCGACGGCCACGGGCGGCGGCCGGGTGCACCTTGCGGGTCAATCCACCACGCGAGCGCCCCAACCCGGCCGGCGCCAGCCGGGCACGATGGCGCCCTAGTCCGGGGCCTGTGGCCCCCGCAGGCGGATCTCCTCGATGTCCAGCACCGCCTGAAGTTCCCGCAGCACGATGTCGTCGATCTCGTTCGCGTCGCGCAGTCGGGTGATCTCGCCACGTTCCCGGTCGAGCACCTTCAGCCGTAGCTCACGCTCGACCTCCCGGGTCCGCGCGGAGGTGTGGTCGTCGTCCACCGCCTGGGCGTCGTCGAGGTGGGCCTGGTAGTCGGTGCGTACCCGCTCGACGATCTCCGCCGTCGCGGCGAGGTCCCGGGCCACCTCGGGTAGCGCGGCCAGGCCGGCCCGGGTGGCGTGCAGCCGGGCCTGGCGGGTCTCCTCGTCACGTGGCTGGTCGCCGACGAGACCCGCCCACCGCACGACCGACGGCAAGGTGATGCCCTGGACCAACATGATCAGCACGATCACCACCGCCGTGCAGAAGATGATCAGGTTGCGCTGGGGGACCGGCTTGTTGCCGGGGGTGATCAGCGGTACCGCGAGCGCCGCGGCCAGCGACACCGCGCCCCGGAAGCCGGCCCAACCGGCGGCCGTACGGACCCGCCAGCCCACGTGGAGGTCACGCTGCGACCGCCGGCGGTCGAGCAGATGGAGGAGGTACGTCGACACGTGCACCCACACCATCCGGGTCGCGGCGACCGTGCCGGCCACCACCAGCGCGATGAGCAGCGCCCGCCCCAGCGACGTGCTGGTCTCACTTTGCACGATGCGGGGAATCTGCATGCCGAGCAGGACGAAGAGCCCACCGTTGATCAGGAACGTGGTGAGGTCCCAGAAGGCGAGGGCCATCACCCGGGACGGCGCCCGGATGACCCGGGGCGCGGCGTAGGAGAGCAGCAGCCCGGCGACGACCACCGCCAGCACGCCACTGGCGTGCACCCGCTCGGCGATCAGGAACGCGACGAACGGGGTGAGCACGCTCAGCGCGCCCTCCCGGAGCGGGTCGTCGAGGCGTCGCCGGATCAGGATCACCACGCCACCGACCAGCAGACCGGCCGCGATTCCGCCGACGAACGACCCGACGAGCTGCCCGAGGAGCTTCGGTGTCCCCGGTGGGCCACCCCCTTCGAGCAGGCCGAGCGCGACGGCGAACAGGACCAGCGCGGTGCCGTCGTTGATCAGACTCTCCGCGCGCAGCACGGTCAGGAACCGCCGGGGCATCCGTTTGGCCAGGCCGGCGACGGCTGCGGCGTCGGTGGGGGCCAGCACGGCACCGAGCACCCAGGCCGCCGCCGGGTCGACGCCGAGCGCCTGCGCGGCCCACGACACGGTGACCATGGTGATCGCCACCAGCACGATGGCGAGCAACGCGATGGCCGGCAGGTTGGCCCGGATCTCCCGCAGGCTGATGGTGAGGCTCTCCCGGTAGAGGATCGCCGGGAGGAAGAGCAGCAGCACCACCTCCGGCTCCAGTATCACGTGGGACAGCGGCGGGATGAGCGCCAGCAGCGCGCCCAGGCCGATGAGCAGGACGGGCGGCGCGACCCGGTACCGCCCACCGAGCGTGGTCCCGACCAGCACGGTGGCGGCCAGCACCGCGATCAGTACGAGACCTTCCACGGCACCCCCGTTCCCCGACCCTCTCGTCCGTCGTCCCAGTGTCGGACGGCGGGCCGGCGGCGCGTCGCGGAACGGCGTGGAGGAATCCGGACGGGCAGCCGGGGGCGACCCCTCGACGCCCCCGGGGTCGGCGGGAGTCACCGAAAACTGGCCCGACACCGCGCCGGCCGGAGCGGGCAGGTATTGACAAACTTTGTTTCCAGTCGCAGCCTGTGAGAGCGCTCTCTCACCCGATTTCCCACGCCGGAGGTGGTTCCATTGAGCGTTCGCCGACATCTGCTTGCCATCGTCTCCGCCCTGCTCGTCACCGGGGCGGCGACCGTCGACGCGGCACCCGCCCGCGCGGTCGGACCGGCCCTGCTGCCCGTCACGGTCACCAACAACACCGGCCGGGCCGAGGCCACCCACCTGTACGTCATCGGCACCCAGCTCTCCACCGGCCGGCTCGGCTACGTCACGGCCGGCGGCGCGTTCGTACCGTGGACCGGCGGCCAGATCCCGCCGTCGCCCGCGCCGGACGCGTCGATCCCCGGCCCCGGCAACGGGGGCCGCAGCACCATCCAGTTCCCCCGGGGCTTCTCCGGCCGGGTCTACTTCTCCTTCGGAGAGAAGCTGAAGTTCTTCCTCACCCCGGACGGCCTGGTACAACCCGCGCCCTGGGCGGCCGGCGACCCGAACCGGAACATCCTGTTCGACTGGAGCGAGTTCACCTACAACGACGCCGGCCTCTGGCTGAACAGCTCCCAGGTGGACATGTTCGCCGTGCCGCACGCGGTCACCGTCACCGGTGCCAACGGCGTCACCAAGCGCACCGGCGACGTCGTCGCGAACGGCCGCGCCGCCGTCATCGACGGGATCCGCGCGCAGGCCGGCTGGGGTAACTCCGTCTACACCCGGGGCGACGGCACGGTGCTGCGGGTCCTGGCGCCGGGCAAGGCCGCCGGAGCGGGCCTGTTCAGCCCCACCTACCTCGACTCGTACATCGCCTCGGCGTGGAACGCGTACACCACGAAGACGTTGACCGTGGTGCCCTTCACCGACCAGCCGGGCATCCGCTACTTCGGCCGGACCGCCGGCACCACAATGACCTTCACCAACGGCTCCGGCCAGGTGGTGGCCTCCTTCCAGCGGCCCTCCTCGGCCAGCGTCTGGGGCTGCGACGGCCAGCTGCACGCCCCCAATGACCAGGTTGTCGGGCCGATCGCCCGGACGCTCTGCGCGGCCCTCAACCGGGGCACCCTCGGCACCATCGACACGCAGCCCAGCCTGAACCCCGCCGAGTTCTACCGCAGCAACCCCACCAACCAGTACGCCCGGGTGATCCACGCCAACATGGCTGACGGCAAGGCGTACGCGTTCGCCTTCGACGACGTCGGCGGCTTCGAGTCGCTGGTGCACGACGGCGACCCGCGTGCCGCCGGTGTGGTCCTGAGCCCGTTCGGCGGGGGCGGCACCCCGCCGCCGACCGGGGTGCCGATCCTGAGCAACTGGAACAACAAGTGCATCGACGTGCCCAACTCGAACTTCGTCGACCGCGCGCCGTTGCAGATGTGGACCTGCAACGGCACCAACGCACAGAAGTGGACGTTCAGCGGCACGGCGGTGCGGAGCCAGAACAACAAGTGCATGGACGTCGACGGTGGCGCCACCGGCAACGGAGCGGTCGTCCAGCTCTACACCTGCAACGGCACCGGCGCGCAGCAGTTCGTCCTCTCCGCCGCCGGTGACCTGGTCAACCTGGCCGCCAACCGGTGCGTGGACATCAAGGACTGGAACGGCGGCGACGGCGCGCGGTTGCAGCTCTGGGACTGCGCCGGCAGCGCCAACCAGAAGTGGCGTACCGGCTGACCCCACGGCCCCGCGCTACCTCCGCCCGGCGGCACCCGCCGCCGGGCGGCTCCCTGAAACCCCCGATCCGAAAGGACACCCATGAAGTCGTTCCTCGCGCTGCTCGCCACCGGTGTGGCGGCCGTCGGGCTGACCGTGCCCGCCAACCTGCCCCCGCCCGATCCGGGCCCCACCGACCGGGTCGGAGTCGCCCGCACAGAAACGGCCGACCTGCCAGCCGGGATGGCCGAGGCGATGCGCCGGGACCTCGGCCTGACCGACCGGCAGCTCGCCGACCGGTTGCGGGCCGAGGCCGCCGCCGCCCTGATCGACCAGCGGCTGCGCGCCGAGCTGGGGACCCGGTACGCGGGTTCCTGGCTGACCGCCGACAACCGCCTGACGGTGGCGGTCACCGACCCGTCCGACGTGGCCACCGTCCGGGCCGAGGGGGCCGAGCCACGAATCGCCGGCCGGAGCCTGGCCGCGCTCACCGCCGCCCACCAGACTCTCGACAAGCTCGCTGCCCGCCACCGCCCGGGCGACGCGGTGCGGGGCTGGTATGCCGACGTCGTCGACAACAGCCTCGTGGTGACGGTCGCCCCCGGCCGTACCGCGTCGGCCCGGGACTTCGTGGCGCGCAGCGGGCTCCCCGCCGACCTCGTCCGCTACGTCGTCGAAGCGGAGGCACCCCGCCCGCTGTACGACATCCGGGGCGGCGACCAGTACGTGATCAACGGCAACACGCTCTGTTCGGTGGGCTTCGCCGTCGCGGGCGGCTTCGTGACCGCCGGCCACTGCGGGGGCACCGGAAGCCCCACCCTCGGCTACAACAACGTGTCCCAGGGCACCTTCGCCGGCTCGTCGTTCCCGGGCAACGACTACGGCTGGGTCCGGACCAACGGCAGTTGGACGCCCCGACCGTGGGTCAACAACTACGCCGGTGGCACCGTGTCGGTCGCCGGTTCCGTGGAGGCCGTGATCGGCAGCGGGGTGTGCCGTTCCGGCCGGACGACCGGCTGGCGCTGCGGCACGCTCCTCGGCCGCAACGAGACGGTCAACTATCCGCAGGGCGCGGTGTCGGGTCTCCACCGCAGCAACGCCTGCGCCGAGGGCGGCGACTCCGGGGGCGCCTGGCTCGCCGGCAACCAGGCGCAGGGCGTCACCTCCGGCGGCAGCGGCAACTGCTCGACCGGCGGGACGACGTGGTTCCAGCCGGTCAACGAGATCCTCGGCGTCTACGGGCTGTCGCTGGTCACGACCGGCGGCGGGGGACCGGGCACCCGGATCATCAGCAACTGGAACAACAAGTGCATCGACGTGCCCAACTCCAACTTCTCCGACGGCGTGCCGTTGCAGACCTGGAACTGCAACGGCACGTCCGCGCAGAGTTGGAACTTCACCGGCGGCACGCTGCGCACCCAGAACAACAAGTGCATGGACGTGGCCTGGGGCTCCCGCGAGAACGGCGCGGTCATCCAGATCGCCAACTGTAGTGGCAACCCCGCCCAGCAGTTCGTCCTCTCCGCCGCCGGTGACCTGGTGAACCCGCAGGCCAACCGGTGCGTGGACATCAAGGACTGGAACGGCAACGACGGCGCGCGGTTGCAGCTCTGGGACTGCGCCGGCACCCTCAACCAGAAGTGGCGCACCGGCTGAGACGTGTCGGCGTCCACCTGGTGGCGACGCACCGGCCGGGCCGTCTTCCGGTCCGGCCGGCGCGTCCGCGCTCCGAGCAGGGCGCGATGTCAGGGGTGCCCGGCTACGTCGTCAGCCACTCACGTAGTCGTGCGACGTTGGCGACCTCGTTCTCCACGCGCTGTCGGTCGGCGTCGGTCAGCTCGACCGTCCGGAGCTGGGCGATCCACTTGTCGGCCTGGTCAGGCTCCTCGAGGGCGACTGCCAGCTCGGCCAGCGCCGCCAGGGCCAGGGCACGTTCGACCGGCGGGGCCGTGTCGCCGTGCCGGCGCAGTGCCGAGGTGAGCGTGCGTACCGCCGCCCGGTCGTCGTTCTTGAACTCGCGGAAGATGCGGGCGTTGTCGAGGGCCCGGGGGATGCCCTGCAACTGCTTCGACCCGCCGTACTCCAGCGTCTCCTCCTCGTCGCGCTGGATGAAGATAATCGAGTTGCCCGACGGGTCGACGAGCGTGAACCGGCTCGCCCCGGGCCGGTAGCGGGTGATCCGGGGTACCCCCCTGGCCAGCACCTTGCCGTACGCGCCGCGCATCGCCGCGCTGAACGCCGCGTGGTACGGCGCGACGGCGTCCACCATCACCAGACACCCACCGGCGTTCTCCTGGCTCGGGTCCACGTGCGGGGGCGCGGACCCGAAGTGCAGCTCGAAGCCGCTCCAGGCGAAGGCGAGGTAGACGTAGGGGCGGGTCTGTCGGTAGGTCACCCGGAAGCCGAGCGCCTGGTAGAAGGCGAGTGTCTCGTCGGGAGAGACGCAGGGCAGCAGTGGCACGGTGGTCTCGTTCGGACGTACCTCGGGATCGGTCACGCCGGCCATTGTGCCGGCGTGACGGTCGAACCCGGGTGGACGACCGGCACGGTCGGTCCTGCCCGCGGGTCGGGGGGCCGGCCGACGGTCGGCACGGTGACGCGGCAGCGCCTCCGTGCCGACCCGCCATACTCACCGTCAGTCGAGAGTGGAGACTCCGCCGGTCGTCGGGGTGGAGAGTCGGCCGTTCTCCTTCGTCCGGATGTAGAACCGGTAGAAGGTGTTCGACACGAGTCCGGTGACCGTGTGGGTGTACCAGCCGGTCCCCGCCCCGGGGCCGACGTGCACGGTGCGGGACTCCGGGGTGAGCACCCAGTGCCCGTCGTCGTTGAACTTGCGTTCCATCCAGTCGTAGGTGATCTGGTAGCCCTCCTCGTTGTGGGAGAGGTCGGTGAAGCCCACGGTGATCGCGTCCTGGCCGTTGACCATGGTCGGCGTCAGGCTGAGGTTGGCCGGCGGGGTGGGTTCGATCGTGTAGGTCAGGTAGCTCAGGGCCGCTGAGTACGGCGCGGCCGGCTGGGTGCCGTCGGGGACGTTGACGAGGGTGATCAGCACCTGGTGGGTGCCGACCGTCGACGGCGCGGGCACGGTGATGTCGAAGCCGACGTAGCCGTTCTGGCCGGCGTGCCAGTGCCCGGCGGTGTGCGCGCCGACGAAGGGACCGTCCACGTTGACCCAGATCGTCACCGGGCCGCCGTTGACGTCGCGGGCCCAGCCACGGACGTTGAAGAGGCCGTTGGCGTAGCCGTACGACTCGACCCGGCCGGTGGGGGACTTGTCGCTGCCCTCCGGCGGCGGTGGCGGTTCCTCGATCGGGTTGCAGGCCGGCGGCGGCACGGGAACTTCGCAGTAGGGTTCGGCGGCGGCGGGAGAGGCGACGGCGAGGGTGGCGGCCACCACCGTCGCGGCGACGACCGCGAGGAAACGTCTCATGCCAGCAGCGAAGCGGGCGGATCTGGGATCCGTCTGGGAAGCCGTCCGGACAGTCGGCTACCCGACTTGTCCGGCCCCAACCTTCCCGGCGACCAAGGGCGTCTTCTGTGATCGACAGGGGAACCGTCGTGGTCGGTCGACGCCGGCACCTGTCCGGAGGGGGATGGCGGTGGGGGAGGGGATGACACCGGTGACGGAGCTCGACCTGTGCGTACTCGGGCCGATCGGGGCCATGCGTGCCGGCCGACCGGTGGCGCTCGGCGGCCGCCGGCAGCGGATGGTGCTGGCGGCCCTGCTTGTCGCCCGGGGCCGGATGCTGCCGGTGGAACGGTTGCGGGAACTGGTCTGGGGCGACGGCGGCCCGGTCGCCAGTCGCGCCACGCTCTACGGGTACGTCGCCGGCCTGCGCCGCGCGCTGGAACCGGAGCACGCGGCCCGCCAGGGTGACGTGCTCGTCCGGGCGGGCACCGGCTATGCGATCCGCCTGCCCCCGGGCCGGGTCGACGCGGAGCGGTTCACGGCGCTGGTGGACCGGGGTGGGGCGCTGCTCGACCGGGGGCGGCCGGTCGAGGCGGCGGCCACCCTCGACGCGGGGCTGGCCCTCTGGCGGGGGCCCGCCTTCGCCGATCTCGGCGACGCGCCCTTCGTTCTGCCGGCGGTGACCCGGCTGGAGGCGGCCCGTGCCACCGCGATCGAGCTGCGGTTGACGGCCCTGCTCCAGGCCGGTCACCACGCCGCCCTGCTCGGTGAGCTGGCGGCGCTGGTGGTCGAGGAGCCCCTGCGGGAGCGGGGGTGGGAGCTGCTGGCGACCGCGCTCTACCGCGCCGGCCGGCAAGGTGACGCGCTCGCCGTGCTGCGGCGGGCCCGTCGGACGCTCGCCGAGCAGCTTGGCGCGGACCCGGGGCCGGCCCTGCGGCGGCTTGAGGCCGCGATCCTCCACCACGACGAGGCGCTCGCACCGGTCCTCGCCGCCGCCGGCCCCATCGGGTGTGCCCGACGCTGACCCCCGCCGGCCCCGCTTCGCTCGGTCTACGCGCCCACCGCCACCGGCTCCTCGGCCGCGATGCGCAGCGCCTCGACCAGCCTGCGGTAGAGGTCGTCGCTGGCCAGCAGCTCCGCGTGGGTGCCCTGGGTCCGGATCCGGCCGTTCTCCATCACCACGATGCGGTCGGCGTCGAGCACCGTGGAGAGCCGGTGCGCGATGGTCACCACGGCGCCGACCGCCGCCCGCTGCCGAACGCACTCCTGTAGCGCCGCCTCGGTGAGCCCGTCGACCTGTGCGGTCGCCTCGTCGAGGAGCAGGACGTCGGGGGTACGCAGCATGGCGCGGGCCAGTGCGATGCGCTGGCGCTGTCCGCCGGAGACCTCCGTCGACGACAACAGGGTGTCCAGGCCCTCCGGAAGCGAGTCGACCTTCTCGTCCAAGCGCACCGCCCGCAGCACCGCCCGGATCTCCTCGTCGGACGCGTCCGGATGGGTGAACCGCAGGTTGTCGCGGATGGTGCCGGGCACCACCGGCGTCTCCTGCTCCACGTACGCGAGCCGGGACCGCACCTCGTCGTGCCCGTATGTGGCGTACGGGCGGCCGTCGAGGAGCAACTGCCCGTGCTCGGGTTCGAGGAAGCGCAGAACGAGCGAGAAGAGCGTGGTCTTGCCGGCTCCCGACGGACCCACGATCGCGGTGTGCCCGCGCCGGGGGACGACCAGGTCGACCTCGCGTACCGCCGGGGGCGCGTCCGGCCCGTACCGGGCGGTGACCCGGCGGAACTCCAGTACCGGCTGGTCAGGATCCGGAGTGGCCGGACGGGCCGTCGCGGTGGTGGCCGGGGCCGCCGGCTCGACGGCCATGCTCTCGACCTCGCGGATCCGTCCGGCCGCGGCGATGCCGGCCTGCAACGCCGTGGTGTTCTGGGTCAGCTCGGTGATCGGGCCCATCAACTGGAACACGTAGAGCAGGAAGGCGATCAGGCTGGAGATCTCCAGCAGGTCACGCTGGGCCCGCCAGGCGCCGACGCCGAGGATCACGATCACCGCGAGCTGGATGCCCGTCCAGGCGATCGTCCAGACCGACGCGGTCACCACCGCCGACCGGACGCTGTGCGTCGCCACCTGCCGGGCGTCAGCGACGATCCGCTCGGTCACCCGGGCCTCGGCGCGGCTGGCCTTGACCGTGCGGACCGCGCGCAGCGCCCCCTCCAGCGCGCCCCCGAGCCGGCCCATGGACTCCTGCGCGGCGGTCTGCGCTGCCGCGATGCGCGGCATGAGGGCGCCCATCACCGCCGCGACCACCAGCACGGCCGCGATGGTGCAGCCCAGCAGGAACAGGTCCAGCACCCCCATCAGCACCAGCGTGCCGACCAGGGCGATGCCGGCGTTGACCAGACCGACGATGCTGCTGGACGCCTCGCGCAGCAACTGGGTGTCGGAGGTGGCCCGGGTGACCAGCTCGCCGGTGGGCCGGCGTTGCAGGTCACCGACCCGGGCCCGGAAGTAGTGCCGGACGATCGCGGTCCGCGCGTCGAGCACGATGTGCTCGGCCAGCGTCCCGAGCAGTCGCCACTGCCACAGCCCGACCGCCGCGCCGAGGACGACGAGCAGCAGCAGCACCCCGATCGGACGGGCCATCGACCCGCCGGCGCCGAGGGTGTCCAGGACCCACTTGGTGACCATCGGAGTGGCGAGTCCGGCCGCGTTCGCGGCGAGGCCCAACCCGAGGCCGAGGAGCATCGTGCGTCGGTACGGGGCGAGGAACGAGGTGAGCGTACGCAGCCGGGGGAGCGCCCGGTTGGATGATTCCATACCCTGAATGGAACATATGTGTTCCATAACAGTCAACCGTTATTCCGGAAAGGCTCGTTGATATCCTTCCTCCGTGACAGACGCGCAGGTTTCCGGCAGCCGGGCCCGGACCCGCCAGGCCATCGTCGACGCGGCGATCGAGGTGCTGGGGCGCAACCCCGCCGCGTCCCTGGGCGACATCGCCGCCGCCGCCGACGTGGGGCGGACCACCCTGCACCGGTACTTCGCCGAGCGGGCCGACCTGCTGACGGCGGTCGGCGCCGAGGCGGTCGCCCGGCTGGCCCGCGCGACTGCCCAGGCGCGCACGGCCGAGGGCACCGGCGCCTCGGGCGTACGCCGGCTCTGCCAGGAGTACTTCGACCTTGGGGACCTGCTCTCGCTGATCTTCAGTGAGCCGGAACTCTGCGCCGACCCGACCGCCGGCGGGTTCACGGGATGCGACCCGGAGTTCACCGCGCTGGTCGAGCGCGGCCACCGCGACGGCAGCATCGACCCGGAGTTGCCGGCGGGTTGGGTGCAGAGCATCGTCTGGTCCCAGCTGTACGCCGGGTGGGCCTATCTTGCCGAGACCGGCGCCTCCCGGCACGAGGTGCTGCGCCTGATCCTGCGCACCGTCGACGGCGCGATCGCGGCCAGACCAGACTGACGCCCGCCCGGTCGCCTGCGCCGCTCGGCCTCGAGTCGACGCGTCCCGCGCGGCGCCGGGGGAATGGTCAGTACGGGATCTCGCCCTCGTCCTCGAGCGGTGCCACGCGGCCGGTCCGTCGCGCGGTCAGCCGGAACGAACCGGTGAGGTCGCCCGCCTCGGCCTCCATGAAGGTCACCATGTCCGATTCCTCCGGGTCGTCCCGGAAGCGGTCGAGGTACCGGGTGCGAATCGCGTCGCTGCCCGGCAACAGTTCGGCGAGCGTGACCTCGAGCAGACCGGTCCGGGTCAGGTGCTGGCGCCACCAGTCGATGGTGTGTGCCAGGTACCAGCTACCGTCGAGCCACTCCTGGCGCAGGGCGGGCTTGAGGTCCTCGGCGGTGGAGATCTCCCGGCTCGTGCAGGCGTCGACGATGCCGAGCAGGCCGTCGGGACGCAGGTGCCGCACCAGACTGCTGAGGAAACGCTGGTCGGTGCCGAAGTACCGGTAGGAGTCGACGGCGACGGCCGCGTCGAAGAAGTCGTGCGGCAGCGGCAGCGCCCGCACGTCCGCGCGTAGCGGTCGGACCAGTTCGCCGCAGCCGAACTCCTCGATCCGGAGTTGGTTCGCGCCGGGGTCGACGCCGAAGTCGACCGCCCATACGCGTACCCCGAACTCGCGGGCCAGGAAGATCGAGCTGAGCGCGTGGCCACAGCCGAGGTCCAGGATCCGCATCCCGGGCCGCAGTTCCATCACCTGGCTGAGCGACTCCGTGAAGTGCAGCACGTTCTCGCCCACCGAGTGCTGCTCGATCCAGTCCCGGTCGTACGAGGCGCTACGGGGGAAGAACTCGCGCGGCATGCGCGGAAACGTAACACCACGGAAGTTCCGTACGCTGTTTACAAATCGACACAGTGCCGACCCGGCCAGGCTGTGGGGTTCGGCCCCGCCGCCGACGCCCGGGCTGGCCGGGTGGGGCACCTGCGACTGTTCCTCCGGACGTCCGTCCGGTTAGGACGGTCGGTCACGTTGACCGAACGATCGGTCCCAGATCCCGGCGGCCCGGGAGGCGGCCCCGGGGGCGCTGGCGGGCGGAGCGCGGCTACTCGAGGCAGGCCAGGAGGTCGCGGTAGGTCTGCTCCACCTCGCCCACCACGCTGCGCACGATCCGGGTCGCCGGCCGGGCAGAGACCACGGCCAGCAACCGGTCGTACATCGCCGCCAGCTCGGCGGGACCGCCGTGTCGGTCGAGCATCCGCTCCGCGTCGAGGTGCGCCGGGTCGCCGGTGCTCCGGCCGCGTTCCGTGAACCGCCGAAGCGCGTTCTCCCGGGTGTCCAGCAGAGCGATCTCGTGGAAGGTGGCGTCGACCTCAGTCGCCAGCCGCTCGGCCTGTTCGATGAACTCCGTCCGACCGAGGAACTGCGGGACGATCACGTCGTGACCGGCGGCCAGGTGGGTCCGGGCCCCGGCGAGCGCGACGGCCCGGGCGAGGAGCCCGGCGGGCCCCGGATGGTCCCGCCACTGGCCGATGAGGTCCCGGACGCGGTCGACGTCGAGGTCGAGGGTGAGCGGGTGGTCGTCGGCGTACCTGCGGGCCAGCGTCGACTTGCCGCAACCCGGCGGCCCGTTGAGCACGATCAGTCGGGGCACCGGGCGAGGGTAGCGCGGGGCTGTCCGTGGGTGGCCCCGCCCCGCTGGCGGCGTGGTCACCGGTGCCGGTCGGCCGCGGCCCCGGTGGAGCGGGAGACGAGTCAGGCTCGAGAGGCTGCGGCTAGCTTGTGTCGCCCCGCCCGACCCATCTGTCCACAATGGACAGCGCTCGGGCCCGCCGTGGACTGGAGCAACGATGCTGACAGTTGACACCCTCCGTACCCTGCTCGACGACGACCTCCTGCCCAGCCGGATGCCGGACGTGGGCCTGCTGGTCGACTACCTGAGGACGGGGAGCCGGCACGGCGACCCGATCTGTCTGAGCTTCGGCGAGACCTGGAGTCAGGTGGCGCCGGGCCTGGTCGGGCACCTGACGGCCGAGCCACCGCACACCCACGGGTACCAACTCTCCCTCTACGGGTTGCCCGTCCTGCGACGGCAGGTGCGGGACGGGATCCAACGTGAGCACCGGCTTCCGGTCGACAGCGTCGCAGGCCGGGACTTCGAGGTCGCCGTCACCTGGACCGGCACCCGCTCCGCGATGTTCGACTTCGGGCGCCTGCTGCGCGACCAGGACGAGGGCGACCGCCGTACGCCGGTGGTGGTCGCGGCCGGCCCGAGCTGGGACTACCAGGGGGTGTACGAGGCGCTCGGCTACCGGGTCCGGTACCACCAGTTACGGCCGGAGCGTGGGTTCGCCCCGTCCGAGGACGATCTGGACGCGCTGCTGGCGGAGATCGACGCGCGCCCGGACGAGCGGCTGGCGCTGCTGATCGTCAACGCCCAGCACAATCCGACGGCGGTCAACTGGGCTCCGGAGTTTGTGGCGTCCTCCATCCGGAAGGCGGCCGGGCGTGGCGCCGGGATCCTCGTCGACGACGCCTACTACGCGGTGCACGACGAGGGGACGGTGCCGACCTCCGCGCTGGCGGTGCTGCTGGAGCAGTTGGCCGACCTGCCCCCGGCCGCGCGTCGCCGCTGGCTGATGGTCCGTTCGCTCGGCAAGCAGTTCCACTGCAACGGGTGGGGGATCGGGGCCATGGTCGCCGATCCGGAGACGCTGGACCTGCTGGTCAACCGGTACCGCCTCCACAACTGCCTGATGTACGGGGGCGGTTACCAGCAGGCCATGGCCCGCTGGTTGGCTGATCCCGCGAGCGGGGAGTTCCTGGCCCGGCAGCGGGTGACCTACCAGCAGCGGCGGGCGCTGATCGGCGAGTTCCTCACCGGCCGGCTGGGTTACCCGGCCGGCGCGGTCCACCTCGGCGAGTGCAGCTCGTACCTGATGCTGGCGGTGCCCCGGGAGTACGCCCCGATCCCGGACGGCGTGGAGCGGTTCCGGCGGGACTGCTTCGCGGCCACCGGCGTGCTGCTGGCGCCCGCCTGGCCGTGGCCCTACCCGGCGTCCATCGACACGCCCCTGCCCTACCTGCGCATGTTCATCGGGCCGAAGACGGAGTTGATCCAGGCGGCGCTGGCCCGGCTGGAGGCCGCCGGTTTCCACTACGACATGCCGGTCCACCGGGCGGAGGCACGGTCGGTGCTGACCGGGTAGGCAGTCTCGCTGCTTATTTACATTGATCGATATCGTGCCTACGATCTCGGTACTGCGTGCGCATCGACAGAGTTCTATCACCGGCCCCTCAAGGATGAACTGTGCGATCAATCAGATCTGTCGTCACGCTCGTGGCCGCGCTCGCCACCGCGCTGACCGCCATCCTCTTCGTCGCCGCACCCGCCCAGGCGGCCCCGAACTTCAAGGCGCCCTATCCCTGCGGCCAGCGGTGGACGTACAGCCACCACAGCGCCGAGGTGCGCCTGGCCCTCGACTTCGTCCGTGCCGACGGGGGCGGCACCGCCGGCACCCCCGTGCTCGCCTCCGCCCCCGGCACCGCTACCCGCCACTACCAGTCCGGCGGCGCCGGCAACTACATCGTCATCGACCACGGCGGCGGCTGGAAGACCTACTACTTCCACCTCGCCGCGTACTCCGTCGGCAGCGGCGTGTGGGTGAACACGGGGCAGCAGATCGGCACCACCGGCAGCACCGGCAACTCCTCCGGCGCGCACATCCACTACGAGCAGCTCTACAACGGCGTCGGCCAGACCATCCGGATCAACGGAGCCTCGCTCGCGCCGTACCCCGGCTCGTACCACCAGAAGTACCTGACCAGCGACAACGGGTGCGGTGGCGGTGGCGGCACCGCGTTCTGGACCTGGGGTTCCGGTGTTCGGATCCGCAGCGACGCGTACCTCTCCTCCCCGACCGTGGGCACCCTGGCTGGGCCCACCCTGGTCTACGTGCTGTGCCAGAAGCAGGGTGACTGGGTCTCCGCCGAGGGCTACACCAACAACTGGTGGTCGAAGCTGCGGGACCAGAACGGCTTCATCACCAACATCTACATCGACCACCCGGCGTCACAACTACCGGGCGTCCCCGTCTGTTAGTCACCCCCAGGTTCGTGCTCCCGGCCATTTGGCCTCGGACACGAACTGGACACCCACGGTCCGCGCCGGAATTCCGGCGCGGACCGTGTGCTGTCCGGGGCTCCCCGTGCGCGGCGCGAAGACCGCCGTGAAGGTCACCGCAGGCAGCGGGCCATGCGCGGTGCGTCAGGGTGAGGACAGGCATAGACCAGTATTTCAGGCCGGGTGGTTGATCCCCATGAACCCACTTGAGCAGGGAAAATCGGGGGCGGTCGGGGCTCGGCGTGGGTGCGGCAGGCGGCTCGGTGATCATCGGTTTCGTCGGTGTGGTCTTGACGTATCCAGGCACGGGAGGGATTCTCGTTACTGGCATAGACCAATACTCAGAACCCCGCCAGGCCCCCGGGCCTCGATGGCCGATCCCCGCTCCCGCTGACCCGACCGGATTGGCGGATCTTGCGTAGGTCAGCCATCTGCGGTGGCCACACCACCGCGCTCCGCGCCGGCACCCCACCGGCAGAAGACACTGATTTGGACCGGCAAGTGGAGGTCGCGTGTTACTGGCACGCTCTTTTCGCGGTGGTCGTCACCGCGCTGTCACATTCGCCGTATCGGCCACGCTCGTCGTAGGTGTGCTGAGCCCGCTGCCGGCCGGTGCCGAGCGACCGGCCCCTGCCGGCGCGGCGCGGATCCTTCCGGTGCCGCAGCAGATCGACCCGCGCCCGGGAACCGTGCTGCTGCCCGGTGCCGTCGACGTGGTAGCGGGCGAGGCCGCCGACCCGGCGGCGCGGACGTCACTGGTGGAACTGCTCTCCGAGCACGGCGTCACCGCCCGGGTCGTCCCCGACAGCGACCTGTCGGCCCGCGGCCCGATCATTGTTCTGGGTGGGCCGGGGGAGACGTCGGCAAGCGCGGACGCGCTGCGTGCCCTCGGCGTCACCGGACCGGAGGCACTGCCCGGTGAGGGGTACGTGCTGGCGGCCGGTCGCGACGGAAGCGACCGGCAGCGGATCGTGCTGTCCGGGAAGGATGGCGCCGGCACGTTCTACGCCGTCCAGTCGCTGCGTCAACTGCTCGAACGGAAGGGTTCCCGGGTCGCCGTCGACGGCGTACAGATCCGCGACTGGCCGGGGTACAAGATCCGTGGTGGCATGGAGTCCTTCTACGGGGCGGTCTGGTCGCAGGAGGACCGGCGCTCGCAGATCGAGTTCCTGGCCCGGCACAAGATGAACCAGTTCTTCTACGGGCCGGCGGACGACCTGCGCACCGGGTCGAACTGGGACTCGCTGTACGACGCGGCGGAGCTGGCCCGGTTGAAGGAGATCCTCGACCTGGCGAAGGCGCGCCACGTCGACTTCGTGTACCGGATCTCACCGGAGGCGCCGATGGCGCCCAGCAAGGGGATCTGCCACGTACGCGACACGGACCGGGCCAAGCTGCTCGCCCGCTTCGAGCAGATGTGGGAGATCGGCGTCCGGAGCTACGTCATCGCCTGGGACGATGTGTCGGGCAACTTCGCCTGTCAGGAGGACCGGGACGCCTACGGAGGCGACTCGTCGCCGCTCGCGGTGGCCCAGGCCGAGGTCACCAACTTCGTGCAGAAGGAGTTCATCGAGAAGCGCCCCGGGGCCAGTCGCATGGTCACCGTGCCGACGGAGTACTGGGGCATGACGAAGACGGCGTACACCAACCGCTTCGACGAGCTGCTGAGCACCGACGTCGACCTCTACTGGACGGGTCCGGCCGTGGTCCCGGCGAGCATCACCGAGGAGGACCTCCGGGCCGCTCAGGACGTGTGGTCACGGCACCGGATCATGCTCTGGGACAACTACCCGGTCAACGACTACAGCCCCAACCGGCTGCTGGTGGGCCCCCTCCAGAACCGCGACGCCGGCATGGCGGACAAGGTCATCGGTATCTCCTTCAACGGGCTCGTCACCTTCCAGGAGGCCTCGCAGATCCCGCTCGGCACCCAGGCCGACTACGCCTGGAACCCGGGGGCCTACGACGCGGACCGCTCGTGGACGCGTACGTTGCAGACGCTCGGCGGCGACGCGTACGACGAACTGCGGCTCTTCGCCGACAACAACCGGGCCAGCGTCCTCGACCAGACCGCGCGGCCGGAGTTCGCCACGCTCATCAACAAGCTCATCGCCGACTACCGGGCGGGCCGACCGGTGACCGCCCAGCTCGACCGGGTCGACAACGAGCTGCGCCGCCTCGAGGAACTTCCCGCCGCGCTCCGGGCGAAGCTCGACAACCCGCTCCTGCTCCAGCAGATCGGGCCCTGGCTGGACCGGGTCGGTGTGACCGGCCAGGCAGGCCGGGCGGCCGTCCGCATCCTCCGGGCCCAGGACAAGGGCGCCAGCGAAGCCGCCTGGCTGGCCCGGCGCGACCAGGCCGCCGCCCGTGGCATCCTCGACCGCACGTGGCACCAGATCAGTCCCGGGCCGGTCGACGACCTGCTCAGCTTCGCGGCGGCCCAGAACGACGCGTACGTCGGCGACCGCTGGTTCGGCGACCTCGGTGCCCCCACCGGTGCGCCGGCCGCCGCTGCCGGGTCCGGGCTGGGTCTGCTGACCGACCGGCGTGACGACACGGCGTACGTCGCCGCCGGCGCGCCACAGGCCGGGGACGCCATCACGGTCCCGATCACCAAGCCGCACCGGCTGTCGGCGGTGACGGTGGTACAGGACGCGACCACCCCGGCGGACGGCGTGATCCAGGCACTCGTCGACGGCAACTGGGTGGACCTCGGGCCGCTCGCCGAGGGGTTCACCAAGGTGCCCGCCAAGGACCTGGCGGCCAGCGCGGTACGGATCCAGTGGACGCCCGGCAGCGTCGCGCCGCGCGTGTACGAGATCGTCCCGCACTACGCCGACGTGCTCCGTGGTCGGATCTCGCTCGAGCCGTCGGGCGCGCTCATCGCCCCCGGGAAGACCAAGCAGTTCCAGGTCGCGCTCGAGGTGTTCGCCGAGGACGAGGTGAGTGGCCGGGTCACCGCCAGCGGCCCGGACGGCTGGACCATCACCCCGGTGACGCAGGTGCTCCGCGCCCGACCGGACGGGCGGACCATCGTCACGAGCGTGCCGGTCGCCGTCACCGTCCCGGCCGACGCCGCGGAGGACCGGCACCAGGTGACGGTGACGTTCCAGAAGGACGGGGCGGCGCCGGTGAGCCTGTCGTTGCCGATCATCGTGGGCGACGGCAGCTATCCGGAGTTCGTGACCGGGGCCGACCCGGCCGGCTACTGGAGGCTGGGCGACGCGGCGGGTTCCCGGACCGCCGTCGACAGTTCCACCAGCGGTCGAAACGGTACCTACCTGGGCGCCGAGCCGGGTGTCGAGGGTGTGCTCGCCGGCAACGGCGCGGCCGACCTCAAGGACGGCTACGTCGACGTGCCCCGGGGCCCGCGGACCAACCTGACCGGACCGTTCACGTTGGAGGCGTGGGTCAAGCTCGACCTGATCGTGCCCACGCCCGGGCAGGCGATCATCGAGAGCTACCACACGCCGGCGACCAACGGGTACGTCCTGCGGGCGGACAACGGTGTCGTGCAGGCGTGGACGCTCGGCGCTCCCGGCCAGGGACACGGCGTGGTGTCTGGTCGTACCCGGATGACGCCGGACCGGTGGCACCACGTCGCCGCCGTGTTCGACGGGTCGCGACTGACCGTGTACCTCGACGGCGTGGCGGACAACAGCGTCGCGACGACGGTCGCCCCGGGCAGCGGCACGGCGAGCGTCAAGCTCGGTGGCCGTGGGGACGACACCTTCCAGCGGCTCCAGGGTGACCTCGACGAGGCGGCGATCTACGATCGCGCGCTGACAGCGGCGGAGATCCAGAAGCACTACTTCGCCGGACTGCGGTAGCCGTACCAGCCGGATGCGCGTCAGCCGCCCTGAGGCGGGGGGCTGACGTGCATCTGGATGGCGTACCGATCTCCCCGGTAGAGCGACCGCCCGTACTCCACGACCTTGCCCATGTTGTCGACGGAGATGCGCTCGATCAGGAAGGCCGGGGTGTCCTCGGTGACCTCGAGTCGCTTCGCCTCGGTGGCGGTCAACCGCGCGATGGTGACGATCTGCCGGGCGGACTCGAGCCGCACCCCGAAGGCGCGGCCCAGGACCTCGTAGAGCGAGTCGTCGCGTCCCAGCACGTCGAGCAGGGTGGGGAAGCGCGCGGCGGCGAGGTTGGTCCGTTCCAGGGCCATCGGGATCCCGTCGGCGGTACGGATCCGCTCGATGTAGTGGGTCGGCTCGCCGGGCGCGATGTCGAGGTTGGCGGCGACGGTGCGGGTGGCCGGGCGGGTACGGCCACGGTAGCTCTTGGCGCCCGGCGTCATGCCGCGCATCCGCATGTCCTCGCTGAAGGAGCGGAAGATCTCCGAGTGGGTCAGGGTCGGGTGCTGCACGAAGGTGCCGCGTCCGGGCACCCGCCGCACCATCCCCTTGCTCTCCAGCGCGTCGATGGCGCCCCGGACGGTCATCCGGGCCACCGCGAACCGCTCGGCGAGGACCCGTTCGGAGGGGAGCAGCGCACCGTCTCGTGAGTCCAGGACCAGGGCGGTGAGCACGTCGGTGATGTGCTTGCCCTTGCCGCGGTTCTGCTCCGCCAGCAACGATTCGAGCGCTCCGTCGCTCGGCTCGTGTCGCGTCCTTGGCACGACCCCGTTCTCCCTTCCCCGCTGTTGACGCCATCGTACGGGCAGTTCGTCTCACCTCGGGGGAGGCCGAGCCACCCGTTGACCGCCGGTCTATACCAGTATTACAGTCGAGCTCCCCGACGCTCTGACGGGGTGGTCGCGACGACGATCGGAGACGTGATGACCAGGAAGTATGGTGTGTGGGGAGCGGCGGCGATGCTCACCGTCACCCTCGCCGGATGCGCACCCAGCAGCGGGGACGGCGACGACGCCGTCAACCTGAAGGTCTGGGGATGGCGGCAGGAGGACGTCGCCGCGTACAACAAGATCTTCCAGATCTACGAGGACGCCAACCCCGGCGTGACAGTCGAGTACGTCCCCTACAAGAACACCGAGTACGACACGATCCTCAAGACCGGGCTGACCGACGACAACGGCCCCGACGTAGCGCAGTTGCGCTCCTACGGTCTGCTCCAGCCGCTGGTCGCCGCCGGTGGCCTGGTCCCCCTCGACGACGTCAAGGAGTTGGGCGGCTTCCCGGAGCCGGTCCTCGACGGCGCCCGGGGCGAGAGTGACGAGAAGGTCTACGGCGTCCCGTTCGCCCTCCAGACCCTGCACGTGATCTACAACCAGAAGCTCTTCGCGGACAACGGCATCACCGCCCCCACCACCTGGGCGGACATGATCGCGGCGTTCGACAAGCTCAAGGCCGCCAAGGTCATCCCGCTGGCGAGCACGGTCACCGACACCTGGATGCTGCCGATCCAGCACGAGATCTTCGGGGCCACCACGTACGGCGGGCACGACTACCTCGACAAGATGCTCACCGGCGGGGCGAAGTTCACCGACGCGCCCTGGGTGACGTCGCTCGAAACCTGGAAGAGCACCGACAAGTACTGGGCGCCGCAGTCGTCCGGGATGAGCTACGCCGACGCGCAGGCGCTCTTCACCTCCGGCCGGGCCGCGATGTTCCCCGGCGGCATCTGGGAGCTCGCCGTGTTCCAGAAGGCCAACCCCGACCTGAAGATGGGCATCTTCAACGTGCCGCCCGCCCCCGGCGCGCCGGTCGACAAGACCCTCGTCCCCGGCTACGTCGACGGGTCCTTCGGGGTCTCGGCGAAGTCCGCCAAGCGCGAGGCGGCGCTGGACCTGGTGCGGTGGATGGCGTCGGAGGAGTTCGGCCGGGCGTACTCCGACGAACTGCGGCAGATCTCGGCGGTGCCCGGCGTCCAGCCCAAGGACGAGCTCCTGGCCCAGGCGCTGAAGGCGTACCAGGAGAACCCGAGCCCGTACGTCACCTACGCGTACTTCTCCGGTGGCACGCCCACGGCGTGGGACCTCGCCTCGGCGGCGTTCTCCGACTACCTGCTCGGTCGACGCACCGCCGCCGACGCGGCCGGACACATCCAGCGAGGGGTCGACCAGTGGTTCCGGCCCAAGAACTGACCGTCCGTCCCGCCCGGCGGCGACGCCGCCAGGCGGGACGGACCGCGCCGGGGTGGATCGCGGCGTTCTGCCTGCCGGCCTTCACCCTCTACGGCCTTTTCCTCGTGGTGCCCCTGCTCACCGCCTTCTACTACGGGTTCTTCCGCTGGGAGGGCACCCGCCAGGGGGAGTTCGCCGGGTTCGGCAACTACCAGGAGATCCTCACCCGCTATCCGCTCAGCGACCAGATCTCCGCCGCGCTCGGACACAACGTGCTCTTCTTCGTCGGCACCATGGCCATCCAGAACACCGTCGGGTTGGGCCTGGCCGTGCTCCTGCACCGCAGTCCCCGGGGCAAGCGGTTGTTCCAGACCCTCTTCTCGCTTCCCTACCTGATCAGCCCGCTGATCGTCGGCTACATCTGGTCGCTCCTGCTCAGCCCCACCTTCGGCCCGATCAACGTCGTGCTCAGAGGGGTCGGCCTGGATTCGTGGGCGCGTCCGTGGCTCGGTGAGCCGGACACCGCACTGCCGGTGCTGATCCTGGTCAACGCCTGGCAGTGGGTCGGCGGTCCGATGCTCATCTTCGGCGCCGCCCTGGCCGGTGTCCCGCGCGAGCTGGAGGAGGCGGCCGCCATGGACGGCGCGTCGGCCACCCGGACCTTCTGGAGCGTCCGCTTCCCCCTGCTGATGCCGGCGGTCGGGGTGATCACCGTGCTGACCTTCATCGGCTGCTTCAACATCTTCGACCTCGTCTACGCGCTGGGCGGATCCGACGGCGGACCCGGCGGCGCCATGGACGTGCTGGGCCTCCTCTACTACCGGACCGCCTTCCAGGGCGGCAGCAACGCGATCGGAGAGTCCTCGGCGTTGGCCATGCTCATCTTCGTGCTCATCTTCGGGGTCTCCGTCGCCCTGGAGCGGGTGCTCCGCCGCCGGGAGGTCACGTGAGTGCCCTGCTGACCACCCCTCGCCCCACCTCGGCGGCCACCGGCGGCTCCCCGCGTCCGGGCGTCGCCCGCCCCCGGTCGCTGGCCCGTGGCATCGGCGTCCAGGTCGTGCTCTGGGCGTACGCGGGAGTCGCCTTCGGCCCGCTGCTGCTGGTGCTGATCGGTTCGTTCCGGTCCAACGCGGATATCCTCCGCGCGCCCGTCGGGCTGCCCAGCTCGTTCGACGTCAGCAACTACACCCGCGCCTGGGAGACCGCGTCGATCTCGACGTACTTCCTCAACTCGCTGGCGGTCACGGCCGCCTCGGTGGTGCTGTGCGTCGGCGTGTCGGCGCTGGCCGCCTACGCCCTGGCCCGGTGGCGGTTCCGGGGACGCGCCCTGCTGGCGGCGTTCTTCCTGTCGGGCCTGATGATCCCGGCGAAGCTCGGCCTGCTGCCGGTGTTCTACATGTTCCAGTCGATGAACCTGATCGACAGCCGGATCGGGCTGGTGCTGCTCTACGCGGCGAGCGGCGTCCCGTTCTCCGTCTTCGTGATCATGGGCTTCATGCGGGGACTCCCCGGGGAACTGGAGGAGGCCGCGCGGATCGACGGCGCGCACGAGGGA
Source organism: Micromonospora pallida (assembly GCF_900090325.1). Lineage (NCBI taxonomy): Bacteria > Bacillati > Actinomycetota > Actinomycetes > Micromonosporales > Micromonosporaceae > Micromonospora > Micromonospora pallida. The sequence continues at coordinate 2,334,222 of NZ_FMHW01000002.1, read as the reverse complement.
CGCCTGTTCGTGTCGATCGTGCTGCCCCTGATGCGTCCGGCGCTCGCGGTGGTGACCGTCTTCCAGTTCGCGCCGACCTGGAACGACTTCTTCTATCCGCTGGTGCTGCTGCGCAGCAGCGAGAAGTACACCATCCCCGTCGGGCTGACCCGGTTCTTCGGCGAGTTCGCCGCCGACCGCGGCACCCTGTTCGCCGGACTCGTGATCGCGCTGGTCCCGCTGGCCGTGGTGTTCGCGCTGGCCACCAGGCAGATCGTCGCGGGCCTGACCGCCGGGATGTCGAAATGACCAATACGATCACCATCGACGGCGGGAAGTCGCAGCTCAGGATGCTGCTGCGCACGCCTGCGGGCCGTCAGCTCGGGGTCGGGCCCGGCTTCTCCTACCGGCCCCACGAGGACGGCGTCGAGCGGATCATGGCCGCGGTCCGCGACGCCGCGGCCACCATCTCCCGTCCCGAGCGGGTGGCCGGTGTGGTCGCCGGTCTGACCGGCGTACCGGGCGAGAACGCCGAGCGTCGACGTCTCGCCCGTGCCCTCACCGGGCTCCTCGGCGGTCCGGCCGTGGTCGTGGAGGACAGCCTCCTCGCCCACGCCGGCGCCCTCGGCGGTGCCGGTGTGGTCCTGTGCGTCGGCACCGGGACGACGGTCCTGGCGGTGGCCGCCGACGGCACCCACGCCCGGCTGGACGGGTGGGGTCCACATCTCGGCGACCGGGGCAGCGCGTACGCCATCGGGCTGGCCGGGATGCGTGCCGCCACCGCCGCGCACGACCGGGTCGGGCCGGAAACCGTGCTGGTCGACCGCCTCGTCGCGGCGCTCGGTGGCAGTGACCTGGCCGCGCTCCAGCGCTACTACCGGGACCCGGAGCTGGTTCCCCGGACCGCGTCCTTCGCCCGCGACGTCCTCGACGCCGCCGACCGGGCCGACCCGGTCGCCAGCCGGATCTGCGCCGGGGCGGCGACCGATCTCGCGGACGCGGCGCAGGCGGCGACCGCGCGACTACACCTCGACGGGACGGAGCGCCGGGTGTCGTACAGCGGGCGGCTCCTGGCCCCGGGAAACGTCCTGCACCGGGCGCTGTCGGCGGAACTCGCCGCCCGGGGGCTGCCGCTGGTCGCTCCCCGGGCGGAGCCGCTCGACGGCGGGCCCACGCTGCTGGACGGCACCGGGCCCTACGCCCGCCTGCTGGCACACCAGGATCCGGGCGGTGCCGCATGAGGGTCGGACACGGGACGGCGCACCTCGCGGTCGTGCCCGGCGAACCGATGGGTGGATACGTCGACCGCTCCGAGGGAGTTCAGGACGTCCTCGACCCGCTCGAGGTGCACGTGGTGACCGTCGCCGACGACGATCACCGGTTCGCGCTGGTGGTCGTGGACCTGATCTGTGTGAACGCCGATATCGTCGAGCGGATCCGGGCCGCCGTGCGGGGCGTCGGCGTGTCGTCCTGCTGGGTCGCGGCCACGCACACCCACGCGAGCCCCGAGGCGGGTTGCGCCCCCGGCGGCGGGGCCACCCCACAGCACCTCGGCGACCGCCTCGTGGCCGCGTCGCTCGCGGCCGCGCGCCGGGCCGTGGCGACCGAGCGCCCAGCCCGGCTCGCCGCCACCCGCAGCCTGGTCTCCGGGCTCGCGGGTCGCCGCAACGTCGTGGACTCGCCACCGATGGACATCCCCGTCGACACGATCGCGGTCACCGTGGGCACCGACGTGGTCGGCCTGATCGTGGTCTCCCCGGTCCACCCGACCATCCTCCCCGCCGCCAACAACCACGTCAGCGCGGACCTGACCGGGGGGATCCGTCGCGCGTTGTCCGCGCCCGACCGGTGGGTGGTCGTCGCCACCGGTGCCGCCGGCGACATCAGTACCCGGCACACCCGTCAGGGCCACGGCCCGCCCGAGGTGGGCCGGCTGGGCGCCCTGGTGGCCGACCGGTTCGTGCCCCCGCCGTCACCCGTCGAGGACCGTCCGGCGGCCCCGGTGCGTCCGCCGGTCTCGCGGTGCGTGCGACTGCGGCCCAAACAGCCGGCGGAACTCGACGCGTCCGCGCGCCCGATTCCCGAGGTCCGGGACGGGCGCATCCGCCAGGTCCTACACCAGGGGCTGCGGATCGCGCGGGAACAGGCCGCCCGCCAGCGCAGCGAACCGTACGAGGTCGAGGTAGCGGCGGTCGACCTCGACGGCGTCACGCTCGTCGGCGTGCCCGGCGAACTGTTCCTGGAGCTGGGGGAGGCGATCCGCGCCACGGCGGGCGACGTCGTGGTCCTCGGCTACACGAACGGCTACCTCGGCTACCTGCCCGCCCGCGACACCCCACCCTGCTACGAAACCTTCGCCAGCCCGGTCAGCGCCGGCAGCGGCGAGATCGTCGTCGAAACCGCCGTCGAAGTGGCCCTCGAGGCTGCCCGCGACCGTGACCGTTCCAGGAGGAACAGTGTCTGAACCCGCCTACGCCGCCATCGCCCGGACCGCGCTCGACCAGGTCCTCGCCACCCAGCTCGCGGCCATCGAGTCGGCGGCCACGCTCGTCGCCGACGCGATCGCCGCCGGGGGTGTGTTGCAGGCCTTCGGGACCGGCCACTCGCGGATCGTCACCCTCGAACTCGCGGCGCGGGCCGGTGGCCTCGCCCCCGTCGGCATGCTGGCGGTCAAGGACCTCGTGATGTTCGGCGGCGCCGACCCGAAGCCGATCCTCGACCCGACGTACGAGCGTGAGTCCGGTCTGGCCGAGCGGATCTACAAGCTCGCCGCGCCCGCCGCGCACGACCCGTTCCTGATCGTGTCCAACTCCGGCATCAACGCCGCCGTGGTCGAGATGGCGACGCTGGCCCGGGACCGGGGGCACCCGATCATCGCCGTCACCTCGCTCACCCACACCCGCTCCGCCGGAGCACGTACGACCCGGGGCCAGCACCTGGCCGACCTGGCGGATGTGGTGATCGACAACCTCGCCCCCGCCGGGGACGCGGCACTGGAGATCAGCCCGGGAGTTCGGATCGGGGCGGTGTCGTCGCTCACCGGGGTGTTCATCGCCCAGATGCTCACCGAGCTGGTCTGCCGTCGGCTCCTGGACCGGGGCCTCGACCTGCCGGTCTACATCTCGGCGAACCTGGCCCAGGGCGACGCGCACAACGAGGCCCTCCAGGAGCGGTACGGCGAGCGGGTCCGCCCGATCGAACCGTGACCCACCCGGCGGCGGCACAGTGGAGCCAGGGATTCGACCAGGTCGGCATATTTGGGGCCTTATGCCCCGGAATTGACCTTACGATGAGGTCTCTTCATGGAGGTGAAGGACCATGCCGACGTACGTCGCGTTGCTGAACTGGACCGATCAGGGGATCCGAAACTACAAGGACACCGTGAGGCGCGCCGAGGCCTTCGCCGCAGGGACACAGAATGTCGGGGCGAATCTCCTGAACCTCTACTGGACCGTCGGTCCATACGACCTCGTGGCCGTCGTCGAGGCGCCCGACGACGAAACCGCCGCCGCAGCGCTCCTGAAGCTCGGCGGGGCGGGCAACGTCCGTACCGCGACCATGCGGGCCTACGGTCGCGACGAGATGGACCGCGTCGTCGCCAAGGCCGCTGGCTAGGACCGGTCCGGCGCAGCCCACCGGGTCGTCACCTGGTGGGCTGCGCGCGGGGGGCTCAGAAGGCGGCCACCACCGAGCCCTTGTACTTGCCCTCGATGAACGTCTTCACCTCGGGCGAGTGCAGCAGCTCCTCCAGCTTCTGCACCCGGGGGTCGCTGTCGCCGCCGTCGCGCACCACGACCAGGTTGGCGTACGGGTTGTCCGCACCCTTCTCCAGCGCGAGGGCGTCGGTGGCCGGGGTGAGGCCGGCGTCGATGGCGTAGTTGCCGTTGATCACCGACGCCGCGGTGTCGTCCAGGCTGCGGGGCAGCTGCGCCGCCTCCAGCTCCCGGAACTCCAACTGCTTCGGGTTGTCGACGATGTCCCGGGTGGTGGCCTTCACGCCGGCGCCGTCCTTGAGCGTGATCACGCCGTTGGCCGCGAGCAGGTTGAGCGCCCGGCCCGAGTTGGACGGGTCGTTCGGGATGGCGACGACGCCCTTGTTCGGCAGGTCGGCGAGGCTGTCGACCTTCTTCGAGTACACCCCGAGCGGCTCGATGTGGACCGGCTTCAGGGCGGTGAACTTGTAGCCCTTGGCGGCCTTCTCCTCGTCCAGGTACGGGACGTGCTGGAAGTAGTTCGCGTCGAGTTGGCCGTCCGCGAGCGCCCGGTTGGGCTGCACGTAGTCGGTGAACTCCACGATCTCCAGCTTCAGCCCGGCCTTCTCCGCCAGGTTGTCCTTGACGTAGGTGAGGATCTCGCCGTGCGGCACCGGGCTGACGCCGACCTTGAGCGCGGCGTCGGTGGGTGTCGAGGTGCCGGTGTCCTCCGCGCCGGAGCCGCAGGCGGCGAGGCCCAGGACGAGGGCGGTGGTCGCGATCAGCGTAGGGATGGTGCGTCGCACGGTGGCGCCTTTCTTCTTGTCGTCCACGGCGGTGTGGCGTGGGTGACTATCGGTGGGACAGGTGCCGGGCGATCCGGTCACCGAGCATCTGGACGGCCTGCACCAGCACGATCAGCAGCACGACGGTGCCGATCATCACGTCGTCCTCGAACCGCTGGTAGCCGTAACGCAGGGCGAGGTCGCCGAGGCCACCGCCGCCCACCACGCCGGCCATCGCGGAGTACCCGACGAGCGCGACGACCGTGATGGTCAACCCGGCCACCAGGCCGGGCCTGGCCTCGCGGAGCAGGACCTTGACGATGATCTGCCAGCGCGAGGCGCCCATCGCCCGGGCCGCGTTCACCACGTCCCGGCCGACCTCCCGGATCGAGGTCTCGACGATCCGGGCGTAGAACGGGATGGCGCTGACCGTCAACGGGACGATGGCGGCGGTGGTGCCGATGGTGGTGCCGGTCACGGCCCGGGTGAACGGGATGATCGCCACCAGCAGGATGATGAATGGCAGGGATCGTCCGACGTTGACGACCAGGCCGAGCAGCGCGTTCACCGGGGGAGCCGCCAGCAGGTTGTCCCGGTCGGTGAGGACCAGCAGGACGCCGACCAGCAGCCCACCGACGCCGGAGAGCAGGGTGGCGACACCGACCATGTAGGCGGTCTCGGCGAGTCCCTGCCGGAGCAGGTCGATCAGGTCCGGGGCGATCATCGGGCGGCCTCCACGGTGAGCCCGGCCCCGCGCAGGTCGTCCAGCGCGGCGGCCAGTGTCGGCGCCGCCTGGGGGAGCGCGATGCGCAGCCGGCCTGCCCGGGTGGCGGCGAGCTGCTCGACGGCGCCGGCGACGATGCGGACGTCCAGGTCGTGCCGGCGGGCCAGGTCGGACACCACGGACCCGTCGTCGGTCTGTCCGGTCAGGGTCACGTCGAACAGGGCGTGGTCGGGCATGGTCGGCACCGGGCCCAGCGGGAAGAGGTCCCGGGCCAGGCGGGAGTCGGGGCGGCCGATCAGCTCGGCGACCGGCCCCGACTCGACGAACCGGCCCTCCTGCATGATCGCCACGGCGTCGCAGAGCCGTTTCACCACGTCCATCTCGTGTGTGATCAGCAGGATGGTCAGGCCGAGCCGCTTGGTGAGGTCACGCAGCAGCTCCAGGATGGCTCCGGTGGTGTCCGGGTCGAGCGCCGAGGTCGCCTCGTCGGAGAGCAGCACCCGGGGGCGGCTGGCGAGGGCCCGGGCGATGCCCACCCGCTGCTTCTGGCCGCCGGAGAGCTGCGCCGGGTACGCGTCCGCGCGGTCGGCGAGACCGACCAGGTCGAGCAGTTCCTCGACCCGGGCGGCCCGGTCCCGGCGCGGCACGCCCATCACCTCCAGGGCGAAGCTCACGTTGCCGGCGGCGGTCCGGGAGTGCAGCAGGGCGAAGTGCTGGTGGATCATGCCGATGTCCTGCCGGACGCGTCGGAGCTGGTTCTCCCGTAGCCCGGTCAGCTCCACCCCGGCGACGGTCACCCGACCCTCGTCGGGACGTTCCAGCAGGTTGACGCAGCGCAGCAGGGTACTCTTGCCCGCGCCGCTGCGCCCGACCACGCCGAACACCTCGCCTTCGGTGACGGTCAGGTCGACGCCGTCCACGGCGATGACCGGGCCGCCCCGGGTGTGGAAGGTCTTCCGCAGACCTTCGATGCGAATCACGGTGGTGTCCTCGTCAGTTCGGCTCGGTCACGGGTCCTGCGGGGCCGGCGGGCGCGGGTGGGTGTCCCCCGTGGTCGCCCGTCGTCCGGGCCCCGACGAAATAGTCAAGCTTCCCTATCTGATTAGTAGGTTAGCTCGCGATGTCCGCATACCGGCAGGCCAGCCACCCAGACGTGAGGGGGAACACGCTGCGCGAACATCGACCGGACGCCGGACGGATCGCCGCTGTGGCCGGACCGGGGCGGCCGCCGGTCCCCGGCCGGGCGGGAGCTTTCGTGCCGCATGGGCGAGATGCCGGGTCACCGTGGGCGTCCGGCACCACAGCCGTTCGCCCTCGGTTGGCCCGGTGTGCCATCGTCGCGGCCATGAAGGTGGAACCGACGCCGTGGCTGCGGCCCGGTCCGTCGCCACGACAGCGGCGCGACGACGTCCTGGTCGGCGCGGCCGTGGCGGCGGTGGCGCTGCTCAACCTCACGCTGGCCAACAGCGCGGGCGCGTTCGTCCTCGGTCCGCCGCCGGCCTGGCCGGAGCAGGTGTTCTGGACGCTGGCCTGCACGGTGCCGCTGGTCGTGCGCCGGCGCTGGCCGGCCGCCGTGGCGATCGTGATCTCCGCGGCGTTCATCGCGGCCCAGTTCCGCCAGTCGCCCGAGCAGCAGGTCTCCCACGGCGCGCTCTATGCGGCCCTCTACACGGTCGGCGCCTGGAGCGCCGACCGGATCCGGGCCCGCCGGGTGCGGATCGGCATCATCGCCGCGATGTTCGGCTGGCTCGCCCTCGCCCTCGTGCTGGCGGTGGCGGATCTCCCGCCGGACGCGTTCGCCGAGGCGAACGGTCCGCTGGAGCCGCTACTCGCGTCCCTGGTCAACGGCGTGCTGGTCAACGTGTTCTTCTTCGGCTTCGCCTACCTCTTCGGCGACACCGCGTGGACGGCGGCCCGCCGGCGGCACGAGCTGGAGGTCCAGGCCGAGGAGCTGCGCCGGTCGCAGGCCGACGCCGCGCAGGTCGCGGTCATGGGCGAGCGGGTACGCATCGCGCGTGAGCTGCACGACGTGGTGGCCCACCACGTGTCGGTGATGGGGGTGCAGGCCTCGGCGACCCGACGAGTGATGGACAAGGATCCGGACAAGGCGCGCACCGCCCTGGCGGCGGTCGAGCAGAGCGCCCGCACGGCCGTCGACGAGCTGCGCCGGATGCTCAACCTGCTGCGCGCCAGCGGCCCGGACGAGCGGCCGGGCGGCGTGGGCATCGACCGGGTCGAGGACCTCGTCACCAGCGTCCGGGACGCCGGTCTGGCGGCCCGCGTCGGCGTGTACGGTCAACCGGTGCCACTGCCGGAGTCGCTCTCGCAGGCGGCGTACCGGATCGTGCAGGAGGCGATCACCAACACGCTGAAGCACGCCAGCGCCACGGAGGTCGACGTGCGGGTCCGGTACCACGCCACCGAGCTGGAGGTCGACGTGGCCGACAACGGGCGCGGCGCGCCGACGTACGGCACCGCCGGCGTCGGGCTCGGCCTCATCGGCATGCGGGAGCGGGTCACCGCCCACGACGGCACGCTGGAGGCCGACTCGCGGCCCGGCGGCGGGTTCCGCGTACGGGCCCGCTTCCCCCTCGTACGGGTGCCGGCATGACCGGCATCCGGGTGCTGCTGGCCGACGACCACCATCTGGTGCGGACCGGGTTCCGGGTCATCCTCGAGACGGAGGACGACATCGCGGTGGTCGGCGAGGCCGCCGACGGTCGGCAGGCGGTCGACCTGGCTGTCCGGGAGCGGCCCGACGTGGTGCTGATGGACGTCGAGATGCCCGGCGTCGACGGACTGGAGGCGACCCGGCGGATCGTCGCGGCAGGCACCGGACCGGCCGTGCTGATCCTCACCACGTTCGACCGCGACGACTACCTGTTCGCCGCGCTCCAGGCCGGCGCCAGCGGCTTCCTGCTCAAGAACGGCACCCCGGAGGCACTGGTCGACGCGGTGCGGGTGGTGGCCCGGGGCGACGCGCTGCTCGCCCCCGAGATCACCCGCCGGGTCATCGCGACGTTCGTCCGGCCGGGCGGGACGGCCGGGGGCCGCCGTACCGACTCCGCACGCCTGTCCGAGCTGACCCCGCGTGAGCACGAGGTGCTGGTGCTGCTGGCCGGCGGGGCCACCAACGCCGAGATCGCAGCCACCCTCGTCCTCGGTGAGGCGACCGTGAAGACCCACGTCAGCCGGGTGCTGGCCAAGCTGGGCGTGCGCGACCGGACGCAGGCGGTCGTCTACGCGTACGAGCACCGGGTGGTCACCCCCGGGAGGTGAGGTCCGTCGTGCGGTGGACCCCCATGATCGGTCGCGCGACGGACGTCGCCGGGGTCGATTCTGCCTAGCCTCGTGGACATGACTTCGCTCTTGCGTCTCGAGGCGGTGAGCCGCGCCTTCGGGGACCGGAGGGTGCTCAAGGAGGTCACGTTCGACGTGGCGCCGGGGCGCCTGACCGGGTTCGTGGGCGCCAACGGCGCGGGGAAGACGACCACGATGCGCATCGTCCTGGGCGCCCTCGCCGCCGACTCCGGCACGGTGTCCTGGGGCGGTGCGCCACTGACCCGCGACGTCCGGCGGCGGTTCGGCTACCTGCCGGAGGAGCGCGGGCTCTACCCGAAGATGTCTGTTCGCGAGCAGTTGGTCTACCTGGGCCGGCTGCACGGCCGCGACGCGGACGCCGTCACCCGCACCGTCGACGCTCTCCTCGACCGCCTCGGCCTGGCCGAGCGGGCCGGCGACAAGCTGGAGAAACTGTCGCTGGGTAACCAGCAGCGGGCGCAGATCGCCGCCGCGCTGGCGCACGAGCCGGAGCTGCTGGTGCTGGACGAGCCGTTCTCCGGTCTCGACCCGCTGGCCGTGGACACCGTGCTGGCGGTGCTGCGCGAGCACACCGAGCGGGGTGTCGCGGTGCTGTTCTCCAGCCACCAACTGGACGTGGTCGAGCGGCTCTGCGACGACCTGGTCATCATCGGCGACGGCACGATCCGGGCCGCCGGCAGCCGCGAGCACCTGCGCCAGGCGTACGCCCTGCCCCGGTACGAGATCCGGGTCGACGGCGACGCCGGCTGGCTGCGCGACCAGCCCGGGGTGACCGTGGTCGACCTCGACGGCGCGTACGCCGTCTTCGACCTGGCCGACGACGCCGACGACCAGTCGGTGCTGCGCGCGGCGCTCGACCGTGGACCGGTGCGCGCGTTCCGTCCCGTCACCCCGTCCCTGGCCGAGATCTTCCGGGAGGTCGTCCGTTGAGCACCTACGAAGCCGTCCGCCTCGTCGCGGCCCGCGAGATCCGGGTCAAACTGCGCGACAAGGCGTTCATCTGGAGCACGGTCGTCTTCCTGCTGATCGCCGGCGCCGCGACGGTCCTGCCCAGCCTGTTCGACGGTGGCAGCTCGTCGGTGGCCGTGGCGCCGGGTCCGGCCGCCACAGCACTGGCCGACGCCGGCCTCGACGTCCGTACGGTCGCCGACGACGCGGCGGCCGAGCGGCTGGTCCGTGACGGCGACGTCGACGCCGCGGTGGTTGCCGGACCACGGGTCCTTGCGCTGGACGACGCACCGTCGGACGTGGTCAACGCCCTCAGCGCACGTCCGCCCGTCGACCTGCTCGACCCGAACGCGGTCGACCCGACGCTCGCCTTCCTCGTCCCGTACGCGTTCGCGTTCGTCTTCTTCATCACGTCGCTGACCTTCGGATTGCAGATCGCCCAGAGCGTCACCGAGGAGAAACAGACCCGGATCGTGGAGATCCTGGTGGCGGCGGTGCCGGTCCGGGTGCTGCTGGCCGGCAAGGTGGTCGGCGGGGCGATCCTGGCGTTCGGACAGATCGCGCTGATCGCGGTCGTGGCGTACGTCGGGGCGTCGATCGCCGGCGCGCCGAACGCCGTACTCTCCGCACTCGGCCCGGCCATCGGCTGGTTCCTGCCGTTCTTCGTGGTCGGGTTCGTGATGCTGGCGGCGCTGTGGGCCGCGGTCGGCGCGTTGGTCAGCCGGCAGGAGGACATCGCCGGCGCGTCGACGCCGGTGCAGATGGTGGTGATGCTGCCGTTCTTCGCGGTCGTGTTCCTCCAGGACAACCCGACGGCCATGACGCTGATGTCGTACCTGCCGGTGTCGTCGCCGACCGCGATGCCGGTGCGACTGTTCACCGGCGACGCGGCCGGCTGGGAACCGGTGCTGTCGCTGGTGATCCTCGCGCTGACCGCGGTGGCGATGGTGTTCGTCGGGGCCCGGGTCTACCAGGGATCGCTGCTGAGGACCAGCGGCCGTACCGGGATCGCGGCGGCGTGGCGCGACCGGGAGGCCGCCCGCCTGGCCGACTGAGCGCCGCTCGTCTCGGCCCGGACCCGCTCTTGTCCGGCCCGGACCCGCTCGGGAACTCCCGGCGGGTCCGGGGCCGCCACCGCCGGTCAGCCGCCCGTGTCGCGGCGACGCAGCAGGTAGGTGTCCATGATCCAGCCCTTGCGTTCGCGGGCCGCCCGCCGCGTCTCGACGATCTCCTGCGCCACCTCGGCCAGCGGGCCGGCGACCAGGATCTCGTCGGCCGTGCCGAGGTACGCCCCCCAGTAGATGTCCAGGTCCGCATCGACGTGCCGGGTGAAGGTGCAGTGCGCGTCGAGCATCACCACGACGTCGTCGACATCCGGCGGCAGCCCGTCGGCGATCCGCCGGCCGGTGGTCACCAGGAACGGCCGACCGACCCGGTTGAGCCCGATCCGGTGCCGGGCGGCCAGCGTCGACACGCTGCTCACCCCGGGGATGACCAGGTGGTCGATGTCGACCTTCCCCCGGGCCTCGATCTCCTCGACCACGGCGAGGGTGCTGTCGTACAGGGCCGGGTCCCCCCACACCAGGAAGGCGCCGGTGCCGCCGTCGGCGAGGTGCTCGGCCATGGCGGCCTCCAGCAGGTCGGCCCGCTCCCGCCGCCAGTCGTCCACCGCCCGGACGTACCCCTCGGCGGTGCGGTCCCGATCCGGGTCGCGGACCTCCACCACCCGGTGGTCGTCCCGGGCGAAGCGGCGCATCAGCTCCTGCCGCAGGGCGATGAGGTCCTGCTTCTCCGCGCCCTTGTCCAGGACGAAGAAGACGTCGGTGCGGCCCAGGGCTTCCGCCGCCGCCAGGGTGAGCTGGCCCGGGTCGCCCGCGCCGATACCGATGATCAAAATGGTCCGCACGGCGCTCAGTCTGCCCCAGGCCGGCGACGCTTCGCCGCCCGGTCCCGGGCGGGGGAGTAGAGGTAGCTGTCCGGGAACGCCTCCGCCGCCAGCACCTGACCGACGATGATCACCGCGGTCCGGCGTACTCCGGCCTGTTCGACCTGGTCGGCGATGTCGGCCAGGGTGCCGCGCAGGATCACCTCGTCCGGGCGGCTGGCGTTGGCGACCACCGCGACCGGGCAGTCCGCGCCGTAGTGCACGGCGAGCTGGGCGGCCAGCTCCCGGGTCCGGGCCACCGCCAGGTGCAGCACCAGGGTTGCCCGGCTGCGACCGAGTTCGGCGAGGTCCTCTCCGGGCGGCATCGGCGTGGACCGGGCCTGGGTGCGGGTGAGGATCACCGTCTGACCGACCGTCGGCACGGTCAGCTCCCGACCCAGCGACGCCGCCGCGGCCGCGTACGACGGCACGCCGGGCACGATCTCGTACGGCACGCCGGCCGCGTCGAGCCGGCGGACCTGCTCGGCCACGGCGCTGTACACGGCCGGGTCACCGGAGCAGAGCCGGGCCACGTCCTCCCCGGCGGCGTGCGCCGAGATCATCTGCGCGACGATCTCGTCCAGGTTCAGGTCGGCGGTGTCGACCAGCCGTGCCCCGGGCGGGCAGACGGCCAGCAGTTCGTCCGGGACCAGGCTGCCCGCGTAGAGGCAGACCCGGGCGCGGGCCAGGATCCGCTGCCCCCGGACGGTGATCAGGTCGGCGGCCCCCGGGCCGGCGCCGATGAAGTAGACGGTCACGGCCGTACCACCGCCCACTGCACCAGCGGCCGGGCCGGTTTCCAGCCGGTGAAGCCGCCCAGCGGCTCGGCCCGTTCCACGGCGAGGCGGGTCAGGTCGCCGCCGAGCCGGGCGGCCCGCTCGCCGAGTTCCCGCTCGCCCTCGAGGGTCACCGCGTGCGCGACCAGCCGGCCGCCGGGCCGCAGCGCGGTCCACACGGCGTCGAACAGCCCCGGCGCGCTGAGTCCACCCCCGACGAAGACCGCGTCCGGGGTGGGCAGGTCGGCCAGCGCCTCCGGGGCCCGGCCCTCGACGATCCGGAGCTGCGGCACGCCAAGCGCGCGGGCGTTCGTGGCGATCCGGGCGGCCCGCTCGGGTCGGCTCTCCACCGCGATCGCTTGCCCGGTCGGGTCGGCGCGCAGCCACTCGACGCCGATGCTGCCGCACCCCGCGCCGACGTCCCACAGCAGCTCGCCGCCGGTGGGGGCGAGGCGGGACAGGGCGAGCGCGCGGCCCTCCCGTTTGGTCAGCGCGCCGTCGTGGTCGTACGCGTCGTCGGGCAGCCCCGGCACCGTGGACAGCGTCCGCGTCCCGTCGGCGGCGACCACCCGGACGGCGACCACGTTGAGCGGGTCACCGGGGGTGGCCGTCCAGCCCCGCGCGGTGCCGGTGGTGCGCTGCTCCCGGTCGGCGCCGAGGGCGGCCAGGACGGTCAGTTCGCTAGGCCCGTACCCGGTGTCGGTCAGCAGGCGGGCCAGCGCGGCGGGGGTCTGCGCGTCGGTGCTGAGCACCAGCAGCCGCCGTCCCGGGGTGAGGTCGCGGCGGACCCGGTCCAGGTCCCGGGCGACCGCGCTGTGCACGGTGACCCGCTCCACCGGCCAGCCCAGCCGGGCACAGGCCAGGGAGATCGACGACGGGTGCGGCAGGACGTGCACCCGGTCCGGCCCGAGCAGCCCCACCAGGTGGGTGCCGATGCCGAACCACATCGGATCACCGCTGGCCAGGACGCAGATCCGCCGGCCGGCGTGGGCGGCGAGCAGGCCGGGCAGGGCGGGCAGTAGGGGCGTCGGCCAGGGCACCCGCTCGGCGCCGACCGATTCGGGCAGCAGGTCGAGGTGGCGCCGGCCGCCGATGACGACCTGGGCGTCGGTCACCGCTTGGCGGACCGCCGGGCTGAGGCCGGTCCAGCCGTCGGCGCCGACGCCGGCCACGGTGACCAGGTCCGCGGGTGTCGAGAGGCTCACGCGGTCGAACGGTAGCCGAGGATGATCGGCACCTGTCGTGGCGGGGGTGGATGTGACATCATCGGCGGCGACGGCGCGGTGAGGAACACCGGTGAGTCGGCTCGGACGGGCCGGCGAATCCGGGGCGGTCCCGCCACTGTGATCCGTCCGGCGAGGTCGTCGGGCGGAAAGCCAGACACTCGCCCCGCCGTCTCGTGCTGCCGGCGGACTCCTCCGGCGGTGCGGTCGTTGGCCGGTCGCGGGCGAGGAGACCCGTGCGAGGTGAAAGGTGCTGACCGTGCGGTCGTATCCGTTCTCCGCCGTCGTCGGGATGGACGACATGGCGTTGGCCCTCAGTCTCTGCGCCGTCTCACCCGCGATTGGCGGGGTGCTGGTCCGGGGCGAGAAGGGCACCGCGAAGTCCACCGCTGTGCGGGCGTTGACCGCGTTGCTGCCCCCGGTCGAGGTGGTCGAGGGCTGCCGGTTCTCCTGCGACCCGGCGGCGGTCGACCCACGCTGCCCGGACGGCCCGCACCCCGAGCCGGTGACCGTGCGGGTGCGTCCCGCCCGGCTGGTGGAGTTGCCGGTGGGCGCCAGTGAGGACCGGGTCCTCGGTGCGCTGCACCTCGAGCGCGCCCTCAGCGAGGGCGTCACCGCCTACGACCCGGGCCTGCTGGCCGGCGCGCACCGGGGTCTGCTCTACGTCGACGAGGTCAACCTGCTGCACGACCACCTGGTCGACGTGCTGCTCGACGCGGCGGCGATGGGCCGCGCCACGGTGGAACGGGAGGGCGTGTCGGTCACCCACGCCGCCCGGTTCGTGCTGGTGGGCACGATGAACCCCGAGGAGGGGGAACTGCGTCCGCAGCTGCTCGACCGGTTCGGCCTGACTGTCGAGGTCGCCGCCAGTCGGGACCCGCAGGTGCGGGCCGAGGTGATGCGGCGGCGGCTGGCCTACGAGGCCGACCCGGACGCTTTCGCCGCCCGCTACGCCGACGCCGACGCCGCCCTCGGCGAGCGGGTCGCCCAGGCGCGGGCCCTGCTGCCGAAGGTCCGCCTCGACGACGACACCGTCGGGCGCATCGCCGCGCTCTGCGCCGCCGCGGAGGTCGACGGGATGCGCGCCGACCTGGTCATCGCCCGTACGGCGATGGCCCACGCGGCCTGGTGCGGGCGGACCGACGTGCAGGTCGGCGACGTCCGGGTCGCGGCCCGGCTGGCGCTGCCGCACCGACGTCGCCGCAACCCGTTCGACCCGCCCCAGCAGGACCAGGCCGAACTGGAGCGGTCGCTCAGCGAGGCCGGCCTCGACGAGCCACCCCCGCCACCGGAGGACCCGGAGCCGCCAGCCGGCCCGGATGACCCCACCGACCCCGACGGACCGGATGACCCCGGTGGCCCCGACGACCCGGGTGGGCCGGACGACCCGGGCGGCCCCGAGGGCCCCTCCGGCGGCGGACAGGACACCCCACCGGCCGGACAGCCGTCCACCGGGGAACCGTCCGGACCGTCCGGGTCCGCGCCGGGTACCCCGACGCCGGTGCCGGCGGGCGCGCCCTACCGGGCCCGGCTGCTGACCGTCGCCGGTACCGGTGCCGGCACCGCCGGCCGTCGCTCCGCCGCCGTCACCTCGGTCGGCCGGACCGTGGGCACCGTCCGCCCCAGCGGCCCCGCGACGGGCCGACCCCACCTGGTGGCGACGCTGCGGGCCGCCGCCCCGCACCAGCGTGCCCGGGGCCGCCGTGGCCCCGGCGTCCTGGTCCGGCCCGGTGACGTCCGCCTGCCGGTACGCCAGGGCCGGGAGAGCAACCTGATCCTGTTCTGTGTGGACGCCTCCGGCTCGATGGGGGCCCGGCAGCGGATCGGCGCGGTGAAAGCGGCCGTGCTGTCCCTGCTGCTCGACGCCTACCAGCGGCGCGACAAGGTCGGTTTGGTCACCTTCCGGGCCACCGACGCGGAACTGACCCTGCCGCCGACGTCCAGCGTGGACGTGGCGGCGGCCCGACTGGAGGCCCTGCCGACCGGGGGCCGGACCCCGTTGGCCGAGGGACTGCTGCGCGCCCGTGAGGTGCTGCGCGTCGAGGCGATCCGGGACCCCCGGCGGCGTCCGCTGCTCGTCGTGGTCACCGACGGCCGCGCCACCGCCGGACCGGATGCGCTGCCGCGTGCCCTGCGCAGCGCCCGGCTGCTTGCCGCCGACGGCGTGCCTGCCGTGGTGGTCGACTGCGAGCAGGGCCGGATCCGGATGCGGCTGGCCGCCGAACTCGCCGCGACCCTGGCCGGTGAACACCTGCCACTGGAGGACGTCGCCGCGCCCACCCTCACCCAGGCGGTGCGGTCCCGCACCGCCGTCCGACACGGAAGCGGGGCAGCCTGATGCCACAGGGTCAACCGGTCACCGTCCCCGAGGACGGCCTCACTACCCGGCAGCGGCGCAACCGGCCGCTGCTGATCGTGCACACCGGGGAGATGAAGGGCAAGTCCACCGCCGCGTTCGGGCTGGCCTTGCGCGGGTGGAACCAGGGCTGGTCGATCGCCGTGTTCCAGTTCGTCAAGAGCGCCAAGTGGACGGTGGGGGAGGAGCACGCCCTCACCACGCTCGGCCGGGTGCACGAGGAGACCGGCCAGGGCGGCCCGGTGTCCTGGTACAAGATGGGCGCCGGGTGGAGCTGGAGCCGCACCCAGGGCACCGAGGCCGACCACGCCGCGCAGGCCGCCGAGGGCTGGGCGGAGATCAAGCGCCGGATCGCCGCCGACGAGCACGACCTGTACGTCCTCGACGAGTTCACCTACCCGATGAAGTGGGGCTGGGTCGACGTCGACGACGTGGTGACCACCCTCGCGGAGCGTCCCGGCCGGCAGCACGTCGTCATCACCGGCCGCGACGCTGACCCGCGTCTGGTCGACGCCGCCGACCTGGTCACCCAGATGACCAAGATCAAACACCCGATGGACGCGGGCCAGAAGGGCCAACGGGGGATCGAATGGTGACCGCGCCGCCCCGGATCCTGGTCGCCGCCCCGGCCTCCGGACAGGGCAAGACCACCGTCGCCACCGGCCTGATGGCGGCCCTGCGGCAGCGTGGGCTGACGGTCAGCGGCCACAAGGTCGGCCCCGACTACATCGACCCGAGCTACCACGAACTCGCCACCGGCCGCCGGGGCCGCAACCTCGACCCGTTCCTCCAGGGCGAACAGCGCGTCGTCCCGCTCCTGCTGCACGGCGCCACGGTGGGCGCACCCGCCGACGTCGCGGTGATCGAGGGCGTGATGGGCCTGCTCGACGGGGCCGTCGGCCGCGCCGGCTTCGCCTCCACCGCCCACGTCGCCCGGCTCACCCGTACCCCGGTGCTGCTGGTCGTCGACGTGTCCGGCGCCTCCCGCAGCATCGCCGCCCTGGTGCACGGCTTCGCCACCTTCGACCAGCGACTCACCGTCGCCGGGGTGATCCTGAACAAGGTCGGCTCCGCCACCCACGAGGCGGAGATCCGGGAAGCCCTCGTCGCCACCGGCGTGCCGGTGCTCGGCGCGCTGCGCCGGGACGCGTCGCTGGACACGCCCAGCCGGCACCTCGGGCTGGTCCCGGTCGCCGAACGGGCCGCCGCGGCCCGCCGTACCGTCGACGCGCTCGCCGCGCACGTCGCCGCCGGGGTGGACCTCGACGCGGTGCTCGCGGTCGCCCGCCGCGCGCCCGCCCTCACCGGACCGGCCTGGGACCCGGTCGCCGAACTCGGCGGGTTCACCGCCGACGCGACCGTCGCGGTCGCGTCCGGCGCGGCCTTCACCTTCCGGTACGCCGAGACCGACGAACTGCTCACCGCCGCCGGACTGCGCCTGGCCACCGTCGATCCGCTGCGTGACGAGGCGCTGCCCGTCGACTGCGCCGGGCTCTACCTGGGCGGCGGCTTCCCCGAGGTGTACGCGGCCGACCTTTCCGCCAACCAGCCGATGCGTACGGCGGTGGCGGCCGGCGCCGCCGCCGGGCTGCCCGTGGTGGCCGAGTGCGCCGGCCTGCTCTACCTCACCCGGGAACTCGACGGCGCGCCGATGGCCGGGGTGCTGGACGCCACCGCCCGAATGACCGACCGGCTCGTCCTCGGCTACCGGGAGGCCCGCGCGGTCACCACCAGCGTGCTGACCGACGCCGACGACGTGGTCACCGGGCACGAGTTCCACCGCACCCGGGTCGAGCCGACCGGCGAGCCGGCGCACGCCTGGCGGTTCCGGCCCCGCCCGTCGGTCGCCCACGGCACCACCACCGGTGCGGTGGACGGCTTCGTCACCGGCCCCGACGGCGCCGTGCACGCCTCCTACCTGCACGTACACTGGGCCGGTCACCCCCACCTGGCGGCCGGGTTCGCCGCCGCCGCGCACCGCCACCACACCGGCACGCCGCTGCCCGCGCCGCGTCGCGCGGTCACCCCCACCGCCCTGCCTGCTCCGACCTCGCCGGACGTCCCGGCCGTCGTGCCTGTTCCCACCCCGGCCGTCGTGTCCGCTCCGACCTCGCCGGACGCCCCGGTCGTCGCGACTGCTCCCACCCCGCCGGACGCTCCGACTGCCGGGTCTGCTCCCACCTTGCCGGACGACCCGGTCATCGGGCGGGTGACCCTGGTCGGCGCCGGCCCCGGCGACCCCGACCTGGTGACCCGGCGCGGACTCGACCGACTCGCCGAGGCCGACGTCGTGGTCGCCGACCGACTGGTGCCGCACGCGCTGCTGCGCGAACTGCGCCCCGGCGTACGGGTGATCGACGTGTCCAAGGTGCCCCGGGGCGCGTTCGTCCCGCAGGAGCGGATCAACGAGATCCTCGTCGAGGAGGCCCGCGCCGGGCACCGGGTGGTCCGGTTCAAGGGCGGCGACTCCTTCGTCTTCGGCCGGGGTATGGAGGAGGTCCTGGCCTGCCAGACGGCGGGCGTCCCGGTCGAGGTGGTACCCGGCATCTCCAGCTCGATCTCCGTACCGGAGTTGGCGGGGGTGCCGGTCACCCACCGGGGCCTGACCCAGGGCTTCACCGTCGTCTCGGCCCACCTGCCCCCGGGCGATCCGGGCAGCACCGTCGACTGGGCCGGAGTGGCCCGCGCCAACACCACGATCGTGCTGCTCATGGCCGTGCAGACGCTGCCCGAGGTGACCGCCGCGCTGCTCGCCCACGGCATGGACGCGGCGACCCCGGCGGCCAGCATCGAGAACGGCGGCACCGCCGCGCAGCGGGTGCTCACCGGCCGGCTGGACGACATCGCCGACGTCGCCGCCGCGCACCGACTCCGCCCACCCGCCATCACGGTGATCGGCGACGTCGCGGCGTTTGCCCGCGCCGCACGTCCCACTTCGGTGGGGACGGACCACGCCGACACCGAAAGGACCGGGACGCTCGGCTAACATTTGCCAGGGTCTGAGACGGCTGCGGAGACGAGGCGACATGCGGTGGCTCCAGCGGGTGCTGGGTAGGAACCAGGTCCAGCAGGATCCTGGCCGACAGGAGGCCCTGTTCCGGGACGTCCAGCAGCGGTTTGGCGCCGGCGTGCGGGTTCCGGCCGGGGAGCAGGTCGACGCGGTCACCCGGCTGCTGGACGGTGACGACGGCGTGGTCGTCGCGGCCAGGATCGTGGGCCAGGTCGCCGACGAGGCCCACGCCGACCTCCTCGCCCAGGTTTCCGACCTCCACCAGCGCACCGGACGCCGGCACCTGGTCAACCGCCGGAACTACCGGCCGCTGTGGAAGGAGGCCGGGCCCGCGCTGCGGTCGCCCCTGTACGCGCTGCCGTGCGGCTTCCATCCGTACGTGCAGGTGGCGGCGGCGGCCACGGTGCTCGGCGCCGGGGCGTCCCGGCTCGTCCGGCTGACCGATCCGACCCCGCTGCTGGCCCGGCTGTTCGAGGTGTTCGACCTGACCACCGCCGGCTGGGAGTACGGCCGGATCCGGGCGGACGTCGACGCCGCCGCCCTGGCCCATCGGCTGATCGTGACCGCCCGGGAGATTCGGGTGGCCATGGACGACCCGCCCCCGTTGCCGCCCCCGGCCCGGGAGCTGATGCGACGCAACAACACCACCGACGTCTACGACCCCAGTGGCGGCCGGGTGGTCGGCGGGATAAACCTGGGCGCGGAGATGAGACCGGCCCTCCTGGTCTGACCGTAGGCGGCCAATCCGTTCGACGTGTTTCGCTGGGGGTGCATGTCGGTGACGTCCTTTCGGGTGCGCCGCCCCTCGGCGTGGGGCGCCGCCGGCTGTCGATGAGCGCGAGCTACCAGCCAGGCCAGCGCCATTGATCGATGTCTGGCCATCTTGCTGGCAGGGCGGTGGACAACAGCCCACCGAACGCTACGGTCCTTTCTGGGAGGCGTATGCGATCCAGGTCAGGCTGTCGTCGCTCCATACGCCTTCGGCGCCGTTGTACCTGGTGGTAACCAGATCCAGATCGAGCAAATAGTCGGGTCCGGACTCTCGTAGCTCGACGACGCGTCCGGTGCCCACATCCCGTAAAGCCTGCCGGACCCGTGCACTGCCGTGCTCCTCCCACATGCAGGGCTCCTGAAGCACCAGGACATCGCTCGGCACCGGGTCTGGCAACAGCGGGTGCCAGACATCCGTCAGGGCCCATCGCCGCTGCAGGCGTCGCCGCCAGTCTGCGGACTCCTCATCGGTCAGCACACGACGATAGCCCAGAGGCTCGCCGCCAGCGCTCCAACTGCGGATGACGGAGGCGAACCGCCGGCGCTCGTCGCGGATCACCTCGGCCCCAACCTGATCTTGCCCGTCGGTGAACGGAGAGCGGGCGTCATAGGCCGACCGCAGTAATGCGATCGTGAGATTCGACCAGTCGGGGAGCCGGTCGGGGTCGAGCCGTTCGACCTGTTCCAGGAACGCTTCCACGGCCCGGTACCGGGGAAAGACGCGTCGGGCATCGTCGGTGTAGTGGTAGCCGTCAGCTGCTCGGCCTTGATTGGGCAGTTTCGCGTACGCGCCGGTCAGCGTGTCGTACCGCTGGATCAGGTACCGACGCGCCGCCTGATGCAACTCCTCCGGGCTCACCGCCCGATCATCGCGCAGGTGTCACGGACGGTGAAGGCCGGACGTCAGGAGTTCCGATTCCTCCCCGGGGATTGGCGACAGGAAACCGGTTCGCACCTGCTGATGCGAGCGGCCCCCGGAGCAGGAGCTCCGGGGGCCGCCAGCGATCAGGGAACGTCAGTCGTTCGTGGTGTCCCAGCCGTAGTCGGGCAGGTCGAAGAAGTCGTCACCCTCGACCTGGTCGACGGTGCCGTCGGCCAGACCGTCGATCAGCGACTGGATGCCGGTCTGCACGCTCTGCACCAGCATGCCGCTCTGCTTCTGGCCCAGGTCGTCCTGCTGGCCGCGCACCTCGAACAGCACCGTACCGGTGCCGTTGAGGGCGAACGCCGAGCGACCCTGGCCCGCGTACTCCCGGGCGTCCGGGTGGAGGTACCGGCCGATGGCCGCGAGCTTCGACTGGCTGCCGTACTTCTCGAGCATGCCGTTGGCGACGGTGAGGGCGTAACGACGGGACTTGTCCTGGTCCAGCGCCGGCCACTCCGCCTTGTACTTGGCGCCGTCCTGCACGCCCAGCGGCGGGTAGTCGAGCGTGACGTTGATCAGGTTGCCGTCCTGCTCACCGCCGGTGATCCGGTTGCACGGCCCCATGTGGTGCAGGTCGATGTACGCGTCGACGCCGCCCTTCTCCGCCTGCAGACCCACGTAGACGTCACGGGTGGCCCGCGACTCCGGGGCGAGGAAGAACCCGGCGTCGGTGTCGCGGCCCGGCAGGTCGGCGGCGTTCGGCACGTAGTCGAGGTCCGGGTTGAAGTCCCGGTTCAGGTCGAAGCCGGGCAGGTCGATGCCGTCGCCGTTGAGCCGGTGGTACCAGGCGCGCGGGGCACCGGCGAGCTGCGGGAACTCCGCGACCGTGTCGTCCCAGGACTGCACGTTGATGCGCCGGTTGAGCTCGCCGCCGTCGGGGTTGGTCATCGGCATGGCGACGAAGGTGACCTCGCTGAGGATCTTCCGCGTCTGCGCGTCGCCAGCGCTGCCCAGGTGCTTGAGGATGTTGAGCAGCGCCTCGGTGCCGGTCCGCTCGTTGCCGTGGATCGCGCTGGTGACCAGCAGCACCTTGTCACCGGTGCCGACCCGGGCCGAGTACAGGTCCCGGCCCTCCGCCGACTTCCCGACCACCTCGACGTCCACCCGGCCGCCGCTGGTGCGCTCGATCTGCGCCAGCTTCTCGCCGACCTGCTCGTGGTTGCTCCAGCCCGACCAGGACGGGTCGTCGGCGATCTTGCAGCTGCCCTGCCCCGGTCCCTCGGGCGCGGCAGCGGAGACAACGGACGGAGCGGTGAGGATCGAGCCGGCCAGCGCGGCCGTCACGGCGGCGGCCATGGCTCCGCGGGAGCGAAGGGTCGTTGACTTTGTGTGTGACTGCACGTTACTCCTCTCGTGGATCCGCCGACCGCGAGCGAGGCGCGTGTAAAGCGCTGGTGACGCCCGGGAGCGGACCACTTTTTGCTTAAGGGGATCTTGACCTGCGCAGACACCAGGAGGCAATAGAGATCTTGAAGTTTCTCGAGTTAAAAGCGTGTTTCAGGCCGACGTGGGGGCTCGTCACCCAGCGTGCAGGGGTTCTCCCGCTCGGCCTGCGCGGTGACTCAGCGTTGCGGGCCTTTCCCGGCGGACGGCCGTCGTCACCGCGAACGAGTTCGTCGTGAACGGCCCCATCCGGCCCTTCGTCCAACCGCCCGTGTCCGGGATGGATCGGCTATACGTCGAAGGCGATTTTTTTGCGGATGAGCGACGATCGCGGCGCGTGGCGACAGTCTCCACTCCTGACAGCCGGATCAACACGGATCCGGTGCGTACCGACAGGAAGACCGTTCGCATGACCAACCAGCAGTACGAGGGCCGCCGCGCCGACCGTGGGAGCGACACCTGGGCGCGCATCCACGCCGAGCGCGCCGCCCTGGCGGCCAACCTCGCCGACCTGCCGGCGCAGCGGTTCGCGACGCCGTCGCTGTGCGCCGGGTTCACCGTCCGCGAGGTGCTCGCCCACCTCACCGCCGCCGCCAGCCTCAACGGCTGGCAGTGGTTCGCCGGCGTCGTCCGCTGCCGGTTCGACTTCGACAAGCAGGTGAGGATGCGCCTCGACGAGCAGTTGGGCGCCGACCCGGCCGAGACGCTGGCGCGGTTCCGCGCTGTCGTCATGAGCCGTACCAAGCCGCCGCTTCCGCTGCTGGCGATGCTCGGCGAGACGATCGTCCACGGTGAGGACATCCGCCGGCCGTTGGGGCTGCGTCACGCGTACCCGATCGAGACGGTCATCAGGGTCGCCGAGTACTACCGGAAAACCGACCAGGTCGTCGTGGCGAAAGGACGCATCGGCGGGCTGCGGCTCGTCGCCACCGATGGCCCGTTCGCCTGCGGCACCGGCCCACTGGTGTCGGGCACCACCCTCGCGTTGACGATGGCGATGACCGGGCGTGACACGTACTGCGACGAACTCTCCGGTGACGGCGTCTCGATCCTGCGCGAGCGGATGGGCTGACGGGCCGCTCACTGACGGTAGTGCGTCAGCCCAGGTGGCGGGCACGGGAGTGCTTCGACGGGGTGAGCGGACCGGCGCGGCCCGCTCACTCGATGCGGCGTAGTCGGCGTCAGTCCCACCGGTCCTGGTTGAGGAACCGGGCGAAGCCGCGCCACGAGTTCGGCCCCATCACCCCGTCGATCGGGCCGGTGTAGCCCCAGCCGGCGGCGAGTCGCTGCACCGCCTTCCAGGTGTTCGTACCCGGCACGCCGTCGATGGGGCCGGTGTAGCCGTAGCCGCGCATGGCCCGTTGCAGGGCCGCGTACGTGTTCACCCCGGGCACGCCGTCGATCGGACCGGTGTAGCCGAACTCCATCGACAGCCAGTTCTGGGCGCGCATCCACATCACCGGGCCGGGTACGCCGTCCTGCTCGGTGGTGGTCTTGGGCAGCGGGTCGTCCGGCGGCGGGTCGGTCGGCAGGTCGTCGACGATCTCGAACGCCTCCGGCTTGGCCACGTTCAGATCCACCCGTGCGATCCCGCCGGTCGAGCCCGCCGAGGTGTACTGGTGGGCGCTCCAGGTCGGATAGGCGCCGCCCAGGTTCGGCTCGCCGGGGTAGCTGCCGTTGTTGGCGCCCCACATCGCCACCCAGAGTTTCACGCCGGCGGCGATCGTCTGCGGCCACGTCCTCGAGCGCAGGTCGGCCGCGCCCATGTACACCCAGGGCACATGGTTGCCGACCCGGTCGCGCATGCGCTGGAAGAACGTCACGACGTCGGCGTCGTTCCACAGCCTCGTCGAGTCGTCGAGCACCTCGTTGTCCAGCGCGATCACGTCACCGGGTCGGTAGTCGTGCAGGTGGTCGGCGAAGTAGTCGGCGGCCTGCACGGGGGTCTGGAAGTCTCCGGCCAGCCAGTAGTGGCCGACCCGGAGCCCCGCCGCCCGTGCGCCGTTGACCTGGATCGCGTACTGCGAGCCGATGTACGGCCCGTCGGACAGTTGGGAGCCGCCGGCCTTCACGATGGCGAACTGGTAGCCGTCGGCCCGGACGTCGACGAAGTCGATGCCGGCCTGCCAGGTGGACACGTCGATGCCGGACACCGTGCCGGGCGGCACCGCTGCGGCGGCGGGCGTCGCCGCGACGCTCACCGGCAATACGACAGCAACGACGACCGCTGCCGCGAGCCGCCCCAGGATATTGGTCATACTGGATCTCCTCCGCAGCTGCTTCGCCACAGCGTAGCGATCCAGTCGACTCCCGTATATTGCAATCTGTCGATTTGTTTGGGCGATTCTCTGGTCCAGGATGTCCCTGAGCCCTTGGTTCGCCGGTGGGGCTCACCGGGCGTCGAGCTGACTCAGCCGAGCGGCGGGGTGAGCGGCCACCTGTGCCAACAGACCTGCCAGATCCGCCGCGAGCCGCTCCACGGTCTCCCGGCGGAACAGGTCGGCTCGGTACTCCACCGAGCCGAGCACCCCCTGCGGCTGGCCGTCCGCGTCGCGTCGTTCCACGAACCGGTACGACAGGTCGAATACCGCGGTGTGCGTGCCGATCGGCTCCGCCGCCACGCCGAGGCCGGGCAGGTCGACGCCGCAGGGCATCGTGGGTCGGCCGCCCGTCATGACCTGGGCCAGCGGATGGCGGCCGGTCGAGCGCACCGGGTCGAGCTGCTCGACCAGCCGTTCGAAGGGCAGGTCCTGGTGCGCGTGTGCGGCCAGCTCCGCGGTCCGCACCCGGACCAGCAGTTCCGCGAAGGTCGGGTCGCCGCCGGTGTCCACGCGGGTGACCAGCGTGTTGGCGAAGGGTCCGACGAGCTGTTCCAGGGCGGCCTCGGCCCGACCGGGCACCGTGACCGCGAGCGGCAGATCGGTGCCCGCGCCGACCCGGGTCAGCAGTGCGGCCACCGACGCCTTCAGCACCATGGTGACGGTCGTGCCGCTGGCACCGGCCAGTCCGGCGAGCCGGGCATGCAGGTCGGCGTCGATGTCGACCACGACCGGGTCGATGCCCGACCGCGAGTCGGTCGCCCCGGTCCGGTCGTACGGCAGCGCGAGCGCGTCCGGCATGCCGTCCAGGTAGCCCGTCCAGAAGGCCGACTGCCGCGCCACGACGCTGTCCGGATCGTCGGCGTCGCCCAGCAGCTCCTGCTGCCACCGGACGTGGTCGGCGTACTGCACCGGCAGCGGCTGCCAGGATGGCGGGTGCCCGGCGAGCCGGGCACCGTACGCCTCGGCCAGGTCGCGCAGCAGCGGCTGCCACGACCACTCGTCGGCGGCGATGTGGTGCAGGACGAGCACCACCGCCGAGCGGTTCTCGTCCACGACGAACAGCCTGGCCCGGACGGCGGGATTCCGCTGGAGGTCGAAGGGCTCCTCGGCGACCGCCGCGACGGAGTCGGCCAGCTTCTCCCCGGTGACGTGATCGACGACCAACAGCGGCTGGACCGCGTCGGCGTCGGCGGTCCGCGCGACCGGCGTGCCGTGCTCTTCCGGGAACAGGGTCCGGAGCACGGCGTGCCGGCGTACGACATCCGTGAGCGCGGCGTCCAGCGCCGCCACGTCGACCCGACCGGTCAGGTGGAGCACGTACGCCCCCTGATCGCCGGCCGTCTGGTGCCGGGACCAGAGATACCGCTGCGCGGTCGACAGGGGCACCGCGTCGCGGTGGTTCTGTCGGACCAGTGGAGGACGGTCGGCCGCGGCGGTCCTCTTCGCGGCGAGGGCGGCGACGGTGGGCGACGCGAACAGCTCCTGGATGCTCACCTCCAGGCCGAGGACCGCTCTGATCCGCCTGACCAGGCGAACAGCGGACAGCGAGTGTCCCCCCAGTACGAAGAAGTTGTCGTCCGGGTCCACCACGGGGCGGCCGAGCACCTGGGCGAAGAGCTGACAGAGCAGCTCCTCCACCAACGACCGTGGCGCGCGACTGGCGACGGCGGCCAGGACCGGGTCCGGCAGGGCCGTCCGGTCGAGCTTTCCGTTGACGGTGTGGGGAAGAACGTCCAGCAGCACGAACGTCGCCGGCACCATGTACCCGGGCAGGACCAGCGAGAGGTCGTCGCGGAGCCGACGCGGGTCCGGCGCTGTCCCGTCGGCGGGCACGACGTATCCGACGAGGGCCTCGTCCCCGGTCGGCAGGGTGCGGACGGCCACCGCGCCGGCGTGTACCGCCGGATGCCGGACCAGCGCGGCCTCGACCTCGCCGAGCTCGATCCGGAGCCCGCGGATCTTGACCTGGTCGTCGGCCCGACCCAGGTATTCGAAGTCGCCGTCCGGTCGGAGCCGGGCGAGGTCACCTGAACGGTAGCCACGGGTGGCCTGCCCGTCAGCGTCGGTCAGCTCGATGAACCGTTGCCGGGTCAGCTCCGGCTGCGCGTGGTACCCGAGTCCGACACCCGGACCGATGATGACGATCTCACCCATGTCGCCTGCTGGTACCGGACGGAGGTGGTCGTCGACCAGCAGGAAGGAGGAGTTCGGCAGCGGTACCCCGATGAGGCTCGCCCCCTGGCGCAGGTCGGCTTCGTGTATCCGCCGGTAGGAGGAGATGACGGTCGTCTCGGTGATGCCGTACAGGTTGATAAGCTCGACGGCCTCGTCACCGTACTTGGCGACCCACGGCGCCAGGCTGGAGAAGCGCAGCGCCTCGCCGCCCAGCACGACCCGGCGCACCGACAACCTGTCGTCGTGCTTCAGCTCCTCGGCGACGAACTGGGTGAAGGCGGTCGGCGTCTGGCTGAGCACCGTCACTCTCTGGTCCCGCAGCAGTTTCCGGAACGCGGCCGGGTCGCGGACGACGGGCTCCGGTACGACGACCACGGAACCGCCGTGGAGCAGCGGCCCCCACATCTCCCAGACAGCGAAGTCGAACGCGAAGGAATGGAACATCGACCACACGTCGTGACCATCGGACGCGAAGAGTGCATCCATCGCGTCGAACAGATGGAGAACGTTGTCGTGGGATATCCGCACGCCCTTGGGCTGGCCGGTCGTGCCCGAAGTGAAGATCATGTACGCGCAGGCGGAGGGAGCCACCGACGGCGGTGAGTAGCGCAGATCCCCTGGTCGGTCATGGTCCAGCCGGATCACCGCGGTGCCCGGTGGCAGGTCGCCCGCCAGGTCGCTCGTCGTGATGACCAGGGAGGGTTCGGCCACGGCGAGGATGCGTTCCAGCCGGGCCCGGGGGTTCGCCGGATCGAGCGGAATGTACGAGCAGCCCGCCTTGATCACCGCGATCGCCGCCAAGACCAGGTCAGCGGTACGGGGCAGGTAGATGCCGACGTGGGCGCCAGGAACGACGGTCCGGGCCTGAATGTGCGCGGCCAGCGCCTCGGCGGCCTGGTCCAGTTCGGTGTAGGTGAGCACTCGCCCGTCCGCGACGACGGCAGTCCGGTCGCGGTGACGACGCACGGAGTGGGCGAAGCCGGCCAGCAGGGTCTCGGCCCCGCCCCCGACACTACGGCGCGATTCGGTTGGGGTCATGCTCATCCCCTTTACTCGCGGTGACGCAAGCACGGCGCTGACGGTGAGCCCGGCCAGTTCGGCGGTGCCTGCTCGGCCAGTGCCGTTGCGGCACGGCCCAGCCGCGCACCGGAGAACAGCGGCCCGGCGAGTTCTCCGATCATGTCGTTGATGCGGCGGCCTGTCTTCAACCGATGGTGGAGGACGAGCGCTGAGCCTCCACCATCGGTGGAGGTTCGGCACCGCGCGGGCCGGCTGCCCCGACGTGTCTCCCCGACCGAGGACCGGCCGTTGCCTTCCACGCCGATTCCACAGTGGTTCCACAGCCGAGTGCTTCACTGGGCCGAGATCCATTGATGAAAGAGAGTGTGCCGCATGGCGCTGGAGCCGATAACGCGTGGGCTGTGGCGGTACCGCGGCGATGCCAGCGAGCCCAGCCGCCCCACCACCCGTACCGTGGTGGTGGCGCCGTACGGCGGCGGCAGCGCCTACTCCGTACACGAGTTGCTGCGGCACCTGGCACCCACCGCCGACGAGACGCTCGTCCTCCAGTACCCGGCACGGGGACCACGCATCGGTGAGCCGCCCACGGCCAGCCTGCACGATCTCGCCGATCAGCTGGCGCAGGACATCGACCAGCACACCACCGGCAACCTGGTGCTCCTCGGGCACAGCCTGGGCGGGCTGCTCTGCTTCGAGTTGGCACACCGGCTCACCCGATCCGGCCGTCACGTCGAACTTCTGGTGATCTCGTCGGCCCTGCCGACGGCGTTCCGGAAACTGCGCGCCGACGAGATCGAATCACGCGGCGTCGAACAGTGGGTCGCCGTCCTCCGGGCGGAGAACGGCGTCACCGAGGAGATCCTCGACGACCCGGAGATGCGGCGCCTCGCGATCCAGGCGCTCCGCTCCGACACGCTGCTGGCTGCGCGGCACGTCGAGTCGCCGCAACCCCTGACCTGCCCGATGTTCGTCGTCGCCGGAGACGCCGACCCCGACATCACTTCCGAGCACCTGCGCGGCTGGGAGGAGCTGACCCTCGGGCCCGCGACCACCGTCCTGCTGCCTGGTGACCACTTCTACTACCGCGACCGGGCAGCGCAGCTCGGCGATCTCATCCGCCAGCAGCTACCTCTGCTGTGCGGGACCGGCTCGGCACCGATGTACCCGACGCAGGAAGAGGACGGATGACACATTCGCTGGGCGACCACCCGGCCCGCCGCCGTGGGGGGCCGGGTCGTGAAGCGTAACCGCTGGCTGCTGCGCGACCCGTCCGACGAGTCCGTCGGCCGCATCTTCTGCTTCCCGTACTCCGGTATGGGTGCGTCGATGTTCAACCAGTGGCCCCGCTGGATCGACGGCATCGAGGTGTGCCTGGTGCAGCTACCTGGCCGGGAGAACCGTGTCCGGGAACCCCACTACCGCAGTTACGCGCAGTTGGCGGACGTGCTGGCCGAACAACTGCTACCGCTGCTCGACCGACCGTTCGCCTTCTTCGGGCACTGTGCCGGGGCGTTACCGGCGTACGAGACGGCACGTCGCCTGCCCGTCGACCGGATGCCGTTCCCGGCCAGCCTCGTGGTCTCGGCCCAGGTCGCTCCGCACCACTGCCCGCACGATCGGTTCCTGACCCTCACCGACGAGGAACTGCTCGACGAACTGGCCGCCCTCACGGTGCGGCGCGGCGGTCAGCCCGACCCCGCGATGCTGGCACTCAGCATGGCGGTACTGCGTGCGGACCTCGAGGCCAACCGTTACTACCGACTCGACGAGCCGGCACCGGTCCCGATGGCCGTCACGGTGCTGCACTGGGCCGACGACCCCGAGGTGACCGAGGCTGAGCTGCGCGGATGGCAGCACTACAGCGACGACGTGCGGTTCGACGTCCTCGCGGGGGGCCACTACGAGTTCCTGAGCGCACCCGAACCGCTGCTCGCCCTGCTGGCGGCGCGACTGGGGGAGCGTGCCACGCGATGATGGACGAGCTGTTCCAGCAGATCGCCGCACGGTATTCCGCCCGGCCGGCCGTACGGGCCTGGGACGGTGAGCTGACCTACGGCGAACTGCACCGCCGCGTCGACCGGTTCGCCCGCCGGTTGCAGCGGGCGGGCACCGTACCGGGGGCGGTGGTCGGCGTGCACCTGCCCCGTTCCGCCGCAGCCGTGGTCGGCCTGCTGGCTGTCCTCCGGTGCGGCGCCGCGTACGTCGCGCTCGACGAACGCTATCCACCGCAGCGCCGCGCCGCGATCCTGCGCGACGCGGCCGTCGACCTGGTGCTCACCACGTCCTCGGGGATGTCCGACCTGCCGACGGGCTGCCGGGGCCTGACGGTGGAGGACGTCGTGGACGAAGGGCCGGTCGCGTCCCCCGACCACCACGCCGGCCCGGACCATCTCGCCTACCTCGCCTACACCTCCGGGTCCACCGGCCGCCCCAAGGGGGTGTGCGTACCGCACCAGGCCGTGCTGCGGCTGGTGGTGGAGAACGGCTTTCTGCCGGTCCGCCCCGACGACGTGTTCGTCCAGTACGCGCCGCTGGCGTTCGACGCGTCGACGCTGGAGGTGTGGGCCCCGCTGCTGAACGGGGCCTGTCTGGTCATCCCACCGCCGGGCGACCTCGCACCGGAGGAGCTGTGCGCCTACGTCGCGGCGCAGCGTGCCACGGTGCTCTGGCTCACCGCCGGCCTGTTCCACCGGGTCGTCGAGGTCGGCCTCGAGGGCCTGCGCGGGCTGCGGCACCTGCTGGCCGGCGGGGACGTCCTGTCCGTACCGCACGTGAACCGTGCCGTGGCGGCGCTGCCCGACACGGTGGTGATCAACGGGTACGGGCCGACGGAGAACACCACCTTCAGCACCTGCCACCGGATGGACTCCGTGGTCACCGGCAGCACGGTGCCGATCGGGCGGCCGATCCGCGGCACCACCGCGTACGTCCTGGACGATCGGCTCGACCCGGTGGACGACGGTCAGGTCGGCGAACTGTACGTCGGCGGGACCGGCCTCGCCCACGGATACCTCGGTGACCCCGCCCTCACCGCGACCCGCTTCGTCGCCGACCCGTTCGCCGCCACCCCCGGATCGCGCATGTACCGCACCGGCGACCTCGTCCGGCGTACCGGTGGGCAGGTGGAGTTCGTCGGTCGGCGGGACCAGCAGGTCAAGATCCGAGGGTTCCGGGTCGAGCCGGCCGAGGTGGAGGCGGTGGCGGCGGACGTGCCGGGCGTGACGAGTGCCGCGGTCGTGGTGCAGGACGACATGAGCGGGGGGCGGCGCCTCGCGGCCTTTGTCACCGGCACCGTGTCCGTGCCGGAACTGCGCAGACGGCTGACCGCGGTGCTGCCGTCGTTCGCCGTGCCGGCCCGGCTGACCATGGTGGACGCACTGCCGCTGACGGCGAACGGCAAGGTCGACCGGACAGCCCTGGCCAACTGGCCGTCCCACGGTCGGCCGGAGGTGAGCGCCGACCACCGGGCACCGGCTACCGAGCTGGAGCTGACCATCACGCGGATGTGGGAGGACCTCATGGGCCTCGACGCCGTCGGCGCCGACGACGACTTCTTCGAACTCGGCGGCCACTCGCTGCTCGGCGTGCAGATCCTCGCGGAACTCCGGCAGGCGCACGGCGTCGAGGTGTCCCCACTGGCGTTCTATCTGGACCCGACACCGGCCGGACTGGCCCGGACCGTGCAGGCGGCTCACCAGATGCAGGAGATCCGGTGAGGATCTCCGGCGGCACCCAGACCCTGACGGTGCCGGTGGCGGACGTCGACCTGTTCGCCGCCGACTTCTACGCCACGGGCGATCCCCACCCGGTCTGGGCCGAGATGCGGGCCCGACACCCCCTGCACCGGCAGGAACTGCCGGACGGGCGGACCTTCCTGTCGGTCACCAGGTACCGGGACGCCTGCCGGGTGCTGGGCGACCACCGCGGGTTCACCTCGGAACGGGGCAGTCTCCTGCAACAGTTGGGCCACGGCGACCGGGCGGCCGGGCTGATGTTGGTCTCGACCGACCCACCGCGGCACACCGAGCTGCGCGCCCCGCTCAACCGTGTGCTGAGCGCCAAGGCGGTGCGCGACCTCGAACCGGACGTCGTCCGGGCGGTCCGCCGGATCCTGCGGCCGGTGCTCGACCATACGGAATGGGATCTCGCCGACTGCGTCGCCCAGTTGCCGATGGCGGTCGCCGGGACGCTCATGGGGATCCCCGAAACGGACTGGGCCCAGCTGACGCAGTGGACCGCGATGGCCGCCGCGCCGGAGGACCCCGGGCTGTGCGTGCGTCACCCGGCCGCCACCCTGGCCATCGCCCACCACGGCCTGTTCGACTACTTCGCCCGGCACCAGCGCGACGACCGGTGCCAGCGGCCGGACGACCTGGTCGGGTACCTGACCAGCATGCTGGCCGGTGGCCGGCGGCTCACCCCGGAAGAGGTCGTCTACAACTGCTACAGCCTGCTGCTCGGCGCGAACGCCACCACCCCACACGCTGTCACCGGCACCATCCTCGCGCTGATCGAGCATCCGGCGCAGTCCGTCGCCGCACCGGAGGCACTGACCGGTCTGGTGGAGGAGGGCCTGCGGTGGACCTCGCCGGCCAACAGCTTCCTGCGCTACGCGCGGCAGGACGTGGAGCTCAGCGGTGGCCTGGTCCGCGAGGGCGAGGCGGTCGCGGTCTGGGTCGGGTCGGCCAACCGGGACGAGGACGTTTTCGTCGATCCCTACCGGTTCGACATCACCCGCGCGGACAACCGGCACATCGCCTTCGGGTTCGGCCCGCACTACTGCCTGGGGGCGCCGCTGGCGCGGATGACGCTGACCGTCTTCTTCGCCGAGCTGTTCCGGGCGTTCGACCGGATCGAGCTCAACGGCCCGGTCACGCACCTGGCCTCGAACTTCATCGCCGGCATCACACAGCTACCCGTGCTGACCCGCCGCCGCACGGCATCCTCGAGGGAGTTCGCCGCATGAGCGACACGACGCAGGTCATGGTGGAGATCTGGCAGAGGCACCTGGGTGACCAGCCCGTCGGCCCCGACGACGACTTCTACACCCTCGGTGGCGACTCGCTCATCGCCCTGCGGGTCGTCGCGGACGCCAACGCGCGGGGCATCCCGATCGAACTGCGCGACCTGCTCTTCTTTTCGACGGTCAGCGAGTTGGTGGCGGCGGTGGCCGACCGCGACGAGCGTGCCGACGGGGTGCCGGATCACCAGCCGTTCGGTCTCCTGGATCCGTACGACCGGGCGCTGATGCCGGCCGGGGCTCGGGACGCCTGGCCCGCCTCAGCCCTCCAGGTGGGGCTCATCTACCTGAGCGAGGCGTCCGGTGACCCCCGTCTCTACCAGGACCTCGTCGGCGTCGAGGTGACCGGGCCGTTCGACGAGGCGTTGTTCAGGGCCGCGCTCGACGAGCTGTACGACCGCCACCAGGTGTTACGTTCCTCCTTCGACCTGGGCGGATACAGCGTTCCCGTGCAACTGCTGTGGTCCTCGGTGGACTCGCCGCTGACCGTCGAGTACGCCACCACGACCGAACCGGTCACCCGCTGGCGCGAGACGCAGCTGTCCCAGGCCGTCGACTGGGGGCGTCCGCCGGTCGTCCGCTGCCACGTGGTGGCGCTCGAGGACCGTTTCCACGTCACCCTCACGATCCACCACGCGATCCTCGACGGCTGGAGCTACGCCCGGGTCTGCTACGAGCTCCTGGCGCTGTACGACGCGAAGCTCACCGGCCGGCCGGCGGACCTGCCGCTGCCGCCGGCCACCGGCCAACGGGAGTTCCTCCGGCTCGAACGGGAGGCGATCGACAATCGGGAGGCCGCCGACTTCTGGCATGCGGAGGCGGACGCTCCCGGACTCCTGCTCGACCGGGGACGCTTCGGCGGCACGGCCGACCCACGGGAGATGCTCTCCTTCGACGTCGGGGAAGCCCTGCTCAAGGGCCTCAGGACGGCTGCCGGCAGCATCGGCGTTCCCCTGAAGAGTCTGGTTTTCGGCGCTCACGTCCGGGCACTGAGCGCCTGGGCCGGTCGTGACCGCGACGTGGTGACCGGACTGGCGGTCAACGGACGGCCGGAGACCGTCGGCGCGGACCTCCTCGTCGGGTTGTTCCTCAACACCGTTCCGATCCGTTTCCCGGTCGTGCCCGACGACCAGGTGGAGCTGTGCCGGAGCGCACTCGCGGCCGAGCAGCGGGGGATGCGTCACCGCCGGTACCCGCTGGCCATGATCGAGCAACGACTGGGCCGGCCGCCGTTCGACACAACGTTCAACTTCACCCACTTCCACGTGTACGAGCAGTTGGAAAAGCTGACCGCGATCAGGCCCGGCGAGTGGTGGGCCTTCGACAAGACCAGCTTCCCGTTCGTCGTCGACTTCATGATCAACTCGCGGGATTTCGGTACGGCCGTCGCGGTCGCCTACGACCCCGACCTGATCGACAAGGCACAGGCGACGACCTACCTGGAGCGGTACCGCAGCGCGCTGCGATCGTTGGCGGGACTGTCCGACTGATGGCCGGCCCGCTGGTTGTCGTGTTCGACCGGGGGGCGGCGTCCGCTGCGGAGATCGCCGTCGGTCTGGGGGCACTCGGCCCGGTGACGTTCCTGGTCAACCCGAGCGAACACACCCGCCGGACCGGGGACGTGCTGCGCCGGCTGGGCGACGTCGTACCGCTGACCGGCGACCGTGCGGCGGACCTGGCGGCGCTGCGCCGGCTCACCCCGGCGGGTGTCCTGACCTTCTCCGAGCCGATGCTGCCGGCCACGGCGTGGCTGGCCGACGCGCTGGGCCTGCCGTTCCACTCGATCGCCACGACCGAACTGCTGACCAACAAGGCGCGGCAACGTGAGCGGCTGCGCCGGCACGGCGTCGACGACGTGCGCAGCCGTCCGATCTCCTCGATCGACGAGTGGGCCGCCGCCCGGGAGCACGTCGGCCTGCCCGCCGTGGTCAAGCCCGTCCACGGCCAGGGCAGCCGGAACACGTACGTGATCACCGACGACGCGGCGGCGCACCGGGTGCTCGTCCCGCTCCTGCCGGCCGGTCGGGCGTCCACCGTGATCGTGGAGGAACTTCTCGTCGGCCGGTCGGGCGGACCGTACGGCGACTACGTGTCGGTGGAGAGCTACCACGGGCCGCAGGGGCTGCGGCACCTCGCCGTCACCGGGAAGCTTCCGTTGGCCCCGCCCTTCCGGGAGACAGGGCAGTTCTGGCCGGCGGCGGTGAGCGACGTCGAGCGACAGGAGATACTCGACCTCGCCACGCGTGTCCTCACCGCGCTCGACCTGGGACCGGGGCTGACCCACACCGAAATCAAGCTGACCGACCGTGGGCCACGGATCATCGAGGTGAACGGCCGTCTGGGCGGCCACATCAACGCCCTGGCCCGGCACTGCGCCGGCTTCGACACGGTCCAACTCGCCGGACGGTTGGCCCTCGGTCAACCGGTGACCGTGCCCGCGCTCGACCAGCCGAGCAGGGTCTACTTCCAGTGCCACACGCTGGCCCCGGTCGAGCCCTGTGAACTCCTCTCGGTCACCGGCGCGGCCGAGGTCCGCCGCATGGACGGCATCGACGGGTTCCGGGCGTACGCACGGGTGGGCGACGGCTTCGAGGCCGACGTGATGACCCGGCATCTCGACCTGCTCTGGGGGCACTGCGACGGGCATGCCGACCTGGCCGCGCTCCTCGACGACGCACAGCGCCGGATCTGCTACGAGTTCCGGTTCGGCGACGGCAAACGTCGACTGAGCGCAGCCGACCTCCGACGGGGGTGCTGAGTTGACGGTGGTTCGGGGTGCGGCGCACCAGTTCCGGTCGCGGTCGACGCCCGACGGTGGCGCGTCCCGCGCGCAACCGCGCACCCGGGTGTTGGTCGCCGACCACGACCCGCTCTGGCGTCACCTGCTGCACGACGTGCTGAGCGGAGACGGCCAGCTCGACGTCGTGGCCGAGGTGGACAGCCGTCGTCCGTTGGCGGACTGGCCGCTGCAACGCGTCGACGTGGCCGTCCTCGGCGCCAGCCACGGTGACCAGCTGGTCGGTGCGGTCCGGCAGTTGACCGCCTGGCGGATCAGGGTGGTTCTCCTGTGCCTGGAATGGTCCCGGCGCAGTCTCGATGCCGCGGTGCTGGCCGGTGCCGCCGGCTGTCTGGTGAAGGAGGTCGATCTCAGCGGCGTGGCCGCCAGTGTGCAGGCGGTCACCGGCCGGACCCGGGTACTGTCCACGGCCCTGCTGAACCTCTACGTCAACCCGGCTGCGGCGGACCGCCGGTTCCAGGACGCCGTGCAGAAGCTGACCGCGCGGGAACGTGAGGTGCTGCGCCGTCTCGGGGAGGGGCTCACCACAGCCGAGGCGGCGGAACGCTGCGGAGTGTCGAGCGCCACCGTCAAGAGCCACGTCTCGCACGCCCTCGCCAAGCTCGGCGCCCGCAACCGCCTGGAAGCTGTCCTCATGGTGCGTGACGTCCTGGGCACCCCCGCTCCCGCGACGTACGAGCTTCCGGATGCCGTCGCGGGTTGACCACGCGCCGAGCGGACGCGTCACCCGGCCGACGTGAACTCGGGTACCCGCAGTTCGGCGACCAGCTGCGCCAGTCGTAGCCCCGGAAAGTCGGCTGCCTGCGCGGCGATGACCGCCAGGGCCAGCGGGTTGCCGTCGCAGTAGTCGACGAGTTCGGTCGTGGCCACCGGCTCGGCGGCGGTCCGTTCGGCGCCCAGTCGCCGATCGAGCAGTTCCCGCGCCTCCATCCCGGACAGTGGGCCGAGGGAGAGCGGCAGACTCGCCCCGGTCGCCACCAGGCTCGTGAGCCTGCTTCGACTGGCCACGATGACGGGGCAGCCCGCCGCTGCGGGCAGCAACGGCCGGACCTGCTGGGCGCCGGCCACGTTGTCGAACACGATCAGCATCCGACGGTCGACGAGCAGGCTGCGGTACAGCGCCAACTGGCCGTCCACGCTGACGGGCAGCCGCTCCGGCGACACGCCCATGGCCCGCAGCACCGTCCGGATGACGTCCGGGACGGACAGCGGTGGCCGGACGGCATCGAACCCGCGCAGGTCGACGTAGAGTTGCCCGCCCGGCAGGTCGTCGGCCAGCCGGTGCGCCAGGTGGACGGCGAAGGTGCTCTTGCCGATGCCCGCCGGGCCGCCGAGGACGAGCGTCCTCGGACTCTCGCCTGTGCCGGCCAGGAGTCGAATGCCCGCCGCCAGTTCCGCGTGGCGACCGACGAAGATCGGCGGCGCCGGTGGCAGGACGCGCGGCACCGGCGGACGCCTCCCGACGGAGACCGTCCGGCGCAGGATTCTCCGCTGGAGCTCGTGGAGGTCGGGTGCGTCGAGGCCACGACACGCCAGCAGGGTCAGCCCCTCCCGGCAGACCTCAGCCGCCTCGTCCACCCGCTGGTCGGCATAGAGCGCCAGCGCCAGCAGACGCCGCACCTTCTCGTTGTACGGATCGACGGCGACCATGCCGGCGAGCTCACCCGTGGCCTCCAGGTAACTGCCGGTCTCGATGAGCGCCTCCGCCCGAACCTGCATCGCGGAGCGGCGCAGTGCGTCCAGGCGATTGATCTCGGCCGTGGCACCCCACCAGTGGGCGATGTCCGCGAACGCGGTGCCGCGCCACAGCGCCAGCCCATCCCGGAGCAGCTTCGCGGCCCGCCGTGCCTCCGCCGTACCGCCGGTCCGGAGCAGCCGGCTACCCTCGACGACCGCGCTCTCGAAGACCTGTACGTCGACGCTGTCCCGGGCCAGCTCGAGAAGATAACCCCTGCTGGCCGACGTACCCACGGTCCGTACGGTGGCCACCGGGCCGTGCGGGCCGGGCGGGAGTCCGAGCTTCTGGCGCAGGTGGGAGACGTGACTGCGGAGCGTCGTCTCGGCCGCCGCGGACGCGGACTTCCCCCACAGCAGGTCGATGAGCTGGCCGGCGTCGGCGGGTTTCCCGGCGTGCAGGACCAACGCCGAGAGCAGGCCGGAGACCTTCGGCCCGAGGTGCACCGTGTGGTTGAGGTGCTCCAGGCGTAACGGCCCGAGGACGGAGATCCTCGTCGCGGGGAGATCAGGTTGGTGGCCGGGCATGGATCCGCCCGGCACGAGGTCCGTGTTCATGGAGACATCCGGATCCGACGGTCCACCCGCGCCGGCAGGTCGGCGCGGCGGGCCGTGTCGACGGTGCGGGTGGTGTACCGGTTGATGTCGACCTCCGGCCCGGCGCCGAAGACGTGAGCGGTCAGTCGGGGCGTGCCGACGTCCTGGGCGTCGGCATCGGCGTACCCCAGCATGACCACGGGCGTGGTCAGTGCCTCGACGGAGAGCAGCAGGTCGGCGCAGTCGCCCGCCGGGGCCTTGCCGACGGGTCTGGCGGGTACCGGGTCGAAGCCGAGGCGGGTCTTGAACAGGAACAGGCCCGGCTTGGCGACGTGTCCGTAGAGGTTGGGATCGTTGCCCATGGTCACTTCGGGATAACCACGCCTGCGGGTCTCCTCGAAGGCGTGCAGGTAGATCACCCGGGCGAGGCTGTGTTCCCGCCAGCGTGCGTCGACGGCGGAGAAGAGCAGCCACACCGAGTCGTCCTGGGGGAACTCCCGACACAGGCAGCCACCGACCAGCTCGCCCTTCTCGTAGGCGAACACGCCGAAGGTCGTCGGATTGTCGATCATGCCGGCGCGCATCGAGCCGGCGAACGAGAAGCCGAAGCGCATGCCGTTGACCCGGTTCTCGTACAGGGTGAGGAACGGGTCGAGTTGGTCGGCGCTGAGCGTCGGGTGCACCTCGATCCGCAGCTCGGCGTCGGCCGCCCGGTCGACGGCCCGGCGGAGGTCCTGGCGGGCCTTGCGGGTGAGCCGGGCGGCGTAGTCGTCGACCGAGCGCGGAGTGGGTGCCCGCCAACTCAGCCACGTCGGCTTGCGGATGAACCCGGCGTGGGCGAGGTCCGCCCAGGCGTCACGCGGCGGGTCGGTGACCCGGACGAGGACGACCGGGGGTAGCTCGCCGGCGCGGTGTGCGGTCAGTGCCTCGTGCGCGTCCGCGTCGGCGATGGGAAGCCCGTAGTCGTCTCGAACGTGCATGTCGTTGGCGCCTTCCGCAGTGGGGTCGGTGGCGGCCAGAGGGCCGCGCGGGTGCTCACGTCCGGGCCGGTTCGGCGGCGGTCGCCGTGGTGGGCGGTGGTTCGTCCAGGCGGCGCCACCGGGCGGGGCGGAGCACCAGGGTGAGCGCCACCAGCAGGTACAGCAGTCCGCTCAGGGCGATCGAGACGGTCAGTCCGAGGGCGGACGCGGCCCAGCCGCCGAGCACGCCGCCGAGCGGGATGCTGGCCCAGGAAACCGCGGTGGCCAGGCCGAACATCCGGGCCTGCAACGCTGGCGGGGTACGTTCCAGGATGGTCGCGGCGATGATCGGGTTGACGGAGGAGAGCGCCACGCCGGAGACGAAGGTGATGGCGATCACCACCAGCAGGTCGTGGCTGAACGCCAAGGCCAGGAAGCGCGGAGCCCCGCCGACGAGCAGACCGATCGTGAAGGTGACGTAGCGAGGCAGTCGGGTGGCGGCGATGGTGAAACCGATGTTGCCGACGATCGCGCCGAGGGCGAGCGCGCCGCTGACCGCGCCAAGTGCGGCCGGGTTGTCGAGCACCCGGTCGACCCAGAGTGGGATGTAGACGGCGACACTGGCCTGGTTGAACAGGTTGACGATGAACATCACCGCGAAGATCCCGACGGCGACCTGGTCCTGTCGCAGGTGGCGTAGCCCGATGCCCAACGCCTTCAGGTACGGTTCCCGCTCCGTCGTGTCGGTGTGGGTGGGGCGTCCGATGGACGCGGGGATCAGCGCCGTCACGATGGCGGCGGCCACGGCGAAGGACGCCGCGTCGATGAGGATGGCCTGGGTGATGCCGAACCAGGCGATGATCACACCGGCTGCCGGCGCGCCGACGAGGATGCTCATCCGGTGCAGGCCGTCGTCGATGGAGCTGACCCGTGCCATCGAGGCGCCCGCCGCGGCGATGGTGGCGTGCGCCATCGCCCGTTTGGCGTTGTCGCCGAGACCCCGGAGGACACCGATGACGGCGACCAGGCCGAGCAGCGTGGCGAAGCCGAACCCGTAGGTGGCGGCCAGCAGCGCCATGCAGCCGGCGCTGGCCAGGTCGGCCGTGATGGAGACCCGGCGGGCGCCGAGCCGGTCCACCAGCGGTGGGCCCAGTGCGCTGACCAGCACGTACGGCAGCATCTCGGCTGCGACGACCAGACCCATCCGGGTGGGGCTGCCGGTGCTGACCAGGACCAGCCAGGGCAGGGTCACCGTGGACACCCGGGTGCCGGTGTCGGAGATCGTTCCGGCGGTGAGCAGCCCGACGAGGGCTGCCCGGGACCGGCTGGGCACCCTCACTCCCGTGGACCGACTGCCGTGCCGGTACGGGCGAGATAGCCGTCGCGTA
This sequence comes from Micromonospora pallida, assembly GCF_900090325.1. NCBI lineage: Bacteria > Bacillati > Actinomycetota > Actinomycetes > Micromonosporales > Micromonosporaceae > Micromonospora > Micromonospora pallida. The sequence continues at coordinate 2,294,454 of NZ_FMHW01000002.1, read as the reverse complement.
GCGCGCGTTTGTCGACCTTTCCGTAGCCGATCATGGGTAGGGCGTCGACGAACTCCACGTCGCGAGGGGTCCAGTTGGTGTCGAGTCGTTCGGTGACCAGGTCGCGGAGTTCCTCGGGAGTCACCGTGGCGCCCGGTACCGGGACGACGCAGGCGTACACCGCCTCACCGAAGGCCTCGTCGGGTACGGCGAACACGGCCGCGTCGTGGACGTCGGGGTGGGCGGTCAGGACGTCCTCGATCGGTCCCGGATAGACGTTGACCGCGCCGGCACCGGTGACGATGAGTTCCCGCTCGCGTCCCACCAGGTAGAGATAGCCCTCCTCGTCGAGACGACCGGTGTCCCCGGTGCGCAGCCAGCCGTCGACCAGCGTCTCGGCGGTCAGCTCCGGCTGCCCCCAGTACCCGGCCATCACCAGCGAACCGGAAACCCACACCTGGCCGTGCTGTCCGGGCGGCAGATCCCGGCCGGCGTCGTCCCGGACGGCGATGCGCACGTCGCCGTAGGCGCGTCCGCAGGAGCGCAGCAGGTGGGGGCGGCTAGGGTCGTGCTCGTCGCCGTTGAGGTCGGTGATCAGGGGCGCCTCGCTCATCCCGTAGGCGACGCGCACGATGGGCCCGAAGCGTTCGAGTGCCTGGGTCAGCCGGGCGGGGGCGACGGTCGAGCCGCCCAGGGTGAGCATCTCCAGGCTGCTCAGGTCGGTCCGGTCGAGCAGTGGGCAGTCCAGCATCTCGTACAGGCGGGGCGAGGCGGCGTTGGTGCTCGTGATCCGCTCCCGCTCGATGATGGTGAAGAACTGCGTGACGTCGAAGGAGTCGCACACCACCTGCGTCCCGCCGGCGAACAGCATGCCCATGACGCCGAGCTGCGAGCTGACGTGCCAGAAGACGCCGTAGTAGAGGTGGCGGGTCGGGTGGCCGTCGTCCACCCACCGGGTGGCGAGTTCCAGGATCGTCTGGAACAGCAGGTTACGGTGGTGGACCAGCTTGGGCCGTCCGGTCGTGCCGCTGGTCTGGAACACGGACGCGGGCTCGCCCAGGGTGTCGGCCGGGTCCAGTGCCCTCCGGGGCGCCTGCCACAGGTCGGTGCCGACACCGGGACCGAGGCTGAACACGGTCCGGGTACCGGCCCGCCGGGCCAGTTCGACGCCGGCCTCGGCGTGGGTACGGGGGTCGTACACCAGGACGTCCGGGCCGGCCTGACCGAGGAAGTCCAGTTGGTGCTCCAGGGGTGCCTGGGCCACCCAGATGGACCGGCAGCCCAGCAGATGCAGCGCGAAGTGCAACATGACCACGTCGGGGTGGTTGTTGGCGACCACCGCCACCGCACGGCCCGCACCGATGCCCTGCCCACGCAGGGCCTCGGCCAGATGCTGAATACCGCTCCGCAGGTCGGCGAAGGTCAGCCGGCGGCCCTGGTACACGATCGCTTCTGCCGGACCGTACTTCTCGAACAGCGCCAACGCCTGGGGAACGTAGTTGGTGGATGCAGCGGTTGGGATGTGCACGGGCAATCTCCTCGGGCCGGCCGCTCGGTGGGGGTCAGGACGACTCGGAGCCGAGCCGGATCGCCTGCGCGACCTGCTCCCGGCGCAGCCGGTCGACCTCGTCGGCGACGGTCTCGTCCTCGGCCATCAGCCGGTCGAGGTTGGCGTTCTGGTAGTCGAGCACTCCCATGTCGGCGAAGGCCCGTTGCAGCTTCGGGCCGAACAGGCCGATGTCCTTCAGCGTGGGCACGATCCGGGAGAACAGCTTGGACCGGAAGTACTGGTAGTGCTCGGAGCCGCGCATGAAGGCCATGCACTCGGCGGCGTCCAGGTCGAGCGCGGTCCAGACCTCCTCGCCGACGAAGCGTTGCTGGAGCATGTGGCAGGCCTCGATGCAGAACTCCTCACGCTCGTCCCGCTCGGCCTGGGTCAGCTCGGGGTAGTAGTCGCGCAGGGCCAGCCGACCGAAGGCCACGTGACGTGCCTCGTCCTGCATGACGTAGGCGTTGAGTGCCTGGGCGAGTGGCTCCTTGGAGTAGTCGCGGATCTGGCCGAACGCGGCCAGGGCGAGACCCTCGATGAGCACCTGCATGCCCAGGTAGGTCATGTCCCAGCGGGAGTCGGAGATGATGTCGTTGAGCAGGCTCTTGAAGTGCGGGTTGATGGGGTAGGCGAAGCCGATCTTCTCCCGTAGGTAGCGGGAGTACACCTCGACGTGGCGGGCCTCGTCGACCACCTGGGTGGCGGCGTAGAACTTGGAGTCGATGTCCGGCACGGTCTGCACGATCTTGGCCGAGCAGATGAGGGCACCCTGTTCGCCGTGGAGGAACTGGGAGAATTGCCACGAGTTCATGTGTAGCCGGACGTTGGCCTTTTCTCTGCGGTTAAGCGACTGCCAGGTGCGTGACCCGTAGATGGCCACCGACTCCTCCGGGATGCCCATCGGATCGTCATGATCGATCTCGATGGTCCAGTCAAGTCGTTCTGCCGCGTTCCACTGCCGCTGTTTGCCCTTTTCGTAGAGGCTGAGCAGTTTGTCCCGGCTGTCGTCGTAGTCCCAGTCGAATACGGTGGTGTTGCCTGCCTTGATGTGCCAGCCCGTCTGGTCGACAGGCAGGGCGTACAGCCGGGTGGTCAATGATGCCTCCGCCTCATAAATGGCTATCGTCGATTATGGGCGTGCGGTCGTTTGGTGGGCACTGGGGAGTTCCCTAGGGTGGGGATCATCCGTACGTGCTGGTTCGCTGCGTGGCCTGGTTCTCGCATCGCCGACCACTCGCAAACGAATCGAATCCTGCTAATGTCAACGTCGTTGATGGCTCGCTGTGGAAGACGGGAGTCGATCTAGAATGGTCGGATCCTCGGTTTTTTGGTGGAAATCTGACGGCTGCTGCGGGCCGGCGTCGGGACAGTGGCGCTGATGACCCCGTTCGTGGGCCGTGACATCGAGATTGCGGCTCTGTGGAGCACCCTGGAGGCGACCGGCCGCGCCGGACTCCAGGTCGTGGCGGTGACCGGCGAGCCCGGCATCGGGAAGTCCCGGCTGCTCAGCGAGTTCGGTGAGATGGCCCGGCGCCGGGGATCCCGCGTGGTGTCCAGCTCGGCCACCCCGGGGCAGCGGTCCCAGCCCCTGGCCCCACTGCTCGACGCGGTGGTCGACGGCGATCGCCGCGCCACCCGGCAGACCGGCCCGGGTGCCGCGTGGGCGAGGTCCACCGCTTCCGTCCACCTGGTGCGCGACCTCGTGGACCGTGCCGGCGACGCGGATGCCCACCGGCTGGTCGTCCTCGTCGACGACATGCACCGGGCCGACGAGACGACCATCGCACTACTGGCCCAGGTCGTGCGGGCCCCGTCCCCGGTGCCCCTGCTGCTCGTGCTGGCGTACCGGCCCCGACAAGCGCCCGTACGCCTGCACACCGCGCTGGTCGGTGCGCCGGGTGACGAGCGGGTACGGGAGATCCCCCTCGGCCCGATCGGCGAGCAGGACGCCCAGACTCTGCTCGGTGTCCGGTGCGGCACACCGTGGCAGTGGGCCGTCTACCGACACAGCGGCGGCAATCCGCTGCACCTGGACGCGCTGGCCGCCGCTGCCACCGGGTTGCGCAGCACCGCGTCGGTGGTCGTCGGCGAGTTACCGGTCGCGCTGCGGATGAGGCTGGTGGGGGAGTTGGAAGCCGCCTCCCCGCTGAGCCGCATCGTCCTGGACGCCGCGGCAGTGGCGGGAGAGGTGTTCGAGCCGGCGCTGGTCGCGCAGATCGGCCAGTGCCGCGACGCCGAGGTGCACCGCGCGCTCGACGAACTGGCCGACCTGGACGTCGTCCGCCCGGTCGCCGGTGGCCGGCTGATCAGCTTCCGGCACGCCGTGCTGTGGCGGGCGGTCTACGACGCGGTCAGCCCCGGCTGGCAGTTGGCCGCGCACGACCGGGCGACGGCTGCCCTGTACCGGCGCGGAGCCCCGCCCCAGGCGCTGGCCCCGCACGTCGCCCGTACCGCCCGCCCCGGTGACGTGGCCGCGGTGTCGCTCCTGCACCGGGCCGCCTTGGCGGTGCAACACCAGGATCCGGTCACCGCGGCGCACTGGCTTCGCGTGGCCCTGCGGTTGCTGCCGCATCGGCCCGACCATCACCAGCGGCGCGGGGTGCTGCTGGTACGCCTCGCCCAGCTCGCCGCGGTCGCTGGCGACCTGCCGGCCAGTCGTGACGCGCTCCACGAGGCACTCAAGCTGCTGCAACGTCGACCGACGACCCGTCGTGCGCACGCGGTCGCCCTCTGCGTCATGGTGGAGCTGTCGCTGTCCCGACGCGCCGAGGCGACTGCGTTGGCGCGGGCGGAGCTGGCCGGGCTGCCCGCCGCACCGAGCATCGGACGGGCCATGCTCACCTTCGAACTGGCCTGTTCGGAGCTGGCCGCCGGCCACGCCGACACCGCCCGCGAACTGGCGGCTGCGGCGTACGACGTGGCCCGTCGCTACCCGGTCCGCTCGGCGGTGGCCACCACCCTCGCCCTGCTGACGGTGGCGGACACCGCCGCACTGGACATGCCGGCCGCGCGCCGCCACCTGGACCGGGCGGTCGACCTGCTCGACGCGATGCTCGACGGCGAGTTCGTCCGCAGCCTGCGGGCCGCCGTGTGGGTGATCGAGGCGGAGATCCTGCACGAGCGTTTCGACGACGCGCTCCGTCACCTGGACCGGGCGGTTTCCAGCGCCCAGCAGAGCGGGCAGTTGCTGCTGCTGGCCCGCCTCTACGCCGCCCTGGTGGTGGCGTTGCAGGTCAGCGGCAGGTTGCCAGAGGCCCAGGAGTCCGCGCGGCGGGCCGTGGAGGTCGCCATCGCGGCCGGTGGTGACCGAGAGATCGCCGTGGCCCGTATCCTGCGGGCCTGGCTGGACAGCCAGGTACGGGCCACCGCCGAGACCGACCCGGAGGTCGACGCCCTGCCGATGCTGCCCGACGGACCCTACTCGCTGTTGGTCCGCCGGCTGCTGGTGGAGATCGGGCTGGCCGGCGGGAACGTGACCGGACACCCGGCCCACCCGGGCCTGGCTGACAGCGACGGTCTGCTCGCCTCCGACCTGTGCTCACAGGCCAGCTGGTGCGAGACCATGACGCGGGCGGAACTGGCCGCCGGCAGGGCCGAGCGCGCGGCGCACTGGGCTGACCGCGCCGCCACGGTCGCCGCCGTGCTCGACCTGCCCGGCAACACCGGCCTCGCCCTGCTCGCCCGGGCACAGGTGCTGGCCGTCGACGATCCGGCGCGGGCGGTGCCCGCCGCGCAGGTGGCGGCGCGGGAACTGGCCTCCGCCGGAATGGTGGTGGACGCCGCCCGGGCCCGGATGGTCGCCGTCGGACCACTGGCCGCTCTCGGATTGGTCCACGACAGCTACCGGGAGGTCAAGGCGGCCCAGGCCGCGTTCGAGGGATGGGGCGCGCATCGGCTGGCCCGGCAGGCCGTGCTGGAGCGGCGCCGGCTGGCAGCGCGTTCGTCGCGCCGCGCAGGCCCGGAGGACGGGGAGACGGCGGCCGGCCTGAATCTGCTCACCCGTCGGGAGCGTCAGGTCGCCGTGCTGGTCAGCCAGGGACTGACGAACCGGCGGGTGGCGCAGGAGCTGTTCGTGACCGAGAAGACGGTGGAGATGCACCTGGCGAACATCTTCGCCAAGCTGGGCGTCTCCTCCCGGGCGGTGGTGGCCCGTCTCATCGGGGCCACGGGGCATCCGGTCGGTGCGGCGGTGCCGGCCGGGGAAGCGGCAGCGAGCTGACGGCGGCCACCGCCCGGCACGCCTGGGCGGCGCTGCCCGGTCCGGCCGGCAGGTCACAGCGGGATGTTGCCGTGCTTCCTGGCCGGAAGGATGACCCGCTTGGTGCTCAGGGCACGCAGCGCCCGGACGATCGCGGGTCGGGTCTCCGACGGCAGGATCAGGTCGTCCACGCACCCGTGTTCGGCGGCCCGGTAGGGCGTGAGCAACCGGTCCTCGTACTCCCGCAGGAGGACCTGACGCAACAGCGCGGAGTCGTCGGCCTGGGCGAGCGCCCGGTGGTGCAGCAGGGCGACCCCGCCGGCCGCACCCATCACGCCGATCTGCGCGGTCGGCCAGGCGAAGCACAGGTCGGCCCCCAGCTCCCTGGAGCCCATGACCGCGTACCCGCCACCGAAGGCCCGCCGCACCACGACGGTGACCTTCGGTACCGTCGCCTCGATGTAGGCGAACGCGAGTTTCGCGCCCCTGCGGATGATGCCCTGGTGTTCCTGGGCGGTACCGGGCAGGTAACCGGGCACGTCGACGAGGGTGAGCACCGGGATGTTGAACGAGTCGCAGAAGCGAACGAACCGGGCGGCCTTCTCGGCGGCGTCGATGTCGATGGCACCGGCCAGGTGCAGTGGCTGATTGGCGACCACGCCCACCGTGCCCCCGTCCACGCGGGCGAAGCCACAGATGATGTTGGGAGCGAAGTCGGGGTGCACCGGCAGCAGGTCGCCGTCGTCGACGATCCGTCTGATCACCTCGTGCATGTCGAACGGGACGGTGGCCCGGTCGGGTACGAGGGTGTCGAGTTCCCGGTCGGCGTCGGTGGGATCCAGGGGGGATGCCGGTGGCCAGACCGGAGCCGGGTCGAGGTTGTTGGCCGGCAGGTAGGACAGCAGGTCCCGGACGTAGTCGATGGCCTCGGCCTCGCTCGCGGCGGCGTAGTGGGCGTTCCCGCTCCGGGTGGCGTGCACCGTGGCGCCGCCCAGGCTTTCCATGCCCACCCGTTCCCCGGTCACCGCCCGGATGACGTCCGGGCCGGTGACGAACATGTGCGAGGTGTTCTCCACCATGACCACGAAATCGGTGAACGCGGGCGTGTAGACGGCACCGCCCGCGCAGACCCCCATGATGAGGGAGATCTGCGGGATCACCCCGGAGGCGGTCACCATCCGACGGGCCACCTCGCCGTACGCGGCCAGGGCCAGCACCCCCTCCTCCACCCGGGCACCGCTGGAGTCGTTGATGCCGACCACCGGGCAGCCGACGCGCAGGGCGTGGTCGAGTATCTTGCCGACCTTGGCGCCGAAGACCGCCCCCGCGCTGCCACCCCGGTGGGTCGAGTCGTGCGCGTAGACACACACCTGGCGGCCGTCGACCGTGCCGAAACCGGTGATGACACCGTCCCCGGGTGGCTGCGGCCCGGTGTGGCCCTCGATGTCCCGGCGGGCCAACCGGTCGGTCTCCACGAACGAGTCGGGGTCGAGCAGCGCCAGGATGCGCTCCCGAGCGGTCATCCGGCCCCGGGCGGCCAGGCGGCGGGCCGCTCGGGGCGAGCCGGGCTGATCCGCCTCGGCACGCCGGCGACGTAGTTCGGCCACCTTCTCGGCGGTGGTCGGGGCGGGCCGGGCGGCGGCCATGCCGTCCCGCCGGCCGTTGGTCCGCTCCGGTTCCACGGCGGCGGTCACTTGCGGGTGTCCTTGACAATCGTGCCATTGCTGACGACGAGGACGACCCGGTCCGGGTCGTGGAACAGGTACGGCTCGCTGAGCGGGTCGAAGTCCACGGCGACGAGATCGGCCAGTTTGCCCACCTCGACCGACCCGAGACGGTCGGCGACCCGCATGATACGGGCGTTGACCGAGGTGGCCGACACGATCGCCGCCATCGGCCCCAGCACGCGGGCCTTGAGTACGAGCTCCAGACCGCGGTGGTTCTGGTCCGGTCCGATCAGGTCGGAGCCGGAGCCGACCAGCACGCCGGAGTCGCGGGCCAGCAGCATGCCGTCGATCATGCGCTGTGCGGTGTCGCCGACCCGGTCCCGGAAACCGGGGGCGAGTCCCTGCCGCTCGGAGTCGGTACGCATCATCTCGGCGATGGCCAGGGTGGGCACCAGGTGTACGCCGTGGGCGGCCATCATCGCGGCGGTGGCCTCGTCGATGCCGGTGCCGTGTTCGACGCAGCCGACGCCGGCCTGGACGGCGTTGCGGATGCCCGCGCCGTTGTGGGCGTGCACGGTGACATAGGTGTTGCGGGCCCGCGCCTCGGCGACGGCGACCGCGATCTCCTCGACGGTGTACTGGGTGTCCTCCAACGCGTCGGACACCGAGATGACCCCACCGGTGACGGCCATCTTCAGGAACGACGCGCCCTGACGGAAGCACTCGCGGGCGGCCCGGCGGACCTCCTCGACGCCGTCGGCGTTGGGGGTCATCCCGGTCAGGCCGCGCACCGACAGGGGTGACGGGCCCGCTGGCGCCAGCGGCGAACCCAGCCGACCGTGACCGCCGGTCTGGGACAGCGCGACGGCGGCGGCCCAGATGCGGGGGCCGGGGACCAGCCCTCGTCGCACCGTGCGCAGCACCCCGAGGTCGAGGCCGCCGCAGTCCCGGATCGTGGTGAATCCGGCGTCCAGGGTCTCGCGCAGGTTGCGGAAGATGTCGGCGGCCCGTTCGGCTACCGACAGCTCCCCGTTCAGCACCGCCCGGACGTCGCTGGAGTAGCCCACATGGGTGTGCGCGTCGATCAGTCCCGGCAGCAGGGTCAGCCCGCCCAGGTCGACCAGATCCGCGCCGTCGGCCGGGCTCCAGGCGCCCACCTGCGTGATCCGGTCGGCTTCGATCCGTACGGCCCGGTCGGTCACCGGGTCGCCGCCGAGCCCGTCGATGAGCGTGGCACCGGTCAGGAGCATGGTCATGGCAGGTTCTCCCGGGTGGTGTCGGGGACAGCGGGACGCGGATCGGCGTCCGGCGGTGCGGGCAGGACCCCGCGCCGGGCGAGGAAGCCCAGCATCCGCGCGAACAGGGCGACGTCCAGCTCCGGCGGGCGGGCCAGGTCGGCCGGCAGCGCCGACCAGACGTTGTCGCAGCGCATCCGGGGCATGTCCCGGTCGGTGGTGTCGCCGAGCATCGCCATCAGCGGGGCGAGGGTGTTGGCCGTTTCGTCGGCCTCGATCTGTTCGGTGAGCTGGTGGCGCCAGTGCGGCCAGTCGACGCTCGGCACCCGGTAGCCGGAGGCCCGCAGGTGACCGAAGATGTCGTTCCAGTCCAGCGGCTCGGGGTTGACGGTGTGGAAGGTGCAGCCGAGGGTCTCCGGTCGCAGGGACAGCGCGACCACGGTACGGGCGACGTAGTCGACGCTGGCGGCGGCGAAGGCGTACCGACGGGTGGGCGCCAGCCCGAGGTCGAGGCAGCCCTGGATGACCTTGGTGACGTAGTCCTCCCGGTTGGTGGCGCCGGTGCGGCTGTCACCGAGTACGGCGCCGGCCCGGTAGACCGACACGGGTACACCCCGCTCCCGGGCAATGCCGATCAGGCCCTCGGCGACCCACTTGCTCTGGCTGTAGGCGGTGTCGTGACCCACCGGCGGCGGCAGCGGGTCGTCCTCGCGGACCTCACCGGCGCCGCCGGCGACGGCTCCGGCGAGCACGGCCAGGGTGGAGACGTAGTGGACCGGGGTGGTCCGACCCCGGGTGGACAGTCGCAGTACCTCCTCGGTGCCGCGCACGTTGGTGGCCTTGAGGGACCGGTAGGGGCGCACGAAGTTGACCCAGGCGCCACAGTGGTAGATCGCGTCGACCTCGTCGGCGAGGGCGTCGAACTCGGCTGGCGTCAGGCCGAGTCGGGGCTTGGCCAGGTCGGCCGGGACGACGCGCAGCCGGTGCGCGGGCGGCGACGGCAGACCGTAGGAGGCCAGCGCGTTCTGGAGGCGTTCGGTGCCCTCCTCGGGACTGGCGGCCCGGACCAGGCAGACGATCTCGGCGCTGGTCTGCCGGACCAGTTCGGCGCAGAGGAACGCGCCGACGAATCCGGTGGCACCGGTGAGCAGCACCACCTTCGGGGGGCCGGTGCGGGCCGGTGTGCCCGGGTCGGGGGCGACCGCCGGGTCGAGGAGGACCTCGGCGGCGAGGTCGGGGCCGTTGCCGTGCACCTCGATCAGCGGTCGCCCGGAGACGGCGGCCTCGATCCGGGCGGCCAGGCCGGCGACGGTGGGGCTGGCCAGGACGTCGCCGGCGGTGAGCTGGGGCGCGCCGAGGCGGCGCAGCTCCCGGGCGGCCTGCGTGATCATCAGGCTGTGGGCACCGCAGTCGAACAGGTCGTCGGTGACGCTGATGCGGTCCACGCCGAGCAGGTCGCACCACACCCGCGCGACCTGGCGTTCCCGTTCGTCACGGGGGGCGAGGTAACCGTCCTCCGGCGCGTCGGCCAGGTCGGCGGCGTTGGAGGCCACATCGACGGCGGCGGTATCGGAGGATGGAGCGCCGGCGGGGTCGGCCGGTCCGGGGACGACGGCGGTCGTCCCCGGCTCCACCCAGTACCGGCGGCGCTGGAACGGGTAGCCGGGCAGGCTGACCCGCCGGGCCGGTCGTGAGCTGTGCAGCGCCGGCCAGTCCACGGTCACCCCGGCCTGCCAGAGCCGACCCACGGCGGCCATCAGATGCGCGGTGTCGGGCAGCCGGTCGCGGGGGTGGCCCAGCGAGGCGACCGCGGTCGGGGTGGGGGCGAGCCGCTGGCCGGGTACCAGCGCGGTCAGGGCCCGACCGGGCCCGACCTCCAGCAGCACCCGGTCGGGCGCGGTCACGACGGTCCGTAGCGCGTCGGCGAAGCGTACGGGTTGGCGCAGGTGACGTGCCCAGTAGTGCGGGTCGGTGGCGTCCTCGGCGCGGATCCAGTCGCCGGTGACCCCGGAGACGAACGGGGAGTGCGGTGGACGCAGGTCGCACTCCTTGACCCGGGCGGTGAACTCGTCGAGCATCGGCTCGACCAGCCAGGAATGGCTCGCCGCCGGCACGTTGATCCGTCCGCAGTCCACGCCCCGGTCGGCCAGCCGGCGGTCGAGGGCGGCGATGTCGCCGTCCGGGCCGGCCACCACGGTCAGCTCCGGCGCGTTCACCGCGGCGATCGACAGTCGCTCGTCGAGCAGCTCCGCGACCTGTGCCTCGGGCAGCGGTACGGCGAGCATCCGGCCCGGGGCCATCCGGGCGAACAGCTCACCACGGGCGTAGGTGACGGCGAGCGCGTCGCCGAGGGTGAACACCCCGGACAGGCAGGCGGCGACGTACTCGCCGAGGCTGTGGCCGAGCATGGCGGCCGGTTCCACGCCCCAGGACATCCACAGTTTGGCCAGCGCGTACTCCACCGCGAACAGCGCGGTGACCACGCCGGGTCCCTCGGCGCGGCCGAGTCCGCGTCCCCGTCCCGGGCCGCCACCACCGGCGGGGAACAGCAGCGCGGTGAGGTCGACGTCGAGTCGGTCGCGGAGCAGGGCGGCGCAGCGGTCGATCTCCGCACGGAACACGGGATGACAGCGGTAGAGGTCCGCGCCCATCTCCCGGTGCTGGTTGCCGCCGCCGGGAAACATGAACACGGCCCGGTGGACGGTGTCCGCAGCGGTGCGGGTGACCAGCCGGTGCGGGTCTTCCCCCCGCAGCACGGCCACCAGGTCGGGCAGGTCGGCGCAGGCGGCGAAACGGCGTACCGGGAAGTCGCGCCGACCGTCCTGGAGGGTGAAGGCGACGTCGGCGAGGTCGAGGTCCGGGTGTTCCTCCAGGTGGTCGGCGAGCCGACGGGTGGCGGCGTCGACGGCGGTGCGGCTGCGGGCGGAGAGCGGTACCAGGTGCCAGCCGGTGGCGGGTGCCGGGACGGCCGGCTCGGGGATGGGCGGCGGCTGTTCCAGGACCACGTGGGCGTTGGTGCCGCCGACACCGAAGGCGCTCACCCCGGCGCGGCGTGGTCCGGCGTCGGCCGGCCACTCGGTGACGCGGGTGGGCACGTAGAAGGGCGAGGTGTCCAGGTCGAGGTCGGGGTTGGGGGAGCGGAAGCCCGGCATCGGCGGGATCCGTCCGTGCCGTACGGCCAGCGCGGCGCGCATCAGTCCGGCGGCACCGGCGGCGGCGTCGAGGTGGCCGATGTTGGCCTTGACGGAGCCGAGGGCGCAGAACCCCCGCCGGGCGGTGCCGACGCGGAACGCCTGGGTGAGCGCGGCGACCTCGATCGGGTCGCCCACCCGGGTGGCGGTGCCGTGGGTCTCCAGGTAGCCGATGCTGCCCGGGGAAATCGCCGCCAGGGCGTGCGTGGCGGTGACGACACGAGCCTGCCCGTCGACGCTCGGCGCGGTGAACCCGGCCTTGACGGCACCGTCGTTGTTGACCGCGCTGGCCCGGATCACCGCGTAGATGTGGTCCCGGTCGGCCAGGGCGTCGGAGAGCCGACGCAGCACCAGGACCACGGCGCCGTTGCCGGGTACGGTCCCGGCGGCGTCGGCGTCGAAGGGTCGGCACCGCCCGTCGGGGCTGAACACCCCGCTGTAGGCGTGCGAGTAGCCGGCCTTCAGTGGCAGGTTGATCGTCACCCCGCCGGCCAGCGCCAGGTCCGACTCGTAGGTCAGCAGGGACTGGCAGGCCAGGTGGGTGGCGACCAGGGAGGTCGAGCAGGCGGTCTGTACGGTGCACGCGGGACCGTTCAGGTCGAGGAGGTAGGCCACCCGGGTGGCCAGGAAGTCCTTGTCGTTGAAGATGCGGGCCAGGGGCGCCATCGCCGACCGTTGGAAGCGGGGGTTGGTGGCGAGGTTGGCCATCAGGTACTTGTTCATGAAGGTGCCGGCGAAGACGCCGACGGCGCCGTCGGTGCGGTCCGGGGTGTGGCCGCTGTCCTCCAGGGCGGTCCAGGCGACTTCGCAGAAGATCCGCTGCTGTGGGTCCATCGTCTCGGCCTCGGCGGCGTTGTAGCCGAAGAACTCCGCGTCGAAGTGGTCGGCGTCGTCGATCACCGCGCCGGCCGGGACGTACTCGGGGTCGGCGAGCAGGTGGGGGTCCACGCCGGCGGCGCGAAGCTCGTCGGCGGTGAACCGGGTGATCGAGTCGACGCCGTCGAGCATGTTGGCCCAGAACCCGGTGACGGTGTCGGCACCGGGTACCCGGCAGGCCATGCCGATGATCGCGATCGGTTCGACCCCGTCGGGCGGACCGGCGTCCGGTGCGGCTCCGGTGCTGTCCAGGTGTGCGCTCACGGTCGGTCAGCTCCTTCGTGCCCGGCGCGAGACGGCGGCGGTGAGGGCGGCGGCGCGGCGCCCGGCGGCCTGCTGGACCCGGGCCAGCGTGTCGGGGCGTTCGCCGGTGGTGGAGCAGGCCGCCGCGAGCGCGCGTACCGACGGGTAGCGGAACAGGTCCACCAGGGACAACCCGGTCAGGTCGCGGGCCAGCAGCCGGGCCCTGGCCTGGACCGCCAGCAGCGAGTTGCCGCCGAGCTGGAAGAAGTTGTCGTCGAGACCGACCTGGTCGCGGTCGAGCAGCTGCGCCCACACCTCGGCGATGGTCTGCTCGACCTCGGTGCGGGGTGGCTGGTAGTGGGTGGGTCCGGCGGTGTGCGGGTCGGGCAGCCGGTTGCGGTCGATCTTGCCGTTCGGGGTCAGCGGCAGCTCGTCGAGGACGGTGACGGTGGCCGGCACCATGTAGTCCGGCAGCGCGCGGGCCAGTGCGGCCCGCAGTGCCGCCGGGTCGGGCGCCGGGCTGTCGGTCCGGCTCGGTTGGCAGTAGGCGGCCAGGCTGCGGTGGGCACCGGCGCCGCGTACGACGACCACCGCGGCGCGGACGTCCGGCTGGGCGGCCAGCACGCTCTCGATCTCGCCGAGCTCGATGCGGTGGCCGTGGATCTTCACCTGGTGGTCCAGCCGGCCGAGGAACTCCAGCGTGCCGTCGGGACGCCAACGGGCCAGGTCACCGGTGCGGTACAGGCGGGAACCGTCGGCGGCGAACGGGTCGGGGACGAACCGTTCCGCGGTCAGGGCGGGGCGGCCGTGGTAGCCACGGGTGACGCTCGGGCCGCCGAGCAGCAGTTCACCGGGCACGTTGATCGGGGTGGGACGCAGGTCCGCGTCCACGACGTAGGCGCGGACGCCGGCCAGGGGCTGGCCGAGCGGCACGGTCGAGGCGTCCGGGTGGTCACCGGTGACCGGCTGGGTGCTCGCCCACACCGTCGCCTCGGTGGGGCCGTACATGTTGTGCACGCCGCCGCCGACCAGGCCGGCGAGGTCGGCGCCGAGTGCGGCGGGCAGCGCCTCCCCACCGACGAGCAGGCGGCGCAGGTCACCCAGCGCCGCCCGGGTGTCGGGATCCTCGGCCAGCACACCGGCCAGCGAGGGGGTGCACTGTAGGTGGGTGACGCGGTGGCGGCGCAGTTGCGTGGCGACCGGCTCGTCGGCCCGGGCCACCCGGCGGCGTTCCTCGCTGATGTCCCGCGCGGCCCGCAGGTGCGGCAGGGCGGCCAGGACGTGGTCGTGGTCGACACCGAAGTCGATCAGGCAGGCGACCTCGTCCACCTCGATCGCCTTGAGCCGGTCCACCAGGTCGGCAGCGGCCTCCGGGGTGCCCAGCAGGGCGGCGGTGTCGAAGAAGCGGTCGAAGGCCTGCTGGACCAGGGCGTCGAGTTCCGCTTCGGGCAGGGCGCGGAAGTCGCTGCTGCTGCCGGAGACCGCGCCGAGACCGGACAGCAGGTCGAAGGAGCTCTTCAGGTACGCGCACAGCGGCGCGCGGACCAGCTCGCGTACCTGCTCGGCGTCGGTGCCGAGGAAGGTGTGCACCATCAGGGTGACGTGGCCGGAGCCGGCGTGGCCGGCCTCGCGCCAGGCCCGGCGGTAGATGGCGATCTTCTCGCCGAGCTGGTCGACCGAGTGGCCGAGCAGGTGCGTGAGCAGCCCGGCGCCGATCTCGCCGGCCATCCGGAAGGTGTCGGGGCTGCGCGCACTGGTCACCCAGACGGGCAGTTCGGGCTGCACCGGTGGCGGGTACACCCGCACGCTGACGTGGTCGCCGCCGGGACGCGGACGGCTGACCGTCCCGCCCCGCCAGAGCCGTCGTACCTCGTCGATGCCCGCCAGCATCAGGTTCTTCCGGTCGGCGTACCGCTCCGGAGCGAGGACGAAGTCGTTCGGCTGCCATCCCGAGGCGACCGACAGGCCGACCCGCCCACCGGAGAGGTTGTCCACCACGGCCCACTCCTCGGCGACCCGGAGCGGGTCGTGCAGCGGTACGACGACGCTGCCGGCCCGGATCTGCACCCGTTCGGTGATGGTGGCGATGGCGGCGGCGGTGACCGACGGGTTCGGGTAGAGCCCGCCGAAGTCGTGGAAGTGCCGTTCCGGGGTCCAGACGGCGGTGAAGCCGTGCCGGTCGGCGAAGCGGGCACCCTCGATGAGCAGTCGGTACCGGTTGTCGGCGCTGCCGCCCCGGTCACCGCCGAAGTAGAAGAGACTGAAGTCCATCGGCCGGGCCTGCACCTCGGCGGGTACCGGGGCCCCGGTCACGGTCGCGGCGCCGGAGGTGGGTTCGTCGCCCCGGATGACGACCTCGAAGCCACGGGTGAGGGTCCACAGCAGCTCCAGCACGGAGATGTCGAAGGAGGCGCTGGTCACCGCCAGCCAGGTCGGTCCGGCCGGGTCGCTGCCGGCGTCCGGACCGAACTCGCGGTCCATGCCCGTGAAGAAGGCGCCCACGTTGCGGTGGGTGACCAGCACACCCTTGGGACGTCCGGTGGAGCCGGAGGTGTAGATGACATAGGCCAGGTCGTCGGCGCACGCCGGTACGGCCGCCCCGGTCGGTGCTGGCTCGGCCGGCGGTGCGGTCGGTGCCGGCTCGACCGGCGGTGCGCCGGGGGCGACGGCGACGACCGGCAGGCCGCCCAGGCGGCCGGCGAGGTGGTCGGTGGTGACCACCACCCGGGTACCGGAGTCGGTGACCATGAAGGTGAGCCGGTCGGCCGGCAGGGCGGGATCCAGCGGCAGGTACGGTCCGCCGGCCTTGAGGATGGCCAGCAGCGTCACCGCCAGGTCGGTGCCGCGGTTCAGCAGGACACCGACCGGCACGTCCGCGCCGACGCCGTGGCCGCGCAACGTGACGGCGAAGCGTTCGGCGCGTTCCTCGAGCTCGCGGTAGCTCAGTCCGGGCTGGTCACCGGGTCCGGCGTCCCGCACGGCCACCCGGTCGGGGGTGCGTCGGGCCTGCGCGGCGACGAGGTCGTGCACGAGCACGTCGGTACGGTGGTCGACACCGGTGGCGGTCCACTCGGTGAGCACCCGGTGGCGCTCGTCCGGGGTCAGGACGTCCAGGTGGCCGACCGGGGTGTCCGGGTGCGCCAGGGCCGCGGCGAGGACCTGACGGAAGCGGGCGGCCATCCGTTCGGCGCTGTCCGGGTCGAACAGGTCGGTGCTGTATTCCAGGCGACCGGTCAGCTCCGGCCCGCGTCGGGTGAGGGACAGGGTGAGGTCGAACTTGGCGGTGGCGGTGTCGCCGGGGACCGGGGTGACCGTGCAACCCGGCAGGGTCAGCCCCACGGCGTCGGTGTCGTGGTAGCTGAACAGCACCTGGAACAGCGGGTTGTGCGCCAGGTCCCGGCTCGGGTGCAACTCCTCGACGAGCTTCTCGAAGGGCAGGTCCTGGTGGGCCAGGGCGTCGCGGGTCTCGTCGCGGGTCCGCTCGACCACCTGCCGGAAGGACGGGGCGCCGGTGAGGTCGATGCGCTGCACCAGGGTGTTGGCGAAGAAGCCGATCAGCGGCTGGATCTCGGCGCGCTGCCGGCCGGCCACCGGCGAACCGACGACGACCTGCGCCGTACCGGTGTGGGCCCGCACGACGACGGCGAAGGCGGCCAGGAGCACCGCGAACGGGGTCGCGGCGACCTGCCGGGCCAGCGCGTCCACCTTCCCGGTGACATCGGGGTCGAGCGGCAGGTCCAGGTGCGCGCCACGGTAGGTCTGGGTCGGCGGGCGGGGCCGGTCGGTGGGCAGGCTGGCCAGCATCGGTACGTCGGCGAGCCGGTCCCGCCAGTGGGCGACGAGCCGGTCGAGGGTGGCGCCGGTGAGGTGACCGTGCTGCCATTCGGCGAAGTCGGCGTACTGGACGGGCAGGTCGGGTAGCTGCCGCCCGGTGTAGGCGGCGGTCAGTTCCCGCTCGAGGATGGCCAGTGACCAGCCGTCGCAGACGATGTGGTGGACGGTCAGGCACAGCCAGTGCTCCGTCGGGCCCAGCCGCAGCAGGGTGGCCCGCAGTACCGGGCCGTCGACCAGGTCGAACCGGGTACGCGCCTCGGCCCCGGCCAGCGCCGCCGCCTCGGCGGCGTCGGCGACGTCGCGCACGGTCAGGGGGACCCGCGCCGGCGGCAGGACGATCTGGCGCGGCTGACCGTCCACCGCGCGGAACACGGTACGCAGCGCCTCGTGCCGCCGTACCACCGTGGTCAGCGCGCGTTGCAGGGCCTCGACGTCGAGCGGGCCGTGGATGCGGTAGCCCAGCGGAATGTTGTAGACGGGGTTGTCGGGGGTGAGCTGGTCGAGGAACCACAACCGCTGCTGCGGGTAGGACAGTGGGTGGCTGCGTTGGGCCAGTCGCTGGGCCAGCTGCTGGGCCAGGAGGGCCCGTCGTGCGTCCGTGCCGGTGTCACTCATCGGTCCACCTCGTTGTCCGCGAAGGTGTGCAGCAACTGCTCGACCTGCTCGGGGCTGAGCTGGTCGATGTGCTGCAGCAGGTCCTCCAGCTGCCGCCATCCGCCGGGTGCGATGCCGCCGGGCCCGGCCGGATCCGTGGCCGCGCGGCCGTGGAGGGCGGCCACCAGGCAGGCGATGGTGGGCGTACGCAGGAAGCGGGCCAAAGCCACGTCGGCGCCGAACGTCTCGTTCACCCGGGCCACCAGCCGCATGGCGAGCAGCGAGTGCCCACCGAGGGCGAAGAAGTCATCGTCGAGACCGACCCGGTCGAGCCCGAGCAGGTCGGCGCAGATCGCGGCGACGGTCCGCTCGGCGTCGCTGCCGGGCGGACGGAAGGCCACCCGCAGGTCGGGACGTTCGGCCTCGGCGGCCGGCAGGGCAGACCGGTCGAGTTTGCCGTGCTCGGTCAGGGGCAGGGCCGGCAGCGGCACGTACGCCGCGGGTACCAGGTAGGGCGGCAGCCGCTCGACGAGCCAGGCGCGCAGCTCCGTGGCGGCCGGTCCGGGCCGGCCGGCCGCGGGTACCACGTAGGCGACCAGGCGTCGTCCGGCCGGGCTGTCGTCGACCACGACCGCCGCGCCGGCCACCGCCGGATGGCCGAGCAGGGTGTTCTCCACCTCGCCCGGCTCGATCCGGAAGCCGGAGATCTTGACCTGGTCGTCGATCCGGCCGAGGAACTCCAGCACGCCTCCGCTGCGCCAGCGCACCACGTCGCCGGTGTCGTAGAGGCGGGAGCCGGCGGCGCCGAAGGGATCGGGGACGAACCGCTGCGCGGTCAGCGCGGGCCGTCCGGCGTAGCCCCGGGCCACTCCGGGGCCACCGAGGTAGAGCTGACCCGGTACGCCCTCGGGCACCGGGCGCAGCTCGCCGTCGAGCACGTACGCGGTGGTGTTGGCGATGGGGCGGCCGATGGGCACGGAGGTGGCCTCGTCGGGCAGGTCGGTGATGTGGTGCACCACCGCGAAGGTCGTGGTCTCGGTGGGGCCGTAGCCGTTGAGCAGCCGGACCGGGGCGTGCGGGCCGCGCAGCAGCTGCCGGATCCGGACCGGGTTCAGCGCGTCCCCGCCGACGAGCAGGTTGGTCATGGTGGCGAAGCTGTCCGGCCGGTGCGCCATGACCTCGTTGAACAGGGCCGAGGTCAGGAACATGCTGGTGATCCCGGACCGGCGCAGCTCGTCGCCCAGGTGGCCGGGGCTCAGGACGGTGTCGCGGGGGATGACGCAGACGGTGCCGCCGTGCAGCAGGGCACCCCAGACCTCGAAGGTGATCGCGTCGAAGGACGCGTCGGCCACCTGGGCGATGCGTTCGTGCGGCCCGAACCGGACGAAGTCGGCGCCGCAGACCAGGCGCAGAATCGCACGGTGGGCGACGACCACCCCCTTGGGGCGTCCGGTGGAGCCGGAGGTGTAGAGGACGTAGGCGGCGCTGTCCGGGCGGGCGACGGATGCGGCGCCGCCCTCGGGCCGGTCCGTCGGCCCGACCTGCGGGTCGTCCCCGATGACCACGTCCACGGTTCCGGCGGGCAGCAGCCCGGCCAGGTCGGCCCGGGTGACCACCAGCCGGACCCCGGAGTCGTCCAGCAGCCAGCGCAGCCGTTCAGCAGGATGCCCGGGGTCGAGCGGTACGTAGGCGCCGCCGGCCTTGAGCACGGCCAGGAACGCGGTGATCAGATCGCTGCCCCGTTCGAACAGGACACCGACCGGGGTGTCGACCCGGACGCCCCGGCGGCGCAGCAGTCCGGCCAGCCGGTCGGCGCGGGCGTCGAGTTCGGCGTAGCTGAGGGTCCGGCCGTTGTCCTCGACGGCGGGGGCGTCCGGTCGCCTGGCCACCTGTTCGGCGAACAGTTCGGGCACGGTGCGTGCGGCCGGAAAAGGAACGTCGGTGCGGTTGTACGTCTGGACGACCTGGGTCCGCTCCTCTCCGCTGAGCAGCGGCAACCCGCTGACCGGGCGGTCGGGGCCGCGCATCGCCGCGTCGAGCAGCCGGGCGTAGTGCGCGGCCATCCGCCGCATGGTCGAGGAGTCGAACAGAGCGGTGGCGTACTCCCAGATCAGGGTGATCGGGGCGTCGTCGTCGCGGTGGCCGCGCCCGGCACGCTGTTCCGCGCGGGGCAGGACCACGATGTTCAGGTCGGTCTTGGCGGTGCCGTTGTGTCGTTCCAGCACGGTGCCGGTCAACCCGGCGAAGCTCAGCAGCGGCATCGGGGAGTCGTGGAAGCTGAACATGGTCTGGAACAGCGGGTTACGGGACGGGTCGCGGACCGGGTCGAGGGCCTCCACCAGCCGGTCCAGCGGCACGTCGGCCCATTCGTAGGCACGCGCGGCGCGGCTGTGTACCCGGCGGACCAGTTCGGTGAAGCCGGGACGGCCGGACAGGTCGACGCGCAGCGGCAGGGTGTTGACGACCATGCCGATCATGCGTTCGGTCTCGGCGAGGCGGCGATTCGCCACGCCACTGCCGATGATCATGTCGTCCTGGCGGGCGTAGCGGCTCAACAGGGCGGCGAAGCCGGCGAGCATGGTGGCGTAGAGGGTCACCCCGTGCCGGCGGCTGTACGCGCGCAGTCGCGCACACAGCTCACCGGGTAGCTCGATCCGCAGCGCCGCGCCGGTGAAACTCTGGCTCAGCGGACGGGCCCGGTCCAGGGGCAGCGCCAGCTCGTGCGGCGCGCCGGCCAGTTCCCGGGTCCAGTGCGACAGGTGACGGTCGAGGGCCTCGCCCTGCATCCATCCGCGTTGCCAGAGCGTGAAGTCCCGGTAGCGGCAGGCCGGCGGCGGCAGGTCCGGTTCCCGTCCGGCGGCGTGGCTGCCGTACAGGGTGGTGAGCTCGTCGACGAAGACGGCGAACGACCAGCCGTCGTGGACCAGATGGTGTTCGACATGGACCAGGGTGTGGTCGTGCGCGGCGTGGCGGATCAGCGCCCACCGGGCCAGCGGTGGGCTGGCCAGGTCGAACGGTTCGCGCAGGTATCCGGCCACGACCTGCTCGGCCTGCCGGTCGCGCTCCGGCTCGTCGTACCCGGACAGGTCGACCAGCGGGAGAGCGATGGCGCAGTGGGCCGCGGTGCGCTGTTCGGGGCCGTGCGCACCGGCCACGAAGCCGGTACGGAAGATGTCGTGCCGACGGACGATCTCGTTGAGCGCGGCCTCCAGCGCGGCCGGGTCGAGCGGCCCGTGGAGCCGGATGGTGGCCTGGGCGTGGTACGCCCGGTTGCCCGGGTCGAGCTGGTCGAGGAACCAGATCCGCTCCTGGGGCAGCGACAGCGGCACGACCGCGTCGGCGTCGGCCGGGGTCAGCGGCGGTGGGCTGGGTGCGCGACCGGTGTCGTCGGCGTCGTCGAGCGCGACGGCCATGGCGGCGACGGTGGGGGATTGGTAGATGACCCCGACCGGCAGTTCACGGCCGAGCTCGGCGCGGACCCGCGCGGCGAGCCGGCCGGCCATCAGCGAGTTGACGCCGAGGGCGAAGACGTCGTCGTGCACACCGAGGCGGTGGCCGTCCGACGTGCCCACGGCCGGCTCGGCGCTGGTGTGGCCGAGCAGCTCGGCGACGAACCCGGCGAGGAGTCGCTCGGTGCGGGTGCGCGGCGCGGTGACGGGTCCGGTGAGGCCGGCGCTGGCCCGGTCGGGCTCGGGCAGGGCGGACCGGTCGATCTTGCCGCTCACGGTCAGCGGCAGCGCGTCGAGGGTGACCACCACGTCGGGTACCAGGTAGGCGGGCAGTCGTTCGGTGAGGAAGGCGCGCAGACCGGTCGGGTCGTGGTCGCTGGCGGCGTAGCCGACCAGGCGGGTGGCCTCGCCGGTGCCCCGGGCGACCACCACCGCGTCGGCCACGGCGGGATGCCCGGCCAGTACGGCCGCCACCTCCTCCGGTTCGACCCGGTGCCCGCGCAGCTTGATCTGGTGGTCGATCCGGCCGAGGTAGTCGAGGGTGCCGTCGGGGTGGCGGCGTACCCGGTCGCCGCTGCGGTAGCGGCGTGCGCCGGGTGGACCGTCCGGGTCGGGGACGAATCGTTCGGCGGTCAGCGACGGCCGGGCGTGGTAGCCCAGGGCGACGCCGGCCCCGCCGATGACCAGTTCGCCGACCTCACCGTCGGGCACCGGGCGGCCGTCGGGGTCGACCACGGCGACGTGGACGCCGGTGACCGGTACGCCGATGGACGGCCGACGGTCGTCGGGACGCACCTGCGCCACGGTGGCCCAGACGGTGGTCTCGGTGGGGCCGTAGGCATTGAACATGCGCCGGCCGGGAGCCCAGCGCCGGACCAGTGCCGCGGGGAGCGCCTCACCGGCGCAGACCAGGACCGTCAGGTCGGGCAGGGGCTCGTCGGGCAGGGCGGCCAGCACCGACGGGGGTAGCGTGAGGTGGCTGACGCGCCGGTCCCGCAGGGTGGCGATCAGGTCCGGCCCGGGGGCGATGGCGGCCCGATCCGCGATGACCAGGGTGGCGCCCGCCGCCAGCGCCATGGCGGTCTCGAACACCGAGGCGTCGAAGCTGGACGGGGCGAACTGGAGGACCCGGTCACCGGGGCGCACCCCGAAGGCGTCGGCCTGCGCGCGGACGAGGTTGGCCAGGCCGCGGTGGCTGAGCAGGGCGCCCTTGGGACGCCCGGTGGACCCGGACGTGTAGATCATGTAGGCGAGATGCCGCCCGTTCGGTCGCTGCGCAGGCAGGCCGGGCACCGGCCCGGACGCTGCGGCGACCTCGGTCGGGTCGACGCGGCGTACCCGCCCGGCGGGCAGCCGAGCCATGGCGGACGCCCCGGCGACGACCAGGTCCACACCGGAGTCGGTGAGCATGTACGACAGCCGCTCGGCGGGGTAGGACGGGTCGAGCGGCACCCAGCCGCCGCCGGCCAGCAGGATGCCGAGTACCGCGACGACGAAGTCGGTCGAGCGGTCCAGGGCGATCCCGACCGGCACGTCGGGCCCGACGCCGTGGCCGCGCAGGTGGAGCGCCACCTGCTGGGCTCGGGTGACCAGGTCGGCGTAGCTCAGCGACCGGTCGGCGGACTCCACCGCGACCGCGTCGGGGGTACGGGCGGCGTGCGCGAGGACCGCCTCGTGGAACAGTACGGATTCGCCGGGCATCGACGCACCTATCCTCAGGCTGGTGGGGTGAACGTCCAGTGGGCGGTGCCGTGCTGCCGTAGGACCAGGCGTGAGGTGTCACCGAAGACGAACTCCTGATCCCGCTGCGGTGCGTCGTGCAGGTCCGTGGTGATGTCGAGGACTCCCTCGGGCGCGGTGGCCGAGCCGACGAGGGTGATGTCGACACCCGGACCAGCAATCCGGTACGTCGGCCCGGAGCCGGCGGCGGCATCGTCGGTGGCGTCGGTCGTGGTCCGGTAGCCCAGGGCGGTGAGCGCGTCGGCCATCCCGGCCGCCCGCTGCGGGCGGACCCGCAGCGTGACGGCGGTGATGTCGCGCAGCCAACGCCGGTCGCGCGTCCCGGTGCCGAACGCCGCGTCGAGGTACCCGCTGCGCAGCAGCTCCCCGCCGGGTCCGCGACGGGCGGACACCGAGTCGAAGTACTCGGGGGTGACCTCGTTGAAGAACAACAGCAGTGGGCTGTCCTCGCCGAGATCGGTGCGGAACATGTGGTACCAGGGGTGGAACTCGTCGGTGTCGGCGGTGTGGCGGTGGACCAGTTCGTAGTGGCCGCCGATGCCGGAGCCGGTGTCGAACAGCGCCCGGGCCCGTTGCACGGAGCCGGGGTGTTCGAAGGAGAAGACCAGACCACCGGTGAGGCGACGCGGGCCCGGAAGCGCGCCGTCGAACAACTCCAGCAGGGTGTTCTCGCCGGCCAGCCCGAGTGCCGAGTACTGCCCGGCGACGGAGCTGGTGACGTTTTTTGGTTTTACCCGGGCGAATTGTTCGCGCAGCATGTCGCAGGCGGATATATCGCGGAAGGTGGGCCCGTCGAGCAGTACCACAACGTGGTCCAGCAGTGGGGCGGGGATGGTGCGCGAATCCCCCTGCGCGAATGGCACGTCGGTTTCCTCTCGTCGCTTTGCGGGCGTTCCACCAGGGGATACAGCCGTGATCAGCGTAATTTCGCCACTGTGCGCCGAGTACTGGGGGAAACCCCACCGGGCGAAACCTAGGGGGCGCGGTACGGAGTTCGCAGGGTTAACTGGTTACCGGGTTCGAACTCGAGAGACGCAAGGGACTCACCATGAAACTGTCCATTCGGCGGGTACCGTGACGGCCCGGTCGGCAGTGCTCGCCGGAGTGGGTGGCTGGGTGCCGCCGCGTGTGGTCACCAACGCGGAACTCTCCGCCGGACTGGACACCTCGGACGAGTGGATCCGGTCCCGCACCGGCATCGCGCAACGCCACCTCGCCGATCCCGGCACGTCCACCGCCGACCTCGCGGTCGAGGCGGCCCGGCGGGCCCTGGCCTCCGCGGGGACGCCCGGCGTCGACGCCGTCGTGGTGGCCACCATGACGCCGGACCGGTCCTGCCCGGCCACCGCACCCGAGGTCGCCTCCCGGCTCGGCCTGACCGGGGTGGCCGCCTACGACCTGGGTGCGGTCTGTAGCGGGTTCGTCTATTCCCTGGCCACGGCCGCCGGCCTGATCGCCACCGAGCTCGCCGACCGGGTTCTGGTCATCGGCGCCGACGCGCTCTCCAGCGTCACCAACCCGGCCGACCGCACCACCGCCGTGGTCCTGGCCGACGGGGCTGGTGCGGTCGTCCTGCGCGCCGGCGGACGCGACGAGCCCGGCGCACTCGGCCCCTTCGACCTGGGCAGCGACGGGGAGGGAAGCGACCTGATCCAGGTGGCCGCCGGTGGGGCCCGGCAGCGGCTGTCCGGCCGGCCGCCCGCTCCGGCCGACTTCTACTTCACCATGGACGGACGCGAGGTGTTCCGTAACGCGGTGCAACGGATGGCCGCCTCGTCCCGCGCCGTGGTCGAACGGGTCGGCTGGCAGCTGGACGACGTCGACCGGGTCGTCAGTCACCAGGCCAACATCCGCATCCTCAACGCCCTCGCCGACGAACTCGACCTTGCCCGGAAACAGATCGTGTCCAACATCGACCGGGTCGGCAACACCGGTGCCGCCTCGATTCCTCTGGCCCTCGCCGACGCCGACGCCACCGGTGCGGTCACCGCTGGCGACCGCGTCCTGCTCACCGCCTTCGGCGGCGGCCTGACCTGGGGGTCGACGGTACTTGTCTGGCCACGACTGCGACCGGGCGACCCGCTGGAACCCACCGCCGAGGAGCGTGCGAAATGACCGACGTCTACCAGCAGCTGGTGGAGATCCTCACCACCCGCTTCGAGACGGAGCCCGACGAGATCGGCCCGGACGTGACCTTCGAGGAACTCGATCTGGACTCGCTGTTCATGGTGGAACTGGCGCTGGTCCTACAGAAGGAGTTCAACGTCAAGATCGCTGACGAGGACGCCACGCCGCGTACCACCATCGGCGCGCTCGCCGGCGTCATCGAAGCCTCGTTGTCCCGCGCGGCGTGACCGGTATGGAGATCGCCGTCACCGGCCTGGGACTGGTCACCCCGGGCGGGATCGGCGTGGCCCGTACCTGGCAGACGGTCTGCGCCGGGGTGTCCACCGCAACCCACGACCCCGACCTGGCCGGCACACCCGTCGACCTCTCCTGCCGGGTGCCCGACTTCGACCCGCGCGCCGTCGTCGGTCGCCGCCACTGGCAGTACGACCGGCTCGTGCAGTTCGCGTTGGTGGCGGCCAGGGAGGCAGTGGCCGACGCCGGCCTGGACCCGGCGACCTGGGACGGCGCCCGGGTCGGCGTGGTGATCGGCTGTGGCATGTGGGGGGTGTCCACCACGGCCGCCCAGCATGCCGTTCTCGCCGCCGAGGGGGCGCACGCCGTCTCCGCGCTGACGCTGCCGAAGATGCTGTCCAACATGGCCGCCGGTCACGTCGGCATGGACCTGCGCGCGGGCGGTCCCAACCTGGTCGTCGCCACGGCCTGCGCCTCCGGCAGCACCGCCATCGGCCTGGCGTACGACCTGCTGCGTGGCCGGACCTGCGACGTGGTGGTGGCCGGCGGCACCGAGGCCGGCGTCACCCCGCTCGTCGTCGCCGGGTTCGCGCAGATGGGGGCACTGTCGCGGCGCGCCGACCCGACCGCGTGCCGGCCGTTCGACGTCGGCCGGGACGGCTTCGTGCTCGGTGAGGGATGCGGTCTGCTGGTAATGGAACGCGCCGAGGACGCCGCCGCCCGGGGCGCCCGGGTGCGGGCCCGGCTGCTCGGGTTCGGGGCCAGCGCGGACGCGTACCACCCCACCGCCCCCGATCCTGAGGGCCGTGGTGTGCAGCGGGCCGTGCAGGCGGCGCTGACCGGAGCCGGCCTCGTACCGGCCGACGTGGACCACGTCAACGCGCACGCCACCGGCACACCCGCCGGTGACGTGGCCGAGGCGCGGGTGCTCCGCCGCCTGCTCGGCCCGTCGCCGGTGGTGACCGCGAGCAAGGGGTCCCTCGGTCACGCCCTGGGCGCCGCCGGTGGGATCGAGGCGGCCCTGACCGTGCTGGCGGTGCAGCACGGCCTCGTCCCGCCGACCGCGAACCTCGACGAACAGGACAGCGCCGTCGACCTGGACGTGGTCACCAAGGCGCCCCGGGAGCAGCGCGTCGAGGTGGCCCTGAGCAACTCGTTCGGCTTCGGCGGCCAGAACGCCGTCCTGGTGCTGGCCGCCGCCTGAGACCACACGTCGCCCGGACGGACACCGCGTCGGGCGGAAGGGGGCAACGCACGTGACAGCGACACCTGCCGGCGCGGACATCGTCGTCGTCGGCGCCGGATCCGCCGGCTGCGCCCTGGCCCGCCGGCTCGTCGATCGCGGGCTACGCGTCGTCGTGCTCGAGGCCGGCGGCGCGGACACCAACCCCGACATCGCCACGCCGGGACGGCTGGCCTACCTCTGGTTCGCCGAGGAGGACTGGGCCTATCACACCGCGGCACAACCCCACGCCGGGCACCGGCGCCTGCACTGGCCACGCGGACGGGTGCTCGGTGGTTCCAGCGCGCTCAACGGCATGATCTGGGCGCGTGGCGCCGCGGCCGACTACGACCACTGGGCGTACCTCGGTAACGACGGCTGGTCCTGGACGGACGTCCTACCGGTCCACCGGCGCATGGAGGACCTCGATGCCGTCTCCCCACTGCGCGGCACCGGCGGACCGATCCACGTCATGTCCCAGTACCGCCCCGATCCGATCTTCGAGTCCTGCCTCAAGGCCGCCCAGGAGATCGGTGTCGGGATCAACCCCGACTACAACTCCGGCGAACTGGACGGGGCGTCGCAGACCCAGTTGACCATCCGCGACGGCCGGCGGCAGAGCGCCGCCGTGGGGTACCTCCACCCCGTCCTCGACCACCCGGGGCTCACCGTCGTCACCCGCGCGCACGCCCGTCGGCTGCTGTTCGCCGGCGACCGCTGCACCGGCGTGGAGTGGGAGCGCGACGGGCGCACCCACACCACCCACGCCGACGTCGAGGTGATCGTCTCCGCCGGCACCGTCGAATCGCCCCGCCTGCTGCTGCTCTCCGGCATCGGCGACGCCGCCGACCTACGCCGACACGGCATCGACGTCCGGGCGCACCTGCCCGGCGTGGGCCGCAACCTGCACGACCACCTGCTCACCCCGGTCATCTTCGGCACCACCCGCCCGGTCGGACGCAGTCCCGACCTGTCGCCGATGCAGAGCCAGCTGTTCTGGCGTAGCCGGTCCGGCCTGCCGGTACCCGACGTCCAGATGCTGCACTTCCCGGTCCCGATGTACCAGCCCGGGATGTCCGGTCCGCCCGACGGGTTCACCCTCCAGGCTGGTCTGGTCCGGCCGGCGAGCCGGGGACGGATCAGTCTCGTCGACGCTGACCCGCACGCCGGGCTCGACATCGACCCGGCGGCGCTGTCCTGCCCACAGGACGTCGAGGCGCTCGTCGACGCGGTGCTCCTGTGCCGGGAGATGGGTGCCGCGTCAGCCCTGACCGGCGAGTGGGGCGCGCGGGAAGTTCATCCCGGCCCGCAGATCCGTACCCGTGACGACCTGCGCGACTACGTACGCGCCACCGCCGGGACCTACCACCACCAGGTCGGCGCCTGCAAGATGGGCGCCGACGACCAGGCGGTGGTCGACGCCCGCCTCCGGGTACACGGCGTGCGGGGACTACGCGTCGCCGACGCGTCGATCATGCCGGCGGTGACCACCGCCAACACCAACGCCCCGGCGATCCTCATCGGTGAACTCGCCGCCGACTTCGTCACCGCCGACCACACCCGGCAGGACCAGCCGTGACCCCGGCGGTGACCGGCCAGGTGTGCCGGCTGTTCATCGACGGTGACTGGGCCGACCCGGCATCCGGCGGGTACGACACCTCGCTGGACCCGGCCACCGGACAACCGCTGGCCCGCTACGCCGTGGCCGGCCCGGCGGACGTCGATGCGGCGGTGGCCGCCGCCCGTACCGCGCTCGCCAGCCCGGCCTGGGCGCTGATGACGGCCGCCGCGCGAGCCCGGCTGCTGTGGCGGGTCGCCGACCTCGTCGACGAGCACGCGGGCACCCTGGCCGAGCTGGAAACCCGCGACCAGGGCCAGCCGCTGCCCGCCGCCCGGGGCTGCGTGGCCGCCGCGGCCGAGCACCTGCGCTACTTCGCCGGCTGGTGCACGAGGATCGAGGGCCGCACGACGCCGGTGTCCTTCCCGGACACGCTGCACTACACCCGCCGGGAGCCGGTGGGGGTGTGTGCCCTGATCGCGCCCTGGAACTTCCCGCTGCTCATCGCGGTGTGGAAACTCGCCCCGGCCCTCGCGTGCGGCAACACCGTGGTGCTCAAGCCGGCCGAGCAGACCCCGCTCACCGCCGCGTACCTGGTGGAGTTGTGCCGGCAGGCCGGCGTACCGCCGGGTGTGGTCAACCTCGTCACCGGCGGGCCGGACACCGGCCGCAGCCTGGTCGCCCACCCGGGCATCGACAAGGTGTCGTTCACCGGTTCCACCGCCGTCGGCCGGGAGATCGGGCGGGTCTGCGGCGAACAGCTGAAGCGGGTGACGCTGGAACTCGGTGGCAAGGCGCCGGTGATCATCGCCGGGGACGCCGACCTCGACGCCGCAGCCGCCGGCTGCCTACGCGGCGGGCTGGCCAACAGCGGCCAGTCCTGCACCGCCTACACCCGGCTGTACGTGCAGCGGCGGCGGGCCGACGAGTTCGCCGAGAAGCTCGCCACCATGGCCGGAAAGGTGCGGCTCGGCCCCGGCCTGGCCCCCGACAGTCAGCTCGGTCCGCTCATCTCCGCCGAGCACCTGCGCCGGGTGGACCACCTCGTGCGTACCGGCACCGCCGAGGGCGCGCACCTGGTCACCGGGGGCGCGCAGGCCACCGCCGGCGCGCTCGCTGACGGCTACTTCTACCAGCCGACCGTGTTCAGCGGGGTGGACGACACGATGACCATCGCCCGTACGGAGATCTTCGGGCCCGTGCTGTGCGTCCTGCCGTACGACGACCGGCCGGACGTCGTCGAGCGGGCCAACGACAGCGACTACGGCCTGTCCGCCGCAGTGTGGACCCGCGACCTGGCCACCGCCCACCGGCTCGCCGGGGCGTTCCGGGCCGGAGCGGTCTTCGTCAACATGCCGCCGCAGCCGGATCCGGCCGGACCGTGGGGCGGCGTCAAGTCCAGCGGTGTGGGCCGCGAGATGGGCGCCGCCGCGATCGAGGCGTACACCGAGATCAAGGGGGTGTGGCTGCACACCCCCGCTGCCGACCACCCCTGACCCGCGTCCGGTACGAGCGGCAGCGCTGAGCCAACCGTCCAGCACCAGCACCAGCACCGGGGAGGAACGTGTTAACGATCCCCACGGATAAATCCGGGGGATTCTCCTCCGGGGCCAGGCCCTGGATTCCCAGCTCGGACCGCACCTGATCCACCGTCCCGGAAGGAGGCGATCAGATGTCTTACGTCGTCGGCACTGGCACGGTCGCGTTCGGCCGTGGCGAGGATCGTCCTCGCGGCGTTTCGGTCGCGGCATGCGGTATAGCCGCATGCCGCGCACTCGAAGGTACGGATACCCAGTCCGAGGCGAAGATTGGCTCTCTCTCCGCACTCGGAGCAGGTCATCGTGGTGTAGGCGGGCGGTACCAGCACCACCTTGCGGCCCGCCCGCGTACCACGCTCGATCAGTTCTTTCTTACATGCGCCGATCGCCGCGTCGGCCGCTTTGCGGGCCATCGTGGTGCGGGCGAGGAATGTCGGCTTGAAGTCCTCGACCGCGATCAGCGCGTGGTGGTCAGTGACGTTCTTGGCCCAGACGCGGGCGTCGTGGGTGTTCTGTCGGGCGGCCTTCTTCGCGACCCGGGCGGCCTGCCGCTTTGCGGTCTGGTAGCCCTTCGACGGGGCGTGTCCCTTGGGACGACGGCGGCGGGCCATCTTGCGCTGGGCCTTGGCCATCTCGGCGGCGCACCGGCGGCGATGGCCGAGGTGCGGCAGGTCGAACGCCGGGTCGGTCGTGGCGGCGGTGGTCTTGACGCCCCAGTCGACGCCGATACCCGGCGAGTCCGACTCGGGTGCGGTGGTGATCTCACGGCGGACCACGAACGAGGCGTACCAGTGGCCGAGGGTGTCTTGGTAGACGCGCACGCTGGTCGGCTCGGACGGCAGTTCCCGCGACCAGACGACCGGAACGGTCACCTTGCCCGGCAGGCACAGCCGGCCGTCTTTGATCCGGAAGCCGCGGGTGGTGTACTCCAGGGTCGGCAGCGAGTCCTTGAGCCGCTTGACCTTCGGTCGGCCCCGGCCCTTGACCTTGAACGAGTGGTCCAGGGCGGCACCATAGGTGCGCAGTGTCTGCTGCTGTGCGACCTGCGATCCCTCGCGCAGCCAGGCATTACGGCTGCGGGCCTCGGTCAGCAGCTTCGACAGCTTCCCGAACGTCGGCTTGCGGCCGGTCTTCTGCTGGTGCACAGCTTCGTTCCACAACCACCGGCACCGGCCCCACTCGTCGAGCAGTGCGGCCTGCGCGATGCGGCCGGGCCGCAGGCGATAGGTGTAACGCACTGTCTCGTCCACGCCGAACACTATATACCACAAAGCTATATAGTCTCGGCATGGACGAGGTCAGGTCGAACAACAACGTCGTGTACCGCTGCCACTACCACGTCGTCTGGTGCCCGAAGTACCGCCGCAAGGTCATCGACGGCAAGGTGGACGAGCGGCTCAAAGAGATCATCCGCGAGGTTTGCGCCGAGCGGAACGCACCGATCGAGGCGATCGAGACGATGCCCGACCACGTGCACCTGCTCGTGGTCGTGGACCCGCAGTACGGCATCCACCGCCTGGTCAAGCAGATCAAGGGCCGATCCTCCCGACTGCTGCGCCAGGAATTTCCGCACCTCAAGTCCCGGATGCCGACCCTGTGGACCAACTCGTACTTCGTCGCCACGACCGGCGGCGCCACTTTGGAGGCGGTCAAGAGGTATGTCGAGAACCAACGCAACATGTGACCAGACGCCCATCCGCCTTGGCGGCGAATGGGCTATCCCTGACCTGCTCCGCAGGGGTTCCGTTTCCTCCCCACGGCTAAAGCCAGGGGTTTCCACGGAAGACATCCGATGACCGAGCCCGCCGACAGCTCTCCGCCGGTCGACGTCGACGCGGAGACCCTGCGGACGCTGCTGCGCCACCAGGCCAGCACCGTCACCGTGGTCACCGCTGCCGGCGCCTCGGCGGTCGGCTTCACCGCCACGTCGTTCACCTCGGTGTCCCTGCGACCGCCGCTCGTCCTGTTCTGCGTGGCCCTCGGCTCGTCGAGTTGGCCCACCATCTCCCGGGCCCGGCACGTCGGCGTGCACCTGCTCGCCCGCCAGCAGCAGGAACTGGCCCGACGCTTCGCCACCGGCGGCATCGACCGGTTCGCCGCGCCGACCCGCTGGCGGCCCGGACCCGAGGGGGTGCCGATCCTCGACGACACCCTGGCCTGGCTGGTGTGTCGCGTGATCGACCGGGTGGTCGCGGGCGACCATGCCGTCGTGCTGGCCGCGCCGGAGCTGCTACGGCACGGCGAGGCCGGTTCGCCGCTGCTCTACCACCAGGGCCGGTACACGGACCTGGCCGAACGACCCGAGCCGGTCGTCGGACGAGCGGCCTGAAGTCAGTCAATGCGAAGGAGAAGCCTGATGGACAACTCTGAAGACCTGCGCCGCTACCAGGTCGTGGTCAACGACGAGGAGCAGTACTCGATCTGGCTGGAGGGATCGGAGATTCCGGCCGGATGGAGTCCGGTGGGGATCACCGGTGACCGCGTGCGCTGCCTGGCGTACATCGACGAGGTCTGGACCGATCTGCGTCCGCGCAGCCTACGGGAGCGACTGACCGCGCAGGGCTGATGTCGACGAGGGTGGAGTGGGAAGTCAGTCCGGAGACGGGTCGGTGAGCTGTAGACGCCCGCGAAGGCGCCGCGCCTCGCGACCGCGGTACGCATGCAGGACGCCTTCGAGGGCGTCGCGTACGTGGGGATCGGGATGATCTGCCAGGTACGCCAACTTGATCGGACAATCCATCTCCGTCGGGATTCCCACAACGTCGACCTGTCCGGAACCGTATCCGGTGCCCCAGCCCCACCTCCATTTCGGACGAGCCTGGCCGCCAATATCTGTATCCCTGTGTCCAAGGTCAGGGGTCGAGCCTTCTGGGAAACGCGAATCTTGTCAGACGCGATCTACGGGATCTGCGCGGTGCGTGCCTGCTTGGTGTGAATCTGATCAACGCGGACCCTGCATCGGTCGGGAACCCGACCTGCCCTTCCCCTGTCACGTCCGTTGCTGGTATTCCTGGTGCCACTATGCATCACGTGTCCGAGGGGGCCGGCGATGGCGATCAGACAGGTGACCGTGCCGTGGGTCAGAGGCTACGACTTCGGAGTCGGCGCGGATCTGGCGTCCGGTAGTCCAATGGGGATGGTGGTGGCCGGTGGGGCCACTCCCGTGGACAATGCCCAGGGCGCCACGGTGAACATCCAGATCCAACGTATTCAATCGACCGAAGAGCTTGAGCAGGCACTCGGGATCGACGTCGAAGCCAGTTACGGCTGCGCCGCGTTCGGCGCCGGTGTGTCGGGGCGCTTCTCGTTCGCCAGAAAGGCGAAGGTCCAGGCGAGTTCACTTTTCCTGAGCATCAGCGTGCAGGTCGAACTGGCGTTTCTCTCCATCGACGATCCGGTACTCACCGCACCTGCGGCGGAGAGCATCAACCTGCCGGACAACTTCGCCGCCCGGTACGGCAACATGTTCGTCCGGGGCATCGGCCGAGGTGGGCTTTTCGTCGGTGTGCTTCGGATCGACACCAACTCGTCGGCGGAGTCGACGGATATAACGGCCAAGCTGGGTGGCTCGTACGCCCTGTTCTCCGGGGAAGCCGAAACCAAGTTCAGGGAGGTGCAACAGCAATACCGGAACGAGGTCTTCGTGCAGATGTACCACGAGGGCGGGCCGACCGACCTGCGGATCGCCGACCCCGGTGATCCACTCCAGTTGCTCACCAACGCCAACCTTTTCCTGCAGAGCTTCCAGACCAACCCGGACCAGGTGGCGCGGCCCTACTTCGTCACCCTCGCGCCGGTGGTGATCGCGCGCGGCCCGCTGCCGTTGAACGCCGCAGAGATCGAGCACGCGCAGGATGTTCTGATCTACTGCGCCAAGCGCCGTAGTGCCTTGCTCGACCAGATGAACCTGCTCGACTACATCAACGACAACCCGTCCCAGTACGCCGATGGTGACACGGCCAGCCGTGATGCGGTCCGCCGGGCCATTCAGGACTTACAGACGGATCTCGATCTCATCGCTGCCTGCGCCAGTGCAGCGATCAACAATCCGGCGAAGGCCAAGATGCCGGCCGAGTTCGCGGCAGATCGCGGGACCACCTTTCCGAAGGCTTCGCTACCTGATCCTCTACCGGCAGCGAAGGCGGGGCAGAACATGGTCGCGGTGCCCGACTTCCGCGGGTGCGCGACGCAGGCGGCCTGCAGGGAGCTGGCCGAGCGCTCTGGGCTGCGGCTCGCCTACGAGTACCAGGGCAAAGAATTCGCCGATTTCCGCGTGCTCGACTTCCGGCCACCGAAGGGAACCATGCAACCGGCCGGCAGCATCATCACCATCAGCTGCCCGCCATCCCGGCGATCCATGCAGATGAACATCACCCGGGTCTGGGGTACCCGGATCGCTGACTTCGGACGCTGATCGGCGTTCCATCGGTCGCCCAAGGAACCACACCAGAGCGAAATGCATCGGAGGACGTCATGGATTTTCGCGAGGACCAGACGTGGGTGGGCGCCGGAGGGAAGGTCGGCGGGATCGCCATCTTCGGTGCCGAGTCGTTCGAGGGAGTAGCCGTCCGGGTCGACTCCGTCGACAACAGCTGGCACGAGGTCAACGTCACCAGTGTCCGGCTCGGCTTGGGGCTGGGGGATCGGTCGGGCTCTCCGTGTTCGTCGGGTTCAACATGCCATTGCTGGAGTCGGCGAACGGTCTCTCCGTGACCGACTGGGGGCTGAACATCGCCATCCCCGAGGTCAAGGTCGGACTCGACGACCTGCGCTACGGCCTCGAGCTCGACAAGTTTCTCAGCGGTAGCGACTTTCTTGCGCCGCTGTTTCTCAGCGAGATGAAGAACGCCGAGCGGTTCGGCAAGTTGCGGGACTTTGCCTCGTGGCTCTGGTCTACGGGCGAGTTCTACGGGACGGGTACGTCCAGCGACCCGGCGATCATGGTCATCGACGTCCCCGGGGCGGGCTGGGGTGCCGAAGTTTCCGCCTTCGTCACCGGTGGCGAGTTCTCCTGCGGCGGAGTGGTCGGCTGACCGGTTCGGTCGGGGGTCGAGGTCGGCCGCGCGAGACGGGGTGGTCAGCCGCGTCTACCGGGCAGGGGGGAGTCCCGGTAGAGCGTTCAAAGGTGGCCCGAACGGGTGGCTGCACTCGCCTGCGACCACCCCCCCGCCTGCTCGTGTGGTCGGGGATGAGGCGCCCCGGCCGGACCGGTTGGTGAGGGTTTCCCATACCGTCCGACGCTCGTGTTGATCGATAATTGGGGCCGTACCTGCCCACATCGAAAGGACACGAGTGAAGCGCCGAATTCTGCACGTGCTGGCGGCCATGACCGTCGTTCTCGCCGGCTCGGCCGTGGCGGCCGCCCCGGCCTCGGCGAGTGACCGGTTCGGCTTCGTGTGCAACCTGAAGGAGAACACCTGGCTGCGCACGGCGCCCCACGGCTCCGTGCTGCTCACCCTGACTGCCGGTCGCGGGTTCCGCTGGCACGGCGAGGTCTGGGCGATCGACAACGACACCTGGATCTACGGCCACGGCGCCGAGTACCCGTCGGTCGACGGCTGGGTGCCGGCTGGCAACACCACCTGCTGAGAAACAGTCGCGCACAGGGGGTGGCCGCATCGTCTGCGGCCACCCCCTGGCTGCTTGTGCGACCAGGAGGCGGGCCGGTTGGTGAGGGCTTCCCATACCCACCGGCAGGCGACGTGATCACAATGAGAGCCGCATCTGCCCACAGTGGAAGGACAAGAGTGAAACGTCGGCTTCTGCACACGATGGCGGTCGTGACCGTTGTTCTCGCCGGCTCGGCCGTGGTGGCCGCCCCGGCCTCGGCGAGCGACGCTCCCGGCACCGTCTGCCTCCTGAAGGAGAACACCTGGTTGCGCGACATGCCGCACGGCTCGGTGCTGCGTACCCTGACGGCCGGGCGCGGGTTCCGGTATCACGGTTCGGGCTGGGTCGGAGACGACGTCTGGATCTACGGCCACGGCGCCGAGTACCCGGACATCGACGGCTGGGTCCCGGCCCGTAACACCACCTGCTGAGTGCCGGCTCGCAACACCACCTGCTCGGTGTGACCCAGGCCGGGGATGGTTGTCCCCTGCCGTCGACGCGCAGGCCGATCACAGGAACACGAGGAAGGATACGAGTGAAGCGCCGAATTCTGCACGTGATGGCGGCCATGACCGTCGTTCTCGCCGGCTCGGCCGTGGTGGCCGCCCCGGCCTCGGCGAGCGACGCGCCCGGGAGCATCTGCACCCTGACGGAGAACACCTGGCTGCGTAGCTCGCCGCACGGCTCGGTGCTGCGGACCCTGACGGCCGGGCGCGGGTTCCGGTATCACTGGCACGGCTGGGCCGAGGACGACGACGTATGGATCTACGGCCACGGCGCCGAGTACCCGGACATCGACGGCTGGGTTCCGCGACGCAACACCACCTGCTGAGCAGGTAACTCCACCGGGGACGGCTGCAGGCGACTGCGGCCGTCCCCGTGTTCCAGGTAACCCTCAGGCGCAGCCCCGGGCGGGCTCAGTCGCCGTCCTCCAGGTCGCCCTCGACCTCCAGGTACGCCTGGCGCAGCGCGTCCATCAGCGCCGGATCGGGCTTGGCCCACAGGCCCCGGTCGGCGGCCTCGGTGAGCCGCTCGACGATGCCGCGCAGCGCCCACGGGTTCGACCGGCGCAGGAAGCGCTGGTTCTCCTCGTCCAGCACGTAGCTCTGGGCGAGCTGCTCGTACATCCAGTCGGTGACCACCCCGGCGGTCGCGTCGTAGCCGAACAGGTAGTCCACCGTCGCGGCCATCTCGAACGCGCCCTTGTACCCGTGCCGGCGCATCGCCGCCATCCAGCGCGGGTTCACCACGCGGGCCCGGAACACCCGGGCGGTCTCCTCGGTCAGCGAGCGGGTCCGTACCGCGTCGGGCGTGGTGCTGTCGCCGATGTACGCGCGCGGCGCCTGTCCGGTCAGCGCCCGCACCGTGGCGATCATGCCGCCGTGGTACTGGAAGTAGTCGTCGGAGTCGGCGATGTCGTGCTCGCGGGTGTCGGTGTTCTTCGCCGCCACCGCGATCCGCCGGTACGCCGACTCCATGTCCTGCCGGGCCGGTCGTCCCTCGAGGCCGCGACCGTAGGCGAAACCGCCCCAGACCGTGTACACCTCGGCCAGGTCGGTGTCGTCGCGCCAGTTCCCGCTGTCGATCAGCGGCAGCAGCCCGGCCCCGTACGCCCCCGGCTGGGAGCCGAAGATGCGGGTGGTGGCCCGCCGCTCGTCGCCGTGGTCGCCCAGGTCGGCGCGGGCGTGTGCGGCGAGGTAGTTGTCCTCGTCCGGCTCGTCCAGGGCGGCCACCGCCCGGATCGCGTCGTCGAGCAGGAGCACCACGTGCGGGAAGGCGTCCCGGAAGAACCCGCTGATCCGTACGGTCACGTCGATCCGGGGCCGACCCAGGTCGGCGAGGGGGACGACCTCGAAGCCGGTCACCCGGCGGGACATCTCGTCCCAGGACGGCTGCACGCCGATCAGCGCGAGCACCTCGGCGATGTCGTCGCCGGCGGTACGCATCGCGGAGGTTCCCCACACCGACAGCCCGACCGACCGGGGCCACTCGCCGGTGTCCCGGCGGTACCGCTCGGCCAGCGAGGTGGCCATCGCCTGCCCGGTCTCCCAGGCCAGCCGGCTCGGGATCGCCTTCGGGTCGACGGTGTAGAAGTTCCGGCCGGTCGGCAGCACGTTGACCAGCCCGCGCAGCGGGGAGCCGCTCGGTCCGGCCGGGACGTACCCGCCGTCGAGGGCGTGCAGCACCGCGTCGACCTCGCCGGTGGTGCCCGCGAGGCGGGGCGCGACCTCGGTCGCGGCGAAGGCCAGCACCGGCCGGACGGCGTCGGTGTGCGGATCATCGGCGCCGAGCACCTCGGCGCAGACGCCGTCGACAGCCTCGGGCGCCCAGTCGTGCCGCTCCATCGCCTCGGCCAGCCGCCGGGCGACCGCCTCGACCCGGTCCACCTCGGCGGTCTGCTCCGCCGCCGTCTCGTCCAGACCGAGCGCGGTCCGCAGGCCGGGCACCGCGCCGACCTGCCCGCCGAAGACCTGCCGGGCGCGCAGGATGGCCAGGATCAGGTTCACCCGGGCCTCGCCGGTCGGCGCCGCCCCGAGCACGTGCAGGCCGTCGCGGATCTGCGCGTCCTTGATCTCGCAGAGCCAGCCGTCGACGTGCAGCAGGAACTCGTCGAACTCGGCGTCGTGCGGGCGCTGGTCCAGCCCGAGATCGTGGTCGAGGCGGGCGGCCTGGATGAGCGTCCAGATCTGCTGCCGGATCGCCGGCAGCTTCGCCGGGTCCATGGTGGAGATGTTGGCGTACTCGTCGAGCAGTTGCTCCAGGCGGGCGATGTCGCCGTAGCTCTCCGCGCGGGCCATCGGCGGGACGAGGTGGTCGACGATGGTGGCGTGCGCGCGGCGCTTCGCCTGTGCGCCCTCACCCGGGTCGTTGACCAGGAACGGGTAGATCAACGGCAGCTCACCGAGGACGGCGTCCGGGCCGCACGAGGCGGACAGGCCGATGTTCTTGCCGGGCAGCCACTCCAGCGACCCGTGCTTGCCCAGGTGCACCACGGCGTGCACGCCGAACTCCTCGTCCAGCCAGCGGTAGGCGGCCAGGTAGTGGTGCGTCGGCGGCAGGTCCGGGTCGTGGTAGATGGCCACCGGGTTCTCCCCGAATCCGCGCGGCGGCTGGATCATCAGCAGCACGTTTCCGGCGCGCAGGCCGGCCAGCACGATGTCCCCGTCGAGGTTGGTCGACCGGTCGACGAACAGCTCACCCGGGGCCGGACCCCAGTGCTCGGTCATCGCCTCGCGCAGGTCCTCCGGCAGCGCGTCGAACCAGCGCCGGTAGGTGGCCGCCGGCACCCGCACCGGGTTGCCGGCCAGCTTCTCGTCGGTGAGCCACTCCGGGTCCTGCCCACCGGCGGCGATCAGGGCGTGGATGAAGCGGTCGCCGTCGGCGTCGTCGCCGTCCCCGCTGGGTACGAGGCCGGGCAGCGCGTCCGGACCGTCGACCGGCCCGACGTCGTAGCCCCGGTCCCGCAGCTCCCGCAGCAGCCGGACCGCGCTGGCCGGGGTGTCCAGACCGACCGCGTTGCCGACCCGGGCGTGCTTGGTCGGGTACGCCGAGAGCACCACCGCGATCCGCCGCTGGGCCGGCGGGACGTGCCGCAGCCGGGCGTGCCGTACGGCGATCCCGGCCACCCGCCGGGCCCGCTCCGGGTCGGCCACGTAGTGCGGCAGCCCGTCGGCGTCGGTCTCCTTGAACGAGAACGGCACGGTGATCAGCCGCCCGTCGAACTCCGGTACGGCGACCTGAGTGGCCGCGTCCAGCGGGCTCAACCCGTCGTCGCTCTCCGCCCACGTCCGCCGGTCGCTGGTCAGCGCCAGCGCCTGGATGATCGGCACGTCCAGCGCGGCCAGCGCGCCCACGTCCCAGGCGTCGTCGTCACCACCGGCGGACACCTCCGCCGGCCGGGTGCCACCGGCGGCGAGCACCGTGACCAGCAGCGCGTCCGCCCGGCCGAGGGTGCGCAGCAGCTCCTCGTCGGCGGTACGCAGGCTCGCGCAGTACACCGGCAGCGGCACCCCGCCGGCGTCCTCGACCGCCGCGCAGAGCCCCTCGACGAAGGCGGTGTTGCCGCTGAGCTGGTGCGCC
Organism: Micromonospora pallida; assembly: GCF_900090325.1. Lineage (NCBI taxonomy): Bacteria > Bacillati > Actinomycetota > Actinomycetes > Micromonosporales > Micromonosporaceae > Micromonospora > Micromonospora pallida. The sequence continues at coordinate 2,255,530 of NZ_FMHW01000002.1, read as the reverse complement.
CGGTAGTAGAGGATCGCCACGGTCGGCCCGTCGACCGTGTCCGGACGGTGTCCGGGCGCGGTGCGGGTGTCGCGCGCCAGCACTCCCCAGGTGGGCTGCTCGGCCGGCGGCGCGAAGCCCTGCCCGGTCAGCAGCACCGTGTCGCCGAGGAAGGCGTGCAGTTCGCGGAGGTTGTCCGGGCCGCCCTGGGCGAGGTAGGCGTGCGCCTCGGTGGCGATGCCCTGCGGCACCGTGGAGCGGGCCATCAGGTCCGCGTCGGGCAGCGCCTCGCCGCCGAGCGCCACCACCGGCACGTCCCCGGCGAGCAGGGTGTCCAGGCCCTGCTGCCACATCCGGTAACCGCCGAGGATCCGGACCACCACCAGGTCGACGCCGTCGAGCAGTGCGGACAGCTCCGCCGGGTCGTCGCCGAGCCGGGCCGGGTTGGCCAGCCGGTACGCCGCCGCGCTGGCCCGCGCGCTCAGCAGGTCGGTGTCCGAGGTGGACAGCAGCAGGATAGAGACATCGCGGCCAGACATGGCTGACTCCTCCTCGGGTCCGCGCCCGTGGTCGTCGGTCGCGGCCAGCCGGAGTGTCTGGCTCCCGGGCACGGCGCGAGCGCCGCATCCGGTGACAGTGGCGGGACCGCCCCGGACTCACACCGGGTTCCTCCACACCGACCGCGTGATGCTGATCTCGACGCGGATCCGCGCCGAGTGCCACGACTCTACGATGATCAGGTGCCTGATGTCTCCTCCCCGTCCCGTCGTCCTGCCGACGACCGGTGCCCGGGAGCGCTCCGCGCCCACCAGGCCGCCGACGGGGCCTTGGTCCGCGTCCGGATTCCGGGCGGCCGGATCACCTCTGCCCAACTGCGCTGTCTGGCCACGGCGGCCCGCCGCGACGGTGACGGCACGCTGGAGTTGACCTCCCGGGGCAACGTGCAGGTGCGCGGCATCACCGACCCGGACGGCGTCGACCGGATCGCCACCGCGCTGGCCGGGGTGGGTCTGCTGCCCAGCGCCACCCACGAACGGGTCCGCAACATCGTCGCCTCGCCGCTGAGCGGGCTGGACGACACCGGCCACGCCGACGTACGCCCGCTGGTGGGCGCGGTGGACGCCGCGCTCTGCGCCGCCGCCGACCTGGCCGGGCTCAGTGGCCGGTTCCTGATCGCCCTCGACGACGGCCGGGGCGACGTGACCGGGCTCGGCGCGGACCTCTGCTGGACGGCCGGCACCGGCGCGCTGCTGGTCGACGGCCGGGACGTCGGCCTGCGGGTCACCACCGACGTGCCCGCCGCGCTGGTCACCGCCGCCCGGGTGTTCCTGCGGCTCTGCGCTGGGCGTACCGGACTGTGGCGGATCGCCGACCTGCCGGACGCGCCGGATGCGATCACCGCCGAACTGGGCGGCCCGCACGCCCCGCCGGTGGAGCCACCGCACGGCGCGCCGCCCCCGGTCGGTGTCCACCCCGGCGGGTTCGTCGTCGTCGCAGCCCCGCTCGGCCGGCTCACCGCCGACCAGGCCGACACGCTCGCCGCCGTCGCGGACGGCTCCGACCTGGTGGTCACCCCGTGGCGCACGGTCGTCGTCGGGTCCGCCGAGCCCACGACGGTGTCCACGCTGGCCGCCGCCCGGCTGGTCGTCGACCCGGCCTCACCGTGGGTCGGGGTGACCTCCTGCACCGGCCGGCCGGGCTGCGAGAAGGCCCTGGCCGACGTCCGGGCCGATGCCGCCGCCGCCCTCGCCGCTGCCGGGCCCCGCTCCTCCGAGGCGCTGCCGCTGCACTGGGCCGGCTGCGACCGGTGCTGTGGACGGCCGACCGGGCCGGTGGCTCTGGCGGTGGCCACCGGCTCGGGATACCGTGTCGCGGGCCCGGCGGGGGAACAGCACGGCCCGCTCGGCGTCCGACTGGCACAGGCACGGGGAGCACAGTGAGCTACGACTACGTCCGCGAGGGCGCCGAGATCTACCGGCGTTCCTTCGCCACCATCCGCGCCGAGGCCGATCTGTCCCGACTGCCGGCCGACGTCGGCCAGGTCGTCGTCCGGATGATCCACGCCTGCGGCATGGTGGACCTCGTCGACGACGTGCAGGCCCACCCGGACGTGGTCTCCGCCGGCCGCGCCGCCCTGGCCGCCGGTGCGCCGATCCTCTGCGACGCGGCCATGGTCGCCGCCGGGGTCACCCGCGCCCGGCTGCCCGTCGACAACGAGGTGGTCTGCACCCTGCGCGACCCGGCGGTGCCGGAGCTGGCCACGCGACTCGGCACCACCCGCAGCGCCGCCGCGATGGAGCTGTGGCGGGACCGGCTCGACGGCGCGGTCGTCGCCATCGGCAACGCCCCGACGTCGCTGTTCCGGCTGCTGGAGATGATCGACGAGGGGGCACCCCGACCCGCCGCGATCATCGGGGTACCGGTCGGTTTCATCGGCGCCGTCGAGTCCAAACAGGCCCTCGCGGCCCACCCGGCGGGCATCCCGTACCTGGTCGTACACGGTCGCAGGGGCGGCAGCGCGGTCACCGCCGCCGCGGTCAACGGCATCGCGAACGAGGTGGAGTGAACGTGTCCGCAATCGGCAGGCTCTACGGCGTCGGCGTCGGCCCCGGCGACCCCGAACTACTGACCGTCAAGGCGGCCCGGCTGATCGCCGAGGCCGACGTGGTCGCCTACTACTCGGCCCGGCACGGCCGCAGCATCGCCCGCTCCATCGCCGAGGGCCTCCTACGCGAGAACCACGTCGAGGAACCGCTGGTCTACCCGGTGACCACCGAGGACACCGACGACCCGGGCGGCTACGAGGGCGTCATCCGGCAGTTCTACGACGACAGCGCCGAACGGCTCGCCGTGCACCTCGCCGCCGGGCGTACCGTCGTGGTCCTCTGCGCCGGTGACCCGATGTTCTACGGCTCCTACATGTACCTGCACGAACGCCTCGCGCACCGGTTCCCCGCCGAGGTGGTGCCCGGGTGACCTCGGTCAGCGCCGCCTCGGCCGTCCTCGGTCGCCCCCTGGTCGAACGGGACGAGGTGCTGACCATCCTGCCCGGCACCCTGCCCGCCGAGGAACTGGCCCGCCGGCTCGCCGACACCGACGCCGCCGCCGTGCTCAAGCTCGGCCGCACCTTCGACAACGTCCGCGCCGCCCTCGACGACGCCGGCCGCCTGCCGGAGACCTGGTACGTCGAGCGGGCCACCTCGTCCCGGGGGCGGCACGCCCCGCTGGCGGAGGTTCCCGCCGACGAGGTGCCGTACTTCTCGCTGGCCCTGCTGCCCAGCCCCACCAGCGCGGCGGCCCGCGACGACCTGCCCGCCCCGGCGCCGGTCACCGGCCAGGGCGAGGTCACCGTGATCGGGCTCGGCCCGGCCGGGCCCCGTTGGCTCACCCCGGAGGTGGGCCGGGCGCTGCGCGAGGCCGAACACCTCGTCGGCTACGGCCCGTACGTGGACCGGGTGCCGGTGCGCCCCGGCCAGGAGCGGCACACCTCCGGCAACCAGGTGGAGACCGAACGGGCCGCGCACGCCCTCGACCTGGCGCTCGGTGGGGCCCGGGTGGTGGTGGTCTCCTCCGGTGACCCGGGCGTCTTCGCGATGGCCAGCGCCGTCTACGAGGTGGCCACCGCCGAACCCCGGTTCGCCGGAGTGCCGGTGCGGGTGCTGCCCGGCCTGACCGCCGCCCAGGCCGCCGCGAGCCGGATCGGCGCGCCGCTCGGGCACGACTTCGCGATCCTGTCCCTCTCCGACCGGCTCAAGCCGTGGCCGGTCATCGAGTCCCGACTTGCCGCCGCCTCGGCGGCGGACCTGGTGCTGGCCCTCTACAACCCGGCCTCGGCCAGCCGCCGCTGGCAGGTCGGCGCGGCCAAGGACGTCCTGCTGCGGCACCGCGACCCGAAGACCCCGGTGGTGGTCGCCCGGGACGTGGGCCGGCCGGGGGAGAAGCTCACCGTGGTGTCCCTCGGTGACCTCGACCCGGAGACGGTCGACATGAAGTGCCTGCTGATCATCGGCTCGTCCACCACCCAGGTCAGCACCCGGGGCGACGAGTCGGTGGTGGTCTGGACGCCGCGCACCTACCCGGCCTGACGCGACGACCGGCCCGGCTGGCGCAGCTCAGCGACCACCCGGGCCGTGCCGCACGTGCGGGCCGGCGGTCGGCCACCCGGGCCCGACCACGACGGGGTCGTCGAGCTGATCTTGATGTAGGTGGCACCGGTGGGACGTGGCCCAAGCGTGGGCGACCACCTTGTGCGGGCGGTCGGAGTGCCGCCGCTGTGCATGATGGTCTGGTGGACGAAGGGGTGCGGCTGCGGCGGAACACGGCGAAGATGCGCGGGAGATACTTGTTTCCGGCTGTCCTTGGGGCTGGTGGTTGGGTCGCGGCCCGGGCTACTGCGGCGGATCCGAGCTCTGCCTTCAACAACTCAGGGCCTTTCATGTACCTCAGCGCGGCCATGTTTCTCGTTTTCGCCTGTGCTTTGGTTGCCCTCTTCTGGTCGTTCTACATTGACGTCGACGAGGCGGGGATGACTGTTCGGGCGCGTGGTGCCACGACGCGGCTGCCGTGGAGCTCGGTGGAGATGCTGACGGCGGTGAAGATTGGCACCGACTGGAGCAATCCGGTGTTGGAGATCCAGGTGGCGCCCGGTGTGCGGATCAGGAGGCGCTTCAACCGCGGGCACGAGGGCCGGCGGGTGTACGGCCTGGAGTCGCTGGAGAACTTCACTCTTCCGCCCGAGCAGGTGGTCGCCATTCTGGACAAGTACAGCGGCGGCAAGGTCGACGCGCAGGACTACCTCAACTATCGGGCGGGCAAGCGGGCAGTCGCGCAATGGTTGACCGAGCAGCAGCGCATCCGTGACCGGCCCGACGACGAAACCGGCAAAGACGGGTAGCTGGGCGGCGTCCGATCACCCAGCCTGCAGGTGCCGGTCCAGCCAGCGCACCGCGTCGTCGACCGTGGTCACCGTCGCGGGCGGACGGGCCGGCGTCGGCCGGTCGACCATCAGCACCGGCAGACCCAGGTGACGGGCGGCGGTCAGCTTCGCCTCGGTGAGCGCGCCGCCGCTGTCCTTGGTGACGACCACGTCGATCCGGTGTTCGCGGATCAGCGCGGTCTCCCCGTCCACCGTGTACGGTCCCCGGCTGCGCAGCAGGCGTACGTGCGCCGGCAGCGGGCCGTCCGGGGCGTCGACCACCCGGGCGAGGAACCACAGGTCGGTCAGGGGCGTGAACGCGCCCAGGCTCTGCCGACCGGTGGTCAGCAACACCCGCCGCCCCAGCGCTGGCAGCGCGGCCACTGCGGCGGGCAGGTCGGGCACCCGGTGCCAGCGGTCGCCCGGCTGCGCCGTCCAGCCCGGCCGCTCCAACCGCAGGTGCGGTACGCCGGCCGTGGCGGCGGCGTCGATGCCGGAGACCCGCATCCGCGCCGCGTACGGGTGGGTGGCGTCCACCACCGCGTCGATCCGCTGTTCGGTCAGCCATCGGGCCAGGCCGGTCGCGCCGCCGAACCCGCCGATGCGTACCTCGCCGACCGGTAGCCGGGGGTCGGCCACCCGCCCGGCCAGCGACGAGACGACCCAGACGTCGGGGCGGGCGGTGACGGCCGCCGCCAGCGCACGGGCCTCGGCCGTGCCACCGAGGATGAGCAGCCGCCACTTGGTCGTCCCGGCGGTCATCCGGCCTTCTCCTCGGTGGTCGTCAGTAGCGCCGCCAGTTCGGCGGCGGATCGGGGGCGGGCCCCGGACAGCTCGGGTAGCCGGTCGATCAGCCGGTGCACCAGGGGTGCCCATGCGGGCGTCAGCCGCGCTGCCGTGAGTAGTTCCGGGTCGGCCAGCGCCTCGGTGGTGGGCACCCGGCGTACGCCGCCGCCGGCCACGACCACCACCTCGTCCGCCCAGCGGAACGCCAGGTCGACGTCGTGGGTGGAGACCATGATGGTGGTCCCGTCGGCGTGCAGGTCGTCGAGGGTACGCAGCAGCGCCTCCACGCCCGCCGGGTCGAGACCGGCGGTCGGCTCGTCCAGGATCAGCAGCTCCGGGCGCAACGCCACCGCCCCGGCGATGGCGACCCGCTTGCGCTGCCCGTACGAGAGCAGGTGGGTGGGGCGGTCCGCCAGCGCGGTGACCTGCAACGCGGCCAGCGCCTCGTCGCAGCGTTGCCGCACCTGCTCGGCGGGGAGCCCGAGGTTCACCGGTCCGAACGAGACGTCCTGCCGGACGCTGGCGGAGAACAACTGGTCGTCCGGGTCCTGGAGCACCAGTTGCACCCGTTGCCGCAGTTCCAGCAGGCCGGCGCGGGTGCGCCGTACCGGGCTCCCGGCCACCTCGATGAGTCCCGCGTCCGGGCTGAGGGCACCGACCGCCAGCCGGAACAGGGTGGTCTTCCCGCCGCCGTTGGGCCCCACCACGGCCAGCCGCTGACCGGGCAGGACGGCCAGCTCCACTCCGGTGAGCACGGGCTGGCGGGGCTGGTAGGCGAAGTCCACCCCGGACATCCGCAGCAGCGGTCCGGTCACCGCCACGACGCACCCGAGACGGTCGTCGTCGCCACGATCGCCGCCAGGAGCGCGACGGTGGCGACCACGAAGGTCGGCGACACCCGCCGGTCCTCCACCTGCACGGCGAGGGAACCGGTGTAGCCGCGTACCGCCAGCCCCTCCTCGAGGCGGCGGGCCCGGGTGAAGGCGCGGACGAAGATCGCCCCCGCCTGCCCGGTCAGGGAGCGGTACGTGGTGCGCCAGGTCCGGTGGCCCAACCGTGCCGCCTGCGCCTCCCGTACCGCGCGCACGCTGTCGACCAGCAGGAAGAGCATCCGGTACGTCAGCGCGGCGACCTCGGTGACCGCCGCCGGCACCCCGAGCCGGACCAGCCTCGGCAGGACGTCCGACAGGGGAGTGGTGGCACTGAACAGCAGCACGCACAGCAGGCCCGCCACCGCCCGGCCGGTGGTCGTCGCCGCCGCCTCGGCCCCGGCCGGATTCCAGCCCAGCCGGGTCGGGGAGTGCACGGACACCAGCAGCGGCAGCGCGGAGGTGGCGATGAACAGCGCCGGCACCCGGGCGGCCCGCAGCAGCACCGGCAGCGGGACCCGGGCCGGACCGACCAGCAGCAGCGCGGCGGCGGTGCCCGCCAACGCGGCTCCCGGCCACGGGGGCAGCGCCACCGCGCAGCCCAGCAGGCCCAGGGCCAGCAGTGCCTTCTCGCCCGGGTGCCGCAGTCGCCAGGGGCCGGTGTGCGCGGCGACGTCGATGGCGAACACTAGCCGGCGGTGCGGTCGGTGTCGCGCAACCGTTGCCGGGTGCGGGCGACCCCGAAGTAGTAGCCGAGGAAGCCGGCCCCGACCGCCGCCTGGAGGGCGAACAGTCCCGACTCGATCTCACCGGAGGGCGGCTCGTAGATGGCGGAGAACCACGGTTCGTAGTCCGGGTGGTCGGTGACGATGGCCGCCTCGGCCTGGGCGTCCGCCCCGGCGAACGGCTCCTCGTGTGAATCGCCGAGCCCGAGGGCCAGTGGGGCGACCGCCAGCGCGACCACCGCCAGCAGCAGGAGCAGGTTCACCCGTCCGAAGCGCTTCACGCCGGCACCTCCTCGGTCTTGCGCAGCACGCCGAGGCGGCGCAGCTCGTCGCCGCTGACCCGGGTCAGCAGCCGCACCACCAGTACCGACAGCAGCCCCTCGCCGATCGCCAGGGGGATCTGGGTGACGGCGAAGATGCCGCCGAACTTCGCCACCGCGCCGAGGAAGCCGGACGCCGGGTCGGGGAACGCGAGGGCGAGCTGCACGCTGGTGACGCAGTAGGTCGCCAGGCCGCCCAGCGTGGCGGCGAGGAACACCGCCACGTCGAGCCCGCCGCCGAGCCGGCGGGCCAGCAGGTAGGCGCCGTAGGCCACCCACGGGCCGACGATGGCCATCGAGAAGACGTTGGCACCGAGCGTGCTCAGCCCGCCGTGGGCCAGCAGGAGCGCCTGGAACAGCAGGACGATGCTGCCGAGGACGCTCATCACCGGCGGCCGGAACAGCACCGCGCCGAGGCCGGTGCCGGTGGGGTGGGACGACGATCCGGTGACCGACGGGATCTTCAACGCCGAGAGCGCGAAGGTGAAGGCACCCGCCGCTCCCAGCAACAACTTGGCTTCGGGATCCCGGCGGACCTGCTGGACCAGGGCCCGGCTGCCGTGGACGACGAAGGGTGCGGACACCACGAACCACGCCGCGGCCTGCACCGGGGGTAGATACCCCTCGGCAATGTGCATGGGAGACCTTCCTCTCCAACACCTCGTGGACGAGATCACTGTCAAGGCCGGTCTCCTGGCTCCCGGATCGATGCTCCCCCCGGCCTTCCCAGGCCGTCGGCCCAGTGGCGCAAGTCGGAGGTCACTCCCCGGTCACAGTGGCGAGGGCCGCGCCGGTCTTCCACCGGCTTCCCGAGCACCTTGACGGCGAGAGGCTATCCACCCGCGACCCGGCGGGGCAAGGGATCGGCCGCCATCCGATCACCGTGTGCCCTGGATGTGCAGGTCAGGGGCGGGACGGGAGATTGTGATCATCATGACGCTCCGCCCCCTGGGCCGCTATTGCCAAGTTTTGGCAACTACGTGAGGATGGCCTCTGCGTGGGTCGCATGGTGCCCCGGGATGGCGGGGCCGTTCCGGGCCGACGCAGTCGTACCGGTCGAGCAACGGTGGGAGCGTGTCATGGGTACCCCTTCAGGCCGGTGGCCGGCCGGGCCAGCCCGGTGGGTGGCGGCGGCCGTCGTCGGCGTACTGGCCCTGGCCGGCTGTTCGGCCCCGACGGCCACGTCGCCGGGCGTCGGCGGCGGCACCCTCGTGGTGGCGACGGCGGCTGAGCCGACGACGCTGAACCCGGTGCTGAACTACGGGGTCGACGGCGCCTCGCTGATCTTCGACGGCCTGGTCGCCCGGGACGACCGCAACCAGCTCGTGCCGGCCCTGGCCCGCGAGCTGCCCACCGTGTCGGCGGACGGGAAGACGGTGACCGCGAAGCTGCGCGACGGGGTCCTCTTCCACGACGGCAGCCCGCTCACCGCGCAGGACGTGGTCTTCACCTACCAGACTGTGCTGGACCCGAAGGTCGACTCGACGCTCCGCTCCGATCTGGACATGCTCGCCTCCGTCACCGCGCCCGACCCGGCGACCGTGGTGTTCACCCTCCGGCACGCCTACACGCCGTTCCTGCAACGGCTGACGCTGGGCATCGTGCCGGCGAAGGCGCTGGCCGGGCAGGACGTCAACAAGGCCGCGTTCAACCGCCAGCCGGTGGGCACCGGCCCGTACCGGGTGACCTCGTGGACTCCCGGTGACCGACTCGTGCTCGCCGCCAACGACCGGTACTGGGGCGGCAAGCCCGCCAACCCGGGCGTGGTGGTGGCGTTCGTCCCCGACGACAACGTCCGTGCCCAGCGGACGCGGGCGGGGGAGTTCGACGCGGCGGAGTTGGCGCCGAAGCTGGCCACCGGGTTCGACGAGCGCGACGGCTACCGGGTGTTCAAGGTGCCCACCGCCGACTACCGGGGCGTCGTGCTGCCGATGGGCAATCCGGTCACCGGGGACCCGGCCGTACGGCGGGCGCTCAACGCGGCGGTGGACCGCGCGGCGATGGTGACTGGTGTGCTCGGCGGGGCGGGGGAGCCCGCCTTCGGGCCGGTGCCGCCGTCGTCGGAGTTCGCCGAGCCCGCGATCGTCGGCAAGCCGACCGCCGACCAGGCCGCCGCCACCGCCGCCCTCGACGCGGCCGGCTGGCGGCCCGGCCCGGACGGCGTCCGGGTCAAGGATGGTCGCCCGGCGGCCTTCGCGCTGATGTACCCGGCCACCGACAGCCTGCGCAAGGAACTCGCCCTCGCGGTCACCGCCGACGCGCGGAAGGTCGGCATCAAGATCACTCCCGAGGGGCTGACCTGGGACGCGATCACCCCACGGATGGCCAGCGACGCGGTGGTCATGGGCTTCGGCACCCCGTACGACCCGGACTTCGTCACCTTCAAGCTGTTCACCTCGACCTTCGCCGGCCAGGGCTTCTTCAACCCCGGCTCCTACCGCTCCGACATGGTCGACCAGGCGCTGCGGGACGGCCGGGCCAACGCCGACCCGGCGGCCCGGAAGGCCGCGTACGCCACCTTCCAGAAGCAGCTCGCCACCGACCTGCCCTGGGTGTTCCTGACCTACCTCCAGCACACCTACGTGGTCCGGGACGGGGTCACCGGCGTGACGCCCCGGGTGGAGCCACACGAGCACGACGTGGCCAACAGCATCTGGTGGAACATCCACACCTGGACGAAGTCGTCGTGACCGCCCCGGTGAAGACCGCCACCCGTCGAAGCCGGCTGGCGGGGGCCGGCACGGTCGTCCGCCGTCGGCTGCTGGTCGCCGTGCCGATCCTCGCCGCCACCAGCGCCGGCATGTTCGTCCTCGGCGCGGCCTCGCCGATCGACCCCGCCCAGCAGTACGCGGGCGCCGCCGCCTTCACCAGCAGCGAGGAGAACCTCGCCCAGATCCGCGCCAACTGGGGCGTCGACGACCCGCTGCCGGTGCAGTACGCCCGCTGGGTGGGCAACCTGCTCCGGGGCGACCTGGGCTGGTCGACCAGCCGCCACGAACCGGTCGCCTCGGTGCTCGCCGCCCGCGCCGGCTGGACCCTGCTGCTCGTCGGCACCGCCCTCGCCCTCGTCCTGGTGGCGAGCCTGCTGCTGGGCACCCTCGCCGCGTACCGGCGCGGCGGATGGTTCGACCAGTCCCTGCGTGCCACCGCGTACGCGGTGCAGTCCATGCCGGTGTTCTGGATCGGGCTGGCCGCGATCGCCCTCTTCGCGCTCACCCTCGGCTGGCTGCCCGCCGGCGGCCTCACCGACATCACCGCCACCCGCACGAACCCCGCCGACGTGGCGGTGCACCTGGTCCTGCCGGTGACGGTGCTGGCCCTGTCGCAGGCGCCGTGGTTCGTGCTGTTCATCCGGGACGCGGTGGCCGACAGCCTCCGCGACGACCACGTGCTCGCCGCCAAGGCCCGGGGTCTGCCCGGCCGGACGGTGCTGTTCGGCCACGCGCTGCGTACCGCGCTGCTGCCGTTCCTCACCCTGATCGGCACCCACCTGCCGGAGATCGTCGGCGGGGCGGTGCTGGTGGAGACCGTGTTCTCCCTGCCCGGCCTGGGTGCGGTCACCGTGCAGGCCGCCCTCGGCAGCGACTTCCCGCTGTTGGCCGCGATCACCCTGACCACCACCGTCGTGGTGCTGGCCGCGAACCTGGCCACCGACCTCGCCTACGCCGCCGCCGACCCCCGGGTACGCCTCGATGACTGACCTCGCCCTGCGGATCCGCACCGTCCGACTCCGGTGGCCCGGCCCGGGACGCGTCGGGGTGCTCGTCGCCGCCACCGTCCTGGCCGTCACGGTCCTCGCCGTGCTGCTCGCCCCCGCCCTCTGGCCGCTGGACCAGAGCGCGGTGGACCTGTCCCGTACCCGGATCGCGCCCTCGCCCGCGCACCTGGCCGGCACCGACGACCTGGGCCGCGACGTGCTCCACCGCAGCCTCTACGGCCTGCGCGTCTCACTGCTCGTCGGCGCGGTCGCCGCGCTGGTCGCCACCGTCATCGGCGGTCTCGTCGGCGCGGTCGCGGGCAGCATCGGCGGCTGGGTCGACCGGGTGCTGATGCGGATCGTCGACACCGTCGCCGCGCTGCCGCACCTGCTGCTGGGTATCTTCGTCGTGGCGATGCTGCGGCCCAGCCTCGGCGCGGTGATCCTCTCCGTCGGGCTGACCCACTGGCTCTCCACCGCCCGGATCGTCCGCTCCGAACTGCTCAGCCTGCGGACCCGGCCGTTCATCGACGCCGCCGTCTCCGGCGGGGCCAGCCGGACCCGGGTGCTCACCCGGCACCTGCTGCCGCACGTGCTGCCCCGGCTGGCGCTGGCGACCACGCTGATGGTGCCGCACGCCGTCTGGCACGAGACCGCCCTGTCCTTCCTCGGCCTGGGCCTGCCCCCGCACCTGGCCTCCCTCGGCAACATGATCAACGATGGTCAGCGGTCCCTGCTCACCGGCGCCTGGTGGGCCAGCCTCGTGCCCGGCCTGCTCCTCGTGGTCGTCACGCTGGCCCTGGCTGCCCTCACCGGCTGGTGGCGTGACCGCCTCGACCCCCGGGTACGAGCGGAGCTGAGCTTGTGACCGCCATCCGTGACACCGCCGCCCCCGCTGGCGTGGCGAGCGGGACCGGCGTCCCGCGCACCGGCGCGGGGGAACCCGCCCTGCTGGAGGTCGACGGGCTGACCGTCCGCTTCCGGCTCCGGGACGCCGTGGTGCACGCCGTCACCGACCTGAGCCTGACCGTCCACCCGGGCGAACTGCTCGCCGTGGTGGGGGAGTCCGGGTGCGGCAAGTCCGTGCTCGCCCACGCCCTGCTGGGCCTGCTGCCCGGCAACGCCACCGTCACCGGCCGGGCCCGACTGAGCCCGCCCGGCGGGGACCCGGTCGACCTGGTCGACTGCTCCGAGCGTCGCCTCGCCCGCACCGTACGGGGCCGGGCCGTCGGCCTGGTGCCGCAGAGCCCCGCCACCGCGCTCACTCCGGTGCGTACGGGCCGGCAGTTGCTGGTGGAGACCCTGCGCGCCCACGGCCACACCCGGCGCGACGCGCCCGCCGCCGCCGACCGGGTGGCCGCCGACGTCGGCCTACGCCCGGACGACCTCGACCGCTACCCGCACGAACTCTCCGGCGGCATGGCCCAACGCCTGGCCACCGCGCTCGCGCTCGCCCCCGACCCGCCGCTGCTGCTGGCCGACGAACCCACCACCGGCCTCGACCGCCCCCTGGTCGACCACACCCTCGACCTGCTGCGCCGCCGCTGCGACACCGGTGCCGCCGTCCTGCTCATCACCCACGACCTCGCCGCCGCCCGCCGCGTCGCCGACACCGTCGCCGTGATGTACGCCAGCCGCATCGTCGAGCACCGGCCCACCGAGGCGCTCTTCGCCACCCCCGCCCACCCCTACACGGCCGGTCTCCTCGACGCCCTGCCCGACCGCGCCTTCCGGCCCGTTCCCGGCCACCCGCCGATGCTCACCGACCTCCCCGCCGGCTGCGCGTTCGCCCCACGCTGCGGCCACGCCACCGCCACCTGCGCCACCCCGCCCGCCACCGGGCCGGTGACCGGCCCCGGCCGGGTCGCCTGCCACCACCCGCTGCCCGCCGGAGCGACCGCATGACCCCCACCGGGCTCGCCGCCCACCAGGTCACTGTCTCCTACGGCCGGCAGCGCGTCCTCGACCGGGTCGACCTGCACGTCGCCCCCGGGGAGACGGTCGGGCTGCGCGGCCCCTCCGGCAGCGGCAAGTCCACCCTCGCCCGGGTCCTCGCCCTGCTGCACGCCCCCGACGCCGGGCAGGTCACCCTCGACGGCCACCCGGTCGTCGGGGCCCGCCACCGGCTACCCCCGGCCGTCCGGACCCGGGTAGCGGTGCTCTTCCAGAGCCCCCGCGCGGCGACGGACCCCCGACTGAGCCTCACCGACGTCATCGCCGAACCCCTGCGCGCCACCGGCACCCCGCCCGAACCGGCCCGGGAGCGGGCGGCAGAACTGGCCGACCTGGTCGGACTCACCCCGGACCTGCTCACCCGCCGCCCGCACGCGGTCAGCGACGGGCAACTGCAACGCGCCTGCCTCGCCCGCGCCCTGGTGCACCGTCCGGACTACCTGCTCTGCGACGAGGCCACCGCCATGCTCGACGCCTCCACCCAGGCCCACCTCGCCGCCGTCATCGCCGACCACCAGCGCGAGCACGGCACCGGCGTCCTGGTCATCACCCACGACCCGGCCCTGATGGCCCGTTGGGCCACCCGCGTGGTCGACCTGGGATCGTCCTCGTAGCTCACCCGGGCGGCGGGCCGTGGCTGCTCATGGCTGGGGGTTGGTGACGGCGCCGGCCGTGTACTCGGAGAAGATCTCGTCGAGGACGCGCAGCACGCTCACGGCCGGCGTGTCGGCATCGCGCAAGGTCTGGGCAGTGGTGACAAGCGTCTTCCAGAGGGCCCAGCCGCGTCCGCGCGCCCAGGTCGCCTCGTCGACGGCCAGTCGCTCCCGGAACGCCTGCCGGTCGTCGGCGGTCAGCAACGTCCACGCGATCGCCAGGTCACAGGCCGGATCGCCGACGCCGCATGTGCCGAAGTCGATGACGGCCGCCAACTTCACGTCGTCGAGCAGGAGATTTCCCGGGCTGACGTCGCCGTGGAACCAGCTCTCCACACCGTCCCAGCGTGCGTCCAGTGCGCTTGTCCAGATCTCGCCGGCCAGGTCGACGTCCACGTGGCCGTCCAGTGCCGTGAGCGCGCGCTGCGCGTTTTCTGCGTAGGTCCGGAGCGTGCCGCCCCGGAACCAGTTGTGCTGTCCTGGGCGGGGACCGTCAGTGGTATCGACGCTCTGTAGGGCTGCCAGGAATCCGGCCAGGTCGACCGCGAACCGGACGGGGTCGACGATGCGATCCGCGCTCGCGGGTTCGCCGTCGAGCCATTGGTAGATCGACCACGGGTAGGGATAGCCGGCGCCGGGCTCGCCTTTCGCCAGTGGGACAGGGATGGGCAGCGGGAGTCGGGGGGCGAGTGTCGGAAGCCACCGGTGTTCCTTGTCGACCGCCAGGGCGTACTCGGCTGCGCTGGGCAGACGCACCGACAGGTGGGAGCCGAGGTGGAAAGTCCAGTTGTCCCAGCCACCGTTGGCGACGGGCTGAACCGGGAGGTCGGCCCACTGAGGGAACTGGTCGGCGACGAGCCGACGCACCTGTTCCGCGTCAACGGCGATGCGCTGGGGCACGGGGCCGAGCTGCGGTGTGTCGCTCATTGAGACATCCTCGTCTGGCTTTCCATGGGCGCCATCCTCGCCGATGTCGGGGCCACCGATCGCCCCCATTCTTGGTGGGCCCCGGCTCGGTCCCGCAGGGTTGGTTCCGTCGCCGCCGTCATCGCCATCCGACCACCGGCTCGGCGCGCTGACCTGGTAGGGGCCACCGGCTACAGTGGACCTGCACCTGGAAGGGCGGTGGTGGCGATCCTCCTGGCACTGGTGGTGCTCGCTGTCGTGGCGTTCCTGCTCGCCATGATGATGTGCCTCTGGGAACTGGGCACCTGGCTGGCCCAACTGCCGTTGCTGCGCCGGGTGGAACGCCGTTGGCACGCCATCCCGCACGAGCGGTGGATCACCGTGGCGGCGATCCCCCTGGCCACCGTCTACGGTGGGATCCTGCTCTCGTACGGGATCAATCTGCTCAGCGACGCCGACGGCGGACGGACCCTGCTCGGCGCGGTCATGCTGGCCTTCGGACTCGGCGTGACCGGCTGGTACTACTCCCGCCATGCCGCCGGCTCCTACCAGCGCCCTGCGGCGCAGGTCCGCAACCGGAGAGTGATCGCCGAGGCCACGAAGGCGCTCGCCCACCGCTCTCCGCCGGACCTGCGGTCCCTCGATGCGCACCGGGTCGCCCTCCTCAGGGCCAACCGGCTCGGTGAGCGTCTCGCCACCGCCACCGACGGCGGCTGGCGCGACGCCTGGCGGCGGGAACGCCGATGGCTGGCTGTCCTGGCCGTCGCGGTGGTCGCAGCCCCGCTCCCCGCCCTGGCCGTGATCGCCTGGCGCCTGGTGACCCAGCCCCCGACAGCGGGCCGCCTCGGGGGCGTCGCCATGCTGGTCGGGACCGTGGTGGCCGCGCTGCTCGCGATGGGCAGCCGTCGCTACCGCCTCCGGCGGGAACGGCGTCTGCTCGGCCGGGAGTTGCAGCAGGGGAGCGCCGACCTGCTGGGCCGGATGTTCGACCCGACCCGGGGCGAGCGGGTGCCCGCGCCCGTGCTCGCCGAGGTGGCGGCCACGCTGCGCCGGGTCTACGGCACCCCGGCCGGCACCGCGCACCGGCCGGATCCCACCGGCGACGTCTGACCGACGCGGGCGGCGTGGCTCAGTCGCATAGGGCCGGGTCCGCCGCCGCCCGCGCCAGGAGTTCCTGGATCATCAGCCCCCGGTGCACGTCGAGCGGATGCGGCCGTCCGGCACGGACGGCGGCGGCGAACTCCGCGCGGACCACCGGCCAGCACTCGTCGTGGTCCATGCCGGCGGTGTCGTACGCCAACGTGCCGTCCGCCCCGAAAAGCTCGACGGTGGTCACCACCCTCGGCACGGCCACGCTGCCGGACACCGAAGCCTGGCTCACCGCGCCGGAGCGGTGCGTGCAGGTCAGTTCCGTCCACCGAGACCGGCGACCGGCGGCGCGCACGTCGACGATCGGGCCGAGCGCGGCGTCGAGCAGGTCGAGCAGGTGCGGTCCCAGGTCGAACAGCGCCCCGTGGGTGAGCCGCCAACCGGTCGCGAAGGGCCCGCCGAGGAAACCGCCGTGCAGGTAGCAGGCCCGCGCGCCGTCGGCGGCGAAACCGCCGGCGGCGGCGAGGAAGGCGCGGGTGCGGGCGTGGTATCGCTTGGTGAACACCACCTGGGAGACCACCCCGGACTCGCCGACGGCATCGGCCAGTCGCCGGGCGGCGTCCAGGTCGAGGGCGATCGGCTTCTCCAGCAGCACCGCCCGGCCCGCGCGGGCCGCCTCGACGGCCAGCGTCGCCTGGATGTCCGGGGGCACCGCGAAGGCCACCGCGTCGCAGCGTTGCAGCAGGTCGGCGAAGGTCGGCGCGGCGGGTGCCCGGTACGCGGCGGCCAGCGCCTCGGCGGCGTCACCCCGTCGGGACCAGACGCCGGCGAGGACGGTTTCCGGACCGGCCGCGAGCATGGGCGCGTGCATCCGGGCCGCCCACGTCCCGGCACCGACGAGCCCCACCCGGACCGGCGGGGGCGTCACCGGCGTCTCCCCGGGGCGGCACTGGCCTCGCTGAGTTGGCGGTTGACGGCTTCGGGGGCGTACACGTTGCCGATCACCATGGCGTGCGCGCCGACGATCCCGGCCCGCTCGCCGAGCCGACTGGTGGTCACCGTGAGGCGCTGCGTCGCACGGGGCAGCGCACGCTGGTACAACAGCTCGCGGACGCCGGCCACGAAGTGCGTCTCGGCGAGGTCGCCGGCGATCACCAGCACCCCCGGGTTCAGCAGGCACACCACGGTGGCCAGGACCTCGCCCACCCGCTGGCCGGCGGTGCGGGCCAGTCGTCGGGCGTCCGGGTCGCCGGCCGTGACCCGGTCGAGGAACTCCCGGCTGGAGGCGGTCGGCGTACCCGCCACGGTGAGCTGCTGGGCCAACGCGCCACCGCTGGCGACGGCGGCCAGACAGCCGTACGAGCCACACATGCACCGGAACGTGTCGTACCCGTGCATCCGGATGTGGCCGAGATCGCCCGCCCCGCCGTCGATGCCCCGGTAGACCGTGCCGTCGACCACGACCCCCGCGCCGATCCCGGTCGCCACCTTGACCAGCACCAGCGCCGGGCAGTCCGGGTGGACCGCCACCTGCTCGCCGAGCGCCATCAGGTTGGCGTCGTTGTCCACCAGGACCGGCACCGGGTAGCGGCGGCGCTGGTGCTCGACGATCGGGTAGTCGTCCCAGCCGGGCATGATCGGTGGCTGGCGTACCCGGCCGGTGGCGAAGTCCACTGGGCCGGGAACACCGAGACCGATGCCGCGTACCTCGTCGGGGCGCCGGCCCGCGACGGTCAGCAACGCGTCGTGGCGATCGCCGATCCAGTCCAGGACAGCCGCCGGCCCGTCGGCGATGCGCGGGTCGGCCCGCTCCTCGGCCAGCGTGCGTCCGGCCAGGTCGAGCACGGCGAGGTGGGCGTCGCCGGCCCCGAGGGCGGCGACCAGGACCACCCCGTGCTCGTCGTTGAACTCCAGCCGGATCGACGGCCGGCCACCGCTGGACTCGTTGACCCCGGTCTCGCGTAGGTATCCGCCCCTCAGGAGGCGGTCGAGCCGCGTCCCGACCGTGGACCGCGACAGACCGGTCACCCGTTGCAGCTCGCCCCGGGTCCGGGCCTGCCCGGACTTGATCAGCTTGAGCAGGTCACCGGCGGACGTGCCGGGCATGTCGCCTCCTAACCCTTGTCCGCGCCGGTGGTGAGCCCCTCGGTGAGCATCCGTTCGGCCGCGAAGAAGAGCGCCACGATCGGCAGGGTCAGCACCACGGACCCGGCCATCAGGACGGTCTTCGACACCTCGATGCCACCGGAGAGCTGGGCCAGGCCCAGCGAGACCGTCCAGCTCTCCCGCTTTTCGGCGAGGAAGAGCAGGGCGAAGAGGAACTCGTTCCAGGCGATCATGAAGATGTACAGGGCGTTGGCCATGATGGCCGGGGCGGCCAGCGGCAGCACCACCTTCCGGATGGTCTGGAAGCGGCTCGCGCCGTCCATCGCGGCGGCCTCCTCCAGGCTGTCCGGGATGGTGCTGAAGTAGCTGCGCAGCATGTAGATCGAGACGGGGATGGTCTGCGCGATGTACACCAGCACCAGGCCGCCGAGCGAACCGCGCAACCCGAGTCGGGTGAAGAGCACGAAGAGCGGGATGGCGAGCAGGATGCTGGGGAACAGGTACACCGCCAGGAACAGCGCGCTGACCTGCCGCCGGCCGAGGAAGCGCAGCCGGCTCACCGCGTACGAGCCGGGGATGGCCACCAGCAGCGTCACCGCGACGGTCGCCAGCGACACCAGCGCGGAGTTGCCGAGCAGGGCGAGGAAGCCCTGCCCACCGTCGGCGACGGACCGCAGCACCGTCCGGTAGGTGTCCACGGTCAGTTCCTGCCCCGACACCCAGAGCTTGCCGGGATCGAGGATGACCCGGTCGATCGGGCGCAGGGAGAGCAGCACCATGTAGTAGAAGGGGAAGACGGTTATCAGCACCAGGCCGACGATGACCACCCGGCGCAGGAAGCCGAAGATCCGGGTCTCCAGGACGTCGCGGTTCATCGTTCCCCCTCCTCGATCCGCGCGGCGAAGAACTTCAGGTACACCGCGAGCAGGACGACCAGCACCACCGCGATGACCAGCGCCTGGGCCGCTGCGGCACCGATGTCGAAGCGGGCGGTCAGGAACTCGTAGACCCGTACGCTGACCACGTCGGTGCCGGCCCCGCCGCCGGTGAGCAGGTAGACGTCGTCGAACTTGGTGAACGTCATGATGAAACGCAGCACGGAGAGCAGCGCGATGACCGGGCCGAGCTGCGGCAGCAGCACCCACCGGAACCGCTGGCTCGGGGTCGCCCCGTCGATCCGGGCGGCCTCCTCCAGTTCGGGCGGCACCGCCTGGAGGCGGGCGAGCAGGAAGAGGAAGGCGAACGGGAAGTAGCGCCACCCCTCGAAGACGATCACGGTGAGCAGGGCGGTCGGCACGGGCACGCCGAACAGCTCCGACTCCCGCTGGCTGAGGAAGGCCACCGGCTGGTCCCAGCCCAGGAAGCGGGTGCCCCACTCGTTGAGGATGCCGAACTGCGGGCTGAGCATGACCTCCCAGACGAAGGTCACCGCGACCACCGGCGCGACGTAGGGCAGCAGCATCGCGGCCCGGGCCACCGTGCGTCCCCGCGACGGCCGGCGCAGGGCGAGCGCCGCGACCAGCCCCAGCAGGATGGACAGCCCGGTCGCGCCGATGGTGAACGTCAGGGTGGTGCCCAGCGAGCGCCAGAATCCCGGCGACTCCAGCACGGTGGTGAAGTTGCGCAGGCTGTACTCGCCGAAGATGCCCGCCCGTCGGATGTTGATCAGGCGGATCTCCTGGAACGCCAGCATGACGGTCCAGAGGATGGGCAGCACGACGACGACCAGGACCACGACCAGCGTGGGGCTCAGGAACGCCAGACCGGTGCGGTTCTCCCGCTGCTTCAGCGTCGGCCCGGGCCGACGGCGCTGCTCGCGCGGCGTCGCCGGCCCGGCGGACTTGACGGTCGTCATCGCTACTTCAGCGAGGTCTTGATCGACTCCACCGCGTCGGCGGCCTGCTTGCAGGCCCCGGCGGCGTCGACCTGCCCGGTGGCGAGGGCGTTGATCGCCTTCGGTACGGGCAGCTCACCGAGGGTCGCGCCGACCAGCTTGCCCTGCCCCTGGGTGATGCCCCACCGGTGGATGGTGTCCGGGCTGGTCCGCAGGGCCTGCATGACGTCGGCGGGGTAGATCTCGCCGAGCGGCTTCTTGGTGTCCACCCCGGCGGTGAGGCCGTTCCACGCCTCGGTGAACTTCTGCGGGCTGTCCTTCGTGCCGGCGCGGGCCGGCATCTTGCCCTCCGGCGCGACCCCCAGCCAGTCGGCGTAGCCCTCGTCCATCATGAACTTCACGAAGTCCTTCGCGGACGGCTGCGCGTCGGCCAGGATCGACCACGAGGTGATCTCGCCGAAGCCGGCCGGTTCGGTGCCGCTGGGACCCTTGACCGCGGTGACGAACCCGCTGTTCTTGGCGAGGAAGGCCGGGTCCGCCTGGCACTGCGGGCAGTTGGGTTTGGCGTCGTTGCGCAGGCCGGCCATCTCGTCGAGGATGAACGACGACCACACGACCATCGCCGCCTTGCCGGCGAAGTACGTGGCCCGGGTGGAGTCGACGTCCTGCGCCCCCTGCACGGAGTACTTCCGCGCCAGATCGCCGTAGAGGCCGAACGTCTCGGTGCAGGGCGTGGAGTTCAGGGTCACCGCGCCCGCGTCGTCCACGAGTTCGCAGCCGTTGCCGAGGCCGAGGAACTCCACCGACTGGGCGGTGAACGCGTCGTTGGCGACGGTGGCCAGGGTGATGCCCGCCGTCCCGCCCGTGTTGAGCTTCTGCGCGGCCTGCGCGATGGCCTCGTACGAGTCCGGAGTCGGCAGGCCAGCGGCGGCGAAGAGGTCCTTGCGGTAGACCAGCAGCTGCGCCCAGGCGTCGGACGGCACGGCGAGCTGCTTGCCGTCGTTACGGGTCAGCTCGAGGGCCCGTGCGGAGAAGGTGTCCGCCCCGAGGTCGTTGACCACGCTGTCGGCGGCGGCGGTGTCCAGGATCTCGTTCGCCGACAACTGCCACACCGCGGACAGCGGCAGCGCGCCGACCACGTCGGGCAGGTCGCCCGCAGCGGCGGCGGAGGTGATGAGCTGGGTGAACTGGTTCTCGTCCGTCGCCACGATCTTGACCTTGACACCGCTCTTGGCGGTGAACCGGTCGGCGACGGCCTGGGCGGCCTGGACACGGTCGGTCTGGTTCTCCAGGCTCCACACGGTGAGCGTGCCGTCCTCGGCCGAGTCGTCCGAGCCACAGGCGGCCAGCGAGAACGTACCGATCACGACCGTCGCCAGCAGGGCGCTGGCGACGGGGGAACGCCGTACGGATGGTGGTGGTGTTCTTCGCATCGATGCTCCCTTGCACGAGCGAGGTAGGTCGATGGCATCACAGCAATACTTCTGACTGAACACAAGTCAAAACCTGTCTACACTTCAGATGAAAGTTCCACTATGGTCTCCGCACCACGGCAATCATGGAGGCGTCAGTGGAAGTCGTCGTGCAGTTCTCCGCGCCGCGACGGGTCGAGGTGGTATCCCGCGAGGCGACGCCACTGCCCCCCGGACACGTGCGGGTCAGGACCCGCTACTCGGGCATCTCGGCCGGCACCGAGCTGACCGCCTACCGGGGCACCAACCCCTACCTGACCCGGGTCTGGGACCCGCAGCGTCGGCTCTTCACCGAGGGCGCCGGTGGCCTGGAGTACCCGGTCGCCGGCTGGGGCTACTCCGAGGTCGGCCAGGTCGTCGAGATCGGCGCCGACGCGCCCGCCGGGACGCCCGGGATCGGCACCCACGTCTGGGGCATCTGGGGCCACCGCAGCGAGGCGGTCCTGCCCGCCGAGCGGCTCGTCGGGCACGAGGTGCCGGCCGGCGTGGACCCGATGGCCGCCACGTTTGCCCGGGTCGGGGCCATCGCCCTCAACGCCGTCCTCGCCGCCGACGTCCACCTCGGCGAGACCGTCGCCATCTTCGGGCAGGGCGTGCTCGGCCTGCTCACCACCCGGCTCGCCGTCCTCAACGGCGCCACCGTCGTCGCCGTCGACGCGCTGCCGACCCGCCGCGAGTCGGCGCTGGCCTTCGGCGCGGACGCCGCGCTGGCCCCGGAGGGCGCCGCCGAGGAGATCCGCAGCCGGACCGGTGGCCTCGGCGCCGACGCGGCGATCGACATCAGCGGCTCCTATCGGGCCCTGCACGAGGCGGTCCGGTCCGTCACCGTCGGCGGACGGGTCGTCGCCTCCGGCTTCTACCAGGGCGACGGCCTCGGGCTGCGCCTGGGCGAGGAGTTCCACCACAACCGGGTGCAGATCGTCTGCTCGCAGATCGGCGGCGTGCCCCCGCACCTCGCGCCGCGCTGGAGTCAGGACCGCCTGCAGCACGTCTTCCTGGCCCAACTCGCCGCCAAGACCCTCGACGTGAGCACCCTGGTCAGCCACGTCGTCCCGGCGGAACGCGCCGCCGAAGCCTACGACCTGCTCGACCAGCGTCCGGCCGAGGCGCTGCAAGTCATGTTGGAGTTCTGATGTCCCACCCCACCACGTCCGGCCCCCGTCCCGACCCGGAGCCGACCCCGCTGCGCATCGCCTGCCAGGAACAGTTGCTGCCCGGCGACACCCTCGAACAGAAGTGGGAGTTCGCCCTCGCCGCTGGCTACGACGCGATCGAACTGCGCGGCAAGGCCGGGTTCGCGTTCCGCGACCGGCTGCCGGAGCTACGTCGGGCGGCGGCCAACGGCGTGGTCATGCCGACCGTCTGCGTCGACATGCTGCACTTCTTCGGCGCCTTCGACCCCGACCTGCGCCGCGACGCCGTCGACCAGCTCAAGTCCCAGCTCTCGGTGATCGCCGAGATCGGCGGTCGGGGGGCGATGACCCCCGCGTCGTACGGCATGTTCTCCCGGCGGCTCCCCCCGTTCGAGCCGCCCCGTGACGAGGCCGCCGACCGGGAGGTGCTCCTCGAGGGACTGACCGAACTCGGCACACACGCCGCCACCGAGGGCGTCGAGATCTACCTCGAACCCCTCAACCGGTACGAGGACCACATGGTCAACCGGCTCGACCAGGCGATCGACCTGGTCAAGACGGTCGGCATCGACGCGGTCCGGGTGGTCGCCGACACATACCACATGAACATCGAGGAGGACGATCCCGCCGCCGCCGTACGGGCCGCCGCCGGCTACCTCGGGCACGTGCAGGTCAGCGACTCCAACCGGTTCCAGCCCGGCGCCGGCCACCTCGACTGGCCGGCCGTGCTGGGCGCCCTCGACGCCACCGGCTACCAGGGCTACCTGGCGGTGGAGTGCCGCCTGCGGGGCGAGCCGGACGTGGCCGTCGCCTCCGTCCCGCCCTTCCTGCGCAGGCAACGGTGAACACCCCCGTCTGGCCGCCCCCCGGCTTCGCCGCCCTCGACCGCGCCGCGGTGGGCGTGCTCCTGGACAACTGGACGGGCACGTACACGGTGCCGTCGCGGACCCTCTACCCGCACCAGTGGAGCTGGGACTCGGCGTTCGTCGCGATCGGGCTGCGGCACGTGTCGGCCCGGCGCGCCCAGCGCGAGCTGGAGAGCCTTTTCGGCGCGCAGTGGGCCGACGGCCGGGTGCCGCACATCGTCTTCGACCGGGCCGCCCCGCCCGAGGGCTACTTTCCCGGGCCGGACTTCTGGCGTTCCCCCGCCCACCCGGCGAGCCCGGCGGTGGCCACCTCCGGCCTGGTCCAACCACCGGTGCACGCACTCGCCGCGTGGCTGACCTTCCAGGCCGACCCGGCGCAGGCCCGCCGGCGCGGCTTCCTGTCCCGGCTGTACCCGAAGCTGGTGGCCTGGCACCGCTACCTCGCCGACCGCCGGGGCGTGGACGGTCTCGTCGCGATCGTCCACCCCTGGGAGTCCGGCATGGACAACAGCCCCAGCTGGGACGACGCGCTGGGCCGGGTGGAACCGACCCCCATCGACGCGTTCCGCCGCCGCGACCTGCACCACGTGCAGGCCGCCGAACGCCCGACCGACACCGACTACGGCCGCTACGTCCGGCTGGCCGCCGACTACCGGGACTCCGGCTACGCCGATCGGCTGGACGACGCGCAGTTCGTGCTGCTCGACCCCATGGTCAACGCTCTCTTCGCCGCGTCCGAGGCCGCGCTGGCCGACATCGCCGCCGAGGTCGGCGCGGACCCGCTGCCGCACCGTGAGGCCGCCGCCCGGGTCAGCGCGGCCCTCGTCGACCGGCTCTTCGCCGACGAGCTCTGCCACGCCTACGACGTGCCCGCCCGCCGGCTCAGCCCGGAGCGCACCATCGCCGGCCTCACCCCGCTGGTGGTGCCTGACCTGACGGTGGCCCCGGCCCTGGTGAAGTCCGCGCTGGGCGAGCACTTCCGGCTTGGTCAGACCGCCCTGCTGCCCAGCTACGACCTGACCGGCGCGGCCTTCGACCCGAGCCGGTACTGGCGGGGACCCGCCTGGTTCAACACCAGTTGGCTGGTCTGGCACGGCCTGACCCGGCACGGCGAACTCGACCACGCCGACCGGCTGCGCGAGGTGACCCTCACCGCCGCCCAACAGGCGGGCTTCCGCGAGTACGTGCACCCGTTCACCGGGGAAGGACGGGGCGCGACCGACTTCAGTTGGACCGCGGCTCTCGTCCTCGACCTGCTGCGGTCGGCGCCGTGACCCGTCGCGAACTGCTCGGCGACGGCACTCTGCTCCGTACCGACGGCTCCGGGGACGTGCCCGACACCGACACGTACGGCCTCTTCCTCGACGACACCCGGCACCTGTCGCGGTGGGAACTCACCGTCGACGGCACCCGGCCCCGACTGCTCGCCGGGGCCGACGACGAACTGGTGCTGACGCCGTGGACCCGGCGGGGCGCCGACCCGTCCTGCACCGTCTTCCGCCGGCAGACCGTCCGGTACGGCCGGCTCACCGAACGGGTCAGGATCGTCAACCACGGACCCGACACGGCGGAGCTGTCGCTGTCGTACCGGTTCGCCGCCGACTTCGCCGACCAGTTCGAGCTGCGGACCGACCGGGAGTACCCGAGACCGGCCGGGCTCCGGGCCACCGAGCACACCGACGACGGGACGCGCCTGACCTACCGGCGCGCGGACTTCCACCGGGCCACGACGGTCCGGGTCGTCGCCGGGCCACCGGCCGACCCGGAGGACGGGGGCGTCACCTGGACGCTGCGACTGCCCCCACACGGCGACCTCGCCGTCACGGTGGAGGTGCGCGCAACCGACATCACGCCGCCGCCCGCGCTGACGATCGTCGTCGAGCCGACCGGCGACGCAGAGCTGGACGAGGCGGTCGCCCGAGGCAGCGCCGACCTGTCGACGCTGCTGGTCCCGGACGACACCGGCGGGCTCACCGTCGCCGCCGGGTCCCCCTGGTTCCTGACCCTCTTCGGCCGGGACAGTCTGCTCACCGCCAGCTTCGCGCTCGCCGCCGCGCCCTGGCTCGCCGCCGGCACCCTGCGCGCCCTCGCCGCGACGCAGGGCCGGACGGTGGACCCGTCCCGGGTGGAGGAACCGGGCAAGATCCTGCACGAACGCCGTCGTGGCGAGCTGAGCCACTTCGGTCACGTCCCCTACGCGCGCTACTACGGCAGCGTGGACGCTACCCCGCTGTTCCTGATGTTGCTGGCCGAGACCGGCGACGACGCGCTCGCCGCCGAACTCGAGGCCCCGGCCCGCGCGGCGGTCGCCTGGATGTTCGACCACGGTGGGCTGGACCGGACCGGCTGGCTGGTGTACCGCACGGACGGCGCCGGCCTGGTCCACCAGTGCTGGAAGGACTCCGCCCGGGGCATCTGCTTCCGCTCCGGGGAGCCCGCCCACGGCCAGCTGGCCGTGGCCGAGGTGCAGGCCTACGCGTACGCCGCGCTGCGCGGCACCGCCGAGATCGCCGACCGGGTCTGGGGCGACCGCGCCTACGCCGACCGGCTGGACCGGGCGGCCGCCGACCTGCGCGCCCGCTTCGTCCGTGACTTCTGGCTGGACCGGGACGACTTCGTGGCGCTCGCCCTGACCGAGGACGGCCGGCAGGTCGACGCGCTGGCCTCCAACGCGGGCCACGTGCTCTGGACCGGGCTGCTGGACGACGACCGCGCGGCCCGGGTCGGTCGCCGGCTGACCCAGTCGGACTTCTTCACCGGGTGGGGCATCCGGACGGTCGCCGCCGGCCAGCCCGCGTACCACCCGGTCTCCTACCACACCGGGGGCGTCTGGCCGCACGACACCGCGATCGCGGTCGCCGGGCTGGCCCGTCACGGCCTCCACGTCGAGGCGGAGACGGTCGCCCGGGGCCTGCTCGACGCCGCCGCGCACCACCGGTACCGGCTGCCGGAGGTCTTCGCCGGGTTCGGCCGGGACGAGCATCCGGTCCCGGTGCCGTATCCGCACTCCTGTTCGATCCAGGCCTGGGCGGCGGCGGCCCCGCTGCTGCTGCGGCGCGTCCTGCGCTGAGCCTCCCGGACGGGCCGCACGGCCCGTCCGGGCTTTGGCGCCGTCGTGTTCTACCAGCTCATGGGTGACATGGAGGGCTGGCGCGACTGACATTTTAGTGTAATGTCAGGACCCGCCGGGGTGCTTCCGCCCGGCGCGCGACCAACCGCCCCGGGTGGCCCGTTCCCGGGCGCACCCTGCCCGCTGTCGATGCGGAGGAAATCTGGATGGATGCCGTCACGACCCCGCCGTCCCCGGTCAACGAGCCGACCCTCGACTACGCCCCCGGTAGTCCGGAACGGGCCGCCCTCAGGGAGGAGCTGTCCCGCCAGGAGGGTCGGCGGGTGGAGCTGACCGCCACCATCGGGGGCGACCGCCGGATGGGTGGGGGAGTGGAGATCGCGGTGGTGCAGCCGCACGACCACCGCCACGTCCTCGGGGTGTTGCGCAACTCCACCCGGGTCGACACCGAGGCGGCGGTCGCGGCGGCCCGGGAGGCGGCGCCCGGCTGGCGCGAGCTGTCCCTCGACGACCGCGCGGCGATCCTGCTGAAGGCCGCCGACCTGCTCGCCGGCCCGTGGCGGCAGCGCCTCAACGCCGCCACGATGCTGGGCCAGTCGAAGACGGCCGTCCAGGCCGAGATCGACTCCGCGTGCGAGCTGGCCGACTTCTGGCGGTTCAACGTCCACTACGCCCGGCAGCTCGTCGCCGAGCAGCCGGTGGCCAACGCCCGTGGGGTGTGGAACCGCACCGACCACCGTCCACTGGAGGGCTTCGTCTACGCGGTCACCCCGTTCAACTTCACCGCGATCGCCGGCAACCTGCCCACCGCGCCGGCCCTGATGGGCAACACCGTCGTCTGGAAGCCCTCGCCGACCCAGCAGCTCGCCGCCCACCTCACCATGGAGCTGCTGGCCGAGGCCGGGCTGCCGCCCGGGGTGATCAACATGCTGCCGGGTGACGGGCTCGACGTCTCGGCGGTGGCGCTCACCCACCCCGACCTGGCCGGCATCCACTTCACCGGGTCCACCGCGACGTTCCAGCACCTCTGGTCGACGGTGGGCGCGAACCTGGCGGGCTACCGGTCGTACCCCCGGGTCGTCGGCGAGACCGGCGGCAAGGGGTTCGTCGTCGCCCACGCCTCGGCCGACCCCGACGTGTTGCGGGTGGCGCTGCTGCGGGGCGCGTTCGAGTACCAGGGCCAGAAGTGCTCCGCCGCCTCCCGGGCGTACGTGGCGCGGTCGGTGTGGGAGCGGGTGCGGGACTCGCTGCTCGCCGAGGTGGAGGCGCTGAGCATGGGCGACGTCACCGACTTCTCGCACTTCATGGGGGCGGTGATCGATGCCCGGGCGTTCGCCCGCCACCGGGCGGTGATCGAGCGGGCGCACGGACGGGACTCCCTGACGGTGCTCGCCGGCGGCAAGGTCGACGACTCGGTCGGCTACTTCGTCCGGCCGACCGTGGTGGAGAGCGCCGACCCCACCGACGAGATGTTCCGTACCGAGTACTTCGGGCCGATCCTGGCGGTGCACGTCTTCGACGACGACGCCTTCGCCGACGCGGTCGACCAGCTCGAGTCGTTCGCGCCGTACGGCCTGACCGGAGCGGTCGTGGCTCAGGACCGCGCGGCGATCGCCTGGGCGAGCCGCCGGCTGCGGTTCGCCGCCGGGAACTTCTACGTCAACGACAAGCCGACCGGGGCGGTCGTCGGGCAGCAGCCGTTCGGCGGTGCCCGTGCCTCGGGCACCAACGACAAGGCGGGCGCGGCGGCCAACCTGACCCGGTGGGTCTCCCCGCGCTCGATCAAGGAGACCTTCGACCCGCCCCGGGATCACCGCTACCCCCACCAGGGCTGAGCCACGCCGCCTGACCAGGCCGAACTGGGTGCGCCACCCGCTTTACGGATGCACCGGAGGCGAGTAGCCTCACTCACACTTCACTAACATTTCACTGATGTGTTCATCCCCCTCATTGATGCAAGACCATCGACACGGAGGTGTCAGATGAGAAGGTCACTCCGCTCCCTCGGCCTCGCCGCCGCCCTCACCGGGATGCTCGCCATGGCCGCCTGCGGCTCGAACGACTCCGGCGGCGAGCCGGGGGCCGCCGACTTCGGTGACTGCGAGGTGACGGAGAACCCCACGGTCCACGAGTTGAAGACCATGACCGAGGGGACCCTCACCGTCGCCGCCTCGCTGCCGTACCCGGCCGGATACCGGGGCAACACCCTCGAGTCGGTCGACGGCGGCTACATGTACTGCCTGGACGCCGAGATCGCCAACCGCGCAGGCCTGAAGAAGATCAAGCTGGTGAACGCCTCGTTCGAGGCCCTCGTGACCGCGAAGACCTCGAACTTCGACTTCGCGGTCTGGGACATCTACGACACCCCGGAGCGGCGCCGGGCGGTGGACTTCTCCACCCCGTACAACACCTACCGCTCCGGTGTCCTGGTCAAGAGCGACTCGAACCTGACCAAGGAGAGCATCCGGACCGCCACCGTCGGCGTGCTGGCCGGGTCCGTGCAGCTTAAGTACGTCAACGAGACCCTCAAGCCCGGCGAGGTGCGGGTCTTCTCGTCCAACGACGACCTCTTCAACGCGGTCCTGGCCGGGCAGGTCGACGCCGCGCTCAACGACACCGCCACCGTCATGCCCCGGGCGGCCAGCTCGGACGGCAAGCTCAAGGTCGTCGGGCAGTACCCGGCCGGTGGCGACGTGGCGGCGCTGTTCCCCAAGGGCTCGCCGAACGTCGCGGTGGTCGACCAGATCCTCGCCGACATGGAGAAGGACGGCACCC
The DNA here is from genome assembly GCF_900090325.1 of Micromonospora pallida. Lineage (NCBI taxonomy): Bacteria > Bacillati > Actinomycetota > Actinomycetes > Micromonosporales > Micromonosporaceae > Micromonospora > Micromonospora pallida. The sequence goes on along the minus strand of NZ_FMHW01000002.1, from coordinate 2,226,382 downwards.
TCGACAAGATCATGGACAAGTGGCTGAACCCGATCCTCGGCGGGGACCCTGAGGCGCTGCCCGACTGGAGCGTCTGACGATGAAGGTGCAGGCACCCCAGGCCCGTGAGGCCCCGCCGACCCCCACCGGCGGCAGATCCGCCCCGGTCCGACCGCAGTCGACGACGGGTTACCTGGTCGCCGCCGCCGTCCTCGCCCTGGTGGCCCTGACGCTGTGCCAGCAGCTCGCCGCCATGCTCCTGGCGGGGGCCGCCGCACAGATCCTGCTCGGCGTGGCGCTCCCGGTCGCCGCCCTCGGCTGGCCGCTCGGGCTGGCCTACCGGCGTGGCCAGCGGTCCGGGCGGGACTGGGCCGCCGGCCGGCACGTCGAGGCCCGCCGGGCGGCGGCCGGCTCCCGCGACGCCTCCGTCACGTCCCTCGGCATCAGCGCGTGCGTGGCCATCCTGGCCGCGCTCGCCCTGCTGGTCTTCACCAACGACGGTGCGGTGCAGAAGACCTTCTTCAACGGCGAGTACATGTCGCGCAGCTTCCTCGACATCGTGCGCGCCCTCTGGATCAACGTGCAGATCGCGCTCGGCGCGCAGATCCTCGCCATGGTCTTCGGACTCGTGCTCGCCATCGGCCGGCAGCTGCCCGGGCGGGGTTTCCGCCCGGTCCGCGCCCTGTCCATCGCCTACATCGACGTGTTCCGGGGCATCCCGTCGGTCGTCCTGATCTACCTGGTCTGCTACGGGCTGCCGCTCACCGAGGTGCCGTTCCTCAGCGGCGGGTCGCTGGTGGTCTACGCGATCGTGGCGCTGGCCATGACGTACAGCGCCTACAACGCGGAGCTGTACCGCGCCGGTATCGAGTCGATCAACCCCGGCCAGAGTTCCGCCGCCCTGTCCATGGGACTGACCCAAACCGACGTCATGCGGTTCGTCATCCTGCCGCAGATGGGCCGCAACATCGCCGCGCCCATGCTCAGCACCTTCATCGGTCTGCAGAAGGACACCGCGCTGGTGATCGTCGTGGGCATCATCGACGCGTTCAGCCAGGCCAAGATCTACTCGGCGAACGACTTCAATCTCTCCGCGGTGACCGCCGTGTGCCTGGTCTTCGTCCTGATCACGATCCCGCAGACCCGGTTCGTCGACTACCTGCTCGCCCGGACCGGGGCCCGGAAGACAGGGGTGTGACATGTCGCGAGCGTTCATCGAGTTCGACGAGGTGACGAAGCGGTACGGCGCCCTGACCGTGCTGGACAAGGTGGACCTCACCGTCGACCGGCACGAGGTGGTGACCCTCATCGGCGCCTCCGGCTCCGGCAAGTCGACGCTGCTGCGCTGCGTCAACGGGTTGGAGGACATCCAGGACGGTCGGATCCTGCTCGACGGCGACGTCGTCTCCGGCGAGGGCGTGGACCTGGTCGGCCTGCGCCGCCGGGTCGGCATCGTCTTCCAGAGCTTCAACCTGTTCCCGCACATGACCGTGCTGCGCAACTGCACGCTCACCCCGATCCGCGCCGGCGTGGCGAGCCGGGCCGAGGCCGAGGCCAACGCGCGGACGATGCTGGAACGGGTCGGGCTGAAGGACAAGGCCGACGCCTATCCCCACCAGCTCTCCGGCGGGCAGCAGCAGCGCGTCGCCATCGCCCGGGCCATGCTGATGCGCCCGCGGGCCCTGCTGCTCGACGAGATCACCTCGGCCCTCGACCCCGAACTCGTCATCGAGGTGCTGAACCTGGTCCGGGAACTCGCCACGGACGGCATCACCATGATGATGACGACCCACGAGATGCCCTTCGCCCGGGAGATCTCGTCGAAGGTCTGCTTCCTGCACCAGGGCACGATCCTCGAACAGGGCCCGCCCGAGCAGATCTTCGAGGCCCCCTCCGCGCCCGAACTGCGCTCCTTCCTCCGCAAGATCCACGAAGCCGGCCGGGACTAGCTCCACCACCTCCCACGAGACAAGGTCAGGGACACCAACCGATGAGCAAGACGTACGACGTCAGGGACTTCTTCACGTACCTCGGCTACCCCGGCGGCGACCAGCCCTACTGGTGCCGGGACCTGCGCAGCCTCTCCGTCTACTGCCGGGGCGACCGGGCGAACCTCGAGGCCCTGCTCGCCCCCACCCCGTTCGAGCTCGCCGACGACCGCTTCGTCGTGCAGATCGCCGACTTCGGTAACGCCACCCCCGGCGCGTTCTACGACTCCGGTGTGGTCATTCCGGTCCGCTACGGCGACCACCGTGGAGTGACCTACTTCTTCGAGTACGAGGACCAGCCCTGGAGCGTCGCCTTCGGCCGGGAGGTCTGGGGCTACCCCAAGCAGTACGCCGACGTCACGCTGACCGACGCCCCGGAGGCGGTGGCGGGCACCGTACGGCGGTCCGGCCGGCCGATCTTCGGCATCTCGATGACCCCCCGCGACGGGTACGACAACACGGCCTGGGCGGACCTGTCCCTCTACCCCCACCTCCAGGTGCACGCCCTGCCCGAGGCCAACGGACCGGGGTTCCGGATCTTCGAGATCGTCTCCCGGGACACCTCGCGGGACTTCGTCCTCAAGCGCCGCACCTTCGGCCCCGCCGAGGTGGACCTGACCGACGCGCTCTCGGTCAACGGGGTGGAACTGAAGGCGGTCGAGGTCCTCGGTGGCGAGTTCTCCGTGGGCGACTACGCCTGCACCGTGGAGAACGGGATCTCGACGGTGATCGACGACCTCCTCGCGCCGACGCGCGGCGTCGAGGAAACCATGCGCCGCTAGGCGTCCGGTAGCTTGCCAGAGGACCGGCCGCCGGGCACGCGTGGCGCGGAAGATGGGGAGAGACACATGCTGTCGGAGTACGTCGGACAGGGCGCGCTCGTCGGTGTCGACCAGACGGGCAACGCCCTGCTGAGCGAGTCGGCCTACGCCCACCTGTGTTCCCGGCTCGTCCGCGCCGAGATCATGCCCGGCGACCGGCTCGTCGAGAACGAGCTGCGGGCCGACCTCGGTCTGGGTCTCTCCCCGGTGCGCGAGGCGATCCGGCGGCTGGAGTTCGAGAAGCTCGTGGTCATCTACCCGCGCAGCGGCACCTACGCCACCGAGATCGCGCTGAAGGGCTCCCGCTCGGTGATGGAACTGAGGCTGGAGCTGGAGTCCCTCGCCACGACGCTCGCCTGTAGTCGTGGCTCGAAGGCGGAGAAAGAGAAGCTCGTCGCGCTCGCCGAGGAGCAGGCCCGGACCAGCGACCTGCAACGCTGCATCGACCTGGACGCCGCGTTCCACCAGAGCCTCTACCGGATGAGCCGCAACGAGTACCTGATGGCCACCGCCCGGATCTACTTCAACCTCGCGCTGCGACAGTGGTACTTCTGCTCGAAGGTGGTCACCACCCCGGACTGGACCGGGGTGGACCACCGGCCGCTGGCGGCGGCCGTCGCCGCCGACGACGTCGCCACCGCGACCGACCAGATGCGCGAGCACGTCCGCCACGACTCCCAGCAGGTCTTCGAGATCCTCACGAACTACGGCCTGTAGCCCACCCGAGGGGTGCCCGGGCCGCCAGAAAGGAACCACCGGTGCGACCTGCCCCACCGCCCTCCCTGTTCTCCCTCGACGCAACGCGTGCCCTGGTCACCGGTGCCCACGGCGGTCTCGGCCGTGCCCAGGCGCTCGCCCTCGGCCGGGCCGGCGCCGAGATCGTCGCGACCGACCTGAGCGCCGACCGCGCCGAGCAGGCGTGCGAGTACCTGCGCGGGCACGGCGTCCGGGCGCGTGCGCTGGCCCTGGACGTCACCTCGGTCGACAGCATCGGGGCCGCCTTCGACGACCTCGAACGGCGCGACGCCGTACCGGACGTGGTGGTGAACAACGCCGGGGTGTCGCTGCGCAACAGCGCGCTCGACGCCACCGAGGCCGAGTTCGAGCTGACGCTGGGGGTCAATCTCCGGGGGACGTACTTCGTCGCCCAGCGGGCGGCGCGGGCCATGCGCGGGCGCGGTGGTGGCCGGATCGTCAACCTCGCCTCCATCGGGGGACTGGTCGTCGACGGCGAACGGTCCTCGGTGTACGACGCGTCGAAGGCCGCCGTGGTGCAGTTGACCAAGAACCTGGCCTACGAGTGGGGCCGGTACGGCATCCGCGTCAACGCCATCGCGCCGGGCTACATGCGCACCGAGATGACCGCCGACCTCCTGCCCACCCGGGCGGCCGAGGACGAACTGGTGGCCCGGCACATTCCTCTCGGCCGGGTCGGCGAGCCGGAGGACCTCGCCGGCGCCGTGCTCTTCCTCGCCTCGGCGGCGTCCGCCTACGTCACCGGTCACACCCTCACCGTCGATGGCGGTTGGGTCGTCGCGCTGTAGCCGGGCGCGGCCGGCGACGCGGCGACGGGGCGGCGGGGCGGGCGTGGGACACGTCGCGCCGGGCTACGGCTTGAGGACGACCTTGACGCACTCGTCCTGCTTGTTCTTGAAGATGTCGTAGCCGTGCGGCGTGTCGTCGAGGCGCATGGTGTGGGTGATGACGAAGCTCGGATCGATCTCGCCCCGGCGGATCCGCTCCAGCAGAGGCCGCATGTACCGCTGCACGTGGGCCTGACCGGAGCGCATCGTCAGGGAGCGGTTCATGAACGAGCCCATCGGGAACTTGTCGACGAACCCGCCGTAGGCGCCGATCACCGCGACCGTGCCGCCGTTGCGGCAGCTCAGCACCGCTTCGCGCAGGGCGTGCGGCCGGTCCGTCTCCGCCTTGACGGCCTGCTTGGCCCGGTCGTACGCCTGCAGCGCCGCCGAGGCGTGGTGCCCCTCCATACCGACCGCGTCGATGCAGGCGTCCGGCCCGCGTCCCGCCGTCCTCTCCCGCAGGGCGTCCAGGACGTTGGTCTCCTCGTAGTTGACCGTCTCCGCGCCGGTGTGCTCCTCGGCCATCCGCAGCCGGTACGGGTACCGGTCGATGACGATCACCCGTCTCGCGCCGAGCAGGAAGGCGCTGACCGTGGCGAACTGCCCGACCGGTCCGGCGCCCCATACAGCGACGGTGTCACCGGGGGTGATGTCGCACATCTCCGCGGCCTGGTAGCCGGTGGGCAGCACGTCGGACAGGAACAGCACCTTCTCGTCGGGCAGGTCGTCGCCGACCTTCAGGGCGCCGACGTCGGCGTACGGGACGCGCACGTACTCGGCCTGCCCGCCGGCGTAGCCGCCGAGCAGGTGGGAGTAACCGAAGATCCCGGCGGGGGAGTGGCCCATCGCCGTCTCGGCGATGGTGGCGTTGGGGTTGGAGTTCTCGCACACCGAGTACAGGCCGCGCCGGCAGGAGAAACAGTCCCCACAGGAGATCGGGAACCCGACCACCACCCGGTCGCCGACCCGTAGGCCGTCGCGGACGCCCTGCCCCAGCTCGACCACCTCACCCATGAACTCGTGGCCCAGCACGTCGCCCTTCTTCATCGCCGGGATGAAGCCGTCGAGCAGGTGCAGGTCCGAACCGCAGATCGCCGACGAGGTGATCCGTACGACGGCGTCCCGGGGGTTCAGGATCTGCGGGTCCGGGACGTCCTTGACCGCCACCCGGTTGGGGGCGATCCAGCAGTTGGCTCTCATCGGTGGTGTCCTGTCTCTCCGCTGGGTCAGCGCAGCGGCATCGGCTGGGCCGGGCGTTGCTTCACCTGCTGCTGGAGGCTCGTGCCCTGCGGTACGGCGTCCGAGCACGCGATCTCACCCGTCTCGATCACCTGCTTGAAGCGGCGCAGGTCGTCGCAGACCTGCTGCTGCGGGTTCTCGCCGAAAACCCGGGCGGCCAGCCGGCCCAACCGCCCGCCGGGCGACGCGTACGCGAACTCGACCCACACCTCCGTGCCGCGCCCGTCGGCGACCGGGACGAAGCGCACCGAGCCGGAGTTCGGCACCCGGGTCCGGCCGACCGAGCGCCAGGTGATCAGCTCGTGGGGTAGGTCGGACATGATCTCCGCGTCCCACCCGACGGTCCGCCCGGCGGGTGCCTTCGCCTCCCACCGGGACCGCCGGGGGCCGGTGACGGTGACCGACCGCAGGTGGTACATGAATCGGGGCAGGTTCTCGACGTCGCGCCAGAACCGGTAGGCCTCCTCCGGGGTCCGGTTGACCGTCACCGCCGCCTCCACCCGGTTGCCACGTGGCAGCCGTCGGCCCCGGGACGCCCGTACGGCCGTGGCGAGGTCCACCGCGGTGATCGCGGCGACCGCCCAGGTCGTGGCGGCCACCCGACGGCGTCGCTGGCCACGGCGGCGGCGAAGGGCGGTGCCGCAGGCGGTCAGGTCCACCAGGTCGCCGGCGACCCTGGCCCACGCCGCCCAGCCGGCTCTTCTCGGGATCAGCAGGGCGGCGGCGTGCCCCATCTCGCGGAGCCCCACGATGCGCAGCGTGGTCCGGGCGGTGCGGGAGTCGTCGACACCGCAGAGGCGGCTGACGCGCGAGGGCGTGCCCAGGGCCGCCGCCCCGAGGGCGAGGCTCAGCCAGCCGAGGGCCCGGGCGGTCCCCTCGGACCGACGGTCCCCGCGTGCTCGCTCGATCCCCAACGCGTCGGTCACCGACCGCACGCCCATGGTGTTGGCGCGGTTCCTGGCCACCTGTCGCCCTCCGTTCGGCCTGACCGTTTCGCGCGCCCGTCTTCCCCGGAACCGCCTGCTCACACCTGCCGACGTGGGGGAAGTCAGCAGCCGGCGAGGTGCGGCCGGACACCAGAGACGGCGGGGGTGCGTGGCGGCCCGCCGGCCGGCCGCCACGCACGAGGAGTCAACCGCTACGGGTGGGTGCCGATCTGGTTCGCCTCGCCCTCCCAGATGCCGTACTCGCGCTCGGCCGGGGGCAGGCCGTAGAAGCAGACACTGTCGATCTGCCCGCCGGTCTCCCCGGCCACGGACGAGCCGAAGTTGACGTAGCGGTAGCCCCGGTCGGACTTGTGGCCGTCGATGCCGGCCTCGGTGATCTTCATGCTGATGGACCGGTTCCAGCCCCGGACGTAGTCGATCATCTTGTACGGGTTGCGCTCACCGCCGCCGTCCGCGCCCCGCACGAGATAGCTGGAGCTGTAGCAGTGGACGGTCACCACGTCCGGCTGGTACGGCCCGCCCAGCATGCCGCCGAGCCCGTCCCCGGTGTCCCGGACGAAGGCGTCGAAGTACTGGCCGGAGGTGCCGAAGGTGAACCCCGAGCCGTCGCCGTTCCACCGGCCGGCGGGCATGTTCACCGCCCAGAGCAGGTTGCCCCGATCCTGGACGGGCTTGTTGTTCCGGATCGCCGCCAACCGGTTCCACCGGGCCAGCCAGGGGTTGTTCGGCTGGTGCCAGTCCGGCTCGTTGCCCAACTCCCAGACGAACAGTGTGTTCGGGTGCGCGTCGATGTAGGGCAGCATCAGGTTGAGCTGGTGGCGAGCCAGGTTCGGGTCCGGATCCTCCGACGACTGGATGATCATTTCGGTGAGCCCGGTGCCGCGCAGCTGTTCCAACTGGGCGTCGCTGAACTGCCGGTTCCACGGGTCCCCCCAGAACATGGAGATCCGTGCGGTCTGCGGACGGAGCCGGCGGAGCAGGTCGACCTTGCGGCTGAACTCGATGTTGTTGGTGGGGGTGCCGGGCGAGACGACCACCCCCCACTTCATCGGGTAGGCGGCGGACGCGGGCTCGGCGCCGCCGAACACGGAACCGACGGTCAGCGCGGCGGCGGACGCGCCCACCCCGCCGAGGAACCGCCGCCGGGACAGTTCCGGTCGGTCCGGCGAGGACGGGGTGACGGTGTGATCGGGCATGGTGGGCCTCCCGGAGGGACGTGACGACAGTCGGGTCCCCACCATCGCGGCTGTCCGGGCCGGGCACCTCTCAGCCGGCTCTCATCTCGCTCGCGGTTACCGCCGTGGGCGGGGCGTCGACGGCTCCACCCGACCCGGAACCAGCGCCGCCCCGGGCGCGGGCCTCGCCCAGCAGGCTCAACGCCCGTTCCCGTTCGCGGTCGTCGCCGTGCTCGCGCCCCAAGGCCAGGCAGGACACCAGCGTGGACCGGGCCGCCTCCCACCGGCCCAGGGCCAGGTACGCCTCACCCAGCCGACGTCGGGCGATCAGCTCGCCGATCCCGTCGCCGACCCGTCGGCTGCCGTCCACCGCGCGGGTCAGCTCGACCACCGCGCGGTCGTACTCGCCCCGGCGCAGGTACAGGTCGCCGAGGTGGCCCCGGCAGATGGCCGCGCCACGCCGGTAGCCGAGGTCCCGGCAGAGCGCCAACGCCCGACGCAGCAGGCGCAGCGCGTCAGCGTCCGCCCCGTGCCCGGCCAGCACCAGGGCCAGGCTGGTCGAGGCGTACGCCTCACCGAAGCGGTCACCGAGCTGCCGGAAGATCCCCAGCGCCTGCCGGAAGGCCGCCTCCGCCGGACCGGGCCGCCCAGCTGTCCGGTGCACCGCGCCCAGACCGAACAGGACCTGGGCCCGCCCCCGGCGGTCACCGAGCTCGACGGTGATCGCCTCGGCCCGGCCGAGCGCCGTCATCGCCTCCGCGTCGTGGCCGCCCAGCCGGTGGGCGGTACCTGCGGCCCGGAGCACCAGCGCCTGACCCTGCCGCTCACCGAGCTGGTCGAACCCGGCCAGCGCCGCGTCGAAACAGGCCAACGCGTCGTCGAGACGGTCCAGGTTCAGGTGCAGCTCGCCCAGCGACCGCAGCAGCCAGGCCCGGCCGGTGTCGTCTCCGGCGGCGACGCAGGCGTCCAGCGCGGCGTCGGTGGTGCCGCGCCAGTCGTCGAGGTGCTCGCGGAGTTCGAAGAGGCGGCCCAGGGTGTTCGCCAGGTTCCACGCCGGCTCGGCCAGCCCGGCCGCCGCCGCCCGGCGTACCGCCCCGGACAGCATCCCCCGGCAGGACTCGAACCAGGCCACCGGGTCGGCGAGCAGCGCGTCCCGCTCGGCGGTGGTCCACCGTGACCAGCGCGGACCGGTGCCGGCCGTGCCGCGCCGGAACCCGCCACCGGTCCGCCGGTACGCCTCGTCGGCCAGGGTGAGCCAGCCGCCGACGAACCGTCCCAGCGCGGCCCTGGTCTCGTCGGCCGGGTACTCGTCGCTCAGCTCCCGGGCATACGCCCGGACCAGGTCGTGCAGCCGGTACGCGTTCCGCTCGGCGTCGACCAGGCGTGCCTCGACCAGCCGCTCCATCAGTTCCTGCGCCTGCGGCAGGGGCAGGTCCAGCAGCGCCGCCGCGGTCCACTCGGGCACCCGGGGCAGGTCGACCGCGCCCAGCAGCCGCAGCAGCTGCCGCTCGACCGGATCCAGCTCCTGGTGGCTCGACGCGAGGCTGGAGCGTACCGCCAGGTCAGCGGTACGCAGCACGTCGAGCCGGGCGTGCTCGTCGGCGAGTTGGTCGGCGAGGCGACCCGCCGGCCAGTGCGGGCGGGCGGCCAGGCGCGCGCCGGCGATCCGGATCGCCAGGGGCAGGTGTCCGCAGCGTTCGGCGACCCGGACGCAGTCGGCGTGCTCCGTGGCCACCCGCCGGTCGCCGATGGCGTGCCGGAGCAGGTCGAGCGCCTGCTGCGCGGTGAAGACACCGAGGTCGACCTGGTGCGTCCCGGGCAGGGCGGTGAGCCGCCGCCGGGCGGTGACCAGCACCGCGCAGCCGGGCTCGGCGGGTAGCAGCGGCCGGAGCTGGGTCTCCCCGGCGGCGTTGTCCAGCACGACCAGCATCCGGCGCCCGGCGGTCCGGGCCCGGAACCGCGCCGCCCGGTCGTCCAGACCGGCCGGTACCGCCCGGGGGTCCTCGCCGAGCGACGCGAGGATCCGGCCCAGGGCGGCGGCCGGGTCCACGGGTTCGCCACCGCTGCCGCGCAGGTCCAGGAAGAGCTGACCGTCCGGGAAGTGTGTCCGGGCCAGGTGTCCGACGCGTACGGCCAGCGTGGTCTTGCCGCTGCCGGCGACGCCGGAGACGACGACGATCGGCGGTGCGGCCGGCGGTCGGGCCGCTGTGGTGCGCGGGTTGGATGCTCGGGTGCCGGTGGCGGTGAGTTTTCGGGCGAGCGTGGCGGCGAGGTCGTCACGGCCGACGAAGTCGGCGACGTCCATCGGTAGCTGCGCCACCGGCACGGCCGCCGTTCGGGCCGGTGCCGGGCCGGAAACGTGCAGCCCCGGGTCGTCGTCCAGGATCCGCCGGTGCAACCGCTGGAGGGAGTCGCCCGGCTCCAGGCCGAGTTCGCCGACCAGCGTCTGGCGTCCCTGCCGGTACACCGCGAGCGCCTCGGCGCGCCGGCCGGCCCGGTGCAGCGCGAGCATCAGCCGTTCGCGGAACTCCTCGCGCAGCGGTTCGTCACGCACCATCCGGTGCAGTCTCGGGATCGACTCGACGTGCCGGCCGAGGGCGAGCGCGACGTCGATCCGATCGCGTTCGACGGCGAGCCGCTGCTCGGTCAGCTCGGCGACGGCGGCGTGGAAGCCCACGGTGTGCGGGTCGCCGGGAAGCCGGACGTCGGACAGGACCGGCCCACGCCACAGGGCGAGCGACTCGTCGTAGCGGTCGGACGCCTCGACCAGCCGGCCCGCGCGAGCCAGCTCGGCACCCTCGGCGGCGGTACGGGCGAACATCTCCGCGTCCAGCTCTTCCGGGGCGACGGTGAGCTGGTAACCGCCCGGTCGGGTGGTGATCGCCTCGCCGAGCACCCCGCGCAGCCGCCAGACGAGGGTCTGCACCTGCCCGACCGCCGTGTCGGGTGGGTCGTCGCGCCAGAGCGCGCCGAGCAGCAGGTCGAGTGGGGTGACCCGGTTGGCGTGGACGAGCAGCACCGCGAGGACGGCACGCTGCTTCGGGCTGCGCAGGGTGACCCGCTGCCCGGCCGCCGTGACCTCGAGCGGTCCGAGAATCCCGTACCTGGCCATCGGGGCAACACCGTACCACCGGATGATCGAGATGGGTCGATGGTGGCTGAGTTGCTCAGCCGGTCCGGACGGCTTGGAGGGTGTATGTGAGGGGGAGCCGCGCCGGCCGCTCGGTGAGTCGCCACTCCTCGTCGTCGCCGAGCGTCATCCGGCCGGGCAGGGCCTGCCAGGGCGCGCTGTCGTGCTCGACGAACGAGGTGACCCGCATGCCAGCGGCGAGCACCGCGCTGATTATCTCGCCCATGCCGTGGTTCCAATCGTGGGTCACGTTGTGCGTGAAGACCGCGTCGGTCGCCACGTAGGTGCCGCCCTCGTCGCAGACGGTCGGCTCGACCGTCTCGAAGTACGGGTACTTCAGGGCGAGCAGCCCGTCGGTGCGGCGGTCGTCGACGGCCCACAGCACCGGGTGCCCCTCCCGGATGAAGAGCCGCCCACCCGGCTTGAGCAGCCTTGCGACCACCTCGGCCCAGCGGGCGACGCTGGGCAGCCAGCACAGCGCGCCGATCCCGGTGAACACCAGGTCGTAGCCGCCCGCGTCGAGCACGTCCGCCGCGTCGTAGACGTCGGCCTCCACGAAGTCGACGTCGACGCCGGCTATGCCGGCGAGCCGGCGTGCCTGGGCGAGTGCGGGACCGGAGAAATCGAGCCCGGTCATGGTGGCCCCGAGCCGTGCCAGCGAGACCGTGTCGGTGCCGATGTGGCACTGCAGGTGCACTCCGCGCAGCCCGGCGACGTCGCCGAGGCGGGGCAGGTCGAACCGGACCACCGAACTGAGGAAGGCGGGATCGGCGGCGAACCGGTCGACGGCGTAGTCCGGGGAGGCGGCGTGGGCGGCGGCCCGCTCGTCCCAGTTGGCCCGGTTGACGGTGCGGTAGTCGAGCATGGCCAGGACGCTGACACACCCCGGCCCCGCCGCGCCACCGACTTCCGGTTTCGGAGAACCTCGCCGTTGGCATGGTCGCGGTAAACACCACCTACCTGGCGACCGCGACTTCGACTTCGCCGTTGCCGAGGCAGGGGACTGACCGACGGATCTGCTGGACGCCACGAGGTCCCGGTCGGGAAACCGGGGACCTCGTGGCGTCACGAACTCCGCGGATCCGTCAGGGCTGTGCGGTCACGGTCTGCCGGACGCGGGAGTACAGCCGCAGGGCGTTGCCCCCGAAGATGTCGGCCTTCTGCTCCTCGGTGAGCCAGTCCAGGTCCTCGATGAACGAGCGGGTGTCGTCGAAGGTCCGGCCCGTGTCGGGGTCGATGTTCTTGGCGGTACCGAAGGGCTCGGTCGCGAAGATGACGTTGTCCGGGCCGATCTTGCGGATGAGCATCTCCATGGAGTCCCGGTCGTAGACCGAGGTGTCGAAGTACAACCCCTTGACGACCTCCTCGAACGGCCGCCGACCGCTGCCGAGGAACAGCGACCGGAGGCGGTTGAAGTGGAACGGGATCGAACCACCGCCGTGCGGCACGATCAGTTTGAGCGCAGGGTAACGCTCCAGCACGTCGGACCAGCAGAGCTCGAAGACGGCGGCGGCGTCCACGTTGGTGTAGTGGGAGCCGTTCAGGTGCACCGCCGGGTTGACGCTCGACGTGGCGTGGATGAGCCCGGGGACGTCCAGCTCGATCATCTTCTCGTAGAGCGGGTACCACCAGGCATCGCCCAGGGACGGGGTGAACGGCTGGCCGCCGCCGGCCACGTCCGGGTTGATGTTGCAGCCGACGAAGCCCATCTCCAGCACGCACCGTTCGAGTTCGGCGATGCACTCCCGTGGGCTGACGCCGGGAGACTGGGGGAGCTGGCAGGCGGGGATGAAGCGGTCCGGGTACAACTGGCACACCCGGGCGATGAGGTCGTTGTTGACCTGCGCCCAGTACAGACTCGTGGTGAAGTCACCGAACTCGTGCCCCATGCCCGAGGCCCGGGGGGAGAAGATCATCCGGTCGATTCCGTGCTCGTCCATCCGACGGAGATGCCGTTGCAGCGACTCGCGGATCTGGTCGTCGCTGATCCGCAGCGAGCCCTTCTCCGGCTTGTTCGCGTTGGTGATCTGTCGACCTCGGTAGGCGTCGAGCTGTGGCGGTGCGGTCGTGTAGTGCGCGTGCGAGTCGATGATCATTGCTGTCCTGTCGAGGGAGAGGGGGCGGTGTCTGCGGGGTCGGTCAGCGGCTACTCGGCGAGCTGCCACCGGCCCTGGCCGGGGTCGAGGAAGTTGCTGACCCGCCGGCCCGTGTCGGCCACCAGGTGGTTCTCCCTGGTGAAGTCGACGCCGCGCTGCTTCAGGGCGGTGATGGCCTCCGTCGTCCCCGCGACCCGGAAGGCGACATGGTCCACGACGGTCCGGTCGACGCTGTCGTCCTGGCGGATCTCGAAGACCACCTGCCCCGGGCCCGGCAGGGCCATCTCCACCGAGCGTCGGGCCTCGGGGAGTCGCCGCCGGATCTGCAGTCCCAGGCTCTCGAAGAACGTCACCGCCGCGTCGAGGTCGGGAACCCGGACGTCGATGTGGTCCACCGCGGCCAGCCCGGACCCGCCTTCCGTCGGGCCCTCCGGCGCGGCTGCGCCGCCCGCCGCGACCCGCTGCGCCTCGATCTCGGCCCGCTTGCGGGTCTCGTTCGCCTGGACCTGTTCGGCCGCCAGCAGCACCGATTCGACGTCCTCGACCGGTACGACCACCACCCCGTCGGCGTCCGCGACGATCAGGTCGCCGGGGCGGACCGCGACCCCGCCGATGGCGACGCAGCGCCCCAACGCCCCGGGTCCGTTCTTGTACGGGCCGGCCGGGGTGGTGGCGCGGGCGAACACCGGCATGCCCATCTCCCCCATCGCCTCGGCGTCGCGGGCCGCGCCGTCGAGGACGAACCCCGCGACGCCGAGGTTGGCCGCCCGCCCGGCGATCAGCTCCCCGATGAGGGCGCGCGAGGTGTCCCCACCGCCACTGACCACGATCACCTCGCCGGGGCGGACGTGCTTCAACGCCTCGTGGACCTGGGCGTTGTCCCCGGACCGGGTCAGCACGGTGAACGCGGGACCGCAGATGGTGGCCCCGGGCCAGACGGCCTGGATGGCCGAGTCGCAGACGTTCAACCGCTGCATGGCGTCAGCGATGTTGGCGGTGGGTAGCCGGCGCATCCGGGCCAGATCCTCGTGGCGGATCGGCTGCGGGGGCACGGGTGTGGGGTCGAGAACCGTGGTCAAGGGGATCTCCTGTGGGCAGAGGGGGTTGCGGGGATCGGGTTCAGGGCGCCGACGAGTCGACGCGCGGCGGGGACTGGTCGAGGGCCGCAGCCGGTCCGGCCGGTTGCCGGCTCAGGAGGTGTTGCACCAACGGACGTACCGCGGCGCCGACGAGCAGCAGGGCCGCGAGACTGATCAGCGTCGCGGACATCGGGCTGCCGACGAGGACGGAGAGGTCTCCTCGGGACAGGGACAGCGCGGTCCGCAGGGAGCTCTCCATGATCGGCCCGAGCACGATGGTCAGCGCCGCGGGCGCCAGCGGCACGTCGACCTTGCGCAGCGCGTAACCGAGCAGGCCGAAGAAGAGCATCACGTAGATGTTGAAGACGCTGTTGTCGAGGCTGTACGCGCCGAGCAGCAGGAACGCGAAGACGACGACGTACAGCACGCGGTAGGGGATGCGCAGGAAGGCGATCCAGATCCGGACGAGGGGGATGTTGAGCACCAGCAGGATCACGTTGCCCACGAACATGCTGGCGATGATCGCCCAGGCCACGTCCGCGTTCTGTTGGAACAGCAGAGGGCCGGGCACCAGTCCGTTGATGGTGAAGGCACCCATCATCACCGCCATCGTGGCCGACGTCGGGATGCCCAGGGTGAACATCGGGATCATGGCGGAGATCGCCATCGAGTTGTTGGCCGTCTCCGGTCCGGCGACGCCCTCGATGGCACCCTTGCCGAACTCGCCGCGGTGCTTGGAGAACCGCTTCTCCACCACGTAGGAGGTGAACGAGCAGGTCGCGCCGGGCGAGCCGGGCAGCAGGCCGATGAAGAAGCCGATGACCGAACCTCGGGCGATCGGCAGCACCGAACGGCGGAGGTCGGTGCGGGAGGGCAGGATCCGGTTGACCCGTAGCGGCTGCGGTGTCTTGGCGGACCGTTCGATGCTGGTCAGCAGCTCGGAGATGCCGAAGAGCCCCATGACCAGGGGAATGATGTTGATGCCGTCGTAGAAGTCGGGCTGGCCCATGGTGAAGCGGGGAATGCCGGCGCCCGGGTCGATACCCACGACCCCGACCGCCAGGCCGATGGCCGCGCTGACCAACGCCTTGGCGACGGACCCGGTGGCCAGGCCGATCACGAGCACCAGGCCGAGCAGGGTCAGCCCGAAGAACTCGGCGGGACCGAACGCCAGGGCCAGCCGGCTCAACGGCGTGGCGAGGATGAACCCCAGCAGGCCGACGAGTCCACCGACGAAGGAACCGATGGCGGCGATCGACAGGGCCTGCCCGGCCCGGCCCTGTCGGGCCATCCGGTAGCCGTCGAGGGTGGTGGCCACCGACGACGTCTCACCGGGGACGTTCAGCAGCACAGCCGTGATCGTGCCGCCGTACGCCGAGCCGTAGAGGATCGCGGCGAGCACGATGATCGCGCTGGTCGGTCCCATGGTGAAGGTGATCGGCAGCAACAGGGACATCGCGGCGGCGGGCCCGAATCCGGGCAGGACGCCGACGAGCATGCCCAGCACACAGCCCAGGAACGCCAGGGCGAGGTTCGCGGGGGTCAGGACAGTGGCGAAGCCGGCGGCGAGGTGACCGAGCGCGTCCATCTAGAGCCCCAGCCGGGTCAGTGGCGACCAGGTCGCGTCGGGCAGCGGAACGTTCAGGGCCACGACGAACACGTAGTACATCGAGATCGACACGACGAGCGAGATCAGCACGATGACCCAGCTCCGGCTGCGGGACACCACGGCGAGGAGGACGGCCACGAACAGGAACATGGCCGTACGGAAGCCGAGTGGTTCCAGGAGTTGGGCGAAGCCCAGGCAGCCGAGGACGGTGACGGCGATGTGCACCCAGCCCTGGACGTCCGGCAGCTCGGTCTCCGGGTCCCTGGTCACCTGCCGACGGGCCACCTGCACGGCCAGGTACGCGGCGAGCAGCGCCGTGACCACCCCGGTGGCGAACGGGAACAGCCCCGGTCCGGGCTGTTCCTGGTCCCAGAGTCCGTACGCGCTGCCCTGTACGCACAGGACGACGGCCAGTCCCAGCAGTCCCGCCACCAGGACGAGGTTGGCCCGCCGGTACCCCGGTCCAGCCGGTACGGGTGCCGCGTCCGGCCGCTGCTCGTCGGCTGGTGCGGTGACGCCGGACTCGGTCGGGCTGGTCGTCGGGTCGCCAGCCAGTTCCGTGACGTGGGGTCCGGTCATCGCGGTGTCCCCCGTCCGGTGCCACCCTCGACGTCGAAGTCCAGGTACGCCTGGTCCAGCCGCTCCAGCGTCTGACTGAACCGGTCCGGAGCCTGGTTCAGCAGGGACTGTTGCAGGGCGTAGCAGATCGTCATCGGGACGGAGAGCGTCCGGGACACCGGGAACGGGCGGGGCCGGGCGGATTCCTCGGCCGCCCGAGGCGCGGCCAGCAGGTGCGTCGGAGCGGGCTGAAGTCGGGTTCCGACCAGGTCGGTGACGACGATGCTCTTGACGTCGACCGAGTCGGCGTGTCGCACGAGGGGCGGTAGCAGCGTGGGAACGGTCCGCAGCGCGAACGCGATGACGACGTCGTCCGGGGCCAGGCTCATGACCTTCTCGGCGACGTCCTGTCCGGGACCGCGGACCGCCACCGTGGTGAACCCGAGCCGGCGCAGGCGGCGTTCGAGGAAGGCGATGAGTTCCGCCGCGTAGTGGTTGCCGGCCAGGAGCACCTGCCGGGCGCCGAGGAGCGCGGCGGCGGCGTCGTCGAGGGCGGTCTGGCTGATGAACTGGGGGATCCGGAGCAGTGCCTCGGACTCCAGCCGGGTGATCGACTCCAGGGTGTGGCTCCGGCCGTCCTGCAACGCCTCGACCCGGGACGGGGTCCTGGCCAGGGTCGGCACGTCCTCCCGGGACGCCTCCCGTAACGCGTAGTAGCTGTCGAAGCCCAGTTTCCGGGCCAGCCGGACGACGGTGGACTCGTGGACCCCGCACTGGCGGGCCACCTCGGCGGCGGGCATGAAGACCGCGTCGCGCGGGTTCTCGACCAGGAACTGGATCAGACGGCGGTCGGACGGGGACAGGGGTATTTTGCTGCCGGCCACGGCAGCCTGAAGGCTCATGGGTGGTGGCGTCCCTTCGGTCGGCCCGCGTCGGGATCAGCGGACGTAACCTGCTGACTCTTGACTCTGCAAGCTCATGATGCAACTCTCGGCATCACTGCCAGACTATGAGGCATCCGAAACCGTTCCGCAACATTGACCTGCCGCGGAAGACCAGCTCGGCAGCGCCACCCAGCCGCCGTCCCGTCATGCCCTCAGGCATCCCACCCCCATACCACCACCACAGCCCAGGAGCACCCTCATGCGCATCTCCGTCACCGCCGCTTTGGCGATGACCGCAGCCCTGGTGGCCGGAACCGTCAGCGGTTGCGGGTCCGCGAACACGAGCGGCGGCGAGGCCGCCTTCCCCGCCAAGGGCAAGACCGTCACCCTGGTCGTCCCCTTCGACGCTGGCGGCATCACCGACGTGCTGGCCCGCCTGCTCGGCCCCGAACTGGAGAAGTCCCTCGGCACCAACGTCACGATCCGTAACCTGCCCGGCGCTGGCGGCCAGACCGGCCTGACCCGGGTGGTGTCGGAGAAACCCGACGGGTACACCCTGACGTTCACGAACCTGCCCTCGGTGCTGACCTACCTCGACCCGGCCCGGAAGACCGTGTACAAGCGCGAGTCGTTCACCCCGCTTGCCGGCATCGCGCTCAGCCCGACGGTCTTCGCCGTCCGGAAGGACAGCCCGCTCCAGGACATCGAAGACATGGTCACGAAGAGTCAGCAGAGCCCGGGCAGCGTCAACGTCGGCAGCGGTGGCAGTGTCGCCAGCGACGACTACCTGGCCGCCGCCGGTCTGGAAGAGGCCGCCAACGTCGACCTGAACATCGTCACGTTCGGGGCGGGGCGTCGGACAAGCTGACCGCGCTGCTGGGCGGTCAGATCGACGTCCTCGTCGGCAGCGTCAACAGCGTTCTCAGCCAACACAAGGCTGGTGACGTCCGGATCCTCGGCACGGCCACCGCGCAGCCCAGCACCCTCATCCCGCAGGTGCCCACCCTGGCCGCGCAGGGGTACGAGGTGGTCTCGCCGGGGACCCTGAACATCTCCGCGCCCGCCGGCGTGCCCGCCGACGTCGTCGCGGTCCTGGAGAAGGCGCTGAAGGAGGCGTCGTCGTCGCCGGCCTTCGTCGACAAGCTGCCCGCGTCCGGCTACGAGCTGAGCTACCGCACCAGCAAGGAGCTCGAACAGTACTGGGCCGAGACAGAGGAACGCGTACGGCCGGTCGTCACCGCCGCGAAGTGAACCGCTACGGCCGATCCGCAGAGGTACGCCTCTGCGGATCGGCCGGTTCGGTCAGGCTCGGCGGGCGGTGAGACCGTCGAGGGTGATGGTGCCGTTGTCGAGGCGGACGCTCGCCGCGTACCGGTACTGGGCGCGGACGGCCGGGTCGCTGAAGTCGATGGCGCCGCCGGTGTCGGCGGTGAACAGGAACTCCCATCCGCTGCCCTGGTCGACGTACGCCGTCGCCTGGTGACCGCGGAGCACGAACGCGTACCGGGCGTCCGGGCCGGTCAGGTCCACGGTGCCGTCCAGGTTGTCCAACGGTTCGGCGCCGGCGGTGATCAGAGCGCCGTTGACGCGCAGGTCCCAGCCGGCCCGGTGCAGCCCGTTGTGGTAGCGGAACAGCAGGTAGTTCCCGGCGTCCTTGGCGAGACCGACGAAGACGGTGTCCTGGCTGCCGGCCTCGGCGAAGGTGCCGGTGTCGAGCACGACCGCCACCCGGTCGGAGCTCGGGGCGACGTCGGAACGGAACACCAGGTGCGTCAACCGGTTCGACGTCACCGCGAGTCGGCCACCCTCGACGGCGGCCGGGGCGGCGTACGCGGTCACCGGCAGGACGTCCCACCGCCGCAGATCGGTGTCGAACGACTCCGCCAGCTCCACCGTCGGGTAGTGCTCGGGGGTCGGCCGCGCGGGGAAGATGCCGGTTTCGGCGATGTGCGCCTCCAGCAGTGCCCGCAGTTGTCGGGCCTTCTGCGGGTACTGCGCGGACAGGTCGGTGGTCTCCGCCGGGTCGCGGACCAGGTGGTAGAGCTCGCTGCGTCCGTCCCGCAGGTACTGCACCAGCTTGAACTGGCCGGCCCGGACGGCGGCATGCGGGTGGGTCCGGCCGATGAAGTGCGGGTAGACCCAGAACAGCGGGCCCCGGTCCAACTCGCCGGTGCCGGTGAGCACCGGAGCGATGCTCACGCCGTCGAACCGTCCGCCCGGGTCGCCGCCGGCGAGGTCTAGCACGGTCGGGAGCACGTCGATGGTGCTGGTCGGGGTGGCGTTCTGCTGTCCGGGTGCCACCGTGCCGGGCCAGTACGCGATCAGCGGGACCCGGATGCCGCCCTCGTACAGCTCGCCCTTGCCGCCGCGCAGCGGCTGGTTCGCGTCCCGGTAGGGGCCGCCGTTGTCGGAGGTGACGAGCAGCAGGGTGTCGCGGTCCAGGCCGAGGTCGGTGAGCGTGGCGACGATCCGGCCCACCTGCTGGTCGATGCTCTCCAGCATGGCGGCCAGCACCGGCCGGTTCGGGGCCTGGTCAGCGCCGGGCTTGGCCCGGTACTTGGCGACCAGGTCCGGTTTCCCGTCCAGCGCGGTGTGCACCGCGTAGTTGGACACGTGGAGGAAGAACGGCTCGTCGCGGTGCCGGGTGATGTAGTCGACGGCCTCGGCGGCCAGCCGGTCGGTGAGGTACTCGCCCGGTTCCCGCGCCGGCAGGTCCGGCAGGAAGAAGTACGGGTGGAAGTAGTCGCCGTCGCCGATGTACTTCTGCTCGGAGGCGATCACCTCGTCGAACCCGTGGGCGAAGGGGTTGCCCGGACGCTGCTCGTACGGCCCGCTGTAGGTCTCGGTCAGGTGCCACTTGCCGACCAGTCCCGTGGTGTAGCCGAAGGGGCGAAGGACGTCGGGCACGGTCGGGATGTCCGGCGACAGGTATTTGTTGCTCGCCGCAGGCTCCCCCGGAGGAAGTCCGTGATCCCGGTACGCGCCGGATACTGGCCGGTCACCAGCGCGGCGCGGGTCGGCGAGCACAGCGGAGCGGCGGCGTAGGCGCTGGTGAAACGCATGCCGTCCCGGGCCAGCCGATCCAGTACCGGCGTTTCGTTGAACGTGTTGCCGTAGCTGCCGAGCTCGTCCCAGCCGAGGTCGTCGACGGAGATGAACACGACGTTCGGCGGTCGGCGGCCCGGTGCCGACGGAGGTGCCGCGAACGCGGGAGCCGAGGTGAGCCCGGCCAGGGCCGCGCCCGCGACACCGCCGAGGAGACCACGGCGGGAGAGCCGGTTATGGTGCGGTTCGTGCATGGAACGCCTCCGAGGTGAAAGGGAAGTCAGGCCTGGTCGAACGGCAGGCGTACCGGCCAGCCGGTGATCTGCCGTGTACGGGGATCGCCCGGATCGTCGTCCCACGGCCATGCCTCGAACACGAACTCACGCCGGTCCGGGTCCACCCGGAGGATGCCGTAGCCCTCCTGCTTGAGGCTGCGGTCCCCGAGCCCCTGCCCGGTGGGGTAGCCGGTGCGGTACTCCGCGAACGACACCTTCGGATTGGCGACCGCGAGCACCCGCAGCCGGTTCCCGAAGCCGTCGGTGAAGTCACCCGTGTGCAGGCTCTGATTGCCGTTGGGCAGCGGCTCGGCCGGCTCGAACCACCGCTGGAACGACGAGTTGCCGGCGGGGCTGGTGAACTGGACGGGACCGTCGGCGAAGCCCTCGATGCCGTGCCGCACCAGCGAGCCGAGGTGCTGGTCGCCGGAGAGCACCACCGCGTTCGCGTCCGCCAGGAGTTTCACGGCCCGGTCGCGTCCGGTCCGGGGCCAGCCGTTGGAGTCCTGGTCCTGCCGTGCCGCGCCGGCCGGGTCGGTCTGGAGGCAGGCGAAGAGGGTCTGGGTGAGGGCCACCTTGGGTAGGCCGGGATGCATGGACTTCCAGGCGGCGAGGAAGGCTTCCTGCCGTTCCCCCAGCAGTTCGAGCCGCTCGGGTACCGGGTCGCCGTCGGTGGGGTCGGCGTCGGTGTTCTTGAACTTGCGGTCCTCGAGCAGGGCGAACGAGACACCCCCGTAGGCGAACGCGCCGTAGTAGACGCTGATGCCCTGCTGCACCGGGGTCGGGTCGTACGGGTCCGGGTCGTGGCCGCTCTGCACCCGCTGCACCATGTTCACCCAGTCGGCCTCGTTGGCGTAGCCGCCCTTGTTCTGGTCCCGTCCCGGCGCGGGTGCCCCGCCGTGGCCCCAGATGTTGCCCTGGAAGACGTCGTGGTCGTCGACCAGCACGACGCTCGGGATCCGCCGGGTCAGGTCCCGGAACGACCAGAGCCACAGCAGGTACTTGTAGAGGAAGTCCAGTTCGGGAACGGGCGAGGTGTCCTCGGCGGTCGGGCTGTTCTCGTAGAGCTGGTCGCCGAGGACGACGAGCAGGTCGGGGTTCTGCGCGGCCAGGTTGGCCGCGAGAGGCGCGTACGGGAAGTAGAGGTTGCGGTCGGTGTGCAGGCCGAGCGGCTGCTCCCCGGGCAGGCGCGGGTTGCCGTTGCTCGATCCGGTGAGTGAGCGGTGGGCCGCCTTGACGCAGTTGAGCGTGCCGATGACGAGTTCCCGGCCGCGTGGCTCGGCCGGAACGGTGCCGCCGTACTCGGCCCGGGGGCTGGTGGGGTACACCACCCGGTACTCCCACTCCCGGGAGGTGTCCCAGTCCGCCACCCGTAGCGACGCCGCGTACCCGGCGCCGACCGTGGCGCGGGCCACCTGCCGCCAGCGCCCGCCACCGGCGCGGATCTCGAGCGTCACCTCACGCGGATCGTCCGGGCCCAGCGGCACCAACTGTGCGGTGAGCTTGAGGACCGTGCCGGAGACGGAGAAGAGGGTGCCGACGATCGGGCCGAGGGCCCGGTCGCGATGGGTGGTCACGCCGGGGCCGGTCGCGTGCAGGTCGCTGAACCAGAACCGGGCCCCCTGGGCCGGCCGGTCGTCGGACTCGACCAGCGAGAAGCCCCCGCGCACCTGGCCGGGTGCCACCCCGTCCAGCGTCGCGGCGGACAGCACCGTGTCGGTGCGCCGGTCCCGGGCGTAGAGGTGCAGTCGCAGGTCACCGCCGTCCGCAGGCGTCAGCTCCAAGGTCAGTTCGACGTCCTCGTCCAGGGTTCGCGGCCGGGCGGCGGGCGTGTCGACCGTGGCGGGCAGCACCGCGAAGGCGAACGGCCGGGACTCGTCGGTGTGCTCACGGAAGGCCACCTGCCCGTCCGAGCCGTAGACGGCCAGCAACCCGCCGCCCTCACCGGAGGGCCCCTGGACCAGGGCGGCGGCGCGCGGGTCGAGCGCACCGCCACCCGCTCCAACCAGGAAACCGGAGAATCCGGACCCGGCGGCGAGCGTTCCGGTACGCACCCGCAGGCGTGTCGGGGCTGCGCCGGTCAGCTCCCGGGTGAGGACCGCGACCGTCCGCAGCCGGTGCGGACCGGGCTGCGCGATGCTCTCGATGCGGCCGTCCGCCAGTCGCCAGTCCTGTAGCCGGTTGGCCCAGAAGTCGGGTCCGAGCCAGGGCCGGTGTGCCTTCGTCTTCACGAGGGGGCCCACCGCGGTCGTCGTCGGCGCGGCGGTGGCCGCGGTCGCCGGCAGGTCCAGCCCCGTGGTGAGGGCGAACGTGCCCACGGCCGCCCCGGTGGCGGCGAGGAAGTCGCGTCGGGTCAGGTTCCGGTCGGGTTGACCTGTCATCAGTGGTCTCCATGTCCAATGTGGTGGGCCGTGGGGCCCCCTCGAACGCGTCGTCGATCTGTTCCTGGGCGAGCGGACTGCTGGATGGCAGGCGGGAGCGGCACGGTGGCGTGGGGCGGCCTGGGGCAGGCGGCTACTGGGTTCCACCTGCGAATGCGCAGAGAGCTGTGGAGACGGTCCGTCACCCGACACCCAGGGCGTCGCCGGCGGGCACCGACGGCGTCGGCCGCACGGGGTCGAGCGTCAGACGGAGCGCGATGGACAGAGGCTGCTGTTCACGAGCAGGTAGTCGATCGCGCGCCGGATGGTGAAGTTGACCCCTGGCACATTACCTATCCTTGCGGTAGGGAATGCGGCGGCGAAAGCGCATCCTGGATCGTGAGATGCGCGGCGTCTGGGGTTGGCGGCGATCGGGACTTGACGGGAAGCCGCGCGTGGTCCACTATCCCTACAAGTTAGGTAGGACATACCGAGATGCTCGGAGATCGGCCCGGTGCACCTGGTCGGGCCGTCGACGATGTCGCTGACAACGCCACTCTCGCCGATCTGCTCACGGCCGGTCCTGAGCAGTCGTCATCGCATGTCAATCAGGCGCGGAGACGCGCCGAAGGAGGATGGGTTCCCCATGAAGTACAGAAGCAGGGCGGCCGTCGCACTCGCGCTCGTGGCCGGGCTGGCGCTGTCGGCCTGCGGGGGTGGCGGGGAGTCGGCGGGCGCGTCGACGACCCTGAACATCGTCGGTTACGCGGTGCCCGAGGCGGCGAACAAGGCGATCGCCGCCGAGTGGAACAAGACCGACGCGGGCAAGGGGGTCAGGTTCCAGACCTCGTACGGCGCCTCGGGTGACCAGAGCCGGGCGGTCGTCTCCGGCCTGAAGGCCGACTACGTCCACTTCTCCGTGAGCAGTGACGTGACCCGACTGGTCGACGCCGACCTGGTCGACGCAAGCTGGGACGACGGCCCGAACAAGGGCATCGTGTCGTCGTCGGTCGTCGTGCTGGCCGTCCGCAAGGGAAACCCGAAGAACATCCAGGGCTGGGACGACCTGATCAAGCCGGGCGTCGGGATCGTCACGCCCAACCCGGCCTCGTCCGGCGCCGCCCGCTGGAACGCGCTGGCCGCCTGGGGACACATCGCCGCGAACGGCGGGACCGACGCGCAGGCCGAGGACTACCTGAACAAGCTCTTCACGAACGTGGTGGCGCTGCCCAACAGCGGCCGGGACGCCACGACGGCCTTCATCAACGGTACGGGTGACGTCCTGCTCGCCTACGAGAACGAGACGATCCTGGCCCGGCAGAACGGCGAGGACCTCGACTGGGTCCTGCCCGCGACGACCATCCTGATCGAGAACCCGGGCGCGGTGCTCAAGAACGCGGACCCGAAGGCGAAGGAGTGGCTCGACTTCGTCCTGGGCCCCGAGGGACAGCGTCAGTTCGCGCGGACCGGCTTCCGCCCGATCATCGACGGCGTCGACACCAAGGGGATCGAGGGGGCGATCGACCCGAACAACCCGTTCCCGGCGCCGCAGAAGCTGCTCACCGTCGAGAAGGACTTCGGTAGCTGGTCCGATCTGTCCAAGAAGTTCTTCGACGAGAAGGCGGGCATCGTCACCAAGGTCATCGCGGCTTCCGGGAAGGCCAAGTGACCTCGACGGCACTGGGCGCGGACCGGCCGGCGGACACCCGCCGGCCGGCCCGCGCCGGCCTTCCGTTGGGCCGGGCCTCCGGCCTGGGGCTCGGCGTGGCGATGCTGTGGTTCAGCCTGCTGGTGCTGATCCCGCTGGCCGCCGTGGTGGTGACCGCGTCCCAGGGCGGCTGGGGCGGGTTCTGGCAGACGGTGACCAACGAGCAGACCTCGGCCGCCATCCAGCTCACCGTCGGCACCGCGTTCCTCGTGACGCTGGTCAACGTCGTGATGGGCACGCTCATCGCCTGGGTGCTGGTACGGGACCGGTTCTTCGGCAAGCGGCTGCTGGAGATCCTCATCGACATTCCCTTCGCGCTGCCGACGATCGTCGCCGGGCTGGTGCTGCTGTCCCTGTACGGCCCGACCAGCCCCCTGGGAATCGACATCGCCAACACACGGGGCGCCGTGTTCCTCGCCTTCCTGTTCGTGACGCTGCCGTTCGTCGTCCGGACCGTGCAGCCGGTGCTGGCCGAACTCGATCCGGAGGTGGAGCAGGCGGCGGCGTCGCTGGGCGCCAGCCGACTCACCACCTTCCGGCGGATCATCCTGCCGAGCCTCACCCCGGCCATCGCGGCGGGCGCCGCCCTCTCCTTCGCCCGGGGGGTCAGCGAGTACGGCTCACTGGTCCTGCTCTCCGGCAACCTGCCCATGCGGACCGAGGTGACGTCGGTGCGCATCCTCAGCAGCATCGAGAACGACAACCCGGACAGTGCGGCAGCGGTCGCGGTGGTGCTGCTGGCCATCTCCTTCGCCGTCATCGTCGTGCTCGACCTGATCCAGCGGAAGGTGGTGCGCCGTGGCTGAACGTTCCGTAGCGACCCGGACCCGCCCCGGCGAGCGGGGCCTCGGCCGTTACGTGCTGCGGCTGCTGGTCGTCGGCTACCTGTTCCTTCTCGTCGCGTGGCCGCTCTACCTCGTCGGACGCAACGCGTTCGCGGACGGGTTCACCGACCTGAACGCGATCCTCACCGACCCCGACGTGGTCCACGCGTTGCAGCTCACCGTGGTGATCGCGCTCGTCGCCGTGCTGGTCAACACGGTGTTCGGCGTCGGCGTGTCGATCCTGCTCGTCCGGTACGACTTCCCGGGCAAGCGGCTGCTCAACGCCCTGCTCGACATGCCGCTGTCGGTCTCCCCGATCGTCGTCGGCCTCGCCCTCGTGCTGGTCTACAGCGGTCGTACCGGCTGGTTCGGGCCGTCGCTCGAATCGGCGGGAATGCAGATCATCTTCGCCGTGCCGGGCATGGTGATGGCCACGGTGTTCGTGGCGCTGCCCCTGGTCATCCGGGAGGTCGTGCCGGTCCTCGAGGAGATCGGCGACGAACAGGAGCAGGCCGCCCGCAGCCTCGGCGCCAACAGCCTCCAGACGTTCCGGCGGATCACCCTGCCGTCGATCAAGTGGGGCGTGATCTACGGGGTCGTGCTGAGCCTCGCCCGGTCGCTGGGCGAGTTCGGGGCGGTCAAGGTCGTCTCCGGCAACGTGCTGGGCCAGACCCGCACGGCCACGCTCGTGGTCGAGGAGAAGTACCTGAACTTCGACAAGGGCGGCGCGTACGCCACCGCCTTCCTCCTCGCCCTCGTCGCGGTGGCCAGCATCATCGTCGTGTCCGCCCTTCGGCCAAAGGAATCCCGTTGAGTATCGAGATCGCCAACGTCGGCAAGCGGTTCGGAGGCTTCGTCGCGCTCGACGACGTGTCGGTGAGCATCCCGGCGGGCCAGCTCACCGCGCTGCTCGGCCCGTCCGGCGGCGGCAAGTCCACGCTGCTGCGCATCATCGCCGGGCTGGAACGCGCGGACACCGGACGGGTCGAGATCGACGGCGTCGACGCGACCAACCTGCCGCCGCAGAAGCGCAACGTCGGATTCGTGTTCCAGCACTACGCGGCCTTCAAGCACCTCTCGGTGCGGCGCAACGTCGCCTTCGGACTGGAGATCCGCAAGCGGGACAAGGACGAGATCCGCCAGCGCGTCGACGAACTGCTCGCCCTGGTGCACCTGGAGCAGTTCGCCGACCGGCTTCCGGCGCAGCTCTCCGGCGGTCAGCGCCAGCGCATGGCGCTGGCTCGTGCGCTGGCCGTCGAACCGGCGGTGCTGCTGCTCGACGAGCCGTTCGGCGCCCTCGACGCGAAGGTCCGCAAGGAACTCCGGGACTGGCTGCGCCGGCTGCACGACGAGGTGCACGTCACCACCGTCTTCGTCACCCACGACCAGGAGGAGGCGCTCGAGGTCGCCGACGAGATCGTGGTGATCAACGAGGGCCGGGTGGAACAGATCGGCTCACCCGACCAGCTGTACGACGAGCCGGCCAACGAGTTCGTCATGCGCTTCCTCGGTCCGGTGACGCAACTCGGCGACCAACTGGTCCGGCCGCACGACCTCCAGATCCAGACCGGTGAGTCGACTGCCGCCGGTGTGCCCGGACAGGTCACCCGGATCACCCGCATCGGCTTCGAGATCCGGGTCGACATCACCACCGCCGACGGTCAGGCCGTCGCCGTGACCCTCACCCGCAACGAGTTCCTCACCCTCGGCCTCTCCGTCGGTGACACGGTGCACGTCCGGATCGCCCCGAACAGCCCCACCACTACTGTGGCGGACCACGGGCGCGCGCCGAGCCTCGCCACCTCCGCCTGACCTCTCGGTCACACGTGTGGCCTCGAACCCCGCAGCGGGGTTCGAGGCCACACACGCGTTGCGCACACACTCGCGCCCGGACCGACGTCGACGTCGGTCCGGGCGCGAGGACGGCCGGTCAGCCCAGCCGGACGAAGGCGTCCGCCCAGGACGTGTGGTTGAAGCCGTTGCCGGCGTCGGCGGCCCGCACGACCAGGCGCAGCAGCCGGGCCCCTCGGACGTCGACGTCCACCGGCTCGGGGCCGGTGGACGCCCGCAGCACACCGCTGGTGTGGACGAGCCGGTCGTCGGCCCACACCTCGGCGATCGTGTTGCCCCGCGTGCTCTGCCGGGCGCTGAAGTCGTCGATTCCCACGACCGAGGTGAACCGGGCCACCCGGCCGCCGAGGTGGTAGGTGACCTCGGAGTAGGAGTGCACACCGAGCCCCTTGGCGTAGCTGGTGCCGCCGAAGGAGATCGGTGTGCCGTCGTCGGCGGCCTGCTTGCCGTTGCTGGTGTCCCGCTCCACCGGGCCCCAACCGTTGACCGCGCTCAGCCAGGGCAGATCGCTCAGGTACGCGTCGGTGGTCGGCGCGGGCGGCGGCGGGGTGAAGCGGCGCTCGGCGCGGAAGGTGAGCGGCGCGTCCCGGGCGACGGCGTACCCCGACACGGTCAGCAGCCACTGCTCCGCCGTGCTCGTCTCCGGCACCCGGACCCGCCAGGTGACGCTCACCCGGGCGCCGGGCGCGAGGCGTCCGAGGCCCTGGCTGGTCGCCGGCTCGACGGACCACCCCTCGGGCGCGGAGAGCACCAGCCGAGCGCCGGTCCAGGGCACCGCCGAGCCGTTCGCGAGGGTGGCGGTGAGCTGGTAGGTGACGCCGGGAAGCAGCAGGTCCGGCGCGTCGAACTCGACGCCGTAACCCTCGCGGGTGACCTCGTCCACCCAGGACTGCCGCAGCAGGCCGACCAGCCGGGCCGCGACCTCGGGGTGGGCGGCGGCCAGGTCGGTCGTCTCGCCGAGGTCACCGGCCAGGTCGTAGAGCTCCACCTGCCACTGGTCGTCCGGCACGGTCCGGTCCCGGCCCGGCGCCCAGCGGATCGCCTTCCAGTTGCCTTCGCGTACCGCCTCGGCGGCGCGCGGTAGGCGGTCGCCGTCGACCGCGCGGGCGCGCCTGGTGTTGCCGTTGTCGAGCCGCCAGAAGTAGAGGTACGGCTGCGCGGCGGCGGCCGTCGGACGCGGCTGGAGCAGCGAGCTGAACGATCGGCCGTCGATGTCGCGCGGTCCGGGGACGCCGGCCAGGTCGGCCAGGGTGGGGAGCAGGTCGGTCTGCTGGGTGATCCGGTCGGTCACCCCGGGCTGGATCCGGCCCGGCCCCCAGGCGAGCAACGGGATCCGGACGCCGCCCTCGTGCAGGTTCCGCTTGTACCCGGTGAGGGGGCCGCTCGCGTCGAACCGGTCCGGGTCGAAGCCGCCCTCCTCGTGCGGGCCGTTGTCGCTGGTGAACAGGACCACCGTGGACTCGATCAGGCCCTGCGCGGCGAGTTCGTCGACCAGCTCACCGACGTACCGGTCGAGCCGGGTGACCTGGGCCGCGTGGCCGCGGTCCGCCGCCGGCCAGTCCTCGTCGGCGTACGGCTCCTGGCTGGGGACGTCGCTCGGGGCGTGTGGGAGGTTCGGGGTGACCACGAGCAGGAACGGCTCGGCGCGGTGGGCCCGGATGAACGCGAGCGCCCGCTCCTGGAACAGGTCGGGGGCGAAGGTCGTGTCGGACCCGGTGTTCTCGGGCAGTTCGAGCCGGTCACCGTTCTGCCACAGGTAGGACGGGTAGTAGTCGTGGGCGTGGCCGTGCGTGATGTAGCCCAGGAACTCGTCGAACCCTCGGGCGTTGGGGTGGCTGGGTTGGTCGCCGCGCTCGGGACCGAAGCCCCACTTGCCGAACAGCCCCGTCCGGTAGCCCCGGGCGCGGAGCACCTCCGCGAAGGTGGTGTCACCGTCGGCGAAGGCGACCGACTCGGGGTTGCCCGCCGGATTGTTGCGGACCGGCCCGTGACCGGCGTGCAGGCCGGTCAGCAGCGCCGAGCGGGAGGGCGCGCAGACCGCCGCCGCTGAGTACGCGTCGGTGAAGCGCAGCCCCTCGGCGGCGAGCCGGTCCAGGCGCGGCGTGGCGATGACGCGCTGCCCGTACGCGCCGAGCTCGCCGTAGCCGAGGTCGTCGACCAGTACGAGCACGATGTTCGGTCGGGGCCGTCCGGTGGTCTCCGGCGCGGCGGTCGCGATGGACGGGAGTGCCGCGACTCCGAGGCCGGCGGCGGTGCCGGCGAGGAGTTGACGACGAGTGATCATGAATCGGGCCTCCGAAAAGGGAGCGGACGAGGGACTCAGGCGCAGCGGAAGCCGACGTTGGAGGCTGCGGAGTCCGGGGTGTTCCCGGAGCGGGCCGCCACCCGGTACCGGTAGCAGTAGGAGTCGTGGCACAGGAACGACCCGCCGCGCATCACCCGTCGGCCGGTGACGTCCGGCTCCGCCGGCCCGGTGGGATCGACGACGCGGGTGCCGGCACGCCGGGCGTAGGTGTCGGCGGCGAACCAGTCCGCACACCACTCCCACACGTTCCCGACCATGTTGAACAGGCCGTAGCCGTTGGGGGCGTACTGCTTGACGGGCGCGGTGCCGACGAAGCCGTCGTCGGTGCTGTTGTGTCGGGGGAACTCGCCCTGCCAGATGTTGCAGTTCCACCGACCGCGCGGGAGCAGGTCGTCGCCCCAGGGGAACCGGGCCCCCGCCAGACCGCCCCGGGCGGCGTACTCCCACTCCGCCTCGGTGGGCAGGCGCTTGCCCGCCCACGCGGCGTACGCGCGGGCGTCGTTCCAGCTCACCTGGACCACGGGGTGGTTCTGGAGCTGGGTGATCGAGGAGGCCGGCCCGTACGGGTGGCGCCAGTCGGCACCCCGGACCACGAGCCACCAGGGGGTCCCGGTGGCGGCCCCGAGGATGTCGGGACGCTCTGCCTTCACCTGAAGGTGGAAGACCGCGGAGACGCCGAGTGTCTCGGCCTCGGTGACGTAACCGGTGGCCTTGACGAAGGTCGCGAAGGCGGCGTTGGTGACCGATGTGGCGTCGATGGTGAAGGCGCCGAGGTCGACCTCGTGCACGGGCCCCTCCCCGTCGCCCGGGTAGCCCTCGCCGAAGGCGTCGCCCATGGCGAAGGCCCCGCCCGGGAGGCGGACCTGGCCACGCGTGGAGCGCGGCCGGTCAGCCTCCCGGGCGGAGGGGGTCGGCTGCGGGCGGCGGCCGATCTGGAGCAGCCCGTCGGTCGCCGTGGTCAGGCCACCGGGGGCGCAGCAACTCGGCGTGGTCGACCCGGCGGTGCCGTGGTGGTGCGCCGAGGTCATCGGCCGGTGACCGCCGTGGGCAGCAGCACCGGCACCTCGTCGCCGGGCCGGACGGTCAGCGCGGTCGGCGCGTCGTAGTGGGTGATCTTCCCGTCCGAGTACGCCGTGCCCTGGACGGTGACGGTGATCGGGGCCTTGCCGTCGCGCAGCGTGGCCAGCGGCGCGTCGACGTCGTCGAGCCAGCGGATCAGCCGGCTGCCGAGCCGCCAGGTGACGTCGGGGTACGCCGTGGCCAGGTCGGTGGTCTCGCCGATGTCGCTGTCCAGGTGGTAGAGGTCCCAGTCCTGGGTCTCGTAGTGGTAGCTGAGCTTCCACGGCCCCGACCGGATCACCGTCTCGGGGCGCTGGTCACGGACGCCCGCGATCAGGTATCCGGGCAGGTGCCAGAAGAGCGGACGGGCGCCGAGTTCAGCGTTCGCGTTGCGCCAGATTCCGCTGACGTCCGTCCCGTCGGGGCGCAGGCCCCTGGGCAGGTTCGCGCCGGCCAGCGACGCGAACGTCGGCAGGTAGTCGACCGCGTGGACCGGCGTCGAGTCGACCACACCGCCGTCGACCAGGTGCTCGCCCTTGCTCCACACGGCGGTGGGCACCCGCAGTCCGCCCTCCCGCAGTTCACCCTTGTAGCCGCTGAGCCAGCCGTTGTCGGCGTTCGCGGTCCCGCCGTTGTCGGAGGTGACGACCACGATGGTGTTGTCCGCCAGCGGGTGCCCCGGGTTGCGGGGATCCGGGGTGGTCTCGAGGTGGTGCACGAGGCGGGCCAGCCCCTGGTCGAGCCCCTCCAGCAGCGCGGAGTACGGCGCGTTGGCCGGATGGCCGGGCACGGCCGGCTTGGCTCGGTACTTCGCGAGCAGGTCGGCGCGGGGCTGCTTGGCGCCGATCGGCGTGTGGATCGCGTAGTTGCTGACCCAGGTGAAGAACGGCTCGTTCTTGTGGCGGTCGATGAAGTCGATGGTCGCGTCCGCCACGGCGTCGGTCACGTGCTTGTCGGTGCCGACGAGGGCGTCCAGGGCCGCGTCGGTCACGCCGTGGGAGTGCGGCTTGATGTTCTCGTCGACGTACTGCTGGGTGTAGTCGGCCGCGAACCTGTCCAGCGCCGGACCGACGCTGTTGTTGAACGTACCGTCGATGGCGTGGTACTCGCTGGCGTGGCCCGAGTTCGAGCCGCCCAGGTTCTCCTCGAACCCGAAGTCGGTGGTGATCTGGTCGGCGGTCTTGGTCACGTGGAACTTGCCGACGTATCCGGTCGCGTAGCCGGCGTCGCGCAGCGCCTCGCCGACGGTGTAGGCCTCGGCCGGCAGCGCGTCGTCGCCGTCGGGGAGTCCCTGCGACGCACCGTCCAGCAGGGTGTCGTCCCCGCCACGGTCGAGGTCGCCGACCAGGTAGAGGTTGTTCGCCGGCCGGGGCGCGTAGAGCCCGGTGAGGATGGCGGCCCGGGTCGGCACGCAGTTGGGGCCGCCGTAGGCGTTGTCGAACGCGATGCCCTCCTGGGCGAGGCGGTCGATGGTGTGGGTCTCGTTGTAGGGGTTGCCCGACCCCTTGTTCGCCAGGCCGGTGCTGACATCGGCCCAGCCCAGATCGTCGGCGAGCACGAACACGATGTTGGGCCGCCCGGGGCCGGCCGGCGTGGCGGTGTCGATCGGTGCGGCGGCGGTGCCGGTGGCGGCGAGCGCGGTGCAGCCCAGGGTGGCGGTGGCGGCAGCCGCGCCCAGTCTCAGGGACAACGGTGACATCGGGGGATGTCCTCTCAGTCGGCGAGTCGGGGTGGCGAGCGGTGGTGCCGCGACGTCGCGACGCGCCGACTACTGCCGAAGACGGCGAACGCCACGAGGCTCCGCAGCGGCACGGCACCCAATTCCCCGCTATGTCTATCAGCTTACTAGGGAATTGGCGGTGTTGGGTAGAGGGAACCTGAGCGGCCGAAAGTCAGGCGGACGCGGCGGAGACCGCCCGACCCATGCGGGTGACGGCCTCGGTGAGGATCGCGGGTGAGGTGGCGAAGTTGAGCCGGACGAACCCCGCGCCGCCGGTGCCGAAGACGTGCCCGGAGCTGAGCGCGACCCGCGCCTGGTCGAGGAACAGCTTCGCGGGCCCGGCGACGTCGGTGACCACACCGGGTCCGTCGGCCGGCTGCTCGGAGGCGACGCTGACCACACCGGGGGCGCCGCCCGGCTGCTCGGTGGCGACACCCAGCCGGGTGCAGTCCAGCCAGGCGAGGTAGGTGCCCTCGGGGCGGTGGTACCCGACGGCCGGGAGGTGCTCGGCCAACAGCGTCTCCAGCAGGGTGCGGTTGGCGTCGAGGCCGTCGAGGAGGAGGTCGAGCCACGGCCCGCCGGCGCGGAACGCGGCGGTGTGCGCGATGACGCCCAGGTGGCTGGGGCCGTGGCCGACCTCTTCGGGCATTCGGCGCAGGTCGGCGGCGGCCCGTGGCCCGGCGACCGCGAGCGCCGCCTTGAGGCCGGCGAGGTTCCACGCCTTGGAGGCGGAGGTCAGGGCGAAGGCGTTCTCGGCGCCGGGCACGGTGAGGTACGGGGTGAAGCGCGCTCCGGGGAGCACCAGGGGGGCGTGGATCTCGTCGGAGATCACCCGCAGTCCGTGCCGGTCGGCCAGTTCGGCGACGGCCTCGAGTTCGTCGCGGCGGTGGACGACGCCGGTCGGGTTGTGCGGGTTGCACAGCAGGAACGCCGGCCGGCGGCCGCAGGCGCGGGCCCGGCGGAAGGCGTCGTCGAGCGCGGCGTGGTCCATCCGCAGGTCGGGGCCGAGGGGCGCCTCGATCACCTGCCGGTCGGCGTGGCTGACGAAGGCGTAGAAGGGTGGGTACACAGGGGGGCAGACCACCACCGCGTCGCCCGGGTCGGTCACCAGTCGCAGGACCTCGACGATGCCCATCATCACGTCGGGTACGACGGTGGCATGGTCGACGCGGAAGTCGGACCAACCCCAGCGTCGGGCGGCGAACGCGCCGAGCGCCTCGGCGTACGCGGTCCCGTGCGCGTAGCCGGTGTCACCGAGGTCGATCGCGCGGCGCAGCGCGTCGGCCACCGGCTCGGCGAGGGGTACGTCCTGCTCCGCCACCCAGAGGGGGAGTACGTCGGGTGGGTGCATGCGCCACTTCACGCTGGTGCGCTGCCGGAGTTCGTCCAGCGTGAGCCGGGCGAGCGGATTCCCGGCCGGGGAGGGGCCGGCGGAGGGGGCGGGGCCTGCCATGCCGACCACCCTAGTACCGCCGGTCGGCCGGCGGGGTTCCCCGGATCCGTCCGGAACCAACCACCATCGGAAACGGAGAACAGCTCGATCGCCGGTCGAGAGTGACTCAAGTATCGAGCGGGTATCGCTCATATTCTTCCGGTGTTCCGTCCGATCTCCACTCCGTGTGTCCGATGGGGACACGGTGCGTCGACGTTCCTGGTTAGGATCCGCTTCGAGGCGGATTCCGCTGCTCATGGGTCTCTGGTCGCTGCCGGTGGTAGCGGTTCCAGACGGGGAGTCGGCAGTCGTAAGCGGCCCCACTTGATCTGTCGAACCCGGCCGAGGCGGAAATCGAGTATTCACAAATAATTGACTTCCATCAATATGTAGAACTACTGTCGCGCCGGGCGGTAGACGGTGGCGCGGTATCGGACGGGGCGATCCTCCACACCCGGTCCTGACTCTCGCGGCACCACGCCCGGACGCGTCCGGTGCGCAGCACGGAACGGACACCGGTCGTCCCGGTCCGTGGAGAGGTGGTGAAACCCGATGACGAAGAAGGTGGCCTACGAGCGGCCGACGCTGGTGAAGGCCGGTCGGTTCGCGGAGAAGACGGCCGGCAGCCTGTTCACCAGCTGCCGGGAGTCCTTCGTGACCCAGAAGCCGGCAGCTATCTGCAACTGACCGCACCGGTGACGGTGCCCCGGCCCGTGAGGATTCCACGCGATGGCGAGTCTTCCCCGCATCGACCCTGCTCTGTCCTGGTTCGTCATGGTGCCGGACACCGATGCGGGGGCCGCGCTGTTGGACCCTCCGGCCCCCCGGCTGCCGGGGCTCCGGATCATCACCCACGCGTCCGGTCGGCCCTGGCTGGTCGGACACTGGTCGGACGGCGAGGTGGCGGTCGGTGAACAGGGCGACCGTCGCCTCGCCGTACTCGGCGAGCACCTGCTGACCGGGCCGGACCTGTGGCGACTCGCCGCCGGCACGGCGGACCCGGGACAGTGGTGCGCGGCGGTGGCCGCCGCACCGGGCAGCTTCCACGTAGCCGTCTCCGCCGACGGCGGCACCCACCTGCACGGCACCCTTTCCGGGTACCGCCGGGTCTACTTCGGTCGGGCCGGCGCGGTCACCGTGGCCGCCGACCGGGCCGACGCCGTGGCGGCCCTGCTCGACGCGCCGGTCGACACCGACCGGCTGACGCTGCGCCTGCTCGCCCCGTACGCCCCGTGGCCGCTGTGCTGGCAGCCGGTCTGGCGCGGCGTCGAGGCGCTCCGCCCCGACCAGCGGCTGGTGCTCCGCGCCGACGCCGCACCCCGTACGGTCACCCGCTGGCAGCCGCCCGAGCCGACGCTGGGGCTGGCCGAGGCGGCCGACGGCCTGCGCCGGGCGCTCACCGACGCGGTACGGGTCCGCACCGATGCCGGTGGCGTCGTCTCGACCGACCTCAGCGGAACGGACTCCACCGCCCTCTGCGCGCTGGCCGCGACCGGCCCGGCCGACGTCGTCGCGCTGACCTCGGTGAGCGTCGACCCGCTCGACGACGACCTGCCCTGGGCCACCCGGGCGGTGCAGGCCCTCGGCACCGTCGTCCACGAGGTGGTGCCGGCCGAGGTCAACCCCCTGCCGTACACCGGGGCGCTCGACGGCGCGGACCGGTTCGACGAGCCCACCGCCGCGGTCATGTACCGCGCGAGTTTCCTCGCCCTCTCCGACCGGGCCGCCGCCCACGGCGCCCGGGTGCGGCTGACCGGCTTCGGCGGGGACGAACTACTCACCGCCGACCCCGGACTGCAACTGACCCTGCTGCGCACCCATCCCCGGACCGCGTGGCGCCAACTGCGGGTGATGCGCGCGGCGTACCGCTGGCCCCGGGGCGCGGTGCTGCGGGCCGTGCTCGACCGGCGCGGCTACGCCGACTGGATGGCCACCCTCGCCCGGGACCTGACCGCCGGCTGGCCCGCGATGGACCGCCCGCCGCTGGGCTGGGAGCTGCCGATCGGCGTGGCCCCGTGGGCCACCCCCGACGCGGTCGCGGCCCTGCGCGGCCTGCTGGCCGGGGCCGCCGCGCAGGCCACCCCGCTCGCCGCCGACCCTGGCACGCACAACCGGCTCGCGGCGATCCACGCCGGTGCCGCCAACACCCGGCACATGGCCCAGCTCACCGCCGGCCACGGGGTGCCGATGGCCGCCCCGTACCTCGACGACGCGGTGGTGACGGCCTGCCTGGCGGTCCGGCTCGCCGACGTCACCGACCCGGGGCGGTACAAGCCGCTGCTGCGGGCGGCGATGCGCGACGTGCTGCCGGCCCCGTTGCTGGAGCGCAGCGGCAAGGCGGACACCTCCATCGCCGCCGAGCGGGGCGCGCTGGCGTACCGCGACCGGCTGCTCGACCTCGCCGAGCACTCCCGGCTGGCCGAGCGGGGCCTGGTCGACCCGGCCCGGCTGCGGGCCGCGCTGCGGTCGCCGGGGGAGCGGACCTGGTACGAGCTGGACCAGACGCTCGCCTGCGAGACCTGGCTGCGCACCGTGGACACCGTACCGACACGACTGTAGGGGGACCGATGAGCTTCGCCTTGCGCGCCGGCCTGACCTGGGCGGAGACCGAGTACGGCGGGGTGCTGCTGGACACCGCCGACGGTGAATACTGGACGCTCAACGTCACCGGGGCTCGGGTGCTCGCCGGCCTGCTGGCCGGCGCGGAACCCGACGAGGTTGTCGCCCGGCTGACCACGGAGTTCGACGGCGACCCGGCTGACGCCGCCGGGGACGTACCGGCCCTGATCGCCGAACTGGAGGCCGCCCACCTGGTGGTCCGCAGATGACCACCGAGCGGACCGTGCCGTACCGGCCGGAGACGCTGGGCCCGCGCCGGCGACTGCTGGTCCGGGTCGTCGTCCTCGCCGCCCGCCTCCTGGCCACCCGGTCCCCGGCGACCATCCGCCGGGTGCTGCACCGGCTGTCGCGGGGCGCCCGGCCGGCCACCCACGCCGAGGCCGCCGCCGCCCGGCGGGACACCGTACGGACCAGCGCCTTCTGCGCCGGCCCGCTCGGCTGCCTGCCCCGCTCCATCGCCACCGTGCTGCTGTGCCGGTTGCGCGGCACGTGGCCCACCTGGCAGGTCGGGGCCCGGGTGCACCCGCCCTTCGGCGCGCACGCCTGGGTCGAGGTGGACGGATCGGCGGTGGACGAGCCGTACCCGGACGGGTTCCACGTCCCGCTGCTGACCGTGGCCGTCGCGCGGACGCCCCGGTGACCGCGCTCTACCTGGGCTGGACCTGCCGGGCGGCGGTCCTGGTCGTCTTCGTCGTGGCCGTCTGCGGCAAGCTGCGCGACCGGGCCGCCTTCGGCGAGTTCCGCCGGGCCGCCGCCGCGCTGTCCGGAGTGCGCGTCGACCGGGTGGGCCCGCTCGCGCTGTCCGTGGTCGCCGCCGAGGCGGCCGTCGTCGGGGGGCTGACGGCCGAGCGGACCGCGCCGTGGGCCTTCGC
This sequence comes from Micromonospora pallida, assembly GCF_900090325.1. Lineage (NCBI taxonomy): Bacteria > Bacillati > Actinomycetota > Actinomycetes > Micromonosporales > Micromonosporaceae > Micromonospora > Micromonospora pallida. Next base: position 2,189,224 of record NZ_FMHW01000002.1, on the reverse strand, counting down.
GCTCGCCGCAGTGCTGCTCGGCGCGTTCACCGTCGGCCTGTGGCGCGGCGTGCGCGCCGGCCTAGTGGTGCCGTGCCGGTGCCTGGGCGCGTCCGCCACCGCCGGCGGTGCCCTGCCGATCGTCCGGAACGTCCTGCTGCTCGCCGTGGTGGTGGTCGGACTCTGGGCCACCGGGCCGGGCGGTGGCGGTGACCTGCCGCCGCTGGCCGGCGTGCCGGTCTGCCTGGTCGGCGCGGCGCTCCTGGCCGGCGTGCTGCTGCGCCTGGAACAACTCGTCGATGTGTTCACCGCCCGTTTCTAGGAGGCCGCCGTGCCCGCCCTCGTCGCCACCGTCGTCCTGCTCGCGGTCGTCTGCGCCGGCCACACCGCCCTGCTGGTGGCCGTCGTCCGCCGGCTCCGGGTGCAGGCCGAACTCCTCGCCGACGTCGAGGAGCGCGGCCTGCCGGCCCGGGCGCTCCCGGTCGGCTCGACCATTGGCGCGTTCTCGGTCACCGACACCGACGGAGAGCCGTTCTCCGCCGGGGACGCGTCGGGGCCGACGCTGGTCGCGATGCTGAGCCCGACCTGCGGCTCGTGCCGACGGCTGCGGCGGGAGTTCGGCGCGGTCGCCGCCCGCTGGCCGGGCGGACGCTCCCGGGTCGTGGTGGTGGTGACCGGACCGTCGGCGACGGCGGCGTACGCCCGCCGGCTGGCCCCGCTGGCGCGGATCGTGGTGGACCCCGACGAGGTGGTGCGCGACGCGTTCGCGGTGACCGCCTTCCCGGCGCTCTTCGTCGTCGAGCCCACCGGCGAGCTGAGTTGGACAGGACGGTGGGCGCACTCGGTGCCGCAGTCGGCTGCCGCCACCGTGGCGGCGTAAAGACACCATCGTCTGGTACCGCCCAAGCGCAAGACGTGGAACCAGTTCCGTGGCTTCGCCCAGGTCGAGGTCCGCAAGGGTGATGCCCCGGTCCAGACGTTGACCCGCACCACATTCCTGCGCGGCATGCACGGTGACCGGCTCAACAAGAGCGGCGGCACCCGTACCGTGACGGTGGCCGCGTCGGTGGGCGGCGAGACGGTGTACGACGAGGACCAGTTCGCGGGCATGGTTCGCGAACAGGTTGTCTACAACGGTGTCGACACGAAGCCGGTCAGCAAGACGGTCAACGTGCCGTGGCGTTCACCCGCGACGGCGACCCGCACCATCAACGGTGACGAGGTCACCGCCCGCTACGTCAACACCCAAACCACGTACGCGTCGACCGCGCTGGGCGTGGACGGTGCCGGAGGCTGGCGCACCGCGCGCACCGTCTCCACCTTCCACGACACCTACGGCACCACCGAGACGATCCAGTCCGAGGGTGACATCACCACGGCCAACGACGAGAAGTGCACCACCTACCAGTACAACCGCAACACCGGGCTGAACATCGTGCAGGCGGTCAAGCGGATCACGGTCAAGGCACTGCCGTGCGCGACCGTTCCGGGGACCCAGGGCCACATGATCGCCGACGAGCGGAGGTTCTACGACGGGGCGACCAGTGTCGACCAGGTGCCCACGACCGGTGCCGTCACCCGCGTCGACAAGCTCAAGGACTGCTCGTCGGTGACCGGTACGGCGTGGCAGACGTTCAGCCAGGCCACCTTCGACGCGTACGGGCGGCCGAAGACCGCCACCGACATCCGGGGACGGACCTCCACCACCGAGTACACCCCGGCCACCGGCGGACCGGTGACCCAGGTGCTCACCCGCACGCCCGACCCGAACGGCAGCACCACCGACTGGACCACCACCATCGAGACCCGGCCCTACTGGGGCAAGCCGATCAAGACCACCGACTACAACGGCCGGATCGCGGAGATGGAGTACGACCCGATGGGCCGGCTCTACCGCGGCTGGGAGGTCGGCTGGCCGAGAGCCAGCAACCCGAACACCCCGTCGGTGAAGTACGACTACTACTACGCGCCGAACCGGGACGCCTACCCCTACACGAGGACTCAGCGCCTGCACGCCGGCGGCGGCTACCTGACGACGTACGAGATCCTGGACGCTTTCCTCCGGCCCCGGCAGGCCCAGCGGGCCGGCGTGGGCGGCGACCGGGTGGTCACCGACACCCTGTACGACAAGATCGGTCGGGCGACAACGGCGTACCAGGAGCACCTGGAGCCCGGTACGCCATCGGGCGCGCTCTGGTGGGAGCCGGAGTGGTCCGTGCCAGCGCTCACCAAGACCGTCCACGACGACGCGTCCCGCGCCACCGACCAGGTCTACTTCGGCACCGACGGGGTCAGCAACCTGGTGGAGAAGTGGCGCACCACCACCCAGTACCTGGGTGACACCACGGTGGTGACGCCGCCGGACGGCGGGACGGTCACCACCACCAAGACCGACATCGAAGGCCGCACCGTCGAACTGCGGCAACGCGCCGACGAATCCCAGGTCACCCCCGACCACGTCACCACCTACACGTACAACCCCAAGGGCCAGCTCACGGTGGTGAAGGACACCGCCGGCAACCAGTGGGTGAACAGCTACGACGTCAAGGGCCGGCAGATCACCGCCAAGGACCCGGACAAGGGCACGACCACCACCACCTACACCCAGTACGACGAGCCCGAGACGATCACCGACGCCCGCAACACCGTCCTGGTCAACGAGTACGACTCACTCGGCCGCCGAACCGCGCTCTACCAGGGCAGCGTCGCCGCGACGAACAAGCTCGCCGAGTGGAAGTACGACAAGACCTACGCCGGACAGACCGTCCGGGGACAGTTGACGGAGAGCACCCGCTACGAGTCGGCCGGCTCGACCAACGCCTACAAGCAGCGGGTGGTCGGCTTCAACCTGCGCTACCAGCCGACCAGCGAACACTACGTGATCCCGGCGAACGAGGGCGACGGACTGGCCGGCACCTGGGCCTACGGCTACGGGTACGCGATCGACGGCAGCCCGAAGACGATCAGCTATCCCGGACCCGGCGGCCTGACCAACGAGACCGTCGAGACCACCTACGACCAGACGACCGGGCTGCCTGTCGAGCTGAAAACCGGGATGATCAACGTCGGCCGGTACGTCATCGGCCAGGAGTACACCCCGTACGGCGAGCCGACCCTCGCCACCCGCAAGACCGACGGCGGCGTCTACGTCCAGGACACGACACACTACGACCTCACCACCCGCCGGGTGAAGCGACTGGAGGTGCAGCCCGAGACGGCCGCCGGCACGGTGGTCGACACCCACTACGACCACGACCCGGCCGGCAACATCCTCTCCATCGCCGACACCCCGCAGGTCGGGGCGGCTGACACCCAGTGCTTCCGCTACGACAACCTGCGCCGGCTCACCAGCGCCTGGACGCCGCAATCGGGTGTGCCGTGCGCGACGAACCCGAGCGTCGCGGACCTGGGCGGCCCCGCGCCGTACTGGCACGAGTGGACTATCGACAACGTCGGCAACCGCACCAGCGAGACCGTGCACACGGCCGCTGGCGCCACCACCCGTGACCACACCGTGCCGGCCAGCGGCGCGACCGCCGTCCGCCCGCACGCCGTCACCTCGGTCACCACTCAGGCGCCGGGCGCGTCGGCGGTCACCACCGAATACGCCTACGACAACACCGGCAACATGACCTGCCGGCCGGTCGGCACCACGGCGAACAACTGCGCCACCGGTGCCGACTCCCAGACCCTGCACTGGAACTCCGAGGGCAAGCTCGCCTCGGTGACCGCCGGCGGCCAGACCGTCGAGACCAACATCTACGACGCCAACGGAACCCGGCTGATCCGCCGGGATGCCGCCGGCACCACCCTCTACCTGCCCGGCCAGGAGGTCCGGCGGGAGAACGGCTCCGCCGCCACCGGCACCCGCCACTACAACTTCGCCGGACGCACCATCGGCAACCGTACGCCCGCCGGCCTGACCTGGCTCTACACCGACCATCAGGGCACCCAGCAGACGGCCGTCAACGCCAACAGCCAGGCGGTCACCGTACGCCGACAGACGCCGTACGGCGATCCGCGCGGCACCCAGCCGCAGTGGGTCAACGGCAAGGGGTTCGTCGGCGGCGACAAGGACCCCACCGGCCTGACCACCGTCGGCGCCCGCCAGTACGACAGCGGACTCGGCCGGTTCATTTCCGTCGACCCCATCCAGAACCTGACAGACCCACAGCAGTGGAACGCCTACGCCTACAGCAACAACAGCCCGATCACCTTCTCTGACCCCAGCGGCCTCCACGCCATCGAGGGCAACAACGACGGCGAGGGCCAGAACGGCTACCAGTGGAACAACACGGTCACCGTCACCGGCAGCACCGCCGAGGAGATGGGCTTCGGCACGAGCGCGTACAACACCGGCAACGGTAACGGCGGCGGTGGCCGCAACAACGGCCTCACCGACGAGCAGATCAAACGCGCCAACGAAATCAAGAAGCAAAACGCGATCGACATCATCATCCGAGCTGGCGGGCAACTCCTGCTCCAGTTCTTCGGCGTCGACGACATCATGGGCTGCATCGGCGGCGACCTGAAAGCGTGCGCCTGGACGCTGGTCAACATGCTCCCCTGGGGCAAGGCGGTCCAGCTCGTCCGCAAGTTCGACAAGGTTGTCGGTACCGTCCGACGCGCCGTCTCGGGCTTGATGAAGTGGAACGAGGAACGCAAGTGGGCCGACCAGGTCCTCGAGCAGGCGAGTTCCTGCCTGCTCCCCGGTAACCGGCACAGCTTCGCGCCCGGCACAAGGGTGCTGGTAGCCGACGGTGGCGAGAAACCCATCGAGGAACTGACGGAGGGCGACGAGGTCGTCGCCACCGACCCGGAAACCGGCCGAACCGAGGAACGTGAGGTCACCCGGACCCACCGGCACGAGGACACCGATCTCACCGACCTTTGGGTCACCGTCGCCGACGGCGAGCGGACCACCATCAAGACCACCCAGCACCACCCCTTCTGGAGCGAGACCCGTAAGGCATCGGTGGACGCCACCGACCTGTGGGTGGGCGAGGAACTCCGCTCCGACGACGGCGACCGGGTGACCGTCCGCGAGATCCGCTCGTACACCGGCAAGGCGACCATGCACGACCTCTCCGTCGCCGACATTGAGACGTACTATGTGGTAGCCGGCAACACGCCAGTTCTCGTACACAACTGCGGCAGGGCTACGTTCGTGGCAGACGCAAACGGGACCGTAGTGCCCACGAGCGCTTCGCGGCTGGAGTCAGGATTGCAGGCGGCGGTCGACGCGGGAGAGGCTGGATTTAGCACCTTCCCCACCCGTTCGGCAGGTACGGGCTTCCAACTTCCGGATGGCAGTAGGATCCGCATTATGCAGCCGTCAGCCAACGGAAATGCGGGGCTTCGAGCCTCGTTTACAAACGGGGCCGATGCGCCAGTCAGTCCATTCACGGGCAGGCCGGTGCAGCCGCCGAGGGGCGTGAATCCGAAGCAGTATGTCCGGTCTAGGACGCACATTGAGTTGGAGCCATAGTGTTCCCGTGGATAGAGGAAATCAGGGCGTTTCTCCCGCTCCCGATCGCTGTTGTCGAGGCGGATGGTGATGGCGTATGCCTCAGCGGAAACCGCTGGCGCCTACGTGTCAACACGAACTGGCGTGTTTCTACAACTGAAATTTCTGCAATGTCTCCGTCGATTTCAGGCGACGCCGCGAAGGCTCACGGTCTCAATGACCTGATCGGAGATGAAATCGTTCAAGTAGGCGCGCAGACTCGCGATGTTGGGCTCGATTTAAGTTTGAAAACCCGAACCGGGCGCATCTTCGAAACCATCAGTGACTATCCCTACGGAGAGTGGATATTCTCAGTTTGGCGCTCCGAAGATGAGCGCCAAGTGCCCGTTTTCGATCTCGAAGGACCTGTAGCGCCAGATCTCATCTGAAGCCAATTGTCCGGTCCCGTCTTCAGCTACGCTCAGTGAAGGCGGGACCGCCAGGTGCGCATAGGGGTGCCATGGTGCAAGCATATTGCCGTCAGACACCTTCAACGCATATGCATTCATCGATGACTGGCTGATGCTGGGCGTGCGCGCGGGGCCGTAGGCCGTAGCGTGTGCGCGCGGCCCGGCGTAAGCCGGGCCGTACTTGATCCTGTAGAGCAGTTTTGAGCCAGTCGGATCTTGGTCCGGGATCTTGGTCCGGCTGGCTCACTGCTTGGCCGCGCGGCGGGGGCGCGCTTGGCGGGCGGCGGGGCCTGGTCGTCGTTGCTGGGCCGTGTTCGGGTCTGTAAAACGAACGGCCCTGTCTCACATTCGGTGGTGACGGAGGGTGCTGTTATCCGAGGAGGATGCGGTGGCGGAGCAGGGTGAAGCCACCTCGTAGCCGAGGGTCTTGATCTCTTCGAAGAGGTGCTTGACGGGGACGCCGGGGTCTTCGGCTCGACGTTTGCGCAGGTGATCACGGTAGGGGTCGACGAGGCTGGCACGGTACTTGGGGTGAAGAAGTGGATTTTCGCCAGGCGCAAGCGGGCATTTTAGCCCTGCTGGACGAGTCGCCCATCACGTCTAGCAATGTCAGAACCGATGTCCTTGAGTTGGTGCAGGTTGGGGAGCTGGGGCTGGCTTTCGATGCCCTCTGCTCCTGGATCTTTGAGGATTCACTTGCTATGTCGCGACATTTTTATGAACGACTTAAAGTGATTGGAGATGAACTGGAGGAGCAATCCGCTGTTGATCGGCTCGACGAACTCAAAGTTGAGTGACCGGTTGCCGTCGGTAAGCAGCAGCATTTGCCAAATCCCTGTGGCCGGGTGGCGTTTGCCGGTCGTCACTCGGCCATGTGATGGCTGGCGACAGTGACCGTAGGTAGTTTGACAGGCCCTCAAGTTAGGTGTGGTCGGTGGCGCTACCTGCTGCCACCCTGGGGCCGTCCGGAGGTTCGACCCCATCGCGCGTATGGACAGACTTCGATGACATCGGTACCGTCCCCTCAACCTGATCGAATTCGTCGATGTCCACTGATGGGGGTTCCTGTGTCCTGGAGAAACGTCCGAGGCCCGGTCCGGGCAGCCCTGCTGTCCGCCGTCGTCCTCCTCGCCGCCGCCCCGGCCACCGCCGCGACAGCCGCCCCGGCCGGTGACGTCACCGAGGCAGTGACCGCCCGACTGCTCGGCCAGGCGTCCGTCACCGCCGACCCGCACCTGCGCACCGCCGACGCGGACGACACCCGGGTCACCGTCGCCCGGCGCGACGGCCGGAACTGGGCCTTCGGGACCGCCGTCGTCGTGGCCCCCCACGAGGAGGACGCGTACCCGAAGGGCTCGGTCTTCGTCGCCCACCGGGACCGCTCCGGCTGGCAGGTCGCCTTCGACGGCGAGGCCGCCTTCGCCGAGCTCGCCGAGGACGCCCCGTCCACCGTCGTGTCGGCCCAGGAGAAGAAGGTGTTCGCCGCGCCGTCGCCGGGCACGATGCTCGCCAACGGCGACTTCCGCACCGGCATGCGCCTGCCGTACGCGGTCGGCCAGACGTGGTACTACACCGGCGGGCCGCACGGGTGGGGCGGCGGCGAACTGCCGTACAGCTCGATCGACCTGGCCGGCGGCGACCAGCGGGTGCTCGCCGCGCGCGGCGGCACCGCCTACACCATGTGCCGGGGCTGGATCCGGGTCATCCACGACCGGGGCTACTCCACCGACTACTACCATCTGTGGAACAGCATCAACGTCAACGGCGCGAGCGTCGGCGAGGGCGCCTACCTGGGCGACACCGGCACCGACGTCACCTGCGGCGGCTCCGCCTCCGGCCGGCACGTGCACTTCGGCCTGCGGCAGAACAGCGCGTACGTGCAGATCCACGACCACAGCCTGGGCAAGTGGGTGCTCATGCGGGGCAGCTCCGCCTACCAGGGGTACGCCCTGCACGGGTCGGCGCGGGTCAACACCGGCGGCGGACTGTACAACTACGGCGTGCTCGGCTTCAACCAGGGCATCATCGACGCCAACGGTGGCGGCACGGTGAACAAGCGCACCGGCCCCGGTACCGGCTACGCGATCGCCGGTTCGGTCGGCGACGGCGCGACGGTGACCATCTCCTGCTCGCGTAACGGCACCACGCACACCGGCCGATGGGGCTCCACCGCGCTGTGGAACCGGCTCAGCGACGGCACCTGGGTGAGCGACGCCTTCATGTGGACCGGCCTGAACGGCCCGGTCAACGGCTGGTGCTGAGGCCGCCGCCCGCGCGTCGGGCGGCCCGTTGACGCCGGGCGGCCGGGGTGACTCCTGCCCGGCCGCCCGGTTTGCGCTGATCCGGCGTCCGCTGGCGGGTGGACATGAGCACCCCTACTCATCCGCCCGCCAGCGGCGTTGGGCAAGCTCAGGGCATGACCGACCCCATGCCACCCCTCGACCGACCCCGGGAACGGGTGGGCATCACCGCGGTCGGCGCGAGCCTGCCCGACCAGGTCGTGCCCACCGCCGAGCTCCAGCGCCGGATCGCCGAGGCCAGTGATCTGTCCCTGCCGGACGGGCTGCTGGCCCGGATGACCGGGATCGGCTCCCGCCGGGTCGCCGCCGACGACGAGTACGCCTCGACCCTCGCGGTCCGCGCCGCCCGGCAGGCGCTCGCCGCCGCTGGCCGGGAGCCGGCGGAGGTGGACCTACTGCTGTTCGCCTCCGCCACCCGGGACGTGGCCGAACCGGCCACCGCCCACATCGTGCAGGCCGAACTCGGCGGCCACGCCCACGCGCTGGACGTCACCAACGCCTGCAACAGCTTCCTCAACGGCATCGACCTGGCCCGGTCCAGCATCCTCGCTGGCCGCGCCCGACGCGCCCTGGTGGTGACCGGGGAGACCCCGACCCGGGCGATGCGGACCCGGATCAGCGACCTGGCGCAGGCCCGCCGCGCCTTCGCCGGCTACACCTTCGGCGACGCGGGCGCGGCCGTGCTGGTGGAGCCAGTCGAGCGGGGCGGCATCCTCGACGTCGACACCGAGACGTGGTCCGAGCACTGGACGGTGGGCGGCATCCCCGGCGGCGGCTCCCGGCACCCCCGGGGCGACGAGCACACCTATTTCACCGGGGACGGCGGGACCCTGCGGGACGTCTTCGAGAAGATTGGCCCGGACATCCTGCACCGGGTCCGGCACCGCACCGGCCTCGACTGGGCCGACTACGCCCGGATCCTGGTCCACCAGGTGACCGTGCCCTACCTCGACCGGTTCGTCGAGGTGACCGGCGTGCCGAAGGACAAGCTCGAGGTCACCGTCGCCGAGCTGGGCAACCTGGCCAGCGCCACGCTCGGCGTCCAGCTCGCCCGCGTCGCGCCCGGACTGCGCCCCGGTGAGCGGGTGCTCTTCATCGGCCTCGGCGGCGGGGTCAGCCTGATGACCCTCGTCTGGGAGAAGTCATGACCGCGCTCTGGGTGGTGGTACCCGCCTTCGACGAGGCCGACCGGATCGGGGCCACCCTGGACGCGCTGGCCGGGCAGACCGACCGGGACTTCACCCTGCTGGTGGTGGACAACGCCTCCACCGACGGCACCGCCGACGTGGTCCGGCGGTTCGCGGCCCGGTCGCCGGTGCCGACCCGGCTGGTCGAGGAGCGGCAGAAGGGCGTCGGTGCGGCCGTCGACACCGGGTTCCGGTACGCCATCGCGCACGGCGCCACCCTGCTCGCCCGTACCGACGCCGACTGCCTGCCCCGACCCGGCTGGGTGGCCGCCGCCCGGCGTACCCTGACCGGCGGCGTGGACCTGGCCTGCGGCCGAATCGAGGCCCGCCGCGACGAGCACGGGCCGATCGGCCGGGCCGGCTTCCGGTGCCTGGTCACCGTCGCCGCCACCTTCGGACGGCTGCGTCCGGCGCACCGGGATGCCGGCTACCAGGCCCCCTACCGGATGCACGCGGGCAACAACATGGCCATCACCGCGTCGGCCTACCTCGCTGTCGGCGGGATGCCCCGCCGGCCGTCCCCGACCGACCGGGAGTTCCTGAACCGGGTCCGCCGGGTCACCGACGCCATCGTCCACGACCGCACGATGGTGGTGGAGAACTCGACCCGACGGCTGCGCGCGTACGGGCTGGTCCGCACCGCCGCCTGGTACCTGGACCGGGGCAGCGGCCAGCTCACCCCCGACCCCGCTGACCCACCGTCCCTCGCCCCACCGGAGAACCCGTGCTCGACCACCTGGCCGCCACCCTGCGCCGCCACCCGGACCGTCCGGCGGTGCTCACCGCCGCGACGTCCGGCCGTCCCCGCGTCCGGGCCACCCGGGGTGACCTGGCCGACCTCGCCGACGGGTACGCCGCCGCCCTGCACCACCACGGACTGGCCGCCGGGGACACCCTCGGGGTGGCGGTCCTCCCCGGCCCTCGTTCGCTGGCGGTCCTGCTCGCCGCGCACCGGCTCGGGCTGCGGGTGGCGGTCCTCGACCCCAGCGCCGGCCCGGACGTGCTCACCGCCCGGCTGGCCCTGGCCCGGCCGGCCCTGGTCGTCGCCGACGCCGCCGCCCAGGCGGTCGCCGGCTGGGCCCGACCGCTGGCCGGCCGGGCCCGACTGGCCCTGCCCCGGCTGACCGACCTGGGCCCGGTGCGCACCGTCGGCCGTCGGCTGCCCGGCTGCGCCCCGCCGCTGCGCCTCCGTTCCGGACCGACCCCCGACCACGGGGACGACGACGGCGACGCGGTGATCGTCTTTACCTCCGGCACCACCAGCCGGCCCCGGGCGGTGGTCCACCGCCGGGCCAGCCTGGACGCCGGCATGCGCGCCGTCGCCGACCTGGTACAGCCGCGACCGGACCAGCCGGTGCTCGGCGGCACGTTCTTCGTCCTGGTGCCCGCCCTGGCCAGCGGCGCCCCGGTCGCCCTGCCCGCCCGGTCGTCCCGGCTGCTCGCCCGGCAGGTGGCCCGGCTGCGCGCGCAGGCCACCTACCTCACTCCGCCGCAGCTCCGGACGCTGCTGGCCCATCGTCCCCGGCTCGGCGGCCGGTTCTACAGTGGCTCCGCCCCGGTCAGCGCCACCCTGCTGGACCGGGTCCGGCGGGCCGGCGCGGAGCAGGCCTGGGGGGTGTACGCGCTGACCGAACTCTTCCCCGCCGCCGCCGTCGAGGCCGGCGAGAAGGCCGCCTTCGACGGCGACGGCGACCTCGTCGGGACACCGCTGCCGGGGGTACGGACCCGGATCGGGCCGGACGGTCGGCTCCTGCTCGCCGGCCCGGGACAGGCGCACCGCTACCTCGGCGAGCCGCCGGCCGACTGGGTGGACACCGGTGACGTCGCCCGGCTCGACGGCGACCGGATCGTCCTGGCCGGCCGGAGCAAGGACATGATCCTGCGCGGCGCGGAGAACATCTACCCCGGGCTGTACGAGCCGGCGCTGCACGTGCCCGGGGTCAACCTGGCGGTGCTGGTCGGCGTACCGGCCGGCGACGGCGACGAACGGCTCGTCGCGGTGGTCGAACCCGAGCCGGGGGTGGACCCGGACCGGCTGCGCCGGATCCTCGACCCGGTGCTGGACCGGATGGGCGCCGCCCGCCCCGACGCGCTGGTCGTCGCGCCGGTGCCGACCTCCGGCCGGTCCCGCAAGCCGGACCGGGCCGCCGCAGCCGCCCTGGCCGCCGCACACGCCGCCGACCCCGCTGCGACCGGCCGGCGGTACCGTCGTGGCTGACCGGACCCCACCCCGACCGGCCGGCGAAACCGTCGTGGCTGACCGGACCGCCCCCACCGACCAGCGGCCCTCCGCGCCGGGTCGGGGACGACGCCGCGACCGGCGGGTCTACCTGCGTCGCTACCCGGTGCTGTTCACCCTGCTCGCGGCCACCCGCCGCTGGCCGGCGCTGCGCCTCGGGCGGACCGTGCTGGTGCACGACCCGGACGGCTACCTCGAGGCGCTGACCCGGATCCCGCTGGACCGGCTCGCCACCGGCACCGTCGGCGGGACCGCCCGCCGGCTCGGCACCGACGGCCTCCTCTTCGACCAGGAGGGCGCCGGCCACCGGCAGGCCCGCCGGTCACTCACCGACGGACTCGGCCCGGCCGGCGTGGCCGAACTCCGTCCGGTCTGGACGGCGGTGCTGCGGCGGCGGCTGGCCCCACTGGGCGACGGCGCGGCGGTGGACCTGGTCCCGGTGGTGGCCGAGCTGGCCGGCGCGACCACGGCGGCGCTGCTCGGGGTCGACGTCGATCCGGTCATCCTGGCCGACGCCGCCCGCCACGCCGCCGCCACGGCCGCCGCCGAGCAGCTACCCGGCCCGCGCCTACCGGGCCGCGCCCGCGCCGCCCGGCGGGCCGTCACCGACCTGGCCGACCTGCTCGGCCTGCCCCCGGAGCGGGCCGCCCTAGCCGGCATGCTGGCCGTCGCGGCGGTCAACACCACCGTGGCCGGGATTCCCCGGGCAGTCGCCTGGTGTGTCGACGACCGGCTCTGGGACCGGGCCGCCGACGCCGACATCCGGGACATCCTGGTCGACGAGTTGCTGCGGGTCACCGCGCCGAGTCCGCTGCTGCCCCGGGTGGCCGCCGGCCCCGGCACGGTGGCCGGTTGCCCGGTGCGGGCCGGAGACCGCCTGCTGCTGGTCGCCCGGCATGCCGCCGGCGCACACCGGTCCGGGCCGGACTGCGCTGCCCCCGCGCCGACGCGTACCGCGCGGCTGGTCTTCGGGGCGGGCGCGCACTCCTGCCCGGGCGCCCGGCTGGCCCGGGCACAGCTCGCCGACACCCTCGCCGCGCTGGCGCCGTACTGGCCGGTGGTGGTGCGGGCCCGGGCCGACGGGCGGGCCGCGCTGCCCGGCTGGGCCCGGCTGGTGATCCGGGCCGGCACATGAGGCTCGACGGGGTACGGGTGGCGGTCACCGGGGCGAGCGGGTTCTGCGGCTCCGCCGTGGCGCGGGCCGCCGAGGCCACCGGGGCGCGGGTGTGGTGCGTCGGCCGGCGGCCGGGACCGGTCGGCCGGCACGTGCCGTGGGACGCCGCCCGCGAGGTTCCCGACCTCACCGGCGCCGACATGGTGGTCCACCTCGCCGCTGCGGTCGGTGACCCGGCGCCGGGTCGGGCGGCCGAGCGCGCCTACCGGGCGGTCAACGTGGACGGCACCGCCCGGCTGCTCGACGCCGTCGGTGACCGCCCGCTCGTCTGGGTGAGCAGCGCCAGCGTCTACCGACCCGGGGCGACGGGCCCGGTGGGCGAGGACCATCCGGTCGACGGGCAGCTCTCCGCGTACGGGCGCACCAAGGCCGCCGGGGAACGGCTCGCCCTGGCCGCCGGGGCGGTGGTGCTGCGTCCCCGGGCGGTCTACGGGCCGGGTGACCCGCACCTGCTGCCCCGGATCCTCGCCGCCCGCCGGGGACCGTGGCTGCCCGTACCCGGCCCGGACGTGTCGCTCAGCCTCACCGCCGTGGAGAACCTCGCGGACGCCTGCCTGGCCGCGTCCGCCTGGCCGGCCGGGGCGTACAACATCGCCGACGAGCGGCCGTACTCGCGGGATGCTGTGTTGCGGGCGGTGCTCGCGGCGACGGGCAGCCGGGCGCGGTTGGCGCACCTGCCGGTGGGGGTGGCCGTCGTCGCCGCGACCGGGGCGGCCGCCCTGGCCCGGCTGACCCGCCGCCCGCCGGCCCTGACCCGGTACGCCGTGGACCAGCTCGCCCGGGGCGTGGTGCTCGACACCGGACGGGCCCGCGCCCGTGGATTCCGGCCCCGCCGAACCTTCGACGACTACCTGCACCCGGGTCGCCTCGGCGGGTGACGGCGGGCCCGCCGAGGGGCGGGGCCCGGACGAAAGTTGAACATTTTTGGGAGCGCTTCGCCGGATGGTCCGCCGATGTTACCGGCGGGTTCCGCTGCAACCATGCTGACCTGCGCAGATGGCTTGAATCACCACTAAACATCTGACAGGCCGCTGTCGGTACTGAAGCAGCGAAGAGCCGCTAGTCCGACCAACCGGCACTCTTGCGACGGATGTCAGACGTGTGAATACTTCGACGCACTCCGATCGGCTGAGCTCCACCAGCCGAAAGGTCGTCCGGGGCTGCCTGATCGGCGGCCCACCATCGTCCATGGAGGTATGCACATGCGACTCTCCGGGTCCCCGCTGCGCCACGTCACCGCGACCGCGGTGGCCGGGGTGCTGGTCATCGGCACGCTGACCGGCACACCCGCACAGGCCGCACCCGAGACAGCCGCCTCCCCCGACCAGGCCACCGCGCTCGCCGCCGCACTCGGCGACCGCTCCGCCGGGACGTACGCCCAGGCCGACGGCACCATGGTCGTCACCGTGACCGACGACGCCACCGCCCGGAAGGTCCGCGCGGCCGGCGCCACCCCGAAGCTGGTCACCCGAAGCGCCGCCGACCTGGCCCGGGCCACCACCGAGCTGGACCGTTCGGCGCGGATCCCCGGCACCGCGTGGTGGACCGACCCGGCGACCAACCAGGTGGTCGTCTCCGTCGACCGCACGGTGACCGGCGCGAAGCTCAAGCGCGTCGAGGCGGTCGCCGAACGGCTCGGTGGCACGGTCCGCGTCGAGCGCGAGTCCGGGGTGCTGAGCACCCGGGCCGCCGGCGGCGAGGCCATCTACGCCGAAGGCGGCGGACGCTGCTCGCTCGGCTTCAACGTCCGCAGCGGTGACACCCACTACTTCCTCACCGCCGGACACTGCACCGACATCGCCGCCAACTGGTACGCCGACTCCGGGCAGAGCGCCCTGCTCGGTTCCGGCGGCACCGGCAGCTTCCCCGGCGACGACTACGGCATCGTCCAGCACAGCACCCCGGCCGCCGCCGATGGCAGCGTCTACCTGTACGACGGCACCACCCGCGACATCACCGGCGCCGCCGACGCCTACGTGGGACAGTCGGTGGAGCGTTCCGGCAGCACCACCGGGCTGCACAACGGGACGGTCCAGGCGCTCGACGCCACGGTGAACTACGCCGAGGGCACGGTCACCGGCCTGATCCGTACCACCGTCTGCGCCGAGCCGGGGGACAGCGGCGGCGCGCTGGTCAGCGGCTCCACCGCGCTCGGCCTGACCTCGGGCGGCAGCGGCAACTGCTCCTTCGGCGGAACCACCTACTTCCAGCCGGTCACCGAGGCACTCAGCGTCTACGGCGTCGAGATCATCTGATCGTTCCATCCTCCCCCGACAGCGGTGGTCGCCACGATCGTGGCGACCACCGCTGCTGTCCGTACGGTGGGTCGCGCCCGCGCAGGCAGCGTCGGACGGCCCGGTCCGATCCGTCGGCGGGGTCCACCGGCCCGATGGCATGGCACACGCCCGGCGCGCCCGTGGGTAGACTCCGCGTCGCCGCCGGACAACGGTGTGTCGGCGCCACGGGCGCCGTGGTCGGCAAAGGGGATGGGGTGGCCACCAGGTGAACACTCTGCCGGCGGTCGCGGCCGACGTCGCCTCCACCGCCATGACCATGCTCGCCGCCGACGGTGGCTGCCTCTGGTCCAATTCGGCCGCCCGGCGTCTGGGAGTGTGCCTGGACGACCTGCCGCTGGCCGAAGCCACCCCGGACGGCACCCCGGCCGAGCTGCCCTGGCCGCAGCCCGACGGCACCACCCGCTGGTTGCAGGTGCGCTGCCACCCCGTCGACCACGACGGGCAACCCCTACGCCTGTACGAGCTGCGCGACGTCACCGCCGAGCGCCGGGAGCGCGAGGCGGGGCGCAACTACCGGTGGCGCCTGGCCCACATCGAGCAGCTCGCCAAGGTGGGCACCTGGGAGTGGGAGCTCGCCACCGACTTGGTCGTCTGGTCCGACGTGCTGTTGCAGATGTTCGGCTACCCGGCCGGCACCGAACTGGACTACCAGTCGTACCGGCAACTGCTGCACCCCGACGACGTCGGCATGATCGAGGCGGAGCTGGAGCGGGCGCTGCGCGAGGGCGGGCCGTTCTCCTACACCCACCGCATGTACCTCGCGGACCGCACCACCCAGCGCGTGTTCGAGTGCTACGGCGAGGTCTTCACCGACGCCGCCCGGGTGCCGACCCGGGTCCTCGGCACCGCCCACGACATCACCGAGACCCGCCAGGTCCAGGACGAGCTGACCCGCCTGGCCGAACGGGACCCGCTGACCGACCTGCCCAACCGGCGTGCCCTGCTCGCCAGCCTGGACAAACTGCTTGCACAGGAGGACGGTCCGCCCGGCGCCCTGCTGCTGATCGACATCGACAACTTCAAGGACATCAACGACGTGCACGGGCACGGGGTCGGCGACGACGTGCTGCGGGTGCTCGCCCGACTGCTCGTGCGCCACCTGCCCACCGGCACGGTCCTGGGCCGCCTCGGCGGGGACGAGTTCGCCGTGGTGCTGGCCGACACCTCGGCCAGCGACGCGCTCACCGTCGCCGAGACCCTGTGCGACGCGGCCGCGCGCACGCCCGTACCGCTGGCCGGCGCGGGCCTGCGGGTCACCCTCAGCGTCGGGGCCGCCTCGCTGGAGGCCGGCGACACCCGGGACGCGGTGCTCGCCCACGCCGACCTCGCCCTGTACGAGGCGAAGAACGCCGGCCGCAACCGGGCCCGGCTGTACCTGCCCGAGCACTACCGGCACGCGGTGCAGCGGGTCAACGTGGTGACCCGGGTCCGCAGCGCCCTCGACGAGCACCGGATGCAGCTCGACGCCCAGCCGATCGTCGACCTGCTCACCGGCGAGGTGGTCAGCCACGAACTGCTCATCCGCCTGCGCGACGGACGGCAACCGCCGCTGGCCCCCGGCGACTTCCTGCCCACCGTGGAACGGGACGACCTCATCGGCGAACTCGACCGGTGGGTGGTGGCCACCGCCACCTCGGCGCTGGCCGACCCGGCCGCCGTGGCGGCCGGCATGCGCCTCGACGTGAACATCTCCGCCCGGTCGATGGAGTCACCGGGCTTCGGTGACTGGGTGGTACGGCGGCTGCGCGGGGTCGGTGTCGACGCCGACCGGCTCGGCCTGGAGGTGACCGAGACCGCGGCGATCACGAACGTGGCGGCGGTCCGCAACCTCGCCGGCACCCTGCGCGACGCCGGTTGCCGGTTGAGCCTGGACGACTTCGGCGCCGGGTTCGGCTCCTTCGCCTACCTCAAGCACCTGCCGTTCAGCACCGTCAAGATCGCCGGTGACTTCGTCCGTCAGGCCGACCGGGGCGGCGCCGATCCGGTGCTCATCGACGCCGTGGTCCGCGCCGCACACGGGCTGGGCATGCGGACGGTCGCCGAGTCGGTCGAGCACGCCGGCCTGGTGGCCGCGCTGCACCGCCTCGGCGTCGACTCCGGACAGGGCTACCATCTGGGCCGGCCGGTCCCGCTGGACCTGCTGCTCGACCGGGTCCGTGACGAACGGCATACCACCATCGACGCCGACGCCGTGGTACGACATCCCGACCACTGACCACGCCGTCTGATCGGGAGATCCAGGTGAGCGCACCCACCACCCCGGCGGTACCGGACCGCGTCGAACTCGTCACCAGCGACGTCGACGCCGTCCGCGCCTTCTACACCGACCTGCTCGGCTGGACGTACGTCGACACCGCCGAGGGAGTCACCGCGTTCGCCGACGGCGTGCCCGCCGCCGCCCTGCGTACCGGTGCCGGGCCGGCCCGCTGGTGGACCGTCTTCGCCGCCGACGACCCGCAGGCGGTCCGAGCTGCGGCGACCGACGCCGGAGCCCGCCTCGACGGCGACGACGTGCACGACCCGATCGGCGGCTGCTTCCGCGTCCGCGCCGGGGCGACCGCCGCGTCCCCCGGACCCGGCCGGCCCTGCTGGTACGAGTACATGACGGCGAACCCCGGCGACGCCGACCGGTTCCACACCAGCACCCTGGGGCTGGCGGCCAGCGTGCCGCCCGGCGCGCCCGACGACACGTACGCCCTGCTCATCCACGACGGCCGCCCGGTCGCCGGCCGCCTGGCCCTGCCCGCCCCGCTGGCCGACCTGCTGCCCACCGGCTGGATGGTCTACTTCGCGGTGTCCGACCCGGACGGGGTCGCCGAGCGCGTCGCCGGGAGTGGCGGACGGCTCCTGGTGCCGCCGCGCGACGTGCCGACGGGTCGGGTCGCCGCGCTCGCCGACCCGACCGGCGCGGTGTTCACCGTCGTCCGCCCGGCCCACCGGTGACGTAGCGGGGCGTCCGGGAGGTCACGCGGACCGGGTACGGGCCCGCAGGGCGTGGATCACCGCGGCCATGTCCGCGTCCGCGTGGCCCAGCCCGAGCGTCTCGCCGTAGAGCGCGTGACAGACGTCCAACAGCGGTGCGGCGGTGCCCCGGCTGCGGGCGGCGGCGGCGATGAGCTGGTTGTTCTTCAGTACGTCGGCGATCGACGCCTGCACCGCGAAGTCCCGTCGGACCAGCTTGGCCGCCTTGCCCCGGGAAACCGCCGAGGCCATCGGCCCCGCGTCGAGGACCCGGTTCAGTAGAGCCGGGTCCACGCCGTGCTCCTCGGCGAAGTGGACGGCCTCCGCCAACCCGGTGACCATGGTGATCAGGAACAGGTTGACCGCGAACTTCGTCACCAGGGCCGAGGGCACGGCACCGCAGACGAACACCTCGGCGCAGAGCGGCGCCAGCAGCGGCCGGCAGCGGGCGACCGCCGCGTCGTCGCCGGCCACCATCGCGATCAGCTCACCGGCCTCGGCCGGACCCCGCGAACCGGACACCGGTGCCTCGACGTAGCTGCCGCCGGCTGCGGCGATGTCCTCGGCCAGCGCGCGGGAGTAGTCGGCGGCGAACGTGCCCATCTGCACCACCGTCCGTCCCCGGACCCCGGTGGCGAACTCCGGGGTGCCGCGCCCCAGGACGGCGTCGACCGCCGGCTCGTCGGCGAGCATCAGCACCACCGCCTCGGACCGGGCGAACACCTCGCCCGATCCGCCGGCCCGCTCGGCGCCGGCGGCCACCACCGGGTCACACCGTGAGGCCGTACGGTTCCAGACCAGCAGCGGCATTCCGGCGCGGGCCAGGTTCACCGCCATCGGCTGGCCCATCACCCCGAGGCCGACGAACCCCACCGTCCCCGTCATCGTCGCGGTCACCTCCACGGTCGTCTGTCGGTCTGTTGTAGGCGCTCGGGTGACCCTGTGTCTTGAACGATCGTGCACAGGCCAGGATCAGCGGATTGGACCGCGAACCGGACGTCCACCTGCGGTGGGATGTCATCGGCAGGGCCGCCGGACAGGAGCGTGCCCTTACCGGCCGGCTAGCCGGGCCACGGCGGGACGACAGCGGGGGAGACGGACATGAGGGTGATCGCGGAAGCCGGCCGGCACCACGTCGAGGCCGGGGCCACGTACGTCGAGCACCTGCGGGTGCCCCACCTCAGTCTCGGCACCTACACGATCCCCGCCGGCATGCCCGACCCTCAGCGGCCGCACACGGAGGACGAGATCTACGTCGTGGTCCGTGGCCGGGGCCGACTGCGTACGCCGGAAGAGTCCGTCGACGTCGGACCCGGCAGCGTGGTCTTCGTCGCGGCGGGGGAGGAGCACCGCTTCGTCGACGTCACCGAGGATCTCACCGTGCTCGTGGTCTTCGGCCCCGCCGAGGGGACGGCGGCAGCCCGGTGACCGCGGGCGGCCTCCGGCCGCGCGGACTGTCGTCCGGTCACACGGACCGCGACCTGCCCTCCGGCCGCGCGGACCGTGCCCTGCTGCGCCGTCACCTCACGTCGACGCCCCAAGGTCGGCGCCTCGCGACGGGGGTTCGGCTTCGCCTCGGTGCCGGCGGCGCGGGCATCGAGCGTCTCGCGGCCGAGCTGCGCGGCGAACGGTTCTCCCCGCACCGCCACGACCGGTACGCCGTCGGCGTCACCCGGACCGGGGTGCAGACGTTCCGTTACCGCGCCGAACAGCGCTACTGCCTGCCCGGCGAGTGGCACGTCCTGCACCCCGACGAGGTGCACGACGGCGCGGGCGGCACCGACGAGGGGTTCGGCTATCGGATCTTCTACCTGGATCCGGCCCTGGTCCGAGCGGCCCTCGGCGGCGGGCCGCTGCCCTTCGTCGCCGATCCGGTGGTCCGGCCGGTCGGGGTGCCCCGCGTCCTCGTCGACGCCCTGACCCACCTGGACGAGCCGCTCGACGAGATCGAGTCGGTGGAGGCCACCGCCGCGATCGCGGACCTGCTGCGCGCGCACGCGGCCCCCGTCCGAGGTCGCCGGCCGACGCTCGACCTCGCCGCCGTGCACCGGGTCCGGGCGCTGCTCACCGACGAACCCACGATCCGGCACCGCGCCGCAGACCTCGAGGTGGTGGCCGGCCTGGACCGGTGGTCGGTCGCCCGTCAGTTCCGCGTCGCCTTCGGCACCAGCCCCACCCGGTACCGGACGCTGCGCCAGCTCGACCTGGCCCGTGGCCTGATCCGCGCCGGCACCCCGCTGCCCGAGGCCGCCGTCCGGTCCGGCTTCGCCGACCAGGCACACCTGACCCGCATGTTCCGGCGGGCCTACGGGCTGACCCCCGCCGTCTGGGCCACCGCCGTCCACCCCCTGACAGCCGCCGGGTACTCCGTCGACTGATCCGTGACACGCGCTCGGTGATTGAGGTGTCCGGCTCCGGACCCTTCTCCGACGCGGTGGCGCACCTCGGGCACCACCCGCAGGCGTTGATGGACGCCACCGAGGTGCGGGTGCGTCGGCCGGTCGCGGGCCGTGCGGGCCGGGACCGGTTCGTGTCCGGCAAGGCCCTTCTGAACACGATGAAGGCCCTGGTGATCTGTGATCCGCTCGGCCGGCTGCTGTTCTGCGGCGAGACCCGCCCGGGCACAACGCCCGGCGAATCAGAGCCCTACCCGCTGCACCCAAAGTTCGATGAGCCGGCGCTGCTCCTTCTACCGCCAACCGTGCACGAGGTCGTCAGGACACGGTCGACCGTCAGTGGGTGATGCGGGAACCTGACCGCGACCTGGGACTCGCTGCCTGCGGGTCGACCGCCCGCCGTCGCCCCGGAACCCATCCCGATCGACGGTCCCGTACGGCGATCGCCGCCGCGGCCGAGGCGAGAAGCAACCCGGCGGTGACCGCGCACAGCAGGCGCGCGCCCGTGGTGTGGGCCAGGGAAGCGCCGGGCAGGAAAGGTGTGACCGCGATCGCGGGCACCGCCACGACCGCGGTGACAGACCAGAACAGGACCGGACGGGCCCGGCGTGCCGGCGGATCGCCGTACCACCGGCGCAGCAACTGATGCTTGCCGATGTGTCGGGCGAGCAGCAGCATGCCGATCGCGCCCAGTAGGTGCATCACGTACTCGGCGGCGGGTATCTGCAGTTCGAGCCGGTCGAGGGCGAGGTGGCTCGCCGCGCCGGTCAGGGCGGACGTCACGGTGATCCACCAGCGGTGGCTGGCCAGGCTGAGGCATGCGTAGTCGCGCAGCGCCAGCGCGCCGCCGGCCGGTAAGTGGGCGGCGATGACGGGCGCGGCCCGCCGTGTCGTCCAGGTGCAGACCCATGCGATCGGGAGGCACCAGCCGACCAGCCCGGGAAGTTGGTGGGAGAAGGGCCAGACCGGCAGGCCGGAGCCGTCGAGGACGTAGGCGAGATCCGGCGCCATCGAACCGAAGATCAACGCCGTCCCATCGAACCAGCGTGGCCGCGAAAGTTTCAGGGGCACGATCGCTGCCGGGTGGGACGGGAATGTGAGAGGCACGGGGATTTATCCGATCGACGTTGCGGCGTAGGCCAGCGCCATCGCCGCCAACAGGACAGCGGGGATCGCGAGAGTCCAGCGTGGCATCCACCGAAACCGGACCGCCAGTGCATTGAGTATCAGTGAGGCGATGGCGGCGCCGCCGACCGACGCCATGAACGTGAGCCAGGATCGCCACCCCGGAGGACGCGGTGACGGTGCGGGTCACTCCGACCCGTCGGGACCCGGCAGCGGCGCGGCGGGGACGAGGACCTCGGTGCCGGACCAGTCGACGTACTCCTCGGCAATGGACCGGTAGGGCTCGCCGTCCTCGTCGAGGGTGGTGAACGCCGCGTAGAAGCGGCCGAAGCCGTAGCCACCGGAGGCGAGCGTGGCCAGCGCCCACGGCCGCAGCCCGGCGGACAGCTTCTCCGGCCTGCGCCGGTCCACCGCCACCTGGACGACCCCGAGCAGGTCGTACGACTGGTCGAAGGTGCCCGCGTCGAGCACCCGACAGAGCGAGAACGCGTGCCGAACGCCCTGCTCCTGGTACACCCACCGTCCCTCAACCTGCATGTGATCACTCCGTGTCGCTAGGTGTGCTGCTGTCGGTTACAGAGTCGAGCAATGTTGTGGTTATATCAACCCCTTGGCTTGACCGGGTTTCATTGAGTAGCGTGTTCGACACGTTCTGTGGTTAGTGGTTGGAGAGTTGGCATGAGGGGCAAGTCGGCAAGTTCCCGCGAGCCATCGAGAAGCGTCGCCCTATCGCCCACGGTGCAGGCGTGGGAGCTTGGCCTGCGACTGCGCGAGCGAAGGGATGAGTTGGGCATGACGGCGGTGGCCGCCGCGCGGGCCAGCGGCATCACCCAGGCGTACGTGTCCGGTGTGGAAGCGGGACGGGTCAAGCTGCCGGCCGACCGGTTGGCCCAGCTCATCAAGATCTACGAGATCGAGGCGGCCGACGCTGCCGAGCTGGAGGAACTGCGGGTCGCTGCCATGCGTCGTGCCTGGTGGCACCAGTATTCCCAGCTCTTCCCCGCCGAGTTCCTGCGCTTTCTTGGCTACGAGGCCGGAGCCGACCACGTCCGCACCTATCACAGCGAACTGGTGGACGGGCTGTTGCAGACCGAGGAGTACGCCCGCGCCGTCATCCGGGGTGGGAACACCTACGTCCGGTTGACGGAGATGGACCGGCGCATCGCCGTGCGGATGGCCCGCCAGGAGCGGTTGAAGGCCGACCGGTCGATGCGGCTGACCGCTGTCGTCAGCGAAGGCGCGCTGCGTCAGCAGGTCGGCGGACCAGCGGTGATGCGTGCCCAGCTTGAGTATCTTGCCGGGTTGGTGACCGAGCGACCGGAGCAGATCGAGATCCGGGTCGTGCCCTTCACCGCCGGGGCGCATCCCGCGCTCGGTGGTCCCTTTGAGATCCTCTCCTTCCCGTCACCCCGGCTGCCCGAACTGGTCTGGCAGGAGGTGCTGACCTCCAGCGACATCATCGACCAGTCGACGCGCGTCGCGGACTACGTGGTGACCTTCGCGGAGACGCAGGAGCGGGCGTTAGGCTCGGGGGACTCACTGGATCTCATCCGGCGGATCGCCAAGGAGATGGCATGAGCACTCCTCACCGTGACTGGTTCAAGTCCTCCCGCAGCGCGAGTAACGCGGCCTGCGTCGAGGTTCGGTTCGCTGGCGGAAACGTCGGCGTGCGGGACTCCAAGGACCGCAGCGGTCCGGCCCTCGCCTTCGACGGCGGCGCGTGGACCAGCTTCCTGGGCGCGCTCAAGACGGGCACGGCTCCGCGTTCCTGACCGCATGCGCTGCCTGCTGGCCCTAGGGTCTGTGTCGAAGGCGGTCAGCGCCCTGTTTAGTCCGAGTTGAACCAGACGAGTACTCCAGGGCCGTCCGGGGTGATTACCGGTATCCATGCCTCGTCGGCCTCGCGGATCCGGCTTTCGTCCAGCCGCAGGGCGTGCAGTTCCTCGCTGTGTCCATCGCATGCCCAGTAAGAGATACCACCGATGATCTGGCGGAGCCGGATCCGCTCCTCGTCCGGCCACGAATAGTTCCACGTACCGGCGCCACTGAGGTCCTTCTCGAACAACTGGCGTAGTGCGTCCAAGGCGTCGGCGCCTGCTATCGGAACGAGGAAGCCCTCCACCTGTCCCTGTCGACACGCCGTGCCGCCGTACTGGTGCTGGTAGAGCACACCAGTCTGGGCCTCCACGACCACGTAGAGCCATCCGCCGGTCATCCCATCAGGGTCCAGGGAGACGAACCGCCGCGAGCTCATGGGACCAGTCTTCCCGGTAACCCGTCAAGCGTCTAACGACATTCAACGAGGGTCTGTCGCACGCGTCCCTGGCCGCACGCGCTGCCTCGTGGCCCGACCGGCTACCGGCCGGCCCGAGCAGGTCGTTTAGCATCGCCGGCATGGCAACGCGGCTTGTGCAGATCAACATGAAGGCTCGGGACGACTCCGCGCTGGGCGGTTTCTGGGCGGAGGCGCTCGGCTGGGGAATCTCCAGCGAGGCGCCCGGCGTGACCAACCTCGAACCCGAGGGCTTCGTCTACCCCGACCCCGTCGCCGTCTGCGTCGACCTCATCGCCTCTCCGGAACCCAAGACGGTGAAGAACCGCGTGCACGTCGACCTCGCCACCAACTCGCCAGCTCATCAGGCGGAGGTGGTCGCGCGCCTGAAGGATCTCGGCGCGACCCTCGCCGACGTGGGCCAGGGCGACGTCTCGTGGACGGTCATGGCCGACCCGGAAGGCAACGAGTTCTGCGTGCTGGACTCGCTCTACCAGGAGACCGGACCGATCGCCACGGTGGTGGTCGACTGCGCGGATCCGCGAGTCATGGCCCGCTTCTGGGGCGAGGCCACGGACTGGACCGTGCTCAAGGTGACCGACCACAACGCGGTACTGCGCTCCGCCAAGGGCGTCGGCCCCTACCTGCAGTTCCTCCGCACACCCGACGTGAAGACCGTGTGGAACCGCGTCCATCTCGACGTCCGCCCGTACCCGGGTGACGACATGGAGGCCGAGGCGGCCAGGCTGCGGGCTCTCGGCGCCACCGCCATCGACCTGGGCGAGAGCGATGTCCCGTGGACGGTCATGGCCGACCCGGAAGGCAACGAGTTCTGCCTCCTCACCCCAGCCTGATCCTGGAACGCTTGGCGGCCTGACAGGCCGCCAAGCGTTCCCGCGAGAGCGTGAGGCGGCACAGGCCGCTGATCGTGGCGCATCGGCTATCGGTAGACGCCGGTTCGGCCTGCCCGTAGGTCCTCGAGCGCGTCGGTGTGCTGTTGGTGGCCCAGCGGCGGTAGGGCGGACAACGCGAAGAAGCGCAGTTCCTGGGTTTCGCTGCCGCCTTCGGTCAGTTGGCCTCCGGAGACGGAGCAGCGGAAGAACACCGTGATCGGCTGCGTGACGTCGCCGTTCGGGTAGACGTGTCGGTACTTGGTGTACACACCCAACAGGCCGTCGACCTGCACCTCCAGGCCGGTCTCTTCGGCGACTTCCCGTACCGCCGCCTCCTCGGCTGATTCGCCGAGTTCCAGGGCGCCACCTGGCAGTCCCCAACAGCCGTCGTCACTGCGGCGTTGTAGCAGCACCTGGTCGTGGTGCAGCACACAGGCACCGGCAAAGTTCAGGAAGACCGGTGCCTGGCCGACCTGCTGTCGCAGCCATCTGATGTAGTCCGGCAACCGCAGCCCCTCGCCGTTCCAAGATCATCAGTTACGGGAATGATGCCTGCTCTTCGTCGCGCTCTGCAGCGTGTCGGCCGGAGTCCACCGAGCAGGGGTGGAGCCTACGCGACCGGCTGAAGGCGTTGGGTCAACGCGTGGTCATTGCGTGCGAATCTCCAGCCGCACTGGCAGCAGGAATTCCAGCGGCACGGGTAGCCGGCGGGCCCAGGACGACTCGTTGTGCGAACCGCTGGGATCGTAGACGTGCATCAGGTCGGAGCCGCTTGTGTAGCCGTCTGCGAGCATCGCATCGCGGAAACGAGCGGTCTGAGTCGCTCCATCGTTGTTGCCTCCGGCGTCCATGTAGAAGCGCCCACCCTTTTTGCCCTGGTGGGCCTCGACGGTGCGGGTGAATTCCTCCCCGTCCCACCAGAAGCTGCTCGACATGCAGCCCACACCCCCGTAGACCGTGTTGCGGGTCCAGCCGGCATAGCAGCTGAGCAGGCCGCCCAGCGACGAGCCCATCATCATGGTGTCCTGCGTGGCGGTGAGGGTGCGGTAATTGGCGTTGATATACGGCTTGAGTGTCTGCTGGATGAAATCAAGGTAGGCGTTCGCATTGCCGCCACCGTACTGGGGATCGACGCTTGGCGTGTATTCGCTCATGCGGTTGGCCGTGTTGTAGATCCCGACCACGATCGTCTCGCGGACCGTCCCCTGGCCGATCAGGCGGTTGAGTGTCTCGTCAACCTGCCATTCGACCCCACCGAACGCCGTTTGGGCGTTGAACAGATTCTGGCCGTCATGCATGTACATCACGGGATACCGCTTTGCGGCATTCTCGCTGTAGCTCGGTGGCAAGTAGAGAATTATGTTTCGGTAATTGTTGAGCTGTGGTGAGAAGAAGTTCGCGATGCTGGCCATCCTGCCCTGCGCGGCACCGAAGAACGGGTAGACATGGATAGAGCGTGGGCTTGTGGTCGTGACCTTGTAGTTGCTACCGGTTGACCATTTTGTGTCGTTGATGAGCAGCTTGAACTCAAAACTCTGCAGAGTGGACGGCGCCTCCCAGACCCACACATTGCCACTGGTCCAGGTCATCGCCGTGCCGGTGGTCCAGCTCAGTGGTGCCGCGCTGCCGCGAATGGTCAGTGAGTTTCCCCAGCCCGTGTCATAGTGGACATGGATCTTGACTGGCTGAACCGCGGCCGCGCTTGGCTGCGACCATGCGGCCAACACGAACAGGAGTGCTATCAGCATCGCTGAATAAAGACGGGTCCTCTTCGGTTGAACTGGCATCTCCTGGACCTCGCTGTTCGATCGGGATGGCGGTCTGATCGACGAGTATCCATGGCTTGCTGTTGGTTGTCACCAGCGTCCATACGCCCAGGCCAGCCCGCTCCTGCCCTGAGGTCGCCGCTGACGCGGTGGCCGCGCCCACGACAACCGGCGAAGACGGCGGTGGTCCGCTTCGGCGTGGCGGAGCGGACCACCGGACGATGCGACGGGTCAGTTCACCAGCGTGACCTGGCCGGTGTCCAGGTCGTACCGGGCGCCGACCACCTTCAGCGTGCCCGCGTGCACGCCCTCGGCGATGATTTCGCTCCGCTCGGTCAGCGCCTGGACCTGGGCGCGGACGTTGGCGCGTACGCCGTTGTCGACGGCGTCCCCGGGCTGCCCGAGCACCGGCTCCACGATCGGCCGCAGCGCGTCGACGATGGTGCCGATGTGACCGGGGGCGGTCCCACCGGTGCGGATGGCGTCGATGGTGGCGGTGATCGCCCCGCACCGCTCGTGCCCGAGCACCACGATCAGCGGGCTGTGGAACTCCTCCACGGCGAACTCGATGCTGCCCAACAGCAGGTCGTCGACGATGTTCCCGGCCACCCGGTTGTCGAACAGGTCACCGAGGCCCTGGTCGAACAGCACCTCGGGGGCGACCCGGGAGTCGGCGCAGCCGAGGGTGATGGCGAACGGGTGCTGGCCGGCGGCGAGGCGACGCAGGTCCGCGAGGCTCTGGTGCGGGTGCCGGGCGTGCCCGGTGTAGAACCGGTGGTTGCCGTGCTGCAGCCGGCGCCACGCCTCGGCCGGGGTGACGACGGGCGGCTGGGTCGGAGCGGCCGTCGCCGGCCCGGCAGCCGCGGTGACGCCGAGCGCGACGGCGGCAGCTCCGCCGGTGGCCAGCAGCGACCGACGGGACACAGGGTTGTGGTTCACGATGATCTCCTGGGAGGTGAGGCACTCGCCTGCTTTCTACCACCAGGGTGTGATCCACTGTGTCCCCTTTCTGACCGCTCCCCATGCCGGGCAGCGCCAGGAACGTAGGTGGCTCAGGAACCGGCTGGCCGTGCCATCTGGGCCGTCTCCGCCAGCCGGGCCAACTTCGCGGCCTGTCGGCTCAGTTCCGCCACTCGTCCGGCGACCTCCGTCAGGTCTGCCTCGTCCCGGTCGCCCGTTGTCGCGACGGCGTCCAGCAGTCCGGTGTAGTCGGTGACGAGCTGGGGATACTCCCGGACGAACGCCTTGTGGTCGGCGTCGCCGGCGATGGCCGTAGGCTTCATCCGGGCGTACCGCTGGTCGAGGTCGATGATCTGTTGCGCCAGGACGGCCGTCGCCGCGCTCAGCGCGCTGCGGCTGTCGTCGGCGGCGTCCCGCAGGCTCCGGCGAGCCGCCGTGAGCCGGCCGGCCCGCCGCCCTGCTGCGTAGACCAGGGTCGAGCCGGCGAGTACGGCCAACACCGCCGCCGCCGCGACCAGGTAGCGGGGCAGCGACGGGCTGATGGTCCGGGTGCCGTCGGGGACCGTGCCGGCCTTCACCAGCCGGTCGTAGTTGACCGTGACGACCTTGAGGGCCTCCAGGGGCCGGTCGACGAACCCGTCGACGCCGCTGCCGATCACCGTCTCGGCGACGAACGCCCGGCCGAAGTTCTCGTCGTCACGGTCGGGCAGCAGTGCGCAGCCGTACCGGTCGTAGTCGTCGCCGTCGCGGCTGAGTATCAGTACCACCGTGCCGTCGGCGGCCCGCCGGACCGCGTCGCAGGCGTCGCTCCCGTCGGCACCGGGCTCCAGCAGCAACACGACCAGCCGGCGGTTGCCGATGATCCGTTCCGCCGCCGCCTCGTCCAGCTCGACGCCGGGGGCGACGTAGACCGAGGACGCGCGGACGTCCCGGGCGATCGGACCATCCAGGATCCCGCCGGTCCACAGTGCCCAGCCGGCCAGCACCAGGCAGCCCAGCGAGGCCAGGCCGAACGGGGTCCCGAACAACCGCGCCCGCTTCCGGTCCGTCATGCGAGCCGCTCCCGCAGGTAGAGCGCCGGCCGGTAGCCGGCGACGCCCATGGCGCGGGCGGTGTCGTCCAGTTCGGCCTCGGCGTCGGCCAGCAGAGCGTGGACGTGCTGGTCCGGCAGTCCCTCGTCGAGCGCCGACCGGGCCGCCTGGAGCTTCGTCACGCCCCGGGTCAGCCCGGGGTCGCTGCGCCGGTCGGTCAGCAGGGACATCTCCACGGCCAACGCGGTCAGCCCGGCCAGTCGCGCCGTCGTGCCCGGCCGGCCCACCACCGTCCCGGCCCGGCCGACGCCGCGCCACAGCGACCGCGCGGAGAGGGCGAGGAACACCACGACACAACCCGCGAAGAGCCAGGGCAGGGCCGGCAGGGCCACCCGCAGCGGGTCCACCGGCCGATACGGCAGCGGCCGGTCGAACAGCCCCGTGTACCGCACGTCGGTCACCCGGGCCAGGTACGCGGAGAGCACGTTGTTCTGCGGATAGTCGTACCGGCTGAGCCGGTCGGCGAACTGGCCGTAGAAGCTCGCCCCGGTCACCTCGGCGAACTCCTCGCCGTGCGGACCGTGGTACTCGATCCAGGCGCCGTACAGCACCACGATGGGCCGGTCCGGGAAGATCCCGGTCAGCGCGGGTCCGTACCGGGCGACGGGCTCGCCCTGCCGTTGCCGGGGCAGGGCGACGTACAGCGCGTCGCCGTCCGGGAAGGCCGTGGCCGCCGTCCTGTCCGGTACGGCGCTCAGCGTCGCGCCCTGGGCCACGTGCAGCCCGGTGGCGCGCAGGTCGGCGGTGACCTCGGCGAGTTCGGCCGCGTCCGGGTCGCGCCAGCGCAGTGCGTCGGTGTCCGGCGGCGTCGGTTCCTTGCCCAGCGTGGCGATCAGCGTCACCAGCAGGTTCGTCACGTCCCCGGTGGCGAACTGGGCGCGCCACCCGGTCAGGTCGTCGGCGCTGGCCTGGTACAGGCCCCCGCTCACCTCGAGGCCCAGCACCCGGACCGTCACGTCCTCCACGTCCCACACCCGTTCGCGTTCGGCCTTGTCGAGGCCGGGCGGCGCGACGATGATGCGGACGTCCCGGTCGTCGATCACCTCGCGGACCCGCTGCTCGTCCCAGTACGCCACCGACCCGGGTAGCCGTACCACTGGCGCGGCGGCCACCATCGCCGTCATCTCGGCCGTCGACGGGACGGTGGCGTCGGACAGCTCCCCGGCCGACCCCTCCGGCACCGCCGCCGAGGCGGGGGAGCGGCCGTAGCTGACGTCGACGCTCTGCCGCTGGGCGAGCAGGAAGACCACGAGGACCAGCACGGCCACCCCGAGGAACACCCAGCGCACCTGTTCGAGGCGGTGGCGCGTGCTGCGCTCAGTCATCGTGGCCCGCCCGCCACAGCCGGTCGGCCTGTTGGGCGTACCGGGCCGCCAGCCGGGCCGCGTCCACCCCGCCGTGGTCGGCGGCGACCAGTTCGGCCTGGCTCATCAGCCGCTCCGCCTCGGCTACCCGACGCGGTGCCGCGTCCCGGCTGACCGCCGCGCTGTCGATCGCCGCCCGGGCCGCCGACCAGGCGATCCGTCGTTCCTGCTGGCGCGTGCGCCAGCGGGGCACCAGTGTGGTCGCGGCGCCCGCCGCGACCAGCAGCACGCCACCGCCCAACCAGATCAACCACATGACCAGCCCACTCCCGGTACGGCTCGAGGGATGTGACAGGAGCGCACCGGGCGAGTGTGGCTGATCAAGGCAAACTGATCCATGCTGGACGCAGCGTCCCGAACCGGTTACCGCGCGCTGCCCAATGCTGGTGACGGAAAGTTACCCACCGGGCTCTGTTGGCGACGGCTGATCGTTTTCGGCAGACTGGGCGGGTCCGTATGATCGACGGGCGTCAGTGCTGTTCGTCGGGCCGAGACGGGATGGATCACGTGGAGTCTCTCCGCCGCACCACGGCTGCCCGCCGGCCGTCACCCACCGGGTGGTACGCCTGATGCCGGAGGTCCGCGCGTCCCGTCGACTGGGCCTGTTCCGGGTGCTCGTGGTCGGCTCCTCGGTCTCGGCGTTCGGCAGCTACCTGAACATGGTGGCGCTCAACCTGTTCGTCTACCAGGCGACCGGCAGCGCCCTGCAGACCGGCGCCTTCATGGCCCTGCGGCTGGGCGCCGGCTTCCTTGCCGGCCTGGCCGGCGGCACCGTGGCCGCGCGACTGCCGCGCCGCCCGATGCTCGTCGCCTGCGACCTGACCCAGGCCGCCGCGCTGGTCGCGCTGGCAGTCGCCCCCACCTCGGTACGCCTCGGCCTGCTCCCGGTCGTCGCGGTGGTCGGCGGACTGCTCGGCACCACCTCCTCGGTCCTGCTGCGCAGCAGCGTGCCCGACCTGGTGTCCGACACCGACCGGGTGACCGCCAACGGGCTGCTGGTCACCGGTCGGGCGGTCGCGATGACGCTCGGCTTCGCCGCCGGTGGCCTGCTGGTCGGCTGGTGGGGTTACCAGGCGGCGTTCCTGGTCGACGCGGGGACGTTCCTCTTCTCCGGCCTGCTACTGGCCGTGTTGCCGCTGCCGTTCCCGAACCGCCGGGCCGAACCGGCCGCACCCGCCACCGGCGATCGTCCGGAGTCCCGGCGGCAGCGTCGGCTGGCGTTCGCCGCGCTGCTGGCCGCGCCGGCCATCCTGGTCATCGTGGTGGTCCGCGCCGCCGACGCGCTCGGCTCCGCCTCCCACAACGTCGGCCTGCCGATCTACGCGACGCAGATCCGCCCGGACGACCCGGCCGCCTTCGTGGGTAACTTCTTCGCTGTCTGGGCCGTCGGCCTGCTCACCGCCCACCAGATCGTCAAACAGCTCAGCCGGCGGGGGCCGGGGCTGGACGACCCGCGCCGCAGCGAACTGGCCTTCATCGTCGGCACCTGCGTCATGTCGGCGGCCTTCGTCCTGGCCTTCGCCGACCTGCCCGGCTACTGGGTCTTCGCGGTGGCGCTGGTCGCGGGGGCGGCGGACGGCTTCACCGAGATCAGCTACACCACCCGGCTCCAGGCCGAGCCGGACCCGCAGCGCGGCTACTACTTCGGGGCGACCGCGATGGCCGAGAACGGCGGGCTGGGCGTGGGCATGCTGGTCGCCGCCGGCCTGCTCGAACTGTGGCGGCCCCTGCCGGTGGCGGCGACCATGCACGGCACGGTGGTCGTCCTGGCCCTCGCCGTCGCGCTGGCCGGCGCGCTGCGTCGCCGGTCCCAGAGACCCACCGTCGCCACCGGCGGCGGCACTGCGGTCGCGGACACCGGGCCGGCGGGTCCGGTCGCCGTGACGACCCCGGCCGAGGAGAAGGGACGTTGACCGTGGACGAGGTGACGCGGGCGTTCACCGACCGCGCCGAGATCACCGAGGTCGCCGTGCTCGACCGGGCCGACCGGGACGGACGCGTCCGCCGGGTCGCCTACGTCGTGCCCGCCGCCACGGTGTCGCCGATCCGGGCCCGGCGCACGGCCGAGGCGGTCGCGCTGACTCTGCGGGAGCCGTCCACGGCGCCACTGACCGTGGCCGTGGTCTCCGGCATTCCCCGCGCCGCCGACGGCACCCCGGACGCCGCCGCGCTGGCGACGCTGCCGGTGGCCGGCACCGTCGGGGCCCCGGTACGGCCGGCACCCGCACCGTCGGACGCCCGGCGACACCTGGCCGACCTGATCGAACTGCCCTCCCGCTGGGCGACGACGTCCGCCCCGGTGTCCCCCACCAGCGCCCCGGACTCTCCGCCCCCGGACTTCCTGCCCCCGGTCGGCCCGCCCGCGATCGCGGACGCTCCCGCGTTGGTCACCCACCCGGACGACCCGACGACGCTGCCGGAGGCGCTGCTGCGTACCGCCGAGCGGTGGCCGAACCGGGGCCTGCGGGTCGTCGAGGAGGACGGGACCCGGCTGCTGCCGTACCCCGACCTGCTCGTCGCCGCCCGGCGGACGCTGACCGGGCTGCGCGCGGCCGGCCTGACCGTCGGTGACCCGGTGATCCTGCACATGCCGTCCCTGCTGGACCACTGCGTCGCGCTGTGGGCCTGCCTGATCGGCGGTCTGCACGCCGTGGCGGTCGCCCAGGCCCCCGGCTACACCGACCGTAACGCCACGCTGGACAAACTGGAGCACGCCTGGCGCGGCCTCGACGGACCCCCGGTCCTCTCCGGCGACGGCACCGTCGCCGCCCTGGCCAGCTACGCGGACCGCCACGGCCTCGACGGGATGCGGGTGCTCGACGTCGCCGACTGCCGCGACCACCCGCCTGCCGCCGAACTGCACCGGCCGAAACCCGGTGACGTGGCGATGCTCCAGCTCTCCTCGGGCAGCACCAGCCGGTCGAAGATCATCCCGATGACCCACCGGGGCATCGTCGGCTACGCCCACGCCGCGCGGCAGGTCGGCCGGATGCGCCCCGGCGACGAGGTGCTCAACTGGCTGCCGCTGGACCACGTCGCCGGGGTCGTCACGATGCACATCGGCCCGGTGGTGCTCGGCTGCGGCACCACCAACGTCACCACCGCCCTGGTGCTCGCCGACCCGCTGCTCTGGCTCGACCTGCTGGAACGCCACGTGATCCAGCACAGTTGGTCCCCGAACTTCGGGTACAAGCTCGTCTCCGAGGCGCTGCGGACCCGACCCGAGCGTAGGTGGGACCTGCGGCACGTCCGGAGCCTGGTCAACGCCGGTGAGCAGTGCACCGTGCCGGTGGTCCGACGGTTCCTGGCCGACATGCGCGGCTTCGGCATCGAGCCGGACACCATGCTGCTCGCCTGGGGAATGGCCGAGACCAGCACGGTGGCCAGCTACCAGCCCGCCGACGACTCGGCCGTGCAGTACGTGGAGGTCGCCGCCGACGGCATCCGGGTCACCCTGCGGGACGCCCTGGGCCCCGGCGTCACCGGGTTCCTCAGCATGGGCGCCCCGACCCCCGGCACCCAACTGCGGATCACCGGCCCGGACGGCACCACCGCCCTGCCCGAGCGGCACATCGGCCGGCTCCAGCTCCGCTCCGACCGGGTGACCCCCGGGTACCTCAGCAACGACGAGGCCAACCGGGCCGCCTTCCCCGACGGGGACTGGTTCGACACCGGCGACCTCGCGTACCTCACCGACGGCCGGCTCACCATCACCGGACGCGGCAAAGAGGTCATCATCGTCAACGGCGTCCACTACTTCTGCCACGACATCGAGGACGTGGTGGGCGACGTGGACGGCGTCGCGGCGAGCTTCGTCGCGGCGGTCGGCGCGCCGGACACCGAGGGCACCGAGCAGATCGTGGTGCTCTTCGTCGCCGAAGGAGACCCGGACGCCGCCCTGCTGACCCGGATCCGTCGTCACCTGGCCGACCGGCTCCAGATCGCCACGGCCCGCCTAGTGCCGGTGCCCCGGGACAGGTTCGAGAAGACCACCAGCGGCAAGATCCAGCGCAGCAGCATGCGGACCCGCCTGCTCGACGGCGGGTACGTCGCCGGCGAACGCCGGGCCGACGTGCTGGAGAGCGGCCCCGACACCGTCCCCGACTGCCTCTACCGCCCGGACTGGTCCCCCCGGGTGATGCCCGCCGACCCGCCGCCCGGACCGGTGCTCGTGGTCACCGACCGGCTCGGACTCGCTGTGGCCCTGCACGACGTGCTGCCCGACGTGGTGATCGTCGACGAACCCGCCGCGGACGACGGGAGTGGGCCGGGCCGACCGGCCGGCGACCCGAGCACGCTGCGTGACGCGTTGGCCGTACCGGGCCGGGTGCCCGCGCTGGTCGTCTTCGCGCCGAGCTACCTGCCGACCCCCGACCCGGACGACGCGTCGGCCGTCGACGCCGCCGTCGAGGCGTGCGGCACCGGCACCCTCCGCCTGCTGCGCACGCTCGCCGACGCCGGCTGGACGGGCACTGTGCTGACCGTCAGTCAGGGCCTGTACCGGATCCGGGGCGACGAGTCCGGCTGCTACCCGGCCGCGCTTGCCGCCAGCCTCGGCGAGACCTTCGGCGTCGAGCACCCGGAGATCCGCACCTGGCACCTGGACCTGCCCGGCCGGCACCTGCCCACCGACGCCGCCGTCCTCGCGGCGGCCACCGGCTGGCGGCACCGGGAGAGCGTCGTGGCCTGGCGGGACGTGCCGCTCGTACGTACCCTGCGGCGGGTCGAGGCGGACGACGTCGCGCGGGAGCGCACCGGCCCTGCCACCGCCGACGGGCCGGTGGTCCCGGCCGGCACCCATTGGCTCGTCACCGGCGGCCTCGGCGGCGTGTCCCGGGCCGTCCTGGGCCGGCTCGCCACCGAACTCGACCTGCACCTGCTCGTGGTCGGCCGGACGCCGGCGGACCAGGTCTCCGCCGGCGTGGCGGACCTGGCCGGCGGCACCGGACGGGTGCGGTACGCCACCGCCGACGTCACCGACGGCCCCGCCCTGTGGGCCGCCGTCGACGCCGCCGAACGGTGGTGGCGGGCGCCGCTGGACGGAGTGCTGCACCTCGCCGGTGACTACCGGCAGGCCCCGCTGACCGAGATCGACCCCCGGCGGTGGCGGGCCGAGGCAGCGGCCAAAGTGGACGGTTCGGTGCAGGTGGCCCGGCTGCTGCGGCACCGGCCCGGCAGCCGCCTGGTGGCGTTCTCCTCCCTGCTGGCGCTGGTGCCGGTGGTCGGCACCGGCGGCTACGCGGCCGGCAACGCCTTCCTCGAGGCGCTCTGCGCGCACCTTGGTGCCGACCGACCGGTGCAGTGCGTGAGCTGGGGGATGTGGCGTGGCGTCGGGATGAGCGCCGACCGGGCCGGCGTCGAGCAGGCCACCCGGCGACACCTGCGGACCCTCTCCGCCACCGAGGGGCTCGCGCTGGCCCGGGTGGCGGTGCGCCTGGCACCGGGGCAGCTGTTCGCCGGCGTCGACCCGGACGCGGCGCGCGTCCGGCACCTGGTGCGGCCGGTCCGGCCACTGGAGGCGGTCGCCGCGCCCGCGCCGGACCCGGTGGACGCGGTTGGCGTCTCCGCGCCGGACCCGGTGGACGCGTTCGGCACCCCCGCCCTCGTGGCACCTGAGGACCCACCGGCTCCGGAGAGCCTGCCGGACCCGGCACCGCCCGGCATCCCGGAGCACCGGCCGATGCCGGCCGGCCCGCCCACGACGGTCGCCCCCGTCGCGCCACGCCCCGTCGTGCCACCGCCTGCCGCGGCCCCGCTCGCCGCCCCGGTGCCGGTGGCACCCGGGCCCCGGCCGGCCGGGACGGGTACCCCGGGTCGGGATCCGCTGACCGTCGCCCGCACCGTCCGGGAGGTGCTGCGCCAGGCCCTGCCGGCCGGGTTCGAGGAACGTACGGCGTTCCACGACGTCGGCCTCGACTCGGTACGCCTGCTGCGCCTGCACACCCTGCTGCAACAGGCACTCGACGCACGGTTCCCGCAGACCGCCCTGTTCACCCACGGCACGCCGACCGCGCTGGTGGCGTACCTGGTGGACCTGCTGGCCGGTTCCGCGTCGCACACTGCCAGCGCGGCCGGCGCCCGGGTCGCGGGCGACGGGCGGATCGCGATCGTCGGCATGGCGCTGCGCTTCCCCGGCGCGGACACC
Organism: Micromonospora pallida; assembly: GCF_900090325.1. NCBI lineage: Bacteria > Bacillati > Actinomycetota > Actinomycetes > Micromonosporales > Micromonosporaceae > Micromonospora > Micromonospora pallida. Next base: position 2,153,159 of record NZ_FMHW01000002.1, on the reverse strand, counting down.
GCCGCAGGTTACTGGCGCAACCTGCTCGCCGGGCAGGTCGACGTACGCCGCTTCGACCGGGCCGAGCTGCTCGCCGCCGGCTGGCCCGCCGCCCTTGTCGACGACGAGACGTTCGTGCCGGTCAGCGGCGCGCTCGCGGACATCGAGAGCTTCGACGCCGAGGCGTTCGGCATCGCGCCGCGCGAGGCGGCGCTGACCGATCCGCAGCAGCGGCTGTTCCTGGAGGTCTGCCAGGAGGCGCTGGAGCACGCCGGGTACGCCGGCACACCGCGCCGGGTCGGGGTCTTCGCCGGCTCCGGCATGCACCTGTACTCGCTGCGCTCCTACCTGCTGGAGCAACTGTCCGGCACCGACCCGGTCGACCACCTCACCGCGTTGCAGGTGACCATCGGCAACCAGGCCGACTTCCTGGCCACCCGGGTGGCGTACCGGCTGGGGCTGACCGGCCCGGCGATGAGCGTGCAGACGGCCTGCTCCACCTCGCTGGTCGCGGTGCACCTGGCGGCGCGGTCGCTGCTGGCCGGGGAGTCCGATTTGGCGTTGGCCGGTGCCGCCGCAGTGCACGTGCCCCGGGTGGCCGGCTACCGGCACGCGGAGGGCTCGATCCTGTCCCGTACCGGGGTCTGCCGGTCCTTCGACGCCGACGCCGACGGCACGGTCGGCGGCAATGGGGTCGCGGCCGTCCTACTGAAGCGCCTCGACGACGCGCTCGCCGACGGGGACACCGTGCACGCGGTGATCCTCGGCTCGGCGGTCAACAACGACGGGGCGGCCAAGACCGGCTACACCGCTCCGACGGCGGACGGCCACGCCGGGGTGATCCGGGACGCGCTGGCGACGGCGGGCGTGCCCGCCGCGTCGATCGGCTACCTGGAGACGCACGGCACCGGCACCCGGGTCGGTGACCCGATCGAGATGGCGGCCCTGCGGACGGTCTTCGCCGACCGCGACACGCCATTGCCGCTGGGCGCCGTGAAGGCCAACATCGGCCACCTGGACACCGCCGCTGGGATGGCCGGGCTGATCAAGGCCACGATGGCGGTCCGGGACGGCCGAATCCCACCGGTGGCCAACCTGCGCCGACCGAACCCGGAACTGGGCCTGGCCGACGGCCCGTTCGAGCTGCCCACGGCCGTCCGTCCGTGGCCGCTGCCCGGTCCCCGCCGGGCCGGGGTCTCGTCCCTCGGCGTCGGCGGCACCAACGCCCACGTGATCCTGGAGGAACCCCCGGCCGCGCCGGCTGCGGACTCGGTGCCGCCCGCGCCGGTCAACCTCGCGCCGGACGCCCACCTCGCGCCGGCGGTCGACCATACGCCAGCCGTACCCGCGCCGGCAGCGGACCCCGCGTCGGGCGCGCCCACCGTCGTGCCGTTGACCGCGCAGACGCCCGACGCGCTGGCCGCTCTCGCCGAGCGGACAGCCGACCGGCTCGCCACCGACCCGCCGCGCCCCGAGGACGTGCTGGTCACGCTCGGCGCCGGCCGACAGCGCCGCCGGCACCGGCTGGTGACGTGGGCCGCCGGCCCCGGCGAGGCGGCGACGGCACTGCGGAACCGGCCGGCCGAGGCGGGCGAATCGGGCGGCTTCGTCACGGGCTCGGTTCCCGACGGCGGCCCGGGACCGGTCGTGTTCGCCTGCACCGGGCAGGGGGTGAACCTGCGCGCGGCGGCGGCCGGCCTGCTGGCGTACGACCCGGCCCGCGAGGTGCTGGAGAGCTGCGCCGCGCGGTACCGGCAGGACTGGGGCACCGACCTGCTGGCCGCGCTGCGCGGAGCGGCGCACGAGTGGACCACCGCCACCGTGCAGCCGGCCCTGTTCGCCCTCCAGGTCGCGCAGGCCCGGCTGCTGGAGTCGGTCGGCGTCCGCCCCGACGTGGTGATCGGGCAGAGCGCGGGGGAGTACGCCGCCCTCTGCCTGGCCGGCGCGCTCTCCGTCGAGGACGGCCTGCACCTGGCCGCGGTGCGCGGCGAGCTGATGCAACGCGGCACCCCGCCGGGGGCGGCGCTCGCCGTGCTGGCCGACGAGGCCGAGTTGGCCCCGCTGCTGCGCCGGGCACCGGAGATCGATCTGACCGTCACCAACGGGCCACGGCGGCACGTGGTGGCGGGACCGCCGTCAGCGGTGCGCCGGTTCGGCCGACGGCTCGACGAGGCTGGCCTCCGGCACCGGCCGCTGCCGATCGACCGGGCGTTCCACTCTGCCCTGCTGGATCCGGTCCTCGACGACCTCACCGCCCACGCCGCCACGCTCGACTGGCGACCGCTGCGGATCCCGCTGGTCACCGGGCTCGGCGGCGCGCGCCTGGCACCCGGCACCCGGCCGGACGCCGGGCACGTACGCCGGCAGACCCGCGAACGGTCGGACTTCGGCGCGGGCGTCGCCGGACTGGTCGCCGACGGGTGCACCACCTTCGTGGAGCTGGGCCCGGAGGCGCTGCTCACCATGCTCGGGCGGCAGTGGCCGCAGACCCGGTGGATCCCGGTCCGGCGCGGGCGCGCCGAGCGGGAGGCCGAGGTGACGGCGGCACTGGCCGAGCTGTTCTGCCGGGGTGTGGAGGTCGACTGGGCGGCACTGGCCCCCACCGGCCGCCGCGTGCCCCTGCCCACCTACCCGTTCCAGCGGACCCGGCACTGGGTGTCCGTGCCCCGCCCGACGCCGCCCGTCCCGTCCGACCACCCGGTCGCAGGAGGTCCTGCCATGTCCCCGGCCGCCACCCCGGCATCCGACCCCACCGCGCTCGTCCTGCGCCGGGTCCGGGAACTGACCGCCGCCCAGCTCGGCGCCGACGTGGACCGGGTGCCGGAGGAGACGCCCTTCTTCGACCTCGGCGCCGACTCGCTGCTGATGATCAACCTGTTGCGGGAGCTGGAGACGACCTTCGGTATCCGGGTCCCCATGCGGGAACTGTTCGAGGAACTCGACAGTCCGAGCCGACTGACGGCGGCGATCGTCGAGCGGGCGGCACCGGAGCGACTGGCCGCGTTGGGCGCCCCCGCCGCCGACGTCCCACCGACGTCCGTCGACTTCCCGGCGGCCGGTCACACGGCTTCAGCCGTCCCGGCCACCGTCGGCGTGGCTCCGGCCGTCCCGGCGACCGTCGACGCTGCGGCGACGACGCCCGGTTCCGTGCCAGCCGTCCCCGGGACGCCGGTCGCCCCCGCCGTGGTGCCCCCGGTGCCGCCCCTGCCCGCCGTGCCTACCGTGGTTCCGCCAGATAGTGGTCCGGCGCCGCTGGGCATCGTCCCGCCATCCGGTGGTCCGGTGCCGCTGAATGCCGTCCCGCCGGCCGTGCCCGGCCTGCCTCTGGCCGGTGTGCCCCTGACCGGTGACCCCGCCACCAACGAGCTGCTCCGGGGCCAGCTCGCGCTGATAGGGCAGTTCACCGACCTGATGGCCCGCCAACTGTCCGCGCTGGCCGCCGTCCCGTCGCCATCCGCCACGGCGTCGTCCGTACCGGCGATCCCGGCTGGGACGTCGGCACCGGCCGCGACGACCGTGCCAGGACTCGCCGGGCCGGTCGTGGCTGGCGTACCGGGGCCGGCCACGCCGACCGCGACGGGCGCGCCACAGCCCGCCACGCCGGCCGCCGTCACCCCGGGGGCTGCGGGTGCCGCCCCGACGTCGACGTCCGCGCTGTCCACGGCCACCGAGCCGGCCCAGGTCGGCCCGCGACCCATCCGGGTCGGCGCCGGGCTGGGCGGCGGTCGCCTCGATCCCCGGCAGCAGGCGCACTTCGCCGACCTGGTCCGCCGCTACACCGAGCGGACGCCGACCTCCAAGGCGCTCGCCCAGCGGCACCGGCGGCGGCTGGCCGACACCCGGGCCGTGGTCGGCTTCCGGCGAGCCACCAAGGAGATGCTGTACCCGCTGGCCGCCCGTCGGGCCCGGGGCGCCTACCTCGAGGACGTCGACGGCAACAACTACGTCGACATCACCATGGGCTTCGGGGCTCTGCTCTTCGGCCACGAGCCGGAGTTCCTCACCCGCGCCATCGCCGAGCACCTCGACGGCGGGCTGCGGCTCGGTCCCCGGGGCCCGGAGACCGGTGAGGCCGCCGAACTGCTCTGCGACCTGACCGGGATGGACCGGGTCGCCTTCGCCGCCACCGGCACCGAGGCCAACTCGGCGGCGTTCCGGCTGGCCCGCGCGTTCACCGGCCGCCCGCTGGTCGTCATGTTCGCCGGGGCGTACCACGGTCACATCGACCCGGTGCTGGGCCGTGGGGTGCCCGACGGCGACAGTTGGCGCACCGTGCCGATCTCCGCCGGCATTCCGGACTCGGCGACGGCCGACGTCATGGTCCTGCCGTACGACGACCCGCGCAGCCTGGCGGCGATCGAGCGGGCCGCCGGCCGGATCGCCGCCGTGGTGGTCGAACCGGTGCAGAGCCGGTACCCGGACCGGCAGCCGGCGGAGTTCCTCCGCGCGCTGCGGGCCGCCTGCGACCGCCACGGCATGGTCCTGCTCTTCGACGAGATGCTCACCGGGCTCCGCCCCCACGTGCGGGGAGCGCAGGGCGTCTTCGGCGTCTACGCCGACCTCGCCACGTACGGCAAGGTGCTCGGCGGTGGGTACCCGATCGGCGCGGTCGCCGGGCGCGCCGACATCATGGACTGGGTCGACGGCGGCTTCTGGCAGTACGGCGACGACAGCGCCCCGCCGCAGGACACCACGTTCTTCGGCGGCACCTACATCCAGCACCCGCTGTCGATGGTCGCGGCCCGGGCCGTCCTGACCGAACTGCGCCAGCGGGGACCGGCCTTGCAGGACGGGCTGAACCGGCGCACCGAACGACTCGCCGCGGCCGTCAACGCGTTCTGCGCCGCAGAGGACTTCCCGCTGCGGGTGCACCGCTTCGGGTCGATGTTCCGGTTCGCCTCCGAGGTCAACCTGGACCTGCTCTTCCACCACCTGGTGCTGGCCGGGGTGCACGTCTGGGAGTGGCGGAACTTCTTCCTCTCCGACGCGCACACCGACGCCGACGCCGACCGGATCGTCGACGCCGTCCGCAGTTGCCTGCTCGACCTGCGGGCCGGTGGGTTCCTGCCCGGCGCGGCCCCCCGCTCGACCACCGGACCGGTCCCGGCCCCGCCCCCGCCGTGGGTGCCGACCAGCCCCCCGGCCACCCCGTCCGTCCCCGCGCCGGTCGCGGGGGCACCCGCCGCGCCGGTCGCCGTGGTGCCCTCGGCGACGGTGGCCGTGCCGAGGCCCGACGCCGAGGGGCACGCGACCCCGGCCACCGGAGGCACCCGGTCGGGGCGGGTCGACGTCAGTCTGTACTTCTTCGGCGACTACCCGCAGGCCGACGTCCAGGACCGCTACGACGCGGTGCTCGACGCGGCGACCTTCGCCGACACCCACGGCCTGTACGCGGTGTGGCTGCCCGAACGGCACTTCGACTCGTTCGGCGGTATCTTCCCCAACCCGTCCGTGCTGGCCGCCGCCGTCGCCGCCCGCACCAGCCGGGTACGCGTCAACGCCGGCTGTGTGGTGCTGCCGCTGCACGACCCGATCCGGGTCGCCGAGGAGTGGTCGGTGGTGGACAACCTCTCCCGGGGACGGGTGGGGATCGGCTGCGCCAGCGGCTGGCACGCCCGCGACTTCGTGCTCGCCCCGCAGACGTACGGCCGCCACCGGGAGGCGATGTACGAGTCCCTCGACCAGTTCCGCCAGCTCTGGCGCGGGGAGGCGGTCACCCGTACCGCCGGCAACGGCGAACCCGTCGAGGTGCGGCTCTTCCCGGCCCCCGTCCAGCCGATGCCGCCACTGTTCACCGCCGTCGTCGGCAACCCGGACAGCTACCGCCGGGCGGCGGCGGCCGGACTCGGCGTCATCACCAACCTGATGTCCCAGGACGTCGCGCAACTGGCCCGCAACATCGCCCTCTACCGGGCCACCCGCACCGAGCACGGCCTGGACCCCGATGCCGGACGGGTCGTGCTGTTGCTGCACACCTACCTCGGCGCGGACGGTGACCGGGCCCGCGAGGAGGCGTTCGGCCCGTTCTGCGACTACCTGCGGTCGTCCCTGGCCCTCTTCGGGCAGGTGACGAACAGCCTCGGCTTCTCCATCGACCTGGAGTCCACCACCCCGGAGGATCTCGACTACCTCCTCCGGCGTGCCTACGACCGCTACACCGCCGACCGGGCGCTGATCGGCAGCCCGGAGGAGGCCCGACCACTGGTGGAACGCCTCACCGGACTGGGCGTGGACGAGATCGGCTGCTTCGTCGACTTCGGCCTCTCCCCGAACCGGATGCTGGCCGGTCTGCCCGGCGTCGACCGGCTGCGCATGCTGCTGCGCGGCCCGGCGGAACCGGCTGCCGACGCCACCGCCGTACCGGCGGCAACCGACCCGGCCGCCGCACCGGGATCGGACAAGACGGCCGCGACGGCGACCACCGGCCACCCGGCCGGGGCGTCGACCGCCGACGCCACCGCGCTGACCGAGGCGCAACGGGAGATTTGGTTCGCCGAGCGGGTGCTGCCCGGCCGTCCCACCTACACCGAGTCCCAGGTGGTCCGCCTGGACGGTCCGCTCGACGTGGCCGCCCTGCGGGCCGCGCTGACCCTCGTGGTGCGGCGGCACCCGGCGCTGCGGTCCACCGTCGGTGAGGTCGACGGCGAGCCGCGCCTGGTGGCCCAGCCGCCCGGCCCGGTCGACCTGCCGGTGCACGACGCGGCCGGCCAGGACGTCGCCACCCTCGCCGAGCGGCTCGCCGACGAGGAGACCCGACACGTCTTCGACCTGGCCGCCGGCCCGCTGTTCGCCCCCCGGCTGGTCCGGGTGGTCGACGAGGTGCACCTGCTCGTGCTCCGCATGCACCACCTGGTCATCGACACCCTCTCCGCCCAGGTGCTCGCCCGGGAGGTGGCCGCCGGCTACCGGGCCGCGCTGGCCGGCCGCCCGGCCGAACTGCCGGCACCCCCGCCCTGGCCGATCCCCACCGACGAGCCGTCCCCGGAGCTGGTCGACGCGCAGCTGGCGTACTGGCGGGACCGGCTCGGGTCGGGCCGACCCGGCATCGGACTGCCCACCGACCGGCCCCGCCCGGCGACCCCCAGCGGAACCGGCGCGGTCGCCGGGCTGGTGCTCGACGCGGACCTCACCCGGGCGGTGCGCGAGGTCGGCCGGCGGTACCGGGCCACCCCGTTCATGGTGCTGCTGGCCGGGTTCGCGACGGTCCTCACCGGCGACGGCCGCCAACCCGACGTGCTGCTCGGCACGCCGGTCGCGCACCGTCCCGCCGCCGCGCAGGACGCCGTCGGACTCTTCGTCGCCACGCTGCCGCTGCTCCTGTCGGTGGACTCCGACGCGACCTTCGGCGACGTCGTCCGGGCAGCCCGCGCCGCACTGCTCGACGCGCATGACCACGGCGATGTACCGGCCGGCCGTGTCGCGCGGGCCCTGGGCGTCGACCCCGAGCCCGGCCGGCACCCGCTGTTCGACGTGGTCATCGAGTACGACAACCAGCCGGCCTTCGCGTTCGACCTGCCCGGGGTCCGGACCACCCTGCTGGACGTGGCCGTGCGCCGCGCGCCGTTCGACCTCACCCTCTTCGTCACCGACCTCGGGGACACGCTGCGCTGCCAGCTCAACTACGCCACCGAGCTGTTCGACCCGGGCACCGCGCGTCGTGTCCTCGACCGGCTGGCGGCGGTGCTGCGGACCGGCACGGACCAGCCGGACGAACCGCTGACCGTGCCGCCCGTCGACGGCGACCGCCTCGAGCCCGGCACCGGCCCGAGCAGCGGGGACCGTCCTGACCTCGACGCCGGCCCGCGCGGCGAAGACCCGGTCCCGGCCGGCGCGAACGGCCACCGCCGACCGGCCGCCCCGACCGGTGCGTCCACGACGGACCTGCCGTGGCAGGACGGCGGACCGCCGGCCGCCGGTGCGGACGCGCCGCTGCCCGCCCTGCTGCGTCCGGACCGGGCCACCGTGTTCGACCCGGACGGGCGGCTGACCGGGCCGGAGCTGAGCCGCCGCGCCGCGTCGGTGACCGCCGCCCTGCGGGCCACCGGCGTCGGCCCCGGCGACCTCGTCGGGGTCCACCTGCCCCGCAGCGCCGACGCGGTCGCCGCGATGCTCGGCGTGCTGGGCGCCGGGGCGGCTTACGTCCCGCTGGCACCCGAGCAGCCCACCGCCCGGCTGGCCGACATCGTCGACCAGGGCGCGTTGCGTGCGGTGGTGTCCCGCTCCACGCTGCCCCCACTGCCCGGGGCCGCCGCGACCCTGCACCTGGACCGGCTCACCGTCGACGACCCCGGTGACCACGGTGGCGGTCACCCGGTGACGGTCGGACTGGACGACCCGGCGTACGTGCTGTTCACCTCCGGCTCCACCGGACGGCCCAAGGGCTGCGTCATCCCGCACCGGGCGATCAGCAACACCGTCGCCTGGTACACCCGGGACCTCGACATCACCGCCCACGACCGGCTGAGCTGGTTCTGTAGCCCCGGCTTCGACGCCTCCTGCATCGAGGTGTGGCCGGCGCTGCGCGGGGGAGCCACCCTGCACGTGGTCCCCGACGACGTCCGTCTCGACCCGGAGCGGCTGCGGGACTGGCTGGTCGACACCGCCATCACCGTGGCCTTCTTCCCCACCCCGGTCGGGGAACTGCTGCTCGACCTGGACTGGTCCGACGGGCCCCGCCCGGCGCTGCGGCACCTCGTCGTCGGCGGTGACCGGCTGCGTCGGGGCGCGCCGCCGGAGGCGTCGTTCACCCTCACCAACGTGTACGGCCCGACCGAGGCGACCGTGGTCTCCACCTGGGTCCACCTCGACGGCAGCGCCCCCGCCGACGAGCTGCCGTCGATCGGCCAGCCGGTGCCCGGCACCTGGATCCGGGTGCTCGACGACGACGGCCGGCCCACCCCGGTCGGCGTACCCGGGGAGGCGTACCTCGGCGGCCGGCAGTTGGGCCGGGGCTACCTGGGGCTGCCGGAGGAGACGGCGGCCCGGTTCCTGCACCATCCCGAGTACGGGCCGGTGTTCCGCACCGGCGACGTGCTCCGGTGGCGACCGGACGGGCAACTGGAGTTCCTGCGCCGGGCCGACGCCCAGGTGCAGATCCGGGGCTTCCGGGTGGAGCCCGGCGAGGCCGAGCACCACCTGCGCCGGCTCGACGGGGTACGGGACGCGGCGGTACGCGGCTGGCGCGACCCCGAGGGGGGCCACTACCTCGCCGGGTACGTCGTCCCCGACCGGGCCGGGGTCGACCCGGCCGACCTGGCCCGTCGGCTCACCGCCCACCTGCCCGACTACCTGGTGCCGACCGCCTGGACGCTCCTGCCGGAGCTGCCCACCACGGACAGCGGCAAGATCGACCGGGCCGCGCTGCCCGAACCGGACCGGACGGCGGTGGCGTGGGCCGGAGACGGCACCCCACCCACCGACGACCTGGAACACCGGCTGCACGACCTCTGGTGCGCCGAGCTGGGCCTGCCGGCCCTCGGCGTGGAGACCACGTTCTTCGCGCTGGGCGGCACGTCGCTGACCGCGATGCGGCTGCTCAACCGGGTCCGCGCGGAGACCGGCGGGAGCATCGAGGTGCTGGACTTCCTGCGCGAGCCCACGGTACGCGGGATGGCCCGGCGGTTGCGTGAGGCGTGGCCGGAGTCGGTGGACGCCGACCGGCCGGGACGGATCCGGGGGACCCTGTGACCACGACCGACTCACCCCAGGTCGACGACCTGCTGGACGAGCTGCGCCGCCGGGAGGTGCGGCTCACCGTACGCGGGGAGCAGCTCGACTACGACGCGCCCGCCGACGCGCTCGACGCGGACCTGCTCGCGACGATGCGGCGGCTCAAGCCGGCGCTGCTGGCCCGACTTCGCCCCAGCGGTGACGTCGCCGGGACCACGGAGGTCGTCCCCGACGGCGACGGGGGCGGCCGTCGGGTGCTGGTCACCGCGCCGGCCAGCGTCGGTCAGGCCCGGCAGTTCCAGATCGCCCAGGAGACCGACTTCCCGCAGGTGCTGACCGTCGCCCTCCGGCTGGAGCTGCGTGGTCCGCTGGACCGGGCGGCGCTGCGTCGGTCGGTCACCGACCTGGCCGTCCGGCACGCGGTCCTGCGGACCCGCTTCGCGGTTCGGGACGACGGGCTCTGTCAGCAGGTGCTCGAGCCCCGGCCGGTGCCGCTGCCGGTGCGGACGGTCCCCACCGACCAGCTCGACCGCGCAATCCGGGAGTGGGCGTCGATCCCGTTCGCCCTGGATCGGGAGCCGGCGTTTCGGGCGGCGCTGTTCCAGCCGACGGACGGGCCGGCCGGCCCGGACCCTGACCGGCACGAACTGGCCCTCGCCATCCACCACGCCTTCGTCGACGGCTGGTCGGTCCAGCCACTCCTGGACGATCTGGCGGAGTTCTACCAGGCGGCGGTCACCGGCCGCCCCGCCGACCTGCCGCCGCTGCCCGCCGAGTACGCCGACTTCTGCCGGTGGGAGGCGGAGTACCTGGCCCGACCGGAGACCCAGCGGATGCTGCGGGAGTGGTTCGACGGACTGCCCGCCGGCACCGTCCCGTTCCGGCTGCCCACGGACCGGCCGGCCGCCCCGGGCGTCACCGACCCCGGCGGGGTGCTCCGCCACACCATCCCCGCCGAGCTGGCCGAGGCGGTGGCAACGTACGCCATGAGTCGCGGTGTCACCCCGTACGCCGTGTACGCCGCCGCCTTCGTCTGGCTGATGCACGACATGACCGGTGCGCCGGTCATCAACCTGATCGCCTCGGTGGCCAACCGCACCGATGCCCGGTTCGACCGGGTGGTGGGGGTCTTCGCCCAGGCGGCCCTGGTGATCGTCCCGGTGGCCGGGGTGGCGTCCTTCGACGATCTGGCCCGGCGGACCTCCGGGGTGGTCTGGCAGATGCTGGCCCGGCAGGCGGTGCCCTCGGTCGTGCAGGTCGCGGCGCTCGGCCCGGCGTTCACCCACCCGCCGACCCGGGTCTACTTCGACCTGCTCGACCTGCCCGACCCGGTGCTGCGCCTGCCCGGCCTGGAACCGGCCCTCGCTCGGGACGTCGTGCTGGCCGGCAGTCGGGGCGAGCTGACCTGGTCGCTGCGCCCGCTGCCGGAGGGCGGGATGTGGGTGCACGTCGAGTACGCGGCGACCCGGCTCGACGCCGACACCCTCGTCGACTGGCTCGACCGGTACCACCGGCTGCTGCTCCAGTTACTGGCCGCACCGGACGTCCCGCTGCCCAGCACCGACGACGCCGGGACCACCTGACCGCCGGAATCCTGGAGTCGATACTCACCGAGATCCGCAAGCTGCGCGCGGACCGCGCGACCGGCCTGCCCGCCGGCCTGTTCAGCGACGTTGCGGGAACGTCCGGTTTCTCCCGTTCCTGTAGGGGCGGATTGTGCTCGTACGGACCATCTCCGTTGACGCGGTACGCCGGTCGCTGTCGGTCCCGGGTACTACGATCCGGCGATGGCCACCTACACGGGACCCGACGACCTGAGCGGCACCGAGTTCATCGAGACGAACTTCGCGGGCAGCGTGTTCCGCGAGGTGGATCTGAGCGGCACCCTGATCAGGGGTGCCCTGCTCAACGGCGCCGACATCGACGGGGCCATTGACGGGCTTCGGGTCAACGGCGTCGAGGTGGCACCGCTGGTCGAGGCCGAGTTGGACCGGATGTACCCGGAGCGCACGAAGCTGCGTCCGTCCACACCGGACGATGTGCGTACCGCGTGGGAAACCGTGGAGGCGTTCTGGGCGCCGACGATGGCGCGGGCGGAGTCGCTGCCGGAGGAGGATCTGCACCGGTCGGTCGATGGGGAGTGGTCGTTCGTCCAGACACTGCGGCATCTGGTGATGGCGACCGACCTGTGGTTCGGTCAGGCGGTACTGGGCCGGGAACGGCCGTACCACCCGCTCGGGTTGCCGGCGACGTTCATCACGAACGGTGCGGACCTCGGCATCGACATGGGTGCCGATCCGAGCTTCGCCGAGGTGGTGGCGGTCCGGGCCGGCCGCATGACCGAGGTGCGGGAGTTCCTCGCCACCGTCACCCAGGAGGACCTGGACCGGGTACGCGAGCCGAACGCCCCGCCCGGCTGGCCGTCGCCCGGCCCTCGCGCCGCCTCGGCGTGCCTGCGGGTCATCTTCAACGAGGAGTGGGCGCACCACAGCTTCGCCGTCCGTGACCTCGACGCGATGGGATGACCAGACGCCCTGCGCAAGGGCGACATCGAGGTCGGCGTGTCCGATGTGGACAGGGCAAAGAAGTTGCTTCCCGCGTACTACGGACCCGGGGTGCCGCTGGAGATCGTCAAGGCCGAGCCGGTGACGTTCTGAGCCGCCGAGCCGCCGGAGAAGTGGAGATTGCGTACCTGTGGCGGCATCCCCATAGCGCGAGGCCGCCGCGCCACAACCCCGACCGTCCCCACCCGGGGAACGGCCGGGGCCGTGCGCAGATCAGGCGACCTCGATGAAGTCCAGTTCCGCCCAGCGGCTGCGGTGGGTCAGCCGGATGGTGTTGTAACCGGCGTTCAGCGTGACGTCGGCGCGGACCTGCCGCCAGGTCTCCCAGCCGGAGTTCGGGTAGGTGACCACCTGCGCGCCACCCCCGTTGACGGTGAGCGTGTGCTGGGCGTCGCCATAGCCGGCGGCGTACGCGATGTGCGCGGTGTAGCCGCCGGAGCGGGGCGCGAAGACGGTGACCTCCACCCAGCTGTCGGCGTAGTCGATGTACGCCACCGCCTGGCCCTGCGAGGCGGTCGGGGTGGCGCGTACCGCGCAGTTGTTGAGCCGGCCCCGCTCGGTCTCGTAGCGGACCCGGCTGCCCCGCACCACCGGGAAGCCGCCGGACCAGCCGAGGTCGGCCACGTACATGCCCCGGGCGGTGTTGTTGTTGATCCAGCCGTGGAAGACGATGCGGTCGCCGCCGGCCTCCCGGACGACGTCGGCGCCGCCGGGACCCCGGACGGCGTTGTCCAGCGAGGCCGTGGTCAGCAGCGACCGGTACGCCTTGGTGTACGGGCCGGTCAGCGAGGTCGAGGTCGCGTAGCTGGTCTGGTAGGCGTCGCCGCCGTACCCGCCGAGGGAGTAGAACAGCACGTACTGACTGCCCACCTTGGTCAGGACGGGGGCCTCGATGACCCCGGCCTCCTCCGGGCGGCCACTGCGCAGCAGCTCCACCCGGCCACCCTGCAACGTCAGGCCGTCGGCGGCGACCTGCTGGAGCCAGAGGCTGGTCGGCTGGCCGATCGCGTTGCCGTCGTCCTTGTACAGCATGTACCGCAGTCCGGTGCTGTCGACGAAGCTGGACGCGTCGATGTCGCCGCCCTCGCCGCCGTTGCAGATCAGCGGCCCGGTGCCGACCGCGACGAACGGGCCCAGTGGGGAGGCGGCCGTCGCGGCGCCGATGCACTGCCGGCCCACGCTGCGGCTCAGCGCGGTGTAGTAGAGCACGTACCGGCCGTCGGCGCGGCGGAACACCTCGGGTGCCCAGGTGCGTCCCCCGTTGGCCCAGGCGCCGAGCGTGGGCATGGCGTCCGGCCGCCGCGTCCACGGTCCGGTCAGCGAGGTCGCCGTGGCCACCGGCACGTTCCCGTTGCCGTTGTTGGTCGAGTAGGCGTAGTAGGTGTCGCCGACCTTCAGGATGTCGGGGTCGGGGAAATCGCTGCCGATGACCAGGGCCGGTGCCGTGGTCGCGGCGGCGGCCGGCAGCGCGGTGAGGACGAGGGGGCTGGCCGCGAGCGTGGCGACCAGGCACGCGAGGAATCGACGCATGACGAAATGCAACCATGCCAATCTATCAATGGAAAGGCTTTGGCTGGCAGGTCGTCCAGGCGTGGTGGTCCGGCGACGGTACGCTGCGGGGCCGGGGCAGCCGGCAGGACACTTCGACAGCGGACAGCAAGCTCTCCGGCCGGACGTACGGAGGTGGTGCATGCGGCGCTCCTGGCGACGGACGCGGACCAACGGATCCCCGGACCCGGTCGGTTCGCGTGGCCTCGCGCTCTTCCTCTGCCTGGCCATGGCGGCGGCAACCACGCTGGCGTTCAACCTGCAGTCACCGCCGGGAGCCACCGTGGCCGACGTCCTGCGCCGCTCGTCGGTCCATGGACGTGACCTCCGGGTGGGTGTCCTGAGTGACCTGCCGTTCGTTGCCGAGTCGACCCCGGAGGGGCAGCGGAGCGGCTTCGAGGTGGAACTCGCGGAATACCTGGCCCGGTCCCTCGGCGTCCGCGCGCAGTTCGTCACCGTGGCGGCCGAGGACCGGATCCGGTTCCTGGTGAACCGCGACGTCGACGTGCTCTTCGCCGCCCTGGCGATTACCTCGGAGCGCCGTGCGACGATCGCCTTCTCCGGTCCCTACCTGGAGAGTCGGGTCGCCCTGCTGGCCTGGCCCGACGGCCCGCCGGACGCGGCAGGGGTGCGATACTGCGTGCCGGCCGGATCGACGGTGGAGGCGGAGTTCCACCGTCGTCAGCCCCCGGGAAAGGTGCACGCCGCCGTCGACCTCCGCGACTGCGTCGCCCAGCTGACCGCCCGCCAGGTCCACGCGGTCGCCGGCGACGAGATCCTCCTGCGTGGCTTCGCGCACCGCTCCAAAGGGCTGCTGGAGATCTTCCCCGCCCCTGTGGAACTGCCGGTGCAGCGGTACGGCGTCGGGGTGCCGGCCGACGACCCGCACCTGAAGGCACTCGTGGACTCGTTCCTGCTGGCGAGCTACCACTCCCGGGAGAAGCCAGCCGCGTGGCAGCGGGTGATGGCCCGGACCCTGGGCATGGCCGGCTTCCAGGGCACCCAGCCAGAGCCGGAGGGGACCCTGCTGCGGGAGGCGAGCGACGGGACCATCGGCGAGCCGCTTCCACCATCGACGCCGCCCGCAACGCCCTCGCCGAGCGTCCGACGTCGCCGGTCCCTGGCGCACCGCCGTTCCCGTCGCCGGCCGTGGGCCCGGCGGGTCGTACCCGTCTCCTCCCGGCCGCCGGCCACCGACCCGGACGGGCCTGTCGACACCGCGCCGACGGGTGCCGCCGCGTCACCCGGGCCGTGGACCCTGCTGCTCGGTGTGCCGGTGGCGGTGTCCGCCCTCTACCTCTGGATCCAGTCGGGCGGCGACCGGCAGATCACGCTGATGTTGGCCGAGAGCGTCAACCCCATCAACTTCCTGGCTGCGGTCAGCCTCTCCGTGGTGTGGATCTTTCCGGCGGTACCGGCACTCGTGTTCACTGTCGGTGCGGTGCTGCTCCGCAGTGCCGCCACGGACGCCGGACGGCGCCGCCTGAGCACGCGGTACACGGTGGCCCGGTGGACGGCGCGCGTCCCGGGGTGGGTGGTCGGGTCCAGCGTCGCTGTCGCCGCGATCAGCACGCCGATCGTCTTCCTGCCGGCGTGGGGTCTGGTTCTCTTCGCCATCGGTCCGCATACCCGCGCCGCGTCACGCACCGGGCCCCGGGTCGCCGCCGCGCTGGCCCTGGCGTGTGTGGCCCTGGTCGTCGCCGGGTCGGCCGCGGGACACGGGGAGGAGGTGCTGGCCGTCACCGCCGCCTGGCCCGCCGTGATGGCGTTCGCCGGGGTCCATGTCCCGCTGCGTCGCGCCGCGGTGGTGCCCTTCGTCCGCGCCGCGGCCGTCCTGGCCGCGGTGCTCGTGGTCGGGGTGCTCTACAACGTGGTCACCACGCCGATCCTGCCGTCCACCGTGATCGAGGTGGCCCGTCCCGTGCCAGCGGCCGACACCCCGGTGGCGGACCGCACCCCCTCCGCCCCGGACCCCGACGCGCCCGCCCCGGCCACCGGGCCGGTGCGACAACTACGCGGATACGTCGTCTCCGTCGACGAGGAGTCGACGACGGTGCTCTCCGACACCGGCGGTGTGGAGATCGTGCCGAACGACCATGTGCTGTCGCGCACCTCGTGCCCGAGCTTCACCGACCTGCCCGGCGACTCGGCCACGCTCCTGGGCCTGCCGCTGCGCGAGTCGATGCTGCGCTCCCTGGCCCGCCGGCAGCGGCCGGCGACCTTCGAGGATCCGCGCTGCAGGATGCGCCCGAACCCGCTGACCGGGTAGTCGACCCGGCCCGACGTCGACGGAGGGTCGGAGAAACCGGCGACAGGGCGGGCGCCCCTGTGGTTTTCCGCACCTCACCGGGTGTGGTCGTCGCCGGCGGAGTCGGGGGCCCGCCCCGTGGTCGATCCGTCGATTCGTTCGTAGCGTGTGGGACATGATCAGTACCGCGCGCCTCCCGCTGACCGCCGACCCCGCTGCCCGGCCGGCCGCACCGCCCGAGGACGGACTGGTCGGCCACGTCACCGACCTGGTCGAGCGGCTCGGTGGCCCCGGCGCGGGTCTGGCGGTGGCGCTGGAGAACCTCTTCCCGCCGATTCCCAGCGAGGTGATCCTGCCGCTGGCCGGTTTCGTGGCCGGCCAGGGCCGGATGAGCGTGGCCAGCGCGATCTTCTGGACCACCCTCGGCTCGCTGCTCGGCGCGCTCGCGCTCTACTGGATCGGCGCCGTGCTCGGCCGCGACCGGATCCGGGCGGTCGCGGCGCGGCTGCCGTTGGTCAAGCTCAGCGACGTGGACCGCACCGAGGCGTGGTTCCAGCGGCACGGCGTCAAGGCCGTCTTCTTCGGCCGGATGATCCCGATCTTCCGCAGCCTGATCTCCGTGCCGGCCGGCGTGGAGCGGATGCCGGTGGCGACCTTCGCCATCTACACGACGCTGGGCAGCCTGATCTGGAACAGCACCTTCGTGCTGGCCGGCTACCTGCTCGGCGACAACTGGCACCTGGTCGAGGGCTACGTCGGCGTGCTCCAGAACGTCGTCATCGTCGGCTGCCTGGTGGCCGCCGGCTGGTTCGTGGTCTCCCGGGTCCTCCGGGCCCGCCGGGCCGGCCAGGCCCCCGAGCCCGCGCCGCCGGTCGAGCCCGCGTCGCTGCGCCGGGCACCCGATCCGGGCGGGCGGGGCACGATCTACCGCAGCGCCCGGCTGGACGGCCGGGCGTCGGGCGGGAACTCCGACGGGCGGTCCTGAACCGATGGTCGGGGACCGGCCGGTGTCGTCGCGTCCGCTGCGGATCGCGGTCGGGGTCGCCCTCGGGATCCTCACCGCCGGCGTCGGGGCGACCTTCCTCGCGGTCACGGCCGTCGCCGGATGCCTGGTCGGGGCCGTGCCCCCGGCCCGCCGCCGGCTACGCGCCACGATCCGGCGGTACGCCTCGACGCTCGTGCGGTACGAGCGCCGTCGCCTGGCCCGGTTCCACGACGTCGAACTCCCGTCCGCCACGGTCGCCGGGTGGCGCGAGGTGGGCTACCTGGCCGTACGCCTGCTGCCCGGGGCGCTCGCCCTGCTGGCCTACGGTCTGCTCGCCGTCGGTGCGGTGCTGGCGTCGATCGTGCTGCTGGCCACGGTCCGGGGTGACCTCGGCGTGACCGACGCGCTGGTGCAGGTGGTCGTTGGCGCGGCGTTGTTCCTGGTCAACGTGCAGGCTGTGGCGAGTGTCGGCGCGCTGGACGTGCGGCTGGCCCGCCGCCTGCTCGGCCCGAGCCGGCGGGAACTGCTCGAGGACCGCGTCCGGGAACTGGTGGTGAGCCGGGCGGGCGTGATCGCCGCGGTGGACGCCGAGCGGCAGCGCATCGAGCGGGACCTGCACGACGGGCTCCAGCAGCGGCTCGTCGCGCTCGGGATGCTGCTCGGCCGGGCCCGCCGCAGCCGGGACGTCGCCCGTACGGCCGAGCTGCTCGCCCAGGCCCACCGCGACGTCCAGCAGGCCGTGGTGGAACTGCGTGAGGTGGCCTGGCGGGTGTACCCGTCGGCGCTCGAGGACGCCGGCCTCGGGCAGGTGCTGGAGCTGGTCGCCCAGGGCTCGGACGTGCCGGTTCGCGTCCGTTGCGATCTGCCGGCACGGCCCGCCGGGCAGGTCGAGACGGTGTTGTACTTCGTGGCCTGCGAGGCGCTGACGAACGCGGCGAAGCACGCCGCCGCTACCCTCGTCACCGTCGAGATCGGTGCCGGGGAGGGGCTGGTACGGATGACCGTGCACGACGACGGCGTCGGCGGGGCCGACCCCGCCGGGCGGGGACTGTCCGGCCTGGCCCGTCGGGTCGGGGCCCTCGACGGACGGCTACGCGTCGACAGCCCCGCCGGCGGGCCCACCACCGTCCTCGTGGAGCTGCCGTGCGGATAGTGCTCGCCGAGGACTCCACCCTGCTACGGGAGGGGTTGGCCCGGTTGCTGGCCGAGGAGGGACACGAGGTCGCAGCCACCGTGGCCTCCGCCGACGAGCTGACCGGGGCCGTCGACCGGCACCGGCCCGATGTCGTGGTCACCGACGTGCGGATGCCACCCACCCACACCGACGACGGGCTGCGGGCCGCCCTGGAGGTCCGGCGGCGCTGGCCGGCGACCGGCATCCTGGTGCTCTCCCAGTACGTCGAGAAGCGGTACGCCACCCGCCTGCTCGCCGACCGGCCGGAGGGCGTCGGCTACGTCCTCAAGGACCGGGTGGCCCAGGTGGACGACTTCCTCGACGCCCTCGACCGGGTGGCCGCCGGTGAGACCGCGCTCGATCCCGAGGTGGTACGCCAGGTCCTGGCCGGCACGGACCCGGCCGATCCGCTCAGCCGGCTGACCCCGCGCGAGCGGGACGTGCTGCACCACATGGCCCAGGGGCACACCAACGCGACCATCGCGGAGCGGCTGCACGTGTCGCAGAGCGCGGTCGAGAAGCACATCAACACGATCTTCGACAAGCTCGACCTGTCCCGGGCGACCGGACACAGTCGCCGGGTGCTGGCGGTGCTCCGCTACCTCGGGGTCTGAGTCCGCCCCGGGCCGAACCCGTCGCCCAGCGGCAGCGCCGTCCAGCTCCGGCTCACTGCTCCCGCATCGTCCGGCGGGACAGCCCGAACCCGAAGGCGGCGGCCAGCGTCGCGGCGGTGGCGAGGAAGAGCACCGTGCTGCCGTACGCCTCCACCACCAGACCGGCGACCACCGTGGAGAGCGGGAACAGACCCAGCCCGGCGAAGAGCACCGCGCTCATCACCCGACCGAGCAAGTGCGGGGCGGTCCGCTGCTGGACCTCCGTGATGATCAGCACGTTGGTGACCGTACTGGCGACCCCGGCGACGGCCAGGGCGACGAGGGCGCCGACGTACCCGGCGAACGGCACCAGCGCCACCGCCCCGGCCATCACCAGCCCGGCGAGCATGGCGGTGGCGCCCCGCCGCCGGACGCCGGTCAGTGCGGCGCTGAACAGTCCACCCGCCAGCGAACCGCCGGTGAACGCGGCCAGCAGGCCGCCGAAGCCGCCGGCTCCGGCGGCCAGGTCCACGCTGGCCAGGGAGGGCAGGCCGACCCGGATCATCCCGCCGACGGTCAGGTTGGCCGCCGCGGTCACTACCAGGACCGTACGCAGCAACGGTGACTCGCGCAGGGCCTGCCGGAACGTCGCCCGGGGCGCCGGGGGTGACCCTGCCTCGACGACGACCGGCGTGGCCCGGCGGTGGCTCGCCCCGATGGCCGCCAGGCAGGCCGCCGACACCGCGAAGGTGAGCGCGTCCACGGTGAACGCCGCACCCGGCGAGAGTGCCACCACCACCAGTCCGGCCACCCCGGGGCCGGCCAGCCCGGCGGCGAAGGCGGCGGTGCTGTTCAGCGCGTTGCCGGCCTGGAGCTGCTCGGGCGGGAGCAGGCGGGGCGTGATGGCGTACGCCGCCGGTTGGAACAGCCCGGCGCCCAGGCCGGTGCCGGCGACCAGGAGCCCGATCGGCACGAGATCCCGGACACCGGTGACGGCGGCCACCGCGATCCCGACAGTGCAGGCCAGCCGCACGAGGTCGGCGGCGAGCATCACCCGCCACGCGCCGATCCGGTCGGCGAGGATCCCGCCCAGTGGGGTGGTCGCCAGCCGGCACAGGCCGTAGACCGCGACCAGCAGTCCGAGTTCCCGGGCGCCCCCACCCGTGGTGTAGACCAGCCAGGGCAGCGCGACCGCGTGGAACGCGTCGCCGAAGACCGAGATGGACTCGGCCGCGAACAACAGCCGGAAGTTCCGGGACCGTAGCGGCGTCAGGTCGAGCCGGGGCCGCAGGCGTCGACGGGTGGCGGTGGCGGTGTCAGCCATGCAGGGCCACCGGCAGCGACTCCAGCCCTCGCAGCATGATCGTGTTGCGCCACCGCAGGGTGTCCTCGGTGCCGGCCAACGTCATCCCGGGGTGGCGTGCCAGCAGTTGGCCGAGGGCCACCTCACCCTCGAGTTTGCCGAGGAACGCGCCGAGGCACCGGTGCAGGCCGTGACCGAAGGCGAGGTGCCCGGGATCGGCCCGGTCGAGGACGAGCCGGTCGGCGTCGGGGAACCGGTCCGGGTCGCGGTTGGCACCGCCCAGTGAGACGAGGACCAGTTCACCGGCGGGGATCTCGACCCCGTCGACGTCCACCGGGGCGGTGGTGAACCGCAGCGTGGCCATGCTGACCGGGGACTCGTACCGGAGGAACTCGTCCACCGCCACGGGCAGGGCCGCCGGGTGCTCCCGCAGCCAGCGGTACTGGTCGGGGTGGCGGAGCAGGGCGAGAGTGGCGGTGCCCAGCAGGTTGACGGTCGTCTCGTGACCGCCGATGAGCAGCAGGAACACCATGCCGACGATCTCGTCGTCGGTGAGGTGGCCCTGGTCGCGGGCGGCGAGCAGCACGGTCAGGATGTCGTCGCGGGGATCGTCGCGGCGCTGCCGGAGCAGCCCGGTGATGTAGTCGGTCAGGTCCCGCATCGCCCGGCCGAACGCCTCGGCGTCGTCGCTGTGGGTGAGCACCGCCGTCGACCACTCCCGGTAGGCCAGGCGGTCCTCCGGCGGGAAACCGATCAGCTCACAGATGATCAGCATGGGCAGGGGGAAGGCGAAGTCCGTCACCAGGTCGACGGTGTCCCGGCCGTCGAGCCCGTCGAGCAGCATGGCGGTGGTCCGCTCGACCATCGGCCGCATCGCCGCCACCCGCTTGGCGGTGAAGAAGCCGTGGATCAGCCGGCGGAGCCGGGTGTGGTCGGGCGGGTCGCTGTTGAGCATGTGGACCATGTCGCTGCCGAGCGTCGTACCCGCGACCCGGTCGTCGGCCAGTTGCTGCGCCCGCCGGACGTCCTGGCCGAACCTCGGGTCGGCCAGCGCGGCCCGCACGTCGCGGTACCGGGCGATCACCCACATCGGCAGGCCCTCGTCGCTGTGCAGGATCGACACCGGCCCGTTGGCCCGGATCCGGGCCAGGGTCGGGTACGGGTCGACGATGAACGGGGCCTGTCCCGGTGGTGCCGTGTCCATGGGTCTCCTCGTGGCGAGCGGTCGAGGTGTCGGCGGGCTACACGATGAGGGCGGGGAACGGCCAGCGGTAGGCGCGGGTCGGCAGCCACCACAGGTGCCCGGCCCGTTCGACGAGCAGTCGCGCCCCGACGAGGTCGTGGCGGACCTCGGCCGGCACCCGTTCCCGGTCGACGCCCTCCGCCGCCGCGGCGACCGCCGCGAGGTGCTCCGGTTCGTCGACGGTGATCACCTCCAGCGGGCCGAACCGCCGGTCCCGGACCTCGACGAACCCCGGCCCCCGGCGGTGGACGCACCGGCTGGGGAAGAACCCGTCCCGCCAGCCGGCGGCGGTCGCGCCGTGCGGATCGCCGTCGACCCGCGTCGGCGGGTACAGGTGGGCGAACAGGCCGTCGCCGTGGCATCCGTCGTGGCAGCGGGCGGTCCAGTCGACCGCCATCCCGTGCGCGGTCAGCTCACGGATCAGCACGAGCGCCCGGGCCGAGGCGGCGTCGGCGTCGGGGCACAGGTCGACCGGGGCGGGCAGCCGCGCGTACCGGGCCCCCTCGCGGTACCAGCCGGCGGCGGCCGGACCGCACGCCCCGGCGAGGTCGCGGGCGCCCAGCGCCATCCCGGGTAACCGGGCGGCGACCGGGTCGTAGTCGCGGGACAGCTCGACCCGTACCCCGGTGGCGTCGACGTCAGCCGGCGGCGACGGCATGGCGCTCCTCCCCGGCGCGGGCCGTGTCGCCGGCCTGGGCGCGATGGTGGTCGACCCGGGCCAGGACCTGGTTGTGTGACTCCACGGCGGTGTGTACGTAGTAGCCGCCCTCGCGGAACACGATGCCCAGCTCCCACCACTGCTCCAGCAGTCGACCCACCACGGCTTCCCCGCCGGGGGTCCGGGCGGCCAGCGCGGTGGGCGTACGGGGCTGCTCCAGCATCCGGAACAGTCCGACCTCGACCGGCGAGGTCAGTTCCCGTACCGACCAGTCGTAGCCGGCGCGTCGACTGACCAGTACGATCCGGTCGTCGAGGTCCTGCCAGGTGAACCGGCTGACCGGGTACGCGGCCCGCCACCGGTCCAGCGCGACGTCGAGGGCCGCCGCCCCCGTCCGGTCGATGCCCTGGGCGACGGTGGTGAAGATGTACGCCAGGTCGGCGAGTTCCCCGGCCGGTAGCTGGTAGATCTCCCGGTACTGCGGGGCCGGCTCGAGCGTCGGGAAGCCCAGCTCCGGCCGGTCGAAGTACGGGCTGAACCGTTCGATGGCGATCCGGGCGGAACTCATCGGCGGGTCGAGGTGGTGCAGCATCGGCAGTTGGGCGATGACGTCGGTGTAGTCCTCGGTCGTCTCGCCCGGGAAGCCGTACAGGTAGTTCCAGCTGGTGGTCACGCCGGCGCTCTGCGCCTCGCGGAGCGCCCGGACGTTCTGGCAGCCGGTCACGCCCTTGTCCATCAGCCGCAGCACGTGGGTGCTCAGGTTCTCGATCCCCGGCTGGACCTGTACCGCGCCGGCCTCGGCCAGCCGCCGGAAGTGCTGCCGGCGCAGGTTGGCCTTGACCTCGAAGTGCAGGCGTACGTCGTACCCCGACTCGGCCAGCCGCGGCAGCACGGAGTCGAAGTACGCCATGTCCAGGATGTTGTCGACCACGATGAAGTCGAGGATCTGGTGTTCGCGGGCCAGGCCGAGCACCTCGTCGAGGAACCGGGCCGGGCTCTTGCTGCGGAACTGCATCAGCGAGCCGTTGAGCCCGCAGAACGTGCAGTGGTGCTTCTCGCCCCACCAGCAGCCGCGTGAGCCCTCGACGACCAGCTTCGGCGCCACCCACTCGGCGGCCGCCGAGGCGTCCAGCCGTTCGACGTAGCCGGCGTAGTCGGGGGCGACGATCCGCTCCGGCGGCAGTGGCCGGGTCGACAGCGGGTTGGCCCGCGCCTCGCCCGCTCGGTCCCGCCAGCACAGTCCGGGGATGTCCGCCAGGTCGGTCGCTCCGGCGTCCACCGCCTCGAGCAACCGGGGAAAGGCCAGCTCCCCCTCGCCCCGGACCACGTAGTCCAGAAACGGGAAGTTCCGGTGCAGCGCCGCGCCCTGCGGGCCGTCGCAGTTGGCGCCGCCAAGCACGGTCCGTACGTCCGGGCGGTGCTGTTTGAGTAGCCGGGCGGCGGCCAGGCTGGCCGTGTTCTGCTGGAAGGTGCTGGTGAAGCCGACGATGTCGGCGTCCGTGGCGCACAGGTCGGCGACGAGGGCGGACACGAAGTCGGGCACCAGCCGGTGCAGTTCGGCGGTCATCGCGATCTCGGCCGGGCTCGAACCGGCGTCGGCCAGCAGTCGGGCGAACGACGCGGCGGGGCGTGGTCCGTCGTAGAGCGCGCTGGAGAACACCCAGTCCCCGGCCCCCTGGAAGTAGGACGACTCGGCGAAGTACTGGTAGTCGGCCAGGCCGAAGGGGAGTCGTCCCACCGACCAGTCGACGAAGTCGAGGTTGGCGTGGCGGATCTCGACGTCGTGGCCGGCCCGGGCAGCCGCCGTCCGCAGGATGCCCAGGGCCAGCGACGGGACGTCGAGCGACCCCCACGGCATGTGCACCAAGACGATCTTCAACGGCGGACTCCTCTCGACCGGACGGGGCACCGTTCCCGGAGCCGCGCGCGCTCCGGAAACGGTGCGTGGGCGTGCCTCACCGGGTCACTTGCTGCGGTCCGCGTTGGTCGCCTGCGGACGCGCGGCCGGAACCGCCCGGTCGAGATCGAGGAGCATCTTGACGATGACGGCGCCGCGGTCCCGCTCGCCGGTGCTGATCGGGTCGTTCCGCACGATGCGTCGCTTCATTGCTTTCACCTCCCTCCGATGGTCTCTGGGGTGGACGACCCCCGCCCGTCGCGGAGGTCCGGTTCAGGTACGTCGGTGAGGTGCCCCGGCTCGGCGGGCAGCACCGTCGCGGCGTAGCGGAGCAGGGCGGTGAAGACCGCCGTCTGGCCGGTGGGGTCCCCGTGGTGTCCGCCAGGGACCCAGCGCACCTCGTGCGGCACCGACCGGCGGCGCAGCCCGGCCACGTACCGCCGTACCGCCTCCGCCGGGCACCGCTCGTCGTCGGTGGCGGCGGCGAGGAACAGCGGACCCCGGACCCGGTCGAGGTAGGTCATCGGGTCGGCGGCGCGGTACCGGTCGGGTACCTCGTCGGGAGTGCCGCCGAAGAGTTCCTCGTCGGCTTCCCGTAGGGCGGGGATCGTCGCGCGGTGGGCCGCCAGGTAGTCGGCCACCGGGGAGACCGCCAGTCCGACCGCCCAGTCCGCCGGCTGGACGCCCATCGCCAGCAGCACCAGGTAGCCGCCCCAGGAGTAGCCGCACAACCCGATCTGCCCGGTTCGGGCGACGCCGAGGTCGACCAGGTGCCGGCGTACCGCGGTGAGGTCCTCGAGCTGGGCGAGGCCGACCCGGTGGCCGAAGCCGTGCCGCCAGCGCGGGCCGTAGCCGGAGGAGCCCCGGTAGTTGGTGCGGGCCACGGCGTACCCGGCGCGGGTGAGCGCCTCGACCCTCGGGTCGTAGCTGTCCCGGTCGTGCAGGAACGGTCCGCCGTGCACGAGCATGATCGTCGGCCACGGCCCGGGGCCGGGCGGCACGGCCAGGAAGCTGTGGATCCGGCCGTACGGCTGCGGCGTCCACACCTCGCCGCGCCCGGGTACGGCCGGCACCGGTGCCGGGTCGCGGTCGCGCTCCGGGTCGACGACCAGGTGCCGGGGTGGCACCGCCTCCCGGCTCCACACGTAGTGGATCGCCCCGTCGGGGGCGCAGGCCAGGTCGAGGATGGTCCCGGCCGGGGTCGGCAGCACGCGCGGCACGCCGCCGTCGAGGTCGGCCAGGAGCAGCCGACTGCGGCCGGCCCGGTCGTGTTGGACCAGCACCCGACGGCCGTCGGCGTACCAGTGGGCGGTGATCTCCGAGTCGAACGCCAGGTGCTCGCGCAGGCGCAGGTCGTGCCCCGGACGCCAGGTGCCGACGGTGTACCGCCCGTCCGCCTCGACGACGACCAGCAGGTCGGGGTCGTCGTCTCCGGGGCGGAACTCCAGCGCCCACACCCGACGGTGCCGGTCACCGGCCAGTACGTCGGTGTGTCCGTCGCCGGGTCGCAGCACGGTGACCGCCCGGGGGCTGTCGGGTCGTCCGGCCAGCGCGAGCAACCGGCCGTCGGCGCTGAGGTCCACCAGGGGCAGGTAGCCCGGGGCGGTGGCCAGCAGGTGTGCCGGCCCGCCGGGTCGGCCCAGGTAGCAGTGGGACTCCGCGTCGACTCCGACGCAGACGGCCACCCGGGTTCCGGCCCGGTCGAAGGCGACGCCGTACGGCCGGCCCCGGGGCAGGCCGGTCAGGCCCGGACCGGCGGGCCCGCCGGTGAACGGCTGGCGGCGCCAGACTCCCGACCCGTCCGGGCCGGCGTCGAACCACCAGACGTGGCCGCCGTCCGGTTCGAGGTCGCAGGCGTCCACCCCCTGTGGAGTGTGGGTGAGGATCCGGTGGTCACCGGTGGCGCGGTGCCAGGCGACGAGCTGGGAACGGCCCGCGACGTCGTGCAGCTCGACGGCCCGGTCGGGATCGTCGGCAGCGAAGGCCGGCGCGCGCGGTGGAATCACGAGGAGTCCGTTCCTGCGGTAGGTGCACCGATGGTAATCGTCAGGTTTCGATAAGTAAACGCGCCTGCCGGGGCGGCTGCCCGGCGGCGGGTTCCTGTCGCATTTCGTCGGAAACCTTCCGCTCGACCGTTGACTCCGGCGGATCCTGACATAACAATTCTCATCTATATAGAGAACGATCGATAAATGTCGATCGTGGACGTGGAGGGAGGCACCTGTGGTAGCTCTGAGAGGCGAGGTGTCCTGGTTCTGCTGCGGCAACGCCTGGGGTCCGTGCGGCTCGACCGGGTTCGGGGCCTGCGGCACGTGCAGCTCCGGCAACTACCAGCACGCGTGGCCGAACGCCTCGGACGCGTGCCTGGCCATCACCCGGCCGCACGTCTGCGGCATCACCGGGATGAGCCGCCGTACCTGCGGCTTCCGGCACTTCACCACCAACCTCTGCAACAACGCGCGGATCGGCACCACCATCGCCGACTGCGGCCCGCAGACCGACCTGTGGTGCGGCGAGCGCACCTGCTGCGGGTCGGCCTGCGGCACCAACCGAATCCTCGACCTGACGCCGGCGGCGTACAGCGCGATCGCCAGTCTCTCCACCGGGCTGCGGCCCTGCTCGGTCGACTCCGTCTGACAGGAGGTCCCGCCATGAACCCGACAGTGAACCGTCGGCGGTTGCTCGCCACCGCCGCCCTCGGTGGTGTCGTCGGCGCCACCGGACTCGGCTCCCTCGCCCCCGATGCCGCCTTCGCCGCCGAGGCCCTCGGCGTCGAGCCGGGCGCGCCCGACCCGAACTTCGCCGAGGGTCTGATCAGCTCGATCTCCGGCCACATGCTCCTGGTGAACGGCTCGGACAAGGTGCTGCACTCGATCCGGATCACCGACGGCACGAGCATCTGGAAGCTGCACCCGACCACCTTCGACCGGATCGCCGTCGGCGACGGCCTCTACGCCCGGGGCGTCCGGCTGCCCGACGGCACCCTCGCTGCGGACTCCGTCTGGGTCAACATCGTCAACCTGCACGGTCACATCGCCGCGGTCGGCCGCAACGTCCTGCACCTGGACCACAAGGGACGACGGATCGTCGCGCACGTCGTACCCGGCCACTCCGGAGCGGTCTACAACGGCACCCCGGCGGTCAGCGACATGTCGCTGCTGAAGGTCGGCCGGCACGTCCAGATCCTCGGCGCCTGGCACCCGAAGACCAACGAGATCGACATCGCCACCGTCTACGCCGCCGCCTAGCCACCGCGCCCCGGGCGACCGCACCGCCCGGGGCGTCACCCGCCGGATCACCTGAGGGAGAACCCATGATCGACATGATCGCGGCGCTGCAACCGCTGCTCATCGGTGCGGTACTGGTCTGGTCCGCCCGCCTCAAGCTGTTCAGCCGGCACGCCACCGCGACCGCCCACCGGTCCGGGCTGGTCGTGCTGCTCGGCGAGCGCCGGGCCCTGCCCGCGTACCGGCTGCTCGGTGCCGTCGAGCTGACCCTCGGCGCCACACTGCTGCTGCCGCCCACGCTACGGCTGGAGGCGGTGGCCGCGACCGTGCTGGCCGTCGGCTTCCTCGCCTACCTCGCCTACACCCGGCGGGTCGCGCCGACAGCCTCCTGCGGCTGTCTCAGCGCCCAACCGACCCCCGTCTCCGGGCGCAGCCTGTTCCGGGCCGGGCTGCTGGTGGCCGCCGGCGCGCTGGCCGTCACGACCACCACCGGCTGGTACGCCGCGCTCGCCGACCGCCCGCTGGCCGGTGCCGCCGTCCTGCTCGCCGAGGCCGCAGCGGTGGTGGCGCTCTCGCCCGAACTGGACGCGACCTGGCTGCTGCCGCTGCGCCGGCTGCGTGCCCGGCTGACCCATCCGCTGCGCGGCAATTCCGGCGTGCCGCTGCTCGCCACCGTGCAGCAACTCCAGCTCAGCGACGCCTACCGACAGGTGGCCACCCTGCTGCGCTCCGACGTCCGGGAACACTGGGACGAGGACGGCTGGCGCTTCGCCGCGCACGCCGCGCGCTACCAGGGCCGGACGGTGACCGCCGTGTTCGCCGTCCCGCTGGCCGACCCGGAGCCGGCCGCGGTGCGGGTCGCCCTGGTCGATGACGTCACCGGGCAGACCCTGGTGAGCGTGGCCGGGACGACCCCGCCCGCCGGCGGCCAGCTCACCGTCGTCCCCGCCTGATACCGGCCGGGGTGGCCCGGTCACCACCGGGAGAACGCGGACGGTCGCCGAACACCCGAGGCGACCTCCGCGCCACCCCACCGGCACCGGGCTGTCCCCACCCGGTTCCCGGTCACCGGCGGCGTTCGGCCGCGACGAGTTCCCGGGTGGCCGGGGCGACCTCAGCGGCGAACCGTTCGACGGTCGCCGGGTCGTCGGTGGCCAGGACGAAGGCGCTCACCCCGTACTCCACGGTCAGCCCGGCCAGGTCCTCGGCCCACTGCTCGGCCGGACCGTCGAGGAACGCCGTGCCGGTCGGGGCGAACCGGCCGGTGACGTTGAGCAGCCGGCGGATCGCCGCCGGCTCCCGACCGGAGTCCCGGGCGGCCTCGTCGATGTGTTCGTTCATCCCGGCCAGGTCACCGGGGCCGCCCGGCAGGTAGCCGAGTGAGGGCAGGAAGCCGTCGGCGAGCCGGCCGACCAGCCGTAGCATCCTGGGCTTGTACGCGCCCACCCAGATGTCGACGTCGTGGGCCGGTGCTGGGCCGCGCTTCGCGCCGACCACCCGGTAGTGCTCGCCCTCGACGCGGACCGGGCCGGGCCGGTCGGTCGCCCACACCTCCCGGATCACGCGGATGCCCTCCGCCAGGGCCGACACCGACTCGCCGGGGGAGAGCCGCCGGCCGCTCATCGCCTCGATGGCGTCCCAGAATCCGCCGGCGCCGATGCCCAGCTCGATCCGGCCGCCGCTGAGCCGGTCCAGGCTGGCCACGCTGCGGGCCAGCACCGCCGGCGTACGCAGCGGAAGGTTGAGCACGTTGCCGGCGAGGTGGATCCGTTCGGTACGCGCGGCCGTGTACGACAGCAGCGTCCACGTGTCGTGGAAGGTCGGCAGGTACGGGTGGTCCTGGAACGTCACCAGGTCCAGCCCCGCGCGGTCGGCGACCACGGCCAACTCGACCGCCCGGTGCACCGGCTCGGCGGTGGGCGTGACGAACACCCCGAAGCGGAGGTCGTGCCCGTAGTCCGCCATCGTGCTCCCTCCGAGCATTCCGGTCCCCATGATGCCCCGGCCCGACCGGCCACCGGGCCGGAACCGGGCCACCGGGCCAGGCCGGTCACGGCCACCGGACCGGTCAGGGCTTGCGGGCCACCGCACCGTACTGCGGCACGGTCACCGCGTCCGCCTCGTTCGGTCCGGGCCGCCAGCGGGCACAGGAGACCAGGCCCGGTTCGACCAGGTCCAGCCCGGTGAAGAAACCGGCGATCTCCGCGCCGGTCCGGGCGCGGATCGGCGGGGCGGCGTGCTCGTTCCAGAACGCCATCGCCGGCACGTTCGACTCGCCGCCCAACTCCAGGGTGGGGTGGGTGACGGCCAGGTAGCTGCCCGAGGGCACCGCGTCCATCAGCCGGCGCACTATTCCGTACGCCTCGTCGGTGTCGAGCACGAAGTTGAGGATGCCCAGCATCATGACCGCCACCGGCTGGTCGAGGTCCAGCGTCTCGGCGGCGGCGGAGAGGATCGTCTCCGGCCGGTGGATGTCCGCCTCGACGTAGCGGGTCACACCCTCGGGTCGGCTGGTGAGCAGCGCCCGGGCGTGCACCAGCACCATCGGGTCGTTGTCGACGTAGACGATCCGGGAGTCGGGCGCGACGGCCTGGGCGAGGTCGTGGGTGTTGTCGGCGGTCGGCAGTCCGGTGCCGATGTCGAGGAACTGCCGGACACCGGCCGGACCGGCCAGGAACCCGATCGCCCGGGCGAGGAACCGCCGGTCGGCGCGGGCCACGTCGCCGATCACCGGGAACATTCCCCGGACGTGGTCGCCGACCCGCCGGTCGGCGTCGAAGTTGTCCTTGCCGCCCAGCCAGTAGTTCCACACCCGGGCGTTGTGCGCCACCGAACTGTCGATCCGGGGCGGGCGCGCCGCCGCCGGCTCCGGTACGGCCTGGTCACCGGTCTGCGGCACCGTGGAACTCCTGTCGACTGTCGAGGCTTGCCGGGGACAGGGTAACCGCCGCTGTTCCCCGCGCCGACGTCTCCCCGCCCGGGAAACTGACCAACCGGCTGAGTGGACCCTCAGCCGGCAGGTCGGGCCGGCGGCAACGGCAGCCAGGCCAGGACGTCCTGGATCCAGGTGTCCCAGTAGGCCCAGTCGTGCCCGCCCGGTCCGAACCGGACGGTCACCGGCACGTCCCGCTCCCGGGCCGCTTCGACGAACCGCACGTTGTCGTCGTACAGGAAGTCCTCGGTGCCGCAGGTGACGTAGAGGCGGGGCAGCGGGGCCCGCCGTCCGGCCGCCGCGTCGAGCAGGTGCAGCACGTCGTCCGGGGAGCCGGCCACCGGCCGGTCGCCGAAGACCGTGTGCCAGACCCGGGCGTCGAGCGGGCGGTCGCTGTCGGGGGAGCGGCTGGCGACGTCCAGCGCCCCGGAGAGGCTGGCCGCCGCGGCGAACCGCTCCGGGTGGCGCAGCGCCCACTTGAACGCCCCGTACCCGCCCATGGACAGTCCGGCGACGAAGGTGTCGGCGGGCTGGTCGGACAGCCGGAAGAACGACCGGCACACCTCGGGAAGCTCCTCGCTGAGGAAGGTCCAGTACCGGTGGCCGTGCTCCTCGTCGGCGTAGAAACTGCGGTCGACCCGGGGCATCACCACCGCCAAACCCAGGGGGGCGACATACCGTTCGATGGAGGTGCGCCGCAGCCAGATCGTGTGGTCGTCGCTGAGCCCGTGCAGCAGGTAGAGGGTCGGCGGGGCGCCGGCCGGGGCGGTGCCCGCCATGCCGATCTGGGACGCCGTCCGCTGGGGCAGGATCACCGTCATCGAGGTGCTCATGCCGAGCGTCTCGGCGTAGAAGTCGCAGTGGACGAGGGCCATGACCGGCAACGATAGTGCCCGGCCGGGCCCCGGCGCCGGGCGCACCGGCCCTCGCCGTGACCGGCGACCACCGGGTCGACCTGGTCGGCGAGCGGCGACCGGGTGGCGCTCACAGGTAGTCCCCCGGCCAGTGGAACGCCCCCGGCGCCCCGGTGGTCGCGGCGAGCCGGGCGGCGTCGGCGCGCAACGGCCGGACCATGCCGGTCTCGTCGACCTCGGGCAGTGGGTCGCGCAGCAGCCACGGCAGCGCCGTCCGGACCACCGGGTCGGCGGGTAGCCGGGCCACGCACTGTTCGGCCCCGTCGACCCGGGCGGTCGCCGCGACCGCGCCGAACAGCACCCGCAGCGCGTCCACCCCGCCGGCCACCTCCAGCACCCGGACCAGCCCGGCGGAGCGTTCCCGCACCAGGTAGCCGGCCGGCTCGCCGTGCCGGTGGGCGACCAGCAGTTCGGCGGGCGGGGCGTACCAGGTCGGCACCCGGTGCCGCCAGTCGTGGTCGCCACGGACCGTGCTCAGCGGGCGGTGCGCGTTGAAACCCCGGTGCAGCGCCGCGAGGGCGGGCCAGTCCGCCCAGGATCCCGGTCGCACCGTCCAGCCCTGCGGTGCTGCCACGCTCGGCGGCGCCGGTCGGCCGCTGGTGTACCCGAGGCGGAAGGTCCGGAAGCCGCTGCTTCGGTAGACGGCCGGCGTGCCGGTGAACAGCAGCGCCCAGGCGCAGCCGTCGGCGGTCATCGCCGTCACGGCCCGGTCCAGCAGTCGTCGCGCGTGTCCCCGGCCCCGCTCCGGCGGGTGGGTCGCCACGTTGGCGACCCCGCCGACCAGGTCGACCGCTCCCTCGGCGGCCCGTATCCGGCGTGGCAGGTAGTGCACGGCGGCCACCACCCGTTCGTCGCGGACCGCGACGAACGTCCGGCCGAACCGACCCGGATCGGTCGCCCACAGGGCGGTGACGTCGGTGCCGGCGAACGCCCCCGCCCAGAGCGCCCGCAGCGACGGCAGGTCGTCCGGGCCGGCCGTGCGGTATCCGGCCGCCGCGCTCACGCCGCGCCGAGGGGGTTGCGCTGCCGGCCCAGCCCTTCGATCTCCACCTCGACTGTGTCGCCCGGGCGCAGGTACGGGAACCGGCCGGACAACGCCACCCCCTGCGGGGTGCCGGTGTTCAGCACGTCTCCCGGTTCGAGCACGGTGTACCGGGACAGGTGCCAGATCAGGAACGCCACGTCGAAGATCATGTCGGCGGTGCGGGAATCCTGCCGGGGCTCGCCGTTGACCCAGGAACGCAGCCGCAGCGCCTGCGGGTCGCCCACCTCGTCCGGGGTCACCAGCCACGGGCCGAGCGGGTTGAACGTCTCGCACGACTTGCCCTTGGCCCACTGCCCACCCGGGTCGGCGAACTGGTACTCCCGCTCCGACACATCGTTGCTGACCGCGTACCCCGCGACGTGCGCGAGGGCCTCGGCCGGCGAGTCCAGGTAGCGCACCCGGGAGCCGATCACCACGGCCAGCTCGACCTCCCAGTCCGTCCTCGTGGACCCGCGTGGGACCAACACCTCGTCGTACGGCCCGACCACGGTGTTCGGCGACTTGTGGAACAGGATCGGCTCGGCCGGCGGGGCGACGCCGCTCTCCGCGGCGTGCGCGGCGTAGTTCTGCCCGATGCAGAGCACCGCGCCGGGGCGGGCGACCGGTGCGCCGACCCGCTGGCCGGCCACGTCGATCCCGGGCAGCGGCCCGGCCGCCCGGACCCGGCCGACCGGGTCGTCGGCGAGGAACGCCGCGTCGATGTCCGCGGTGACCCCGGTCAGGTCGAAGTGCTCCCCGCCGTCGACGAGCACCGGACGTTCGGCGCCGACCGGCCCGATCCGCATGAACCGCATGATGTCTTCTCCTCCTCGGGTCTCAGCCCAGTCGGGCGAGCAGTTCGGGCGTCACCGCGTGCGCCAGGGGCCGCCCGGCGGCGTACCGGACGATCTCGTCCACCACGATCTCGCCCTGTCGTCGGCGGCCCTGCACCGTGCCGGCCGCCTGGTGTGGGGTGAGCAGGACGTTCGGCAGTGCGCGCAGCGGGTGCCCGACCGGCAGTGGCTCGTCGTCGAAGACGTCCAGTGCGGCGTCGATCCGGCCGGTGGCCAGTTCGGCGACGAGTGCCGCCTCGTCCACCAGCCAGGAGCGGGCGGTGTTGACCAGTCCCGCGCCGTCGGGCAGCAGGGCCAGTTCGCGGGCCCCGACCAGGTGCCGGGTCTCCGGCAGGGTCGGCGCGTGCAGCGCCACGATCCGGCTGCCGGCCAGCAACTCGTCCAGCGCCACCAGCCGGGCCCCGAGCGCGGCGGCGTCCGCCGGGGTCAGGGTCGGGTCGGCCACGCTGACCTCCGCGCCGAGCAGCCGCACCAGCTCCAGGTACGCCCGGCCGGTACGGGACGCCCCGACCACCCCGACCGGGCAGCCGAGCAGCTCGTGCCGGGGCGGGACCGCCTCGGCGACGTGCCACTCGGCGCCGGCGTGCAGCGCGTGGTCGACGCGGGGCAGCCGGTGCAGCAGCGCCAGGGTGAACGCCAGCGCCACCTCGGCCACCGCACGGGCCATGCCCTGCCCGGCCTGGGTGACCGCCACGCCCCGGGCGAAGAGCTCCCCGGTCACGAACGGCTTCACCGAGGCCCCGGTGTGCGCGACCAGCCGCAGCGCCGGGGCCCGGTCCAGCAGGTCCGCGTCGAGCCGGGGCACGCCCCACGTGGTCACGAGCACCTCCGCCCGGGCCAGCACCGGGGCGAGTCCGGGGTGGGTGAGCGCGCCGGGTTCGTCGAGCAGGGTGCACTCGGCGACGGCGGCGAGCCGTTCGCCGACCCGGTCCGGGAAGAACTGCGCGCGCAGCGGCCGCGGCACGTCCACCACGGTCACCGGCCGGCGGGTACCCGACCCGCCGGCCACCGGCTCAGCGGAGCCAGTCATCGCGGTGCGCGGCGACGAACTCGTCGTCGGTCAACCACGGGTGCGCGGCGGCGACCCGGGTCAGTTCCCCGGCCTGGCCGGGGGAGAGCCCCTCGGCCGGGTCGAGGCACCACACCCCGTCGAGCAGTCCCTGCCGGCGCAGCACCTCGTGTACCCCGGCGATGCAGCCGTGGAAGCCGTGCGCCGCGTCGAAAACGGCGGCATTGGCGTCGGTGACCGCCGCCGCCTGGCCGGTGAGCAGCGCCAACGCCGCCGCGTCCCCGGCCCGTGCAGCCCGGACCCGCTCGAACAGCTCCACCGCAGCGCGGGTCCAGACGGCCCACTGGCCGAGTAACCCGCCGACGAACCGCCGGCCGGCGAACCCGCCGAGCAGGTCGCCGACGATGTGGTCGTCGTTGCCGGTGTAGAGGGCCACCTGGGCGCCCCGGTCGGCGGTGGCGATGCCGCGTACCGCCTCCAGCGTGCGGTACCGGTCGAACGGGGCCAGCTTCACCGCCACCACCGACGGCAGGTCGGCGAAGGCCCGCCAGAACGCCGTCGACAGTCGGGGTCCGCCGATCGCCGGCTGGAGGTAGAACCCCACCACCGGCAGCACCTCGCCGACCGCCTTCGCCCGGGCCAGCAGGGCGGCCTCGTCCGCGCCGGGCACCACCGGGGAGAGCAGTACGGCGTGGTACCCCAGCCCGGCGGCGAGTTCCGCCTCGGCGACCGCCTGGGTGGTGTCGCCGCACGCCCCGGCGACCTTCACCACCGGCCGCCCGGCCTCGCCGTCGACCACCTCGGCGGCCAGGGCGAGCACCGGTTCCAGCAGTCCCACCTGACGAATCGTGAACTGGGTGGTGTGCACCCCGACGGCCACCCCACCCGCACCGGCGGCCAGGTAGTAGCGGGTCAACGCTCGCTGCCGACGTTCGTCGAGCCGCCGGTCGGCGGTCAGCGCGAGCGGGTGGGCGGGGATGACCGTGCCGGCCCGCAGCAGATCCAGGGACATGTCAGAACCTTCCGTCGCGGACGGCGAACTTCGTCGGCCTGCCCGAGGTGGGCAGACCGGCGGCGAGCCAGTCGGCCTGCCAGTCGATGAGGGTGCCCAGCGGCACGTCCGGGTAGCCGAACAGGGCGTGGCAGCGGGTGGCGTCGCTGAGCAGCGCGGTGGGCGCCTCGGCGCCGGTGGGAGTGACCGGCCGACCGAGCCGCTCACCCATCCGCTCGGCGATCCGCCGTACCGGGGCGGTCTCCGGGCCGGTCAGGTTGAGGGTGAACACGTCGGGCGTGGCGTGCCGCAGCGACCGCAGCGCCACCTCGTTGGCGTAGCCCTGCCAGACCACGTTGACGTGCCCGGTGGTCACGTCGACCGGCTCGCCGGCCAGCACCGTCTGCCCGATGTCGGCGAGCACCCCGTAGCGCAGGTCGACGGCGTAGTTGAGCCGCAGCGCCGCCACCGGCGTGCCCCGGGTGGCGGCGGCGTGCGCGAAGACCTGCTCCCGGCCGAGGCAGCTCATCGCGTAGTCGCCGACCGGGCCGGGCGGGTCGGCCTCCCGGCAGCCGCCGGAGCCCACCGGCACCATCGGGTAGACGTTGCCGGTGGAGAACGCGGCGATCCGCGCCGTCGGGTAGCGGCGGGCGACCGCCGCCGGCAGCACCGCGTTGACCACCCACGCCAGGTACGGCGCGGCCGAGGTGCCGAACTTCGCGCCGACCATGAAGACCACGTCGGCGGCGTCCGGCAGTCCGCCCAGGTCGGTGTCGCCGAGCAGGTCGAACGGCACCGGATCGACACGGTCGGCGGCGAGCGCCTCGGCGGCGGCGCGGTCGGTCCAGCGGGACACCGCGTACACCCGGTCGCCGGTGCGGCCGGCGGCGTCCAGCCCTCGGCGGGCCAGCCGGCACAGCGACGGCCCCATCTTGCCCCCGGCACCGAGTACCACCAGGTCACCGGTGCCGTCGGTCAGGTCGGCGACCAGGGCCGGCGACGGGCGGGCGAGCCGCTCCTCCAACTCGGACTCGTTCGTGAACATCGATCTCAACCCTTGATTCCGGACATCGTGACGCCTTCGGTGAAGTAGCGCTGACCGACCAGGTACGCGGCGAAGATGGGTATGAAGGCGACCACCGAGCCGGCCAGCATGACGCTGAGCGGCACCTGCTCCTGCTGGAGGGAGGCGATGCCGACGGTGAGCGTGCGCATGTCTCCGCTCTGCCCGATGATCAACGGCCAGAGCAGGTCGTTCCAGTGCCACAGGAAGACGAACACGCCGAGGGTGGCCAGGATCGGCTTGCACAGCGGCAGCACGATCCGCACGAACATCCGCCACTCCGACGCGCCGTCGATCGTCGCGGCCTCGAACAGTTCGTCCGGCAGGCCCTGGATGAACTGCCGCATCAGGAACACCGCCTGCGCGTTGGCCAGGGTGGGCAGGATCAGCCCCCAGTAGGTGTCCACCCCGCCGGCCTTCGCGATCAGGATGAAGGTGGGGATCAGGGTGACGTGGTAGGGCACCATCACCATGGCCAGGAACGACCAGAACATGGCCTCCCGTCCGGGGAAGCGCTTCTTGGCGAAGGCGTACCCGGCCATCGCGGCGAGCAGCAGCACCGCCACCACGCTGACCACCGAGTAGACGACGGTGTTGAGCAGCCAGCGCAGGATGCTCCGGGATGCCAGCACCTGCTGGTACGCGTCCACGTCCACCGGCCAGGGCAGCAGGCTGGCCGGGAACTCGACGGCGGCGGCCGGCTTCAGGCTGAGCACCACCATCGCGTAGAACGGGAAGAGGGTGACCACGCTGGCTACGGCGAGCAGCACGTACCGCAGCGCCCGGCCGGCGGGTCCGGGCTCCAGGGCCCGGTAGGCGCGCCGCCGTCGGGGCGGCCGGTCCGGCCTGGCGGTGGTGGCCCCGGCGGTGTGTCCGGTGGCGGTGGCGGTCACTTGTCCCTCCCGAGGGTGAGCCGCTGGATCAGCGCGACGACCAGGGTCATCACGAACAGGGCCACCCCGATCGCGCTGGCGTAGCCGAGGTCGAAGTACTTGAAGCCCTGGTCGTACAGGGCCATGACGAGGGTGTAGCTGGCCCGGGCCGGGCCGCCTCCGGTCATCGCGTAGACCAGGTCGAAGACCTGGAAGGAGGCGGTGGTCTCGATCACCAGCAGGAAGAACAGCACCGGTTTCAGCTGCGGCAGCACGATCCAGCGGAACCGCTGCCAGGGGCCGGCCCCGTCGGTCAGCGCCGCCTCCTCCTGCTCCCGGGGCAGGTCCTGGAGTCGGGCCAGCACGATCAGCATGCCGTACCCGAAGTGCGACCAGACGCCGACCAGCGCCAGCGCCGGCACCACCAGCGTGCTGGAGGCCAGCCAGGACCCGTCCGGCAGGCCCAACCAACCGAGGATCCGCGACCACGGTCCCTCGCTGGAGAACACCCAGGAGAAGATCGTGGCGACCAGCACCAGACTCGTGACCACCGGCAGGAAGAACACCGACCGGAAGAAGCCGACGCCCCGGAACCCCCGGCGGACCAGCAGGGCCAACCCGACCGACGTGGCCACGGTCAGCGGTACGTACAGCAGGGTGTAGACGGTGGTCACCCGCAGCGACTGCCAGAACACCGGGTCGTCGGCGAGCCGTCGGGCGTTCTCCAGCCCGGTCCACTCGGCCTCGCCACCGATGGCGTACTCCATGAATCCGAGCACCAGCCCGGCGATGGCCGGGCCGAACCGGAAGGCCAGGAACAGCAGGAACGCGGGCAGGACGAAGAGCAGACCCCAGCGGGCCTCGCGCCGCGCGACCACCCGCCGGGATCGTCGGGCCACCACCTGCGCCGGTACGGCCATCTCGTCCTCCTTGTCTCAGGTACGGCACCGACCGTCGGAGCCGGTATCGCGGAGCCCGCCGCCGGGACGCTGACGGCGGCGGGCCGTGGTCGACGGGTCAGAGCAGCGCCTCGGCGGCCTTGGCCGCGTCGGCGAGCGCCTGCTCGGGGGTCTTCTTGCCGATCAGCGCGGCCTGGATCTCCGGGGCGAGCACCCCCATCACCTCGCGGCTCTTCTCGTGCAGGGTGCCGACGGTGGTGCTGGTCAGGGTCTGCTCCATCGCGCTGCGTACCGGGTCGTCGGCGTAGAGCCGGCCGGCCGACTTCTTCGCGGAGAAGTAGTTGCCCTGCTTGTCGTACGCCGTGGCCGCCGAGGGCCCGGTGACGAAGTCCACCCACTCACCGGCGGCCTCCTTGGCCTTGCTGGCCTTCAGGATGGACAGGCTGCCGACGGTGCCGTACCCGACGCTCTTCGCCTCGGCCAGCGGCGGGAAGATCTTGATGTTCTCCTTGCCCCAGAACTGTTCGACGTCGGCCGGGACGTGCTGCCAGGTGCAGGCCACCTTGTTCTTGGCGACGTTGGTCTGCTCGAAGGCCGGGATGCTGGTGATCAGGTCCTTCTGCACGTACCCACCGTCGACGAGCTGCTTGAGGAAGGTCAGCGCCTTCACGCCCTCCGGTCCGTCGAAGGCCACCGACTTCCCGTCGGCGCTGAACACGTCCCCGCCGGCCTGCCAGAGCAGCGGGTAGAACGACTGGTTCAGGGTGGCGTTCGGGTCGGCGTAGTAGTTGGTGACGTCGAAGCCCTTGGCCTTGAAGGTGGGGGCGAGGGCGAGCAGGTCGGCCCAGGTCTTCGGGTACGCGGTGACCCCGGCCTCGGCGAACACCCGCGCGTTGCACATCAGCGGGTTGCTGCTGGTCAGGATCGGGGCGCCGAGCATCCTGCTGTCGAGGGTGACGGCGGCGCGGACGTTGTCCAGGTAGTCGGCCTTCGCGTCGTCGGAGAGGTACTCGTCGACCGGCTCGATCACGTTGTGGAACTTGCCGAGCTGGTCGGGAATCAGGTACACCACGTCCGGTCCCTTGCCACCGGCGATCGCCGTGGTCAGCGACTCCTCCCGCTTGGCCCAGGGGAAGATCTCCACCTTGACGTCGATGTTCGGGTGGTCGGCCTCGAACGCGGTGACCTGCTGGTCCCAGAAGCCCCGGTGGCTGGCCTCGTCGGGAATCACCGGGTAGATCCACATGGTGACGGACTGCTTCCCGTCGGAACCGGCGCCGTCTCCGCCGCACGCGGCGACCAGCCCGGTCAGCAGTGCGGCGACCGCGACCGGCGCGAACCTGCGTACTCGCATCTGTCTCGTCCTCTCTGGTGGTTCAGTGCGCGGGCACGGTCACGACCGTGCCGGTGTGTCGGGCCGTCTCGGCGGCGAATACCGCGAGGTGACTGGCGAGCGACTCGTCCAGTCCGGACCGGATGTGGTGGCCGTCCCCGGTGGCGACGGCGCGGACGAAGGCGTCCATCACGCCGCTGTCGCCACCGCCGTGGTCGTCGGCGGCGGTGGCGCCGCCGACCGTGCCGGCGTCGATCTGCTCGATCCGGTCGGTGCGGAAGTCGTGCACCCGGACCCGCTCGCCGTCGCCGGTCAGGGTTCCGTGCGTGCCGAACAGCCGGGTCTGTCGGTGGGTCTGCTCGGTGAATGCGGTAACGGTGAAGGTGGCGGTCAGCCCGCCGGTGAGCTCCATCGCCACCACCTGCTGGTCGACGACGTCGTTGTCGCAGGAGTAGACGCAGCGCCCGTAGGGGCCGGTGCGCAGCGCGTCGAGCAGCGCCGGCTCGTCGGTGCCGTCGGTGACGACGCTGACCGGCCAGATCGGCCCGCGCTCGCGCAGCGTCGGCAGGTAGAGCTTCGGTGCCGAGTACGGGCAGTCCGGCTCGACCGGGCAGGTCAGGCAGCGGTCGGTGGCCCCGGCCGGACGCTGGTCGGGGCGGAAGTGCCGCAGGCCGCCGAAGCTGGACACCCGCTCGATCCGCCGGCCGGTGACGTAGCTCAGCCAGTCCAGGTCGTGGCTGGACTTGGCCAGCAGCATCGGGGTGGCCCGGTCCTCCCGCCGCCACGGCCCGCGCACGTACGAGTGGGCGAAGTGCCACCAGCCGACCGGCTCCAGGTGCTGCGCGCTGACGACCTCGCCGAGCACCCCGCTGTCCACCACCCGTTTCACCAGGTCGGTGTAGGGGGTGTAACGCAGCACGTGGCAGACCGCGAAGAGCACCCCGGTGGCGCGGACCGTGTCGACGATCCGCCGGCACTCCTCGGCGGTCGGGGCGAGGGGCTTCTCCACCAGGAGGTGGTGGCCGGCGGCGGCGAACGCGACCGCCGGCTCCACGTGCATCCGGTCCTGGGTGGCGACGATCACCGCGTCGGCGGCCACCCCGGCCGCGAGCAGGTCCCGCCAGTCGGTGAACCCGGCGGCGTCCGGGTGCGCGGCGGTGACCAGGGACCGCTGGTGGTCGCGCGGGTCGGCGACCGCGACCAGCCGGGCCCGCTCCGGGTGGGCGGCCACCCAGCGGGCGTAGGTCTGGCCCCGGTTGCCGGCGCCCACCAGCGCCACGGTCACCGGCCGGTCCTGCTGCGGCACGTCGCTCCTCCTCGCTCCGGGTCGGCTGGTCAGACAGTCAGGTTGCCGGCGTCGCGGACCTGGGGCCCGGCGGCGGGCAGCGTCCGGTCGACGTCCTCCTCGACGCAGCCGGTGTGGTGCAGGTAGGAACCCGCGCCGAAGCCGGCGTCGGTCAGCCGCAGCCGACCGCCGCTGAACTGGGTGCCGACCGCCGAGTACCGGTTCCGCCCGGACTCGACCACCACGTGCGCGGTGTCCGCGTCGGCGGCCACGCTCAGGTATCCGCCCAGCTCCCAGCGCACCGTACCGCTGGCCGCATCCCGGCTGAGCAGGGCCTTCGCCGCGTTGGTGCCACGAAGCACCGCCCCGCCGCCGACGGTGAGGCGCTGGTCGGCGGCGCCGGCCAGCCGGATCCCGGTGTCGGTCAGCGTGCCTCCGGAGATCCGCGTCTCGGCGGCCCTGACCACGATCGGGGCGGCCCCGGCCGCGCCGGTCAGGGTCACGTCGGTCAGGTGCAGCGCCCCGGTGCCGTC
Organism: Micromonospora pallida; assembly: GCF_900090325.1. NCBI lineage: Bacteria > Bacillati > Actinomycetota > Actinomycetes > Micromonosporales > Micromonosporaceae > Micromonospora > Micromonospora pallida. The sequence continues at coordinate 2,112,362 of NZ_FMHW01000002.1, read as the reverse complement.
GAAGGTGTGCCCGTCCAGTCCGGTGATCGTGGTCCGCACCAGGTGAACGGGCACGGTGACGTTCGGCTGCACCACCGCGGTGGCCCGGGCGGCGAGCCGGAACGCGCAGCCCTCGATGATGTTGGGCCGCCCGGACCGGTTGGACGCCTGCGAGACGATCAGCGTGTCGTCGGCGGAACAGCCCCGCATCTGGATCCCGTCGGCGTTGACCCAGATCATCCCGGAACCGGCCAGCCCGTCTTTGCGGATCACCTGGACGTCCTCCAGGGTCAGGTCGGTGACCTTCACCCGGGCCACGAACCAGGAACAGACGTGCTTGCGGACGGTGATCCGCTTGGCCGCCGAGCCCCAGGCCGCGCCGGAGTTGGCGAAGGTCATCAGCCCGGAGTTGCCGGTGTAGACCAGGTCGTGCTCGTACTGCCCGTGGGTGACGAAGGGGCCCTGGTCGTCGCCGTCGCCGTGGCAGTTCGTGACGTAGCAGTACGCCGAGGCGGTCCAGTCGTTGAGGTGCCGGGCGTTGGAGGTGCGGCAGTCCTCGACGTGCCCGTAGAGGCAGTAGATCTGCTGGGTGAGGTAACCCGCGCCGCCCCAGGTGACCGAGGTGGGGTTGGTCAGGGTGCACCGGGCGGTGTGGAAGTACGTGCACCAGCGCCGCATGATCACCGGCCAGAAGCTGCCGGTGGCGTCGATGTCGGTGGCGTCGCAGTGCACCGCGTACTCGTAGGCCAGCGGGTGCGAACCGGTGTACTGGTCGGCGCCGTTGCCGGTGAAGACCAGGTTGCGCACGTGCACCCGGCTGACCGGCTCGACCCGGGTCCAGGTCAGGGTACGGCCGGCGGCCAGCTCCCAGCCGTCCTTGTAGTTGACCCGGATGTGCGTGCCGTCGACGATCTGGGTGACCTGCACCAGCTTCTGCAACTCCCGCTCCCAGCGGCCGGCGAGCTGGTTGACCTCGACGGCGTACCACTGGCCGACGGCGAAGGCCGACGAGTCACCGACCTGGAAGGAGTCCCAGCCCTCCTTCACCACCTCGGTGAGCTTGTGGGTGTGCACCTGGTCGGTGACGGTGCCCCGGAAGAAGAGCACCGCGGCGAACGGGTCGTCCTGTCCGGCGTTCTCGATGCCCTTGGTGCTCATGGTGTGCCCGCCGAAGTCGAGCACCAGGTCACTGCGGGTGAACCGGTGCCGCTTGACGAAGTGCAGGTCGGAGTGGGCCTCGATGCGGTGCACGGTCGGGTCGTTCACCATCGCGTCGAGGGCCGCGTCGGCAGGGGTCTTCGCGTCGAAGATGCCGAAGTGCCGGAACTCGACGACCCCGTCGTGCACCTGGAGCCACCGGCCGCTGCCCGGTCGGTCCCCGTACGGGCTGAGCACGGTGCCACCGTTTCCGGGCGTGCTGCTCGTGGCGACCCAGCGCACCAGGCGGGCCCCGCCGTCCCCGGCGGCGTGGTGGCCGTCGATGTGCACCAGATGGCCGTCGTCGATCTGCTTCGGGTCGAGGCCGAGCAGCGCGGCGACGGTGGGGACGTGGAACACCGCGTCGCGGCCCGGGCTCAGCGGGTCGACCCCCGACTCGGCGGGAGCGGCGGAGGCCGAGGCGGTGGGGGAGAAGGCCAGCGCGGTGCCGGCGAGGGCGAGCCCGCCGAGGCCGGAGGCGCGCAGCAGCGTCCGGCGGCTGGTCGGTTCGGAGGTGTGATCCATGGGGGTGTCTCCTCCTGGGAGGCCGGACGGTCAGAGGGTGAGGTTGCCGCCGGTGGCGACGTGGGCGGAGTCGGCGGACAGCTCCCGGCCGACTCCCTCCTCGACGCACCCGGTGTGCAGCAGCGTCGACGGCGCGGCGAAGCCCGCCGGGGGGAGGACGAGGCGTCCGCCGGTGAAGCGGGCGCCGAACGCCCGGTACCGGTTGACGCCGGTGTCGAGGCGGACGTGCGCTGTCTCCGCGTCGGCCGCCGTGCTGTGGTAGTCGCCCAACTCGACGCGGACCTGACCGGGGCCGGCGGCCCGGCCGAGCAGCGTGCCACGGGCGTTGGTGCCGGTGACCACGGCACCGCCGTCGAGAACCAGGCGCTGGTCGCGCACGGCGGTCAACTCGATGCCGGTGTCGGTCAGCGTGCCACCGGACACCACCACCTCCGCCGCGCCGACCGTCAGCGGGGCGGCGGTCGGGCTGCCGATCAACGTGCAGTCGGTGAGGTGCACCGGCCCGGAGCCGCGCAGGATCGCTCCGTCGAGCCCTCGGAAGGTGGTCCGGACGAAGTGCACCGGGTTGCTCACCGGGGTCTGCACGACGACCGTGCCGGCGGGCTGGTCGAAGTCGCAGTCGGCGACGATGTTGGGTCGGCGGGAGCGGGCGGACCGTTGGGCGATGCTCAGCGTCCGGGCCGAGCAGCCGCGCATCTGGAGGCCGTCGGCGTTGACCTGGAGGGTGCCGGCCGGGTCGAAGGTCGACCGGGCGATCACCCGGACGTCCTCGAGAGTCAGGTCGGTGATCTTGGTGCCGGCGACGAACCAGGAGCACACGTGCCGGCGGACGGTGATCCGCTTGGCGCTGACGCCCCACTGGCCGCCGCTGTTGGCGATGTCCATCAGGCCGGAACAGCCGGTGAAGACCAGGTCGTGCTCGTACTGGCCGTGGGTGGTGAACGGGTTGCCGCCGGCGTCGTCCCCGTCGCCGTGGCAGTTCTCCACCACGCAGTACGCCGAGGCGGTGAGGTCGTTGAGGTGCCGGGCGTTGGAGCTGCGGCAGTCCACGACGTGCCCGTAGAGGCAGTAGATCTGCTGGGTGAGGTAGCCGGCGCCGCCGTACATCACGGTCGGCGGGTTCTTCAGGGTGCAGTTCGCGGTGGTGAAGTGGCTGCACCAGCGCCGCATGATCACCGGCCACCAGGTGCCGGTGGCGTCGATGCCGGAGACGTCGCAGCGCACCGCGTACTCGTAGGCGATCGGGTGGGAGCCGCTGTACTCGCGGTCGTCCGGTCCGGTGCCCGGGTACTCACCGGTGAACGCGACGTGGCCGAGGAAGACCATGTTGCGGACGTGGGCCCGCCGCACCGGCTCGACCCGCCGCCAGGTGATCGTCCGTCCCGGGGCCAGTTCCCAGCCGTTAAGGTAGTCCACCCGGATGTGTCGGCCGTCGACGATCTGGGTGACCCGCACCATCTTCTGTAGCTCCCGCTCGTCGCGGCCGGTGAGCGCGTTGCTGGTGGCGGTCCACCACTGGCCGACGGCGAACCGGCCGGAGTCGGGCACCTCGAAGACGTCAGAGAGTTCCGGCACCGTCTCGGTGAGGGTGTGGGTGACCACCGTGTCGGTGACCGTGCCCCGGAAGTAGAGCACCGCGCCGAACGGGTTGTCGTGGGTGTTGCGCTCGATCCCGTCGGTGTGCACGGTGTGCCCGCCGAAGTCCAGCTCGATGTCGCTGCGGCCGAAGGTGTGCCGCTTGACGAAGCGCAGGTCGGTGTGGGCCTCGATCCGGTGGATCGTCGGGTCGGCGACCATCGCGTCCAGTGCGGCGTCGGCCGGGGTGTCCCGGCCGAAGACGCCGAACATCCGGAAGTCGCCGACCCCGTCGTGCAGGGCCAGCCAGCGGCCGGTCGGCCGACCGTACGGGTCGTGCACGGTACCGCCGTTGCCGGCGACGGTGCTGGTCGGTGACCAGCGCAACAGGGCGCCGCCCCCGTCGCCGGGGGTGTGGTGGCCGGTGACCCGGACCAGGGTGCGGGCGGTCAGGTCGTCGGGGTCGAGCCGGCGCAGTGCGGCGACGGTGTCGACCTGGAGCAGGGGTTCGCGGGAAAGGGTGGATGAACCGGGTTGACCCATGGAGAGCCTCGACCTTCGCGGTCCAGCGGACGGCGGTGTCGCCGTCCGGCGGTGCGGGGCGCCCGTCCGGCACGGGGGAGCGCCGGAGGGCGGAGGGGGAAGGTCGGGCAAACGCGCGAGGCGCGCAGGCGGCGGAGCTGCTGACCGTACGGCCCGGCGCCGGGGCTGCGGCGCGGCGGGCGTCAGCATGTTCGCCCGAGAGTGGTCGTGACCTGGGTCCCGACCCGTCACGACCCGCAGGTCGTGACGTTGGCGGTGACGTTAAACAGCTGGTGAACCAGGTGTCAAGAGGTGAGTTGCGGGCCGGCGTAGCCCAGGCGGGCGGAGATCTCCTCGGCGGCCTGCCGGACCTGCCGCCCCAGTTCCTGGTAGCGCCAGCTGGGCAGACCGAGCTTGAGGCCGGTCACGCTGATCGCCCCGGAGCAGGCCCCGGTGTGGTCGCGCAGCGCGCTGCCGATGCAGAACACGCCCTCGGCGTCCTCCTCGTCGTCGAGCGCGTAGCCGGCCTGCCGGACGTCGTCGAGGTGGGCCAGGAGGGAGTCCAGGTCGACGATGGTGTGGTCGGTCCGCCGGGGCAGGCCGACCCGGTCGATCAGCTCGCGGACCTGCGGCGCGGACATCTCGGCCAGCAGCGCCTTGCCGAGTCCGGTGCAGTGCGGCAGTTCCCGGGTGCCCATCCGCAGCTCGATCTGGATCCGCTCGCCGTTGCTGACCTGGTCGATGACGACCGCGTGTTCCCCCTCGGGCACGGCCAGCCGGGAGCTGAGTCCGGTCTGCCGGGTCAGGGCGGCGAGCACCGGGCGGGCGATGTCGCGGAGCGAGAGCTGCTCCTGCGCGCGGACCCCGAGCCGGGCCAGAGCCATGCCGAGCCGGTAGCGCCGGTTCATCCCCTCGCCGTCGTCCGCGGCCAGCCCGTGTTGGCAGAGGGTGTGCAGGGTGGCGAAGGCGGCGCTCTTGGACAGTCCGCAGGCCCGGGCCACGTCGGTGACGCTCAACCCGTGCCCGGGCGTGGCGGCGGCGAGCGCCTCCAGCACCTCGGCCGCCCGGCTGACACTGCGCACCAGGTAGCGGGAGCCGTCCGTTTCTTCGGTGACGGTCATGGTCCTCTCTTCGGTCAGCGGATCGGAGGGTGTTCGGCCAGTACGGCAGCCAGTGTTCGTCAAGGCCGAACAGCGTAACAAAGTCGTTCGGGAATCTTGCCCCACTCAGTTGACCATGCGGAATCGCCGTGCCTAGTATGCCGAACAGCGTTTGGTAATGCCGAACGGTGTTCTGAAAACTCGACTAGTTCCTCTCGCGGCGGACAACACCGCGGTGTCGTGACCGGGCTGGGCCACGACACCGCACCGATGAGGAGACAGGTGTGAATCCACGATCGGCCCCGTCCGGCACCTCGCTCGCCGAGCGGGCCCGCCGGGTCATTCCTGGGGGCGTCAACAGCGGTCAGCGCAGCATCCCCGGCCTCACCGACCTGGTGATCACCCGGGCCGCTGGCGCGCGTTTCTGGGACGCCGACGGGCGCGCCTACACCGACTACCACGCGGCCTTCGGCCCACCCCTGCTCGGACACAACGACCCCGACGTCAACGCGGCGGTGGCGGAGGCCGGACAGCGGCTCGACCTGTGCGGCGTAGCCGTCACCGAGGGCGAGGTGCGACTCGCCGAGGCCCTGGCCGACCTGGTCCCCAGCATCGAACGGGTCCTGCTGACCAGCACCGGCAGCGAGGCCACCTTCCACGCGCTGCGGGTGGCCCGGGCCGCCACCGGCCGTCGCTTGGTGGTCAAGTTCCAGGGCTGCTACCACGGCTGGCACGACTCGGTCAGCCTCAACGTCATCTCGGCGCCGGACCGGGTGGGCAGGCCCGACCCGATCTCCACGGGCATCCTGCCCGAGGTGCTCGACGCCACCCTGGTGCTGCGGTTCAACGACGTGGCCGAGGTCCGGGCGGCCTTCGCCGCGCACGGCGCGGACATCGCCGCCGTGATCGTCGAACCGGTGCCGCACAACGTCGGCTGTCTCCTGCCCGACCAGGAGTTCCTCGTCGCGCTCCGCGAGGAGTGCACCCGCGCCGGCAGCGTGCTGGTCTTCGACGAGGTGATCACCGGCTTCCGGCACGACCTGGGCGGCTGGCAGAAGATCAGCGGCGTCACGCCGGACCTGACCACCCTCGGCAAGGCCATCGCCAACGGCTACCCGGTCGGCGCGCTCGGCGGTCGGGCCGACCTGATGGACCTGTTCAGCACCCGCCCCGGCGCCCCCGCCTTCTTCGCCGGCACCTACAACGGTCACCCCGCCGTGGTGGCCGCCGCGCTGGCCACCCTCGACAAGCTGCGCGCCGAGCCGGTCCACGCGCACGTCTTCCGGCTCGGCGAGCGGATCCGCGCCGGGCTGACCGAGGTCTTCGCCGACCTCGACGTCCCGGCGGTGGTCACCGGGCACGGCTCGGTCTTCGTCAGCTACTTCATGCCCGGCCCGGTTCCGCGTACCTACGACGACCTGCTGCGCAACGATGCGGGCATGTTCATCGGCTACCGGCGGCGGATGCCCGAGCACGGCATCTTCGAGTTGCCGCTCAACCTGAAGCGCAACCACGTCTCCTACGCCCACACCGACGCCGACGTCGACCACCTGGTCGAGGCCACCCGGGCGGCGGTCCGCGACACCGTCGCGGCGGGCGGGGTGACGGAACTGGCGGGCACGGCCACCATGGGTGGCGCACTGGCGGGCACGGCTGCCACGGGTGGCGCGGTCCCGGCGCGGGGGGTGTCCTGATGCTCACCGTCGACACCACGCGGCCGGTCGGTCCGGCCGGCCGGATCAGCCGGGTGGAGACCCTCACCCTCGGCACCGCCTGGCGGGACTTCTCCTACGTGCGGGTGCACACCGACGCCGGGCTGACCGGGGTCGGCGAGATCACCCACCCGTACCGGGGCCGGGAGACCTGCCAGCTGGCCGAGGCGATGGCCGGCCGGCACCTGATCGGCGCCGACCCGTTCGACGTCGAGGAGATCTGGCTCCGGCTCTACCAGGGCGACTTCCTGCGCGGCGGGGACGTCGGCGGAATCGTCGTGTCCGGCGTCGACCAGGCCCTGTACGACCTGATGGGCAAGGCGCTCGGGGTGCCGGCGTACCGGCTCACCGGCGGCGCGTGCCGCAGCCGGGTCCGGGTCTACGCCAACGGCTGGTACACCGGCGACCGGGAACCGGCGGCGTTCGCCGAACGGGCCGTCGCCACCGTCGCCAAGGGGTACACCGCGCTCAAGTTCGACCCGTTCGGCGCCGGCCTGGGCGAGCTGTCCCGTACCGAACTGCGCCGGTCGATCGACATCGTGGCCGCCGTCCGGGACGCGGTCGGCCCCGACGTCGACCTCTTCGTCGAGGGGCACGCCCGGTTCGCCATGCCCACCGCCGCCCGGCTGGTGCGTGAGCTGGCCCCGTTCGACCTCGGGTGGTTCGAGGAGCCGCTGCCCTGGACGCACATCGAGCGCTATGCCGAGCTGCGCGCCCGCGCCACCATGCCGATCTCCGGCGGCGAGCACTTCCACAACCGCTACGAGTACGCCCGGCTGTTCGCCACGAACGCGGTCGACATCATCCAGCCGGACCTGTCGATGGCGGGCGGGTTCACCGAGGTCCGCAAGCTCGCCGCCATCGCCGACCAGCACGCCATGCTGGTCGCCCCGCACAACTCCAACTCGCCGCTGTGCACCACCGCGTCGGTGCAGGCCGTGCTCGGCATGCCGAACTTCACCATCCTGGAAACCTTCGACGGGCTGCTGGAGGACTACGTCTTCGAGGCCGTCCGGGGCGCGCTGCCGGTGGTGGACGGCCACGTCGACCTGCCCACCGCGCCCGGTCTCGGCATCGAACTCGTCGACGAGGTCTTCACCGAGCACCCGCCGAGTCACGGGTTCTGGAACATGTTCGCCGAGGGCTGGGAGAAACGGGACCGGCGATGATCGTCGACGTGCACTCGCACCTGTTCGACTGCCCGGAGCACGTCGACGACCCGTTCGCCGCCGAGGCGTCCCGGGCACACGGCGGCGAGGTCGACCTGACGGTGCGGTGGTCGGAGTACGCGGCCACCGCACCCGCCGGCACCCGCACCATCGTGGTCGGCGGCAAGGCCCGCCGGTCCGGCCTCTGGGTCGACGACGCGGCGGTGGCGGCGTACGTGGCCGCCCAGCCGGAGCGGCTGATCGGCTACCTCGCCCTGGACCCCACCCAGCCCGGTTGGCGCGACGAACTGGAGCACGGGCACCGTGACCTCGGCCTGCGCGGCATCAAGCTGATGCCGATGTACGCCGGCTTCGACCCGGCCGACCCGGCCTACGACGACCTGTACGCCTACGCGGCACGACACGGCCTGCCGCTGCTGGTGCACACCGGCACCACCTTCGTCTCCACCGCGCCGTTGCGCTACGCGCTGCCGGTGCACCTGGACGAGGTGGCCATCCGCCACCCCCAACTGCGGATGGTCCTGGCCCACCTCGGCCACCCGTACGAGGGGGAGTGCATCGCGGTGATCCGCAAGCACCAGTACGTCTACGCCGACGTCTCCGCCCTGCACTACCGGCCGTTCCAGCTCTGGCACAGTCTCCGTCTGGTGCAGGACTACGGGGTCTGGCCCAAGCTGCTGTTCGGCAGCGACTACCCGTTCACCACCGTCGACGCCTCGGTCGACGGACTGCGCCGGGTGGGCCGGGTGCCCGGCATCCCGGGTCTGGACCCGCTGGACGTCGACCAGATCGAGCAGCTTATCCACCGTCCGTCGCTCGACCTGCTGGGGCTCGCATGACCGCCGTACCGCCCTCGTTCGACCTCAGCGGCCGCCTCGCCGTCGTCACCGGTGCGGCCCGGGGTCTCGGCGCCGCGTTCGCCGTCGGCCTGGCGGCGGCCGGCGCCGACCTGATCCTGGTTGACCGGCCCGGGGTGGACCTCGGGCCGATCGCCGAGCAGGTCACCGGGCTCGGTCGGGTCGCCCACCGGCATCCGTTCGACCTGGCCGACACCGAGGCCATCAGCGCCTGGGTGGACGGCCTACGGGCCGCCCACGGTCCGCTGCACATCCTGGTCAACAACGCCGGGGTGGCCCGCCTGGAGCACTTCAACGAGATCACCGTGGCCGGCTGGCGAGAGCTGATGCGGGTCAACGTGGACGCGGTCTTCTTCTGCGCCCAGCGGGTCGCCGAGCACATGATCGCCGACGGCGTGCCCGGCCGGATCGTCAACGTCTCCTCCAAGAACGGCCTGGTCGCCGAGGCCGGGTTGGCCCACTACAACGCCTCCAAGGGGGCGGTGGAACTGCTCACCCGGTCCCTGGCGGCCGAGTTGGGCCCGCACGGGATCACCGCGAACACCATCGCCCCCGGCATGATCGCCACGCCGATCGACGGGGAGTTCCCGTTGAACCGGGCGGCGTTCGACGCGGCCTGGGAACAGCGCATCCCGCTGCGTGGCGGGTACGGGACCCCCGCCGACTGTGTGGGCGCGCTGCTCCTGCTCGCCTCGGACGCCGGCCGGTACGTCACCGGTACCCACCTGGTGGTGGATGGCGGTGTGCTGGCCGACCAGATGCCCCGCCTGCGCTTCATGCCGCCGTACCGCACCACGCTGTCCGGAGACGGAGCCCCGGCGGACACCGACCGGGGGTGACGTGGCCGCCTCCCTGGGCCCGGCCCGCACCGGAAACCTCCGGCCGGTCGGGTGACCGGCAGGCCGCGCGGATCGCCGGTCACGCCGGTGGGCGCACCCACACCTGTAACGGCCCGACCGGCCGGAACCCGACGTCGAGCGCGGGTGGCAGGTCGTCGGTGGTCTCCCAGCCGACCAGCGGCTCGGTGCCGAAGGCGGCGCACACCCCGCGCCACACCGCTGCCGGGTCGGCGCCGAACACGTTCGACACGCCGAGCGTCCCGCCGCCCCGGCTGACCACCGCACCGCCGGTCACGCGGCCGGCCGGATCGTACGCGGCGAGCACCGTCACCGCCGGGTCGGCCAGCAGCGCCGGGTGGCGCAGCGCCGTCCCGCCGTGCGCGTCGGCCCAGTCCGTGAGGGCCGCCGCAGTGGCCACCGGGATGAGTCGGGGTCCGTCCGGCACGCCGCCGGGCGGCCGGTGGATCCACCGGCCCTCGACGAGCACCCGGAACCCGTACGGCGTCAGGTCGAGGGCGGCGAAGCTGTCCTTGACCGACGCGCCCACCCCGGCGTCGATCCGGTCCAGCAGCGTGGCGGCCCGCGCCTGCGGCCGGAGGGTCACCGCGTCCGGATACCACGGCGGGGACCGGCGCGGCACCGACCAGGCGTCGGCGTCCCGCACCCCGACCGTGCCGTGGGCACGGCAGACCGTGTCGCACCACGCCGCGTTGTTCCGCGCCGCGATGACCGCCTCGGCATGCGTCACCGGGCACCTCCCGTCGTCTCCCCCGGCAATCTCAGGCACGCCGACGCAGACTGCAAGGGAATTACGACCCCGTGCACGGTTGGTGGGACGAGGGAGCAGCGTCGTCTCACCGGACGAGGGGTGCGGCGGGTAGGGTCCCGAGCTCCCCGGTTGCGATCAGGCCCTTTCTGTAATTCTCTCCGGCACCTCGGCGGCCGGAGGTGCAGCGGGCTGGGCGGGCTCGATACTTGCCTGCTTGACCCATCGTGCCGGCAGGTAGAGCGGTGCGGCCAAGGCGAGAATGATCGCGCCGACGACGATCGCGACGGTCAGGCTCGACAAGTCGGCGAGGGTGGCGAGGGCGACCGATCCGAGAGCGAACGCGGCCTGGGACGCCATCGAGTTCAGGGAGGCTGCCGTGGTCCGCGAAGAACTGTCCACCTGGCGGTGCAGCAGACCCTGGTGGATCGGGTTCGACGCGCCCTGGACGGTGTACGCGGCGACATACGCAACGGCGACTCCGATCGGCCCGGCGACGAAGGCCATGACCACTACGGCGGTGCCTTGCAGGATCCGCAGGAGGGCAGCGCTCATCGCGGGCGACGACCACCGGCCGAGAACTGGGATGAGTGCCGCGCCGGCAGCCGAGGCGAGCCAGGCTGCGGAACTCGCCGGTCCCATGATCGCCGCTGTGTGGTCGGTACTGCTGGAGAGTTCGGTCATGCGCAGCGGCATGAGCGTGTCGATGCTTGCCATGCCGAAACTCCACACCACCTCGACCAGTACAAGGCAGAGAAATACCCGGGAGCTGCGCACGAGCCGCAGCGAGTCCCGCGTCACGATGGAGGCGCCTCTCATCGAGCCGCGCAAGGACCAGGCACCGGTTCGGGGGGCTGTTTCGTGGATGACAAACAGCCCTGCGAAGGTGAGGAGCTGAAGCGCGGCAGCGATGACTACCGGCACGGCGAGCGAGTCGAGTCCTGGCACCGGGTCCAGGGCGACGAGACCGCTGCTGGCGAGGGCGCCGAGGGCGATAGCGACACCGAGGACAGACCCTGCGCGGTTCAGGCCGGTCTCGTACTCGGCCTCGCGGTCGGCGGCGAGCATGGCGTCGATGTACCAGGAGTCGAGTGGACCGCTGTCCAGCGCGCGGTAGATGCCCTGAAGGAGCGCGAACACGGCAAAGAGTGCCAGTGAATCGGCGAAGACGAGCAGGGCCAGTGAGGCGAGATTGATTACCCCGGCGGCTATCAGCACGGTACGGCGCCCGATCGAGTCCGCCAAGGCGGCGGTGGGGACTTCGAGCAGGAGGACGACGAAGCCCTGAACAGCGATGACCGCGCCCACTTGGGAGGCAGACAGGCCTCGCTCGATCATGAGCAGCACCATGATCGGCGCCAGGAGGCCGACGGGGAACCACCGCAGCGCCTGGAGCATCAGGTAGCGACGGAGCGCCTGAGGTGCCGGCAGGACGCTCATGTCACGCCTTCTCTCCCACGGTGGTGTAATGAGATACCAGACGGTATTCAGATGCCGGACGGAATGTCAAACAACTTGGGGGTTGTCGATGGAGCGGCTTACACGAGCAGAACAGCAGCAGCGCACGCGTCGACGCCTGCTGGACGCGGCGGAGTCGCTGATCGCCGACCGCGGGATTCACGCCACGTCACTGGAGGACATCGCCACTGCCGCGCAGTTGACGAAGGGAGCGATCTACGCCAACTTCGCGGGCAAGAAGGCACTGATGGAGGCATTGCTGGAACGCCGCCTGTCCGAGGATCACGTCGCCAATGCGGGCCACGACGGCGCCGGCACCGAAGACACAACGTCACTCGCACGCTGGCTGCGTTACCTAGGGCTCAGCTTCGAGGCCAACACCACCACCCCGGAGGTGCGGCGGTTCGTGCTGACTTTCACCGAGTTCTGGCTGCACAGCATGAGGCAGCCGGAAAGCCGCGAGATCATGGCGCGCTGGATGCGCTCGGTCCGCACAGCCAACGCCGCCCAGATCGAGAAGCTCACCGACGGTGATCCGCCACTGCCAGCCGAGGACCTTGCGGCGATGATGCTCGCGCTGGACATCGGCGTCCTCTTCCAGAACTTCATCGATCCGGAGGGGGTGTCAGCCGACGTCTACACCCAGGCCCTCGACCTACTCATCGCGAGCCGGCCGCAGGAATGACGAGGCCCCTGTCCGGTCACCGGGTGGCTCTGGGCAGAGGTGCCACCCTGGCCGTCCCTCGACAGGTCACCACGGTCATCCGGCGACCACTCCGGCCAGGAGCAGGCCCACCGACGCCGCGACCAGCCCGACGACCACGTTGAGCAGCACGTTGGTCAGCGCGGCGCGGCGCGCCCCGGCACGGGCCAGCCGGAACGTGTCGTACCCGAGAGTCGACCAGGTGGTCAGCGCGCCGCAGAACCCGGTGCCCACCGCGGCGGTGACCGCCGGACCGGCCGGCACCGCGACCACCAGACCGAGCAGCAGCGACCCGGCCACGTTCACGGCGAGAATCCCCCAGGTGGAGACCACGCCGAACCGGGCCCGCGCCGCCCAGTCGACCAGGTAGCGCAGCGGCGCGCCGACGGCCGCGCCGATTGCGACCAGCAGGACGGTCACCGCGCCGCCCCGCCCGGCCGCGTCCGGTCCAGCAGCCACCCGGCCGCCGCGTCACCGGCCCAGACCGCGCCCAGCGCGGCGAGCACCGTCGCGCCCAGGTACGCCAGCGCCGTCTCCGGCGCGCCGGCCCGTACCGCCTGCTGGACGTCGAGCACGTAGGTGGAAAAGGTGGTGAACCCGCCCAGCACCCCGACCCCGAGGAACGGACGCAGCAACGGCCGGGCCGTCCAGACCCGCTCGAGCAGCACCATCAGCGCCCCGATCAGCAGGCAACCGACGACGTTCACCGCGAACGTCGGCCAGGGAAAGTCGGTGGCACGGTACGGCACCGCAGCCAGCAGCCCGGCCCGGGCCAGCGCGCCGACGACGCCACCTGCGGCGACCACCACGAGCACGACCGCCCCGCCGGCGGGCCGGCGCGGACCGGGGTCGGTCCGGGAACTGTCGGACACCGCTCCTCCACCGGTACGGACACCAGGTCGCCGCACGGCGCGACCGAACGGAGCCGGTGGGCGGCCCCGGACGCCAGCCTATCGGCACCCACCGGCCTGCCCCACCGGCCGGCACCCCCGACGCCGGTTTCAGCCCGAATTAGCTGGGGCAATGCCGGCCGCGACACATCGTCCACCCGAAGGGGGAGACATGATGGGGGAGCGCACGACGCCAACCACGCACCGCCCGGGTGCGACCCGCATCGAGGGGCCACCCCTACGCAAGCCCCGCTGGCCGAAGGCGTACGGCTTCGCGCTGGTCACGGGCGCGCTGTTCGTCTTCGCCTGGATCGGCCAGTTTCTGTTCCAGATGACCGTCGTGAGCAACGAGGCCCACCAGCACGGGCAGTCGTTCGCCTGGGGTGACTTCCTGCCCCAGTTCCTCGCGAGCACCTTCGAGAACTGGCAGTCGGAGTTTCTCCAGCTGGTCTGGCAGGCGGCGGGGCTGGCCCTGTTCTACTACTGGGGTTCCTCGCAGTCCCGGGAGTCCGACGAGCGCATCGAGGCCAAGCTCGACGCGCTGCTGCGTGAGCGTGGCCTCGACCCCGAGCGCCCCTGATCCGCGTCGGCCGGTCGATCATGAAGGCGGGGCCGGTCAGGCACTGGCGGCCAGCGGCGGCGCGGCCCGGGCCGGCACTCCCACCGGCCGAGTCCGAACCGGGCGACCGTCCGGGGCGGGCGTGCCGGCGGCCACCAGCCGACCCGACGCGGCGGGGTGGGCCAGCCGCACCGGACGGGGTGGCCCGTCACACACCACGGGGGCCGTCCGCCGCCGGAACTCGGCCCGCAGGGCACGAGGCAGCCGCTCGTACGCCACCCGGGCCAGCGTGCGGTCCGCCACGTCGTACCCGTGTCGGGCGGCCCGCCACACCAGGACGCCCCGCGCCACCAGCTCCCGCAGGACCGGCCGCAGCGGCCCCGGGTCCAGGTCGAGCAGCCGGGCGACCTGGTCGGCGGTGAATCCGGCACCGAGCGCCGCGCCGGCCATCACCACCGCCCGTCCGGTCCCGTCGAGCCGGTCGAGCCGGGCGGAGACCATCCGGTGGACCGCCTCCGGCACCGGCGGTTCGCCCGCCGCGCCGCCGTCACCGGCCTGCGCGGCGTAGGCCCGCGCGTAGCCGGGGTAACCCGCGACCAGCGGCAGCAGCCGGGCCACCGCCGCCCGCTCGCCGACCAGGTGACGCAGCAGCCGTCCGGCGTCGACGGCCCGCAGCGGCGGCACGGTCAGCCGGTGCCGCCGCCGCGCCGAACCGAGGGGAAGTAGGTCGGCCCACTCCGGACGGTGGGTGACCACGACGGCCAGCGGTAGCCTCCGGGCGGTCGCGGCGGCGAAGAGTTCGTGCAGGAACCGACCCACCTCGGGGGCCGCCCGGTCCACGTCGTCCACCGCCACCACCAGGGGTTCCCGTTCGGCGAGGGCGAGCAGCACCTCCCGCCACCGAGCCGCCCCCGCAGCGGCGGCGTCGGGAGTGGGGCCGAGCAGCGTCCCGAGCGCCGCGACGGTGGCGGACAGCCGGCCGGCCGGGACCAGCGGACCGCACACGGCCGACAACCGACGCCGTACCGTCGCCGGGTCGTCGTCGGCCCGGAGCCCGGCGTGGTCGCGGACCAGCGCGGCCAGCGGAGCCGCTGCGACGTCCGGCGGGCACTGCGCCCGGCACCAGCGAACCGGCACCCCGTCGACCTGCCCGACCGTCCGGGCCAGTTCGGTCAGCAGTCGGCTGCGGCCGACCCCGTCCGGCCCGACCACCGAGACCCAGCGGGCCGTCCGGTCCCGCACCGCCCGGGCGACCTGGTCCCGCAGGGCGGCCAGTTCCCGGCGCCGCCCGATGAACGGCAGCTCGCCACCGGCCGGTCGGACCGGACCCGGCCCGGCGGCCCGCCAGACCGTCACCGGGGCCGGTTTGCCGGCCAGCACCGCCGGCGGCAGTTCCCGGTAGTCGATCAGGTCGGCGGTGGCCCGCCGGGTGGCCGCGCAGACGATCACCGTGCCGTGCGGGGCGTGTTCCTGAAGCCGGGCGGCCAGGGTGACCACCGCCCCGCTGACCGCACCGTGCCCGGCGTCGCGCACCGCGGCCAGGTCGACCACCGCCTCTCCGGTGGCGACGCCGACCCGTAGCCGCACCCGGGTTCCGCAGGCCAGCGGCTGCCCGTCGAGGACCCGCTGGATCTCCAGCCCGGCCCGCACCGCCCGGTACGCGTCAAACCCGTCGGACTCAACCCCGCCGAACAGGGCCATCACGGCGTCGCCGACGTACTTCTCCACCACCCCGTTCCACCGGCGCAGCACCCCCGCGACCGCACCGAAGTACTCCAGTTGCAGGGCCCGGACGTCCTCCGGGTCGAGCCGGTCGACCAGCGCGGTCGAGCCGACGATGTCGACGAAGAGGACGCTGACCGTACGCCGCTCCTCCGGCACCGGCCAGTGCCGCGACGTGACCATCGCCGGTGCCGGCTGGGTGACTGTGCTGACAGGCATCGCGCTCACCTTTCCCCCGTGGTGCCCGGACGACGTCTGGAGACTCGCACCACCGGACCGACGGCGGATCTGCCGAACGACGTATGTCGGCCTTCCGCAACTTTCCGTCACAGTTCCTACGCGAGGAGTACCACAGGATCGACTTACCCTTATGAACGCCCCAGCCCCTCCTATTAGGCTGCTGGACATGGCCAGCGATGTGGACGCCGTCCCGCTGGTCGGTCGCGCCGACACGGTGGCGATGGTCCGCGCCGCCCTGCTCGACCGGGTTTCCCACGGCCACACCGCAGCGGTGTTCGTCAACGGGGAGAGCGGGGTGGGCAAGAGCCGCCTGCTCGGCGAGGTGGCGGCGGGACTGCGCACCACCGGCGCGGTGGTGCTCGCCGGCACCTGCCTCGACATCGGCGACGCCTCGCCGCTGCACCCGCTGCTGCAGGCGCTGCGCCGCTTCGAATCCGAGGTATCCCACGCCCACACCTGCGCGGCGGTGCGCAACCTGTTGCGGATGTTCGCCGACGAGACCCCCGGCCGGGAGGAGGCCGGCACCCTGCTGGAGCGGGTCTCCCGTGGACTGCACCTGATCGCCCAGGGGCGCCCGCTGGTGCTCGTCCTGGACGACCTCCAGTGGGTCGACCGCAGCACCCGGCAGCTCCTGCTCTACCTGCTGGCCGGACTCGGCGACATGCGGCTGTCGGTGCTCGCCGCGGTCCGCGCCGAGGCGTTGCAGGGGGCCCACCCGCTGCGCCGGGTCCTCACCGAACTGCGGCGGCTGCGGTCGGTACGGGTGCTCGACCTGGCCCCGCTGGACCGCGCCGGAACCGACCAGCTCGCCACGGCCATCGTCGGCCGGCCCCTACCGCCGGAGGCCACCGAGCAGATCTGGCGACGCAGCGGCGGCAACCCCTTCGTGGTGGAGGAACTGGCCCGGGACCGGCGGGACGGGCGGGAGGGCCTCTCCGACACCCTCCGGCAGATCTTCCTCGACCGGGTGGACGCCCTGCCTCCGCACGCCCACGAGGTGGTGCACGCGGTCGCCGTCGGGGTGGAGCCGGTGGAACACACGCTGCTCGCCCGCCTGGTCCGACTCCCCGAGGAACAGCTGATCGAAGCCGTGCACGCGGCGATCGCGCACCGACTGCTGATCTCCACCGACAACGGATACCAGCTCCGACACCGACTCGTCGCCGAGGTGCTGGAACAGGAACTACTGCCGGCCGAACGCTGCGCCCTGCACCGACGCCACGCCGAGGCGCTCACCGCCGAACCGACACCACTGCACCACGCCCGCTCCGCCCACCACTGGCGGCTGGCCGGCCAACCGGTACGGGCGTTGCGGGCGGCGATCGCCGCCGCAGCGGAGGCCGAACGGCTGCACGGCTACGCCGAGGCACACCGGCACTGGTCGCTCGCCCTCGACGCGGCAGCCGACACCGGTCTCGGCACACCGGAACGGATCAACCTGCTGGAGAAGGCGGCGGAGGCCGCCCACCACTGCGGCGAGCACGCACGGGCCCTGACCCTCCTCGAAGAACAGACCACCCTGGTCGGCGCGGTGACCTCCACGCTGTACATCCGCCGGGCCCGCTACCTCGCCCACGCCGGACGCTCCGCGCTGGCCGAGGCGGAGTACCAACGCGCCCTGGACGCACCGGACTGCACCCCCGCGAACGGGCCACCGCCGCCGCGCACCTGGCCGAACTGCTGCTGCACCTCGGCCGGTACGCCGACGCCGGCCGCCGGGCCCGGGAGGCGCTGGCACTGTCCGCGTCGGTCGACGGCTCCACCTCGGAGGTGGTGCTGGCCAGCGCCGCGCTCGGCTTCAGCCAGGCCTACCTGGAGGACCCGGACGCCGGCCTGCCGGTGATGCGCCAGGCGCTGGCCACCGCCGAACGCGCCGGCCGACCCGAGGACGTCGGCCTGGCCTACCTGCACCTCGCCGACCTGTTGACCGGCCCGCTCAACGTCATCGAGGAAGGCGTCGTGGTGGCCCGCCGGGGCGCCGACCGCGTCGTCGAGCTGGGACTGGGCCGCACGTTCGAGACCCGGCTGCTGGCCGTCGCGGCGACCGGCCTGTTCCGGGTGGGGCAGTGGGCCGAGGCGGAGAAGGTCATCGCCGACGCCCTACGGCACCGCCCGTCCGGCGCGGACGCCGTCGAACTGCTGCTGGCCCGCTGCCGCCTCTCCGTCGCCTACGGCGACGTGACCGCCGCCGACCGCGACCTGGAGGCGGTGGCGACGCTGCTCGCCGGGGGCGGCGCCCGACACGTACTGCCGTTGCTCACCCTCCGGGCCGGACTCGCCATGTGGCAGGGCCGGCACGACGAGGCCCGACAGGCCGTCGCCCGGGGACTGACCGAAACCCGCTCCGACGACCTGGTCCTGCTCGCCACCCTGGCCTGGCACGGGCTGCGCGCCGAGGCCGAGGCGTACGCCAGCCGCACCGGACGGATCGACCTGACGGCGGTCCGCCGCCTGCGCCAGGTCACCCACCGGGTCCGACGCACCAGCGTCCAGGCGGCCCGGCCGGTCCGCGACGTGGTCGACGCCTTCCTGGCCCTCTGCACCGCCGAGGTCAGCCGACTCGACGGCCCCGGCGAACCGGCCCTGTGGGCCCGGGCGGTCGAGGTGTGGGACCGGCGCAACCACCCCTACCCGGCGGCGTACGCCCGGCTGCGGCAGGCCGAGGCGCTCCTGACCCGGCGGGGCCGGGACGTCACCGCCACCGCCGCCCGGCTGCTGCGCCAGGCCCACGAGACCGCCCAGGCCCTGGGCGCCCGTCCACTGCGCGAGGAGATCACCGCGCTGGCGACCCGGGCCCGGCTACCCATCCCGACAGCCGACCACGATCCCGCCGGCGCGGGAAACCCCAGCGGGACGCCCGACGAACTGGCCGCGCTCACCCCACGCGAACGGGAGGTGCTCGCGCTGGTGGCCGAGGGACTCACCAACCGGGAGATCGGCCAGCGGTTGTTCATCAGCGAACGGACCATCGGCGTGCACGTCTCGCACATCTTCGACAAACTCCAGGTCCGCACCAGGGTCCAGGCCAGCGCCATCCACCTGCGCCGCCGCCCGCGCTGAGGATCCCCGCCGCAGGCGGATACGTCGTTCTACCGATCCCCGCCCGGCCGGCGGCTGCCACGCTGTGCACCGCGCGGGCCAGCCGCCGATCCACCCCCCGGCGGCGGATCGGCTGTCCCTGTTCCGCTTCGCAGGGTTTCCGTCTCCTCTCCGGCCGGCAGGCCGAGGTATCCACGGAAGGAATCTGTCGATGACCGAACCGGTCTGGGGGCCCGTCCACCAGGACGTCGCCGACCTGCTCGCCGACCACCCCGCCGACGTGCCGGCGGTGGTCGACCACCTGGCCACACTCCAGGAGGTCCTGGTCCGGCTGCCCCCGCTACAGGAAAGCTGCCCCCTCGCGGACTTCAACGCGCTCTACCTGACGATCACCAGCAGGGTGCTGCAACGGCTGTACGACGGCAGCTTCGCCGACCCGGTGTTCCTGTCCCGGCTGGACGTGGAGTTCGCCGCCCGCTACTTCGACGCGTTGCGCCTGTGGACCGAGTCGAGCCCGTACACACCGCAGGCATGGTCGTGCCTCTTCGAACGCATGCAGGGCCCGGACGTACGGCCCCTACCGGCCGCCGCGGCGGGGGTGAACGCACACATCAACTTCGACCTGCCGTTCGCCCTGGTGACCACCTTCGCCTACCTGGAGTCCGAGCCGGCCGACGGCGGCGACCAGCACCGGGACTACCTCCAGATCAACGAGATCTTCGCCGAGTCGATCCCGACCCTGCGCCGGGGCTACCTGGACCGCTGGCAGTTGATCATCGACACGCTCAACGGTGATCTCGACGACTGGTACCAGGGCGAGCTGGTGGAGTACACGCGGGGCGTCGCCTGGCGCAACGCCCAGCGGATCTGGCGGGTACGCCACGACACCCACGCCCGGGAGTACGAGCGCAGCCGCCTCGACGGCACCGCCGCCCGACTCGGCCGGCTGCTGCTCTCACCACTGGGCGCGCTGCTGCAGTAGACCCGGGTGTCGGAGGTCCCCGTCGGGGTACCCGCCCGCCATGACGCGCACCGCCGCCCGGCTCGGCCGCCACCCCGATTCCCGGCCGGCTGCGCCCCTGGGCGGAGCCGCGGAGGGGAGCCGGATGACGGACCGGCGACGGGCCGGGGGACACCTCCGGCGTACCGAGGTGCGGCACCGGCCGACGGCCGAGCACCGCGCCCGCCCCGTCGACGCCGGCCGGGACACCGAGCCCGACGGGTCACCCGTCCTGCCCACCTGCGTGGAGACCGCAGCCCACGGCGAACGGCCCGAGGGCCCGGTCCGCCGGTGGCTGTTCCGGCACCGGGTCCAGCCGGTCGGCCCGGAGGCCGGCAACGGGCACCTCCGACCGCACGCCTGGTGGCGGGTCATGTGCCTGACCGGGGTGGACTAATTCTCCACCCTGTCGTACCTGCCCGGCATCGCGGTGCTCGCCGCCGGGGCGCTCTCCCCGCTGGCGACCCTGGCCATCGTGGCGCTGACCCTCTTCGGCATGCTGCCCATGTACCGCAGGGTGGCCCGGGAGAGCCCGAACGGGCAGGGCTCGGTGGCGATGCTGGAGCGGCTGCTGCCGTTCTGGCGGGGCAAGCTCTTCGTCCTGGTGCTGCTGGGGTTCGTCGCCACCTCCTGGGTCATCACCATCGCGCTCTCCGCCGCCGACGCCACGGTGCACCTGCTGGAGAACCCGTACCTGCCGGCGGCGCTCTCCGGCCGGGCGCTTGCGGTGCCGGTGACCGTCGTGCTGCTGCTCGTCCTCGGTGGGGTCTTCCTGCTCGGCTTCCGCGAGGCGGTCGGTGTCGCGGTGCCGCTGGTGGCGGTCTTCCTGCTGCTCAACGCGGTGGTGGTGGGAGCCGCCCTGGCGGAGGTCGCCGCCGATCCGGCGCTGGCCTCCCGCTGGGTCGACGAGGTCACCGCCGTCGGCGGGCCGGGTGACGTCCTGGTCACCGCCGTGCTCGCGTTCCCGCTGCTGGTGTTGGGGCTGTCCGGGTTCGAGACCGGGGTCAGCATGATGCCTCTGGTGGCGGGGGAGGGGGCCGACCCCGACCAGCGGCTGCGGGCCCGAATCCGCAACACCCGTCGGCTGCTCACCACCGCCGCCGTGGTCATGTCGGTGTACCTGGTCGGCACGAGCGTCGTCACCACCCTGCTGGTTCCCGCCGAGGACCTGCGTCCGGGTGGGGTCGCCGAGGGGCGGGCGCTGGCGTATCTCGCGCACCAGTACCTCGGCGAGGTCTTCGGCACCGCGTACGACGTCAGCAGCGCGCTCATCCTCTGGTTCGCCGGCGCGTCCGCGATGGCCGGGCTGGTCAACATCGTGCCCCGCTACCTTCCCTCCTACGGGATGGCCCCGGAGTGGGGGCGGGCGGTGCGCCCGGTGGTGCTCGTCTACACCCTGGTCAGCGTGGTGATCACGATCGCCTTTGGCGCGGACGTCACCGCCCAGGCCGGCGCGTACGCCACCGGGATCCTGGCGATGCTGGTCTCCGCGTCGGTCGCGGTGACCATCTCCGCGCTGCGTCGCCGCCACCGCGCGCTGGTGGTCGGCTACGCGGTGCTCACCCTGTTCCTGCTCTACGCGCTGGTCGACAACGTCGTCGAGAAACCGGACGGCATCACCATCTCGGGCCTGTTCATCGCCGGGATCGTCGTGGTCTCGCTGGTGTCCCGGGTGGTCCGCACCACCGAACTGCGCGCCGACCGTGTCGAGTTCGACGAGCCGGCCCGACAGTTCGTCACCGAGTCGCTGCGTCAGGACGGCCGGCTGCACCTGATCGCCAACAAGCGTGACCTGGGCTCGGTGAAGGAGTACCGGGTCAAGGAGCGGGCGCAGCGGGCGATGAACCCGGTGCCCGGTGCCGCGCCCGTGCTGTTCCTGGAGATCGACATCACCGACCCGTCCGGGTTCCGGGACGTGCTGCGGGTGCGCGGGGTGGAGGTCGCGGGGCACCGGGTGCTGCGCGCCGGCAGCCCAGCCGCGCCGAACGCCATCGCGGCGATCCTGCTGGCCCTGCGGGACGCCACCGGGGTCCGCCCGCACTGCCATTTCGAGTGGTCGGAGGGCAGTCCGATCGCGCACCTGTTGCGGTATCTCGTCCTCGGTCGGGGTGACACCCCGCCGGTGGTACGCGAGATCCTCCGCAGGGCGGAGCCGGACCCGACCCGCCGTCCCGGCATCCACGTCGGCGGCTGACCCGGTTCGAGCCTCACAACCTATCTTCCTAGGATGCCGTACGGATTGTGCCCACCGTCTCACAACGCACACAGCCCCAGGGACGACATGCCACAACAACAGCGTCAGTCGACTCGAGGACTGCGTCGCTCCAGCAGCACCACGTCACGCCAGCGTCCGTGATGCCGGGCGATTCGTTCTCGGACGCCGACCACCCGGAAACCCACCGACCGGTGCAGGGCGAGGCTGGCCTCGTTCTCGGGGAAGACAGCCGACTGGATGGTCCACACTCCGGCGGCCTCGGTGGAGTCGATCAGAGCGGTCAGCAGGGCCCGCCCGACGCCCCGTCCGGCGGACTCGGGCGCCACATAGACGGAGTGTTCGACCACCCCGGCGTACACGGGTCGGGTGGAGACGGCGGAAACCGCCGCCCAGCCGAGCACCTGGTCGGTCGTCGGGTCGACCGCCACGTGTCGGTGTTCCGGCAGCCGGGCGGCGTCGAAGGCCGCCCATTCCGGTGCCCGGGTTTCGAAGCTGGCCTGGCCTCCGTCGAGCCCGGCCTGGTAGATGGCGAGCACCGGGTCGGCGTCCGTGGCGCGCATCGGACGGATCCGTACGAGGGTGGGATCCGGCATGGCGGCGACCTCCGGTGACGCTGATCTGCCGACGGTACGTGACCGGGGGGCCGACCGCCGGAAACCGGCAATAAGCCGGTCGAGGAATCGCGCTGGGCTGGGGATTCCGTGTCGGCATTGATGGTGGTTAGAGTCTGCGCGGCGCGGGGGCCTTTATCCGGTTGGTGATCGGGTGGTGGCTTCGTGGCGTCGATCGAGCGGACCGTGTATCCGCGGTTGAAGCGCGTGTGTCGGCGCGGGAGTTGCATGAGGCGTTCACGCCGACGGATCCGGCCGTGACCGGTCGACCAGGTGCAGCGCCACCGTACCGATCGGGTATGGGCCGGTTGGCGCGGGTAGGACCATGCGCGGCGGGCTCGAGGTGAGTGGGCGGCTGGCGGCCGGAGCCGCTTCCGCGCGCCCAGCGAGGCCAAGCGGCACGGTGAGCCCGGCGGGCAGCGCGGTGGTGATGAGGCCACGGCGGGAGATGTGTCCCGGACCGGTCGCCGGTATGGCGGTTATGGCGCCTCCTGCTGCTTTGGAGTGGCGCCGGCCGTCCGGCCGGCGCCTTCGGGCGCACAGCCGCCGTACGCCGGGGATGGCTGGTCGGCCGACGGTTGTCGCTACTGCCCGTTGGTCGTCTCGACGCGGGCGATGAGCTGCTTGAGTCGCGCGATCTCGTCGGCGAGCGCGGTGGTGCCGGTGGCGGTGAGGGTGATCCAGGTGCGGCCGCGTCGGCCCTCGTAGCCTTTCTGGATCTCGATCAGGCCGGCCGTTTCCAGCACGCTGAGGTGCTTGGAGAGGTTGCCGGCGGTCAGCTCGAGGTGGGTGCGCAGGTAGCCGAATTCGACCCGGTGGGCCTCGTGCGCGATGGTCAGGATGCCCAGCCGTGCCCGCTGGTGCACCACCTCGTCCAGCCCGGTGACCGGGTGCCCTGCGTCCGGATCCGGGGTGCCGGTCGTGGCCGTCACTGCTGCCGCCTGCGGGCTGCTCTGAAGAACCCGGCCGCGCCGAGCATCAGCAGCGCGCCGCTGATGACTTGCGGTACCGCGAATCGGGCCTGAAGTCCCCAGCCTGCCAGTCCCCAGCCCTCGTTCATCGGCAGCACCAGCAGTACTAGGGCCAGGTAGGCGAGGGTGAACAGCAGCAGCCCGATGTTGCGCTCGATCCGGGCCAGCACCACCAGCGCGATTCCGATCATGCTCCAGGGTGAGACCAGCCGGTCCAGGATCAACCCCCAGTACGGCAGCGGGTGGTGCGGCAGCGGGTGGTGCGGCAGCGGGTGGTGCGGAAAATACAGGGCTGCGGCTACCCACGCGGCGGTGAACACGACGGTCGTCGCGACGCCGGCGATCGCGTACGGCAACGCCCGGGCACCCAGGCCCCGTGCCCGGGCGGCCCGCACGTAGCAGACGGCGATCGCCGTGTAGGCCAGCAGGAGCGCCGGGGGCCAGTAGAACAGCACGCCCCGCCGAGCGAACTCGCAGCTGGTGTCGGGGTGGCAGTGCACCATCATGCCGAGCCAGTCGAACGGGATCCCGACGAGCGTCACCGCGCCTAGCACCAGCAGTGCAACCCAGGTCATCCGTTGGTCGAGACGCACCTGGTGCGCCAGGGAGCGAACGTCAGACAGCAGTCGGCGGGGATCGCCACCGGCAAAAACCGGATCAGTAGTCATGCCAATAGGTTTCCACAACAAACCTGTCGGCGCTAGTGCACCGGCACGTCGCTCTGCCGGCCGCCGATGTACCGACCGATCTGCGCTGCCGCTACAGCGGATGCCGCACGGCGTACGAGGCGATCGAGCACCACGGCGGTGCTGACGGGACGGACCGATGAGCGCGGCGCCCGCCAGCACCGGCGAAAACCGGCCCCGGTCGGCCCCGGTCGGCCCCCTGACGGTGGCGCAGGTTGGCCGCGGAGGCGCGTCCGGTTCGTCGCGAGCGTGGTGAGACGCGGCGGGTGCGCGTGCTCGGGCAACGACTCGGCCCGTGTCCACCTGGTCAGGTGGACACGGGCCGACGTGAGAGTGGGACGGCCTACTCGGAGGGTTGGGGCAGCTCGCAGTCGACCTTCGGGTTGGCGCCCACGTAGTTCAGTGGCCCGGCCACGATGGTGACCAGGATCGTGCCGGCTTCGGCGCAGTTGGTGTCGTCGCCTCGGAAGTAGCCGCGCTGTGCTGCGGCGATCGCGCCGATGACGAGCCAGATCACCAGGAGAATTCCGAATATCGACGGGCTACGCCGCATGGCTGCCTCCCTGTCAGTGGTGTGTCGAGGTGAGGCGGGTTGTACCCAGTCGCGGTGAACGGCTAACCGTGTCCGGTCCGGATCAGTTGTTGGGGTTGGCTGACCTCGCCCGCCCCGCCGTCACGGACCGGTCCGCGCCGTCAGGTGGGGGCGGCCGACGCGGTGGGGTGACGGGCAGGGGCGGGCGGTTAGGTGCGTGAGGTCAGGCGGTGGGGGTGGGGAAGACCTTGTTGGCTTCGGTGGGGGCGTCGGCGAGGAGCCGGGCTTGCTGTGGCCAGCTGGCCAGGCCGGGGGCGGACCGCAGGCCGGCGTCCCGGATCACCGCGCGCAGCGTGGCCTCGTCCTGCTCGGCCAGTTTCCGGTAGGTGCGGATGCCGGCGGCCTGGAGGGCGGCGGCGATTTTCGGTCCGATGCCCTGGATCCGGCGGAAGTCGTCGTCGGGGGCGTCCTCGTCGGCGTCGCGCGGTGCGGGTGCTGCCGCGTCATCTTGCGGGGCGGGGGTGTGCGGTGCCTCTTCCACCACGGGGGTGTGCGTCACCGGCGCGTCGTCCACGGTGGGGGTGTCTGCCGCGACCGGGGTGGGCTGGGCCGCTGGTGCCGGCTGCTCCGGTTCGGCGGCGGTCGGCTCGACGGGCTGCGGCTGCGGTTCCGCCGGCGTGGACTGTGGCTCGACGGGCTCGAGTTGCGTGTCGACCGGTTCGATGCGGGCGGGCGTCGGGTCGGTCTGCGGTTCGGCTGGTTCGATCGGGGTGGTCACGGGTTCGGCCTGGGCGTCCACGGGTTCGAGTTGGGCGTCCACCGGTTCGGCGGGTGCCGTGTGCTGCACGGAATCGACGGGAGTCGTGAGAGTCGTGGGGGTCGGGGCGGCTTCGGTGAGGGGATCCGGCGTGTGGTCGGACCGGTCGGGCGTAGCGGGGGCGTCGGCGGCCACCGGCGGGACGGTGATGGTCGCCGTCGTCTCGTCGGGGGTGGCCGGCGGCGTCACCGGGGCGGCGGGGGTGGGCGTCGGTGCGGTGGCGGCCGGTCGGGTGGCGGTGGTGTCCATCCACGACGTCGGCCGGCGGGTGGCCTGCCGGCCGCGCAGCACCCAGCCGGCGGCCGCGCCACCGACCAACACCAGGATCAGTAACAGTGAGTGTCCAAAACTCCACGCCATGGCATACCTCCAGCGCGTACGGCGAAAGTGCGAGAAATGTCCGCCGCAGCTTCGCATACGCGTGTGAGCGGCCTCATTCTGGCCGGGAGGATCCCGCCGTCGACCGTGCGGTGGGAGGGCGGGTGCCGTGGGTGGTCGTGGGGTGGTTCGCGCAGCGTGACGGCGGTGCCGACACCGTTTGCCGATGGTCGGCTGGGAGACGGGTGCCGGCACCGCCGCAGGGGGTGGGGTCAGTCCTCGGCGCCGCGGTAGGCGTAGAGGTCGTCGACGAACTTGCGGCGCAGCTTCGGTACGCGGCTGGTGATTCCGAAGTAGCCGCGGGCGCCGAGTAGCGCGAGTGGTCCGAGTACGGGGTGGTAGAGCGGGTCGTCGCCGTCGGTGCCGTTGTTCTTCAGGGAGTCGGCGACGCGGGCGAAGCCGTACGGCAGCATTTGTGCCTCGTAGTCGCCGACCGCTTCGAGGATGGTTTTGTCGCCGGTGGTGGCCTGGGTGAGTTGCCGGCAGAGGAGGGTGGCGTCGCGGAGCGCGGTGTTGGCGCCGACGCCGCGTCCGGGGGTCATGGTGTGGATGGCGTCGCCGAGCAGGGTGACGGTGCTGGGTTTCCAGGGTGGGATCGGTTCGGAGGTGGCCACCTTGATCGGTAGGCAGCTGCCGGGGTCGCTGCGGGCGATGAGTTCGCGTAGGTGTGGGTGCCAGCCTCGGGTGAGTTCGAGGGCGAGCAGGACGAGGTCGTTGCCGCGTCGCTGCATGACGTCGGCGGGGAATCGGCGGGCGGCGCTCCAGATGATGATGTTGATGTAGTCGCGGGTGTTGTCGTAGAGGAGGCCGGGCCAGCGGCTGATCAGTTCGGCGTCGGCGCTGCCGATGCCGGACTTGACGGTGCCGCGGGTGTCCCATTTGAACTCCATGACGTGGAGGATGCCCATGATTCCGCCGGCGGCGAAGATCAGGGAGATGCCTTCCAGGATGCGGTGGTGCAGGAGGCTGCGGGTGTGGTCGGTGAGGGGGATCTTGACGGCGATGTTGATGCTGCCGGCGTCTCGGGTGACCGCGTGGGGGAGGTACTGGCGGCGGACGGCGGAGTGGGTGCCGTCGGCGGCGACCAGCAGGTCACCGACGGCGGTGCTGCCGTCGGCGAAGTGGGCGGTGACGGTGCCGTCGTCGTGTTGTTCGTACCGGGTGAAGGTCTTGTCGAAGTGGACGACGTCTTCCATGCCGGTGAGCAGGACCTGCCGCAGGGTCATCCGGGCGACGGAGCGGTCGGTGTTGACCGGGTCGGTGTCGGGGCGCAGTTCGAACGAGGCGGTGTGGCGGAGTCGTTGGGTGATGACGTTGAAGTAGCGGGGGGAGCGGGCGCAGGTGGCGATGAAGGTGTCGAACAGTTCGGGTGGCAGGCATTCGCGGAGGGCGCGGCTGCCGGTGGGGCCGATGCCGACGCGGTAGCCGAGTAGGCCGTCGGTGCGGGTGCGGTGGCGTTCGTAGACGGCGACGCTGATGCCGGCGCGGCGGAGGCCGTGGGCCAGGCACATTCCGCCGGTGCCGGCGCCGATCACCAGGACGTGGGGTCGGCTGGGGGACATGGCAGCTCCTTGCGGGGGTCAGTCGACGGTGCCGGTGGATGCGGCGGTGGTGGCGTCCCAGCGGTAGAAGCAGCCGGCGATCGCGTCCCGGGGGGAGCGCCAGGTCGGCAGGTAGGGGGTGGTGTGGGCGGCGAGTCGTTGGTTGACCTGTTGGTAGAGGGGGTGGGTGCGGGCGTCGGCGATCGCGTCGGGGTTGATGTCGGTTTCCATGAGGTGGACGCACAGGTCGTGGAGGCAGTAGAGGGAGCGGTGCCGGACTCCGGTCATGGCGGGTAGGTCGGTGGCGTCGGAGTCGGCGAAGATGTCCGCGACCTGTGCTTCCGTGCCGGGGACGATCCTGCTGATGATCAGTAGTCGGCTCATCGGTTTGCCCTTTCGCGGCCGGTGTCCCGCCGGGGCCGGTGGGGACATTCGGTGGCTCACCTTGCCGGCGGGGCTGTCACGGTGCCGTCACTCGGTTGTGGGTGGTGGTGACGGTGCGGGGGCGGGGCGGGTGGGGCGTCGGGTGCCGGGTGGGGTGGTGCGGCGGCGGATGGGGGCGAGGGTGTCGTCGAGGAGGGCGCACATCGCGGCGGACGGTTCGAGGTCCAGTTCCCGCAGGATCAGGTCGCGGTAGACGTAGAAGGCGTGGAGTGCCTCGAAGGCGTTGCCTTCGGCGAGGTGGATCTGCACGACCAGCCGGTGGGGGGTTTCGCGGAGGGGTTCGGCGGCCATCGCTTCGAGGGCCGCCTGGAGGGCTTCGCCGTGTCGTGCGGCGTGCAGGTGGGTGCGGGCGACCTGTTCGAGCATGTGGAGGCGGAGTTGGCGGAGGCGTTCGCGTTCGAGGAGGACCCAGTCGTCGTACCAGCCGGGGAGCAGGTCGTGGCGGCCGGCGGCGAGCGCGGCGGCGGCGTCGCGTGGGTCGCCGCCGTCGTGGACCTGGGCGGCGGTGCGGACGAGGTCGTCGACGTCCACGGCGACGGTGGGGTCGAGTCGTACGGTGTCGCCGCTGGTGTGCATCGGGCAGCAGGGGTCTTGGCGTAGTCGCCACAGGGCGGTGCGCAGTGAGGACAGGGCGCGTTCTTCGGGTGCGTCGGGCCAAAGCAGTCCGGCGAGGTGGCTGCGGGTGGCGCCGGGGCGCAGCCCGATCAGCGCGATGATGCGTTGTAGTCCGCGGGCCACGGCTACGGGTTGGTTGTCGTGGAGCAGGCGGAAGCCGCCGAGCAGCAGCAGGCGGGTCCGGGGTGCGGCTGCCGGCGTGCTGGTGTCAGAGGTCACGGCCGCATCCCCCCTGCAGCGGAGCCGTTGTCCCGTCGTTGCGGTGCCTGCCTGCGGCCGTCCGTGACGTCGGTTGTTCCGTCGCGCTGCCGCGGTGGCGGCGCGGGGCCGGGTCGGTCGGCCGCGGCGAGCGTGCCCCGCCGCCGGGCTGGTAGCGACGAAGATTATCAATAGCAGTTACGCTCAGTCAACAGAGTGGTCGGTATTCCGACCTGTCTCGGCGCGTCCCTGAAAATGCCTCTGAGCTGGTCTGACTTGGCGCCGATTCTGGTGTCGACAGTCGGGGCGGACGGCATTTTCCCGGCCTGCCGTCAACTGAGCGTCACGGCCGTTGGGTGGTGGTGGACGAACTGTGGACGCGCCGATGACGGCGGCCTCGGCATCGTGTCGACAGTCGTCCGGCCGCCCGTGCGGTCTGGCGTCCGCCGAAGGGGAGGGCATGCATGGACCGCTCGTTGATCGTCGCGAAGGTACTGCCGACCGCGCAGGCGCGGGTAGCCGAGATCTTCGCCGAGTCGGACGCGACGGAGTTGCCGCGGCTGGCCGGGGTGCGGCACCGGTCGCTGTACCGGCTGCACGACCTGTATGTGCACCTGCTGGAGACCGAGTCGTCGGGGGAGGGCGCGGTGGAGACCGCCCGCCGGCATCCGGAGTTCACCCGGATCAGCGACCGGCTACGGCCGTACGTCTCACCGTACCTGCCGACGTGGCAGTCGCCGCGCGACGCCATGGCGCGGTGCTTCTACCGCTGGGACGCCCCACACAGCTGAGAGGGAACATCATGACCGTCACCCGAGGTCCGGCCGGAGCGGCCCTGGCCACCGAGATCACCGACATCCTGGTCGCGCACTGCGGACTGGACCCCGACGCGGCGTCCGACACCCCCGCCGCGACCCTGGCGGAACTCGGCATGGACTCGCTGGCCCTGCTGGAGTTGCAGGCCGTCGTCGCCGACCGGTACGGCGTGCGGATTCCCACCGAAACCGGCCACCTGAGCATTCCCGCCGTCGCCGACCTGGTCGCCGAACAGACCACCCCGCCCGAACAGACAACGTCGGCCGACACGCCGGGCCACACCGACAACAGCATCGTCATCGGCGCGCCCCGGCAACTCGTCTGGGACCTCACCAACGACGTCGAACACTGGACCGACCTGTTCACCGAATACCGGGCGGTGCAGGTACTGCACCGCGACGGCAACACCGTCCGGTTCCGGCTGACCATGCACCCCGACCCCGACGGCACCGTGTGGAGCTGGGTCAGCGAACGCACCGCCGACCCCGCCACCTGGCAGGTCCACGCCCACCGGGTCGAAACCGGACCGTTCGAGTACATGCGACTGCACTGGCGGTACGACACCGAACCCGACGGCGCCACCCGCATGACCTGGGTGCAGGACTTCAACCTGCGCCCCGACGCACCCATCGACAACCGCGCCATGGAAGACCGCCTCAACACCGGCACCCCCGAACAGATGGCCATCATCCGCGACAAGATCGAACGAATCGCCCGGCAACGGGGACTGGAGACAGACGACGATGAGTGACACCACCCACCGGACCGTCGCCGCCCGCGACGTTCCCCCCGACCGGCGGCGCGGCGCGGAACTCCGGGTGCTCCTCGGACCCAAAACCGTCGGGGCCACCTCCGGATTCATGGGAGTGGCCACCCTGCTGCCCGGCGAACGCATCGCCGAGCACTACCACCCCTACAGCGAGGAATTCCTCTACGTCACCCGCGGCGCCATCACCGTCGACCTCGACGACCAGCCGATTCCCCTGACCACCGGGGAATCCCTGTTCGTGCCGGTGAACACCCGCCACCGGCTCCGCAACACCAGCACCCAACCCGCCGAAGTGGTGTTCCACCTCGGACCACTGGCACCCCGCCCCGAACTGGGCCACGTCGACACCGAAACCGTGGAGGCCACACCATGACCGGCCGCCGCACCGTGGTGACCGGCATCGGGGTGGTCGCCCCCGGCGGCCCCACCCGAGACCACTTCTGGAAAACCATCACCGAAGGACGAACCGCCACCCGACGGATCACCTTCTTCGACCCGTCACCCTTCCGCTCCCAGATCGCCGCGGAATGCGACTTCGACCCGTACGCCGCCGGACTCACCCCCACCGAACGCCGCCGCGCCGACCGGTACGTACAGTTCGCCCTCGCCTGCTCCATCGAAGCCCTCGCCGACAGCGGACTCGACCTCACCGACACCGTACGAAACAACACCGGCGTGGTACTCGGCTCCGCCGTCGGCGGCACCACCGCACTCGAACACGAATACGTGAAAGCCAGCGACCACGGCACCCACTGGCTGGTCGACCCCACCCGCACCAGCCCCTACCTGTACCAGGCGCTCATCCCCAGCAGCCTCGCCGCCGACGTGGCCTGCCGACACGGCCTGCACGGCCCCGCCCAGGTCGTCTCCACCGGCTGCACGTCCGGCATCGACGCCATCGGCTACGCCCACCAACTCATCACCGACGGCGACGCCGACGTCATCCTCGCCGGAGCATCCGACTCGCCGATCTCCCCGGTCACCATCGCATCCTTCGACGCCATCCAAGCCACTAGCCCCGACAACCACGACCCCGGCCACGCCTCCCGGCCCTTCGACAACGACCGACGAGGATTCGTCCTCGCCGAAGGCGCAGCCGTCCTCGTCCTCGAAGAAGCCGAACACGCCCGCCGCCGAGGCGCCCACGTCTACTGCGAAGTCGTCGGCTACGCCAGCCGCAGCAACGGCTACCACATGACCGGCCTACGACCAGACGGAGCCGAAATGGCCCTCGCCATCGACGACGCCATGCGGCAGGCCCACCTCACCCCCCACGACGTGTCCTACATCAACGCCCACGGCTCCGGCACCCGACAAAACGACCGACACGAAACCGCCGCCTTCAAACGCGCCCTCGGCACCACCGCCTACCGAATACCGGTCAGCTCCATCAAATCCATGGTCGGACACTCCCTCGGCGCCATCGGCTCCATCGAAATGGCCGCCTGCGCCCTGGCCATCGAATACGGGGTCGTGCCACCCACCGCCAACTGGGCCACCCGAGACCCCGAATGCGACCTCGACTACGTGCCCAACACCGCCCGGGAACTCCCCGTCGACGTGGCCCTCTCCGTCGGCAGCGGCTTCGGTGGCTTCCAGTCCGCGCTGCTGTTCCGCCGACTACGCGGATCGGTGCGCGAGTGACCCCCCGGGCGGTCGTCACCGGCATCGGGGTCGTCGCCCCGAGCGGCATCGGCGTGGACGCGCACTGGCGGACGGTCACCACCGGAACCCGGACCACCGGGCCGATCACCCTGTTCGACCCGGACCACCGCTACCCGACCCGGATCGCCGGCGAAGTACCCGACTTCGACGCCGCCCACTACATCGACAACCGGCGACTCGTCCAGACCGACCGGTGGACCCACCTCGGATTCGCCGCCACCGCCCTCGCCCTCACCGACGCGGGACTACCCCAACGCGCCCCCCACCCGTACGGATACGCGGTCACCCTCGCCAGCTCCTCCGGCGGCAACCTGTTCGGACAGCGGGAACTCCAACGACTCTGGGGCGGCCCCTCCCGCACTGTCGGCGCCTACCAGTCGATCGCCTGGTTCTACGCGGCCAGCGTCGGACAACTGTCCATCCACCACCAACTCAAAGGACCCTGCGGAGTGCTGGTCACCGAATCCGCCGGCGGACTCGACAGCCTCGCCCACGCCGCCCGAACCATCCGCCGCGGCACCCCCGTCGTCATCGCCGGCGCCACCGAATGCCCCCTCAGCCCCTACGCGCTGGCCTGCCAACTCCGCTCCGGACTCCTCAGCCCCGTCAATGACCCCGAACACGCCTACCAGCCGTTCGACGTCAACGCCAGCGGCTACGTACCCGCCGAAGGCGGCGCCGTCTTCGTCGTCGAAGACCTCACCCACGCCCGCACCCGAGGCGCCCGCATATACGGGGAGATAACCGGCTGGGCCGCCACCCACGACGCCACCCACACCACCACCCGCACCGGCAGCGACCCCACCCAGTACGCGCGAGCCATCCACCTCGCCCTGCACCGCGCCGGAACCCACCCGAACGAAGTCGACGTGGTCCTGCCGGACGCCCTCGGCACACCCCACCACGACCGCAGCGAAGCCGACGCCCTCCGGACCGTGTTCGGCACCCGACCACCCCCCGTCACCACCCACAAACCCCTCACCGGGCGAGCCCACCAGGGCGGATCCGCCCTGGACGTGGCGACCGCGCTACTCGCCCTGCACCACGACCAGCTACCCGCCTCCGCCGGCCCACGGCACCCGGCAGACGGCTGCGAGCTGGACTTCCTGCGCCGGCCACGACGGCCGGAAACCGGGGTCGCGGTGGTGTGCGCCCGCGGCTTCGACGGCTTCAACAGCGCACTGGTGCTGCGCGGGACGCAGTCACCTGGGGAAGGGAGCGGGGGACAATGATCGAGCGTCGGGCACGGGTGCTGTTCCTGGTGCGGGTGGCGGTGGAACGCACCGCAGACTTCCTCCAGGCGTACGAGCTGGTGCGGCACCAGGTCAACGGGGTGCCAGGACACCTGATGGACCAGGTCTGCCGGTCCGCGGTCGACCCGGAACAGTGGCTGGTGACCAGCGAATGGGCCACCCTCGCCGACTTCGAGGCATGGGAACGCAGCACCGGACACCTGGAGCTGCTACGCCCGATGCGGGAGTGTTTCACCGAGGCCAGGTCCCTGCGGTTCCTGGTGCACGCCCAGACCCCAGAACCGGAAACGGTGTGCTCGGTGCCGGCAGAGGTCGACGTGGCGCACTGGTGACTCTGGACGCACCACCCACCAGATGCAAGCATGTCGAAACATCGATCAACTGGGATCGGCTCAGCCGGTGGAGGAAACCATGAAACTCACCCGACGCACGCTGCTGTCCACAGCCGCCGCAACCGCCATGCTCACCGCGGCCGCCGTCCCACCGGCCCACGCCGCCCCGCAACCCCTGACCACCGAACGAGCCGCCACCCTGACCGCCACCCTCGGCGCCGACCGCACCGCAGGCTCGTACCTCGACGCCACCGGCCGCACCATCGTCACCGTCACCGACACCCGCGCCGCCGCCACCGTCCGCGCCGCCGGCGGCGTGGCCCGCATCGTCGAACGCAGCACCCGCGCCCTCGAACGCACCCAGTCCCAGGTCGACCTCGGCATCACCGGCACCGCCCTCTACGTCGACCCGGCCACCAACCAGATCGTCGTCGGCATCGACAACACCGTCACCGG
Organism: Micromonospora pallida; assembly: GCF_900090325.1. Lineage (NCBI taxonomy): Bacteria > Bacillati > Actinomycetota > Actinomycetes > Micromonosporales > Micromonosporaceae > Micromonospora > Micromonospora pallida. Next base: position 2,078,211 of record NZ_FMHW01000002.1, on the reverse strand, counting down.
ACAGAAGCTCGAACGGATCAAGACCGCCGTCGCCGCCACCAGCGGAGCAGCCCGCATCACCAACCTGGGCGACACCCTCAGCATGCGCATCTCCGGCGGCGACGCCATCTACGGCGGCGGCTACCGCTGCTCCCTCGGCTTCAACGTCCGCAAGGGCAGCGAGTACTTCTTCCTCACCGCCGGCCACTGCACCAACGTCGCCAGCGCCTGGTACGCCAACTCCGCCCAGAGCACCAAGCTCGGCGACCGCACCGGCACCAGCTTCCCCGGCAACGACTACGGCATCGTCAAATACACCAACACCTCCATCGCCATCGACGGCAGCGTCGGCGGACAGGACATCACCTCCGCCGGCAACGCCACCGTCGGCCAGTCCGTCACCCGCCGCGGCAGCACCACCGGCACCCACAGCGGCACCGTCACCGGCCTCAACGCCACCGTCCGCTACGCCGAAGGCACCGTCCGCGGCATGATCGCCACCAACGTCTGCGCCGAACCCGGCGACAGCGGCGGCCCCCTCTACGCCGGCGGCACCGCCCTCGGCCTCACCTCCGGCGGCAGCGGAAACTGCCGCACCGGCGGCACCACCTTCTTCCAGCCGGTCGGCGAGGTGCTGAGCAAGTACGGCGTGGCCGTCTTCTGACCCCACCCGACGGCGTGGCCGCCCGCATCCATCCGGGCAGCCACGCCGTCACCGTACCCATGGTCTGATCAGCCTCACGAACCCTGGAGGTGACCATGGCAGCACAGGTAGCCGTCTGCGGACCGGCAACCGCGACAGCGACAGAACTGACCCACGCCCGCCGAGTGGGAGAGCTGCTCGCCACACACGGCGCCATCGTGCTCTGCGGCGGCGGAGGCGGCGTGATGGCCGCCGTCGCCACCGCAGCCCGCACCCACCACGGCCTGGTCGTCGCCGTACGCCCCGACGACACCCACGACAACCCCACCGACGTCTCCGTCACCATCGCGACCAACCTGGGACAGGCACGCAACGCCGTGCTGGTGTGGAGCGCCGACGCCGTCATCGCCATCGGCGGATCCTGGGGCACCCTCAGCGAAATCGCCCTGGCCCTACGCCGGGACAGCATCCCAGTCGTCGTCCTCGACGGCTGGCGGATCACCGACCCGACCGGAACCCCGGTGCCCGGCCCCCTGCACGTCGACACCCCCGAGGAAGCCGTCCACGCCGCCCTCTCGGCAATGGCCGACTGACCCGCCACCCACGCTCACCGGGCCGACACCAACCCCGCCAACACCCGATGCGTACGGTTCGACCGCACCGCCGCCCGCTGCTGACCCGCCGTCACCTCGATGTACGTCTGCGACGACGCCAACGACGCATGACCCAACAACCGCATGATCTCCGCCGCGCTCGCCCCGTCCTCGGCCAACCGCGTCGCGAACGTGTGCCGCAACGCGTGCAACCGCGCACCCGCCGGCACCCGATCCGTGATCCCCGCCCGCCGATAACAGGAGTCCACCAGATACTGCAGACCACCCCGCCGTAACGGCTCGCCCCGCCGGTCCACCAGCAGCGCCGAGTCCGGCCGCACCGAACGCGCCCCGAACCGCCGGACCCGGCTCTCCAGGTACGCCCCGAGGACCCCGTCCAGCTCCGGCTCGACCGGCACCACCCGGGGCCGGCCGCCCTTGCCGGCCACCTCTACCCGGCGCTCACCCGCGCGACCCCCGACCGAGGCGACCCGCAGCGCCAGCAGCTCCGCCAACCGCAGCCCGGTGCACAGCGCCAACGCCACCACCGCCAGGTCCCGCTCCGGCCACGGATCGTGCTGCCGACCCACGGCCTGGGCCACCGCGTCGAGCAACTGCTCCGGGGTGTCCTCGCCCCGTAGCGGCTTGGGCTGGGGGAGCGGCGCGCGAGGCCGGTCCACCGCCGGCATCGGGTTGCCCGCGACCACCCCCTCGGCCACCAGGAAGGTGAAGAAGTTGTTCCAGGTGGACCACGCGCGGTGCACCGATGCCGCCGCGCGGGGAGCGGCGAACGCGGCGAAGGCGGCCCGCAGCAGGCGGGGGGAGAGGGCGGTGACCGGCAGGGTGTCCAGGGGGAGGGGAGGCGTGGCTCGTTCCGCGGCCAGCCGGGCGACACCCACCAGATCCCGCCGGTACGCCTGCAGGGTGTGCGGGGACGGCTTGCGGGTGGCGCGGGCGGTCAGGAACTCCTCGATCAGCACCTGTACGCGTTCGTCCACTTTGTCATGCATAAGGGTAATTATGCATGATTTTCGGGTTGTTGTCGTCTCTGGGGGAGCGAGCCAGGCACACGCCGTGACCGTCGAGTGGTGCCCGCTACGGCCGGGCGTACCTGGCATCAGGGTGTCGCGCGGCCTGATGACGCCTTCCGGCCGGCCCGCACGACGCGGGGAGGGCCAGCGGACCGTCCGTCGTGACCGGCGCCTTTTCTCCGACGGCGTGGTCAGCTGGCGGCCCGCAGGGCGAATCCACAGCATCTGCGGGCGCGTCATGTCGCCGGGCGACCGCGCTCGTCGGCTTTGTTTCGACGCCTCGCCGGTGAAACTCGCCCAACATGTCAGCCCAGTCAGCTGAGCGAGCCGACATCCCGGCAACGCGCCGTGAGGCGCCTCAGCATCCCGCTGGCGGCTCCGCTCGCGAGGCCCAGACCAGGCGTCACTAGCGGTTCGATAATGTACATTATGTCAAGTTAACCGGGTGGGGCCCTCCTCCACGCGGCGACGCAGGAACGTCAGAGACCCCCGGATACGCGCAGCACCGTGCCGGTCGTGTAGGAGGCTTCCGGGCCAAGGAGCCAGGCGATGGCGGCGGCTACCTCGTTAGCTTCGCCTGGCCGCCCGAGCGGGATGCGCTCCGCTGCCCGGTCGGGTCGGTCGGGTATGCCGGACAGGGCGTGGATGTCAGTGCGGATGATGCCGGGCGCGACGGCGTTGACGCGGATGCCACGTGGGGCGAGTTCCTTGGCCAGGCCCACGGTGAGAGTGTCCGTGGCGGCCTTGCTCGCGGCGTAGTGGATGTACTCCCCCGGGCTGCCGAGCGTCGCGGCGACCGAGGAGACGTTGACGATGGCGGCTCCGGTGGTCATCCGGCGGGCGGCCTGTTGGGCGCAGAGGAAGTAGCCGACGAGGTTGACGTCGACGACGCGGCGGATGTCGTCGACGGTGAGGTCGACGAAGGGGCCGATCGGGCTGGTGATGCCGGCGTTGTTGACCAGGCCGGTGATCGGTCCGAGGGCGTCGGCGGCGGTGTCGAACAGGTGGGCGACCTGGTCGGGTTCGCTGGTGTCGGTGGGTACGGCCACACCGCGTCGGCCGGCCGCGTGCACGTCGGCCAGGACGGCGGTGGCGGCGTCGTGGTCGCGGCGGTAGCAGAGGGCGATGTCATGGCCGGCGAGGGCGAGGCGACGGGCGGTGGCGGCGCCGATGCCGCGTCCGCCGCCGGTGATGACGGTGACCGGTGTGGTCATGGTGGCCCTCTCCCCCGGTGGTGTCGTGTCGGCCGAGGCTACCGTGACGCGCCCGGTGCGTCGGTCCGCTGTGGTCGGGTGGGTGGTCCCCGGCGAGGCGGGTGTCGGGGGCGGCTGGTATCAAAGGCAGGAAATTCAGACAGTTGTCCGAAAGAGGGTTGTGATGGGGGCGGCGGACCAGGGGTTGTCCACTGACGAGGTGGACGGTATCCGAGAGGCGTTGGCGGCGGGTCGTAAGCCGAAGGTGGTGTTCACGGCCGCGGCGGGGCAGATCGCCGGTCAGGTGGGTCAGGTGGTGGAACTGACCGACCCGGCGGTGTCGGACGAGTTCGTGGTGGTGCGGTTCGGCCGGGACGAGTTGCCGTTCTCCCCCGCTGACGTGGCGGTGGCGCCGCGTGGTGCGGGGCGACGGGTGGTGGCGGAGTCGAAGCCGGAGCCAGAGGCGGAGCCCGTGGTGGCGGAGCCGGAGTTCGTGTTGGAGCGTGCGCCGGTGCCGGAGCAGTCGCGTGGGGATGAGTCGCGGGATGAGCGGCGGGAGGAGCGGCGGGAGGAGTCGAGAGTGGGCGTGGCGGAGGCGAAGCCGGCGAAGCGGCCGGTGAAGGCGGCGAAGCCGAAGGCGCTGGCGGGGTTGACGGTGACGTTGCAGTACGCCGAGGGCGAGTGGACGGTGGCGGCGCAGCAGGGCAGCAAGTCGTTGGCGAAGCCGTACGTGGTGAAGCCGGCGGAGGCGTTGCGGATGGTGGCGTTGGTGGATGTGCCGGGGGTGCAGGAGGCGGTGGAGCAGATCCTGGCGGCGGAGCGGGCCGAGGCGGAGCAGCAGGCGGAGAAGTTGCGGGCGGAGTTGGCGGAGATCGAGGCGCGGTTGGCGGAGTTGCGCGAGGCGGGGTGAGTGCTGTGGTGGTCGGGGGTGCTGGTGGGTGCCGCTGACCGGTTGGGTGTGCGTGGCGTGGGGTTGCCTGGGGGTGGCTCCGCGCCACGTGTCGTTTCGGCTGGGTGGACGTTCTTGCCGGACGGCCGGAGGGGCGGTCCCGGGGTGTCGCAATTCCTGTTATGCCAATTGACACAAGCTTGATCAGGTCTCTACGGTTCTCGGTATGGACGAGGTCAGGCGCCCTGGGCGGCCGCGTAAGACGCCCGATCGGCTGGCTCGGTGGACGCCGCCGGAGGGCTGGTCGCGGCTGGTTGCCTGGATCTCGCCGGAGGAGAAGAAGGCGCTCAAGCACGTCGCTGTCGAGGCGGATGTTGCGGTGGCTGATCTGGTCCGTGCGCTGGCCGGCGGTCTGGCGGGTGGGGTGATTACCGCCGAGGAGTTGATCGGGCAGGTCAGGAAGGGAATGCGGGTCATGGAGAAGATTCCGACGCTGTTCGAACGCGACGACCATTTCCAGGTGGTCGACCGTCTGCGGCCTGAGTGCGCGTGGGTGTTCGACGGTGAGGGAACCCCGACCGAGAAGCTCGACGGCACGAACGTGCGGCTCACCGTCCGCTCGGGGCATCTGGTGCGGGTGGAGAAGCGTCGTAATCCCAGCAAGGTGCAGAAGCAGCAGGGCATCGTCGACGGGTGGTACGTCGACACCGACGACCACGGCGCGGAGGACAGGTGGATCCTGGCCGCGGCCCGCAACACCGACGTGTCGGACTGGCCCGACGGCGAGCATCCGTGTGAGGCACTCGGCCCCCGTGTTCAGGGCAACCCACTGGGCCTGGAAGAGCACAGGTGTGTGCCGTTTAACCTGCGCGCGACTGCGCTGCCGGACGCGCCGCGCAGCTTCGCCGGGCTGCGGAAGTATCTGGCCGGGTTGGAGAGCCGGTTCGCCCCTGGTCACCTGGCGGAGGGCATCGTGTTCCACCACCCGGACGGCCGTCGCGCCAAGATTAAGCGTAAGGACTTCTCCCGCAGCGCGTGATCTCGCGCCCGCCCTGCCCTGTGCCACCCGTCCACGCCGGACCTCCTGGCGGGTCTGCCCGTGGCGTAGCGTTGGCGCAGTGACGCTCGCCTATCCTGTTGTTGATCTTACTGATGGAGCTGTGCGTCTTCGTCGATGGCGAGAGGATGATCTGGGTTGCGTCCGGGCTGCTGCCCAGGATCCGCGAATTGTCGAGGCCACGACGGTTCCGGGAGTGTTCTCGGTCGATGCGGGACGAGCGTTCATTTGTCGGCAGTGGAGTCGAGCCGACAGCGGTGAGGGTGTCTCGCTTGCGATCGCTGATGTGGTGAATGATCGAGCGGTCGGTCTGGTCGTGCTCATGCTGCGGCCGCAGCCGGGTGTGGCCGGTCTTGGCTACTGGCTCATCCCCTCAGCGCGGGGGCGAGGGATCGCCACTCGCGCGGCGAGGCTGGTGTCGTCGTGGGCGTTGGACGTCGCGGGCATCATGCGGGTGGAGGCGTGGGTGGAGCCGGACAACGAGGCGTCACGGCGGGTTCTCACCGAGGCCGAGTTCGAGCAGGAGGGTGTGCTGCGCAGCTTCCTGGCTTTTCCGGGCCGTCGCGCTGACGCGGTGGTCTTCTCCAGGATCCGAGACTCTCATCCTCGAGAAGCGTGAGCGGTGGGCCTGGGTCGGGCCGTGGCCGACCGGGCAGGCCCAGCGCCCGTAGCCCGGCCGATCTGACCAACCGGCCCTCACCGAGCTACGGATGTGCCAGCGGCGTCCTCGCGACCTGCCTCGCCGTGCGGGGCGGGGCGTCCGGTGGTCAGTGGGTGGGGATGTGGGTGACGCCGATGCGTCGGCGGAAGACCCAGTAGGTCCAGCCCTGGTAGGCCAGGACGACGGGGGTGAAGACGGCGGCCACCCAGGTCATGATCTCCAGGGTGTAGGGGGTGCTGGCGGCGTTGGTGGCGGTGAGGGTGCCGGCGGGGTCGCCGGTGGAGGGCAGGAGGTTCGGGAAGAGGGCGGTGAAGAGGGTGGCGACGGTGAGAGCGATGGCGGTGGCGGTGCCGGTGAAGGCCCAGCCTTCGCGGCGGTGGTGGGTGGCGGTGAGGCCGGCGAGCAGGGCGGCGCCGGCGGCGGTGGCGAGGATGACGGCGGCGGTGGTGTGGCGGATGGTGAGGGTCCAGGTCAGGAAGGCCACGGTGAGGACGGCGGCGGTGAGGCCGAGGCGGGTGGCGAGGGTGCGGGCGCGGTGGCGGATGTCGCCGGTGGTCTTGAGGGCGGTGAAGACGGCGCCGTGGGTGAGGAACAGGGCGGTGGTGGTGAGGCCGCCGAGCAGGGCGTAGGGGTTGAGGAGGTTGGTGAGGCCGCCGGCGTATTCGTGGTCGGCGGTGAGGGGGACGCCGCGGAGGATGTTGGCGAAGGCGACGCCCCAGAGGAAGGCGGGGGTGATGCTGCCGAGGGTGATGGCGGTGTCCCAGCGGCGTTTCCAGGTGGCTTCGGGGCGCTTGTGGCGGTATTCGAAGGCGACGCCGCGGGCGATGAGGGCGAGGAGGATGAGTAGGAGGGGTAGGTAGAAGCCGGAGAAGAGGGTGGCGTACCACTCGGGGAAGGCGGCGAACATGGCGCCGCCGGCGGTGATGAGCCAGACCTCGTTGCCGTCCCAGACGGGCCCGATGGTGTTGATCATGACGCGGCGTTCGCGGTCGTCGCGGGCGAGGACGGGTAGGAGTGCGCCGACGCCGAAGTCGAAGCCTTCGAGGATGAAGTAGCCGGTGAAGAGGACGGCGATGAGGAGGTACCAGACGGTGGTGAGGTCCACGGTGGGGCTCCGGGGTCAGTAGGCGAAGGCGAGGGGGCGGTCGGCGTCGTCGGTGTCGTCGGGTGCGGGGGTCTCGGTGACGTCGGGGAGGCCGTTGCGGGCGTAGCGGATGAGCAGGCGGACCTCGATGACGGCGAGGGTGGCGTAGACGAGGGTGAAGGCGGTGAAGCTGGTGAGGACTTCGGTGAGGCTGACGCTGCGGGAGACGCCGTCGCGGGTGAGCATTTCGCCGAAGACGATCCAGGGTTGCCGGCCCATCTCGGTGAAGATCCAGCCGAAGCTGTTGGCGGCCAGGGGCAGCAGGGGCATGACGAGGCCGGCGCGCAGGAGCCATCTGCCGGTGGGGGTGCGGCCTTTGCGGTGGGCCCAGAGGACCCAGAGGGCGATGGCGGCAGCGGCGAGTCCGAAGCCGATCATCATGCGGAAGCTCCAGTAGGTGACCGGGATGATCGGGGTGTAGCTGCCGGGGCCGTACTGGGCGGTGTACTGGGCCTGGAGGTCGTTGATGCCCTGGACGGTGCCGTGGGGGTCGCCGGTGCCGAGGAAGCTGAGCAGGTAGGGGATCTTCAGGGCGTAGATCTCGCGGGTGCCGTCGAGGCTGCCGACGGTGAGGACGCTGAAGGCGGCGGGGCTTTCGGTGGTGTAGAGGCCTTCGGCGGCGGCCATTTTCATGGGTTGGACCTCGGTCATGATTTTGCCCTGGAGGTCGCCGGTGAGCAGGACGCCGGCGGTGGCGGCGAGGGTGATCCAGGCGCCGAAGCGGGCGGCGAAGCGGTAGGTGGGGGTGTCGTCGGTGTCGGGGCGGCGGATGAGGTGCCAGAGGGCGACGGTGACGATGAGGCTGCCGGCGACGAGGAAACAGCCGGCGATGGTGTGGGGGAAGGTGACGAGGGCGACCTTGTTGGTGAGGACGGCGGGGAAGTCGGTGAGTTCGGCCCGTCCGGTGTCGGGGTTGACGCGGTAGCCGACGGGGTTCTGCATCCAGGAGTTGGCGGCGAGGATGAAGTAGGCGCTGAAGGTGGAGCCGAGGGCGGCGGCCCAGATGGTGGCGAGGTGGATGCGTTTGGGGAGGCGGTCCCAGCCGAAGATCCACAGTCCGAGGAAGGTGGATTCGAGGAAGAAGGCGACAAGGGCTTCGATGGCCAGGGGTGCGCCGAAGATGTCGCCGACGAAGCGGGAGTAGTCGCTCCAGTTCATGCCGAACTGGAATTCCTGGACGATGCCGGTGACGATCCCCATGGCGAAGTTGATGAGGAAGAGCTTGCCGTAGAACTTGGTGAGTTTGAGGTAGCGCTGGTCGCCGGTGCGGTGCCACATGGTTTGGAGGACGGCGACGAGGACGGACAGGCCGATGGTGAGTGGTACGAAGAGAAAGTGGTAGACGGTGGTGACACCGAACTGCCAGCGGGCGACGTCCAACGCGTCCACCAGGAACCCCCCAGGTTGTACTACGAGACGTAGTAAATACTACCGCCTGTCGTAGTGGTGGTGGCGGAGTCCGTCGTCCTGTTTTCTTCCGGAGTCAATGACCCTGCTCACCCCGGCCGGTCGGGCCCTCACCTCTCCCCTGTCCCCCACGGGCCGGCTCGCGCGTGCGACGATCGACCGCTGATGGATACGCACTCCCCCTGGCGGTCGCCCCGGCTGTGGCGCGCCGCGCAACTGGTTGCCCGTCTCGTGGTCGGCGCCCTGGCCCGCCTGGAGGTCAGCGGCGACGTGCCCGACCGGCTGCGCGCCGGGCCGATGATCCTGGCCGCCAACCACATCAGCCCGTTCGACCCGATCGTGCTGGCCGCCGCCTGCCAGGTCCGGGGCGTGGCTCCTCGGTTCATGGCCACCGGCGGGCTGTTCCGGGCGCCGGTGGTGGGCGCGGCGATGCGGCACGCCGGGCACATCCGAGTGGACCGGGGCACCGCCGCCGTGGGGCAGGCGCTGCACGACGCCGCCGACGCGGTCGCCGCCGGATCGGTGGTGCTGGTATACCCGGAGGGGCGTATCGGGCTGGACCCCGACATGTGGCCGGAACGCGGCAAGACCGGCACCGCTCGGCTGGCCTTCGCCTGCGGCGCGACAGTGGTGCCGGTCGCCCAGTGGGGGTCGCACGAGGTACTGCCGTACCGGGCGCCGAAGGGCCTGCTGCCGGCCGTGTGGCGGTCGCTGTGGCGGCGGCCGGTGGTACGGGTGCGCTTCGGCGCGCCGGTGGACCTGGCCGACGTCGACCCGGCGGCGGGCGGCGCGGCCCGGCGGGCCACCGACCGGATCATCGACGCGGTCACCGACGTCCTGGTGCCGCTGCGGCTCGACGAGCCCGGCCGGCCCCGGCACGTCGACTCCAGCCGGCCGGTGGACACCAGTCGGGTGCACCAGCGGCGTCCGGCGCGTCCCTGAATCGGGGACAGTCGCGCCGGCAGGCCGGCTGACCTGCCCTTCGCCGGTACGATCATGATCGGGGTGGTCGCCCCGCCGTCCAGGTCGCGTCCTGCCCACCGGACGACGGTGAGCTGCCGGCGGCGCCGACCCCCGACGAGACCGTGGAGGGACGCGATGCGCGCACCGACGGCGACCCGTTTCCCGGTCCCCGCGCCGGCGACGGTGGTGCCGCTGCTGGCCGTGCTGACCCTGGCCGCGGTGTGGGGGCGTGCGCTGCCGCCCGTGGTGGAGGTCGTCGTGGTGGTGCTGCTGGCCGGCGCGGTGCTGGCGGCGGTGCACCACGCCGAGGTCGTCGCCCATCGGGTCGGGGAGCCGTTCGGGTCGCTGATCCTGGCTGTCGCGGTGACCGTGATCGAGGTCGGTCTGATCATCACGTTGATGGTGTCCGGTGGCCCGGACACCGCCACCCTGGCCCGGGACACCGTCTTCGCCGCCGTGATGCTCACCTGCAACGGGATCGTCGGCCTGTCGTTGCTGCTGACCACCGTGCGGCGCCGGGTGGTGGTGTTCAACCCGGAGGGCACCGGCGCGGCGTTGGCGACGGTGCTCACCCTGGCCACGCTGAGTCTGGTGCTGCCGACGTTCACCACCGGTACGCCCGGTCCGGTGTTCACCGGGCCGCAGTTGGCGTTCGCGGCGGCGGCCTCCCTGCTCCTGTACGCGACGTTCGTGTTCGTGCAGAACGTGCGGCACCGCGACTACTTCCTGCCGCCCGAGCGCGACACGCGGCCGACTGTCGGGGAGGACGAGCACGCCCCGGTGCCGTCGGTGCGGACCGCCCTGACCAGCTTCGCGTTGCTGATCGTCGCGCTGGTCGCGGTGGTGGGGCTGGCGAAGGTCGAGTCGCCGACCATCGAGGCGGTGGTCGCCGACGCGGGGCTGCCCCGGCCGGTCGTCGGCGTGGTCATCGCACTGCTGGTGCTGCTGCCGGAGACCCTCGCCGCGGCCCGTAACGCCCGCCGTGACCGTACCCAGATCAGCCTCAACCTGGCTCTCGGGTCGGCGATGGCCAGCATCGGGCTGACCATCCCGGCGATCGCGGTCGGGTCGCTGTGGTTGGACGGGCCGCTGGAACTGGGGCTCGGGGCGACGCAGATCGTGCTGCTCGGCCTGACCGCCGCGGTGGGGATCCTCACCGTGATGCCCGGCCGGGCGACGCTGCTACAGGCCTGGGTGCACCTGTCGCTGTGCGCGGCCTACCTGTTCCTCGCCGCGAACCCGTAAGCCGGGGCAGGTCGTCACGGTGGTGTCCGATGTCAGGCAGTGACCGCCGGCCGGTCACCCGGCGGTCATCGACGGCGGGCATACTGCCCGCGTGTCCCACCCCTACCTCGACGCGCCCGGCCCGCTGGCGTTCGCGCACCGGGGCGGCGCCGCGCAGGGCGACGAGAACACCGCCGCGGCGTTCGCCCGGGCCGTCGACCTCGGCTACCGGTACGTCGAGACCGACGTGCACGCCACCGCCGACGGTGTGGCGGTGGTCTTCCACGACGCGACCCTCGACCGGCTGACCGGCGAACGGGGACGGATCGCCGCGCTGCGTTTCGCCGACCTGGCCACCGTCCGCGTCGGCGGGTCGGCGGTGGTGCCGCGCCTCGACGAGGTCCTCGCCGCCTGGCCGGAGATCCGGTTCAACGTCGACGTGAAGGCCGACGGCGCGGTGGATCCGACCGTGGCGACGGTGGAACGCGTCGGGGCCACCGACCGGGTGCTGCTCGCCTCGTTCAGCGACACCCGGCTGGCCCGGCTGCGGGTCCTCGCGGGTCCTAAGGTCGCCACCTCGCTGGGCATGCGCGGGGTGGCGCGGCTGCGGTGGGCGTCGCTGACCGGGCAGCGGCTGCGGCTGCCGCCGTCGGTGGTCGCCGCGCAGGTCCCGGTCCGGTACGGGCGGATGCCGGTGGTCGACCGGCGGCTGCTGCGCTACGCCCACCGACTCGGGTTGCACGTGCACGTCTGGACGATCGACGAACCTGCCGAGATGCACGAGTTACTCGACCTGGGTGTGGATGGCATCATGACCGATCACGTCGGCGTGCTGCGCGACGTCTACCGCAGCCGCGGCCACTGGGCCGCCTGACCATTCGAGGAAACGATGGCCGAGACCCTGACCACCCCGGCGGAACGGACCCCACCGTCGAGCAGCCGACGTGAACGCACCGGCTGGTACTTCTACGACTGGGCGATGTCGGCGTTCTCCACCACGGTCATCACCGTGTTCCTGGGGCCGTTCCTGACCAGCGTCACCGAAATGGCCGCCGGCTGCGAGCTGGGCGCGGACACCTGCTCCGGGTACGTGTACCCGCTGGGCGTCAAGGTCGCCGCCGGGTCGTACTTCCCGTACCTGGTGTCGCTGTCGGTGTTCCTGACGGTGTTCGTGCTGCCGGTGACCGGCGCGGTCGCCGACCGGTCCCGGCACAAGAAGCCGCTGCTGGCCGCGTTCGCGTTCCTCGGCGCCGGGGCGACCACCGCGATGCTCTTCGTCACCGGGGACCGCTACCTGCTCGGTGGGGCGCTGTTCGTGGTCGCCAACATCGCCTTCGGCGCGGGTGTGGTGGTGTACAACTCGTTCCTGCCGCAGCTGGGTGGCCCGGACGACCGCGACGCGATCTCCAGCCGGGGCTGGGCGCTGGGCTACCTCGGTGGCGGACTGCTGCTGGCGGTCAACCTGGTCGTGGTGAACTCGTTCGGCGACGGCACCGCCCAGCGCACCCTGGACCTGGCCCGCTGGTCGATCGTGTCGGCCGGGCTGTGGTGGGCGTTGTTCACCCTGGTGCCGCTGCGTTGGCTGCGGGAGCACCCGCCGGTGGAGGTGCCGGTCGGCGGCGGCAACGTGCTGGTCGCCGGGTTCCGGCAGTTGGGGCGGACCCTGCGGGAGGTCAAGGCGTACCCGCTGACGTTGTTCTTCCTGCTGGCGTTCCTGGTCTACAACGACGGCATCCAGACGGTGATCGCCCTGGCCAGCCAGTACGGCACCGAGGAGCTGCGGCTGGACCAGACCACGCTGATCGTGACGATCCTGCTGGTGCAGTTCCTCGCCTTCGGTGGGGCGCTGCTGCTCGGTGCGCTCGCCCGGCGGATCGGCGCGTGGAAGACGGTGCTGCTGTCGCTGGTGCTGTGGACGGCGGTGATCCTCGCCGCGTTCCGGCTGCCGGCCGAGGCGCCACTGCCGTTCATGGTGCTCGGCGCCGGTATCGGTCTGGTGTTGGGTGGTAGTCAGGCGTTGAGCCGGTCGCTGTTCAGCCAGTTGATCCCCGCCGGCCGGGAAGGCGAGTACTACGGCTTCTACGAGATCAGCGACAAGGGCACCAGTTGGCTCGGCCCGTTGGCGTTCGGGCTGGTGTTCCAGTTGACCAACTCCTACCGGGTCGGTCTGGTGTCCCTGCTGATCTTCTTCGTGGTCGGGTTCCTGCTGCTGGCGGCCGTGCCGGTGCGGCGGGCCATCATCGCCGCCGGTAACGTCCCGCCGCGCGTCCTCTGACCAGCCGGATCGGTCACGGTCGATCAGATAGGCTGCCCGACCGTGACCGACGCCGACCTCGCCGCCCCGACCTGCCTGGCCCGGCCGTTGCCGGGTGAGCTGGACACGCCCGTCTGCGCCGCCGCGCGGGGAGCCGACGGGCGTCCGCTGCACGCCGCAGCGCTGAAGTTCTTCTGGGGGCCGATGGACTGCGGTAAGTCCACCATGGCCCTGCAGATGAACTACAACCACGCCCGGCAGGGTCGGCGCGGGCTGGTCACCACCCGCATCGACCGGTCGCTGGGGCCCCGGGTCACCACCCGCATCGGACTGGCCCACGACGCCATCGAGGTCACCGACGACCTGGACCTGCGGGCCCTGGTGCGCGGCCGGTGGGCGGAAGGGGAACGCGTCGACTACCTGATCTGCGACGAGGCGTCCTTCTACAGCGTCGCCCACGTCGAGCAGATGGCCGAACTGGTCGACCACGACGACGTCGACGTGTTCGCGTTCGGTCTGGCCACCGACTTCCGGTCGTGTTTCTTCCCCGCCGCGCAGCGGCTGTTCGAACTGGCCGACGAGGTGGCCCGCATCCAGGTGGAGGTGCTCTGCTGGTGCGGCCGGGAAGGGCTGCTCAACGCCCGGGTCGTCGGGGGGCGGGTCGTCCGGGAGGGCGAGCAGGTCGTCATCGGGGACACCGTGCCCGACGCGCAGGTGCGCTACCAGGTGTTGTGTCGCCGGCACCACCGCGCCGGTGACCTCGGCCCCCGCCCCTGACACCGTGACCAGACCGTGATCGAAAGATCCGGTCGCCGCGCCAACCTTTCCGTCCGCCTCGCCCCTCTCCACCGGCACATGGGACGGCGTCGGGTCGTCCCGCCACGGCGACACGGGGGACACCACACATGCGGCTGGCGCTTCGACGGGCCCGCGGGGCGACGGGTCTGCTCCTGGCGGCGGCGGGGGCCACCCTGGTGGCGACGGTCGCCCTCACCGGACTGGCCGGCTACCACCGTGACGTCATCGCCTCCGGTGTGCGGGGGGTGTTGACCGCCGCCACCGCCGAGGAACGGTCGATCCTGGTGCGCGGCGCGGCCGGCCGCACGCCCGACGCCCTCACCCAACGCGACACCGCGCTACGGGCCGGCGCCGCCGACGCCCTCGCCGGCTGGCCCGGCACCGTCGAGGCGGCCGGCTACGCCGCCGGCCGGCAACTACGCGGCGACGTCGGTGCCGCCACCGCCGACGACGACGGCGTGGTCTACGCGTCGGTGATGTTCCTCGACGACCTCGCCGCGCACGCCGACCTGACTGCCGGCACCTGGCCCACCGCAGGTGGCGCGGCCGTGCAGGCCACCCTCGCCGAACCGGTCGCCGCGACCCTCGGTGTCGGTGTCGGCGATCGCATCCCGGTCACCGACGGGTTCACCGGCCGGGTCACCGAACTCACCGTCGTCGGGTTGTGGCGGCCCCGCGCCGCCGGCGACCCGTACTGGCGGCTGGCCCCCGAGACGGCCACCGGCCTGCAAGCCGGCACGGCCACCTACGGGCCGTTGACCGTGCACCGCGACGACTTCCTGCGGCACTTCCTCGCCAACGCCTCCGCCGGGTGGCTGATCACTCCCGACGTTGACGCGGCCACCGGCACCGCCGACCTGGACCGGCTCGCCGCCACCGCCGCCACCGCCCGGCTGCCCGCCGCCGCCGGACTCGGTGACTCCGGCACCGCCACCACCGGCCTCGATGACCTGGTCGAGCGGATCCAACGCGCGGCCCTGGTCGGCCGGTCCGCGCTGGTCACCCCGATGCTGCTGCTGGCCGTGCTGGGCGGGTACACGCTGCTGCTGGTGGCGGCCCTGCTCACCGAGCAGCGCCGCGCCGAGACCGCGCTGCTGCGGGCCCGGGGTGCCGCCCGTTGGCAGGTCGCCGGCCTGGCCGGACGGGAAGCGGCCCTGGTCGTCGCTCCGGCCGTGCTGCTGGCCCCGCCGCTGGCCACCGAACTACTCCGGCACGCCGGCCGGCTGCCGGCGCTGGCGGAGGTGTCACTGCGGCTGCAACCCCGCCTCGACGCCCTCACCTGGGGCGCCGCGCTGCTCGTCGCCGCCGGCTGCGCCCTGGCCATGCTCGGCCCGAACCTACGCCGTGGGGACAGCTACGTCGCCGACCTGGCCGCCCGGTCCCGGCCCGGCCGGCGGGGCGCGGTGCAACGTGCCGGCGTCGACGTGGTGCTGGTGGTGGTGGCCCTGCTCGGCTGGTACCAGCTGCGGTCGTACTCGTCGCCGCTGTCCGGCGCCGGCGGTGACCTGGCCGTCGACCCGCTGCTGGCGGCCGCGCCCACCATCGGCGTGCTCGCCGGCGCGGTCCTGGCCCTGCGGATCCTGCCCCCGCTGACCCACCTCGCGCAACGGTACGTCGACCGCACCCGCGCCACCGCGGCGATGCTCGGCATGTGGCAGGCCGGCCGCCGCCCGCACGCCGGCCCGGTGCTGCTGGTCGCCCTCGCCGTCGCGGTCAGCGCCCTCGGCTGGTCGTTGGCCGGCACCACCGGCCGGTCCCTCACCGACCAGGCCGACCATCGTGTCGGCGCCGACCTGCGGCTGACCGAAACGGTCGGCAGCCCACCCGACGGCCGCGCCGGCCAGCTCACCGGACTGCCCGGGGTGACCGACGTGCTGCCCGTGTGGCGGGCCCCGCTCAGCCTCGGCGCGACCGGACTGCCGGGTGAGCTGGTCGCCGCCGACGCCGGCGTCGCCGCCCGGGTCGTGCGGCTGCGTCCCGACCTGGCCGACGGCTCCCCCACCCGGGCCTTCGACCGGGTCGCCGGGGAACGGGTCGACGCCCCGCACACCGTGCTGCCCGCCGGGGCGCGGCGACTGACCGGCCGGTTCACCGGCACCGTCACCGCCACCTACGCCACCGGCGCGGGGGTGACCGCCCACGCGGTGTTCGCCGAACCCGGCGGCGGGCACCGGCGGGTGCCACTGGGCGTCAGCGCCGGCGGTCGGCCCGTCGACTTCACCGTCGACCTGCCGACCGGTCCGGCCCGGCTGGCCGGGTTCACCGTCGACACCACCGGCCCGGCCCAGATGGTCGTCGACTGGCGGCTGCTCGACCTGCGCGTCGACGATTACCCCGTCGACCTGGGCGGCGGCGGGGCGTGGCAGACCGTCGACCACAGCGGCACCCCCCGCGACGGCGCCACGGCGACCGCCGCCGGCGGCACCCTCACCGCCCGCTGGGTGCGCGACGACGACCGGCGCGGCTGGTCCGGCGCCCCCGTGCACCTGGCCGTCACCCGACCGGCGGCCGGGCCGGTGCCGCTGCTGGTCACCCCGCAGGCGCTGGCCGCGCTGCGGTTGGACGTCGGCGACCACACCCGGCTGTTCCTCGGCGCCGCCGAGGTCGACGTCCGGGTCGTCGGCACCGTCGACGCGTTTCCCGGCGACACCACCGACGCCACCGTCTTCGCCGACCTGCCGTCCCTGCGGGACCGGATCTTCCACGACCGGGGTCTCACCCGCGACGTGCAGGAATGGTGGCTGTCGGTGTCGGCGGACCAGCACGACCAGGCGGTCGACGCGGCAGGCGCGCTGACCGGACTGGACGTGCTCGACCGGCAGGCGGTCGCCCGTGACCTGGCCGGTGACCCGTTCGGTGTCGGCGCGCGCGGCGCCCTGTTCGCCGCCGCCCTCGGCGCGGTGCTGCTGGCCACGGTGGGCATCGCCGTCGACGTCAGCGCCACCGCCCGCCGCCGCGCCAGCGAACTGGCCGTCCTGCGGGCCCTCGGCGCCACCCACCGCACCGTCACCCGGTCCCTGGTGACCGAACAGGCGTTCCTCGCCGGCACCGGCGTGCTGGTCGGCCTGGCCGTCGGCGTCGCGGTCGCCGCCACCACCGCGCCTCTGGTCATCCTCACCCCGTCGGCGCAGCGGCCGACACCCACACCCACCCTGCTCATCGACTGGCCGCCCCTGCTGGCCACCGCCGTCGGAGTGCTGCTGCTGGCCGTCGCCGCCACCACGGTCGCGGCGGCCCGGCTACGCGGCCACTCCGAGGCCGGCCACCTGCGCGGCGGGGAGGACCGGTGACCACCCGTGACCGCACGACCCACCACGGCCGGACAACGATGGCGCGGCGGGGAGGACCGGTGACCACCACCATGACCGCACGACCCACCACGAACGCACGCCGGCGGCGGCGCGGCGGGCCCGGCGCCCGCCTGCGGACCTTCGCCGGGTCCGCCGTCCTGCTCGCCCTGCTCGGCCTGATCGCGGCGGCCCTGGTCGTCGCCGCGCCCCGACTCACCAACGACCTCGCCGACCGGAGCCTGCACACCGACCTGACGCCCCTGCCGTATCAGGTGCGGGACGTGACCATCGAGGTGCCCGGCGGCGCCGACGGTGCGGCCCCCGCCCGGGCGGCCGGCGCGTCGGACCGGTTCCGGGCCGCCCTGCCGCCACCGCTGCCCGCCCTGGTCGGCCAGCAGTGGCAGGCCGCCGACGTCGCCGCCGACGCGGTGGTCGCCTCCGGCGACGTCGGCCCGCTCGGAGAGGGCGGTCTCGTGCAGCTCGGTGTACGCACCCAGAGCGGCCTGCCGGACGAGACCCGGCTGACCGCCGGAACCTGGCCCGACACCGACGGCGGCCAGCCGGTGCAGGTCGCCGTGTCGCGGGCCGTCGCCGACACCCTCGCCCTGCGCCCCGGGGTGCGGCTCGGTGTGGCCGCGCCCGGCCGGGGGTCCGCCGAGCTGCTCGTGACCGGGGTGTTCGAGCCGGTACGCCCCACCGGCCCGGCGTGGGCGGCCATGCCGGAGGCGGTGCAGCCGCTGCTGCCGGTCAACGACGGCGACCCGTACGTGGCCGTCGCGGTAACCGACCCCGCCGGGATGGCCGCCGCCGGCCGGGCTGGACTGCCCGTCACCCACTCCTGGCGATACCGGTTCGACCACGACCGCATCGACTCGTCCATGGTCGAACCGGTCGCCGCGGCCGTCGGCGCGGCCCGCCGCACCCAGTGGCTGCCCGGCGCGACCGTGCAGACGTCCCTGGACACCCAACTGGTGCGGTTCGGCGACCAGCTCACCTCGGTGCGTAACCTGCTGGCCGTGGTGCAGGCCGGACTGCTGGCAAGCCTGCTCGGGCTGGTCCTGCTGGCCGCCCGGGTGGCCGTGCAGAACCGGCGTGCGGAGCTGACGCTGCTGCGGTCGCGGGGCGCGTCCCTGGGCGCGGTGGGCCGGCACACCCTCGCCGAGGCGGCCCTGCTGCAACCGGCGGCGGTGGCCGCCGGTGGGCTGCTCGGACTGCTGGCCCCCGGCCGGGACGGCGGCACATGGTGGGCGCTGCCGCTGATCGCCGTCGCCACCACCGTCGCGGTGCCGGTGTTCGCCGTCGCCAGTCAACGGCATGTCGCTGTCGTCGCCGGCCGGCAGGACCTGCTCGGGGCCCGCCCGTCGGCCCGCCGCCTCACCGTCGAGGTCACCGTCGCGCTGGTGGCGGTGCTCGGGCTGGTGCTGCTGCGTCGACGGGGCCTACAGTCCGGCGGCGACGTCGACGGGTACCTCGCGGCGGTGCCGGTGCTGCTGGCCACCGCGGTGGCCCTGCTCACCCTGCGGGTCCTGCCCGGGCCGCTGCGGCTACTCGACCGGCTGGCCGCCCGGGCCCGGGGCGCGGTGCTGTTCCTGGGGGTGGCCCGGTCCGGCCGGGGTACGCCGGTGACCACCGGGCCCCTCGCGGTGCTGGTCGTTGCGGTCAGCACCGGCGTGTTCAGCGCGGTCGTCACCGACACCGTCGGTCGGGCCCGCGACACCGCCGCCGACCTGAGCGTGCCTGCCGACGCCTGGCTCACCGGGTACGCGTTCGCGCCGGACACCACTGGCCGGCTCGCCGACCTGGCCGGGGTCGACGCCCTCACCCCGGTGCGCGTCGACTCGAACCGGCCCCTGCTGTCCGGCACCGACCCGCAGGCCCGCACCCTCGGCACCGCCCGGATCATGGTGGTCGACGGGCCCGCGTTCGCCCGGGTCGTCGCCGAAAGCGGCGTCGACGTCGACGTGCCGGCCGTGCTGCGCACCGCCACCCGCGGTGACGGGCCCGTGCCGGCGGTGGTGTCCCCGCAGGTCGCCGCGGACCTCGACGGCGGCGCCGCCGCCGACGTGCAGGGCCGGCTGTACCCGTTCCGGGTGGCCGCGACCGCGGACACGTTTCCTGGTGTCGACGTGGGTGTGGAGCGGTTCGTGGTGCTGCCCTGGCAGGCGCTGACCGAGTACCAGCACACCCCGATCATCCCCAACCGGTACCTGCTCGCCGCCGACAGCCACGACCCGGCGGCCCTGCTGCGGGTCGCCGACGACGGACAACGACGCTGGCAGGCGTCGGTGCGGGGCAGCGAGGTCAGCACCCCCGAGGTGCCGGCCGCACTGATCGAACGGGACACCTACCGGGAGGGCCTGGACCGCACCGGCGCCAACGACGTGCTCACCCTGGCGTTCACCGTCGGCGCGGTCGGCGGCAGCGCGCTGGCCGTCCTCGCGGTCGGGTTCGCGGTGCTCGCCGACTCGCGGGCCCGCGTCCGGCTGCTGTCCCGGCTGTCCCCCCTCGGCTTGTCCGAGGGGCAGGGCCGCCGGCTGCTGTTGTACGAACTCGTGCCGCTGGTCGGGGTCGCCGCGACCGCCGGCGCCGCCGTCGGGGTGGCGTTGCCGTGGCTGCTCGGCCCGACGCTCGGACTGTCCGCGTTCACCCCCGGCGTCGACGCCGGCTGGTACCTCGACCCGATGGTCGTCGGCGCGGTGCTGGGGCTGGTCGCGGTGGGCCTGACGGCCGGGCTGGCCGTGGAGATGCTGGTGCACCGACGGACGCGGCCCGCCGAGGCGCTCCGCCGGGGAGAGGAGACCTTGTGACCGTCGTCCACACCGTCCCGGATCTGGTGGCGTTGCAGCAGCGCGCCGCCGACCGGGCCGCCGCCCGCGCCGGCGGCGCCGACCGGCTACGCGGACACATCGTCTGCGACGGGCTGGTGCGTATCTTCAAGACCGACGGGGTGGAGGTCGTCGCGTTGCAGGGCCTCGACCTGGTCGTCGACCGGGGGGAGTTGCTGGCCATCGTCGGCGCGTCCGGGTCCGGCAAGTCGACCATGCTGAACATCCTGTCCGGGCTGGACGTGCCCACCGCCGGGATCGCCCGGGTCGCCGGATACGACCTGCTGACCATGTCGGCGAAGAAACGGCTGCGCTACCGGCGGCACACCGTCGGGTTCGTGTGGCAGCAGACCACCCGGAACCTGCTGTCGTACCTGACCGCGGCGGAGAACGTCGCGTTGCCGATGCGGCTGGCTGGCCGGCGGGGCCGTGCCGCCCGACGGCGGTCGGCCGAGCTGCTGGACCTGGTCGGGGTGGGGCACTGCGCCGACCGGCGGCCGGCCGCGATGAGCGGCGGCGAGCAGCAACGCTGCGCCGTCGCGGTGGCGGTGGCCAACGACCCGGAGGTGCTCTTCGCCGACGAGCCGACCGGGGAACTCGACGAGAACACCGCCGCGGAGGTGTTCGCGGCGCTGCGCACCATCAACGCCGAACTGGGCGTCACCGTCGTGGTGGTCACCCACGACCAGGCGGTGGCTACCCAGGTCCGCCGGACCGTCGCCATCCGCGACGGCCGCACCGCCAGCGAGGTACGCCGCTCGGCGCGCCTCGGCGCCGACGGTGTCGAGGAACTGGTCACCGAGGAGTACGCGGTGCTCGACCGTACCGGCCGGATGCAGTTGCCGGCCGCGTTCGTCGACGCCCTCGCACTGCGTGACCGGGTGCGGCTCACCTTGGAACCCGACCACGTGCAGGTTTTCCCCGGTTTCGCCGGGGAGCGGAAGGAGGAGCCGTGAGCGCCGAGGACCTGGTCACCGTCGAGAGGGTCGGCCGCGAGTTCCCCGGCGCCGGGCAGGTGGTGCACGCCCTGCGGGACGTGTCGTTCACCGCCGGTCGGGGCGAGTTGGTGGCTGTCCGGGGCCGTTCCGGGTCGGGCAAGACGACCCTGTTGAACCTGGTCGGTGGCCTGGACCGGCCCACCGCCGGACGGATCCGGGTGGCCGGGCGGGACGTGGGCACCGCGAACCGGCGGGACCTGCTGGCGTTGCGGCGCGACACCGTCGGGTTCGTGTTCCAGTCGTTCGGGCTGATCCCGATCCTGTCCGCGGCGGAGAACGTCGGCCTGCCGTTGCGGCTGGCGAAGGTCCCCGCCGCGGAACGCGAACAGCGGGTCGCGGTGCTGCTGGAACTGGTCGGTCTGGGCGGGCACGCCCGGCAACGCCCGTACGAGCTGTCCGGCGGCCAGCAGCAGCGGGTGGCCCTGGCGCGGGCCCTGGCGAACGACCCGGCGTTGCTGATCGCCGACGAGCCGACCGGGCAGTTGGACTCGGAGACCGGTCAGGCGGTGATGGACCTGCTGCGGGCGTTGGTGCGGGCCCGGGGCATGACCGCGCTGGTGGCCACCCACGACCCGACGCTGGTGGAGGTCGCTGACCGGGTGGTGACGTTGCGCGACGGACGCCGGGTCGACGACCTGGTGCCTGCCTGACCGGGTGTGCGGGTCAGAACGGGTCGCCGCAGACCCGCCAGTCGTCGTCCTCCCGCACCACCGGCAGGGTGCGTTGTTCGCTGCGGCCCCCGTCGCGGGTCAGCCGTACGGTGACCGTGCCGGTGGGCCGGCCCTCGCGGGTGCGCACCGACACGTCGGTGACCTGGTGGCCGGTCACCACCGGCGGGGTACGCACCCACGCGGCGAACCCGATCGGACTCCACCGGGACCGGGCCGACGCGCACAGCCGCCGGTAGGCGCGGTCGGCGTTCCCGGCGGCGACCTCGGTGAGGAACGCCTCGGCGGTTTCCCGGACCGGCGCGTCGGACTGCCGGACCACCTGCACGTTCCACGCTGCCACCCCGGCCACCCCGACCAGGCACAGGCCCAGCAGCGCGCCGCCCACCAGCAGCCCGGCCCGCACCGGCCGGTGTGGGCGGTGCGGGCGGGACCACGACGCCGACGACATGATGACCAACGGTAGAGAATCCGACACCCACCGCGCAGGAACTCGCGCCTGTCGTAGCGTCCGGGGATCGTCTACCGTCGACGCCATCCCCGGTCCCCCTCGCCAGGAGTGACGCATGGTCCGCTTCGTGCAGCCCGTTCCGGCCCCCGCCGACCCGTACACCGGTGACCCGCTGCTGCGGTCGTGGCTGGAACGGCAGCTCGGCCCGGCCGGGCACGCCGCCGCGAAGGGACGCCTCGCCGACCTGGCCGCCGACGTGACCGGCCCGCTGCGGGCCGCGCACGCCGACGCCGAGGCGCACCCGCCCACGCTGGTGCGCTACGACCCGTGGGGCGCGCGGATCGACCGGGTCGACACCTCTCCCGGCTGGCAGACGCAGCGGGCCGCCGCCGCCCGGCACGCCGTGGTCGCCCTGCCCTACCTGGAGTCGGCGCGCGGCACGTGGGGCGCGGCGGTGCGGGTGGTGCAGCACGCGCTGCTGCACCTGTACGGGGCCGAGTCGGCGACGTTCTCCTGCCCGGTGGCGATGGCCGACGGCGCGGCCGCGCTGCTGTCCCGCCCCGAGGTCGACGCGTCGGTGCGGGACGCGTGGCTGCCCCGGCTGACCGCCACCGACCCGGACGTGGCCGTCACCAGCGGGCAGTGGATGACCGAGGCGCAGGGCGGGTCGGACCTGTCCCGCTCCGACACGGTGGCCCGCCCGGCCGGGGACGGCTCGTGGCGGCTGACCGGCGAGAAGTGGTTCTGCTCGGCGGTGGACTCGGCGATGGCGGTGGCCCTGGCCCGGCCGGAGGGCGCCGGCCCCGGCAGTCGGATCCTCGCCCCGTTCCTGGTGCCCCGCTACGCCGCCGACTCGCCCCTGGCCGGCGGCGGCGACCCGACCGGGTCCGCGCCGGGGGTGCGCATCCACCGGCTCAAGGACAAGCTCGGCACCCGGGCGTTGCCCACCGCCGAGGTCGGCTTACGGGAGGCGTACGCGCTGCCGCTGGGTGACCCGGCGCAGCCCGGCCTGGTCCGGGCGATGACCCTGGTGGTGGTGACCCGGCTGCACAACGCGGCCGCCGCCGCGTCTGGGATGCGGCGGGGCCTGACCTACGCCCGCGCCTACGCCGACGCCCGACAGGTGGCCGGTGGTCGGCTGGTCGACTCGCCGCTGCACCGGGCCACCCTGGGCACCCTCGGCGTGGACACCGCCGGCGCGTTCGTCCTGGCCGGGCACGTGTTCACGCTGCTCGGCCGGGTCGAGGTCGGCGCCGACCCGGACGCCGCCGCCGAACTGCGGGTGGTCGCGCCGTTGGCGAAACTGGCCACCGGGCGGCTCGCCGTGGCCTGCGCCAGCGAGTACGTCGAGGCGTTCGGCGGGGCCGGGTACGTGGAGGACACCGGTGTGCCCCGACTGCTGCGTGACGCGCAGGTCCTGCCGATCTGGGAGGGCACCACCAACGTGCTCGCCCTGGACGTGTTGCGCGCGGTCACCCGGGAGGACGCCGCCCGGCCGCTGCTACGTCGACTCGCCGCCGCCGCGGACACCGCCCGCGGCCTGTCCCCCGCGCTTGCGCACACCCTCACCACGGTCACCGAGGAACTCCGGGACACCTTCGTCGCGGTCACTGCCGACCCGGGCGGCATCGAGGCGGTCGCCGGGGCCCGCGCCGTGGCGCTGCGCTGCGCGTACGCGTTGACGGCGGCGCTGCTGGTCGAGCACGCCGCCTGGGGTGACGAGACCGCCCACGTGGCGGCCCGGCTGTGGGCGCGGCGGTGGCTGCGGCACGAGGACATCGCCGTGGACGCCCACCAGCACATGGACCTGCTCTGCTGAGCGCCGGTCAGCCGGGACCGCGCCGGGACCGGGCCGCCCAGATCACGTACGCCGGGTCCCGGTCGAGGTTGTGCCGGTCCCGGTCGTAACGGCGGGTGGTCCGTGGGTCGGCGTGGCCCATCGCGTCCTGCACGTCCTCGAGGGGAACACCCTCGGCGCGGGCGGTGGTGGCGAACGCGTGCCGCAGCGAGTGCGGCGACAGCCGCGCCCAGGCGGGAATCCCTGCGGCCCGGGCGAGCCGACGGACCAGCCGGAACACCGAGTGCCGGTCGAGCCGGCCACCGGTGGCGGTCACCAGCAGCGGCCCGGTCAGCTCGCCCACCGTCACGCCCTGCGCCTGCGCGCGTGCCGTCAGGTACGCGTCGAGGGCGTACGCGGTGCCGGGGGTCAACGCCCGCCGACGCTGCCGGCCGCCCTTGCCGACGAACCGCACACTGCGGTGACCGCGCTCCACGCCCAGGTCGTCGAGGTTCAACGACACCAACTCCCCGACCCGTAGCCCCAGGTCGGCCAGGAGCGCCACCACGGCCCGGTTGCGGGCGGCGGTCGGGCCGGTGGCGGCCTGCGCGGCGGCGAGCAGCGCGTCGACCTCCTGCGGGGTGAGCCCGACGGTGGCGGAGTGGTCCCGGTCGACGTGGGGCCGGTCGGCGCCGGAGACCGGGTTCGCCTCGACGGCCCGCAGCTTGACCAGGAAGTCGTACCAGCTGGACAGGGCGGAGAGCTTACGGGCCACCGTGGCCGGGGTCAGTGGCCGGCTGGTCCGGGCGGCCGGCGTCGATTCCAGGTCCCGGCCGTAGGCGTTGACGTGCAGGAAGGTGGCCCGCAGCGGGTCGAGGTCGTGGCTGGCGCACCAGGTGAGCCAGCCGGTGACGTCCCGCCGGTAGGCGTCGCGGGTGTGCGCGGACATCCGCCGGTTGGCCAGCCACGCCTCGGTGACGTCGAGTGGGCCGGTGGGTAGGGCGGGTGTCGGGGCGGCGCCGGACAGCACCGGCAGGTCGGAGCGCGACATACCGGAAAGACTCTCAGGTCGGGGCCGGGTTCGCGGGCGCGGCGCGCCCGTCACCGCCGTACGGCGGGCCGGCAGTCGAGGTAGGCGTCCAGTGCGGCGGCGCCGGTGAGCATGGCGCGGCCACGGGCCGCGAGGCGGGCATGCCAGTCGTG
This sequence comes from Micromonospora pallida, assembly GCF_900090325.1. Lineage (NCBI taxonomy): Bacteria > Bacillati > Actinomycetota > Actinomycetes > Micromonosporales > Micromonosporaceae > Micromonospora > Micromonospora pallida. The sequence continues at coordinate 2,053,163 of NZ_FMHW01000002.1, read as the reverse complement.
GAGCGTCGATTCCAGAGGTGCGACGCCTCCGGCGGAGCGGATCTGGGCGATCAGCGGGGCGATCTGTTCCAGCAGGTAGCCACCTCGTCTGAGCTGGTGGACGAGCAGGGCGTCGCGCACGTCGGCCGCACCGTAGACCCGGTAGCCGGTCTGCGGGTCGCGGCGCGGTTGGACCAGGCCGGCGCGTTCCCATTTGCGCAGGGTGGCGGGGCGGACGCCGAGCCGTCCCGCCAGAGGGCCGACGAACGTGTCACCGCGTTCTGGCCGTATCGGATCGAGGTCGCGAAGCGCGACTTCGACGGCCTGGAGGGTACGACGGTCGTCGCGCAGCTGGACGTGACTTTCGTCGATGAGCCGCAGCGCCTGGCCGGTGTCACCCCGGTTGACCGCCTGCATGATCGACGTGGCCGTCTGGTGGCCGTGGCCGGCCACGAGGGCGAGGAACGCGCGCAGCGCCTGCGCGTGCGGCGGCGTGTAGGTGCGGTAGCCGTGCGGAGTACGTTCCGCCGCCGGGAGGATCCCGGCGTCTTCGTAGTTCCTGACCGCCTGGGTGGACAGGCCGTGCTCCCGCGCCAGGTCAACCGGCCGGAGCCGCCTACCGTCTTGAGGGTTTCGTCGCATCGCCCTGCCAATGTCGCGGGTAAGTCTCAACGTTTGGTTCAACGATACCGTTGAGGGTATGACTGCTGCCATCAGAGACACCGCCCAGGTCGTCGACGCCGCCACCGTCATGGGGTTACTCCCCGCCCGGCCACGGCTGCTTGCCATGGGTGAGCCCACCCACGGCGTGGACGGTCTGCTCGATCTGCGAAACGATCTCTTCCGGCAACTCGTCGAGCAGGAGGGCTACCGGACGATCGCGATCGAGAGCGACTGCCTGATGGGACTGGTCACCGACGACTACGTCACCTCGGGTGCCGGCACCCTCGACGAGGCCATGGAGCGTGGCTTCAGCCACGGGTTCGGCGCGTCCGCGGCCAACCGCGAGCTGGTGCGCTGGATGCGCGCGTACAACAACGGGCGGCCCAGGTCAGAACGGCTACGCTTCGCCGGGTTCGACGGCCCGCTGGAGATCACCGGCGCCGCGAGCCCCCGGCAGGCCCTCACCGCACTACACGCCTACCTGACCGCCCGGGTGGACGCCGACCTGCTCCCCTGCACCGCGGAAACGCTCGACCGCCTGCTCGGCGCCGACGACCGGTGGACCAATCCCGCCGCGATGATGGACCCGTCCCAGTCCGTGGGGCAGACGCCCGAGGCGACCCAGCTGCGGCTGCTCGCCGACGACCTGGCAGCCCTGCTCGACACGCATACCCCGCACCTGATCGCGGCGTCCGCACCGGACGACTGGGAGCGGGCACGCCTGCACGGACGTACCGCGACCGGGCTGCTGCGCTACCACTTCTGGATGGCCGACACGTCACCGGGCCGCATGGCGTGGCTGCTGGGCGTACGGGCGTCGATGATGGCCGCCAACCTGCTCGCGATCGCCGAGCGGGGCCCGGCCCTGGTGTACGCCCACAACGGGCATCTCCAGCGGAACAGGAGCAGCATGCGGCTGGGCGGCCTGCCGCTGGAGTGGTGGAGCGCCGGGGCGATCGTCAGCGCCCACCTGGGCGAGGAGTACGCCTTCCTGGCCACGGCCCTCGGCACGATCCGCCACCATGATGTGGACACCCCACCCCCGGACACCATCGAAGGGCTCCTGTACGCGCTCCCGGAGGACCGGTACGTCGTGGATGCCCGCCGACTGGCCGCCGCCCTCGGCGACGTGCCGCCCACTCTCCGGGTGTCCCCCTGGTTCGGCTACGCCCCGCTGGACCCGACCCACCTTGCCCGCACCGACGGGATCATGTTCGTCAAGGACGCCTCACCGAGGTGAGATACCTTCCGCAGAAGGGCCATGCCCGTCAACCCCGGTTCGACGCCGACGGCTACCGCGGCGGTGCGGCCGGTGGGGCGGTCAGGGTGGGCACCGCCCCACCGGCCGCCCACCCGACGTGGACACCGGGCAGGTCGGCGCACCAGTCGGCGGTGAGCCGGGGGAAACGGTCCCGGTCCGGTGGGGTGCGACCCAGACCGATGGCGTGTCGGGTGAGGCCGGCCGCGGTCTCGAACGGCCACGGCCAGGCGTGTACGTCCGGGCTGCCGGTCGACTCCAGGACGGACAGCAGGGCGCGGATGCGGCCCCGGACCCGACCGGCAGTGACCGGGTACGGCTCGTCGGGCACGGCGCCGACGGTCAGCACCGCCCACGCCGCGTGCCGCCGATGCAGCGGCGGCGGGGTGAGCAGACGAGGCCACGGGTCGGGGTCCGTCATCGTGATCTCCCAGGCGTCGTAGAACTCCTGGGTCAGCAGGTCGGGGCCTCCGACGCCGACCTGTCCCGTGCAGGACCGCACCGGCGACGTGGGGGTGGCGACGGCGACCGCACCGTCCGGCACCGCTGGGTGGCCGGGGAGGGCGATCGGCTGCCGCCAGTCCCAGGCGGCCCAGGTGCCGAAGAAGTCGACCAGGTCACGTCCGCCGTCGGCGACGGTCCGGGCGGCGAGCACCGCCCAGGCCAGGCCGGGCAGCCACCCGTGCGGCGCGGAGTCCAGCCCACGGGCCCGCGCCCACGCCTTGACCTGCCGGGCCAGTCGGGCGAACGTGTCCCGTTCGGCACCCACCACGGCGAGGACCGCGTCCGCGTCGCTGACCGCGCTCAACGCTACCGCCGCCGGCTCCCCCAGCTCGGCGCGCCGGGCCACCGCCTCGCCCGGCGGCAGGTCGCCGGTGGCCACCACGACCAGGTCGACGTTCCGGCCGCCGGCCCGCAGCCGTAGTCCCGGGACCCGTGCACCGATCACCTCCCGCAGGGCGTCGGCTTCCGGCAGGGCCGCCGCCAGTCGCGTCCGCACCTCGGCGAGATCGACGGTGCCGGGCAGGGCCGCCACCAGGTCCACGTCGGCGTCGGGCAGGTCGCAGCCCATCCGCCGGGAACCGGCCACCATCACCACAGCGTCCGGAAGCGCGTCGGCGATCCGTCGAACGAGTGCCTCCGCCGGCGCTCCGCCGGTACGCGCCCCGGCCCGGGACGCCGGGCCGCCACGTGGGGCGGGCACGTCAGGAACGACATCGGGCAGCCAGCGGATCTCGCCGGTGCCGAGGGCGACTGTGGCGCGTGGACGCATCGGCCCGTCGCCGCGCCGCGACAGCAGTACCACCGTGTCGACCGGGGCAGTCACCGGTGTCAGCCGGGCGGCCAGCCCGCCGGTCAGCCGCTCCGGTTCGCCGGTACGGCCCAGCGTCAGGTGCGGGGTGTACCCGTCGGCGCGTCCCCGACAGTGGGGGAACCGGACGGCCAGAGAGGCGCGCAGCGCCTGCCACGGTGCCGGGTCACCGGCGGCCGGGTCCAGCCACACCGTGGTGTGGTCGCGGTGGGTGAACGTGTGCGTTCCGGCGAGCCGGGCGGCGAACGGAGTGATCCCGGCCGTCACCTGGGAGACCAGTTCGACGGCGCGGTCGAAGTCCGACTCGGGGACGAACCCGTGGAGCAGGTTCACGTGCGGTGGCCACCGGTCGACCTGCGGGTCGTACGTCCGCCGGATCTCCTGCCACGGCGCCCACAGGTGCGGCGGGGGAGCCAGGCCAGTGCGGTACGGGCGGTCGACCCGGCAGCGAGCACCTCCCCGACCGGCTCCGGGTCGGCGACGGTGACCTCCGCGGCCACGCCGTAGTGGTCGGACGGGAAGAGCCGGTCCGGTCCGGCGGGTACGGTACCGAGCAGCCCGGCCGCGTCGGCCCGTAGCCGGTGGCCGCGCAGCAGCACCCGGTCCAGTCGGGCCGTGCGCCCGGTGAGTGAGGAGACTGCGGCGAGCGGGTTGACGACCGGGTCGAACGTCGGCGTGCGGTCGTCGGGGCCGTGGACCTCGGTCCAGGCGTCCCGCCCGCCCAGGGCCCGGGCCGGTAGGTCCCCGCCGTCGTTGAAGTCGCCGAGCAGCAGCACGTCGGTGTCCACGGTGGCCAGTCCCTCGGCCAGCCGGGACAGTTCGGTGACCCGCCGGCCGGGGCCGTCGGTGGAGTGGTCGCTGCTCAGGTGGGTGGCGGCGATCACCAGCGTTCCGGTGGCCACCGGAACGGTCAGCGCGGCGACCGCCTTGTGCGGGCCGAGCCGGTGCCACCCGGCCTCCCGTACCGGCAGTCGACTGAGCAGCAGCAGTCCACTGTCGGACACGTCCGGTCCGTGCGGGTCGGTGCCGAGGGTGTACCCGTCCCGCACCCAGTCGGCGGCGAGCAGCATGGCCAGCAGCGCCGGTTCCACCTCCTGCAAGGCGATCACGTCGGCGTCGGCTGCCCGCAGCGCGGCCAGCAGCAGCGGCCGACGTCGAGCGGTGTGGATGCGGTCGCTGTCGTAGCGGTCCCACAGCGTGTTCCAGGTCAGTACGCGCAGCTGGGCCGGCCCGCCCGGGTGGGCCGGTGGGGGTGCCGGCGTCCAGCCGGCGTGGGGGTCCCAGGCGTGCGGGGTCCGCGCGGCGAAGAACGGATCACGCAGCACCCGCGGTTCGCGGATCCGGCCCGCCGCGGACCGGTCGATCCGGTCCACCCCGGCCGACCGGTCCCAGAGCACCTCGCCGTCCGCCTCGATGAACAGCACCCGGTGCCAGGGGATGTCACCGCCGGGTACGAAGACAGGCAGCGGCACCCGTTTCGGCGCTCGGTCGCGCATGTGGACGCCGAGCACGAACCGGGCCGGGTCGAACCGGGGGTCCCACCGGACCCGGTGGTAGATCTCCTCGCTGGTACGCATCACGCCTCCACGGCCAGGTCGGCCCGGTACGGGTCCTCGAACGGGTCGTCGATGGAGCCGGCCACATCGGCGACGGTGCCGTCCGGCCCGACGTACCAGGTGCGGTGCGCCTCGTCCGGGTACGGCGGGGTGAACCGGCGCCACTGGCCGGCCAGCACCCCGGCCGGTACGGCGTGTGCCCGGCGGGTGTTGCGCCGGACCAGTTCCTCCTCGTCGACCACCAGCACCGCGTGGGTGACCAGCGCGTCGCGTCGGGCGGCGACGGTGTGCACCAACCGGCGCTGTTGGCGGGTCAGCGAGGTGGCGTCCCACACCACGGTGCCACCGGCGGCGAGCGCGGTGTCCAGCCGCGCCAGCCCGTCGCGCAGCACCTGCGGGTTATGGCGTTGGTCGGCCCGCCGGCCGTGGGCGGCGCGTAAATCGTCCAGGCTGATCACGGCCGTCGCGCCGGGTATCCCGGCGGCGAAGCTGCTCTTCCCGCTGCCCGCCGGGCCGACCATCAACACCAGCCGGGGAAACCCGCCGGTACGCCAGCGCCAGGTCAGGGCGGTGGCCTCGGCGGGCGTGGTGATCCGCCCCGCCGCGTACGCCTCGCGGGCCTGCGCCCAGCACCGGTCGGCGACGTCCGGGTCGGTGTCGGCGAGCGCGGTACGCAGTCCGGTGCGCAGCGGCCACAGTGGTGCCGGGTCGAGCAGGCCGGCGTCCTCGGCGTACAGCATGGACCAGGCGACCTGGTCGCGGGCTTCGGCGGCGTCCGGGTCGCTGCGGGCGGTGAGGGTCGCGCCGGCGACCGCGTGCAGTACGCCCAGGTCGGCGGCGCCGGCCAGCCGCACCAGCCCGGCGCGGCGCTGCTCGTCCGGGAACGGGCGGTGCACGGTGGTGTGCCGCCCGACCAGGTCGGCGACCCGACGGGCGAGAGGCAGTCCGAGTGGCTCGCGGAGCACGGCGGCCAGGGCTGGGCGGGACTGCCGGTGCAGCAGCGCCGCGAGTACCCCGGCCAGCCGGAGGTCCCCGGTCCGCCCGAGCAGGTCCAGCCGCCCGGCCGCGTCCGCCACTACGGGCTCCGGGGCCGGGTCCGCCGGGTCGAGACCGAGGCTGGCGAACAGGGCAGGCGGGTCCGGTGGGGCGCCGGAGCGGACGTCCCACAGCGGTGCGGTCGGGCCGCGTCCGTTCGGTACCACCGGCGCGTTCATCCAGTGCGTGTCGGTCTGGACGTGGGCCGGCCGGACCCACTTGGCGACCCGGGCGGTGAAATCGGCGCGGGTGAACCCGGCCACGGTCCGGACGACGTATCCCTCCTGCCGGTCGAGGTCCAGCCGCAGGGTCCGGAGGGCCCGCTCGTCGAACGTGCCGCGCCACAGCACCGGCGGTACGGGTACGCCCAGCCGTCGGGTGAACCGGACGGTGGCGTCCCAGTCCAGGCAGTGCTCGCCGGCCCAGACGGAGAAGACGTAGAACCAGCTTGCCAGCGCGTCGTAGCCGATCGAGTGGCGGGCATACAGGTTCTCACCGCAGACCCGCCAGCCGGGTGGGATGGCGCGGGCGATCCGCTCGTGCAGCCCCTTCACCCAGGCCCGGGAAGGGTGGTGCCCGGAGTCCAGCGAGCGGGCGTGCAGCCCGTCCGGGTAGAGCGTGGTGTTCTCCCCGTCGAGTTTCTCGGTGACCACCACCTCCCGTCCGGTCAGGCCGGTCAGGTCACCGGCCCGGACGTCGTCCGTGGCGGCGCCGGGCGACCATGGCAGGTGTGGGGTGCGGGGATAGCGCGTCCACATGGCTCTGCTCCTGATCGGATCGTTCCCGTGGGCGTTCCTACCGTCCCGGTGTCCCGTGACGGTAGGTGTCGCGTGGACGGCCGATCAATGCAAATACCGCACCCACCCCGATTACTGAATTACCGGTAACAACAATCTGACAATCAGGCCGGGCAAAGCGGGCATATCAGCAGTGCATCATAATGTCAGTTAAGGTGCGTAAGGACTTACGCTGTTGCAGATGGGCCGGCCTGCGGCCCGGGAGAGGGCTCTAATGGCCCGCCCGTAGTTTCCAGACCAAAAACAACGCTAAGCAGTTGATCTAGGCCCGTACCTGGGTGGCTGCTCAGGATGGCGGGGCTGCGGGGGTGCCGGTTGGCCGTTTTCCGGGATCCCGGTACGGGGATGTGGGATCAGCGCCGGTGCCGCCGGTGGCGCTCGTCGTTCTCGGCGGCGATGCGGGCGGAGGTTTCCTCGCCAAGGCGGACGTAGATGCCGAGGGTGGCGAGGTGCCGGTGGCGGGACTTGGCCTTGTAGTTCGGCAGCGCTGCGGCCCTTGGCTGCCAGGTGGGTCAGCCCGGAGTGGCGCAGTTGGTGGTGGGTGTATCCGGTGCCGTGCGGGTCGTGGAGCTTGGATGCCTGAGCTGCGGTCGAGCCACTTTTACGCGGACCCGGATTGAGGCTAGTCGTCCGGCTCCAGCAGGTAGGCACCCCTTCGGAAGTGAGTGTCGTTAGAGGTCGCTGGTAGACCAGCACAGCTTGCGCCGTATCGGCCGTTCGGTCGTCTGTGGCTGACGATCGGCCATTTTCATGTGCGTGTGCCCATTCACGACGGCTACGAAGTACGGGTGACCAACGAGGTAACCGTTCCCCTGCTGCCCTGCGCGTCTATCGACGACATCGTCGCCTTTTACGAGGTGCTTGGTTTCCACACCACTTACAAGCAGCGCAAGCCCAACCCGGCGGTGGGGCTGCAACGTGAAGATCTACATCTGCAGTTCTTCGAGATCGCGGGGTTCGATCCGGCGCAGTCCTACGGTTCGTGTCTCGTGCTGACCTCGGACACGGGGCAGCTGTACCGGGCTTTCGCGGCGGGTATGCGCGCCGCGTACGGCAAGGTGTTGGTCTCCGGGACGCCGCGGATGACCCGGCCCCGGGCGCGGAAGAACGCCGACGGGATGAGCGGCTTCAGCGTCATCGATCCTGGAGGCAACTGGATCCGCGTCTTCCAGAGCGCCCCGGCCTCCCCCGCGCCAGCGCCGACTGGGCGGCTGGGCAAGGCGATGGCGAACGCCGTCGTGCAGTCCGACTCCAGAGGGGACGCCCGGCAGGCGGCTCGGATCCTTGACAGTGCGTTGGCCCGTCCCGAGGCAGATGACGACCCGGTCGCGTTGGTGGAGGTGCTCGTCTACCGCGCTGAGGTTGCGATGGTCCTGAACGATCCGGCCACGGCGGTCGAGATGCTGGCCCGTGTTGACCGTGTCGCGTTGAGCGCGGACGAAGCTACACGGGCTGCTGCTGCATATGAGGCCGCTACCGACCTTGCGGCAGCGCTGTCCTAGGTGCCGCATTCAGCCGACGCCGTGCCCTGGCTGAGACCTTGAGCCAGGGCACGGTCAGCTATTTGCCGGGAGCGGCCTCGGTCAGCCGTAGTGGCCGGTAGCCGTCGGTGTCGAGTTGGGCGAGTTCGCCGTTGATGTCGACGGAGTGGGTGCCGTAGAAGTGCACGTTCTCGTGCTGGGTGGGCCAGATGTGTGCCAGGACCTCGTGGTCGATGTCGCGGCCGGTTGCGCTGCTCTCGTGGCCGACCGCCACGATGGCGGAGGTGTCGAGGACGACTCTGACCGCTACGTCGCCACCATGGCTGCGAGGCGTTCGGTCGCCACGCACGAGACCATGCACCGTTCCTTCGCGTCGCCGAGAAGCTGCGCGGTCCAGGTCGTCAGTCCGCCGTCACCCAGATCAACGGTCTGCCCGCCAGATTCAGTCCGCAGTCCGATCGCCGCACCGGCGTAGTAGCCAGCACCATGGCTGCGGGCAGGATCATCGACCACTGGGACGGACCCGCCCGCCACCGTCGGGTGGATCGTGTCGTGCAGGCGCTCGGCGAGGACCGGGCGGCCGAACACAGTGACGGTGATCCGTACCGGTGCCGTCGGCATCAGCTCGGCGAACACCTGCTGCCAGAAGCTGATGTGATCGATGATCAGCTGGGCTTCGGTACGCCCGCTGCCGCCATTGCGGGCGCTGGACACGAGGGCGAACAGTCGAAAGTGTGCGGCCTTACCCGGACCGAATTGTTGGGCTCGCAACACCCGGTGACATGCGGCGAGGTCGATTCTGCCGTCGGTGCCCTGCTCGCCGCGCCGGACGGCGGCCTCCACTGCGAGAGCGTTGGTCGAGTCGCTGACCACCTCACTGCCCCGTGTTGTGCTGACCACGCGGTGCTGGTCCACCGGGCCAAGCGCGGAACAGGTTCCCAGCGGAGCCACGGGAGACAACTCCACCCCAGCGAACCTTTCCGGCAGCAGCCGCCACAGTGCCCCTTCGACCCTGGCGAGGAGGCGCGGGTCAGCCGTCGACGGGCGTACGAAACGATCCTCGCTCCAGCGGCGCAACACTCGCGCGGCGGTGACCCTGCCCGCCCGAGTGTTGGCGACCGCCATCAGCAGCGTCTGCAGGTCGGTGGGCGTCAGGCCGGATTCCAGGGCGTGCCTGGCTTCCGGCGTGACGAGATCCCAGACCCGCTGTTCAGCGGAGACACGGGCCAGTCTTTTCTCCATCGGACCAGGGTGCCGCACTGCTCTTCCGTCGTCGTGCGACTTCCAACAGAGCAACATGGCCGGGGAACCGGTCACCTTCACGTCAGGATCACTGGGATCGGCAGACGCTACCCCGGATCGTCGTACGCGGGCGTCATGCTGGTGGTCGTGAACCCGTTGACGATCATCAGGGGTGACGCGACGAGCCCTCAGGCCAAGGGCCGGAAGGTGATCGCGCACGTGTGCAACGACCTTGGCGGCTGGGGCAAGGGCTTCGTGGTGGCGATCTCCCGCCGCTGGCCGGAGCCGGAACGTGACTACCGGCAGTGGCATCGTGGCCGCGCGGGCAACGACTTCGCGCTCGGCGCCACCCGCCTGGTGCAGGTCGCGCCGGACAGCTGGGTGGCGAACATGGTCGGCCAGCGAGGAATCAGGACCGGCAGCGCCGGCCCGCCGATCCGCTACGACGCGGTCGAGCGTTGTCTCGGGTCGCTTGCCGACCACGCGTACGCATTGGGGGCGTCGGTGCACATGCCCCGGATCGGGTGCGGGCTCGCCGGTGGCACCTGGAACCGGATGGAGCCGATCATCCTGCGCACCCTGTGCGCGCGAGACATCGCCGTGACCGTGTACGACCGGGGGTAGAAGCTGACGTTCCTAACGCTACCCGCGTCCGTGCGCGACGCGGGCCTGGGCGACCTCGGCGGCCTGCCGTTCCCGCCAGCGGCGCTGGGCTTCCCGGTTGCACACCCGGCACACCCGCCGGTACGTGCCGGTGACCGGGTCGACCTCCCGCTCGTGTCCGTTGCGGCAGCGCGGTGGCCGGACCCGGTCCCGGCAGTTCTCCGCGCGCGTGACCTGCCGCAGGTGGGCCGGCTCGATGCAGTCGGCGACACCGCAGGTGTGGTCGACCTCGAGGCCCGAATCGTAGTCGCCGACGAACACGACGTACGCGGCGATGTGCGCCCACGCCCGGCCGGCGACCTTCTGGTGGACCCCACGCCGGCTGCCGTAGCCGCGGACGATGAGGCAGCCGGTGTCGGCCCGGACGGAGCGGGCGAGAAGGTAGTCACGCAGACTGTCCGCAGTGAAGTGCCGGGAAAGACCGTTGACGCGGGAGAGCATGCGTCCCACGCTACGGGTCGGCACCGACCGTTCTCGTCGTCGCGTCCGGGGCAACCGTCGCCCCGACCCGCCCAGGGTCGTGCTGCCAACGGGTCCGGAGGAGGGAGCCACCGACCATGGGACAACGCCTGTCCGGCGGGAACACTGGTGGGGCGGTGCGGATCGGTGACACGGTGCGTCGCGTCCCGGGCCGGTGGACGCCGGCGGTGCACGCCCTGCTTCAGCACCTGGAGGCGGTCGGGTTCGTCGGGGCGCCACGGGCACGCGGCTTCGACGAGCAGGGCCGGGAGGTGCTGACGTACCTGCCCGGCGAGGTGGTCGGAGACCGTCGACCGTGGCCGTCCTGGGTGCACGACGTGGACACGTTGCGTCAGGTCGCTGGCTGGCTGCGGGACTTCCACACGGCGGTCGCGGACTTCGTACCGCCGCCGGACGCGGTGTGGCGGGAGGGCGGCCGGTGGCAACCGGGGCTGATCGTCGGGCACAACGACGCCGCGCCGTACAACGCGGCGTGGTCGGGTGGACGGCTGGTCGGGTTCTTCGACTGGGACTTCGCGGCGCCGGTGCCGGTCGAGTGGGACGTGGCGTTCACCGCGTTCGCCTGGGTGCCGCTGCACGCCCGGCAGGTGGTGGCGGCGGAGGGGTTCACCGCGTTCGCGGACCGGCCGGCCCGGCTGCGGCTCTTTCTCGACGCGTACGGCTGGGACGGCCCGCTTGACGGGTTCCTGGCGGTGGTGCGGGAGCGGGTCGCCGCGTCGGCGGACGGCATCCGACGTAACGCCGCCGCCGGCGATCCGGCCTTCCAGGCGATGGTCGCGAAGGGCTTCGACACGGGGCTGGACACGGCGGTCCGCGAACTGGCCGAGTTTCCGCTGTCCTGAGCGGTTCACACCGCGACGACGTCGGCGACGACGCAGGCGATGTTGTCCGGTGCGCCGTGGGTGTGGGCGAGGTCGATGAGTCGCCGTACGGTCCGCTCCGGGGTGTCCGGGCCCGCCAGCGTCGTGTGCAGGGCCGCCTGGTCCACCACGGCGGACAGGCCGTCGGAGCAGAGCAGATAGCGGTCGCCGGGCAGGGCGGTACGCAGCGCCAGGTCCGCCTCGACGTCGTGGCCGGCGCCGAGAGCGCGCACCAGCAGCGCACGCCGGGGATGTGTGGCGGCCGTGTCCGGGGTAAGGCGGCCCTGGTCGACCTGGGTCTGGACCCAGGTGTGGTCCTGGGTGAGGCGGACCAGGTCGCCGCCGCGCAGCAGGTACGCCCGGGTGTCGCCGACATGCACCAGGGCCAGCCGGGAGCCGTGGCGCAGCAGCGCGGTCAGGGTGCTGACCGGCTGGTGGTCGCCGGTTCCCTCGTCGCGGACCGCCCGGTGCGCCTCGGCGACCGCACCGGCCAGCATGGTGAGCAGGTCGACTGCGGGCGCGGCGGCCAGTTCCAGCGGCTTGAGGGCGTCGATGGCGGCGGCGCTGGCCGCGGCGCCGCCGGGTCCGCGCATGCCGTCGGCGACGGCCAGCAGTCGGTCGCTGGCGTACGCGGCGTCCTCGTTACTGTCCCGTACGGTGCCGGTGTCGCAGCCGGCGGCGGCGCGGACCTGGATGGCGGGAGTCGGGTCGGACATGGTGGTGGCCCTTCCGGAGAGGTCCTGAACGAGGAGGGCGGCCAGTCGGGCGCGGGCCGTGGTGTCGGCGGTGACCTGCTGCCAGTACGCGGCGACGGCCTCGGCGGCCGCGCTGCCGTTCAGTCCGCACACGGTGCGAATGTCGGCCAGTGGCATGCCGATGCGTCGGAGCCGGGCGATCAGCCGGGCCCGGTCGAGTTGCGTCGGGTGGTAGAGCCGGTATCCGGACTCGGCGTGCACCGCCGCCGGTGGGAGCAGACCCAGTTCGTCGTACAGGCGTAACGCCTTCGGTGTCAGCCGTGCCGCCCGGGCGAACGCCCCGATGGTCAGCAGCTCCACGTCGCCATCCTCCTCGCGCCGGTCCCGGTGACCGGCACGGACCAGCCTGGGGCTTGACCGAGGGGCAAGGTCAACGGTCGGTCGTCGACTGTCGCAACGACGCGTCGAGTATCCGTAGCAGCTCCCCCGCACGGCCGCGACCACTCGGGGCGTCCGGGTAACGGGTCAGGACGCTCACCACGACGGGACTGGCCAGATCTCGGGCCCTCTCGATGTGGTCGGCGCCGACGTTGGGGTCGTCGCCGGCATCGAGCTCGACTGCTCGTGCCGCGTGGGCGGCCGCGCCGAGGATGTGCAGGACCTGGGTCGCTTTCGCCAGGGGATGGAGGTATGCCGCACTGGCCGCCGCGACGGCAGCGCGGGCAGCGTCGCTCGCCGCGGCCAGTCCCGCATCGCGGGCCTCTTGGTACGCCCGTTGCGCCGCCCACGCGTGGTCACGGATCACCTTGGTTCGTCTGGCTCCGTCCGCGAACGACCGTGCGGCGTCGAGCGCGGCTCGTGGGCGCCGGTCGTCGGGGCGTTCGCGTTCGAATATCGCCAGAGCGGGCTCCGCGCAGGCCACAGCGTAGGCCGTGATCGCGCGCAGTTCCGCCATGCTCAGCTCGATCGTCAGATTCCCGTCTGTCACACCCGTCAACGGTATCGCTGAACCGACGGTGGAAACTTGTCCGCGATATCAGCGGAACGGTACGGCGAAACCCTCAAGAGAACGGAAGAAGTCTGGTGATGACCGCAGACAACCGCGCACTGGGCGCGTTCCGCGCCGAAGCCGAAGCGTTCACCGCCGCCCTCGGTGCACTCACCCCGCACGAGTGGGAACGACCTACTCGCTGTGTTCCCTGGCGGGTACGCGACGTGGTGGGCCATGTCGTCACCGTGCTGGGACGCGTACCCGACATGGTCGCCGCGCCGGAACCGGAGCGGCCGGACACCACCGCCATCGCCTACTACCGCGCCGACCACCGGTTCAGCGACACGGCCAACGCCGACCGGGTCGCCACAGCGCGCGGCCGCGCGGCCGGCCCGGACGTCGCGCGGCTCGGCCGCGACCTGCCGACGGCGATGAAGGCCGTGGTCACGGCATGCCGCCGCGAACGCGCCGACCGGATCGTACGGACCCGACACGGCGACGCCATGCTGCTGTCGGACTTTCTCACCACCCGCGTCGTCGAGTTGGCCGTCCACGGCCTCGATGTCGCCGACGCGCTGAACCACCAGCCATGGCTGACGGCACCGGCCGCGCAACACCTCCAGCAGTTGCTCTTCGGCCCGGAATGGCATACCGCCGTCACCGCGCTCGGGTGGGATCCGGTGACACTGCTGCGCAAGACGACCGGCCGCGCATCGGTCACCCCGGGCGAGTCGGCCGATCTGGTCAGGCTCGGGCTGCGCGTCCTCACGCTCGGCTGAATCACCGCGACGGCCCCGCTGTGGGTGCACGCGGTATGGAGCGGTGGCTGATGCGACCTGCCGTGTTGCGTCGCAGACCTACGGGTGCAGCAGGACCTTGATGGCGCGGCGTTCGTCCATCGCCCGGTAGGCGTCGGCAGTCTGCGTGAGCGGAAGGCTGAGGTCGAACACCCTGCCCGGGTCGAGCGTCCGGTTCTGGACGAGTTCGATCAGTTCGGGCAGGAAGCGGCGCACGGGGGCGGGACCGCCGTGCAGGTGCACGTGGGAGAAGAACAGCTCGTGCCCCGGCAGGTGCACGTCGTGGGCGACGCCGACGTAGCCGACGTGACCGCCGGGCCGGGTGGCGCGGATGGCCTGCATCATCGACTCCTGGGTACCGACCGCCTCGATGACCGAGTGCGCGCCGAGCCCGTTCGTCAGGTCCTTGATCCGGGCCACGCCCTCGTCGCCGCGTTCGGTGACGATGTCGGTGGCCCCGTACTCGAGGGCGAGCTTCTGGCGGGGCTCGTGCCGGCTCATCGCGATGATGCGTTCCGCGCCGAGTTGCCGGGCCGCCAGCACCCCGAGCAGCCCGACGGCGCCGTCCCCGACGACTGTGACGGTCTTGCCCGGCCCGACCTGTGCGGCCACCGCGCCGAACCAGCCGGTGCCGAGCACGTCGGAGGCTGTCAGGAGGCTTGGGATCAGGTCGTCGGACGGCATGTCCGCCGTGGCGACCAGGGTCCCGTCGGCCAGGGGGACGCGCATGTACTGCGCCTGGGCGCTGCCGACGCCCTGCCGGTGGACACAGGAGGTCTGGTAGCCCGCCCGGCAGATCTCGCAGGTGTTGTCGGAGGCGAAGAACGAGCCGATGACGAACTGTCCGGGACGCACGGTGCGCACGTCGCTGCCGATGTCCTCGACGATGCCGACGTACTCGTGGCCCATCGACCTCGGCTCGGTGACCGTCTCGATACCCCGGTACGGCCACAGGTCGGAGCCGCAGACACAGGTGGCGGACAGTCGGATGATCGCGTCGGTCGGCGCGAGGATCCGCGGGTCCTCGCGCTCTTCCACGCGGATGTCACCGGGGGCGTGCAGGACAGCACCGAGCATGTTGGTTCTCCTTGGGCGGGTCAACGCCATTCAGCAAACACCGTTCCCGACGCGCTGGGGAGTTTTCGCTGGAAGGTGTACTGGCAGGGTGCCCCGCGGCGTTCCTGGACCGCGCCGCACGGAGGTCGCGGCGCCGGCCGGCGTGAGCGTCGAGTGCTACGCGAACGCGGTGCCCCGGCCGGGATGTCGGTCAGGGCTCGGGCGACCAAGGCAACGGCGGCGACAAGAAGAAAGGCAAGGAGGTTGTCCACTCCCTGCCACTTTCAACATATATCGCATGGGGGGTCTTGCGGCAAGACCCGGGTCGTGCCGCAGAATCGTCCGCCGACCGGAACGCAACGGGGGGATCTCATGACGGACGTGATCGTGGTCGGCGGCGGACCGACCGGCCTGATGCTTGCCAGTGAGTTGCGGCTGCACGGTGTGCACACGCTCGTGCTGGACAGGGAAACCGCGCCGACCAGGGTGGTCCGGGCCCTCGGCCTGCACGTACGCAGCATCGAGGTGATGGACCAGCGCGGTCTGCTGGGGCGGTTCCTCGCGCACGGCAGGCAGCACCCGGTCGGTGGCTTCGCCGGCATCAGCAAACCCCCGCCCGGCCGGCTGGACACCGCGCATCCCTACATCCTCGGCATCCCGCAGCCCGTCACCGATCGCCTGCTGGCCGAACGCGCCACCGAACTCGGCGCCGAGATCCGCCGCGGCTGCGAGCTGGTCGGGCTGCACCAGGACGACCAGGGGGTGACCGCCGAACTGGCCGACGGCGCCCGGCTGCGCGCCCGGTACCTCGTCGGCTGCGACGGGGGCCGCAGCACGGTCCGAAAACTGCTCGGCGTCGCCTTCCCCGGCGAGCCCACCACCGTCGAGACGCTGCTGGGTGAGATGGCGGTGACCGAGGATCCGGATACGGTGACGGCCGTGACGGCCGAAGTCCGCAAGACCCAACTGCGGTTCGGCGTCGGGCCCGTCGGGGACGGGGTGTACCGCGTCGTCGTACCCGCCGCCGGGGTGGCCGAGGACCGCACCGTCCCGCCGACCCTCGACGAGTTCAGGCAGCAGCTACGGGTGTTCGCCGGCACCGACTTCGGCGTGCACTCACCGCGCTGGCTGTCCCGCTTCGGCGACGCCATCCGGCAGGCCGAACGCTACCGTGTCGGCCGGGTGCTGCTGGCCGGCGACGCGGCGCACGTCCACCCGCCGGTCGGCGGCCAGGGGCTGAACCTCGGTGTCCAGGACGCGTTCAACCTCGGCTGGAAACTGGCCGCCGAGGTTGACGGCTGGGCGCCGGACGGGCTGCTGGACAGCTACCACACCGAACGGCATCCGGTGGCCGCCGACGTGCTGGACACCACCCGCGCGATGATGCATCTGTTGTCCACCGAGCCGGGACCCCGGTCGGTGCGCCGGCTGCTGTCGAACCTGATGGACTTCGAGGACGTGAACCGGTACCTGATCGAGAAGGTCACCGCGATCGGGGTCCGCTACGACGTCGGCGAGGGCCACGACCTGCTCGGCCGGCGGCTGCGGGACGTGCGGCTGAAGCGGGGACGCCTCTACGAGCTGACCCACAGTGGTCGCGGGCTGCTTCTCGACCGGACCGGCCTGCTCTCGGTCGCCGGGTGGGCCGACCGGATCGACCACGTCGTCGACGGCAGCGAGGAACTGGACGTGCCTGCCGTGCTGCTGCGGCCGGACGGCCACGTGGCATGGGTCGGCGACGACCAGGCAGATCTTCTCAGCCAACTGCCGCGGTGGTTCGGTGCTGCCGTCGGCTGAGCGCACAGCCGTGATGCGGTTCGGACCGCACCGTCACCGGGACGGCGGACGGGTCAGGCCGCAGGACGGCGACGCCACGGCCACCAGCGCCGCTGCCGTCGCTCGGCCCGTACGCCACCGGCCGTCGACGCCTGCGGTGTCGACGGGCCGGGCAGCGACGGCAGCCGGGCCGCCCGCCACTGCCGCACCACCGCGTCGACGTCGACCGGCCGCACCACCACCCGCGGGCCGGTCGGCGTGCGCAGCCACGCCACGATCTGGTCGTTCAGGTCCTGCGCGCACGCCCGTACCGCCGTCTCGGTGGGCAGGTCACGAACCTCGTCGGGCAGCCGCTCGAGCCGCTTGCGCAGCATGAGCGGGGTGGGCAGGAGCGCGTCTGTAGGGATCTTCTCCCGTTCCAGCAGGCCCTTGATCCACCACTGCTCGTCGTACGGCAGGTCCCGGCCGGGGATCGGCTTACCCGCCCCGGGCAGGTTGTCGAACTCGCCGCGTTCCACGGCGGCGCGGATCTGCGCCTCGACCGCAGCCTCCCATGCGTCGACCATCGCCGGAACCTCCCCCGTGTCGTGGGTGCCGGTAACCAGGGTGCCGCATCGGGCGGACACTCCCCCACCCCGTCCGGCTTACGCCCCGACCCGCCTGGCGGGTGCCCTAGACTTCGCCCTCGATGGACGAGCAGGCCACCCCCGTCGACACCCGTCCCTGCGCGCACTGCGGTCGTGACGTCCCGCAACGTGCCGGCGCGGGACGTCCCTTCCGCTACTGCCGCGACAACGACGGCGCCTGCCAGCGGGCGTCCCGCAACACCCGGATGCG
Organism: Micromonospora pallida; assembly: GCF_900090325.1. NCBI lineage: Bacteria > Bacillati > Actinomycetota > Actinomycetes > Micromonosporales > Micromonosporaceae > Micromonospora > Micromonospora pallida. The sequence goes on along the minus strand of NZ_FMHW01000002.1, from coordinate 2,035,685 downwards.
GCACCGCAACGCCCCCGGACTGGCCGGGCAGGTGGCACGGACCTGGGAGGCGGTGGACCGGCTCGACCAGCTCGTGGAAACCCTGACCGAGACGCTGCACGCCGAACTGTCCCCGGCCGGGGTGGACCGGCAGCTCGCGCAGGTCCGCGCGGACACGGCCGGGCAGGTGGCGCAGGCCCACACCGAACGGGACGAGGCCCGCCGCGCGGCGGAGGACGCGCAGGCCGCCGCGGTGGCTGCCCGCCGGGCCGCCGAGGACGCCGCCGGGCAGCGGGACACCGCCCGTACGGAAACCGCCCGGCACGCCGAGGCCGCAGCCCAGGCCGCCGCCCGCGCGGCGGACGCGGAGACCGCCCGGGACGCCGCTCAGCGGACGGCCAGCGCCGCCGAGGCGCTGCGGGTGCAGGCCGAACGGGACCGGGACGCGGCCCGCCACGACCTGCGGGCCGTCCGCGCGGAACGGGACACCGAACGACGGCGGGTCGCGGAGCTGACCGCCGAACGGGACACCGCCCGCGCCGACGCGCGCCGGGCGGCCGAGGCAGCCACCGACGCGTCCGTACGGGCCGACCGGGCGCAGGTCGACGCCGACGCCGCCCGGCAGGACGCCGACACGCAGCGCGCCGCCGCCGAGCGGACCCGCGTCGAGGCGGAGCAGGCCCGCCGGGAGGCCGTCGACGCGACCCGGCTGGCCGAGGCGGCCCGCATCGACGCCGACACCGCCCGCGCCGAGAGCGCCGCGACCGCGCGGCGGGCCCGGCAGGAAACCACCGCGCTGGCCGCCGACCGGGACCGGCTCACCGTCGAGGTGACGGCCGCCCGGCAGGCGGCGGCCACCGCCGAGGCCCGTCTGGCGGAGCTGACCGTACGGTTCGGCGCGGCCGAAACCGAGCGGGACACGGCGGTGGCCCGCGCCGCCCAACTGGTCGACCAGGTCAGCAACCTGGCGGCGGCACTGGCCCGGCTGGGGTCGCCGACGCCACGCTGACCGGTCGCCAGGTACGGCCGTCAGTCGCTGTGGAGGGGCACCGGAACGGGCCGGGTACCATACAGGTGACAGCCAGCACACTTCACCGTTTCCCACCCGGCCGGGGGGCGTCCCGCCGGGTGACCGGCGTGGTCCGGCCAGGCTCGCCGTCGGGCGTGGCCGCGTCACACGCCGTACCGGGGAATGGCCCGGTGACGGCGAGCCGTTACACCGAGAAGACCAGCACCACCAACGAGGGGAAGTCGAACATGGGCGAGCGCATGCTGCGCGGTAGCCGTCTGGGCGCGGTCAGCTACGAGTCCGACCGCAACACGGAGCTCGCGCCGCGTCAGACCCGCGAGTACCTCTGCGCCAAGGGGCACCAGTTCGAGGTGCCGTTCGCCGTCGACGCCGAGGTCCCGACGACCTGGGAGTGCAAGTTCGACGGCAGCGTCGCCCGGCTGGTCGACGGCAACGAGCCGGAGCAGAAGAAGGCCAAGCCGCCGCGTACCCACTGGGACATGCTGCTGGAGCGGCGGTCGATCGCCGAGCTGGAGGACATCCTCGCCGAGCGGCTCCAGGAGGTCCGCACCCGCCGCGGTCGCGCCTGACCGCACCGAACGACGAGCCCCCGGGACGTTTTCGTCCCGGGGGCTCGTGTCACGGTGGGGGCCGGTTTCATCGGCCTGGTTCGACGATCTCTCCCTCGATGGCGGTGGCCGGTCCGGTCGTCGGCTGCGGCGGTGGCGGCGCGGACGACTGCGGGTCACCCCGGTACACCCGCACCCGGCGGGGACCGAACAGGTCACCGGCGACCATCGACGACACCCGCCGCTCCGCGGCCCGCTGCACGCCCGCACCGGCGAGCCGGCGCAGCGGCGGCACCAGCAGCGCCACCCCCACCAGCCCGCTGACCAGGCCCGGCACGGCCAACAGCAGCGCACCCACCAGCCCCACGAGCCCGTCGGTCAACTGCCGGCCGGGCGGCTGCTGCGACTCGACACTGACCCGGAACCCCCGCCAGGCCCGCATGCCCTCCCGGCGCAGCAGCAGCAGACCCAGCAGCGACACGGCGAACACCACCAGCACCGCCGACCCGAACCCGATCGCCCGGCCGACCAGCACGAACACCGCCACCTCGGCGACCAGCCCGGCCAGCAACCCCAGCGGCACGAACCTCCACGATCGGCGCATCACACCTCATCCGCCTCGGCGACGCTGTCCCGGTCAAGCATGCCACGGACGGTCAGGGCCACCGGCCCGCGACCGACCGCCGCCGTCGCCCCCGCCGCCGGTCCTGCAACCCCCACAGGGTGATCCGCCACAGCGCCTCCAGCACGATCCACGGGCTCATCTTGCTGGACCCGCGTTCCCGCTCGGCGAACGTGATCGGCACCTCCACCATCCGGGCGCCCGCCCGGTGCAGCAGCCGGGACAGCTCCACCTGGAACGAGAACCCCCGGGAGCACACCCCGTCCAGGTCGACGGCGTCCAGGGCGCGCAGCCGGTACACCCGGTAGCCGCCGGTGGCGTCGGCTACGGGCACCCCCAACGCCCAGCGGGCGTACCAGTTGCCGCCCCGCGACAACAGCAGCCGCCGCCACGGCCAGTTCACCACCCGCGCGCCGCGTTGCCACCGGGACCCGATGACCACGTCGGCGTCCCGGGCGGCCGCCAGCAACGCCGGCAGGTCCTCCGGGGCGTGCGACCCGTCGGCGTCCATCTCCACGACCGCGTCGTACCCGCGCCGCCGCGCCCACGCGAACCCCGCCAGGTACGCCGCGCCGAGGCCCTCCTTGCCGTCACGGTGCAATACATGCACGCGGGAGTCGACCTGGGCCAGGCCGTCAGCGAGCGCGCCGGTGCCGTCGGGACTGTTGTCGTCGGCGACGAGGACATCCACCGCCGGGGCGTGCCGGTGGACCCGGTCGACGATCCCGGCGAGGTTGTCGGCCTCGTTGTAGGTGGGCACCACCACCAGCACCCGCCCGACACCCGGACATCCGGTCTGTTCGCCCACCTGGACCTCCCCCCGTCACGCCGGCCTACGGGCCGGACAGTGTCACCCGGGCGGCGGCAGCGGTCGGCGGCGCCGCAGCGCCGCGCCGGCCAGCACGGCCACGGCGGCCACCACCAGCGCCGCCTCCGGCCACACGCCCAGCCGGGTGGCCAGGGTCGCCCCGTCACCGAGGCGCATCTGCCGGACCACCACCGCGCCGGTGTTGAACCCGGTGGCCCCGTCTACCCGCCCGTCGGGGGAGACGAACCCGGACACCCCCACGGTGGAGGCCATCAACGCGTCGCGGCCGTGCTCGACCGCCCGCAACCGGACCATCGCCATCTGCTGCAGCGCCTCGGACTCGTCGAACGTCGCGTTGTTGGTCTGCACCACCAGCAGTTGCGCGCCATTGATGACGGTGTCCCGGACCAGCCCGTCGTAGGCGACCTCGAAGCAGATCACGTCACCGAGAACCGCGTCGTCGGTGCGCAGCACACCCGGTTCGGTGCCCGGCACGAAGTCCGCCCGAACCCGGTCGACCTGCTTGCTGACCATGCGCGCCAGGTCCCGCATGGGCACGTACTCGGCGAACGGCACCGGGTGCCGTTTGGTGTACAGCTGGTCGGTGTCGGGGCCGCTGCCGGGCCGCCACAGCAGTCCCGCGTTACGTACCTGCCCCTCGCCGGGGCCACGCAGCACCGCCCCGACGAGGATGGGCACGCCGATCGTGTCCGCCGCCAGGGTGATCCGCGCCCCGGCCGCCGCATCCCGCAGCGGGTCGATGTCGCTGGAGTTCTCCGGCCACACCACCAGGTCGGGACGGCGGGCCTGCCCGGCGGCGACCTGCCGGGCCAGGCCGAGGGTCGCCTCGACATGGTTGTCGAGCACCGCCTGCCGTTGGGCGTTGAAGTCGAGACCGAGACGGGGCACGTTGCCCTGCACGATCGCCACGGTGACCTGCCCACCGTCGCCCCGCAACCCCACCGGGGTCGCCAGGGCCGCGGCGAGGACCGCGACCAGACCGACCACCGGCAACGCCAGCACCGGCCGGAACCCCCGCCACGGCCGCCACAGCAGGCTCACCAGCAGCCCACCGCAGAGCGCGACGGCGAAGGTGACCAGCGGGGCGCCGCCGAGCGCCGCCAACCGCAGCAGCGGCGAGTCGCCCTGACTGAACGCCAACCGCCCCCACGGGAACCCCCCGAACGGAGTGCGGTCCCGCAGCGCCTCCTGCCCCACCCACAGCAGCCCGGTCACCGCCGGCCAGCCCGCCCGCCACCGGTCGACCAGCGGTGACACGTACGCGGTGGCCGCGCCGAGCAACGCCAGGTAGGCGGCCTGCGACAGGCTCAACAGCACCCACGGCAGGTAGCCGGTGTGCAGGTTCGTCCAGGCCAGCAGCGGCGCGAACAGCGTCAACCCGGTGACGAACCCCAGGCCGGCGCCGGCCCGGATCCGCCGCCGGTGGGTGGCCGCGGCGAGGGCCGCCACACCCGCCAGGGCGGCCGGCCACCACCCGTACGGGGGGAACGCCAGCAGCAGCGCCACACCGGCCACCACGGCCAGCGGCACCGCCGCCACAAGCGGCAGTGGACGCGGCCGCGGCGGCGTGCCGGCGGCGGGCGGGCGTACCTCGTCAAGCGTCGTCACCGGCACCTCACCTCGATCACACCGCGGAAGGCTACCCGCCCGCCCCGGGCGTCGTCTCAGGGCAGCCGGTGGGCGACCAGGACGGCGTCGTGGACGGTGACGTCCCGGCCGTCGGGGTCGACCGCGGTGCGGGGCCGGGTCTGCGCGACGCGGACCCGCCAGCGGGCCTCGTCGAGCAGGTCGGCGGCCTGCTCGGCGGTGAACATCAGCTCCGGGAAGTGCATCCGCCGGGCCGTGGTACGCAGGTCGAGGGGGTGGTGGCCGACCAGCAGCAGGGTGCCGCCGGGGGCCACCGCCTCGGCCAGCCGGGCGACGAGGTCCCGCCACTGCCCGGCGGGCAGGTGCATGAACTGCGCCGACACCAGGTCGTGGACGCCCGCCTCGGGTGCCTCGACCCGCAGGTCGGCCTGGCGGGCGGTGACCCGGTCGGCGACCCCGGCGTCGGCGGCATGCGCGGCGGTGCGTTCCACCGCGGTGGGGGCGATGTCCACGGCGGTGACCCGCCAGCCGCGCCGGGCCAGCCACACCGCGTCGGCGCCCTCCCCGCAGCCGACGTCCAGGGCCCGCCCGGCCGGCAGGTCACCGGCCTCGGCGACCAGCTGCGGGTTGGGGTTGCCGCTCCACACCGCCGGCCGGGACCGGTAGCGGTCCTCCCAGGCGTCCTGCTCGAACATGGTCGCCAGGTCGTGCCGGTACGCGTCGACGGCGCGGGCGGTGTCCTCGGCGACCAGGTCGGCGTTGATCGCCCCGGCGGCGGTCACGCCCTGCGCGGCGGACACGACGACCGTCGCGGCCACGGCGGTGGCGTTCCCGGCCACCCACACGCCGGGCACGTCGGTGGCGCCGGACGCGTCGGCGGGGATCCGGGTGCCGACGAGTTGCCCGTCGTGGTCGACGTCGACCGGCCTCAGGCCGAGCGGGGCGAGCAGGTCGGCGCGGGCGGCCAGCCGGGACGCCACCACGAGCGCGTCGACACGCACCAGGCCCCCGTCGGCGAGGCGGACCCCGGTGAGCCGGTCGTCGTCGACGACCAGGCCGGTGACGGGCCCGTCGACGACGGTGACGGCCCGCGCGGCGAGCTGCTCGGCCTGCGTCGGATCGGGCGCGTCGCCGTGGTGCCGCAGCAGCAGCACGTGTGGGCTCCACTGCCGCCACAGCAGGGCCTGCCGCACCCCCAGCGGCCCGTCGGCGAGGACCCCGACACGCCGGCCGCGGACCTCCCACCCGTGACAGTACGGGCAGTGCAGCACGTCACGCCCCCACCGGTCGGCCAGGCCGGGCACGTCGGGCAGCGCGTCCACTCCGCCGGTGGCCACCAGCAGCCGCCGTGCCCGCACGCCCCGCCCGTCGGCGAGGACGACCCGGAACCCGTCGTCGTCGCGGTCGACCGTGGTGACCGTCGCGTCGATGAGGTGCCCGCCGTAGCCGGTGACGTCGGCGCGAGCCGACGCGAGCAGCTCCGCCGGCCGGCTGCCCTCCCGGCCGAGGTGGTTGTGTACCCCGTCGGCGGCGGCGTTACGGGGTTCACCCGCGTCCACCACCAGCACCGACCGGCGGGCCCGGGCCAACGCCACCGCGCCGGCGAGTCCGGCCGCGCCGCCACCGACGACCACCACGTCGTACCTGTCGTCCATCACGCACCCCTGTTCGTCGTCCGTCGACCGCCACGGTGCGCCCACCCGACCGACAGCGGCAACTATTCTTGCCGTTATGGCAAACGACGACGAGGTGGCGGTCCTGGCCGGAGTCGGCGCCCGACTACGGGCCCTGCGCACCCGACGCGGCACCACCCTCACCCAACTGGCACAGACCACCGGCATCTCCGTCAGCACCCTGTCCCGCCTGGAATCCGGACAGCGCCGCCCCACCCTGGAACTGCTGCTCCCCCTGGCCCGCGCCCACCAGGTGCCCCTCGACGACCTCGTCGGCGCCGCATCCACCGCCGACCCGCGCGTGCGCCCCCGCCCGATCGTGCGCAACGGCATGACGTTCCTGCCCCTGACCCGCCGCCCCGGCGGCCTCCAGGCGTTCAAACAGATCATCCCGCCGCACACCCCCACCGACCCGCGACCCAACACCCACGAGGGCTACGAGTGGCTGTACGTGCTCTCCGGCCGGATCCGGCTGATCCTCGGCGACCACGACCTGATCCTCACCGCCGGAGAGGTCGCCGAGTTCGACACCCGACTGCCGCACGCCGTCGCCAACCCCGACCCGCACCCGGCGGAACTCCTGAACCTGTTCGGACCCCAGGGCGAACGGCTCCACGTCCGCGCCCGCCCCACCACGTCGTCCCACTGACCCCGGGACACACGAAAATCGGGGCGCGGCAACCGCCACGCCCCGATGCTCCCAGGCCCTCCCCGGCCGGTGGAGCGAGGATCAGGCACGCCGACCTTCGGACCGACCAGACGGCGGACTGGCTGCCCCCGCCGGGCCGTTGTCTACTGGCCGTGCACCTCACCCTGCCCGTACACCGGTAACCGCAGCCGGTTCGCGCCGCCCCGCCGACCCCCGCCCGCTGGACCTGGCCGCCGCAACCCATGTGGTCACTCGGCCAGCGGACGAAGGGACGAAGCGAACAACAGCCACTTCCCCGTGGTAGGACTCAAAGACGGTACGCGCCACCCCCCGGGCACTGTCAACCCGCCACCGGCCAGTCGCCCGTCGGCACGGCGTGTCGCCCCCGGCGCGTCGCCCCGTCCGCCGGGGGCCGGCACCCCGCCCACCGCCCGGCGTTCCCACAAGATTCACGTCCCGTCCGATGAAAGCCCAGCTCACAGCGGCCTACCGTCTCAGCGACGCATCACTCCCTCGACCCTGGAGGTAGCCGTGACGGCAACCCATCCGACCCGCCGTGGCATCCTGCGTGGCTCCGTGACCGCCGCCGCGTTGGCCGCGCTCGGCCCACTGGACGCCCTCGGTGCCCGCACCGCCGGCGCCGCCCCGCTGGCCAAGCTGCCCGCCAGCCCCGACTACGGCCCCCTGTACCCGACCCGGGACCAGAGCACCGGCCTGGAGCTGCTGCGTCTGCCCCGCGGCTTCGAGTACCTCTCCTACGGCTGGACCGGCGACCTGATGACCGACGGCCTGCGCACCCCCGGCGCCCACGACGGGATGGCCGCGTTCCGCCGCACCGACGGCACCATCGCCATCGTCCGTAACCACGAACGCGGCGGCTACGGCGGCGCGTTCACCACCCCCGCCTACAACCCGGCCGCCGCTGGCGGCACCACCACCCTCGTGTTCGACCCCGACGCCGGACAGTTCCTCGGCTCGTGGGCCAGCCTCGGCGGCACCATCCGCAACTGCGCCGGCGGCCCCACCCCCTGGGACACCTGGCTGACCTGCGAGGAAACCACCGAGATCGGCCCCGACGGCACCCGTCACGGCTACGTGTTCGAAGTCCCCCACGTCGGCAAGGGCGACCCCCGGCCGCTGAAGAGCATGGGCCGGTTCAGCCACGAGGCCGTCGCCGTCGACCCTCGCACCGGCATCGTCTACCTCACCGAGGACGCCACCCCCTCCGGCCTCTACCGGTACGTGCCCACCACCCCCGGGAACCTGGCCGCCGGCGGCACCCTGCAGATGCTCGTCATCCCCACCCCGGACGGCTCGTCGTACTCCACCTACGGCGACGGCACCGACACCCAGTACGAGAACCTCACCTGGGTGACCCTCGGCAACCCCGACCCGGGCCCCGGCGAGACGAGCTGCGTGCAGCAGGGCATCGCCCTCGGCGGCGCCGCGTTCCGCCGCCTCGAAGGCGCCTGGTACGGCAACGACCGCGTCTACATCGTCTCCACCAGCGGCGGCCCCGCCGGCCAGGGCCAGGTCTTCGAGTACGACCCGACCACCGAGCGGATGCGGGTGCTGTTCGCCTCCCCCGACGCGGCCGTGCTCAACAACCCCGACAACATCTGCGTCAGCCCGCGCGGCGGCATCGTCCTGTGCGAGGACGGCAGCTCCGGCGAGTACCTGCACGGCCTCACCACCGACGGCGAGATCTTCCCGTTCGCCCTCAACCAGGTCGTCGTGCCCGCCGGCGGCATCCCCGGCAAGACCGTCGCCGCCGGCGACTACTCCGGTTCCGAATGGTGCGGATCCACCTTCGAACCGAAGAACGGCAACTGGCTGTTCGTCAACGCGCAGAGCCCCGGCATCACCTTCGCGATCACCGGCCCGTGGCGGCGCGGCTCGCTCTGACCGTCACCGACCGCCCCCGGTGTGGAGCTGTAACCGGGGGCGGTCACGGGGGTGAGACCGGCAGGATCGCGTCACCCACCTGTCCCGCTTCGGTGAACATGCCCGAAGCTCATATAGTCACGCGGTGACCGTGGAGCACGTGGGACAGGCGTATGCGGCCGTCGCGGACCTTTACATCGAACTGTTCGGTTCGAGCCAGCAGGTACACGTCGACGACCTCGCCTTCATCGGGCGACACCTGTCGATCCGGTCCGGCCCGGTGCTCGACCTGGGCTGTGGACCTGGCCACATCACCGGTCACCTTCGCTCGCTGGGCGTCGACGCACGGGGAATCGACATGGTTCCCGAGTTCATCGCCCACGCGAAGGCGGCCCATCCGAACGGCATGTACCAGCTTGGGTCGATGGAGAAGCTCGACGTTGCGAACCACTCCGTCGCCGGCATCCTGGCCTGGTACTCGTTGATCCATCTACCGCCGCAGGACCTCGGGAGCATGCTCGATGAGTTTCGGCGAGCGATGGCCCCGGGGGGAACGTTGGTGGTCGGGTTCTTCGACGGTGACGAGGTCGGCGCCTTCGACCACAAAGTGGTGACAGCCTATCGCTGGCCCGTGGACGAACTTTCGGAGCGGCTGACGCGAGCCGGCTTCACGGCGGTCGAGCAGCTGCGACGGCCCAGCGATGGCACTCATCGGCCGCACGCCGCCATCGCGGCGATCGCGGCCGACGTGTGAGCGGAGTTGAGCAAGCCGGCGAAACGGGCCAGATTCGGCATGCCCGCGAGGTGACCGTTGGACAGCGGCCCGATCGCGAGACTTCGCCACCCGGCCCATCCCGGGCCCCAGCCTGATCCCCTGCTCCTCCGCATTTGATCTTCCGGGGCTCGTGGCCGGAGGCGTCAGGGGATCCAGGCGAAGGTGTCGGAGTTCGACCGATCCGTCTCCGGCTACAACCGATCCTTCGGCCAGGCACCTGTGCCATACCCGACCGCCTGCAGCCCACAGGCATGGGCAAGCGGTGCCCCGAGGCTCTTTGTACGCACCATGCTCGGCCTCGACGCCTGCGACGGCCAACTCATCCTCAACCCCGACATCCCACCAGAGATCGGACGGATCACGTTGACCGGCACACACGCCTTCGGCAAGCTCTGGGACATAGAGGCCGTCGGCACCCAGTCACACGTCCGCCTGTCCCCAAAAAAGTTTCTCCTCAACCCACCCCTGCCCGACGCCACCGCAGACCGTGGGTGACCTTCCGGCACGACGGCAGGTGAACCCAGCGGCGAAACGGTAGCGGACTGCCGTACCCCCGGGTCACTCCACCAGATGCGTCCGCAGCAGCCCCCGTGCCGCCCCCGGATGCTCGGCGACCAACAGGCCCGCCGCCGCCAGCACGTACGCCCCGTCCACCACCGGCCGGGCCGCCCTCGGCACCGCCCACCCGCCCGCGTGGTCACCCAGCACCGCCGCCAGGACCTCGGTCGCCTCCAAGCCGTCCGCATGCCGCAGCACCCCACCGGAGCCGACCAGCAGCCGCACGTCCCGCAGATCCCGACCGGCACGTTCCCCGGCCGTCGCGCCCCGCGCGTGCCGCCGCACCGCCACCGTCACCGCGAGGGCCGCGATCCGCCGGTCCACCGCCCGCTCCGCCGGCGTCTCCGGCACGAACCCCGGATCGTCGGCCCCCGCCGCCGCCACCGCCCCCAGCGCCTCCCCGTCGACCGGGTCGAGCAGCCGCTCCTCCACGGCCGCCCGCACCACCCCCGGCGCGCTCCACCGCATGCCCAGGTCACCCTCCACGGTCCGGGCCCGCCACCACGAACCCGCGACCTCCCGGCCCGGCCCGGTAGCCCGCTCGTCCGGGGTCAGCACCGAGTACACATCCGTGGTGGCGCCACCCACATCCACCACCACCAGGTCACCACCGGCCGTGCCGGCGAGCACCTCCACCCCGGTCAGCACCGCGTCCGGGGTGGCCGCCCGCACCAGCCGCGCGAACCGCGAACCCCGCGACAGACGCTTCCCGCCAATCACGTGCCGCAGAAACACCTCCCGGATCGCCGCCCGCGCCGACGACGGCGCCAGCACCCCGATCCGGGGCAGCACGTTGTCGGCCACCGTCACCGGCACCCCCGCGCCGACCAGCAGCGCGTGCACCTCGTCGCGGGCGTCGGCGTTCCCGGCCACCACCACCGGCACCCGCCAGCGGGCCCGCGCCAACCGGGTCGCATTGTGGACGAGAGTGTCCGCGTCCCCGCCGTCGGTGCCTCCCACCAGCAGCACCACATCCGGGCGGACCGCCCGCAACGCCACCACGTCCGCCCCACCGAGCCGCCCCGCGGCCACGTGCACCACGTGCGCGCCCGCCGACAACCCCACCCGCCGGCCCGCCTGTGCCGTGACGAGAGGCTCGTAGCCGACCACCGCCAACCGCAGCCCACCACCGGCCGACGAACACACGTACCACGGCGCGTCGGCGGCGGGCAGCCCGACGGTGGCCGCCGCCACTGCCGCGTCCAGGCCGTGCAGCACGTCCGTGCCCACCGTCGTCGGCGCCGCCGCCGACCCCACCAGCAGCCCACCGTCCAGGTCCACCACCGCGACCTTCGTCCACGTGGACCCGACGTCGGCGCAGACCGCCAGGCTCACGCCGCCGCCGGCACGACCACCGTGCCCGTCGCGGTCACCGCCACGACCGGCTCGGCGAGCACCTCCGCCGCCGACTCACCCCGGTCCGGCCGGCCCCGGCACACCACCCGCGCCACGAAATCGATCGTGCGGCTACGCGTACCCACCCGGGTCACCGTCGCCGACACCTCCAACACGTCCCCGGCCCGCATCGGACTGCGGAACTGCACATCCGAATACGACGCGAACAACCCCTCGTCGCCGTCGGTACGGATACACACCTCCGTCGCCACGTCCCCGAACAGCCCCAACGCGTACGCCCCGTCGACCAGGTTCCCCGCGTAGTGCGCGTGCGAAAACGGCACATACCGGCGGTGCGTGACGGTCAACCCGACCCGAGAATCACTCATGCCTTCGCCTTCTTGTTCGTGACCAACGCGTGCACCAGGAAACTGGCCACCTCACCCGGCGTGGTGCCCCGACCGAAAATCCGATCCACCCCCAACTCGGCGGCCATCGTCTCGTCGAACCGCGGCCCACCCACGATCAACAACGGCCGCCGCCCCGCCGGCATCGCCTCCCGGAACGCCGCCGACATCTCCCGCGTGTTGTGCAGATGCGCGTCCCGCTGCGTCACCACCTGCGACACCAGCACCGCGTCCGCCCGCTCCACCCGAGCCGCCTCCACCAACTCCGGCACACTCACCTGCGCACCCAGATTGACGACCCGCAACTCCCGGTAGTACTCCAGGCCCTTCTCCCCCGCGATGCCCTTCACGTTCAGGATCGCGTCGATACCGACGGTGTGCGCATCCGTGCCGATACACGCCCCCACCACCGACAACTTCCGCCGCAACCCCCGCCGCACCGCCACGTTGACCTCCCGCGCCGACAACAACGGAAAGTCCCGCTCCACCACCTGCACCGACGACACATCCACCAGATGGTTCACCCGCCCGTACACCACGAAGAAGGTGAACCCGTCACCCATCTGCTTCGCATGCACCACCATCGCCGGATCGATGCCCATCTTGTTCGCCAACTGCAGCGCCGCACCCTCGGCCCGCTTGTCATGCGGCACCGGCAGCGTGAACGACACCTGCACCATCCCGTCACCGGTGGTGTCCCCGTACGGCCGCACGATCGTCTTCCCGGTGGGCGCCACGCCCGCGCCCGTCTGCATGGTGGTCACGCCGGCTGTCCTTCCAGGATCTCGGTGGCCGGGTTGTAGTAGTCCGCCTCGTGCCTCGCCACCCCGTCCAGACCCTTACCCCGATCCGCCGGCCGCCGCATGATCCCGAACGTGCCCTCGGCGATCGCCGTCAACAACGACTGCTCACCGATCCGCTCCAACAACTCGACCGCCTCACCGAGCACCCGGTGCGCCCGCTGCTGGATGAACCCGCCCGACGCCGGCACGAAATCCTCATGCAGACCACCAGCCGCACCCAACACGTACCGCACGTTCTGCAACGCGATGTCCCGGTCCGACAACCACGGCGTCACCACCGCCTCGGTCATCATCCCCACCAGCAGGATCCCCTGCCCCGTCATCGCACCCACCAGATTGAAGAACCCGTCCAACAGGTTCCCCCGGAACACGTCACCCGTCATGTGCTTCGTCGGCGGCATCCACTTCAACGGCGCATCCGGAAACAACTCCCGCGCCAACAACGCGTGCGCCAACTCCAGACGGAACGACTCCGGCACATCCGGGTTGATCTCGAACGCGTGCCCCAACCCCAACTGCCAGTCCGCCAACCCCGCCTCGTGCGCGAAGAACTCGTTCAGCAACTGCGACACCGTCACCGTGTGCGCCTCGTCCACCGCGTCCGCAGTCGTCAGGTAGTTGTCCTCACCGGTGTTGATGATGATCCCCGCCCGCGCATGAACCTGCCGGGAAAACCGCTGGTCGACGAACGTACGGATCGGATTGATGTCCCGGAACAGAATCCCGTACATCGAGTCGTTGAGCATCATGTCCAGCCGCTCCAGGCCGGCCAGAGTCGCCATCTCCGGCATGCACAGCCCCGACGCGTAATTCGTCAACCGCACATACCGGCCCAACTCCCGCGACGACTCGTCCAACGCCGCCCGCATCAACCGGAAGTTCTCCTGCGTCGCGTACGTCCCCGCGAACCCCTCCCGCGTCGCCCCCTCCGGCACATAGTCCAACAACGACTGCCCCGTCGACCGGATCACCGCGATCACGTCCGCACCCGCCCGCGCCGCCGCCTGCGCCTGCGGAATGTCCTCGTAGATGTCCCCCGTCGCCACGATCAGATACACCCACGGCCGCCGCGGCGCATCCCCGAACCGCTTGACCAGCCGGTCCCGCTCGGCACGCCGCCGGTCGACAACCCGGATCCCGGCAGCGACCGCCTTCCGCGCGGACCGGCGCGCCGCAGTCACCGCCTTACCCGTCGGCACCGAGAACCGCACCGACCCCGCCGCCGCCTTCTGCGCCAGCGACGTCACATCCGCGATCTGCTCACGCGCCAGGGCGTCGAACACCGGCACCGCCACCCCGTGCCCCAGACCCACATCCGCCACCACCGCGTCCACCAGCCGGTTCACCCACGGAATACCGTCCGGATCCGCGCCCGTCACCCCCGCCAGCCGCAGCACCGCCCGCTCCACCGACACCGTCGTGTGGCCACGCGCCAACTCCACCACCGGCTGCCCCGCACGACGCGCCAACTCCCGCGCCCGAGCCACCAACCGCGGATCGAGGTCAAGCTTTCCCGTCACGACGCCCCCTCCTCAAAAATCACCTCGCCGCGCAGCACCGTGCGCCGACACACCGGCAACGGCGTCGCGTCCTCCGGCCCCCGCGACTCCGGATCCGCCGCCTGCAACACCGGCAAACCCCGCTCCACCCCCGCCGGCGTCGACCACACCGCGAACGTCGCCGGCGCCCCCAACGCCAACACACCCTCGCTGTCCCGGTGCACCGCCCGCCAACCACCCCGCGTGTGCGCCGCGAACGCCGCCCGCACACTCATCCGCTGCGCCGGATGGTGATGCGCCACCGCCGCCCGCACCGACCCCCACGGATCCAACGGCGTCACCGGCGAATCCGACCCGAACGCCAACGCCACCCCGACCGAATGCATCGCCCCCATCGGATTCGACTCCAACGACCGGTCCAACCCCAACCGCGACTCGTACATCCGCCCCGCGCCACCCCACAACCGGTCGAACGCCGGCTGCATCGACGCCACGATCCCGAACTCCACGAACCCGGCGATCAACCGCCGACTCATGATCTCCGCGTGCTCCACCCGATGCCGCGCCGCCCGCAACCGGTCCACACCCAGCCGCTCCGCCGCCCCGCGAAACCCGCCAACACCGTGCCGATCGCCGCGTCACCGATCGCGTGGAACCCACCCTGCACCCCGTGCGCCGCACAGTCCACCAGATGGTCCCGCACCTGCTCCGCCGTCAGATACCCGTGCCCACACGACCCCGACCGCGAATCCCGGTACGGCTCCGACACGAACGCCGTCCGCGACCCCAACGCCCCATCCGCGAACAGGTCACCCCCGGCACCCACCGCCCCCAACTCCCGGGCCCGCGCCGCACCACCAAGCTCACCCCAGTAGCCGTACACCTCCGGCACCCCGACACCGGACAACGCCAACAGCCCCGTGAAGTCCTCCTCGTCGGAGATCTCCGGCCCACCACACTCGTGCACCGCCGCGATCCCCAACGACGCCGCATGCGCCAACGCCGCCCGCTGCGCCACCACCCGCTGCGCCCGCGACACCGACGCGAACGCCGCCGCCCGCACCACATGATGCGCGTCCCGACGCACCCAACCCGACGCGTCGTACCCCGCCGCCGACACCACCTCAGGACACGCCGCCAGCATCGCCTGCGACACCAACGCCGAATGAATCGACGCCTGCGACAGATACACCCGCCGACCACCAGCCGCCCGATCCAACGCCACCGCATCCGGCAACACCGGATCCGCCCACGCCGACTCGTCCCAGCCGTGCCCCAACACCACCGCGTCACCCGGCAGACCCGCGGCGAACCCCGCCACCGCGGCCAACACCTCACCCGACGACCGCGCCCCGGACAGATCCAACCCCGACAACACCAGACCCGTGTCCGTGGCGTGCACATGCGCGTCCACGAACGCCGGCGTCACCAACGCCCCGTCCAGCTCCACCACCCGATCCGCCGACGGCGCATCCGCCGCCGACCCCAACCAGGCGATCCGCCCATCCCGCACCAACAGCGCCGTCACGCCCGGATCCGCCGGACAGTGCAGCACACCACCGCGGTACAACGTCGAGGGGTTCGTCATGGCCCTCATCCTGCCGCCAACCGCGCCTCGAACAGCCCCCGCACCCCCGGCTCCGACCGCAGCAGATCCAACGCCAACTCCGCGTGACCCGGCACGAACCCGTTCCCCACCAGCATCGTCACGTCCGCCGCCAGGCCCTCCGCGCCCAACGCCGCCGCCGCGAAACTCGTCGCCATCGAGAAGAACACCACCGTCCCGCCGTCCGCCGTCGCCAGCACCGCCCCATGCTCACAACCCGGCACGTCCACACACACCACCGTCACGTCCGCCGGCACCCCCAACGCCGACGTCACCGCCGACGACAACGCCACCGGATCCCGCGCGTCAGCCAACACCACCTCCGTGGCCAACCCCGCCGCCACCAACGCGTCCCGCTCCGCCACCACCGGAACCACCCCGACCGTACGACCGGCACCCGCCCGCCGCGCCGCCGCCAACGACAACGACCCGCTCTTCCCCGCGCCCCCGACCACCGCCACCGACACCGGCCGCGGATCCCCCTCCCGGGCCCGCCGCGCCACCTGCTCGGCCACCACCCGCGCCGTCAACGCCGGCGCACCACACACGTCCAGCACCGCCAGGGACAACTCCGGGTCCAGGTCCGCCGGCAACACCGCCGCGATCGACCGGGCGAACAGAATCGCCCACCCGTCACACGGCACCTGCTCACCGCGCCCGTCCCACCGAACCAGGCCATCGGTCACCACCAGCGGCGTCAACGTCAACGACACCAACGTCGCCACCCGGTCCCCCGACCGCAGCCCCAACGGCGACCGCCGACCCGCCTCCTCGACCGTGCCGATCAACATCCCACCCGACCCGGTCACCGGATTCTGCATCTTCCCGCGCTCAGCGATGATCTCCAGCACCTCGGCGCGGACCTTCTCCCCGTCACCACCGTGCTTCTCCGACAACTGTCGGAAACTCGCCGCATCCAGATTCAGCCGCTCCACCCGGATCCGCACCTCGTTCGGCGCGATCTCCCGCGCGGCGTCCAACCGCCACGCTGCCTGCGGCAGCACCCCCGCCGGCTCCACGACGCGATGCAGACCCACCGGTGACGTCACGGCAACCTCCCTGCTCGACCGCCCGAAGCCCCGGCCGGGGGCTCGCATCGCGGGAAAACTTACGGCAGAATAATTTCTCGACCGCAGATTTTCCAGTAGCCTTCGAGGTCGCTGACAGCACGACCGCACCGAGGAGGGTTCGTGACAACCACACAACCACCGGCGACGGCCGCCCGTCCCACCCCGGTGGCGGCACCGACCGCCGGCCAGCCCTACGAATACCGCCGCACCCCACTGGTCGAACCCGACTGGACCCGCTTCCCCGGCTGGCGCCACGTCACCCGCGACCAGTGGGAATCCGCCCAGTGGCAACGCGTCAACTGCGTCAAGAACATCAAGCAACTCCGCGCCGTCCTCGGCGACACCGTCGGCGACAACTTCTACGCCGACCTCACCACCGACCAGCACGCCCTGGCCACCATGTCCATGCTGGTCCCACCCCAGATGCTCAACACCATGGTCCCGTTCGACCCGATGAGCACCGAGGCGTTCCTCGCCGACCCCATCCGGCGTTACATGATCCCCGTCGCCTCCGACCGACGCACCGACTGGCCCTCCCACCCCTACGCCAGCCGCGACTCACTCCATGAACACGACATGTGGGTCGCCGAAGGCCTCACCCACCGCTACCCCACCAAGGTCCTCGCCGAACTGCTCGCCACCTGCCCGCAGTACTGCGGCCACTGCACCCGCATGGACCTCGTCGGCAACTCCACCCCCGCCGTCGACAAACTCAAACTCACCCTCAAGCCCGTCGACCGGTACGACGCCCACATCACCTACCTCAAAGCCCACCCCGGCGTCCGGGACGTCGTCGTCTCCGGCGGCGACGTCGCCAACGTCCCCTGGCGCAACCTCGAGTCCTACCTGATGCGGCTGCTGGAGATCGAAACCATCCGGGACATCCGACTCGCCACCAAGGCCCTCATGGGCCTACCCCAACACTGGCTCCAGCCCGACGTCGTCGAGGGCCTCGAACGCGTCGCCCGCACCGCCGCACGCCGTGGTGTCAACCTCGCCATCCACACCCACGTCAACCACGCCCAGTCGCTCACCCCGCTGGTCGCCAAGGCCGCCCAGACCGCCCTCGACATCGGCGTCCGCGACGTACGCAACCAGGGCGTCCTCATGCGCGGCGTCAACGCCACCACACCCGACCTGCTCGACCTCTGCTTCGCACTACAGGGCGAGGCCGGCATCCTCCCCTACTACTTCTACATGTGCGACATGATCCCCAACGCCGAACACTGGCGGGTCCCGGTCTGGCACGCCCAGCAGCTCCAGCACGACATCATGGGCTACCTGCCCGGCTACGCCACTCCGCGGATCGTCTGCGACGTCCCCTTCGTCGGCAAACGCTGGGTGCACATGCTCACCGAGTACGACCGCGAGCGCGGCATCTCGTACTGGACGAAGAACTACCGCACCTCCATCGAGCAGACCGACCTGGAGGCGCTGGACAAGCGGTACGCCTACTACGACCCGATCGACACCCTGCCCGAGTCCGGGCAGCGCTGGTGGACCGACCACCGCGTCGACGGCTGATCGACCCCCCCCCCCCCCCCCCCCCCCCCCCAATGGAAGGGCCCCGGCAACCGCCGGGGCCCTTCGATATGTCGGACGTCGGTCACCTCGTGAAGGCGTCCCGCACGTCCCGACCGGCGTCCTTGGCGTGTTCACCCGCCTGACGCGCCTGCGCCTCGGTCTGCTGCGTGGATCCCTCGGCCCGCAGGCGTTCGTTGTTCGTGGCGTTGCCGATGCGCTCCTTCGCGGCGCCGGTCAGCTCGTCGGCCTTGTTCCTCGCCTTGTCGGTGAAGCTCATCTTCACCACTCCCTCCGGCTGCTTGGTTCTGTCGTCGGGCCTGTTCAAGCTCTTGCCCGGTCGTCGGGGCTGGAAACCTCGAGGTGGTGGCCGGCGACACCACCCGTAGTGCATCCTAGGAAGATAGGTTGTGCGGGTGGACCCGGGGAGTGATTGACTGGCCCGATGGGAGAGATCCTGCTGATCCGACACGGCGAGACCGCCTGGAGCGCCAGCCACCGGCACACTTCGTACACGGATCTGGAGCTGACGCCCGACGGCGAGCGGCAGGCCACCGCGCTGCGTGACCGGCTCGCCGGACGCCGGTTCGGCACCGTCCTGGCCAGTCCCCGGCGACGGGCCCTGCGCACCGCCGAACTCGCCGGGCTGGCCGTCGACACCGTCGACGACGACCTGACCGAGTGGCACTACGGCGACTACGAGGGGCGCACCACCGCCGACATCCGTGCCGAACGCCCGGGCTGGGTCATCTGGCGGGACGGCTGCCCGGACGGCGAGTCGCCTGAGCAGGTCGGCGCCCGCCTCGACCGGGTGATTCAGCGGGTCACTCCCCTACTCGACCGGGGCGACGTCGCCCTGATCGCCCACGCGCACGCCCTGCGGGTGCTCGGGGCCCGGTGGATCGGACTGCCCCCGTCCGGCGGCGGCCTGCTCCGCCTCGACACCGCCAGCGTCAGCGTCCTCGGCCACGAGCACGGGCGACCGGTCATCCTGGCCTGGAACGTACGCTGACCCCTCGGGCGGGCCCGGCTCGGTGACGCCGCCTCTCCCCCGCCAAGCCGACCGCGCGGTGACGCGGCCGGCTACCGCCCGCCGCTGTCCGGACCGATCCGCGGCGGACGCTTCTCGTACGGGGTGGAGAGCACCACCGTGGTTCGGGTGGTGACGTTCGCCGCGGTACGGATCTCCTGCAACAGGCGCTCCAGGTCGGCCGGACCGGCGACCCGCACCAGCAGCAGGTAGAAGTCCTCCCCGGCCACCGAGTAGCACGAGTCGATCTCCGGCAGGTGCGCCAGCCGCTCCGGGGCGTCGTCCGGCTGCGAGGGGTCGAACGGGCGGATCGCCACGAACGCGGTCAACGGCAGGTCCAACGCCTCGAACGAGACCTGCGCGGTGTACCCCTTGATCACGCCACGTTGCTCCAGCCGCCGCACCCGCTGGTGCACGGCCGACACCGACAGGCCCACCCGCTCGGCCAGGTCGGTGTACGACACCCGGCCGTCGACGGTCAGAGCGGCGACGATGGCGCGATCGGTCTCCTCCACGCTGGGCAACCTACCGGGAAAACCCGCTCTGGGCGACGACGTCCCACCAGGCGTCCCGCGCGTCGCACGCCACGCCCAGGACACCACAGTGGACGGCCGGCTCAGCCCTTGGCCAGGGCGCGGGAGATCACCAACCGCTGGATCTGGTTGGTGCCCTCCACGATCTGGAGCACCTTCGCCTCCCGCATGAACCGCTCCACCGGGTGGTCGGCGACGTACCCGGCACCGCCGAGCACCTGCACCGCGTCGGTGGTCACCCGCATCGCCACGTCCGTGGCGAACAGCTTCGCCTTGGCCGCCTCGATCGAGTACGGCCGGCCGGCGTCGCGCAGCCGGGCCGCCGCCAGGGTCAGCGCCCGCGCCGCCGAGATCTGGGTGGCCAGGTCCGCCAGCAGGAAGCCGAGCCCCTGGAAGTCGACGATCGCCCGGCCGAACTGCTGCCGCTCGCGGGCGTAGCCGACCGCGTAGTCCAGCGCCCCCTGGGCCAGCCCCACCGCGCAGGCGGCGATGCCCAGGCGGCCCGAGTCGAGGGCGGACATCGCGATGGTGAAGCCGATGCCCTCCTCGCCGACCAGCCGGTCGGCCGGCACCCGGGCGTCGTCGAAGGCGATCTGCGCCACGGGCGAGGACCGCAGCCCCATGGTCTTCTCGGCGGCCTGCGGGGCGATGCCCGGCGTGCCCACGTCGGCCAGCAGGCAGGAGATGCCCTTCGCGCCCGGCCCGCCGGTGCGGCAGAAGACGTTGTAGAAGTCGGCGGTGTGCGCGTGGGTGATCCACGCCTTGGTGCCGGAGACCAGGTAGTCGTCGCCGTCGCGGACCGCGCGGGTGGTCAGCGACGCCGCGTCCGACCCGCCCTGCGGCTCGGAGAGGCAGTACGCCCCGAGCAGTTCGCCGCCGAGCATGTCGGGCAGGCGCTTGCGCAGCTCGGCGCTGCCGTACTGGGCGACCGGGTAGCAGGCCAGGGTGTGCACGCTGACCGCCTCGGCCACCGCGAGCCACCGGCTGGCCAGGATCTCCAGCACCTGGAGGTAGACCTCGTACGGCTGGGCGGCGCCGCCGTGCTCCTCGGCGTAGGGCAGGCCGAGCAGGCCGGCCCGGCCGAGGGTGCGCAGCACCTCCCGGGGGAACTCGGCGCGCTCCTCGAACGCGGCGGCCCGGGGGGCGAGTTCCCGGTCGGCGAGTTCGGTGGCGAGCGCCAACAGGTCGTGGGCCTCGTCGGTGGGCAGGATCCGGTCGACAGTCATCGTGCGGTGCGCTCCGTGGGGGTGGTGGTGAGCCGGGGCGCGCCGGCCGTCGTACGGCGGGCGCGCGGGTCGCGGACCAGCGTGAGCGCGTCCGACCCGCGCGGGGCCGGGACGCGGCGCGTGACCGACCGCCGGTGCGGCGGATGTCCCTCGCGCGTGCCCACGCGGTCAGCTTAACGGTCGTTCGGGCCAACCGGATCCTGCGGTCGGCCGACCGACTCCACCACCACCGGCCCCGGCCCATCCCCCGACGCCGGCCCGGCGTACGCCTCGGCCACCGTGGCCCGGTCGAACACCCGCCAGGTCGCCGCCGTGACCAGCGCCGCCACCACGAATCCCACCCAGTAGGGCGCAGTCAGCCCGAACCGCGCGACGAGCACCCCGCCGAGCAACGCGCCGACACAGTTGCCTCCGGCCACGACGAACAGGTTCGCGCTGCCGACCCGGCCGAGCAGTTCCGGTGGGGTCAGTCGCTGGCGCAGTGAGCTGGCGACGATGCCCCACAGCGCGCCGTGCACGCCGAACAGCGTCAGCGCCCCGCCGACGACGTACGCGTCGGTGGAGACGGCGAGGGTCAGGTGCAGCGCCACCTCGGTGAGCAGACCGACCCGGATGGTCCACGTCGCGCCGACCGCCGCGATGAGCCGGTCACCGACCAACGCCCCGCCAAGGCTGCCGACGGCCATGCAGGCCAGCAGGGCACCGTAGCCGACCGAGTCGAGGCCGAGGCGGTCCCGCGCGAGCAGGACCAGCAGCGCGAACGCGGCGGTGAGGGTGACGTTGAGCAGCCCGATCAGCACCGCCATGGTGCGCAGCAGCCGGTGCCCGGCCAGCCATCGGAGCCCCTCGGCGAGGTCCGTCCGCACCGATCGGGCACCGGTGGTGCCGGGTCCCGGGCGGTACGTCCCGGCGATGCCCGCCAGGAACAGGGCGCTCAGGCCGTACGCGACGGCGTTGACCAGGAACGGACTGCTCGCGGCCAGCACGAACAGCAACCCGCCCAGCGGGTTGGCGATCATCCCCTGCGCCACCGTCGTGCCGCCGGCGAGCCAGCCGTTCGCCCGTTCGAGACGGGACCGGGGCACCACCGCCGGGACCATCGCCTGGCTCGCCGACCGGACGACTATCTCGCCGGTGTTCACCAGGAACAGCACGGCGTAGAGCAGGGCGACGGTCGCCAGGCCGGTGACGACGCATCCGCCGAGCACCAGCAGCGCGACCACCCGCAGCCAGTCGACGACGATCATCAGCCGGCGCCGGTCGATCCGGTCGACCAGGACCCCGCCGGGAAGCGCGAACAGCAGCCAGGGCAGCCACGCCGTCGCGAACGCCCCGGACACCACCACCGGGTCGTCGGTGAGCGAGGCGACCAGCAGCGGCGCGGCGACGGTGGTCAGGCCGCTGCCCAGCGCCGAGGTGGTCGCCGCCGCCCACAACCGACCGAACCGTCCGTCGAGCTGCTCCCCCACCCCGGGTGTCACCGGGGGACGCTAACAACTCCGCGACGGCGACGGACACGGGTTTTCCGCCGCCCGACCCCCTGGGGAGTGTCGGGCGGCGGTACGTGTGCTCAGCCCTTGACGCAGACCACCTGCTTGAGGTGGGCGAATACCTCGACCAGGTCCTTCTGCTGCGCCATCACCTCGACGATGTCCTTGTAGGCGCCGGGAATCTCGTCGACCACCCCCGGGTCCTTGCGGCACTCCACCCCGGCGGTCTGGGCGGCCAGGTCCTCGGTGGTGAAGGTGCGCTTGGCCTGGTTGCGCGACATCCGCCGGCCCGCCCCGTGCGAGGCGGAGCAGTACGCGTCCGGGTTTCCCCGCCCCCGCACGATGTACGACCCGGTGCCCATCGAGCCCGGGATGATCCCCAGGTCACCGGCGCCGGCCCGGATCGCGCCCTTGCGGGTGACCAGCACCTCCACGCCGTCGTAGGTCTCCTCGGACACGTAGTTGTGGTGGCAGGAGATCGGCTCGTCGTAGCGGACCTGCGGCAGGTGCTCGCGGAGCACGTTGCAGAGCAGGGCCAGCATGACCGCGCGGTTGCGCCGCGCGTACTCCTGCGCCCACCACAGGTCCCGCCGGTAGGCCGCCATCTCCGGCGTGCCAGCGAGGAAGACCGCCAGGTCCCGGTCGGGCAGGTCGGCGTTGTGCGGCAGGCCCCGAGCCACCGCCATGTGCCGCTCGGCCAACTCCTTGCCGATGTTGCGGGAGCCGGAGTGCAGCATCAGCCAGACCCGACCCTCGTCGTCGCCGCCCTGCTCGAGGCAGACCTCGATGAAGTGGTTGCCGCCGCCGAGGGAGCCCATCTGGTGCTGGGCCCGGTCCCGGAGCTGCTGCACCCGCCGGTCGAGGTCGTCGAAGCGCCGCCAGAAGTCGTCCCAGCCGCCCTGCTCCAGACCCCGAAGCCGACGCGGGTCGACCATCCGGTCGTGCTTGGCGAACCCGACCGGGATCGCCGCCTCGATCGCGCTGCGCAGCGGGGCGAGGTCGTCCGGCAGGTCGGACGCGGTCAGCGAGGTCCGCACCGCCGACATGCCGCAGCCGATGTCCACCCCGACGGCCGCCGGGGAGACCGCCTGGCGCATCGCGATCACCGAGCCGACCGTCGCGCCCTTGCCGAAGTGGACGTCGGGCATCACCGCGACGCCCTCCACCCAGGGCAGCGCGCCGATGTTGCGCAGCTGCCGCAGGGCCTGCTCCTCGATGGCGTCCGGGTCGGTCCAGACCCGTACCGGGGCCCGGGTGTCGGGCAGCGGGGTGAAACTCATGGTCGCCTCCTGTGGTCGGCTGGCGTGGGAGAGGTCGCCGGCCGGGCACGAAAAACCGCCCGACCCGGCTGGGGGCGGGCGGCGGACGTGCCGTCACACGGGTGATGTCACCCGCCGCTACCCCGGGAACGACGTTGCGGATACCACCCGGTACAGGCGCGACGCGACCGAGCGGCCACCAGGACCGGTCCACGCCGGCAGGGGCGTGGTGTGCCGGTACGGGCCAGGCGGGTCACGGTGGGCTCCCGGAGGTCGTCGGTGGACGGTGTCGTTCACGGTAGGGGCGGGTCGGACGGGCCGCAACACAATTGGCCGGGGTGGGGCCGACTCGCCTCGGCCCCACCCCGGGTGGGCTCAGTGCTGGCGTACCGCCCGATCGATGTCGACCGGCGCGGCGGGCGCGCCGTCGACGGGGGCCGGGTCCTCGTCGGTCGGCGCGATCCCGGCGGCGGCGATCCGGTCCAGGGTGGCCAGCCCGGCGGGCTCGATCCAACCGAAGACGGCGTAGTTCGGCCGCAGCGTCGAGTCGGACTGGACCAGGAAGAACTGGCTCCCATTGGTGTCGGGACCGGCGTTGGCCATCGCCAGGGTGCCCCGCGCGTAGAGGCGGCGCACGCCGGTCGGGTCGGTCGGGACGGTCGGCAGATCGGTGGGGAGTTCGTCGGCGTACCGGTAGCCCGGTCCACCCGATCCGGTGCCGGACGGGTCGCCGCACTGCAACACCTTCAGCGTCGGGTACGCGGTGAGCCGGTGGCAGGAGGTGTCGTCGTAGAAGCGGTGCCGGGTGAGGTGCAGGAAGCTCTGCACGGTGCAGGGGGCCTGCTCGCGGTCGAGCACCAGCGGGATCGGGCCCTGGTTGGTGCGGAGCGTGACCCGGACCGTCCCGTCGTCGGGGGTGCGGCGCGGGTCCGGAGGCAGCGGGACCTTCCGGGCGGCCGGGTCGTCCGGGGTGGCGGTGTAGCCGCACGGGCCGGGCGTGGTCCGGGCGGGCTCGGCCGCACCGGCCGGCACGGCGGCGCCGACGGCGCCGAGCAGCGCCCCGGCGACCAGGACACCGCCGAGGAGCCGGGCGCGGACGGGGGCGGCGGATGGTGGTCGGGCTGTGCGCGACACGGGTCCTCCTGCACGAAGATCGGCGGAAAGATCGCAGTCTATGGACTCGGTCCAGGGTTGTCGACGTGAACCCGGGGTGCCAGCCCCGGCACGGCCGGGACGGAAACCCGACACCCTGCCGGCCTGGTGGACAACGCAGAATCAGCCCGGATCCGGGACGACGGGAGCGACCAGGAGATGCCGACACCGAGCCAACGCATGGCCGAGTTGGGAATCGCCCAGGAGGGCGCGGTTGTCCTGAGCCGGCCGGCAGCACCGTTCGCGCTGCCCGACGAGGCCGAGGACGCGCGACGTGTCATCGCCGTCCTGCGCGCCACGATGTCCCGGGTGGCGGCGGTGCACCTGTTCGCGAAGGGGATGGGGCTGGTCGCGCCGCAGATCGGCATCGCCCGCGCCGCCGCCGTCGTACGGACACCGGAAGGCGCGGAACTGGTCCTGCTCAACCCACGGGTGATCGACGAGTCCCGGGACACCGACGAGCAGTTCGAGGGCTGCCTGAGTTTCTTCGACGTCCGGGGCCTCGTGCGCCGGCCGACCCGGATCGAGGTGGCCCACCAGGACGTCGGCGGGCGCACGGTGATCACCGAGTTCCGCGACGGAACGGCCCGGCTGGTGATGCACGAGATCGACCACCTGGAGGGACGGCTGTACCGGGAGCGGATGCCGCCGGGCGTGGAGGTGGTTCCGGTGTCCCGCTACCGAGGCACCGGAACCCGGTGGACGTACGGCCCCCAGGAGCGCGACACCGAGCGGTGACGCCCCGCCGGACCCGTGGGTTCGGCGGGGCGGTCCATCCGTGTGCCGGGTGCGGTCAGCCCGCGGTGCCCGCGCGGTTGCGTCGCCGCAACGCGAACGTCGTCAGCAGCAGCACCACGCCGGCGCCGACCAGGCCGCCGCCGACCTTGAGTGGGGTCTCCAGGCTGCTGCCGGTGACCGGCAGCGGGTCGTCGTCCCCCTGGTTGGGGCGCAGGACGGTCAGCACGGCGGTCGCGCTCCGACCGGTCGTCGTCCCCCGGGCCGATATCGTGATCGTTCCGGGATGGCGCGGACGGAAGGCAAACTGGAAGTAGCCGTCATCGTCGGCGCGGATCCAGAAGACCTGCCACGCCCCGTTGCTGGACCCGTTCCACGGGCCGTTGCCCGGCACGTGCTGGGGGCCCCTCGGCCCGCCGGGCTGCGGCTGGTCGGCGCGCTGGTACGACACCGGGGCGAGCGCCACGGTGCTGCCGTCGCCCCGCCGGGCACCCTGTCCTGGCACACCGACGGCGAGCGGACCGGTGGTGATGGTGATCTCCACCTGCTCCCGGGAGCCGAAGCCCCGGCCGGTCACCGTCACGATCTCACCGACGTCCACGGTGCTCGGCGAGACGGTCAGGGACGGTCCCGGTGGCTGGTAGGGCGGTGGCTGTGTCGGTGGTTGCGTTGGCTGCGGCGGTGGCTGCGGCTGGGACAGGGCCGCCCCCGCTGCGGTGGGCACGGCCGCCACGGCCAGGCCAACCGCGATGGTCGTGATGATGCGGGATAGCCGCATGTCTCGGGTCCTTCCTACTGGTGACAGGGTGACGCGGTGTGGATGTGGGTGGTCCAGGGGGTGGCGGTGGGGGTGAGCCGCAGTTCGGCCCCGCCGGTGCCGCCCGGGGCGGACAGCAGGTCGACCTCGAGGGTCCTGGTGCCAGCCGGTCCGACCTCGACGGTGGCGACGGCGACCTGGCGGCGGCGCTCGGTCCCGCTGCCCAGTGGCGTCTCGGTGCCGTCCAGCCGGGCCCGCAGCACCGTCCCGCCTGCCGGGCTGAACACGTAGACCAGGGTCCGGACGACGTACGGGTCGCCCGCGCGGCCGACGCCCAGGACGGAGGGCGTGAGTCCCGACCTCGGTGCCGTCGAGTGCAACGACATCCTCAGCCGGAGTTCGTGGCGACCGTCCGGCCGGCAGCCGCCGACCGTCAGCTCCGCGCTCGGTTCCAGGTAGTAGCCGAGCTTCGCGCCGCTGCCGTCGTTGAGGAACACGCCGACCGTCGGCTGTGCCTCCCGCTCCGGAAGCACGCCGGTCAGCCGGCTCTCGCCGAGCGTCCGCTGTTCCTCCGGGTGGGCACTCCAGAACAATATCCGTCCTTCCGCCACAGATCGGTCGAAAGCCGACAAAAGCGCACGGGGTTGGGCGGATCGGGCGAGTAGGGTTTCGAGCACCGCCGCCGCGGACCGGGCGAAGAACTCGTCCTGGCGGCGCAGGTCGAGCTTCAGGTAGCTCTCCGACAGCAGCGACCGGACCGCGCCGTCGGCGGTCAGGCGGCCGAAGCCGGGCACCTCGACCGGTCCGGTCACCGCCAGCAGGTACGACAGGGCCACCGGGTCGGTGGCCAGGACACCGTCGACGGTCTCCCCGGTGCGACGCCGGTACATCTCGTGGTAGAGCGCGGCGGCGGTCGGGAAGTGCGGGGTCAGGTTGACGTCCGCCGGCCAGATGCCGGGCAGGTCGGTGTAGAGGCCGCGCATCTCCGGGCTGACCCCGGGCAGCGGTGGCAGAAAGTGACCCAGTTGCCCGGCCGTACCCTGCCGAACCAGTCGAATCCGCCCCCGCTCGGCCCGCACCACCGCGTACGCGCCGAACATCCCGCCGGTGGCGCGCAGCTCGGCGAGGTTCTGGGAGAGCAGCAGGTAGTCCCGACCCTCGGCGACACCGAGCAACGGCGGCAACAGCGCCGCTCCCCGGCTCACCGCCCCGGTCAGCCCGGCGAGCCGGTCGACCTCGGCGCGCAGTTCGGTCACGGCCGCGTCGACCTGCCGCGTCAGGCCGGCGGCGGGCACCCCGCCGAGCCGCGTCCGGGCCTGCCGGACGACCTCGTCAGCGGCGGCCAGGTCCTGCTCCGCCGCGCCCAGGCCGGCCAGGTCGAGCCGGCCCTGGCGGGGCAGGAGGTCCTCGAGGTCGAGGCCGAGCAGCCGGGGGAACGCCCGGTGCGCCAGCTCGTCCACGGTGACGGCCACCTGGCGTACGGCGGTCAGGTCGTCGCCCGCGTACGGGGCCCGCCGGCCGAGCGCCCACCCGGGATCAGCGGTTGCCCGCCGCGCGGCGGCAGCCCGTTCCTGAAGCGCGGACAGGGTGGCCCGGGCGTGCTCGACGTCCCCACCGACCAGGTGGGCACCCAGTTCGCGGGCCAGCTCCGCAGCGACCAGCAGGTGGCCCCGGGTCTGCCAGCCCCGGAACCCGACCCAGCCGGACCCGGCCAGCAACAGCACGCCGATCAGCAGGCCGACGAGGGCCGTCCGACGCAGTCGTGATCGGGCGCCACGGCCCCGCCGCCACCACGGCGCTGCGCGTACGGTCACCCAAGCCTCCCGGGAATAGGACGATAAGTGCCTTCCTGTCAGCTTTTTATCCTATTTCCGCAGCTCATGGGGCTTTTTGGAAATTAAGTGTTGATATGGGCGATTCGCGACGTCGGCTCGGGTCAGTGGTCCGGGGCGGAGATGTCGTAGAGCGTCTGCTCGATCCGGTCCACGCCGGCGCGCATCGACATGTGCCGCTGGTACGTCTCCCGGCCCCGCCGGCCCATCTCCGTCCGGGCCTCTGCCGGAATGGTGGCGGCCAGCCAGAACCGGTCGGCCAGGGACGCCCAGTCCTCCGGCGGACAGGACAGGCCCGCCCGCGCCCGCTCGACCATCGCCACCGTGTCGCCGGCCGCGGCGGCGATCACCGGCGCGGCGCAGGAGAAGGCCGCCGGCAGCTTCGCGGGCACCACACCACGCAGTTCGGGCAGATCCCGCAGCGTCACGAGTTGGTAGTCGGCGACCGCGTAGAGGTCGGCCATCTCCGTCGGCGACCGCCGGTCGACGAAGCGGACGTTGCGCACGCCCCAGTCGCCCACCAGTTCCCGGATGCGCGGTTCGTCCGCACCGGAGCCGACGAGGACCAGGTCCACCCGGTCCGGCACCGCGGCCGCCGCCCGGACCGCCGTCTCCAGTCGCTGCCGCTCACCGATCGTGCCCGCATGCATCACCACACAGCGTCCCGCACCACCGACCAGGCGCTGGGCGGCCGGGCTCGGCCGGACCGGACGGAAGATCCGCTCGTCGGTCCAGGGCAGCACCAGCCGTACCCGGGAAGGGTCGGCGCCGGCGGCGGTCACCAGGTCCCGCATGGACGGGGCGCCCACCGCGATCGCGTCGGCGTCCCGCAGGAGCCGGCGAAGCACGGCGGCGGTCCCCGCGCCGCCCACTTCTCCGGTCAGTTCCGCGCGCGGCCGAACATCCTGGACGTGCAGCAGGAACGGCACCCGGGGCAGCACCTGCCGCACCGCCTCGGCGGCGAGGGTCGCCGCCGGCACCTGACAGACGTGCAGCACGTCGATCCCGGCCAGGAAGCGGCGGCCGGCGAGCGCGGCGGCGGTGGCGAACGTGAGCTGACCGGCGAGCCGCGCCCGAGGCGAGGAGTCGGCCGAATATCGGGGCACCCGCCGCACGGTCAACCGTTCGCTCCGGGTCTCGTACCGCCAGTGCTGCTGCCAGCCCGGGTGAATCCGCCCGCCGGGGTGGTGCGGGAAGCCGGTCAGCACTCGCACCTCGTGCCCCCGGGCGGCCAACGCCTCGGCCAGGCTGCCGGGCAGGAACGCCGGCTCGGGCGGGAAGTGGTACGTCAGGACACCGACACGCACTGGGCCACCCCCGTCCCGTCGGCCGGCGCGGCGACCGGGCACGCCGGGCGGCCCACCGCATACGATGCCGACATCCCCTCACCCGACCGCCGCCCCTCACCGGGCACGGCCGGGTCCGAAACGCGCCGTACACGAGGGGCCCCGATGACCGAACAGGTGCTGTTCGTCTGCCACGCCAACCTGTGCCGGTCGCCGATGGCGGAGTACCTCGCCCGGCGGGCGCTGGACCGGTGGCCGGTGACGGTGGCCAGTGCCGGTACCGATGCCGTCGCCGGGCGGCCGATCCACCCGTACGCGGCGGTCATCACCGCCGCCCGGGGGATCGACGCGAGCGGTTTCCGCAGCCGGCGATTGGAGTCCGAGCAGCTCACCGAGGCCGCCCTGGTGCTCACCGCCACCCGCCGACAACGCGCGGTCTGCGTGGCGCTGGCCCCGGCGACGGTGCACCGGACCTTCACGTTGCGCCAGTTCGCCCGGCTCGCCGCGGTGGCCGACCCGCCGCGCCGGGCGGCGGGTCGGCCGGTCCGGGCGGCGGTGGAGGCCGCCGCCCAGGCGCGGAGCCGGCTGCAACCGAGGCCGGACGCGGACGACCTGGTGGATCCGATCGGCGGTACGGCGGCCGACTTCCAGCGGTGCGCCGAGGAGATCGAGCGGTCGATGGCGCCGATCGGCGTGCTCATCGCGGCAGCCGGGTGAGTTCCTGGGCGGCCTGACCGACACCGGACCGGCTACCCATGCCGCGGCGGGCGGTGGCCCGGTCCGCCGGCACGCCCCGGCGGCCCGTGGCCACCCGGTACGCCTCGTACTGGTAGGCGTCGGACCTGGCCACCCGGGCCATGTTGAGCACGCAGCCGAGCGTTCGCACCGAGACCGAGTGCAGCGCCTTGGCCGCCCGCGCGACCTGGTTGCGGGAGGTCCGGCCCTGCTGGCTGACCATCAGCGCGCCGTCGGCCTGCACGGCCACCACCACCCCGTCGGTGACCGCGAGCAGCGGAGCGGTGTCGATGATGACGATGTCCGCCGAGTCGCGCAGGGCCAGCAGCAGGTCCGCCATGGCCTTGGAGCCGAGCAGCTCGCTGGGGTTCGGCGGGTTGGAGCCGCTGGGGAGCACCAACAGGGACCGGTCCCCCAGCGCTGCACCACGTCACCGACCTGGACGTCACCGAGCAGCACGTCGGTCAGGCCGATGCCCTGCTCCAGTCCGAGGTACTCGGCCACCCGGGGGCGACGCAGGTCCGCGTCCACCAGCAGCACCCGCCACCCCGCCTCGGCGAGGGTGATGGCCAGGTTGCAGGAGAGCGTGGTCTTCCCCTCCCCCTGCAACGCGCTGGTCACGGCGATGATCCGAGCCGGTTCGTGCACGTCGACGAAGCGCAGGTTGGTACGAAGCTTGCGGACCGACTCGGCGCGGGCGGAGGTCGCCGCGTCGCCGACGATCAGCGGCGAGGTACGCGCGTCCGCGTCGAAGGGAATCTCGCCGAGCAGCGGGCTTCCGGTCGCGCGCTGGAGTGTCTCCCCGTCGCGCAGCCGCGTGTCGACCAGCCCTCGCAGCACGGCCAGCCCGATCCCGGCGAGCAACCCGAGCAGCCCGCCGAGCAGCAGGTTGCGGTCCACCCGTGGGGAGACCGGCTCGGCGCCCACCCCGGGACCGCTGACCACCTCCATCTTGACCGAGGAGCGTCCCTCCGGCGGTGTCTCGACCGTCTTGACCAGGTCGGCGAACTTCACCGCCACCACCTGGGCGACCCGCAGCGCCCGCTGCCGGTCGGTGTCGGTGACCCTCGCCTCGATCAGCACCGTGCCGGTCTGGAGGGAGGCGTCGACCCGGTCCTGCACGCCTGCGGGAGTCAGACCCAACGCCGGGTCGGCGGCGACGGCGCGCGCGAGCCGCTCGCTGCGCAGCAGGTCGGCGTAGGACTTGACCCGCTGTTGGAGCCAGAGGTTGCCCTGGTACGCGTCAGTGACGCCCTGGCTCGGCGTGGTGACGAAGAAGGTCACCGACGCCACGTACCGCGGCTCGGCCCGGACGGTGAGGTAGCCGGCCACCCCGAGGGCGACCAGAACCGTGGCCAGCACGATCCACCACTGGCGGCGGATGAGCTGAAGGTAGGTGCGGAGGTCCATCAGGCGCGCCCCCGGACACCGATCAGCACGTGGTTGAACTGCACGAAATCCCCCAAACTGGACATAACCCGTGACAGGATGAAGACCGCTCACCGGTCGTTAGCGCCATCTCGCCGAATGTAGTTGATAAATCGGCAAAATAGGTGGCATTCCCCTCAATGCCGGTCCGACCAGTACTCACCAACTTTCGAGGGCACAAGATGGACCACGCTTCCCCCACCGGCCCGGACCGTCCCGCGCCACACCGGGACTGGGTGACCCGACGTACCGCGACCATCTCCCTGCTGACGCTCGACGTCTTGGCCTGGGTCGCCGGCTTCATGGCCGCCGCGTGGACCCGGTTCGAGTTCGACCTCACCGCGTGGCACGCGGTGCTGGTGCTGGCCAGCGCGCTGGTCTGCGCCGTGGTCCACACCGGGATCAGCCAGCTCTGGCTCACCGTCGCCGGACGGCACCCGGTGGGCAGCGCCGACGAGGCCCGGTGCCTGGCGGCGACCGTCACGCTGGCCGTCACCGCGATGCTGGCCTCGCTGCTGCCGATGACCGAACGGCCGGTGCCGGCCACCACCCCGCTGGTCGGGGGTGCGGTCGCGCTGCTGGTCATGGTCTCGGCCCGGGCCGGCTACCGCCACCACCGCGACCGCCGGGACCGGCCCGGCCAACCAGCCAGCCGGGCCCTGGTCTACGGCGTCGACGCGGCGAGCGAACGACTGGTCCGTGCCCTGCTCGGCGACCCGCGCAGCCGGTACCTGCCGGTCGGGTTACTCGACGACGACCCGGACCGCCGCCTGCTGCGCCTGCACGGTCTGCGGGTGCTGGGCGGACGAGCCGACATCCAGCAGGTCGTCCGGCGCACCCGCGCGACCACCGTGATCTTCTCGATGGCCGGGACCGACGCCGACCTGCTGCGCGACGTACGCAGCCGGACGCTGGAAACCGGAGCCGCGTTCAAGGTGCTGCCCCCGGTCCGCGAACTGCTGGAACGGCCGGTGGCAGTCACCGACGTACGGGATCTCCAGCTCACCGACCTGCTCGGCCGCGCGCACCGCGCCGCCGAGCTGACCGTCGAGGGCAGCGGGCTGGCCGGACGGCGGGTGCTGGTGACCGGGGCGGGCGGCTCGATCGGCGCCGAACTCTGCCGGCAGATCGCCCGGTACGGGCCGGGCGAGCTGATGATGCTCGACCGGGACGAGTCCGCGCTGCACGCGCTCCAGATGTCCCTGTACGGTCGCGCCCTGCTCGACGGGCCGGAGCTGATCCTGGCCGACATCCGCGACGCCGAGGGCATCGCCCGGATCGTGGCCGACCGCCAGCCGGACGTCGTGTTCCACGCCGCCGCCCTGAAGCACCTGACCCTGCTGCAACGGCACCCCGGCGAGGCGGTCAAGACCAACGTCCTGGGCACCCTCAACGTGCTGGAGGCGTGCCGGGACGTGGCCCGGTTCGTCAACATCTCCACCGACAAGGCGGCCCGGCCGGCCAGCGTGCTGGGCTACTCCAAGCGGGTGACGGAACGACTGACCGCGCACTACGCCCAGCGGCTCGACGCGGCGTTCCTGAGCGTCCGGTTCGGCAATGTGCTCAGCAGTCGGGGCTCGGTGCTCAACGCGTTCCGGGCGCAGATCGAGGCCGGTCAGCCGATCACCGTGACCCACCCGGACGTGACCCGGTACTTCATGACCGTGCATGAGGCGGTGCACCTGGTCCTCCAGGCGGCGCGCATCGGCCGGGGCGGCGAGGCGCTCGTCCTCGACATGGGGGAACCGGTCCGGATCGCCGACGTGGCCCGCCGGCTCGCCGCCGAGGCCCCGCACCCCGCCGAGATCGTCTTCACCGGGCTGCGGCCGGGCGAGAAGCTGCACGAGGACCTCTTCGGCCCCGGCGAGGTCGACAGCCGGCCGCTGCACCCGCTCGTCTCACACGTGCCGGTGCCGGCGCTGCCCCCGGCGGAGACGCAGACCATCGACCCGTACGCGGATCCGGCGGAAGTGGTCAACCGCCTCGACGCCCTCTGCGTCCGGACCGACTCGGAAGCGGCGCTCCCGCTCCCCCGCTGAGCAGCGGCGGCGTGGTCGCCCGGGGCTGCGACCGCCTGTTCGCCCGGCCCGGGTGAACCGCGTCGCACCGCTTGACCGCGGCCCTGGTGAACCGTGTCGCACCGCTCGCAGACTGCGGCCCGGATCGTCTAGGGTCGGAGGCGGTGTGCCGGGAAGTCTGGTCGGCGATGGTCCCCCTGTCGACCCCAGACGCCGAGACGAGTGCCGCCGATGAACGATCGCCACCCCACACCCCCCACCAGCGAGCGCCGCCTGTTCACCCGGGTCTCCTCCTGGCCGGAGGCCCGCTTCCTCGGCGCCGTGCTGCGCACCGAGACTGTCGGCGGCGGACTGCTGCTGCTCGGCGCGGTCCTCGCCCTGATCTGGGCGAACTCCCCCTGGGCGGACAGCTACGCCACACTCGGCGGGTGGGTTCCCTGGCCCGGCGGGAAGGCCCTGCACCTCGATCTGGACCTCGCCACCTGGGCTGCCGACGGCCTGCTGGCCGTCTTCTTCTTCGTGGTCGGCCTGGAACTGAAACGGGAGTTCGTCGCCGGCGAGCTACGCGACCCCCGGCGGGCCGCCCTGCCGGTGGTGGCCGCCATGTGCGGCATGCTGATGCCGGCGCTGTTCTACATCGGGATCATGCTGGTCAGCGGCACCGACGGGCTGCGCGGCTGGGCCATCCCGGTCGCCACCGACATCGCGTTCGCCCTGGCCGTGCTGGCGGTCATCGGCTCGCACCTGCCCCAGGGGCTACGGGCGTTCCTGCTCACCCTGGCCGTGGTCGACGACCTGCTCGCGATCGTCGTCATCGCGATCTTCTACACCGCCGACTTCAGCTTTCTACCGCTGCTCGCGGCGCTGCTGCCGATCGGCGCGTTCGCCCTGCTGGTGCAGCGGCGCAAGACCTGGTGGTGGGCGCTCCTCCCCCTCGCGGTGACCACCTGGACGCTGGTGCACGCCTCCGGGGTACACGCCACGATCGCCGGCGTACTGCTCGGCTTCACCGTCCCGGTGCTCGGCGGGGGCGCCGGCCCCGGCCTGGCCGAGCACCTGGAGCACCGCTGGCGCCCGGTCTCGGCCGGCGTCGCCGTGCCGGTCTTCGCGTTCTTCGCCGCCGGGGTCTCGTTGCGCGGCACCGACCTGGGCGGTCTCCTCACCGACCCGGTCGTGCTCGGCATCGCGGTCGGGCTGGTGTTCGGCAAGGCGGTCGGGGTGTTCGGTTCGACCTGGCTGATGGCCCGGTTCACCCGCGCCGAACTCGACCGCGAGCTGAGCTGGTCCGACCTGTTCGGCGTCGCCTGCCTGGCCGGCATCGGTTTCACCGTGTCGCTGCTCATCGGCGAACTGGCCTTCGGCGCCGGCACGGCCGCCGAGGACAAGGTCAAGACCGGGGTGCTGACCGGCTCCCTGGTCGCGGCCACGGTCGCGTCGATCCTGCTGGTCCGCCGCAACGCGGTCTACCGGCGCATCGACGAGCAGGACCGGCGCGACGACAACCAGGATGGCGTCCCTGACGTCTACCAGCAGCGTCCAGCCGCCCCGAACTGACCGGCGCGTCCACGCCACGTGTCCGCCGCGCCGGGCGCCCCCTTGGCACGGCGCGGGTGGTCGTTGCCGACGCTGGTGGTTGCCGGCGGGTCGTTTTCGGCCCGTCGGCCCGCGCCCGGAGGCCGTCGGCGCAGAGCCGGTCAGCGCCGGGCGGCCGACACCGGGTCGTCGTGCGGGTCCGGTACGCCGTCGGCGGCAGGTGGTGGCGCGGCCAGGGCTGCCCAGAGCAGCTGGCGCAACGCGACGACGGACGCCGCGCCGGCAAGGGCACCCCAGCCCGGGGCTCCGCTCAACCCCAGCAACCCGGCGGCGGTCAGCAGGTCGAGCAGGATCCGCAGGGCGGTACGCCACGCCCCGGTGGCCAGCAGGACCACCCCGGCACAGAGCGGTGCGCCCGCCCCGAGCGCGGTGACCGCCGCGCGGATCACCGCTCGGACCGGCCGGGAACGCCGACCTGCCGCTGCTCCTGGGCGATCTCCCGACGCAGGAAGTAGTTCAGCGCGGTCCGGATAGTGGCGATCGCCGCGAGCTGCCCGATCTGGGGAAACGTCGGGGAGATCGCCGTCCGCAGGATGTCGGCCGCGAGCTGGAACTCCAACCCGAGGGTGAGAAAGCGACCCAGGGAGAGCCGGATCGGGGTGAACACGGCGGCACTACGGTGCCGCAGTCCCTCGACCACGAACCGCACCGCCGCCCAACACGCGCCGACGAAGATGACCACCGCCCCGGCGACCTCCACCAGGGCGACGACCACCTGGTCGCCCCCGCGCAGGATCTCCTCCGGGCTCACCGGCCACCGTTACCCGCCGTTGCCCCCGGTAGTCGCCGCCTCGACCAGGTCGATCACGCACGGGCGCGGGGCGTTACCGTCGGCGGGTGCCCGAACTGATCGCGCCTACCGTCCGGCTGCACGCCGCCTGGCTCGACGCGCACCGCGAGTGGGGCCCCGGCGTCCACGAGGACGGTTTCGGGCTGCGGCCGTCCGACGAGGTCGACTCCCCGGCCGGGTTCGCGGCCTGGGTGGCCCGGTTGGCTGATCAGTCGGACCGGACGAGACCGCTGGAAGCCGGCCGGGTGCCGTGCACGTACCGCTGGGTCGTCGAGGGCGACCAGGTGCTCGGCGGGATCGCGCTGCGGCACGAACTCGACGACTTCCTGTTCCGGGTCGCCGGTCACATCGGCTACGGCATCCGGCCGTCCGCGCGCCGGCGGGGCCTGGCCACCTGGGCGCTGGGCCGAATGCTCGACGAGGCACGGGCAGTCGGCCTGGACCGGGTGCTGATCGCCTGCGAGGTGGACAACGTCGCCTCGGCGAAGACGATCGAGCGCTGCGGTGGCGCCCTCGAGGGCGTCCGGGACACCGAACTCGGCGCCACCCGGCGGTACTGGATCAGCACCTGATCACCAGTCAGTTCCCCGCTCCGGGCGCGGCCTTCACCGGCTGGGAATCCCGGGCTGGCAGCCGGGCCACATCGGTGGTCCCGAAGAATCCAGCGGGCGGTGAGAGCCGGTGAGCAACTCGCTGATCGGAGGTGGCCCTCAGGCCGCCCCCAGCTGCGCCTGTCGGGCGTCGCGACCGTCCACTTCGGACCGGTGGGGGCTGTGCAAGCGCGCGGCGAACACGAGCAGCCACCCCATGAGGATGACCTCACCGCCGAACGTGACTGCGGCGACCTCGATCGTGTACGCGGCCGAGACCAGTGCTCCGATCGAGTCGGCGAGGTAGCCGGCACCGGCGATCGCCACGAGCATCGCCAACCAGGTCGGCGCAGACGGAGACCGCCACGCCAGCCACCCGATCAGGAGCAGGTGGACGCCGAACAGGATCAGACCCAGGCTCCAGATCTCCTGGAAGTCGCTGATCTGCGCGTACACGCCGGGGCCGATCCGGTCGGTCGCCGGATCGTCACGCAGGAGACCAGCGGCAGCGATCAGGTGTGTGATCGCGACAGCGAAGACGACCGCGTACACGGTGCGGCACCAGGCCGAGAGCAGCGGGACGGTGCGGTGCGTGTCGGCGAAGAACGCCCGCAGCGCCCAAGCGACCAGCACGTCGAGGCAGACCACCGCACACAGGGCGACGACGGCCAGGACAAGCGCCCGCCCGTTCGACAGCAGAAGGGTGGTGGTCCCGGCAGCGTCGGTGGAGACCATCCGCTCTACGACGCCGAAGTTGGCCAGCCCGGCGAGAACCGCCATCAACA
The DNA here is from genome assembly GCF_900090325.1 of Micromonospora pallida. Classification (NCBI taxonomy): domain Bacteria; kingdom Bacillati; phylum Actinomycetota; class Actinomycetes; order Micromonosporales; family Micromonosporaceae; genus Micromonospora; species Micromonospora pallida. Next base: position 1,998,071 of record NZ_FMHW01000002.1, on the reverse strand, counting down.
GCAGGCCGAGCCCGGCGGCCAACGCCGCCCGACTCGCCCGGGAGTCGCCGCCCGCCTCCGCGCTCGACGCCCCGTCGAGGGTGGCGCCCGGATGCGCCACGGTGGACGGGGCGAAGCCGCGAGCAAGCAACAGCAGACCGAAGACGATCTCGAAAAGGCCTCCCGGGATCGCCAGCACGAGTCCGACCCTGGCCCCCATCAGCTCTGCGGCCGCGCCCGTCGCCAGCAGCAGGTATCCGCCGAGTCCCCAGATCGCCAGCCAACTCGGCAGCCAGCGCCGCCGACGGAGCGCCAGGCAGAGCGGCAGACTGCCCAGCGCCAGCGACAACATGGCCACCTGGTAGGCGATGTCGGCCGCGCCGGCCCCGACCCGGTCCAGCAGGACGATCCCGGCGGTGAGCAGGAACGCCTCCACGCCACGCGCGACGAGGTACGTCCAGGCGCTTCCCGGTTGCGGTCGGCGCAGCGCCCGAAAGACCAGCACGCCGATGGCCACCACCATGACGGAGTTCAGCACCACGAGCGCCGTCCCGGCGAACTGCCCGGCGAGAGCGCTGCCGATGCCGTAGCAGACGAACGCCAACAGGAAGAACGCGCCGACGAGTCTGCCGGCAACGCGGAGGGACATCTTCGCCTCCAAGGCTTCGTACTAAGTAAGGGGTACTAAGTACGATAACCTTGGGTGGCAAGGGGGGGTCAACGCAATGCCAGGAAGACGGGCCCGGGAGTCGGGCGAACCAGTACGGCAGCTCAGCCGCGAGCGGGTGTTGCAGGCTGCGGTCGGCATCGCCGACGCGCGCGGCCTGGGAGGGTTGACCATGCGGTCGCTGGCTGCGGAACTGGACGCCAAGCCGATGTCGCTGTACCACTACATCCAGAACAAGGACGAGCTCCTCGACGCCCTCGTCGACGGGGTCTTCGCAGAGATCGAACTGCCGAAGGTCGGCGGCGACTGGCGTGCCGAGGTGCGTCGGCGCTCGCTCTCGGCCCGCACGGTTCTCACCCGGCATCCCTGGGCGTTGGCCCTGGTCGAAAGCCGGACCAGTCCCGGGCCGGCCACCCTGCGCCATCACGACGCCATGCTGGGCACGCTGCGGGCCGGGGGCTTCTCGTTGCAGATGACGGCCCACGCGTACGCGCTGGTCGACGCGTACGTCTACGGCTTCGTGCTCCAGGAGGCGTCGCTGCCGTTCGACAACGCGGACTCCGCCAACGCGGTCACGGAAACGATCATGGAGAGTTTCGCGGCCGGCGAGTACCCGCATCTGGTCGAACTCGCCACGCAGCACGTCCAGCAGCCCGGCTACCACTTCGGCGGGCAGTTCGAATTCGGCCTCGATCTGATCCTCGACGCGCTGGCGGTGCACGGCACCACGCGTCCGTCGTGAGCCGCCGGACCCGGCGGTGAAGCTGCCCGGCCGAGCGGGGTCCCACCGCCGGACGACGGACCCTTCCGTCGGAAGACCATCCTCGGGACGTGGACCTCGGCGCCCTATGTACGTGCGTACACATCCTGTGTACGGTCGTACCCATGATGGTTGGCAGCGACGAGTTCGTCGCGGTGGGCAATCCGGCCCGCGTGGTACGCGCCATCGGGGCCGGTGCGCCATGAGCGAGGCTCCCACGACCAGTGGGACGTCGACACCACGCCGACCTCGCCGGCACGACCCGAATCGCCGCGACCGTCTGATCGACGCGGCCCTCACCGTGATCGCCGAGCGTGGCGTGGTCGGCACCACGCATCGGGAGATCGCCCGTGTCGCCGACGTGCCGTTGGGGTCGATGACCTACCACTTCACCAGCCTTGACGAGATCCTCGTGGCGGCGTTCACCCGGCACGCCACCGCAGCTGCCGCCGTGTTCGACCAGCGGCTGGCATCCGCCGCCGACCGCGACGCCGCAATCGAGGCGGTGATCGCGTTGGTGTGCGACGACCTGATCGGCGGGCCCCAGGACGACCTCGTGCTGGCCGTGGAGCTGTACACGGCGGCGGCGCGTAACCAGGCCCTACGCACCGTCACGCAGGCATGGATGCAGCGCAGCCGCCAAGCCCTGGAGCGCCACTTCGACCCGACCACCGCCCGCGAGCTCGACGCCCTGATCGAAGGCCTGACGCTGCACAGCGCGCTGTCGACGGACCCCATGACGCCTGCGCAGGTCCGCCACGCCATCGAGCGGTACCTGCGCTGACCCGTCGGCGCACGTCCCACCTCATTCCTGCACGCACCGGGAGATCGCCGTGTCCGCCTCCACCCTGGCCCCGCCGCCCCGCCAGGTGCGCCGGGCCCGCGCCGCCGTCGCCGCGCTGTTCCTCACCAACGGCGCCGTGTTCTTCAACGTCGTCCCGCGCTATCCGCAGATCAAGGCCGACCTCGGGCTGAGCAACGCCGTGCTCGGCACCGCCCTGGCCGGCTACTCGATCGGCGCCCTGCTGGCCGGGCTGCTCGCTGGTGCCGCCATCCGCCGCTTTCGCTCCGCCCGGCTGGCGGCGTTCGGCATCGTCATCACCACCAGCGCGACGCTGGCCATCCCCGCAGCGCCGAACTGGTTCGCTCTCGGCGCCGTGCTGTTCGTCGTCGGCGCCCTCGACTCGATCGTCGACGTGGCGCAGAACGCCCACGGCCTGCGCGTGCAGCGCCGCTACCGGCGTTCGATCCTCAACTCGCTGCACGGGGTGTGGAGCATCGGCGCGGTACTCGGCGGCCTGATGGGCTCGGCCGCCGCCGGCCTCGACGTTCCCCTCACCATTCACCTGGGGATCTCGGCCGTGACGTTCAGCCTCGTCGCCCTGGTCGCCTACCGCTTCCTGCTGCCCGGACCGGAGGACGCCGAGCGAGCCACCGAGGCTGAGGACGTTGCCGCCGTCGACGGGCATCCCGGCGCGCCGCCCGCACACCATCACCCGGGCCGACGCTCGCTCGCCGGCCCCGCCGTGCGGATGCTCGCCGCGCTGAGCGCGCTGGCCGCCTGCGGGGCCTTGGTGGAGGATGCCGGCGCGTCCTGGGGCGCCATCTACCTGAGCGACTATCTGCACACCGGCGCCGCCGTCGCCGGTCTGGCGGTCGTGGCGTTCCAGGGAGCCATGACCCTCGGCCGCCTGGCGGGCGACCGCGTCGTGGACCGTTTCGGCCAGCGCGCCGTCGCCCAAGCCGGCGCGGCGCTCGCCGCCGTCGGTATGGGCGCCGCCCTGGCCGTGCCCACCGTGGGCACCACGTTGGGTGGGTTCGCCTTCGCCGGGCTGGGCTTCGCCACCCTCGTGCCCGCCGCCATGCACACCGCCGACGAACTGCCCGGCCTGTCCCCGGGCACTGGCCTGACCATCGTCAGCTGGCTGCTGCGCGCCGGCTTCCTGCTTTCTCCGCCCCTGGTCGGCTCCGTCGCCGACCTGACCAGCCTGCGCGTCGGCCTGCTCACCGTTGTCGTGGCCGGCATCATCACCCTGCTCCTCGCCCAGGTGCTCAGCAGGAAGGCCACCTCCCGGCAACGGGAGGTGGCCTTCGCCCCGGACGGGACGAGCCGAGAAAACGGCCCGGTGGGCAACGAGGGGCCGATCAGGTGAGTTGGTTGACCGCGTCGAGAATCAGCCAGAGGCCGCAGATCGCGAAGAGGATCGCGGCGCCGTACTTGATGGTCTTCTCCGGGAGCTTGCGGCCCAGCATCCGGCCGACCACGATGGCGAGCGCGTCGGCGGCGACCATACCGATGGTCGAGCCGATCCAGGTGCCGAACCAGCCGTACTGGGTGGCCAGGGTGATGGTGGCGAGCATGGTCTTGTCACCCAGCTCGGCGAGGAAGAACGCCACGCCCACGGCGAACACCGCCGACTTGGTGCTCCGCTCGGCCTTGCGCTTCTCCTCCTCGGTGAGGGTGTCCCCGCGCAGCGTCCACGCGCCGAAGCCGAGGAAGGCGATACCGGCGACGAGGGCGATCCACCCGGTGGGCAGGGTCGCGCCGAGGCCGTAGCCGATGGCGACCGACACGAGGTGGACCACGGCGGTGGCGACGGTGATCCCGATCAGCACCGGGACCGTCTTGAACCGCGTGGCGAAGGTCAGGGCCATGAGCTGGGACTTGTCCCCCAGCTCGGCAACGAAGATCACGCCGAAGCTGACCGCCAGCGCGACGAGAAAGCCCTCCATGGGCGTCCTTCCGGATCAGGCCGGGAGGAGGAACAGGGGCGCCCTCGACCCGGCTGTTGACAGCCTGAGTCGAAGGTCTCGCCCGCCCCGGGACGGGGCCGCGTGGCCGGATGCCGGAGCATCAGTGTGTCGACCACGACATTGGGGGCTACTCCCCTTCGCGCCGGCAAGCCTACCCGATCATGTCGTGGTCGCTACCATCGGGTGGGTCACAGGCAGCGGAAACGCTCAGCAGGCCCGGGCCAGGGTGAGACCGAAGAGCCCGTCCGGGTCGGTCCAGAACTCCTCGGCGGTGAAGCCGGCGGCGGCCAGCTCGGCGGCCACCCCGTCCGGGCGGAACTTCGCCGACACCTCGGTCCGCAGGTCCTCCCCCTCGGCGAAGTCGACGGTGAGGTCGAGCACCCGAACCCGCATCGGCCGCTGGGCCCGCAGACGCATCTCGATCCACTCCCGCTCGGCGTCCCAGTGGGCCACGTGCCGGAACTTCTCGGGCACGAAGTCGGCGCCCAGCTCGCGGTTGACCACCCGCAGCACGTTGCGGTCGAACTCGGCGGTCACCCCGGCGGCGTCGTCGTAGGCGGGAACGATGATCGCCGGGTCCTTGACCAGGTCGGTGCCGAGCAGCAGCCAGTCCCCGGTCTCCAGCGCGGCGCGCATCGCGCCGAGGAAGGCGGCCCGCTCGTCGGGAAGCAGGTTGCCGATGGTGCCACCGAGAAAGGCGACCAGTCGCCGGCCGCCGGTGGGCAGCCGGTCCAGGTGCCGGGTGAAGTCCCCGACGATGCCGCGTACCCGCAGCCGGGGGTAGTCGGCGGCGAGGGTGGCGGTGGACTGGCGCAGCGCGCTCACCGACACGTCCAGCGGGGCGAAGGTGCCGAGGGTGCCCTGGTCGCTGAGCGCGTCGAGCAGCAGCCGGGTCTTCTCCGACGAGCCGGAACCCAGCTCGATCAGGGTCTTCGCCTCGGTCACCTCGGCGATCCGGGCGGCGTGCCGCACCAGCGCGGCCCGTTCTGCCCGGGTCGGGTAGTACTCCGGCAGCCGGGTGATCTCCTCGAACAGCTCGCTGCCCCGGGCGTCGTAGAACCACTTCGGCGGCAGCCACTTCGGGTTGGCGGTCAAGCCGGCCCGGACGTCCTCGCGCAGGCTCCGGGCGAGGTCCCGCTCGTCCAGGTGGATCTCCAAGGGGTCGGCGCTCATGGTTGTCCCTTTCCCAGTTGCTGATCCGGCCGCTGGCCGGGGAGGTGCGAATCGGTGTGCGTCGGGCGCCCGCGTCCCGGTCGGCGTGGCGCTGCTCCAGGGGGCAGGCCGGTCTACCCGCCGAGCGGGCTGGTACGCAGCCCGGCCGGGGTGGCCACCACCAGGTGGCCGTCCGGGACCGGCCGCCAGGCGGGGTGGTCGTCGAGGGGTTCGGAGGCGAGCAGCACCGCGTCACCGTCCGCGCGGACCGACAGCGCGTGCCCGGCCACGGTCGCCACGGCGGTACGCCCGTCGGTGAGCAGCAGGTTCAACCGGGAACCCGGGGCCGCGTCGGCGACCGCCCGGACGGTGTCGGCGAGCGCCTCGGTCGGGTCCGCGCCGGCCCGCAGCCGGTGCCGGACCAGTGCCCAGAGCAGCGCCGAGTCGGTCGGGGCGTCCAGGGTGAGCAGGTCCTGCACCGGGAGCGCGGCGGCGAGCCCGGCCACCGAGTCGGGCCAGCCGCGTACCACGCCGTTGTGGCTGAATAGCCAGGCGCCCTCGGCGAACGGCGCGGCGGCCCCGGCGTGCACCGGCATGCCGACCGTGGCGGAGCGGACGGCGGCCAGCACGGCGCCGGCGACCGTGGCGGCGGCCAGGTCGGGCAGGGCCGGATCACTCCAGATCGGCTGCGCGCTGCGGTAGCGGACCGGCGCACCGTCGCCCGGGTACCAGCCGACGCCGAACCCGTCGGCGTTGACCGTGCCACCGCCGCGCATGTCCCGGGGTGCCCAGGACTGCCGGACCAGCGAGTGCGGCGGGTCGAACAGCAACGCCCGCAGCGACACCGGTGGACCGAGGTACGCCAGGTGTCGGCACATCAGGCGGCACCGGCCGCCCGCCGGGTCACCGTTCCTCCGGGCGGGGATCACGGGCGCAGCGGAAGCCGCTGAAGATCTGCCGGCGGATCGGGTAGTCCCAGTTGCGGAAGGTGCCCCGGCAGGCCGCCCGGTCGGTGCCGAACGAGCCGCCGCGCAGCACCCGGTAGTCGTCGCCGAAGAACACCTCGGAGTACTCCCGGTACGGGAACGCGGTGAACCCGGGGTGACCCCGGAAGGTGGTCGAGGTCCACTCCCACACGTCGCCGACGAGCTGGTGCACCCCGAGCGGGGACGCCCCGGCCGGGTACGCGCCGACCGGCGCCGGCCAGAGGTGACGCTGGTCGAGATTGGCGTGCGCGGCGGTCGGCTCGTCGTCGCCCCAGGGGTAGCGGCGGGAGCGGCCGGTGGCCGGGTCCCAGCGGGCGGCCTTCTCCCACTCCGCCTCGGTGGGCAGCCGCTTCCCGGCCCAGGCGGCGAACGCCTCCGCCTCGTGGCAGCAGACGTGCACCACCGGCTCGTCGTCGCGTACCGGGTCCCACCGGCCGAACCGGCGGTACGCCCAGCCGTCGCCGTCGCGCCGCCAGTGCATCGGGGCGGTCAGCCCCTCGGCCTGCCGGTGCGCCCACCCGGCCGCGCTCCACCAGCGGGGGTCGTCGTACCCGCCGTCGGCGATGAACTCCCGGTACCGCCCGTTGCTGACCGGGGCGGCGTCGATGACGTACGCGGGCAGGTCGACGGTGTGGGCGGGGCGTTCGTTGTCCAACGCCCACGGGTCGGTGGAGGTGCCCATGGTGAACGGGCCCGCCGGCACCAGCACCTCCCCGTCGACCCGGACCGCCGGCTCGGGCGGTGGTGGCGCGCCGAGCACCGGCGGGCCGGAACGCAGTTGGTGGGTGGCGAGCATCGTCTCGTCGTGCTGCTGCTCGTGCTGGACGATCATGCCGAAGGCGAAGCCGTCGGCGACCAGCGGCCGGTCGGTGAGGCTCACCCGCTCCAGCAGGTCGTACACCTTGTCCCGGACGGTCGCCAGGTAGGCCCGGGCCTCGCCGGGCGGCAGCAGCGGCAGGGACGGCCGGTCCCGGCGGGGTTGCTTGAACGCGTCGTAAAGGTCGTCGATGTCGTGGCGGACCGGCCCCCGGCCGCCGACGTCCCGGACGAGCCAGAGCTCCTCCTGGTTGCCGACGTGCGCCAGGTCCCAGACCAGCGGCGACATCAACGGGGAGTGCTGTCGGGTCAGGTCGTCGTCGTCGACCGCATCGGTCAGCCCGGCGGTCCGGGCCCGGGTGCGGGCCAACTCGGCCGCGATGCGGTCGCGGAGTGTCTCGGCCTCCGACTGGGTGGATGTCAACGTGCGTTCCTCTCCGCGACGGCCTGTCGCCGTCGTACCCCTCGGACGATCTCCTGGTGTTCGCCGGCCGGCAGGTCGAGCCCGGGCAGGGCGGCCAGCGCCAGGTCGAACAGTTCCCCTGCGGCCCGGGCCAGCGGCGGATCGGCGAGCCCGTACCGGGCCGCCTGGTACCAGCGGTCGGCGACCGACGTGGCGCAGGCCACCGCGGCGGCGGTCGTCGCCGGGTCGCCGAACAGGGCCGCCAGCACCGCCACCGGCACCACCCAGTCCCGCCCCGACTGGGCGTCCAGGTAGCGGATCTCCAGGTAACCCCGGGGCCGCACCGGCGGGAACAGGGTGCTCAGGTGGTAGTCGAGGTCGTCGGTGGTGGGCGGGCGGGACAGCGCCCCGTCGATCCAGTCGGCGAAGGTGATGCCCGGCGGGACGGTCCAGTCCGGGCCGTCCGTGCGGACGCAGAGCAGCGGCGCGGCGAGCGCGAACCCGGTCCAGGCCGTCACCGGGTCCCGGTGCGCGTCGGTGGGCTGCCAGACCGGCCGGGTGCGGGTCGGGTCGATGGTCAGCCAGGCGGCCATCCGGGCCGACGCCCAGCCGGTGAGCCGACCGGCATGCCGCTCGGCGGTGGCGAAGGCCGCCAGCAGCGGCGGGCCGACGGCGTGCGCCGCCGTCCACCGGGCCACCAGGTCGCCGGCCTCCCCGGCGTCCAGGCAGACCTGGAGGCCGGCGGTGCTGAACATCATGGTCCGGCCGGCCGGGCCGGTCCGGTCGAAGGCACGGCACATGGCGTGGTACCGGGGGGTGTCGACGACCGGGTGGGGGGACCGGTGCGGGTCGATGCCGCTGCGGCCGAGAACGAGGCCGGCGGCGTCCAGCAGCCGGGTCAGCTCACCGATGTCCGCGTCGGTGTCGGTGAGCAGGGCCGCGAGCGAGAGTCGCGGCGCGGTGGAGAGTTCCACCTGCCCGCCGGGCTCCACGGTGACCGTACCGCCGTGGCGGAGCCGCTCGGCCGGGCTGGTGCCGTCCAGCGTGGTGGGGCTGTGTCGCCCCAGTGCCGCGCGCAGCCGGTCCCGGTCGACGGGACGGGCCGGATCCGCGGCATCGTGCAGGGTCCATTCCAGTTCGACACCGGTGCGGGCCGGTGGGCCGGTCTTGAAGCAGATCCGGGCGATGTGGCCGGCGGCGGCACCGGCCTCCCGCAGGATCGGCGAGCAGTCGAGCTTCGACGGCATCACCATGGGCGGCCCTCCCCGAAACGTTCGTCGACGCCGGGCCCACCGTCGCGAACCGACACGTCGGCGGCCCCTCGGGATCATGTCTAACAGACGAACCAGGGGTGTCGCTCGTTATGCGGGGACCAGCGGGCGGCGGCCGGCAGCCGACGGACGGAATCAGTGGAACGGCAGCCGACGGGCGGGATCAGCGGGACGGGGACGGGTGGTCGGTCGGCGGACCGGTGCGGGGGGTCGTCGTGGGCTGGCCGGTCGAGGAGGGGCGGCCGGTCGGCTCCGTCCCCACCAGGTCCTCGCAGTACGCGTCGACCTGCTCGGCACCGCCGGCCGCCTCGACGAGCCGCTGGAAGGCCGTGCTCTCCAGTGCCTTGCCGCGCTGCCCGGTGGGCTTCGCCAGGTAGGCGCGGCAGAGGCCCTGCTGGGCCTCTTCGCCGGGGGTGCGGGGGCCGGCGGACCGTGGGGGCGTGGTGGCGGGCGTGGCCCCGGTGGTGGTGGACGGCGTCGGGACGGTCCCCGGTGCCGAGGGATCACCGCCGCCGGGTGACCACGGGTCCGGGGAACTCGTGGTCGGCGCGGGCGGTGGTGGCGGGTCGGACCGGTCCAGGCCGACGGTGGCCACCGCGACCCCAGCGGTCGCGACGACCGCCAGGCCGGCCAGCCAGGCCACGGCGCGGGCGGTGTGGCGCGGGCGGGACGGGGTCAGCGCGGGCACCGGACGCTCCGCTCGGGCAGCCCGGAACGCGGCCAGCGCGGCTTCCTCGCCGGCCAGTTCGCCGGTACGGGCCGGCGCCGCGGCGGCGGCCAGCAGCCGGGCGACGGGGTCGTCGGTGTCGCCGGCACGCCCGCTGGCGCTGAGGTCGAGCAGCCGCTCGGCTGTCGGACCGCCCGGGCGGCGGGATCGACGGAAACGCATCCAGACTCTCCTCACGTCAACCGTCCGCCGGTTCGGCGTGTGGCGGGGCCGGCACCTGCCGACCGCGACCGGGACGTGGGCGGGGTGGGGCGGCCGCGGTCGGCGCACCGTCGGCGTCGCTGAGCAGGGCGGCGAGCCGGCGCAGCCCCCGGTGCGCCGCGGTGCGTACGGCGCCGGGTCGTTTGCCCAGCACCCGGGCGGCGGACTCGGCGTCCAGCCCGATCACCGCCCGGAGCAGAACCGCCTCCGCCTCGCGCGGCGGCAGGTTGGCGATCAGGGCGATCGCCGACTCGGTGCCGAGGGCCTCCCCGGCGTGCTCGGCGGTGTCGCTGTCACCGGGCAACTCGCTGAGCGACTGTACGGGCACCGGCACGGCCGGGCGGCGGCGCTGCCGGCGCAGGTGGTCCATGGCCCGGTTGCGGGCGACGGTGACCGCCCAGGCGCGGAACTCCCCACCGGTGAAGGCGGACATGTCGCGGGCGATCTGCAACCAGGTCTCCGAGGCCACGTCCTCGGCGTCCCCGCCGACCAGGACGGTGAGGTAGCGCAGCAGGCCCGGTTGCAGGGTGCGGTAGAGGAGGCGGAAGGCGTCCTCGTCCCCGTTCTGCGCGGCGGTCACCACCGCGTTCAGCTCACCGGTCATCGGGGAATGGATCCTGCCATGCGTCCGGCCCGCCCCGGCCGTCCGGGGTCGGTGCCGTCGACGCCCACCCGCACCATCCGCCCCCCGCTGGCCTCGAAACGTCCCCGCCGCAGCGGTACGCCGTCGGGCGGAACTCCGCCCGACAACCCCCTGTGCCCCGCTCGGGACGACCCGAGTCGGTAACGCTAGGGGCCTGGTCATGGCGCGACAAGGCAACATGACGAGTAAGAAAAGTGACATAAGTCAACCAGAGAGAACGGCGTGTCGGCGTAACACGGGGGAGCCCGGCGTCGCCCCTGCCTGGCCAGACGGGAACCGGGTGGGTGTTCACGCAGCGTACGGGCGTCTCGGGCGGGTCGGCTCCAGGGCTGCCCGAGCGGTCGATGGACGCCGGGGGTGCGGTCTCCTCGCACCATCGATCACCGAACGTGTCGCGACCGCCGCACCGCGCACACCCGACCGAGGGTCGCGCCGGGATAGCCCCGTACGCCGATGGGTACGGTAATACCGTGTTGTCTCCGGGAGTCGTGCTCAGCGGCCGGTACCGCTTGGACGAACGTGTCGCCACCGGCGGCATGGGCGATGTCTGGCGCGCGTCCGACGTGGTGCTGGGCCGGCAGGTGGCGGCCAAGGTGCTGCTGCCCGCCCTGGTCTCCGACCCCGACTTCATCGCCCGGTTCCGCGCCGAGGCCCGGATGATGGCGGCGCTGCGCCACCCCGGCATCGTCCAGGTGTACGACTGCGGCCAGGACGAGCTTCCCGACGGTGGCACGGCCGACTACCTGGTGATGGAGTTCGTCCAGGGCAAACCGCTCTCCAAGCGCATCGAGGCCGAGGGCACGCTCGACGTCGCCGCGACCATGTCGGTGGTGGCCCAGGCCGCCGAGGCCCTGCACGCGGCGCACGCCGGCGGCATCGTCCACCGGGACGTCAAACCCAGCAACCTGATGGTCCAGGAGAGCGGCACCGTCGTGCTGGTCGACTTCGGGGTGGCCCGGTCGACCAACGTCACCAGCATCACCAGCACCAACGCCGTCCCGGGGACCGCCCTGTACATGGCACCGGAGCAGGCCGCCGGCCGACCGGTGTCGGCCGGCACCGACATCTACGCCCTCGGCGCGGTGGCCTACTGCTGCCTGACCGGCGGCCCGCCGTTCACCGGCGACAACCCGCTCCAGGTGGCCGTACGCCACCTGGACGACGAGCCCCCGCCGCTGCCGCCCGAGATCCCCGCGCCGGTGCAGGACCTGGTCTTCCGGGCGCTGGCAAAGGACCCGGCCGACCGGTACGCCTCCGCCGCCGAGATGGCCGCGGCGGCACGGGCGGCAGCGGACAACCCCGTCGTCGCCGTCGCCGACGGCACGCCCACCGTGGCGGTTCCCAGCCCGCTGCGCGCCTCCGGCCCGGACACCCGTACCGACCTGCCCGCCGTGCCGGTGGGCGGCGCGACCGGGTCGCGCGGCCGGCGACGTGGCACCCTGGTCGGTGCGGTCGTGGCCGTGCTGGTGGCCCTCACCGGCCTGGTCGCCGCGATGAGCGTCCCCCAAGACGAGCCGCCGCCGGCCACCAACCTGAAGCCGACCCCGTCGGCGACGGTCCCCAGCGGCGATCCGCAGGAGTCGCCGGACGGGGAGACGACGTCGGGCCCGAGCCGGCCGCACCGTCCCGGCGGGTCCGGTGGACGCCCGTCGGCCGAACCGAGCGCGACCCCGAGCCCGGAGCCGAGCGGCAACGTCGACCCGGGTCCGTCGACCGAGCCCACCGGCGCACCCACCACCACGGCACCGAGCGCCCCCACCACGGACCCCGGAAGCGGGCCGACCGAGCCGACGCCGGTCCAGACCACCGCCCCGGGCGACAACGGTGGGGCTGGCGGCACCGACTGAGTCGGAACCGATGCCCCGGCCGGTCAGCGGTCGAGCAGCGTCCGCATCCGGTCGATCTCCACGTTCTGCTCGACCGCGACGGCCGTGGCGAACTCCGACAGGGTCAGGTCCGCGCCGACCCGGAGCAGGTCGGTGGCCATCGCGATGGCCCCACGGTGGTGATCGGTCATCATCGTGACGAAGAGCCGGTCGAAGTCCGCGCCCCGGGCCTCGGCGAGTTGCCGCATCGCCTCCGGGGACTGCATGCCCCGCATGGTGCCGGCACCGTGGTCGTGCCCGGTGCCCTCGGCCGGCAGCCCCCGGGTGGCGAGCCAGCCCCGCAGCATGCCGACCTCCGGCCCCTGACTCGCCCGGATCCGTTCGGCCAGGGCCCGCACCGCCGGGTCACCCGCCCGTTGCGGGGCGAGCGCGGCCATCTCCAACGCCTGGTTGTGGTGCGGAATCATCGCCCGGACGAACCGGACGTCCGCGTCGTTGTGGCCTGACGGACCCCGGCTGACCTCGCTGGCGGCCCGGGTCACCGCGGGCTCACCGGGACGGCCCGGCACGATCACCGGCGGACCGTCCGGCGGCGCGGGCGTCGTGGCGGAGCCGGCGGCCGGTGGCGGGGGTGGCTCGGGCGGGCCAGCGGTGAACCGCAGCAGCACGGCCGCCGCCCCCACCACCACCAGCACCATGGCGACGGCCAACAGCCGTCCGTGTCGGACCGTCATCGACGCTCCTCCCCGCTTTCACCGTGACGTGCGTATTTACGCTGTTAACTCCCGCTGGCCGGGCCACATCGACTGCTATCGTCGGGCTGCAAGGCGCCCTCGTACCATAGTCCCCTGTCGAAGGATGCCGCCGATGAGCAGTCTCTCTCCCCCGACACGCCACCTGCGGGCCGTGGCCCTGGCGGCCGCCGGTCTCCTCCTGTTGAGTCTCGCCCCCGCCGCGCCCGGGGCCGCGAAGGCAACCACCGGGACGGCCACCACGGCGGTGTACACGGCGAGCCCGGCCACCGTGCCCGGGGTCGACGAGATCGTCAGCAGCCCCAACATGCGCCAGATCGCGAACGTGCCGATCACGTCGCCGCTGAACAACACCATCAACAGCGACCTGGCCTTCCAGGGCAAGTACGTCTTCGTCGGCAACTACGACGGCTTCCAGATCTACGACGTCGCCCGGCCGCAGCGACCGAAGCTGGTCTCGCAGGTGCTCTGCCCGGGTTCGCAGAACGACATCTCGGTCCACGGTGACCTGCTGTTCCTGTCGACCGACACGCCCCGCAGCGACGACTCCTGCACCAGCACCCGGGTCCCCCCGGATGCGACCGCGTGGGAGGGCATCAAGATCTTCGACATCAGCGACAAGACCGCCCCGCGCTACGTCAAGTCCGTCCAGACCGCCTGCGGCTCGCACACGCACACCCTGGTGCCGGACCACACCCGCGACACCGTCTACCTCTACGTCTCCTCGTACGGCCCGTCCGACACCTACGTCGGCTGCGCCCGGCCGCACGACTCCATCTCCATCGTCAGGGTGCCGGTGAAGAAGCCGACGACAGCGGCTGTGGTGGCCACCCCGAACCTCTTCCCGGACGGCGGGTACCCGGGGCGTCCAGGCGGCTCGGCGACGAGCGGCTGCCACGACATCACCGTGTACACGGACAAGAACCTGGCCGCCGGGGCGTGCATGGGTGACGGCATCCTGATGGACATCGCCGACCGGGAGGCGCCCCGGATCATCAACCAGGTACGGGACACGACGAACTTCGCCTTCTGGCACTCGGCCACCTTCAACAACGCCGGCACGAAGGTGGTCTTCGCCGACGAGTTGGGCGGTGGCGGCGCGGCGACCTGCAACGCGACCGTGGGACCGAACCGGGGCGCGAGCGCCGTCTACGACATCTCCGGCAGCGGCGACGACCGGACGATGATCTTCCGCAGCTACTTCAAGATCCCTCGGGCCAACGCGGACACCGAGAACTGCGTCGCGCACAACGGCTCGCTGCTGCCGGTCAAGGGGCGCGACATCATGGTCCAGTCCTGGTACCAGGGCGGCATCTCGGTCTGGGACTTCACCGACTCGGCACAGCCGGAGGAGATCGGCTACTGGGAGCGGGGGCCGCTGTCGGACGCCCAGCTCACCTTCGGCGGCACCTGGTCGGCGTACTACTACAACGGGTACATCTACTCCAGTGACACCATCAAGGGCCTGGACGTCATCGAGATCAACGACCCGCGTACCGCGTCGGCGAAGCTGACCCGGTACCAGGAGTTCAACCCGCAGACCCAGCCCAGCTACCGCAGCCGGTCGTAACACCCGGATCCTCGGCCCGGTCCCCCACGACGGGGGGGCCGGGCCGAGGCGTGCGGGCAGGACGTGCTCACGGGCCCAGGGCGACGGGATCACGGGCGGCGGGGGTGCGGGGCGGCGGGGCACGGGGCCGACCGTGCCCGGGTCAGCCCGGCGGCAACCGGTACTCGTGCCGGCCGCCGCCGGCGGTGACCACCCGCACCTCGCCGCTGCGCAGCCCGTACGTCACCGACCAGCGGGTGTGTCCCTGCCGGACCTCGTCGAGCAGCTCCAGCGCCGCCGGGGCGTCCAGCCGTCCACCGGCGGCCGTCAGCGCCTCGGCGAGCATCCGGTAGCGGCGGTCGGCGCGACGCTGCTGCTCCGGCACGTCGATCACCGGCACATTGGTCAGCGCCTGCCAGCCCCCACTGCCCGGCTGCACCCGCATCCGGCCGTCGACGAACTCCACCACCGCCGACGCTCCGGTCGCGTCGGCGAGCAGGTAGTGCAGCGGCGGCCCGCCCTCGAAGTCGAGGTTGTACCGCTGGAACACCCGCACCGCCTCGGCGACGGTGGCCGCCTCGTCGAGCACCAGCCGGAGGATCCGGACGCTGCCGACCCGGGGCAGCCCGGGGACCGGCTCCGCGCGGGCGTGGTCGTCGGCGGCCAGGCCCACCGCGAGGCCGCGCTCGTTCATTCCGTCGAAGGGCAGCAGCGGCGCGTCGAGCAGTCGGCGATCGCCGGTCGGGTCGGATCCCACCCCGAGGTAGGAGATGTCCACCACGGAGATCGAGGCGTACCCGTCGGGCGGATCGGTGCGCAGCACCATCGCCGGGTTGGGGTCCCAGTCGAAGTTCCGGGCGAACAGCGGCCGGTCCCGGTCGCCGAGGGCGGCGAAGAGCGAGCAGCCGACCGGGCTGGGGGTGGGCCGGTCCAGGCCGGTCTGGGCGTCGTAGTCGCCGACGTAGGTCATCTCGAACAGGGGCAGGTCGTCGACGCGGCGCAGGCTGGCCAGCGTCCGCTCGGCCTCGGCCGGGCTCTGCCGGGAGGCGGCCGGGATGTTCTCGGACGGCTCGGCCGGCGACCCCGCGACCGGGTCCGATCCTGAGCAGGCGGTCAGCGCCAGCAGCATCGCCAGACCGAGCACGAGCGTATGTCTCCGCATACCTGGAAGACGCTAGGTCAGCGACCTCGGGTTGTCCACGGTGGCGGGTGGGCCCGGTTTCCGACCGTCGGGGACGGGTACCAGACCTTCTACGAAGGGACGGTGAGGTGACGATGAAGCGCAACGAGTACCACGTGGTGCCGGACGGTCCGGGCTGGAAGGTCGAACAGGGCGGCAAGCAGGTCGGTCGGTACGACACCAAGCAGGGCGCGGTCGACGCGGGCCGGAAGGCGGCGCACGCCGACGAGCCCAGCCAGCTCGTCGTCCACACCGCCGACGGCCGGATCGAGACCGAGTACACCTACCGGGACGACCCGTACCCGCCGGCGGGCTGACGCCCCCACCCGTACCGCCGACGGCCTGCCGGGCCACCAGCGACGCTGGCACCGGCAGGCCGTCGGCGTGTGCCGGTTTCCCGTTCGAGTGCGCCAGACCCGCCCCGGCGCGCGCGGCACACTGATCATGCCGCCTGCTGGTCAGCGGGGCGGGATCCGGACCAGTTGCCCGGCGATGGCCTCCCCGGTCAGCGCCGGCCGCCCGCCCCGACGGCCGACGGTCGCTCCGGCCGCCGCGACCGCCAGCCGGGCCACCCGCTCGCGGGGTGCGTCGCGGAGCAGCCCGGTGGTGAGCGCGGCGACGAAGGCGGCCCCCGCCCCGGTGGTGTCCACGGTCGGGGCTGTTGCAGTTGGACGACCACCGCCCGCGCCGTGGTCAGCGCGTCGGCGGCGGCGGTCACGTCCGCCTCGGTGAGCAGTACGGGGTCGGGCAGGTCCTCCAGGTAGCGCCAGTCGGCGTCGGCGTCGACCACGTCCGTCCTGGGCGTTGGACAATCGTCGGTCCTGCGCGTGGGGTGACCCGGACGAGCAGGGCGGCCTCGTCCGGGTCGCCCTCACTCCCCCAGCTCGGTCCGGTACGCCTGACGCAGCTGGGGCACGGCGTCGGGGGCGACGCAGAGGTGCCACGCGGGCCCCTCGTCGACGACGGTGATCTCGCCGGCGTCCTGGCGGCCGCGCAGCACGGTGGCCAGCGCCTCGGCGGCGCCGTACCGGCGGAACCAGTGCATCTCCACGTCGGCGGCCCAGCCGAGGCAGTGCGAGCTGGGCGGCACGGTCGGGTGGCCGAGCCGACGAAGCTGGTACTGGTGCTCCAGGCTGCGGGTGAGGCTGGTGACCCAGAGCGGGGGCGTGTCGGCCGGCGCGGCGAGGGCGAACTCGGCGGCGATCTGGTTGAGCAGCGCCACCGGCTCGGGTCGAGCGTGGTGCAGTCGCAGTCCGGCGGTGTGCGGCGAGCGATGCGCGCCGACCCGTCGCCGGACGGCGCGGACGGCCCGGCCGAGGAGTGTGCCGGGCTGTCGCCGGTAGCGGAACCGCAGCAGGCCCCGGCGACGCAGCCGGTCCAGGTCGACCAGGTCGACCAGGTCGGCGTCCCGCCGGACGTGGTCGTCGGTCGGGTAGGTGGACGCGGTCGGCCACCACAGCACGTCGATCCGGGAGAGCAGGTAGCTCCGGACCAGGGTGGTGAGGTCGACGGCGCTACCGGGATTCGGGCGGTGCCGGGCCAGTTCCAGCAGCAGGGTCTCGCGGGCGCCGACCACACCCTGCGGGGTGGCCGCGAGGACGTCGGCCAGGGCGGGTTCACCGAGTCGGTCGGTGAGCAGCGCCTGCCGGGCGGTGGTGGAGTGCTCGTCGGCGAGCGCCCCGACCTCGACCACAAGTTCGGTCACCGCGGTGCGGTAGGCGTCCAGGTCGGGGCGGGGCGCAGGGGCTCGGGGCGCGGTGCCCGGGTCGTCCGCCACCACGGACGACCCGGGCTGGCCTGGGCGTCGGCTGGGCACTCGCATGGGACGGTCCTCTCTCCCGGTACGGCGCGGCCGGATGAGCCTGGACTCGACGGTATCGTGCACCACCGGACGAAGTGCGAGCATTCCTCCCATTCTGCCCGCAAAGGGGTCGGCTCCGGGAACCGGCGAGATCTTTACATCGTTGTATCCAACGTTGTAGAAAGGCACGACACCGCAGCGACGACGGTCGACACCACCGACGACCCAAGGCAGGTCTGATGGGACACCTCCGCCGCGGCGGCGCGTGCAGCGCCGTACTCGGACTCCTCCTCGCCGCCACCGCGTCCGCGCCGGCCCTGGCGGCCCCAAAGCAGCCGTACGACAACCCGGTCTCCGCCGCCTTCGCGGACACCTTCGCGGACCCGGTGATCGTCCGGGGTCACGACGGGCTCTGGTACGCCTACGGCACCACCGACCCCCTGCACGAGGGCGAGCAGCGGTTCCACGGCGTTCCCATGGCCCGCTCGGCCGACCTGGTCCGGTGGAGCTACGTCGGGGACGCCTTCGCCGCCGGTCAGCGTCCCCCGTACGCCGCGGAGGGCGCCGGGTTCTGGGCCCCGGACGTGCGATGGGTCGACGGCCGCTGGGTGATGTACGTGACCGTCACCGACACCACCGTCTCCCCCGACGGGGGCGACTTCGCCGTGGGCGCGGCCACCGCCCCCACCCCGACCGGCCCGTGGACCTTCGCCGACGAACCGGTCGTCGCCCCCCGCCCCGGCGGTGGCGGCGGCTGGCTGTGGACCATCGACCCCAGCCAGTTCACCGACGTCGACGGCACCCCCTACCTCTACTACGGCAGCTACTACGGCGGCGTCTCGGTCACCGAGCTCTCTGCCGACGGGCTGCGCGCGGTCGGCCAGCCGGCCCTGGTGGCGATCGACAACAAGTTCGAGGGCAGCTACGTGCTGCGCCGGGACGGCTGGTACTACCTCTTCGCCTCCGCCGCGAACTGCTGCGCCGGGCCGGCCACCGGCTACTCCGTCCACGTCGGGCGGTCGCGCAGCCCACGCGGGCCGTTCGTCGACCGGGACGGCCTGTCGCTGACCGCCTCCCGGGCCGGCGGCACGCCCGTGCTGACCCAGAACGGCAACCGCTGGATCGGCGTCGGGCACAACGGCTTCCTCACCGACCTGTCCGGCCAGGACTGGATCGTGTACCACGGCATCGACCGCGCCGACCCGTACCTGGACGAGCCGTTCGGCATCAACGAGCGGCCGATGCTGATCGACCGCCTCGACTGGGTCGACGGCTGGCCGGTGGTGAACGCGGGCGCCGGCCCCTCCGACGGTGACCGGCCCGCCCCGATCACCACCGGACGGGTCGACGAGCGTTTCCACGACGCCACGCTCGACGGTTGGCAGCGCGACGGCGACTGGCGGGTCACCGACGGACGCCTGCGCGGCACCGGCACGCTGACCAGCCGGGCGACCATCGGCGGAGACGTCCGCACCGAGGTGGACCTGCGACCGGACACCGCCCGCAGCGCCGGCGTCGATCTCGGCGACCGGGTCGGCGTCCGGGTCGACACCGCCACTGGGCGGCTGGTGGCCCGCGACGGCCGACGGACCGCGTCCGCGCCCCTGCCGGCCACCTTCGTCCCCGGTCACCGGCACCACCTGGCCGTCGAGGTACGTGGCGACCGGTTGGTCGCCGAGCTGAGCCCGGCCCGCCTGGGCGACCAGCTCGCGACGGTGGCCCTGCGTCTGGACCGCCCGACCACCGGCCGCCTCACCCTGGTCGCCGAGGGCGGCGTCGTCGAGTTCGACAACGCCAGCCTCGCCCGGCTGCACCAGCCGGTACGGCGGACCGTGCCCACGCCCCGGGCCGGTCGGCTGTTGCCGGAGTTCTCCGACGAGTTCGCCGGCGTCCTCGGCGCGGACTGGCGGTGGGTGCGGCCGGACCCGGCGGCCACCGCCTCCGACGGTGCGTTGCGCTGGCCGGTGCAGCCGGGAGACCTGACCGGCACCGGCAACACCGCCGGCGTGCTGCTGCGCGACGCGCCGACCGGTGACTACGTCGTCGAGACAAGGGTGACCCTCGACCTGGGCGAGGAGACGGTCCGCAACTACCAGCAGGCCGGCCTGGTGGCGTACGTCGACGACGACCGGTTCGCCCGGCTGACCCAGGTGGCGATCTGGAACACCCGGCAGGTCGAGTACGGCTACGAGCTGCCCTTCGCCGGCCAGCCGGTGTACGGGGGCAACATCGTCGGCGCCCCGGCCACCACCACCTGGCTGCGGCTGGCGCACCGGGTCGACCCGGCCACCGGGGAACACGAGTTCCGGGCCGGGTCCAGCCGGGACGGTCGTACCTGGACCTGGGGTGGGGTCTGGACCTTCCCCGCCGACACCACCCCCCGGATCGGCCTGGTCGCCCACGGCGGAGCCACGCCGGCGGTCACCGCGGAGTTCGACTACCTGCGTTTCTACCGGTAGTCACCTGGACGGACGGTCCGCGGGGTGCGGCGCCGGACCGCCCGGCCGAGCCCTCTGCCCCCACCGGGCAGGGGGCTCGGTCACATACGCCGGGGCCGGCGGACTTATGGTGCAGGGCGCCGGTGAGGTGCCGGCGGACGTGGACCTGGCCGAGCGGTTCCTGGTCTGGGCCCGCCCACGCCGTTCGTCGGACGCCACCGACCGGCGCGACCCAGCGAGATGACCGTCTGGTCGGAGCCGTCGTAGCTGCGGGCGGCGACGAACGCGCCGGCCGGGCGGTCCACGGCGGCCACCGCGCGGGCCCGACGGCGGTCGGCGTCCCGGAAGCGCAGCGCCAGGCTGAGGTGCGGGATCCACCGGCCCGGCGCGTGCCAGGGCAGCAGCCCGTCGGCACCGGCGAGGACGTCCCAGACGGCGGCATGCAGCGCGGTGAGCGCGGCGGACGGGCGTACCAGCCAGACCAGCGGGGCGCTGCCGTCCAGGACGGTGATCCGGTCCAGTCGCACCGGCAGGGGCAGCGCGGTGTCGAACAGGGCGGCGAGGCGCGCCTCCACCCCGGGCGGAAACTCGTCGACCGAGGCCAGCGTCAGGTGCGGACGGTTGGTGGGATGGATGTTCCGGGCCAGGCTGGGCAGGCCGGCCTCGGCGAGCCGGTGCCACGCGGCGCGGACGGCGTCCTCCACCGGCGGGGAGCAGAGCAGCTCGACGGTCCGCACGCCGCTCAGGTTAACCGCCCGCTCCCCCACCGCCGGAGGGGGTCACAGCCAGCCGTTGTCCCGGGCGACGCGGACCGCCTCGGCACGGCTGCCCGCACCGAGCTTCTGCACCGCTGCGGCGAGGTAGTTACGGACCGTGCCGTCGGACAGGTGGGCTCGGCGGGCGATCACCGCGACCGGTGCGCCGTACTCGGCCAGCCGCAACGTCTCCAGTTCCCGTGGGGTCAGCGGGCAGGGCGGGATGCTCAACGCGTCGGCGGCCAGCGCCGGGTCGACGTACCGGCCGCCAGTGTGCACCCGCCGGATCACGTCGGCCAGCGCCCCGGCCGGCGACCCCTTGGGCAGGAAACCACGTGCCCCGGCGGTGAGCGCGCGGGGCAGGTGCGCGGGTCGACCCCGGCCGGTGAGGATCACCACCGCGCAGTCCGGCAGGACCCGGGCCAGTTCGGTGGTGACGCCAAACCCGTCCAGGCCGGGCATCTCCAGGTCGACCACGGCCACGTCGGGGCGGTAGGCCCGGGCGGCGGTCACCGCAGCGGGTCCGTCGGCGGCCTGCGCCACCACCGTCAGGTCCGGTTCCAGGTCGAGCAGGGCGCCGAGGGCCGCCCGGATCAGCTCCTCGTCGTCGGCGAGCAGGACGCGGATCATGCGGCGGCCGGCACGGTCGCCTCGACGGTGAAGACGTCGCCGTCCCGCCGGACGGCGAGCGCGCCCCCGACGGCGGCCAGTCGTTCGGTCAGACCTGCCAGGCCATGACTGCGGTCGTCCGGGCCGGCCGCCGAGGCCCCGTCGTTGGCGACGGTCATCCGGGCCACTTCGTCCGCCACGCTGATCTCGATCCGGCACCAGCCGGCCCGACTGTGCCGTAGCACGTTGGTGCTCGCCTCCCGCAGTACCGCCGCGAACTGGGCCGACGCCCCCGCCGACAGGTCCCCGTCGGGCAGGAGAACGGTGGACCGTACGCCACAGGACCGGAGCACCTGCCCGACAGCGGCGGCCTGCTCTGCGAGGTCGACCCGCCGGTACCCGTGTACGGCGTCACGGACCTCGTCCAGGGCGGTCGCGGCCAGCCGGCGCACCTCGTCGGCCTCCCGTCCGGCGCGCTCGGCGTCCACCGGGGCGAGCCGGGCGGCGAGTTCGGCCTTCAGGGCGATGACGGTCAACGCGTGCCCGAGCACGTCGTGCACGTCCCGGGCGAACCGCAGGCGTTCCTCGGCGGCGGCCAGCCGGGCCCGCGCCTCCTGCCCCTGCCGGGCATTCACCAGCAGGTCCCAGAACCACACCTGACATCCGTTCATGGCGGCGATGCCGATGCCGATGCCGCCGGCGATGACCAGGTGCTTCGTCACGGAGCCGCCGGTCGACACGGCCACCGCCGCCGCGACGGCCACCGTCCCGGCCGTGACGGGCAGCACCGCGCGCACCGGGCCGAGCAGCGGGGCGGTGCCGACGATGGTCGCGCCCAGCCACGCCCAGCTCGGCCAGACGCCGGCTGCCAGCGGCGCCACCAGCGGCACGCTCAGCACCGCCGCGATGGCGAAGGCGAACCGGCGGCGACGACGGGTCCGGTCGTCCAGCCACGGAGTCACCGCCGCGTGCATCGCTGCCCCCTGCGTGACGGCGAACAGGACGATCCCGAGCGCACCGGCGACCGAGCGCACCGGGTCGGGCTCCCGGAGCACGCCGATCAGGGGCAGGAAGAGGGTCGCCCACAGGCTGCTGGCCAGGGACACCAGTGTGGTCGCCCGGGCCGGGCGCAGCCAGCGGTCCGGATCCGGGGCGGCGGGGGTGGTCGGCACGGTGTGGATGTTAGGAGAACGCCGCGCTGACTGTCCGACCCGGAACGCACGGGTACGCCGGGCGTTTCGCACGGCCGACCGGTGACACCGCGTGGATGGGTTCCGGAGCGGGTAGGCCGCAGGCTCGACCCATGACCGAAACGACAACTGCGACGGCCCCGACGACGACCGGGACGGCCCCGGTGTCCGGGCCGGTGGCGGGTCGCCGCCGGCTGCTCCGACCCGTACTGGAGATGCTCGCCGCCATGGTGGCGGGGATGCTGCTCCTCGACCCGATCTGGGCGCTGGCCGCCGATGGCCTGGGCCGGCCCGGCCTGCTCGACCGGCCCGAGGTGGACGTCGGCGTGATGGCCGTGGACATGGCGGTCGGGATGACGGTCTGGATGTGGTACCGGGGGCACCCGTGGTCCGGGGTGGGCGAGATGGTCGCCGCGATGCTGCTGCCGCTGGCGCTGCTGGCCGTACCGTGGTGGGCCGGCCTGATCGACGCGGACGCCCTGACCCTCGGCGCGCATCTGCTGATGGTGCCGGCGACGGTCGTCGTGGTGTGGCGTCGCCCGGAGGACCACGTCCACCCGAGCGGCCCGGCCCCGGCGGCGGGCCCGCTGGGCAGGCTGCTGCGGCGCCGCTGGCCGACCCTGCTGGCCCTGCTCGTGACGGTCGACATGGTGTTCGCGCCGGTCGTGCCCAACCCGTGGTTCCTGCTGGCGCTGCCGGTGGCCTACCTGGTGATCGGCGCGTACCGGCGGCGGCTGGGCGACCGCCGGATGCTCGCCGTACAGGTGGCCGGGGTGCTCGGCTGGGGCGGCCTGGTGGTGGTCGCGGCGACCGCCGCCGAGCCGCTCGCCACCTGGCTGGTGGCCGCCGGCTGGCTGGCCCACGCGGCGTGGGACGTCGTGCACCACCGCCGGGACCGGGTGGTGCCCCGTGGGTGGGCCGAGTGGTGCGCCGTGTTCGACACCATGGTCGGAATCGCGGTGCTGCTGACCCTCTGAGCCGTCCGTCCCGACTGCCTGATCGGGGGATCCCGGACCCAGCCGGTGGGTCCGGATGGCAGCGGGACGCCGTGGCCCCGTCGACGGGGCCACGGTGGTGCGGACGACGCCTGAGCGGGCGTCGTCCGCACCGGCGTACCGGAAGGTGGCCGATGTGGCCCGGTCGCCGCAACGTGCCCACGGGGGTGATGGAAGGCTTGGCGCATGAGTTCCGCACCTGTACCGCCCGAACCAGCGTCCGCTGCCACCGGTCCGGACGACCTCGACCCGGCGAGCGACTTCACCGACCTCGGGCTGCGGCCCGAGTTGCTGGGCGCGTTGGCGTCCCTCGGCTACGAGGAGCCCACCCCGATCCAGCGGGAGGCGATCCCGCCCCTGCTGGCCGGTCGTGACCTGTTGGGCCAGGCGGCGACCGGCACCGGCAAGACCGCCGCCTTCGCATTGCCCCTGCTACACCGGCTCCCCGCCGAACGGACGTCGGGCGATCCGACGGCGCTGGTGCTGACCCCGACCCGGGAACTGGCCGTGCAGGTCTCCGAGGCGCTGCACCGGTACGGGCGCGAACTGGGGGTCCGGGTGCTGCCGATCTACGGCGGGCAGCCGATCGGGCGGCAGTTGCGGGCCCTGGACGCCGGGGTGGACGTGGTGGTGGCGACGCCGGGCCGGGCGCTGGACCACATCGCCCGGGGCACGCTGCGCCTGGGTGGCCTGGCCACGGTGGTGCTCGACGAGGCCGACGAGATGCTCGACATGGGTTTCGCCGAGGACATCGAGGCGATCCTCGAGCACGCGCCCGAGCAGCGGCAGACGGTGCTCTTCTCGGCCACGATGCCGGCCCGGATCGACGGGATGGCCCGCCAGCACCTGACCGACCCGGTACGCATCCTGATCGCCCGGGAGCCGGCGGTGGCCGGCGAGACGCCCCGGGTACGGCAGAGCGCGTACATCGTGGCGCGGGCGCACAAGCCGGCCGCGCTGGGCCGGGTCCTCGATGTGGAGTCGCCCACCGCGGCGATCGTGTTCTGCCGCAGCCGGGAGGAGGTCGACCGGCTCACCGAGACGATGAACGGTCGGGGCTACCGGGCCGAGGCGCTGCACGGCGGGATGAGCCAGGAGCAGCGGGACCGGGTGATGGGACGGCTGCGCGCCGGCACCGCCGACCTGCTGGTGGCCACCGACGTCGCCGCCCGGGGGCTGGACGTCGAGCAGCTCACCCACGTGG
This sequence comes from Micromonospora pallida, assembly GCF_900090325.1. Taxonomy (NCBI): domain Bacteria; kingdom Bacillati; phylum Actinomycetota; class Actinomycetes; order Micromonosporales; family Micromonosporaceae; genus Micromonospora; species Micromonospora pallida. The sequence goes on along the minus strand of NZ_FMHW01000002.1, from coordinate 1,973,413 downwards.
TCAACTACGACGTCCCGTCGGCCCCCGAGTCGTACGTGCACCGGATCGGCCGGGTCGGCCGGGCGGGGCGGGAGGGGGTGGCGATCACCCTCGCCGAGCCGCGCGAGCACCGGATGCTCAAGACCATCGAGCGGGTGACCGGCCAGCGGATCGCCATCGACAAGATCCCCACGGTCGCGGACCTGCGCACCCGGCGGTTGGAGCTGACCCAGGCGGCGCTGCGGGAGAGCCTGCTCGAGGACGACCTGGAGCCGTTCCGGGTGATCGTGGAGTCGCTGTCCGACGAGTTCGACATGATGGAGGTCGCGCTCGCGGCGGTGAAGCTCGCGCACGAGGCCACCGGCCCGGGGGCCGACGACGAGGAGGAGATCCCGCAGGTTCCGGTCCGCGCTCCCCGCGAGACCCGGCCGGGGTACGAGGGACGCGGCGAGCGCCGTCCGGCCCGGCCCCGTACGGGTGGGACGACCCAGGTCTTCATCGGGCTGGGCCGGCGGGCCGGCGTCCGCCCCCAGGACCTGGTCGGGGCGATCACCGGGGAGACCGGGATCAGCGGTCGGGACATCGGCTCCATCGAGATCGCCGACCGGTTCTCCCTGGTGGAGGTGCCCCAGGGGGTCGCCGACGAGGTGATCGCCGGGCTGCGCGGCAGCACCATCAAGGGGCGCAAGGCGACCGTACGCCGCGACCGCGACCAGCGCTGACCCGCCTCGGGTGGTAGCAGGGGTCCCCTGTTACCGCTTTTTGATGAGCAGGGGTCCCCTGCAGTGCTCAGGGCACTGCAGGGGACCCCTGCTACCAACCCGGTCAGGCAGCGGCGAGCGCAGGGCCGGTGCGGGCTTCGGCTTCGGCTTCGGCTTCGGCTTCGGCTTCGGCTTCGGCTTCGGCTTCGGCTTCGGCTTCGGCTTCGGCTTCGGCTTCGGCTTCGGCTTCGGCTTCGGCTTCGGCTTCGGCTTCGGCTTCGGCTTCGGCTTCGGCTTCGGCTTCGGCTTCGGCTTCGGCTTCGGCTTCGGCTTCGGCTTCGGCTTCGGCTTCGGCGGGGCGTAGCGCCACGGCGAGCACGTCCGCCACGTCGGACAGGGTGTGCACGGTCAGCGCCGCGCGTACCTCGGCGGGCAGGTCGTCGAGGTCCGGCTCGTTGCGGGCCGGGACGATCACCTCGGTCAGGCCGGCCCGGTGCGCGGCGAGCAGTTTCTGCTTCACCCCGCCGATGGGCAGCACCTGGCCGGAGAGGGTCACCTCGCCGGTCATGCCGACCTCGGGGCGTACCGGCCGTCCGCTGGCCAGCGAGGCGAGCGCGGTGACCATGGTGACGCCCGCGCTCGGTCCGTCCTTGGGCACCGCGCCGGCCGGGACGTGCAGGTGGAGCCGCCGCCCGGCCAGCGCGTTCGGGTCCAGGCCGAGCTGGCGGCCGTGCGCGCGCAGGTACGACAGCGCGATGTGCCCGGACTCCTTCATCACGTCGCCGAGCTGGCCGGTGAGGGTCAGCCCCGGCTCGCCGTCCATGCCGGTCGCCTCGACGAAGAGCACGTCGCCGCCGGCGCCGGTGACGGCCAGGCCGGTCGCCACCCCGGGTACGGCGGTCCGTTCCGCCGACTCGGGGGTGAACCGCGGCCGGCCGAGGTGCCGGGCCAGGTCGTCGACGTCGACGTGGACCGGTCCGGCCTCCGTCGCCAGCGTCACGGCGACCTTGCGCAGGATCCGCGCCAGGGCCCGGTCGAGCTGCCGGACGCCCGCCTCGCGGGTGTGCTCGGCGGCGATCCGGGCCAGCGCGGCGTCGGTGACGGTCACCTCCTCGGCGGTCAGCCCGGCCCGGTCCCGCTGCCGGGGCAGCAGGTGGTCCCGGGTGATGGCGACCTTCTCCTCCTCGGTGTAGCCGTCCAGGGTGACCAGCTCCATCCGGTCCAGCAGCGGGCCGGGGATGCTCTCCACCACGTTCGCGGTGGCCAGGAAGAGCACGTCGGACAGGTCGAGGTCGACCTCGAGGTAGTGGTCGCGGAAGGTGTGGTTCTGGGCCGGGTCGAGCACCTCCAGCAGGGCGGCGGCCGGGTCGCCGGCGTACCCGGCGGCGAGCTTGTCGACCTCGTCCAGGAGCACGACCGGGTTCATCGAGCCGGCCTCCCGCAGGGCGCGGACGATCCGGCCGGGCAGCGCGCCGACGTAGGTGCGCCGGTGGCCGCGGATCTCGGCCTCGTCGCGGACGCCGCCGAGGGAGACCCGGACGAAGTTGCGCCCGAGCGCCCGGGCCACGGATTCGCCGAGGCTGGTCTTGCCGACGCCGGGCGGGCCGGCGAGGGCGAGCACCGCGCCGGAGCCGCGTCCGCCGACCACGCCGAGGTTGCGCGCGGCCCGCCGGTTGCGCACCGCGAGGTACTCCAGGATGCGGTCCTTGACGTCGGCCAGGCCGGCGTGGTCGGCGTCGAGCACGGCGCGCGCGGCGGCCAGGTCGGTGTCGTCCTCGGTACGCGTGCTCCACGGCATCTCCAGGACGGTGTCCAGCCAGGTCCGGATCCAGCCGGCCTCCGGGGAGGCGTCGCTGGCCCGTTCCAGCCGGCCCACCTCGCGCAGCGCCGCCTCGCGGACCTTGTCCGGCAGGTCGGCGGACTCGACCCGGGCCCGGTAGTCGGCGGAGCCCTCCGGTTCGTCCTCGCCGAGTTCCTTGCGGATGGCGGCGAGCTGCTGGCGGAGCAGGAACTCGCGCTGGGACTTCTCCAGCCCCTCCCGGACGTCGTTGTTGATCCGCTCGCTGACCTCCTGCTCGGCGAGGTGGTCCTTCACCCAGTTGACGAGCAGTTCGAGGCGGGCGGTGACGTCCGGGGCGGCGAGCAGCTGGGTCTTCTGGCCGGGAGTCAGCCAGGAGACGTATCCGGCGGAGTCGGCCAGTTCGGAAAGGTCGGTCATCCGTTCGATCGCGTCGATGACCTGCCACGCGCCGCGCTGTTGGAGCACCGAGGTCATCAGCGCCCGGTACTCGCGGGCGAGTTCCCGGGCCCGGCCGGCGGGAGCGGGTTCGTGCAGTTCGGTCGCCTCGACCCAGAGGGCGGCACCGGGGCCGGGCACCCCGGAGCCGATCCGGGCCCGGGTCAGGCCCCGGACGACGGCGGCCGGTTCGCCGCTGGGCAGCCGGCCGACCTTCTCGATGGTGGCGACCGCGCCGACCGGGCCGTACTCGCCGTCGATGCGGGGCACGGCGAGCAGCTTCTGGTCGCCGGTGGCGCGGGCCGCGTCGACCGCGGCCTGGGTGGTCGGGTCGAGGGTCACCGGGATGACCATGCCGGGCAGCAGGACGGTGTCGGTCAGGGGCAGTACCGGAAGAGTTGCCATCGAACACCTGCCATTGCGTTGACTTGAGCGTGCCTGACTCAAGTTGCCGCGCGCTCCCGTTGTTCCGCCATGTGAGCCACGCCACGCCGTCGCGGTCGTGCGGGCCGGTGATGGCGCCCTGAACGGCACGGGCGAGAATCAGTCTGACGAACACCCTGCCGGCGAAGCCGCCGCGCTCGCCGGCTATGCCGGATTGCTCGGCAGCTGAACCGCATTCGTCGCGGACCGGTGTCCAGGATCATCGAAGTCGGTCCACGTCGGCGGCGTGTCCCGCCCGCCGCCGGCAATTTCCACGCCGTGGGGGTTTCACCCGTCTGGCACGGACGGCGGAATGCCGGAGGCCGCGTATTGTTGCGGATTTGCGGTGCGATACGTCAAACTCTTAGCCACACCCCGCCCCGCGCAAGGAGTAATGGACGATGGCCAGGAAAGTAATCACAGTTCTCACGGACGACCTCGACGGCGGAAAGGCCGACCGGACGGTCGAGTTCGGGCTCGACGGCGTCATGTACACCATCGATGTGTCGGACGAAAACGCCGGGGTCCTGCGCAAGGCGCTGGACCCGTTCATCACCGCTGGCCGTCGCATCGGTCGGGGGGTCGCGGAGACCAGCCGTGGAGCGCGTCGTCCGGGTCGCCCGGCGACGTCCGGAATGGATCGTGAGCAGAACCGGGCCATCCGCGAATGGGCCGCCAAGAACGGCTACGAGATTTCCGAGCGTGGCCGCATCCCGGTGTCGGTCGTCGAGGCGTACAAGAACCGCTGACCGACCGGCATCACCATCCGGAGCCTGGGCGTCACGCTGGGATATCGCCGGTATCGTCCGGGTCTTCCTTTCCGCCCCACGCGCCGGGTCGCCCGCCACCCGCTCTCCGTGCCCGCACACCCCCGCTGGCCAGGCTCGCGGGTGCGCGGGCGTTGCCGGTCGACGGGCCGGCTCCCCGGGACGGCGTTCCGGCACGGTGCCGTGGTCGGCGCGGTCGTGGACCGACCTGGCGGGGTGACCGCGCCGACCACGGCATCCGCGCCGCCCGTCCCGCATACGCAATCGGTACGGTTCACCGTCCCGGTCGGGCACCGGCCCGACGACAATCCCGGCGCGGTCCCACGTCTCGAAGTCGTCGCCCGAACACCGGAAAACGGCCCGCCCGTCGCCGCGGCGGGGCAACCGGCCGGCGCCTCGCGGTTGGCCGCAGACTCCGCATGCCACCGGTTCGCCCGGTGCGCCCGCCGGGACCGGAACCCGGCCGGATTCTCCCTTTTCCCGACCGGCGACATGCCCGGAGTGTCGCGTCCGCCAGGACGCGAGTGGTATTCCCGGCTCCGCGGCCACGTCGATTACCGACGATGTTCTTTCGAGTGCGGGACGGTGCGGCTAGGTGTGCGATTTCGCACCTCGGTACACTCCCCGCGCCGACGACGATGGCACCGCCTCCGGATCCGGGAACCCGGGACGGCCGGCTTGGACCGGAAAGAGGTCAGTCGAAGGTGAGGTGGTCGAACTCGAAACCGTGCGCCATCTCGTCCCGACGGGCGCGCAACCGCTCGAAGTCCCGCCCGAGGTCACCGCGCGCCACCAGGTCCGGTTCCCCGGCGTCGAACCGGCGCAGCCGCTCACCGATCGCGGCGACGGCCAGGTCCCCGGCCAGACGGGTGGCGTCGACCCCGCAGGCGAACCGGTGTTCCTCGAGCAGGACCCGCTCGACCAGGCACCGGCCGGGGCGCACCTCGACCCAGGCCCAGCCCTCGGCGGGACCGTCCTGCCAGCGTACGTGCAGACCGCGCACGATGGGGTCGACGAGCTGGCGGGCCACGTACGCCTCCACGGCCCCGACCCGGGCGATGGCGCCCAGGTCGTTGACCTGACCGCTGCGACCGTCGGGCAACCGGCCGACGATGTCCCGGAACCCGACCGGTCGCTCGGTCACCGCGTCGACCGGATCGCTCCACTCCGACAGGCCGGCGGTGTAGCCCCGGGCGTCGATGAGATATTCCACCACGCGCCGACCGTGCGGGTCCGGCAACAGGGTGGCCGACCGGATCCGGAGGACCTCCAGGCCGACCGCCGCGTAGACCGCGTCCCGCATCCGGATCCCCCGATGGTCCTCCGGTGTCCCGGCCGAGGTGGTGAATTCCACCGCGAACACCGGGCGTCTCGTACCGCCGTCGCAGACCACGAAGTCGACGGTGGCCCGGCTTGCCGTGTTCCACTGGTGGCCGGTGACGCCCGGCGGACGACCCGACATCAGTTCACCGAGGCGGCGGGCGGTGTGCACGACGCGGTCGCCGCGTTCCACCAGCGGTCCGCGTGCGGCGGAGAGCGGACGCAGCCAGGAGCTGGCGTCGGATCCGGTGCTCGTCGTCTGTCCCACGTGTTCCATCCCTCGGTGCCGGGGCCAGAGTCTAGGACGGGCCCCGGGACCGCCCGTCGGTCGCCCCGGCCGCAGGCCTCGACGGCCCGGCGGGCAGCCACCGCGGCGGCGGATCGGGCATCATCGACACCGTCGGTCGGTAGCGGGAGGTACGGACGTGCGGGTGGTGTCCCTGGTGCCGTCGCTCACCGAGGCGGTGGCGGTCACCGTGCCCGGGATCCTGGTCGGCGCGACCGACTGGTGCACGCACCCCGCCGGCCTGGCGGTCACCCGGGTGGGCGGCAGCAAGTACCCCGATCTCGCCCGGGTGCTCGCGCTCCGCCCGGACGTCGTCCTGCTCAACGTCGAGGAGAACCGTCGCGAGGACGCCGACGCGCTGATCGCCGCCGGCGTACCGGTCTGGGTCACCTATCCCCGGACCGTGTCACACGCCCTCACCGAGCTGGGCGACCTGCTCGCCGCCCTCGGCGCGACCGGTGAGCCGGAGTGGCTGGCCGCCGCGCGGCACGCCTGGGCGACGCTGCCCGCTCCGGCCGACACCCCGCGCGCGGTCGTGCCGGTCTGGCGCCGGCCGTGGGTGGTGCTCGGCGGCGACACCTTCGCCGGGGACGTGCTGCACCGGCTCGGCGTGCGCAACCTCTACGCCGAGCATCCGGAGCGCTACCCCCGGCCCGGTCTGACCGAGCTGCGCGACCGTCAGCCGGAGCTGGTGGTACTGCCGGACGAGCCGTACCGGTTCACTGCCGATGACGGCCCGGACGCCTTTCCCGGCGTGCCCTGTGCGTTGCTGTCCGGCCGGCATCTGACCTGGTACGGGCCGTCGCTGGCCGAGGCGCCCGCAGTGCTCGCGGCCCAACTCGGCCGACGGCTGACGCATCCGGGCTGAGTCGGGCCGCCGCCGTCCGTCCGCGCGTCGACGCAGGTGCGGGGCGGGCCCACCGTCCTGCCGGGCATCGGCGCCTGGCGATCCGGCAGGATCGACGGGACAGTGACCCCGCGAGGCAGGAGAGCCAGGATGAACAAGCCCGAGGTGGGCCCGATCGAGGGCGCCCCGCCCGCCGATCTCGTCATCGAGGACATCACGGTCGGCGAGGGCCCCGAGGCCGAGCGGGGGCAGTTGGTCAGCGTGCACTACGTCGGGGTGGCCCACTCCACCGGACGCGAGTTCGACGCGTCCTGGAACCGGGGCGAGACCTTCCAGTTCGGGCTCGGCGCCGGTCAGGTCATCGCCGGCTGGGACCAGGGCGTGGTGGGAATGCGGGTCGGCGGCCGCCGCAAGCTCACCATCCCGCCGCAACTGGGCTACGGCAACCGGGGTGCCGGTGGCGTCATCAAGCCCGGCGAGACGCTGGTCTTCGTGGTGGACCTGCTCGGCGTCCGCTGACCTCACGGCTGGGGGTCACCGACCTGGTCGGTGACCCCCAGCCGGCGTCGATAAGGCGTCCCCGAGTGCGCCGAACATGACCCGCGGGTCGCGGTCGCAGCCCTGGCGGCACGGTCCCCGCCCGTGATCGACCGGCACGGGGCTTGTCGTGGCCTGCGGCCGGTCAGACCGCCGCGAGCGGGCGGTACGGCAGGACGGCGGAGATCGTCCGGCCGACGGTGGGCGTCGGGCCGGCCGGCCAGCGGTCGCCCGGCAGCCGGGGGCAGGACAGGTCGGTCGCCGCCCACGACCGTCGCCCCGGAACACCAACCGAGGGCACGACGTCGGCCGGCGTGCCCTCGGCCCGCTGGCCGTCCAGGGTCGTGCCCACGGGGTCGGTCGGGGGCCGGCCGGTCGGCAGGGTGAGTCGCGCGGCGCCCTCGGTCACCGGGATGATCCGGTGCAGACCGGTGCCCCGCAGCACCCGCAGGATCATCGGGTGCGGGTCCACCAGCACCAGTTCGCCGCCCCGGGCCCGCACGCCCAGGTGCGCGGCGACCAGGGTGCGGATCGCGGCGGCGGAGAAGACCGACACACCGGAGAGGTCGAGCCGCAGCAGCGGCCGGACCGGCTGGGCCCAGAGCACCGACCGGAACTGGGCCACCGTCGCAATGTCGATCTCACCGGCCACCCGTACGTCGACCGCCCGGTCGCCGATGTTGACCTCGACCTCGAGTTGGTCGCTGCGCTGCCTCATGACCCCGAATCTATGCGGTAGCACCGACAGTTTCCTCCTGCCGAGGATCGATCCCCGGGTACGTCCCGGGTCGGGTCCGGGGAAACCCCTCACCCTTCCGGAGGAGGAGTCGCCCCACGGCGGCGCGCCCGGCGCCCACGGACGTCGACCGTCCACACGTCAGGCGTCCACGCTGTAGTCGAAGGTGAAGCCGCGCTCGCCGTCGACCAGCAGGATCTCCATGGTCCCGGTCAGCCCGGTCAGTTCCCCGGTGCCGGTGTCCGGGACGACCTGGATGGTCAGGGTCCCGCAGCCCCGGTCCATCACACCGCAGTGCTGGAGGACGAAGCTGCCCGGCCGACCGTGCAGCGTCCCGACCACCCGTTCGAGGCCGACGTAGCCACCCGAGCCCGGCCACGCCGACTCGGTCTTCAGCAGGTGGGCGACGCTGGATGCCTGGAGGTCCCCCTGGAACTCCTTGGTCACGACGACCCGGGCCAGCCGGCCGCCCGCGCGGTCGTCGTAGGGCGGTTGCTCGTCCCAGATCAGGTCGACGGCGCCGACGGCACGGACACGCATGGCTGGCTCCCCCCGGGTTGTCACCCGATGAGGTCAGCATGCCGCACGGACGCTCCGCCGCAGGTCGGCCAAGTGGTCGGACCTGCGGCGGAGGTGCCAGGTCGGGCCCGGCGGACCGGCGGCGGTGGACCCGCCACCCAGCCGACCCACCGGGGGACGGGTCAGCCGCCGCTGCCGGTGGTGACCGGCTCGGGCGTGACGGCCGCGGCCGGCGGCGCCGGGCTGGCGGCGGGCGCGGGCCGGAGATTCCCCGGCACCGGCAGGGCGCTGCCCTTGACGAACTCCTCCCAGCTGACGTTCCAGGCGGTCCAGCCGTTGCCCGGCTGCAACTGCACCTCGGTGCCCTTGACGGTGATCAGATCCCCGACCTGGGTGATCCCCATCAGCCAGTCGGCGGCCTGGTTGGAGACGTTGGCGCAGCCGTGCGAGACGTTGGTGTTGCCCTGGTCCCCCACCGACCACGGGGCGGCGTGGATGAACTCACCGCCCCAGGTGTAGCGCTGGGCGTCGTCGACGTCCACCACGTAGCCGCCGTTCGGCTCGCCCCGGGTGTCGAAGGTGGTCCGTTCGTGCTTCTCCATGATCACCATCCGGCCGCTGGAGCTGGGTGTGCTCGGCTTGCCGAGACTGACCGGGATCTTGCGGAGGAGCTTGCCGTCCTGGAACACCGACATGTGCTTGGTGGCGTTGTCGATCTCCAGCGCCACCTGGCGACCGATCCGGGAGGTGGCCCGCTGGTCGGTGTCGCCGACGCGGTCCCGGCCGATCGGCAGGCCCGCCAACGCGGAGCGGACGCTGATGCTGGTGCCGGGGCGCCAGAAGTCCGGTGCCCGGTAGTAGACCTGGCTGCCGTCCTCCAGCCACGACCAGGCGCCCGGCTGGGGCGGGTCGGTGGTGACGAACAAACGGCGCTGGACCTCGTCTCTGGCGTCTTTCGGAATGGGCGGGTCGAACGCGACGGTTACCGGCATGGCGGTTCCGTACGTCCGGTTGCCAGCGAAATAGAGCGTGCTGGTAATTGCCGGGGAGTTCGATTTCGCGCCAGTGGTGAAGGTCGTGCTTCGTTTGACGGTCGCGCCCGCGTCGTTCGCCGCGGTCACCTCTGCGGTGTACGTCCGACGGTGCGCCAACGGTTCCGCCGGCACCCAGGCCGTCCCGTCCTCGCGGGCTTCGGCGCGCACCGGCTTGCCCCGGTCGTCCCGGATCTGCACGTCCCTGACCTTGCCGCCCCGGACCGCGACCCCGACCTCGGCACTGATCGGCACGTCGCGGGTCCGGTCGGCGGGGGTCACGGTCAGTTCCAACGGCACCCGGGCCGCCTCCTTCTTCGCCGGCGCCCGGTCCGCCGTGCACGCACCGAGGGCCATCGCGGTCGCCGTGATGGTCGCCGCAGACAGCGTGAGCCGCCGCCTCAACTCCATGATGCTCCTCCCGTTCCGGTTTCCCTCCGGCACATTGTCACCACCACCGACCCGGTGCCGACGCAATTTTCGGCAGAATCGTCCGCGCAATTCTCGGCGCTCGCCGGTCGCAATTTCACGGAATGCGACCGAACCACCCCGCCCGGCCCGGTGAGACCCGCTCGCGGCAGCCGTCCCGTCCGTCCCCGCCGGTCACCGGCGGGCGGTTCCCTGCCCGACGCCCCGCGCCCGTGGTCAGTCGGCGTGGTTGTCGACCCAGCGTCCACCGGTCGGTGGCGTCTCCAGGAGGACGCCCGCGAGCCCGTTGCCGGCCAGGTCGTTTCCCTCGATCCGGCAGTCGACGAGGCCACCCCGTCCGGTGACCCAGAACCCGTGGTCCTGGGTACGCAGGGTGTGGTTGTCCCACATCCGGTTGCCCCGCACGGTCACCGCCTCGCACCTGGCGTCGACCGTGAGGCCGGCCCGCACCGGCGGGGAGCCCGGCAGCTCGTACGGGGTGCCCGGCGCCGGGGTGTCCCCGCTCCAGGCGCTGTGCGAGCCGGGCCGGATCGCCGCCAGATGCAGGGTCGTCGAGTCGTTGGCCGCCACGACGGCGATCCGCCGGCCGACCCGGACCACCTTCCCCCGGTGCCCGTCGTGCGGCCAGTCCGCCGACCGGTCCGTCAGGGTCCGATCGGTGTAGCCCACCGCGTCGCCGGCACCGCACGCCGCCGGGGCGCACTGCCGACCGTTGTTGCGGATCCGGTTGTCCAGCAGCACCGCGTCGGCGATCGGCCGGTCGATGCGGATCCCGTCCAGGCTGTTGCCCCAGATGTCGTTGCTCTCGATGACGATGTCCCGCGAGACGGCCCGGTAGCCCTCGCCCAGGTTCTCCTGGTGGTACCCGTACCGGCCGTTGCCGCTGATCCGGTTGCCCCGGACGATGTACGGGCCGGGGGTGTTGCCGATGCTGACCCCGGCGCGGAGGTTGTCGTCGACGACGCAGTCGGTGACGATCCCGCCGCGTCCAGCGGTACCGGTCGTCCCCTCCGCGGAGACCTGGAACCCGGCCTCCAGGTTGCCGATCATGGTGCACGCGGAGACGATCAGGCCGTCCGCGCCCCAGTCGGCGATGCCGAAGCGATTGTCCTGCACATGGCAGCCGATGATCCGGATGCCGCGCGGTGGCGCGAAGTCGAGCCGTTGCAACTCCAGGAAGATGCCGCTGGTGGCGTTGCCCACCGCCGTGCAGTTGACGATCGTGAGGCGCTCGACCGCGCCCCAGCCGCCGACGCCGACGCCGATGCCCGCCCCACCCATCTGAGTGCCGTTGTCCAGCCGTCCACAGCCGGTCACCCGTACCCCCTCGATCAGGGTGTCCTGGAGGAAGTCGCAGCCGAGACCGGTGGCGGCGGTGTGGTGGATGTAGAGGTTACGGAAGGTGCCCCGCAGCACGTACTGGAGGCCGAGCCCCTTGGCGAGCGGGTTGTACTCGGCCGAGGCGACCCGCGAGCCGTCGATCTCGAAGTCGGCGAAGGTGCAGTCGGCGAGGTGGCGGTCCGGGCTGGCCCCGTGGCGTTGGACGGTGTGGAAGGCCAGCGGGGTGGGATCGGCGCGGTTGCCGGCGTTGTCGAGCACGAACCGGGTCACCCCGGGACCGGCACCGACCAGGGACACCCCACCGCGCCAGGTTGTGCCGGCGTCCCGGATCGCATAGACCCCCGGCGGGCAGTAGACGACCCGGGCCCGACCGTCGGCCCGGTACGCCTCGCCGAGCCGGTCGACCAGCGCGGCCAGCGCCGGCTGGTCGTTGGTCACCCCGTCGCCGGCCAGGCCGTGCTCCCGCGCGTCGCAGCGCAGCGGCACCTCCACCCGCGCACCGGTGGCAGGGGCGCCGGGATCGCCCACCTGGTCCTCCCTCGCCCGTACGGAGGCACCGTCTTCCCGCTCCCGGGCGGGGCTAACCGACGCGGGGCGAGGTGACGGCCCCGGGGTGGCTCGCTGATGGCGAGCCCCGTACGTCAGAGGTTGGCGATCAGCAGGGCGGGCCGTTCGACGCAGTCGGCGACGTGCCGCAGGAAGCCGCCGGCCACGCCTCCGTCGCAGACCCGGTGGTCGAAGGTCAGGCTGAGCTGGGTGACCTTGCGAACGGCGAGCTGCCCGTCGACGACCCAGGGCTTGTCCACGATCCGGCCGATTCCGAGCAGCGCCGCCTCGGGATGGTTGATGATCGGGGTCGAGCCGTCGACGCCGAACACCCCGTAGTTGTTCAGCGTGAAGGTGCCGCCGGTGAGCCGGGCTGGCGGGAGGGTGCCGGCACGGGCCGCGCTGGTGGTCTCGGCCAGCGCGGCGGCCAGTTCGGTGGTGGTGAGCCGTTGGGCGTCCCGCAGCACCGGGACGACCAGTCCCCGATCGGTCTGCGCGGCGATCCCCAGGTGCACCCCGGCCGACTGGACGATCCGCTGCGCCTCGCCGTCGACCCGGGCGTTGAGCTGCGGGAAGCGGCGCAGTCCGGACAGGCAGATCCGCGCCAGCAGGGCAAGGATGCTGACCGGCCGGTCCGGGGTGGCGGCGTTGATCGCGGCCCGGGTCTCCAGCAGGCCGGTGGCGTCCACGTCGACCCAGATGGTGACCTCGGGGATCTCCCGCCGGCTGCGGGACAGCTTGTCGGCGATGACCTTGCGGATCCCGGTCAGCGGAATGACCAGGTCCTCGCCAGCGGGCACCGGAGCCGGCCCGGCCACGGTGGCGGGAGGGGTGCCGGTCGCCGTCGCGGGCGGGTCGGTGGCCGCGGCGAGCGCGGCCTCCACGTCGGCCCGGCGGACCACGCCACCGGGGCCGGTGCCGCGCAGGGTGGTGGCGTCGATGCCGTGGTCCCGCGCCAGCCGGCGGACGATGGGCGAGATGACCAGGGACGCGCCCCCCGTCCCGGCAGCGCCGACGACCGGGGCCGGAGTCGGCGGGACGGCCGGGACAGCAGTCGGCGGGACAGTGGGGACGGGAGTCGGCGGAGCCGGTGGGGTGGCCGGGGCCGGTGGGGCGGGTTCCGGCATCGGGGCCCCGGTCAGCCGGGGGCGTCGCCGGCGGCGGGTCGGGGCGTGCCCGGTGCCGTAACCGATCAGTACGTTGCCCGATCCGGCGCGTTCCTCCTCCCGGTAGGTGGCGTGGCCCGCCGGTTCGGCCGGGGTGGCGTCCACCGGTGCCACGGTGACCAGCGGCTGGCCGACCGGCCGCACCTCGCCCGCCGCGCCGTGCAGGGCGACCACCCGCCCGGCGTACGGGCAGGGCACGTCCACGACGGCCTTGGCGGTCTCCACCTCGACCACGGTCTGGTCGACGGTCACCAGGTCGCCCACGGCGACCCGCCACTGCACGATCTCCGCCTCGGTGAGCCCCTCTCCCAGGTCGGGCAGGAGGAACACCCGGGTGCCGTCCACGGTGGTCACGCCGAGCTGCCTTCCAGGCGGGGCAGCCAGCGGTCGTCGGGCTGGTCGTCCCACTGCAACCGGGCCACCGTGTCGAGGATGCGGTCCACCGACGGCAGGTGGGTGTGCTCCAGCATCGGCGGCGGGTAGGGGATGTCCAGGCCGGTGACCCGCAGCACCGGGGCGTGCAGGGCGTGGAAGCAGCGCTCCTGGACCCGGGCGGCGATCTCCGCGCCGACGCCGGCGAAGCCCTGCGCCTCCTGGACCACCACGCACCGGCCGGTGCGCCGGACCGAAGCGGTGATCGTCTCGTCATCGAACGGGGCGATGCTGCGGCAGTCGACCACCTCGAGGTCCCAGCCCTCCTCCCGGGCGGCCTCGGCGGCCTCCAGCGCGACCGGCACCGCCGGCCCGTAGGCGATCAGGGTGGCATCGCGTCCCGGCCGGCGTACGACGGCCCGCCCGATCGGCGGGGCGGTCGCCGGCAGCGTCGCCTCGGCGCTGGCGAAGTAGAGCTTCTTCGGCTCCAGGAAGACCACCGGATCCGGGTCGGCGATCGCCGCGCGCAGCAGCGCGTACGCGTCGTCCACGGTGGCCGGCGTGACCACCTTCAGCCCGGGGGTGTGCGCGTAGTAGGCCTCGCTGGAGTCGCAGTGGTGCTCCACCCCGCCGATGCCGCCCGCGTACGGCACCCGGATGACCATCGGTACGCTCAGCGCGCCCCGGGTGCGGTTGCGCATCTTCGCCACGTGCGAGGCGATCTGCTCGAACGCCGGGTAGGCGAACGCGTCGAACTGCATCTCCACCACCGGGCGCAGCCCGGACATGGCCAGGCCGACCGCGAAGCCGACGATGCCGGCCTCGGCCAGCGGCGTGTCGAAGCAGCGCTTGTCGCCGAACCGGGCGAGCAGCCCGTCGGTGATCCGGAAGACCCCGCCGAGCTGGCCGACGTCCTCGCCGAAGACGAGCACCCGGTCGTCGTCGGCCATCGCGTCGGCGAGCGCGGCGTTGAGCGCCTTCGCCATCGTGGTCGCGGCCATCAGTGCTCCCCCTCCCGGTCCGCTGCCAGTTCGGCGCGGACCTGCTCGCGCTGCTCCCGCAGTTGGGGCGTGGGCTCGGCGTAGACGTGGTCGAAGAGGCTGAGCGGGTCGACAGCCGGCCTGTCGTGCATCCGGGTACGCAGGTCGGCGGCGTACGCCTCGGCCTCGGCGGCGATCGCGGCGACCGCCTCGTCGTCGAGCACCTCCCGGGTGCGCAGGTAGGTCTCCAGGCGGGCGATCGGGTCCCGGTCGCGCCACGCCTCGACCTCGGCGCCGTCGCGGTAACGGGTGGCGTCGTCGGCGTTGGTGTGCGGCTCCATCCGGTAGGTGTGCGCCTCGACCAGGTAGGGGCCGTTGCCGGCGCGGGCGTGCGCCACCGCGCGGGTCAGCACGGCGAGCACCGCGACCGGATCGTTGCCGTCGACCTGTTCGGCCGGTACGCCGTACCCGACGCCCTTGTACGCCAGCGACGGCGCGGCGGTCTGCCGGGAGATCGGGACGCTGATCGCGTACTTGTTGTTCTGCACGAAGAAGACCACGGGGGCCTTGAAGACGGCGGCGAAGTTGACCCCCTCGTGGAAGTCGCCCTCGCTGGTCGCGCCGTCCCCGACGAAGGCCAGCGCGACGGTGTCCCGGCCCTGGTACGCCTCGCCGTAGGCGAGACCGGCGGCGTGCACGCACTGGGTGCCGAGCGGGGTGCACTGGGGCGCGGTGTGCCGGACGGCCGGGTCGTACCCGCAGTGCCAGTCGCCGCGCAGCAGGGTGAGCACCTCGACCGGGTCGATGCCCCGGCTGACCAGCGCCATCGACTCCCGGTAGGTCGGGAAGACCCAGTCGGTGTCCCGCAGGGCGAGCACCGCGCCGACCTGGCACGCCTCCTGTCCCCGGGAGGAGGGGTAGACGGCCAGCTTGCCCTGCTTGGTCAGGGCGGTGGACTGGGCGTCGAACCGACGGCCGACGACCATCCGCCGGTACATCTCGCGCAGTTGGTCGAGGTCGGGTTCGGTGAGGGTGGTGCGAAGCGGTGTGCCGGTGGGGTCGAGCATGCGGACCGGCTCCGCGCTGGGCAGCAGCTCGCGCGCCGGGTCGGGCGGGGTGGCCGCGCGACGGGAGGGCGACGGTGCCCGGCGGACCGCGCGAGATGTGGTCGTCACGGCGGAACCTCCTGGACGTGTGGTGGCCCTATGCTCGACCGTGCGGATGATTGACTCAAGATCAACCATAAAGCCGGGACGTTTGGCATTCAGGAGGCGGCAACGTGAGCCAAGATGACCGAACGGAGGCCGAGTTGTCCGCCACGACGGGACGAACGGCCCGCCCCTTGGACGAGGTGGACCGCCAGATCGTCGCTGAGCTGGTCCGGGACGGGCGGATGTCGATCCGGACGCTCGCCGAGCGGGTGCACGTCTCGCGGACCAACGCGTACGCCCGGGTGGAACGGCTGCTGCGGGACGGGGTGATCACCGGGTTCCAGGCGCAGGTCGCCCCGGAGCAGGCCGGACTGGGCACCTCGGCGTACGTGGCGCTGACCATCGAGCAGAACACCTGGCGGGAGGTGTCAGCCCGACTGGCCCGGGTGCGCTACATCGCGCACGCGGCACTGCTCGGCGGTGACCACGACGTGCTGGCGCTGGTCCGCGCGCCGGACAACGCGGCACTGCGGGACGTGGTGCTGGGGCAGGTGCAGAGCATCCCCGGAGTGCTCTCCACCCGCACCTGGCTGGTGTTCGAGGAGTTCGACGGCGCGTACGGCCCGTGGGCGTGAACCGGCGCGCACAGTCCAAGGGCCCGGTTCGGCGCGCACGGTCCGTGGGCCGAACCGTGTCGTACCCGGTCCCTACCCTGGCCGGATGGAGCTGGAGTTCAGCGGCGAGGTGTGGGTCTGGCGGGGCCCGGCGCCCTACCACTTCGTCCCGGTACCGGCGGCGGAGAGCGCCACGCTGAAGGCCGCTTCGGCGGCAGTGACCTACGGCTGGGGGATGATCCCGGTGGCCGCGCGGGTCGGCGCCACCCGGTGGACGACCTCGCTGTTCCCGAAGGACGGCCGCTATCTGGTGCCGCTGCGGGACGCGGTGCGCCGCGCGGAGGGGATCGAGCCGGGCGAGACGGTGACCGTGCACCTGACCGTCGGCGGCTGACTGCCGACCGGCGCTGACCGGCCGCGACGGTCGGCGATCTCGGCGCAGCGGTGCGCGCGAGGGCGCGGGCCGGGTGGAGCGTTTCGGCGGCTCGGTGTCCCCGGGCCGACCTGGTGCGGGCGAGGGCGCGGTCCGGGGATCACCCGGCCGTGCCCCCGCCCGCCCGGTGTTACCCGTTCTCCCGTTTCATCCGCTCCATGAGCATCTGCTTGCCCTGCTCGCCCGCCTTGCGGTTGTTCTCCTGGATCTTGCGAAACCAGGAGGCGAGTTCCTTGTCGCCGCGAGCATCCGCGTCGGAGATGTAGGTCTCCATCCGCCAGATGTGCTCCAACGAGAGCTGGAGCGTGTGGATCAGGTCGTAGTTCTTGTCCTTGACCGGGCTCGACGGCTCCCTGACCATGGTCGCCACAGTGCACCTCCCCTGGTTCGCCGGAAACGGCCGGCCCGCGCTTACCCGCCGGCCGGCCGTTCACGCGTCGGCCGGATCGGCGACGGGTCCGGCCCGGCCACGGGCTTCGATCCGGGGACGGCGGTGGGTCCGGGGCCGGCGGCGGGCTTCGGTCCGGTTACCGGAATGGACCGCCGGGTACGGATGCGCGCATGGCGGAACTGGACCGGTTGTGGATCATCCGGCACGGGGAGAGCACCGGCAACGTCGCGGCGGCCCGGGCCGAGGCAGCCGGGGTCGACCTGGTCGACATCACCGAACGGGACGCGGACGTGCCGCTCTCGGCCACCGGGCGCGAGCAGGCCGAGGCGACCGGGCGCTGGCTGGCCGCCCGACCCGGCCCCGAGCGCCCCGACGTCGTGGTGGTGTCGCCGTACCGGCGCGCCGCGCAGACCGCCGAACTGGCCCTGGCCGGACTGGACGTGCACCTGCACCGGGACGAGCGGCTGCGGGACCGGGAGCTGGGCGTGCTCGACCTGCTCACCTCGCACGGGGTGGTGAACCGGTTCCCCGACGAGGCCGCCCGTCGGGCCCGTCTGGGCAAGTTCTACTACCGGCCGCCCGGGGGCGAGTCCTGGGCGGACGTGGCGCTGCGGCTGCGCGCCCTCCTCGGTGACCTACGCCGTGACCACGCTGACCGGCGGGTGGCCCTGTTCGGCCACGAGGCACTGGTGTTCCTGCTGCGGTACCTCATCGAGCCGATCTCCGAACCGGAACTGGTCGAGCTGACCCGACGGCACCGGCTGGGCAACTGTTCGGTCACCGGATGGCGGCGCGGCCCGGACGGACGGCTCGAACTGGCCGTCTTCAACGACGTCACCCACCTCGCCGAGCAGGGTGCCGTACCGACCCGGGAGGAGGGCGTCGATGCCGAACCGGTCTGAGCCGGCGGTGATCACCCCGGCGCTGCTGCGGGACTGGGCGCTGCCCGTGCCGGTGGGCGGGAAGGAGACCCGGGGCACGGTCCTGGTGGTCGGCGGGTCCCGGGTGACCCCCGGGGCGGTGCTGCTGGCCGGGGTGGCGGCCCTGCGGGCCGGCGCCGGCGTGCTGCAACTGGCCGCCGCCGAGTCCACCGCGGCGGCGCTGAGCATCCAGGTCCCCGAGGCACTGGTGGTGGGACTGCCGGAGACCCCCGACGGCGCGGTCGCCGGGGCGGACGCGGAACGGCTGGACGAACTGGTCGCCGAGGCCGACGTGGTCGCCGTGGGCCCCGGGCTGCACGGCATCGACGAGACCCGGGCGCTGCTGCACCGGGTGCTGGCCGCGACGGGGGCACGGACCTGCCTGGTGCTCGACGCGTACGCCCTGGGCGCGCTCAGTCACGAGCCGGAGTTGCTCGCCGATGCCGCCCGGCCCGTGGTGCTCACCCCGAACCTCACCGAGGCCCGCCACCTGCTCGGCCGCGACCCCGGCGACGACCTCGACGCCGAGGCCGCCGGACTGGCCGACCGTTACCGGGCGGTGGTGTCGCTGTACGGACACATCGCCAGCCCGGACGGACGGCGGTGGCGGGAGGAGAGCGGCGACGCCGGGCTGGGCACCTCCGGCAGCGGTGACGTCCGGGCCGGGCTGCTGGCGGGGCTGATGTCCCGGGGCGCGGGACCGGAACAGGCCGCCTGCTGGGCGGCGTACGCGCACGCGGTCAGCGGGCAGCGGCTGGTGCCCCGGTACGGCCGGATCGGCTTCCTGGCCCGCGAGCTGCTCGGCGAGATACCCCAGGTGCTGGCCACCGTCTGACAGGTCGCCTCTGACCGAACGGATGTGTGTAACGCCACATCCGCTCCCTACGCTGGTCAACCGAGGGCGGGCACCCTGCCCGCCCCCGCCGGGGCGCGTCCCCACCCGGAGCGCGACCGGCGGGAACAGCCCCTGGGAGTGTGTGTGAAGTTCATCCGTCGCAAGACACTTGCCGCGGCCTCGACCGTGGCGCTCGGTGTCGGCCTCGCCGTCACCGGCGGGCTGGCTCCGGCGTCCGCAGCCGGTCCGGAGACGACGTTCCTGGTGCTCGCACCGCAGGGCGCGTCGACGGACCGGGCGGTGGCCCGCGCGACCGCCGCGCAGGGCACCGTGGTCGCCACGTACGACCAGATCGGTGTGCTGGTGGTCCGCTCGACCAACCCCGACTTCGCCACGCAGGTGGCCGGTGCCGGGGTCGAGTCGGTCGCCTCCACCGCCGGCCTGGGCACCGCGCTGGACGAGGGCGAGACGGTGGAGCTGACCGACCTCGCCGCGGCGTCCGCCACCGCCAACCCTGCCGGTGAGCCGCTCTTCGGCCAGCAGTGGGACATGCCGATGATCAACGTGCCGCAGGCGCACGCGGTCAACGCCGGCAGCCCGAACGTGGTCGTCGGGGTGCTGGACAGCGGCATCTCCAGCAGCCACCCCGACCTGGCCAGCCAGATCGCCAAGGACAAGAGCGCGAGCTGCCTCGGCGGCGTCGCGGACACCACCGAGGCGTCCTGGAACCCGACCACCTCCGACCACGGCACCCACGTGGCCGGGACCATCGCCGCCGCCGTCAACGGCGTCGGCGTCACCGGCGTCGCCCCGGGCGTCAAGGTGGCCGCCGTCAAGGTCGTCAACAACGACGGCTACATCTTCCCCGAGGCGGCGGTCTGCGGCTTCCTCTGGGCCGCCGAGCACGGCATGCAGCTGACCAACAACAGCTACTACATCGACCCGTGGGAGCTGAACTGCCGCAACGACGCCCGCCAGCGTCCGGTGTGGCAGGCCGTGCAGCGGGCCATCCGGTACTCGCAGAGCAAGGGCGTGCTGCACGTGGCGTCCGCCGGCAACTCCAACTACGACCTCCAGCACAAGAACATCGACGACGGCAGCCCGAACAACGGGACGCCGGAGGTGCGCGAGGTCAACAGCGCCTGTCTCGTCCTGCCGGGCGAGGCGCCGGGCGTGGTGACCGTCTCGGCGGTCGGCCCGACCGGGGCGAAGAGCTACTACTCCTCGTACGGCCTGGGTGTGGTCGACGTGACCGCGCCGGGTGGCGACACCCGGTTCCGCACCGAGGGCGCCCGCTCCACCACCACCGACGCGATCCTGTCCACCACGTTCAACGTGGTGACCCGGACCAACGGCTGGGGCTACAAGCAGGGCACCTCGATGTCGGGCCCGCACGCGACCGGAGTGGCCGCCCTGGCCGCGTCGGCGCACCCGGGGATGAACCCGGGTCAGCTCTCGGCGTTCCTGGAGCGGACCGCCGCGCCGGTGTCCTGCCCGGCCGGGGTCTACAACCCCGTGCCGCTGCTGGGCAGCGTCTACGACGCGACCTGCTCCGGCGGGGCCCGTAACGGCTTCTACGGCGCGGGCATGGTCGACGCGTACGCGGTCGTCCGCTAGTCGCCCCACGGTGTGGGCCCGGCACGGTTCGTGCCGGGCCCACACCCGTTCGGGTGAGGTTCGTTTTGCCTGGCCCGCCCCGGGTAGCAGGCGATCACCAGCCCACCCGAGGAGGTCAACGGTGTCCACTGATGCCATCGTGCTGCTGAAGGAAGACCACCAGGAGATCCGCCGCCTGTTCCGGGAGTTTCAGGACGCCCAGGAGGGGCCGCCGAAGCGGCGGCAGGAACTGGTGAACCGGATTCTGGAGCTGCTGACCGTACACACCTACCTCGAGAACGAGGTGATGTACCCGGAGATCCGCCGCCTCCTGCCCGACCTCGAGGACGACATCCTGGAGTCGTACGAGGAACACCACGTCGCCGACGTCCTCTGCGTCGAGTTGGCGGCCATGGACGCCGACGACGAACGCTTCGTCGCCAAGACGACCGTGCTGATCGAGAACGTGACGCACCACGTCGAGGAGGAGGAACAGGAGTGGTTCCCGAAGGTCCGCGAGGCGCTCGGCCGTAAGCAGTTGCAGGAGATCGGGGAGCGCATGCTGGCCCTGCGCCCGGACGCCCCGCGTACGCCGACCGCGCCGAAGGCGCTCAAGAAGGCGCTCGACGCGATGACCGCCTGAGCCCGGTCAGCGGAGCGGCTGGCTCGCCGGCCACTCCGGTACCTCGCCGGTCGGGGCGGGGAGGATCTGCCGCAGTCGCGGCGGATTCGGCCGGCGCTTCCACTCGCGGGGGTAGCCGACCGAGACCTCCTCGAACCGTACCCCGTCGTACACCGTGCTGCGGGGGACGTGCAGGTGGCCGTAGACGACCGCGGCGGCCCGGTAGCGCAGGTGCCAGTCGGCAGTCGCGGTCGTCCCGCACCACTGCGCGAAGATCGGGTACCGCAGGATCCGGGTCGGCTCCCGGACCAGCGGGTAGTGGTTGACCAGCACGGTCGGCATCTCGTCGAGCGCGTCGAGCCGGGCCTGGGTCTGCGCCAGCCGGGCCGCGCACCACGCCTGCCGGCTCGGGTACGGGTCGGGGTGGAGCATGTACTCGTCGGTGCAGACGATGCCGGTGCGGTGCGCCTCGGCCAGCGCCGCCTCCCGGTCCATCCCGTCGGGCAGGAACGTGTAGTCGTAACCGAGGAAGAGCGGCACGATCCGGACCGGGCCGCCCGGGCCGCGCCAGATCTCGTACGGGTCCTCCGGGGTGACCACGTCGAGCTTGCGACACAGGTCGACCACGTGCCGGTACCGCTCCTCGCCCCGCAGGGTGACCGGGTCGGTGGGCGGGGTCCAGAGTTCGTGGTTGCCCGGCACCCAGATCACCTTGGCGAACCGTTCGCGCAGTTGCCCGAGCGTCCGCTCGATGTGCGCGACCGTCTCGCCGACGTCCCCGGCGACAAGCAGCCAGTCCTGCGGCGACTCCGGCCGCAGTTCCTCGACGATCCGGCGGTTGTCCGCGTACCCGACGTGCAGATCACTGATCGCGACCAGGCTGCCGCCGTCCTCCCCCAGCATGGCCATGATCTTACGGACCCGGCCGCCGGGGTGGCGTCCCCGCACGGGGCGCACGGCGTTCCCGCAGCAAGGCCCGGCGGTGGTCGGCTCGCGGGCCGGTCCAGTGGCGGCGGAGGCACACCGGAGGCGGATGGGCCGACCCGGTAGGATCGCCGGTGGGCCGTGACTGGCGCGTGGGGATGGAGCACCATCGGGAAGCGGCCCCGTCATGAGGACGCACGCCGAGCGCCTGGGCCTTCCGCACCGTACTGGAGGTCGCATGCCGTCGTCGCCGAACGCCGAGTCCACCGCTTTCCGCAGCGCCCTTGAGGCGATCCGCGCCGTCGAGCCCCGGGTGGCCGACGCGATCGGCGCCGAACTGGCCGACCAGCGGGAGTCGCTGAAGCTCATCGCCAGTGAGAACTACGCCTCCCCGGCCACCCTGCTGGCGATGGGCAACTGGTTCAGCGACAAGTACGCCGAGGGCACCGTGGGCCGCCGGTTCTACGCCGGCTGCCAGAACGTCGACACGGTCGAGGCGCTCGCCGCCGAGCACGCCCGGGAGCTGTTCGGGGCCGCGCACGCGTACGCGCAGCCGCACTCGGGCATCGACGCCAACCTGGTCGCGTTCTGGGCGATCCTGGCCGACCGGGTCGAGGCGCCGGCGCTGAAGCGGGCACAGGCCCGGCACGTCAACGACCTGACCGAGGCCGACTGGTTCGCGCTCCGCCGCGAGCTGGGCAACCAGCGGATGCTCGGCATGTCGCTGGACGCCGGCGGGCACCTCACCCACGGGTTCCGGCCGAACATCTCCGGCAAGATGTTCGACCAGCGCAGCTACGGCACCGACCCGACCACCGGCCTGATCGACTACGACAAGGTCGCCGAGGCAGCCCGGGAGTTCAAGCCGCTGATCCTGGTCGGTGGCTACTCCGCGTACCCCCGGAAGGTCAACTTCCGCATCCTGCGGGAGATCGCCGACGAGGTGGGCGCCACCTTCATGGTGGACATGGCGCACTTCGCCGGGCTGGTCGCCGGCAAGGTCTTCACCGGCGACTTCGACCCGGTGCCGCACGCGCACATCGTCACCACCACCACCCACAAGTCGCTGCGGGGCCCGCGCGGCGGCATGGTGCTCTGCGGCCCGGAGCTGGCCGACCAGGTGGACCGGGGCTGCCCGATGGTGCTCGGCGGTCCGCTGCCGCACGTGATGGCCGCCAAGGCGGTCGCCCTGGCCGAGGCCCGCCGCCCGGACTTCGCCGACTACGCCCAGCGCATCGTCGCCAACGCGCAGGCCCTCGCCGAGGGGCTGCTGCGGCGCGGGGCCACCCTGGTCACCGGGGGCACCGACAACCACCTGGTGCTCATCGACGTGACCGGCTACGGGCTCACCGGCCGGCAGGCCGAGCAGGCCCTGCTGGACTCCGGCATCGTGACCAACCGCAACGCCGTGCCGCAGGACCCGAACGGGGCCTGGTACACCTCCGGCATCCGGATCGGCACGCCGGCGCTGACCACCCGGGGCCTCGGCACCGCCCAGATGGACGAGACCGCCGAGCTGATCCACACCGTGCTGAGCCAGACCCGCCCCGGGGCGAACGCCGACGGCACCCCGTCGAAGGCGAAGTACGTCCTCGAGCCGGCGCTCGCCGAGCGCGTCGCCAAGCAGGCCAGCGACCTGGTCGCCGGCTTCCCGCTCTACCCCACCGTCGACCTCGGCTGACGGCGGGCGGTGCCGGGCCGGTCGGGCCCGGCACCGCCCGGCCCGGACTCAGATCGTGATCGGCCGCTTGAGGTGGTAGCGGTGCACCTCCGTGGTGCCCTGGATGTTGTTGACGTCCTCGGCGGCGGAGACCAGTTCCCACCCTTCCCGGCCCACTCGGTTGAGGTGGGCGATGGCGGTGTCGCCGTAGGGGGTGACGTCCCGGCGGTTGCCGTCCGGGCCGTACCAGGTGAACGTGACCTCGAAGCTGCGTCCCTGCCCTTGGTAACGGCGGACCAGCAATGCGTACTCCCAGGCGACCATCGTGCCATTATCGCCGTCCACACCGGATCACCACCATCACCGGTCTCCGCCGGTAAGCACGCGCAGGTCGCGGGCCTCGGTCGGGTCGGCGCAGCCGGCCAGAGCCAGCGCGTCGCGCAGCTCCTCGGCGAGCATCGACAGGGCCCGTTCCGCGCCGGCCCGCCCGTCGACGGCGAGCGCCCAGAGCATCGGCCGGCCGACCAGCACGCCGGTCGCGCCGAGCGCCAGGGCGCGCAGCACGTCGGTGCCGCTGCGCACGCCGCTGTCGAGCAGCACCTCAGCACGCCCATCGACCGCCGCCAGCACCTCGGGCAGCATGGTGACGGTGGCGGGCGCGCCGTCGAACTGCCGGCCACCGTGGTTGGAGACCACCACCGCGTCCGCGCCGACCGAGACGGCGAGGGCCGCGTCGCGCGGGTCGAGGACCCCCTTGACCAGCAGCGGCAGCCGGGTCTCCGACCGCAGCCACGCCAAATCCGACCAGGTCAGGGCGGGAGCGAACGCCGCGCCGCTGTCCGCCGCCACCGCCGACACACCGGGAGTGCCCTGGTGGGCGAGGTCGTCCCGACCGCCGGGCAGGTTCGCGGCCACCACCCCGGCGGGCAGGCGGAACGCGTTGCGCAGGTCGCGCAGGCGACGGCCGAGCACCGGCACGTCCACGGTCACCATCAGCGCCGAGCAGCCCGCCTCCTCGGCGCGGGCCAGCAGGTCGACGACCAGGGCCCGGTCGCGCAGCCAGTACAACTGGAACCAGACGTCCGCGCCGGTCGCGGCGACCTCCTCGACCGGGCAGCTACCGAGCGTGCTGGCCACGTAGGGCACGCCCGCGCCCCGGGCCGCCGTGGCCAGGGCCCGCTCCCCGTCGGGGTGCACCAGCCGCTGGTACGCCATCGGCGCCACCGCCGCCGGCAGCGCGGCCGGCCGACCGGCGAGCATGGTGTCCAGTCGGGGCACGCCCGCGCCGCGCAGCACCCGGGGCAGCACGGCGACCCGGTCCAGGGCCGCGCGGTTGGCGGCGAGGGTGGTCTCCGCGCCGCTGCCGCCGGAGACGAAGTCCCACACGTCGGCGGGGAGGACGGCCCGGGCGGCCCCGGCGAAGTCGGCCAGGCACACCACCCGGTCGTCGGCAGGCCGTCCGGCGGTGCTCTCCGGGGTCGACATCGCACCTCCACAGTCGGCGGCCGGTGCGGTCCGCCACCCGACAGCGCCCCGGACGATGGCTCAGCAAACTTACCGCGCCGCTGGCAGTCGTCAATCGATCGGCTCGGCCTGGCCGCCGGTCACCCACGGCGGGGCGGATAGGGTGACAGCGGTCCGTGCCGCAACTGCTCCGGAGGGTCGCATGACCATGCCCACCGCCATCGACGTGCCCGACCTGCTCGCCGGGGCCACGGTCGACGGGGCCGACCAGCCGCTGCTGACGTACTACGACGACGCGACCGGCGAGCGGACCGCGCTCAGCGCGGTGCAACTGGGTGGCTGGGCCGCACGGACGGCCGGGCTGCTGCGTGCGGGGTGCGGGCTGGGTCCCGGAAGCCGGGCGGCCGTGCTGCTGCCGCCGCACTGGCAGACCGCCGCCGTGCTGCTCGGATGCTGGGCGGCCGGGGTGGCGGTGTCGTTCCGGGGACGGGCCACCGCGGGTCTGGCCGCGCTGGGGCCAGGCGTGGACGAGCCGCTGGACGCCAGTTTCGTCGCCCGGCACCGGGTCGACGACTGGCTGGACAACCCGCCCGAGGCCACCCACCGGTTCGTCCTCGGCCTCGGCCCGGCGGGGGCACCGACGGCGGAGCCGCCCACCGGGTACCTCGACTTCCTCACCGAGGCGCGCCGGTATCCCGACAGCCTTCCGCCGTACGCGGTGGTCCGGCAGTCGGACCCGGCGAGTGTCGACGGGACCAGCTACCGGCAGTGGGGGGAACTGGCGCGGGAGCTCGCCGATCTGCGTGGCCTGCGCCGTGGCGACCGGGTGCTGGTCGACGTGGCCGAGCACGACGAGCCGGTGACCTGGCTGCTCGCCCCGCTGGCGGTCGGCGCGTCCCTGGTGGTCTGCGCCAACCTCGACCCGGACCGGGTCGACGACCGGATCGCGGCCGAACAGGTCACCCGGCTCCTCTGAGCGTCCGGGCGCGACTGCGGCAGCCGCACGCCGCGTCGAGGGCTCAACCGAGGTCGACGACGAGCGGACGGTGGTCGGAGATGGTGGAGACCGGGGTGGTGACGGCGGTGACCGGCGGCAGCCGGTGTGCGTCGTACCGGTCGACGAGGATGTGGTCGAGCTGCACCCGGGGATGCACGGCCGGATAGGTGGGCTGCCGGCCGAGGGGCTGCCAGCCGGAGACGAGGCGGGCTGCGGTGGTGGGCAGGTTCAGGTCGCCGAGCAGGATCCGGGGCGCGGGGAGCGTGCGGAGCGCGCGGACGACCCGGCGTAGTTGGTGGGCGTTCCAGCCCGGGGCGAACGACAGGTGGGTGGCGGCGGCGGTCAGCGGGCCGTACGGGGTGTCCAGGACCGCGGCCAGGACGACGCGGGGTTCGTCGCGCAGGAAGAGCAGCCCACCGCCAGGGCCGGGTACGTAGACCGGGGAGCGCATCGGGGCGGGACGGAGTCGGGTGACCTGCCAGGTGTGCACGGGGTAGCGGCTGATCAGGCCGACGCCGTAGCAGGGTTCGCCGTGGCCGTCGTCGTCGTGGGTGAGTGGGCGGAACCGTTCGCCGGGGGTGCCGACGACGGCGGCGGCGAAGCGGTGTTCCGGGGCGCCGAGGGCGCGGGCGGCGATGGCGGTGAGGTCGAGGTTCCCGCTACGGCTCTGGTCGCGGTCGACTTCCTGAAGGGCGAGGATGTCGGCGTCGAGGGCGGTGACGGCGGCGGTGAGGCGGTCCGGGTCGACGAGGCCGTCGGCCGGGGATCGGCCATGCAGCAGGTTGAAGGTGGCCAGGCGCACCTTATGCACGATACGTGGTGATAGGAGGGTTGCCGGATGGTGAGGGTGCTGCTGTGTTCGATGGTGCTCTTCGTGGCGATCGGCGCGGCGGGATTGTGGCTGCGTCGCCGTCGTGGCCGGTGAGGCTGCCCACAGGAGGTCTCGTCGGGCGGGTAGGGGTGGGAAGAATGGCGGCCCGTGGATGCACTGTCGTTGACGTCCCTGCTCACTGCGGCTGCCCTGGCGGGCTGGGTGGATGCCGTGGTGGGTGGCGGTGGGCTGCTGTTGTTGCCGGCGCTGTTGGTGGCCGCCCCGGGGGTGCCGGTGGCGACGGCGTTGGGGACGAACAAGCTGGCGGCGATCGCGGGAACGTCGACGGCGGCGGTGACCTACGCGCGACACACGAAGATCGACTGGTCGGTGGCGGGTCCAGCGGCCGGGTTGGCGGTGGTCTGCGCCGGGGTGGGCGCGGCGCTGGCCGGGGCGGTGCCGGCGGGCGCGTACCGACCGGTGGTGCTGGCGGTGCTGATGGCGGTGGCGGTGTTCGTCGCGCTGCGGCCCCAGCTTGGGGTGGTGGCGTTGCCGGAGCGGCGCACCCCGAAGCGGGTGGTCGCGGCGGTGCTGGTGGCCGGTGGCGGGATCGCGTTGTACGACGGGTTGATCGGTCCGGGCACGGGGACCTTCCTGGTGGTGGCATTCACGCTGCTGGTGGGGGCGGACTTCGTGCACGGCTCGGCGATGGCCAAGATCGTCAACGCCGGCACGAACCTGGGCGCGCTGGTGGTCTTCGGGTTGGCCGGGCACGTCTGGTGGTGGCTGGGGCTGGCCATGGCGGTGTGCAACATCGCGGGCGCGGCCGTGGGCGCGCGGATGGCGTTGCGGCGCGGGGCCGGGTTCGTACGGATCGTGCTGCTGGTGGTGGTGCTGGCATTGGTCGCGAAGCTCGGTTACGACCAGTGGCTGGCCCGCTGACCTGACGGCGGGACGGTCCCGGCGTCGGTGGTGTGTGACCATCTGCGGGTGTGGGTGGAACGCGACCGGGCGGTGTTGGCGAAGCTGTTGCGCCGGGATCCACTGCGGCACGTCTACCAACTGGGTGACCTCGACGACTTCTTCTGGCCGTACACGACGTGGTTCCGGCGCGGTGACCAGGTGGTGCTGCTGTACGGGGCGACGAGTCCACCGACGCTGCTGGCGTTCGGCCGACCGGAACGGGTGGCCGAGTTGGGCGCGCTGCTGACGGAGCTGGCGCCGTCGTTGCCGGAGCGCGTGTACGCGCACCTCTCCCCCGGCCTGGTGGACGCGTTGGCGGGCCGGTACCGGGTGGACGGCGCGGTGGCACATCGCCGGCTCGCGTTGACCGACGTCGGGCGGTTGGCCGGGGTGCGGGCGGACGGCACCGTGCTGACCGAGACCGATCTACCGGAGCTGGTGGAGCTGTACGCGGCGGCGTATCCGGACAACTGGTTCGATCCCCGGATGCTGGAGACCGGTCAGTACGTGGGCGTCCGGGTGGCCGGTCAGCTGGCGGCGGTGGCCGGTGTGCACGTGTGGTCGCCGGTGTACCGGGTGGCGGCGCTGGGGAACGTCGCCACCCGGCCGGAGTTCCGGGGTCGGGGTTTCGGGTCGGCGGTGGTGGCCGCGCTCTGCACGCGGCTACGCGACAGTGTCGACCACGTGGCGCTGAACGTGCGGGCGGACAACGTGACGGCGTTACGGCTCTACGAACGGCTCGGGTTCACCCCGGTGGACGAGTACGGGGAGTTCCCGTTGACCGCGTGGGGGTCAGCGGCGGCGGGGTGAGTCGTACCGGCCGGCGCGGATCTCGCGGAGCGCCCGACGGCGGGTATCGCCGCGCAGGGTGTCGACGTAGAGGGTGCCGCCGAGGTGGTCGGTCTCGTGTTGCAGGGCGCGGGCGAGGAACCCGCTGCCGGTGATGGTGCGTGGTTCGCCGTGCTGGTCGAAGCCGTGGGCGGTGGCGTGCAGGGCACGGGGGGTCGGGAAGTACAGGCCGGGAATGGAGAGGCAGCCCTCGTCGTCGTCCTGGAGTTCGGTGGACAGCTCCAGGGTGGGGTTGACCAGGTGGCCGCGGTGGCCGTCGGCGTCGTAGACGAACACCCGGGCGCTGACGCCGATCTGGGGGGCGGCCACACCGGCCCGGCCGGGGGCACCGAGGAGGGTGTCCATCAGGTCGGTGACCAGGGCGCGTAGCTCGGCGTCGAAGCTGGTGACGGTTTCGCAGGGGGTTCGCAGGACGGGATCGCCGATGATCCGGATGGGGCGCATGGTCATGGCGGAAGGTTATCTGCCGGCTGCGGGGGGTGCGGCGTCCGGTCGGCCGGCGACGAGGACGGCGATGCCGTCGAGGATCCGGTCGAGACCGAAGGCGAACGCCTGGGTGGGGTCGGTGGTGCCGCCGTACTCCTCCCCGGCGGTGGTGCCGACCCGGGCGGCGGTCGGGTAGCGGCGCGGGTCGAGGGCCGTCTCCAGGTAGGGGGCGTGCGCGTACCACCACTGTTCGTCGGTCATGCCGGTACGGCCGGCGGCCTGGGCGGCCTCCACGGCCCCGCGTACGGCGCCGTGGACGTACCCGTTGACGAGGGTGACGACGGCGTCCATCTCGAGGTCGGTCAGGCCGATGCCCTCGACGGCGCGGAGTTCTGCCTCGTACTTGGCGATGGTGTGCGGGCCGAGCGGGGGGCGGGTGGTGGCGACCTGGAGCAGCCAGGGGTGCCGCAGGTAGCGGTTCCAGTTGGTGTGGGCGACGTGGGCGAGGCGGGCGCGCCAGTCACCGTCGGGCAGGACGGGCGGGTCGCTGGTCTCGCCGTAGACGGTGTCGACCATGACGTCGAGCAGCTCGCCCTTGCCGGGCACGTGGGTGTAGAGGCTCATGGTGCCGACGCCGAGGTGCTCGGCGACGCGGCGCATGGACAGGGCGGACAGCCCCTCGGTGTCGGCGAGGTCGATGGCGGCGTGGACGATCCGGTCGACGGTGAGGTCGGGTCGGCCGCGTCGGGTGGGTCGCTCGCGGGTGCGCCAGAGAAGGGCGAGGCTGCGGGCGGGGTCGCCGGTGCCGCTGTACTCGGTGGTCATCACCGGCCACCCTACGGTAGGGCGCTCGGTGGGCCGGTGCGGTGGGCGGGGCGGAAATCCGGTCGCGGGTACGGTTCGGATCGGTCAGCATGGCCGGTTCCGATCACACCAGGAGGCAGGAGGACAACCCATGTCGTATCCCGAGATGCGGGCACAGGCGGAGGGCATGCTGGACGTCGGCGACGGACACCGGGTGTTCTGGCAGGTCGGCGGGAACCCGGACGGAAAGCCGGTGGTGGTGGTGCACGGCGGTCCGGGGTCGGGGTGCGCGCCGGGCTGGGCCCGGCACCTCGACCCGGCGCGGTACCGGATCGTCTTTCTCGACCAGCGGGGGTGTGGGCGGAGCACGCCCAGCGCGGGTGACGTGTCGGTGGACCTGTCGACGAACACCACCGATCACCTGGTGGCCGACCTGGAGCGGCTGCGGGCGCACCTGGGGGTGTCGCGGTGGCTGGTGTTCGGGGCATCGTGGGGCAGCACGCTGGGGTTGGTGTACGCGCAGCGGCACCCGGACCGGGTGTCGGAGGTGGTGCTGTTCAGCGTGACGCTGGGTACCCGCCGGGACATCGACTGGATCACCCGGGACATGGGACGGGTGTTCCCGGAGGAGTGGGCGCGGTTCCGGGACGGGGTGCCGGCGGCGGACCGGGACGGGTGTCTGGCGGACGCGTACGCGCGCCTGCTGGCCGATTCGGACCCGGTGGTCCGGGAGCGAGCGGCGCGGGACTGGTGCGCGTGGGAGGACACGCATGTGGGCACCGTGCCGGGTCATCGGCCGGATCCCCGGTACGCCGATCCGGTGTTCCGGATGGTGTTCGCGCGGCTGGTCACCCACTACTGGCGGCACGGCTGTTTCCTGACCGAGGAGGAGGTGCTGCGGGGTGCGGACCGGCTGGCCGGTGTTCCGGGGGTGCTGGTGCATGGCCGGTTGGACATCAGCAGCCCGCTGGACGGGCCGTGGCGGTTGGCGCAGGCGTGGCCGGGGGCCCGGCTGGTGGTGGTGGAGACGGCCGGGCACGGCGCCTCCTCGGGGCCGGGGATGGCCGAGGCGGTGACCGCCGCGCTGGACGGGTTCGCCGCGACCTGAGCCCGCCGGTGGGGCCGGGTTGGCGCGGGTCGGGGTCTGGGCGGGGTTGCCCAGGGTGGCGCGGAGCGGGGCGGCAGGGGTTGGCCAGGGCCGCGCGGGGCGGACGTCAGGGGTTGGCCAGGGCCGCGCGGGGCGGACGTCAGGGGTTGGCCAGGGCCGCGCGGAGCGGGGCGGCCTTGGCGACGGCCTCGGCGACCTCGGCCTCCGGGTCGCTGTCCCAGGTGATCCCGCCCCCGGCCCACAGGTGCAGCCGGTGGGGATCGGCCGCGGCGGTGCGGATGGTCAGGCCCAGGTCGACGTGGCCGGGGCCGACCCAGCCGAGGGCGCCCATGCCCGCCCCCCGACCGACGGGTTCGCAGGCGGCGATCTGGGTGAGGGCGGCGAGTTTCGGGGCGCCGGTGACGGAGCCGCCGGGGCAGACGGCGCGGAGCAGGTCGGCGAGGCCGAGGCCGTCGGCGAGGGCGGCGGAAACGGTGGATTCGGCCTGCCACAGGTCGCACCAGCGGCGTACCGCGAACAACTCGTCGACCTGGACGCTGCCGGTGCGGGCCAGGCGAGCCAGGTCGTTGCGTTCCAGGTCGACGATCATCACGTGTTCGGCGCGTTCCTTCGCGGACTCGAGCAGCTCGCGGCGCCCCTGGGCGGTGGCGGGGCGGGTGCCCTTGATGGGGCGGGTGAGGACGCGGCCGGCGGTGACCTCGACCAGGGTCTCCGGGGAGGCGCAGCCGAGGGCCCAGCCGTCGCCGTGCAGGATTCCTCCGTAGCGGGCGCCGGGCAGGCCGGACAGGCGGGCCAGGGGCGGCAGGGGGTCACCGGTGTAGGGGGCGGCGGCGTGGCCCACGACGTTGACCTGGTAGACGTCGCCGCGGGCGATGGCGGCGCGGACGATGTCGACGGCGGCGGCGTGCTGGTCGGGGGTCCAACTGGGCGCCCACGCGCCGAGCCACCACGGGCCACGCGGTGGTGGCGGGCCGGTGGGCTGGTCGGTGTGGCCGTGGACGACCACGGCGACGTCGGGCAGCGCCGGGGCGGGGGTGGGTGGGCCGGGCGGCGCGCCGGCCATGAGGGCGCCGGCGGCGGCGGAGACGTACAGCGAGGCACCGCAGACACCGGTGGGGTCGTGCTCGGCGGGGCGGGTCAGGTCGGTCACGGGCAGTCCGTGGGCGGTGAGGAAGTCCTGGACGACGGCCGCGGGGTCGCCACCGTCGGTGGGGCGCCACTCGAGGCGGGCGCGCTCGACGAGGGCGTGCCGGCAGCGGGGTGGGGCGGCCGGCGGGGCGCCCACCCGATGCGGGAGCGTTATCACGCTGTCCGGACCATGGGGGATCATCTGTTCAGAGGATTTCCGGGGCACTTTGTCCACTGCTGCTCGATGTCGTGCGCTTCTGCTTGGTACTGTGCGTCACTGGTCATGTGAACCATGACACAGTGCCCCCAAGGTCCGGAGAACCCGATGTGTCAACATCAGCCCACCTGCCCCTCCGCTGAGGCGACCGACCGGGAAGCCGCCCGGATCATCGCCTGCTTCCGCGAGCAGGGCTGGAGCCTGCTCTGCAACGGTGTGATCGTCTTCGAGGACACCGGGGAGCTGCTCCCCGACGGCCGTACCATCGCTCCGCACCGCGGTCCCGCCCGCCACGCACTCGTCGCCTGACGGCCACGCCGCCCCGACCGTCCGACGGCCGCCCTGCTCCAGCCTAGACCTCGGCAATCCCGGGCCAGGCTTGTCCCAGGCGAGCAGGGCCGACGTCAGGGGGCCGCGAACGCGAACCGCGCCGGCCGGGGCGGCGTCACCACCGCCCCGGCGCGACCCGACTCACTCGGCGAACGCCTCCGGCGCCGGGCACGAACACACCAGGTTCCGGTCACCGTACGCGCCGTCGACCCGCCGCACCGGCGGCCAGTACTTCCCGGCCCGGTCCACCCCGACCGGGTACGCGGCCACCGACCTCGGGTACGGGTGCGGCCACTCGTCGGCCGACACCGTCGCCGCGGTGTGCGGGGCGTTCGACAGCGGGTTGTCCCCCGCCGGCCACTCCCCCGAGCCCACCCGGTCGATCTCCGCCCGAATGGCGATCATCGCGTCGCAGAACCGGTCCAGTTCGGCCAGGTCCTCGCTCTCGGTCGGCTCCACCATCAGCGTCCCGGCGACTGGGAACGACATCGTCGGCGCGTGGAACCCGTAGTCGATCAACCGCTTGGCCACGTCGTCCACGCTGACCCCGGTCGCCTTCGTCAGCGGCCGCAGGTCCAGGATGCACTCGTGCGCCACCAGGCCCTTGTTGCCGGCGTACAGCACCGGGTAGTGGGCGCGCAGCCGGGCCGCCACGTAGTTCGCGGCCAGCACCGCCACCCCGGTCGCCCGGGTCAGCCCCTCGGCGCCCATCATCCGCAGGTACGCCCACGGGATCGGCAGGATCCCCGCCGACCCGTACCGGGCCGCCGACACCGCCGGCCGGTCGGCGTCGTGCCCGCCGACCGGGTCACCGGGCAGGAACGGCGCCAGGTGCGCCCGCACCGCCACCGGCCCCACCCCCGGGCCGCCCCCGCCGTGCGGGATGCAGAACGTCTTGTGCAGGTTCAGGTGCGACACGTCCGCCCCGAACCGGCCCGGCTTGGCGTAGCCGACCAGGGCGTTGAGGTTCGCCCCGTCGACGTACACCTGACCGCCGGCGTCGTGGACCTTCGCGCAGAGCTGGGCGATGCCGGTCTCGTATACCCCGTGCGTCGACGGGTACGTCACCATGATCGCCGCGAGCGCGTCCCGGTGCTTGTCGATCTTCGCGTCGAGATCGACCAGGTCCACGTTGCCGTCGGCGTCACAGCCGACCACCACCACGCGCATCCCGGCCATCACCGCGCTCGCCGCGTTCGTGCCGTGCGCCGACGACGGGATCAGGCACACGTTCCGGTGCTCCTCGCCCCGGCTGCGGTGGTACGAGCGGATCGCCAGCAGCCCCGCCAGCTCCCCCTGCGAACCGGCGTTGGGCTGCACACTGACCGCGTCGTAGCCGGTGACCTCCGCCAGCCACCCCTCCAGCTGGGCGACCAGCTCGCGGTACCCGGCGGTCTGCACGGCCGGCGCGAACGGGTGCAGATGGGCGAACTCCGGCCAGGTCACCGGCTCCATCTCGGTGGTCGCGTTCAGCTTCATCGTGCACGACCCCAGCGGGATCATGCCCCGGTCCAGGGCGTAGTCGAAGTCGGCGAGACGGCGCAGGTAGCGCAGCATCGCCGTCTCCGAGTGGTGGCTGCGGAACACCTCGTGGGTGAGGATGTCGCCGGTCCGCGCCAGGGCGGCCGGCAGGGCCGCGTCCACCGCGCCGGTCACCGGCGTCACCCCGAACGCCGCCCACACCGCATCGAGGTGCGCGACGGTAGTCGTCTCGTCGCAGGAGATGCCCACCCGGTCGGCGTCGACCAGGCGCAGGTTCACCCCCCGCGTCTCGGCCTCGGCGACCACCTGAGCGGCCCGCCCCGGCACGTGCGCGCAGACCGTGTCGAAGAACGCCACGTCCGCGACGGTCACCCCGCCGGCGCGCAGCCCGGCCGCCAGCCGCGCCGCCATGTCGTGGGTACGCGCCGCGATCTTCCGCAGCCCGTCCGGGCCGTGGTAGACGGCGTACATGCCGGCCATCACTGCCAGCAGCACCTGCGCGGTGCAGATGTTGCTGGTCGCCTTCTCCCGGCGGATGTGCTGCTCACGGGTCTGCAACGCCAACCGGTACGCCCGGTTGCCGTCGGCGTCCTTCGACACCCCGACCAGTCGGCCCGGCAGCATCCGCTCCAGCCCCGCCCGGACCGCCAGGTAGCCGGCGTGCGGCCCACCGAAGCCCATCGGGACCCCGAACCGCTGGGTGGTGCCGGCGGCGATGTCCGCGCCGATCTCGCCCGGCGGACGCAGCAGCGTCAGGGCCAGCAGGTCCGCCGCCACCGTCACCAGGGCACCGGCGGTGTGCGCCGCCGCCACCACGTCGGCGTGGTCCCGTACCGCCCCGGATGCCCCCGGGTACTGCAGGTGCAGGCCGAAGAACTCCGCCGGCAGTTCGTCCCGCTCGACGTCGACCACCCGCACCTCGATGCCGAGCGGCTCGGCCCGGCCGGCGATCACCGCGATGGTCTGCGGCAGGGTGTCCGCGTCGACCACGTACACGTTGCTCTTGGTCTTCGTGGCCCGGCGGGCCAGGGTCATCGCCTCCGCCGCGGCGGTGCCCTCGTCGAGCATCGAGGCGTTCGCGGTGGCCAGGCCGGTCAGGTCGGTGACCATGGTCTGGAAGTTCAGCAGCGCCTCCAGCCGGCCCTGGCTGATCTCCGGCTGGTACGGGGTGTATGCCGTGTACCAGGACGGGTTCTCCAGCACGTTCCGGCGAATCACCGCCGGGGTGTGCGTGCCGTGGTAACCGAGCCCGATCATCGACACGGCGACGGTGTTGCCCGCGGCGAGGGCACGCAGCTCGGCGATCGCCTCCCGCTCGCTGGCCGGCGCCGGCAGGTCCAGCGTGCCGTGCCAGCGGATCACCTCGGGGATCGCCGCGTCCATCAGCTCCTCGACGGAGCCGTACCCCACGGTCTCCAACATCCGGCGCTCATCGTCCGGATCGGGGCCGATGTGGCGGTCGGCGAACTGCTCTACGGTCATGGGGTGCGCTCCCGGGGGCCAGGTCGACGGATCGGCCTCCCCCTCTGTCGCACCCGTACGGCGCTCCACAGTGCCTGCCCACGAGGTCCTTTTGCCTGAGAGGTTCCGGGGAGGATTTGCCCCTTCGGCGCCGCTTGGGACGGTGTCCCGCGCGGTCTCTCCCCCGTGGGTGGTACGGCAAGGTCCACGCTACCAGCGTCGGCGTCCTCCCGGCGGTGGCGTACCCCGCCGGGCGGATCACGACACCGAGCGACGAATCAGGACAGCACGTCGACCGGTACGGCCGCCACGCGCTCGACCAGGGTCGACAGGAACCGTCCCAGCGGCGCGTCGACGGTCAGCGCCGCGTACCCGTCGCCCCGGGTGGGCCCCTGGTTGACGATCAGCACCGGAACGTCCCGTTTCGCCGCACGCAGCACGAATCGACGCCCCGACATCACCGTCAACGACGATCCGAGCACCAGCAGCAGTCGGGCCCGCTCCACCAGGTCGAAGCAGCGGGCCACCCGGGGCGCGGGCACCGTCTCGCCGAAGAACACCACATCCGGTTTGAGCATGCCGGTGCCGCAGAATCCGCAGTCCACCATCCGGAACCCGGCCACCGCCTCGGCGGGGAGATCCACGTCACCGTCCGGGTTGACCGCGGTGACCGTCACGTCGAAGCCCGGGTTCGCCTCGCGCAGCCGCCGGTCCAGTTCCTCCCGCGAGGTGAGGTTGCCGCAGTCCAGGCAGACCACCTCGTCGAGCCGACCGTGCAGCTCCACCACGTGCGGGCTGCCCGCCGCGGTGTGCAACCCGTCGACGTTCTGGGTGATCACCGCGTCCACCAGGCCGGCGTGTTGCAAGTGGGCTACCGCCCGGTGCCCGTCGTTCGGCGCGGCCCGGGCCACCAGCCGCCACCCCAGATGGCTACGCGCCCAGTAGCGACGCCGTGCGGCGACGTCCCCGGTGAACGTCTGGTACGTCATCGGGGTGTGCCGGCGCGCCACACCACTGGGCCCCCGGTAGTCGGGGATACCCGACTCGGTGGACAGACCCGCGCCGCTGAGCACCACCACACCACCGGCGGCCACCAGTTCCGCCACCGCGTCGACCTGCTCCGTCACCCGTCCATGCTGCCTCAGCCAGCCCGTCGGCGACGACCCGGCAGGGCGCCGACAACCGGTGGGGGCGGCTGGCCCGACACCCCTGGCAGGTCCGACTGGCCGACGACCGGTGGGGGCGGTCCGTGCGGACCGGCCCCACCGGGGTCACCG
The DNA here is from genome assembly GCF_900090325.1 of Micromonospora pallida. Lineage (NCBI taxonomy): Bacteria > Bacillati > Actinomycetota > Actinomycetes > Micromonosporales > Micromonosporaceae > Micromonospora > Micromonospora pallida. Next base: position 1,936,734 of record NZ_FMHW01000002.1, on the reverse strand, counting down.
CTGCGGCGGATACTGCCGCGGCAGGGCCGCAGTGGCCCCGTTGGCGGCCACCGCCGGTCCGGCACCGGCCGGGCCGGCCAGGCGGTCCATCGTTCGTGCCAGTTGGGCACAGCCGTCGTCGAGCTGACGGGCCGCCGACTGCATGTGCGAGATCATCATCTCGCCGTAGATGCGGAACGCCTCCCGGGTGGCCACCGAGTCGTCGAACTCCGACCCGGCCGAGCGGCGGTAGTCCTGCACCGCCCGCTCCGCCTCCTGCCGAGCCTCCTCCGCCGCCGCCTGCATGTAGCTCTCGTACTGCATGCGCGCGTACTCGGCGACCCGCCGGGCGTAGTCGTGCGCCTGGGCGATGATCTGCTCTGCCTCGCGCTGCGCGGCGGAGAGCAGGTTCACCTCCTTGGCCGCCGGCATCGCCGCCGCCGACCCGGCGCTCGGGATCACCCCGTGCCGGTGCAGCTCCACCCGGTCGTTGAGCCGCTCGTTCTCCTCGCGCAGGCGCGTGATCTGCGTGACCATCAGGTCCAGCTCGTCGGCGACCTGCATCCGGAACCGGTCCACGTCGTGGTGGTCGTAACCGCGGCGGGTGAACGACGCTGTCGAGAACTCCCACCGCCGCACCCGGTCCGCGGTCAACCGCACCTGCGGCCCACCCGCGGCCACCGTCACACCCTCGTACCTGCTGATCGGGGTCGTGCTCACCGGGTACCTCCGGAATCCTCCTGCGACGACGAGTCCATTGCCGTGCGCCACGCCGGGCCGTACCAGTGCTTGCCCAGCCCCTCGTGGTGCACCTGACCGGCGTGGTAGCCGGCCCGGGACAGCGTCTGCGCCGTATGTCCCACCATCTCGTCCGAACCACACACGTACACGTGCCGGGACCGCCAGTCACCGTCGGCCATCGCCCGGTCGACCGGGTGGACCAACTCCCCGGGCCGACGCGGATCCATCCCCAGCACGTACGTCACCGTCAACCACGGATGCGTCGCCGCCAGCTTGTCGATGGCGTCGCTGTCGTAGAACTCCATCCGTGACCGCGCTCCCACGTACAGGTCGACCCGCCGGTGGGAGCCCTCCGCGGCCACCTGCTCCACCAGCGCCTTCACCGGCGCCCAGCCGGTGCCGGAGGCGAGCAGCAGCAGGTCAGCTCCACCTGCCGGCCAGAGCGTCAACTGGTCCCCCACCGGGGCCGCCAGGTTGAGGTGGTCGCCCACCGCGCATCCGAACACCAGCCGCGAACTCACCGCCCCACCCGGAGCGGCCCGCACGTGCAACTCGATCGTGCCGTCCGGGCGGGGCGCGTTCGCCGGGGAGTAGTACCGCCATGCCCGCACCGCCGGGTGCGACACCCCGATCGACTGGCCCGGCGTGAACGGCAACAGGTACTGCGGACGCAGGGTCAGCACCGCCACATCGAAGCCCCGCCGCTCATGCCCGACGATCTCCCCGACCCACCACGGCGGGTTGACCTGCTCCGCCGCCTGCGCCGCCTCGATCATCACCTGGGACACCAGGCCGTAGGCGCCCGCCCAGTCCCGGGCCAGCTCCTCGGTCCACTGGTCGGCGAGGAAGTGCCGCAGCGTGGTCAGCAACGCGTCACCGACCGCCGGATAGTGCTCCGGGCGCACCGCGAACTTCCGGTGGTCGGCGCCGAGGTCCCGCAGGAACCCGGTCAGCCGGTCCACCTGGTCGACGTTCGACACGATGTGTCCCAGCGCGGTGACCAACCGGTCCCGCTGGCCGGCCATGTTCGTCGGGAACATCTGCCGGGTCTCGGGGTGGGACAGGAACAGCGCCGAGTAGAAGTAGAGCGGAACCTGGTCGCCGTGCGCGGCGACCAGGTTCCAACTCTGCTTGAGCCGTGCGACGTCCACGTTCAGACGCCCGAACGGGATCCGCTGGCCACCACCTGGTCCTGCACCTGACCCAACACCACCCGCACGTGCTCCTGCACGTCCACCGGCACGCCCAACTGCGTCAACACGGCCATCAGGTGCCCGCCGACCAGTTCGTAGTGCGCCTGCGGGATGCCCAACGGCTGGTGGGCCTCGGCGAGCCCCCGGCCGGTGTACTCGTTGGGGCCGCCGAGCACCACGGTCAGCATCAATGCCAGATGCCGCCGCTGCGCGACCATGTCGAGACCGGTGAAGTAGCCGGCCAGTTCCGGGTCGACGAGCACCCGGTCGTAAAAGAGTTCGACGGCGGCCTTCACGGCCGCCGCGCCACCGATGCGTTCATAGTGCGAGGGGATGGACTGCTCGGTAACCGTCACGGTCAATCCTTCCAAGAAGGGAGGGGTACCGCGCGACGAACGCGCGGGCCAACGGGCGGGTCACCCGGCATGACCGTTCGGGTCGCACCGGCTGACCGTCTGACGGACGATAGCGTGTCCGCCCGGACGACCTGCGCCCGGCCTGTCGGCTCCCGTGCGCCGTCCATCACGGACGGTCGCTCCCTCGGCTTCTCAGCCCGCCCGACGCCGGGCCCGCCGGGCCGCCAACTCGTCGCCCACCACGGGCGACGCCGGCTCCTCGACACCCGGCACCGCCGGCTCTGCCGGTAGGTGCGACAGCGACCCCTGAATCTCCTTGAACGCGCCGCCGATGGCGATGCCGAACACCCCCTGGCCGCCCTGCAACAGGTCGACCACCTCCTCCGGGGAACGGCACTCGTACACCGTCGTACCGTCGGAGATCAACGTGATGCCCGCCAGGTCACCGACCCCCCGCGACCGCAACGCCTCGATCGCCTTGCGAATGTTCTGAAGGGACACCCCGGCGTCCAGCAACCGCTTCACGACCTTCAACACCACCAGGTCGCGGAAGGAGTAGAGCCGCTGGGTCCCCGAACCCGAGGCGTCCCGGACGCTCGGCACCACCAACGCGGTGCGGGCCCAGTAGTCCAACTGCCGATAACTGATGCCCACCGCCGCGCACGCCGTCACGCCCCGGTAGCCCACCGAGTCGTCACCCTCCGTCGCCAGCGTCGGCGACACCTCACCGAGGCCCTGCGGCGCCGTACCCGGATCAGAATCTCGTGGCCCGTGCATCCCGACAACCTCCCCGCCCGTGCGGTGACACGTCGTTTGGGACGTGCACCCCTCGACACGGCAACCTTATAGCGGGGTTCAGGAGTTACCGGGCAGACAGCGTCGCGACACGCCGAACGATCACCCAAGTATCACGCACCGTGACGATCCACAATCCACGGGCGACCGTTCGGAGCCCGACGTGTCCGGCGCGACGACCGGGTCAGCCGGCGAAGTCCTCCGGGCGGACCTGATCGAGGAACTCCCGGAACTTCTCCACCTCGTCCTCCTGCTCGTCGGGAATCACGATCCCCGCCTCGCTGAGGACCTGCTCGGCACAACGAATCGGCGCACCGACCCGCAACGCCAACGCGATCGAATCGCTCGGCCGGGCGGACACCCGCAGCCCGTCCCCGATCAGCAGGTCGGCGTAGAAGACGTTCTCCTTCAACTCGGTGATCTCCACCGCCCGCAGCGGCGCCTTCAACGCCGCCAACACGTCCCGCAGCAGGTCGTGCGTCAACGGCCGGGCCGTCTTCACACCCTGCTGCTCGTAGGCGATCGCCGTCGCCTCGACCGCGCCGATCCAGATCGGCAGATAGCGGTCCCCCTCGACCTCCCTGAGCAGGACGATCGGCTGGTTGGTGGGCAATTCCACCCGAACTCCGACCACGCTCAGCTCGCGCACCGCCGCCTCCGTGTCGTTGTCACCTACGCCGCACCGCGCCCTTCCCTGCACGGTACACGGACCCCGAGACGACCGTCCCGCGCGCACCGCGCCCGCCGCACCCGCCCCGGCGAGGGATTACCCCAGGAAGCCTACGACACGCTCCCTGGAGCAGATCTCCACCGCCGTCCCCTCACCGACCCAGCGTCGACCGCAGCCCGACCCGGACCAACGCCGCGTGCAGCTGCTGCGACAGCGCCACCAGCTCCCGGGCGGTCTCCGCCGCCCGGGCCCGGGCCGCCGGGTCGTTCTGCCGCGCCAACGGCAGCAGCAACTGCGCGAACAACCCCGCCTCCCGGTCTGCCGCCGTCCGGAAGGCCCGCAGATGCCGGGGCTCCAGCCCGTACGCGGCCAGCCCCGCCACCGCCCGCGCGATGATCAGGGCGTCCCCGTCGTACCAGCCGGGCGGGCTCGACACCACCACCCCGAGCCGCTCGAGCTCGCCCAGGGTGGACTCCTCGATGCCGCTGCGGGCCACCAGGTCCGTGCGGCTCAGCCGTACGGAGGCCGACTCGACCGGATCCGGCTCGGTCGGCGCGCGACCGGGCACCTCACCGCCCGGCCCCACCGCGACCAACGTCGGCCGTGGCCGGCCCGCGCCGTCCGGCGAGGCGTCCCACTCGGCCAGCTGCTCACGGATCACCCGCAACGGCAGGTACTGATCCCGCTGGGCGGTCAGCACGAACCGCAGCCGGGCCACGTCGTCCCAGCTGTACTTCCGGTAACCCGCCGGTGTGCGCTGCGGTTCCACCAGGCCTTCGGCCTCGAGGAACCGCAGCTTCGAAATCGTGGTGTCCGGAAACTCCACCCGCAACTGGGCCAGCACCTCGCCGATGCTCATCAGCGGTTGGGACCGGGCCGCACCGGGCGGCATGGAGACCGCAGGCTCGTTCACCCCCGGCCGGCCTCCTCCTCCGGGCGCGGACCGGCGATGAACACGACCCGGAACTTACCGATCTGCACCTCGTCACCGTTGCTCAGCGTCGCCGCCTCCACCCGCTCCCGGTTGACGTACGTGCCGTTCAGGCTGCCCACGTCCCGCACCGTGAACGTGCCGCTGTCGCGGTGGAACTCGGCGTGCCGCCGCGACACGGTCACGTCGTCGAGGAAAATGTCACTGTCCGGGTGCCGGCCACTTGTCGTCACGTCGTGGTCCAGCAGGAACCGAGCACCGGCATTCGGTCCGCGACGGACCACCAGCAACGCCATACCCGGCGGCAGTGAACCGGACATCCGGCTCGGCACCACGTCGGTGTCCGGACCCTCGAGAACTTCGTCGAGCGAACCGAGATTGAGCGTCGACGTGACGTCGAGCGGGGGGAACTCGTCGTCTGGGCGCGTCATGGGACCACCTCACGGATCTGTTCGGTCGGCGTCGGGTAAATACCGGTCTTGGCCGCCGGGCTCAGGAACACCCGGCGGCTGGCTCCCCGGGCCCGGGAAGGCAATTCTCCACGACGCTCAACTATTTGGTTTCTCGGTCGACTGGGCGAGCCTAGCCAGCGCCGAAATGCAGGGCAACCGGACGCGCGGAGACACCGCGTGATCCGGTCGGAGGACTCAGCCCCCGATGACGTCGGCGTACCCGGCCGCGGTCAACAGACCCGCCACCACGCCCGGATCGTCCGGCCGGATCTCCAGCAGCCAACCCGCACCGTACGGGTCGGTGTTGATCACCTCGGGCGTGTCACCGAGCGCCTCGTTGCGCGCCGTCACCGTCCCGCTCACCGGCGCGTAGATCTCCGACACGCTCTTGGTCGACTCGATCTCGCCCAGCGGCTCACCGGCCGCCACCACCGCACCCTCGTCCGGCAACTGGACGTAGACGATGTCGCCCAACGCGTCCTGCGCGTAGTGGGTGATGCCGACCCGGACCGGGCCGCTACCGTCACCCGCCACCCACTCGTGCTCGGCGGTGTATCGCAGGTCCTCAGGAATCACCAGGCGCGTCCTTCGTCCTCGTACTGACCAATCGGCGCGCCGGGAGGCGACCCGGCGCCGCCCACCGGTCAGGAGACCGGACGGGCGTGTTCCAACGTGATCGGTTCGTGCAGCGCCGAAACCTCGGCGACCTCACGATCCTCGAAGCTCACGTTACCGCCGTCACCCTTGATCGATGCGGCCACCCCGCCGGGAATGTTCAAGGCGGTTCGCATCGTCGCCGGATCACCGATCACCGTGATCGAATACGGCCCGGTCATCCGCCGGCCGTCGACGACCAGGCCACCACCCTCGCCGTCCAGGAAATACGTCGAGGCGATAATCCGCACCGGCGACCCGACCGAGCCGGAAACCTGCATCGCCTCCGCGCCGGCGCCCCGCAGTTCCTGCACCGCGTCGAGGATCCGGCTCGCCGGGATCGGCTTGCCCCCGCCGGCGCTGATCCGGATCGTCAGCCCCGGTCCGGTCGCCGGCAGTGTGCCCGCCAGGATGCCCAGCTCGTCGGCGCGCCGCGCGGCCTCCTCCAGCGCCGCCTCGCGGCCCTGTGCGCCCGACGCCAACTGCCGCTGGCTGCCCTCCAGCTCGGCGATGTCCTGCCGCAGCCGGCTCTCCCGGGCGTCCAGGTCGGACAGGATCCGGACCAGGTCCTCCTGCCGGGTCGCCGACAGGGTCGGATCGGTCGACGTGGTCTTCAACTGCACCACCAGGGTGAACCCCAGCAACGCCAGCAACACCGCGATCATCACCGAGGCCGAACTCATCCGCTTCGCCGGCGTGGAGGTCGGCTCGCTGGCCGGCTCGGTGGTCGACTCGCTGGCCGACTCGACAGGCCGCGAGGTCGTCGGCGCGGTGATCCGCTCGGGACCAGCCACCGACGGCCGGCCCAGGTCGACCGTGACGTCGTCGCCGCCGGGCCCGTCGTCGTCGGAGCCGATGTCGTCCCGCCGCGGTGGGATGCGCAGCGGCGCGGTCTCGTCCGGGTCGGGGGAGTCGGGACGCGGGTCCGGCTCCTTCGCTGGCCCAGTGGGCCGGGACGGCCCGGTCGGTTCGGGCCAGCCGCTTCCGGTGCCCGTCTGCTCGTCGCTCATCGCCACCAACCTACGCCCGGAACAGGTGCCGGCGGATCGCCGCCACGTTCCCGAAGATCCGCACGCCCAGCACGACCACCACGCCCGTGGAGAGCTGCCCGCCCACCCCGAGCTGGTCACCGAGGTAGACGATCAGGCCGGCGACCAGCACGTTGGAGATGAACGACACGACGAACTGCTTGTCGTCGAAGATCCGGTCCAGTTTCGCCCGTACCCCGCCGAAGACCGCGTCCAGCGCCGCGACCACGGCGATCGGGAGGTACGGCTGCAGCCCGGCGGGAACCGTGGGGTCCAGATACACCCCGAGCACCACACCGGCGATCAACGCCAGCACCGCGATCATCGGTCACCTCCGGAAGGGCTGGGAGAGGACGTTCCCGGCCCGGACGGCCGAGGAACGCGGGAAGAGTCCGCCGACGGGGACGGGGACTCCGTCACCGGCGGCCTGGCGTACCGCAACTGCGAGTCGGTGGCCGCCTCCGGCAACGTCAGGTCCTCGGCGTCCCGCGACCCGAACGACAAACCGGTCTCGTCGGCGACCCGCCGCAGCAGCGCCGCGGCCGCGCTCGCCTCGAACCGGCGTCGCATCCCGTCCGGTCCGATCGCCGACACCTGGTACGGGCCGGTCACCGGCCGGAAGTCGACCAGGATCGCCTCACCGGCCGACCGGATCGTCGAGGTGGAGGTCAACCGCTGGTCGTTGACCGCGATCGCCTCCGCGCCCGCCGCCCACAACGCGTTCGCCACCAACTGAAGATCCCGGTAGAGCACCCGACCCGGACCGGGACCACCGGCGCCGGTGACCACGTCCTGGTTACCGGGGGCGTCGGCGAGCTGCACCACCACCCCGTCCCCCGGACCCGACCCAGTCCGGTCGTGGCCTCCAGGTCCCGCAGTCGGGCCGCCGCGCTACTGGACAGCGCCGCGTCCCGCTGCCGGGCAACCTCGTCCCGCAACTGCTCGGCGCGGAGGGTCAACCGATCGGTCTCCTCCTGCCGCTCCCGGATCTGGGTCACCAGTCCGGACCGGGCCTGGCTGCGGTCGGGTTCCTCCGCCACGGTCTGCCGGTACGCCACCGCGAACAGGAAGCCCAGCGCCACCAGCACCACCCCGGTGACCGCCCGGCCCGCGCGCGCCCGGGACGGTGACGGCGGGTTCGTCCGCCGTCGGGCCGCCGCGTCGGCGTAGCCCTGGTCGAGCGGGTTACGGAACAGCTCGGTGAGGAAGTCCGGCGTGAAGACCCGCTCGCCGCGACCGCCGCCGTCACGCGGGGTACCGGTCATCCCGCCGCCCCCTCGCGACGTTCGCGCACCAGCTGACCGGCCTGCACCACGTAGAACACCCCGGCCACCCAGTAGAGCACCAGCCCCCACCAGGCCAGCCCCCAGCCGATCGCCGCGGCGGCCGTCGCCACGGCCGGGGTGGTCGCCGCCAGCAGCAGGATCGGGAAGGCCGCCAGCAGCACGAACGTGGCCGTCTTGCCCACGTAGTGCACCGGCGGCGGCCCGTACCCGTACCGGCGCAGCACCACCAGGGCACCGAACAGCAGCAGCTCCCGGCCGAGCAGGGCGGCGGTGAACTGCCACGGCACCACCGCACGGGCGGTGAAGGCGAGCAGGGTGGCGAGGATGTAGAGACGGTCGGCGAACGGGTCGAGCAACTCCCCCAGCCGGCTCACCTGACGCAGTCGACGGGCCACCCACCCGTCGACCCAGTCGGTGGTGCCGCCGACGGCCAGCACCACGACCGCGGCGACGTCGGCCTCGACGACGAGGAACAGGTAGAGGAAGAGCGGCACGCCGAGCAGCCGGACGAAGCTGATCAGGTTGGGCAGGGTCCACACCCGCGAGCCCGCGTCCGTCGGCGGGTCGATGGACGGCTGGGCGTGTTCTGCCCCAGCCTGCCGACCCGACACCGGACCTCCCTCCGCGACACGGTCCGACGCCCGACCGGTGGTCGGGGCGCGGCGGAGGGACGTGGCGCGCTGCTCGGCCGGCGTTCGCCGGCACCCTCTGGCCCCGGGTGGGGCGTGACACGAACCCGGGCCCGTGGTCGTGGCGATCATGGACGTCGAGTTGCGGTGCCACTATATCCGGCCCCCGTCCGGTGTTCCTGGTGCCCGTCGCTCGCCGGGCGTGGCCGTGGGGCGCGGGTGTGGTCGGGCTCCCCGCGCCGCCGGGCGTGGCCGGGGGCACCGATAAGGTGGGACTCCCGGCGGTCACCGGGCCCTGGGACAAGCGGGTGTGAGAGGCCTGGTCAGGCCGTCCGGGCGGCGGAGTCGCGTTGCGCGGGAACCGGCTCGCCGAGCGCCGCGGCCTGCCCGAACGCCAGCAGCGCCAGCAGCAGCTCGTGCTGCGACCGGCTCGGCATCCGGTCCAGCACCACCTGCACCGCGCGGTGCCGCCGCTCCTTGATCTCCCGCAGCAGGTCCTCGGCCGCGGGGGTGGGCATCAGGTGGACCTCACGTCGGTCCCGGGGATCGGCCGCCCGGCGCACCAACCCGGTCGCCTCCAACCGGTCGCAGAGCCGACTCGCCGACGACGGTACGACGTCCAACAGCTCCGCCAACCGATTGACGTTGGTGCCCGGCCGTTCCGTGATGATCGACAGCACGCGGAGCTGGGTCGGCGGCACCGACACGCTGTGCCGGGAGGCGGCCGACTCCAGCACAGCGACGAGAGCCCCGGCCGCAGCCTCGACCGCCGCGGCCAGATCCGGAGGTCGCTCCACCCGATGTCCCCTGCGATTGTCCCGTCCGGGTCACCCCGCACGTACGGCTACTGCTCCGACCCGTCCCGGCGCGGGGTCCCCCGCCAGTCGAGGCACACGACCACCGCATCATCGCGCAGATCGGCGTCAGCGTGGTAGGCGTGCAGTTCGCGCATTACCGTACCAACCGCCTCGGCTGCCGGTTGCAGCCGTGTCGACCGCATCGCCCGAGCCATCACGCGTTGGCCGTACGGCTCCGAGCCGGTCGGGTCGGCCGCGTAGACCCCGTCGCTGACCGCGAACAGCCGGTCTCCCGGTTGCAGGTCGAACTCCTGCACGTCGTAGCGGGTGTCGGGGAACATGCCCAGGGGCAGTTGCTGTTCGAGGGGGATCCGCTCCACCGCCCCGGCCCGGGCCCGCAGCAGGTGCGGCGAGCCGGCGTCCACCGCCCGTACCCGCCCGGACGACACGTCCACCTCCAGCAGCAGCGTGGCCACGTGCCGGTTGCCCCGGTGCTGGTAGAAGATCGTGTCGGAGGCCAGCTCGGCCTGCTCCACGAGGCTGCCACCGGAGCGGCGGGCGTTGCGCATCGCGTTGACGGTGACCGAGGTCAGCAGGGCGGCCGACAGGCCGCTGCCCGTGCCGTTGAGCACCGTCACGGTCAGCCGGTCGGCATCGAGGGACCAGTCGAAGTGGTCCCCGCCGACGGAGTACGCCGGTTCGAGCTGCCCGGCCAGCAGGAACGCCGGGTGGCTGAGGCTGCATCCGGGCAGCAGGTCCCACTGCATCTCGGCGGCCAGGGTCAGCCGCTCCCGCCGCCGTGCCCGGCGGTACCGGTCGGTCTCCCGGTCGGCGGCGCGCAACGCCACCGCCAGGTCCCCGGCGACCTCCCCGGCCCAGCCGAGCAGTTCCGCGTCCGGTGGCGCGTCCCACTCCACCAGCAGCACCCCGAGTCGCTCACCCCACGCCGTCAGCGGCAGCCACAGTCGACAGTGCCCGTTCGCGGCGTCGTCGAGCACCGGCTCCTGACTGCGGAAACACCGCTGCGCGCCGCCCCGGTCGAGCAGCGGCCCGGCGTCGGGCAGCGTCGGGTCGAGCACCGGCCACAGGCCGGTGATCCGGTAGTCGGCGATGAAGACGTCCGTCCGCAGCGCGCCGGTCGACGTACGGATGACCCGGTCGGCGACCTCCACCAACCGGTCCGGTGGGGCCTGGCGTAACGCGCGCGACACCGATGGGGGCGCCTGCGGCATGGATTCCTCCGAGAAACTGTTGCCCTACGGCAAGCAAGCATACGGAGGGCGTCCCGGGCACCTCGCCCGCGGTCGTCACCCGGCCGGTTTGACCGCGACTGCCCCGTAGAACGCGTCGGGCACCACCTCGGGGGCGCCCTCGGGACGCCACCGCGCCACCGGCACGATGCCGTCGGCGGTCGGCTGCCACCGCCCGAGCAGCCCGGCGAACGACTCCGGCGCCCGCATCCGGAACGCCGGCCCCATCATCGCCAGGGCCTCCGGGTAGGCGGCGAGTTCCTCGGTGTCGAAGTCGATGGCGAGCCGGCTGCCCGGGGCGACCGCCGCGTACAGGTCGTCGAGGGTGCGGGCCAGGGTGGCGTCGTCGAGGAACGCGGCCAGCCCGAGGAAGACCAGCCCCACCGGCCGCTCGCCCCAGCCGGGCAGGAACCGCTGCCGCAGCGCCGGGTCGATGCCCGCCGGGTCGGTGGCGTCGCCGAAGCCGTAGCCCACCCGGTCGTGGCCGGCGAGCATCCGCTGGCCGATCTCGACGGCCACCGGGTCGACGTCGGTGTAGAGGACGGTGGCCTCCGGCACCGCCTCGTGGACGTTGCCCCGGGTCGGCACACCGGCCCCGAAGACCAGGAACGAGTCCACCCCGGCGTCGGCGATGTGCCGCACCGACCGGCCGAGGAAGGCCCGCAGCGACCGGAACACCGGCGCGCACGGCCCGTACGCCTGCTCGAAGGCGTGCGCGGCGGCCACGTCGACCGGGAAGTGGTCGCTCCCGCCGAGCCAGAAATCGATCATCCGGGCAGTACTCGGCACGCTCGGCTCGGCCATCGTTTCGTCCCCCTCCGCTGTGGTCGGCGACAGCGTACCGACCGGCGTCCTGGCCGGTATCGCCCCGGCGCGGCCCCCCGCTCGCGATACTGGGCCGGAGCCGGTGGGTCGGTCACGGCTCCCCCGCAGGCACCCTGGTCGGGCCGCTGCGGCAGGACGCTCGCGGAGGGAGAGGCGGTCGTGAACTCGGCGCACGACGCGGCGGTGGTGGTCGGGGTGGACGGCTCGCCGGCGGCACTGCGCGCCGTGCGACTGGCCGCCGTGGAGGCAGCCCGGCGCCACCGGCCGCTGCGCGTGGTGCACGCCTTCGTCTGGCCGCTGCTGCACATCAGCGGCGCGCCACCGGCCGGCGGGCCACCCGGCAGCGGGTTACGTCAGCAGGCCCGCCGGTTCGTCGACGAGGCCGTCGCACAGGCCCGGGCCGCCGTACCGGACCTGCCGGTCACCGGGGAGATCATCGACGGTGGCCCCGCCGCCGTGCTGCTCGGCGAGTCCGTCACCGCCACCATGGTCGTCCTCGGTGACCGGGGTCTGGGCGGGTTCACCTCGCTGCTGGTCGGGTCGGTGGCGATCCAGGTCGCCGGGTACGCCGACTGCCCCGTGCTGGTCGTCCGGGGCACCGAACGGACCACCGGGCCGGTGGTCGTCGGGGTGGACGGTTCCGAGCTGTCCCGGCTGGCCGTGACGGTCGCCGCCGAGCAGGCGGCGTGGCGGGACACCGGGCTGCTGGCGGTGCACGCCTACCGGCATCCGGCGTCCACCGGCCCCGGCGACATGCAGCCGCTGGTCCACGACGAGGCGGTCCTGCGGGGCGAGGAGGAGCGGCTGCTCGCCGAGTCCCTGGCCGGGCTGGGCGAGCGGTATCCGCATGTGCCGGTGACCCCGCAGGTGCTCCACGCCCGGCCCGGTCCGGCGCTGACCGACGCGTCCCGGCAGGCGCAGCTGCTGGTGGTGGGGGCACGGGGCCGCGGTGAGCTGAGCGGCCTGCTGCTCGGTTCGGTGAGTCAGTCGGTGCTGCATCACGCCGACTGCCCGGTGGTCGTGGTCCGGGCACCCGGCTGAACCGGCCGGGCGGCATGGCCGGGGGCGCGGCGGGTACACCGCGTACGCCAACGGCCACGACGACACGCAGGGAGGCGGGGGCATGCCGGGACCACGACCGGGCAGCAACGCGTACGACAAGGAACGGGCCCGACTGCGCAAGCTGGTCGAGGATTCCGGGCGGGCCGCCGACGACGAGGCCAACGAGGTCGCCAACCGGATCCTGCAGGAGGACCGGGGACAGCGGGGCGTGGTACGCGGCGAACGGACCTTCGGCCCGAAGGCCGAACGGGAGCCGGGTGACCCGAGATGACCGCCATGGTTGACGGGATGATCGCGGGCGCGGCCGGCACGGCCGCGCTCAACACGGTCAGCTACCTGGACATGGTGGTGCGGGGGCGGCCGGCCAGCAGCACCCCGGACGACACCGTCGACCGGCTGGCCGGGGTCGCGCACGTCGACCTCGGGGCGGACGGCCGGGCACCCAACCGCCGCGCCGGCCTGGGCGCGCTGCTCGGGTACGGGCTGGGCGTCGGCGCCGGCGCGGCGTTTGCGATGCTCGCCCGGCGACGTCGGATCGCGCCGACGGTGGCGGTGACGCTGCTCGGCGCGGGCGTGATGGCGCTGTCCGACGGGACGATGACTGCCCTGGGGGTGACCGACCCGCGCCGGTGGAGCCGCACGGACTGGCTGAGCGACCTGGTGCCGCACCTGGCGTACGGGGTGGCGGCCGCCGCCACCTGGTACCGGCTGCGGCCGCCCCGCCGGGGTTAGCGCCGGCGGTCGCTGTCGTCCTCGGCCACCGACTCACCGGACGGCCCGTACGGCGAGGTCTGCCCGCGTGGCACCGGGCGGCCCCGGTCGCCGGTGCGGGACCCGCCGAGCGGATGGCCGTTCGCACCGGGTCCCTTGGCGTCCTGCACCGCGTCGTTACGGGCGTTGCGCCGCAGCTCCGGCTGTTGTGGATTCGACACGGATGTCTCCTTCCGTCGGTGGTGCGCGGCGGGGTACGCCGCCGGCCACCGGTTACCCGGGCCCGGCGGGCCCATGCGGCCCGGCGCGACCAGCCGGCCCAGAACGGCCCGGCGAGTCCAGCCGGCCCAGGGCGGCCCGGCGCGACCAGCCGGCCCAGGGCGGCCCAGCGACACCAGCCGGCCCAGGGCGGCCCAGCGACACCAGCTGGCCCTGAACCCAGCCTGGCGGGGGTGATCGGCCGCGCTCCGGGTAGACCCCACCGGTGAGCGACGAACGCGCGGTGGCGCGAGCCCTGCTGCGCTGCCAGCCCCACACCTACGCCGAAGAGGCCGGGATCCGCCTGGCCGACCGGCCCGCCGCCCTGTACCAACTGCTGGTGCTGGCCACCCTGCTGAGTACCCGGATCCGCGCGCGGGTGGCGGTGGCCGCCGCCGGGGAACTGTTCGCCGCCGGGTGGCGGACCCCGCAGCGGATGGAGGCCGCCGCCTGGCAGGACCGGGTCGACGCGTTGGGACGCGGCCACTACCGCCGCTACGACGAGCGGACCGCCACGATGCTCGGCACCGGGGCCCGGCTGTGCCTGGACCGGTGGCGGGGGGACCTGCGGCGGCTGCACACCGCCGCGCACGGTGACCTGGCCGGGCTGCGGCGGCTGCTCACCGCGTTCCCGGGAATCGGCCCCACCGGCGCGGACATCTTCCTGCGCGAGGTGCAGACGGTGTGGCCGGACATCCGACCGTTCGCCGACCGACGGGCCCTGGCCGGCGCGGCCCGGCTGGGCCTGCCTCAGTCGGCGGCGGACCTTGCGGCGCTGGTCGGGCCGGCCGACGTCGGCCGGCTCACCTCGGCGCTGGTGCGGGTCGCCCTCGGCGAGGAGTCCGCCGCCGAGGTGACCCGGACGGCCACCGGCGGCCGCTGACTCGCCGCGCGGCTCACTTGGCCGCGGAGCCGCCAGGTCTGGTCAGGTGCCACACCAGCAGCGCGGCCGCCAGCGCCATGACGATCACCCCGTTCGAGACCCGACCCTCCGCGCCCGGGTCCCGCCCGGCGCTGCCGAAGTAGAGCACCACCAGGCCGGTCAGCACGGTGACGAACGTGCGTAGTCCTCGGTCCTTCACCCCATCGACATTAAGCCCCAAAATCCCGCAAAAGGGGTGTATCGGTGATGGTCACCCATCCGGGTGGCGGGTCGGCCCACGGGGTGACGCCGGCTTCCGCCGCGCCCGGCGGGTCACCGCCCGGGACGCGTCGGTGTCGCCCGGGCAGCCCGCCGCCACGTCCGCCGGCCGCACCCGCACCGCACGGATCGCCCGGTCGACCACCCGCACCACCTCCAGCGTCAGTCCCGGCAGGCACACCGTCTCCCCCGGCCCGCGTGGCACCTGCCCCAGACCAGCCAGGACCAGACCCGCCACCGTCGTGTACTGCCCGGACAGCGCCAGCCCCACCCGCACCCCCACGTCCGGCAGGTCATGCAGCGGGAAGTCGCCCGGCAGCAGCAGCGCCCCGTCCGGCTCCCGCACCACCGCCCGGACGTCCCGGTCCGTCTCGTCGTACAGCTCGCCGACGACCTCCTCCAGCAGGTCCTCCATGGTGACGATTCCGTCGACACCGCCCCGCTCGTCGACGACCAGCGCCAACCGCTCCCGCTCCACCCGCAGCCGCCGCATCGCCTCCGACACCGCCACCGAGCCGGGCAGCAGCAGCGCCGGTCGGGCCCGACCGGCCACCGTCGACGCGCCCGCCCCCACCAGGTCGCGGATGTGCACCACCCCGGCCACGTCGTCCAGGCCGCCGTCACCGGTCACCGGGGCCCGCGACCGGCCGGTCTCCGCCAGCCGGCGCATCCCCTCCGCCGGCGACAGGTGCCCCGGCAACGCCGTCACGTCCCGCCGGGCCACCAGCACCTCCCGCACGGTACGACCGGCGATGTCGAACGCGCCGGTGAGGATCTCCCGCTGCTGCGCCGACAGCCCCCGCTGGCCGGCCAGCAGTTCCCGCAGCTCCTCCTCGGTCACCTCCTCCCGTCCGGCCTGCGGGTTCCCGCCGGCGACCCGCACCAGCGCGTCGGTGGTCACGCTCAACAACCACACCGCCGGGCGCGCCACCCACGCCACCGCCGCCAACGGAGCCGCGCCACGCAACCCCCACCGCTCCGCCCGCTGCATCGCCAGCCGCTTCGGCGCCAGCTCGCCGACCACCAGCGTGACGAACGTCAACACCACGGTCACCACGATCACCGCCGCCGGCCCGGCCGCCTCCCCCAGAAACCCCAGGGGCCCCACCAGGGGACGCGCCAACGACACCGCCGTCGCCGCCGACGCCAGGAAACCCGCCAGGGTGATGCCCAACTGGACGGTCGCCAGGTACCGGTTGGGATCCCGGGCCAGCCGGACCAGCCGGGCTCCCCGGCCGCCGCTCTGCGCCAGTCGCCGTAGCTGGCCCTCCCGCAACGACACCAGCGCCATCTCGCTGCCCGCCAACGCGGCGTTGACCAGCACCAGCACCACCACCAGCGCCACCTGTCCCAGCAGACCCCCCACCCGCAACCTCCGCAGCCGGTCAGTCCCGCTCCAGGTCACCCAGCTCGATCGAGTGCGTCATCAACCAGCGGGCCAACGCCGGCATCCCGAACAGCCACACCGGTGCGGACTCCGTCGTCCCGTTCGTCGCGACGATCGCGAAGCGCAGGTCAGGAGCCTGGTACGCCTCGATCCGCCACCGGTGCAGCCGGTCCCGCCAGACCGCGGAAGGGTCCATGCGCCCACCGTAACCACCACGCCCGCCACCGGACCCGGCGAACCGGCCAACCGACCGGACGGATCAGCGCGACAGCACCGTCCGCGTGTCCCCCGGCAACCGGCGGGTCACCCCCCGGGCGTCCAGCAACTCCAGCAGCGGCACCGCCACCCGACGGGTGGTGTCCAACGCCTGCCGGGCCGCGCTGAGCGTGAACGGCTGCGGCAACCCGGCCAGCACCCGCGCCGCCTGCTCCACCGCCCCTGGCAGCAACACCACGGAGCCCGCCAACCGCAGCAGCGCCCCCGCCCGCACCGCCGCGCCGATCTCCCGGGGCCCCAACCCCAACTCCACGAGCCGGTCGGCCTCCGGCGCCCGGAACGGCCGCGACCGCAACTCCACCCCCAGCCGGTCCACCGCCCGCGCCACCCGCTCCGGCAGGGCCGACACCGGACCCGCCCCGACCCGGCCCGCGTGCACCCGCAGCGGAGCCCGCACCAGCGCCTCCACCAACGACCGCTCCGGCAACCCCAACCGGCGGCGTAGCACCTCCACCGGCACACCCGACTCCAGCGGATGCTCCGCCGCGTACCGGGACACCTCCGCGGCCAGCCGCGCGCCCAGCCGGGCCCAGTGCTCCGGGTCGGCCAGCCAGTCGCCGGCAACCGGCGCGACCGTCACCGGCGGCACCCCCATCCGGGCCAGGTCCCCGGCCCGCACCAGCCCCCGACGCCGTACCTCCCCCGCCGGATCGGCCCGACCGTCCAGAGCGACCAGCACCCCCGCCCGGGCCGCCGCCGCGCCCCGGCGGGCCAACGGCGGCGGCGCCACGTCCAGCACCGTCACCCCACCGGCCACCAGCCGCCGCCCCGGATCCCGCAGCACCGCCCGGTCCCCCACCAGCAGCGGCAACGGCCGGGCCAACCGCAGCCGGGCGGTGTCGGCGCCCAACGGCCGCACCCGCACCGGCACCGCCGCCGACCCGACGTGCAGCATCACCGACGCCGGCAGGTCCGCCACCGGCGCACCGGAGATCCGCACGTCCACCAGCTCGGTACGGCCGAACCGGTCCGGCGTCACCAGCGCGTCGCCCCGGGCCATCCGCTCCCGGGCCACCCCGCGCAGGTTCACCGCCACCCGCGACACCGCCGACACCTCGTCCCGGGCCACCCCCAGGCGGTGCAGACCCCGCACCCGCACCCGGCTGCCGTCGGCGGCCACCGCCAGCTCGTCGCCGACCCGCAGCCGTCCCGCCCGCAGCGTGCCGGTGACCACGGTGCCGCTGCCCCGCACGGTGAAACACCGGTCCACCCACAGCCGCACCGGCGCGTCGACCACCGGCGTCGGCAGCCGCGCCCCCAACCGGTCCAACGCCGCCCGCAGCTCCGGCAGGCCCGCCCCGGTCACCGCGCTGACCGGCACCACCTCCACCGCCCCCAACGACGTGCCGGCCACCTCCGCCCGGGCCCGCGCCGCCACCGGCCCCGGATCGGCCAGGTCCGCCCGGGTCACCGCCACCAGCCCGTACGCCACCCCGAGGGCGTCCAACGCGGCCAGGTGCTCCGCCGACTGCGGCATCCACCCCTCGTCCGCCGCCACCACCAGCAGCGCCGCCGGGACCGGCCCCACCCCGGCCAGCATGTTCGGCACGAACCGCTCGTGCCCCGGCACGTCCACGAACGCCACGGTCGTCCCCGACGGCAACGCCGTCCACGCGAAACCCAGGTCGATGGTCATGCCCCGGCGCCGCTCCTCGGCCCAGCGGTCCGGTTCCATCCCCGTCAACGCCCGCACCAGCGTCGACTTGCCGTGGTCGACATGCCCGGCGGTCGCCACCACCCACATGTCAGCCGGCCACCCGGGTCACCGCGTCCCGGAGCGTGTCGTCCGTCGCCTCCGGCACGCACCGCAGGTCCAGCAGCAGCCGCCCCCGTACCACCCGACCCAGCACCGGCGGGTCACCCACCCGCAGCGGCTCCGCGAACCGCTCCGGCAGCGCCACCGCCCACGACGGCAGCTCCACCCCCGGCGCACCGCCCCCGCCGACCACCGACCCGCACTCCTCCACCTCGGCCGGGCACCCGTCGGCCACCAGCCGGTCCCGCAGCCGGCCCGCCCGCGCCCGCAGCCGCGCCGGGTCCGCCCGCAGCGCCTGCCGGGTCGGGGTCGCCGGGTCCCGCAGCGTCGCCGCCAGCGCCGCCAACGTCAGCTTGTCCACCCGCAACGCCCGCGCCAGCGGATGCCGCCGCAGCCGCTCCACCACCTCGGCCGAGCCCAGCAACAACCCCGCCTGCGGGCCGCCGAGCAGCTTGTCCCCGCTGGCCGTGACCAGCGCCGCCCCCGCCCGCAACGCGCTCGCCGCGTCCGGCTCCGCCGGCAGCACCGGATCCGGTGCCAACAACCCCGACCCGATGTCCACCACCACCGGCACCCCCAAGGGCGCCAGATCCGCCACCGGCACCGACGCGGTGAATCCCGACACCACAAAGTTCGACGGGTGCACCTTCAACACGAAACCCGTCTGCGGGCCCACCGCCGCCGCGTAGTCCGCCACCGACGTCCGGTTGGTGGTGCCCACCTCCCGCAGCCGCGCCCCCGTGCTCACCAGCAGATCCGGCAACCGGAACCCATCGCCAATCTCTACCAGCTCACCCCGGCTGACCACGATCTCCCGGCCGGCCGCCAACGCCGTGGCGGCCAGGACCAGCGCCGCCGCCCCGTTGTTCACCACGTGCACCGCGCCGGCCGCCGGCACCGCCGCCGCCAACGTCTCCAGCGCGTCCCGGCCCCGCCGCGCCCGCCGGCCCGTCCGCAGGTCCAGCTCCACGTCCGTGTGCCCGGCCGCGGCCACCACCGCTTCGACCGCCGGGGCACCCAGCGCCGCCCGGCCCAGGTTCGTGTGCAGCACCACCCCGGTCGCGTTCACCACCTGCCGTGGCAGCCCGGCCGGCAACGACGCCACCGCCGCCGCCGGCACCTCCGCCGGGTCGATCTCCCCGGCCCGGGCCCGCCGCTGCGCACCGACCACCGCCGCCTTGACCCGCTCCCGGCCCCACACGTCGACCGCCGCGGCCACCCGGGGATCCGCCAGCACCACATCCGTACGCGGCACCCGACGCCGCGGATCAACCGCCCCCACACCCACCACCCGACCCGTGAGAAGCTGGCGGAGACGGACGGGAATCGAACCCGCCTGACCCGGATCCCGGGCCACACCGGTTTTGAAGACCGGGAGGGGCACCAGCCACCTGAACGCCTCCACCCGGCACTAAACCACAACGCCCGGCCGACCACGCGGCCGAGGCTCCGGTCGTGCGCGGCGCCTATCCGTCGGCCGTCCGCCGGTCCAGCCGCTCCCGCTGCGGCACCACCGTGTACTTCGGGTCCCGGGCCGACGCCACCCCACCGTGGAAGATCCCGAACCGGGTCGCCACCGACCCCGCCAGCAACGCCGCCCCCGCCACCGCCGACACCACCCGACTCCGCCGGCCCACCAGCGCACCCACCGCCCCGGCCGCCGTCAACAACCGAGCCGCCCGCAGCAACCGGCCCGCCCGACCCACCCGGTACGGCTCGCTCAGCAGCCCCAGCCGCGTCTCCACCCGGTGCACGGCGGCCAACTCCACCGCCGCACCCGCCACCGCCAGCCGCCGCGCCGGCCCCGCCTGCCGCACCGGGGCGGCCAGCAGGCCCACCCCCGCGCCGCTGGCCAGCGCGCTGCCCGCGAAGACCACCGGCAGCTCCGGGTACGCCTCGTGCCACGACGGCACCGCCGTGTCCGCCAACAGCACCCCGGTGTACGTCGCCAACGCCGGTGCGGTCACCGCCGCGACCCATCCGGCGCCCCGCCCCACCGGCGGCAACACCCGACGCGCCAGCCCCGGCACACCCCGCTCCGGCAGCCACGGCGCGGCCTCCGCCACCGCCGCCACCCCGGCCGCCGGCCCGAACACCGTCAGGATCCACGTCCCCACCGACATCGGCGAGGTCAGCTTCGCCACCCGCAGCATGTGGTGGAACCGCGCCGGCCGACCCAGGTCGTGGACCAGGAAGACCGCGCTCGCCCCCACCGCGCCCAACGCGGCCAGCCGGCCCGCCCGCCGCAACGCCGGCCGACCCGTCACCTGGCCGCCCACCGCCAGCAACGACGACCCCGCCGCCAACCCACCGGTGAACAGGTACGCCGGAATGTCCCACTTCCATACCGGCGGCTTCACGATCGGCCGACCGTAGTACGAGGTGAACTCCACCGGCGGCACCGCCAGCTCCTCACCACCCCGCCGTCCCCGACGCCCCGCCCTCGACGCCCGGTCGCCTCCTGCCCCGGCGCCTGCCCGCGCGCCGCCAGCGCCCTCCGCAGTCGCCAGCCGCTTCCCGGCGGCATCCTCGCCAGCCGCCAACCGCTGCCCGTCGCCGGTGTCCGCAGCCGCCAACCGCTCCCGGAACCGCCGGAACAGTTCTCCGACCGGCCGCCCGTCCCCGGTCACGACCGGCCACCGGCGAACGCCGCCACCACCGCCGCCGCCATCGCCAACGCCGCCACCCCCGCCCGTCGCCACATCCGGGGCAGGTCCCGCGTCGTCACCACCGGGTCCGGCGGCAGACCGTACACCTCCGGCTCGTCCAGCAACAGGAAGAACGCACCGTCCCCGCCCACCCCGTCGTCCGGGTCGTGCCCGTACAACCGGGCCTCCGGCACTCCCCGCTCGTGCAGCACCGCCACCCGCTCCGCCGCCCGCTCCCGCAGCTCCGCCAACGGCCCGTACTGGATCGACTCCGTCGGACACGCTTGCGCACACGCCGGCGTCGAGCCCGCGCCGATCCGGTCGTAACACAACGTGCACTTCCACGCCCGGCCGTCACCCTGACGCTGATCGATCACCCCGTACGGACACGCCGGGACGCAGTACCCGCAGCCGTTGCAGATGTCCTCCTGCACCACCACCGTCCCGAACTCCGTCCGGAACAACGACCCGGTCGGGCACACGTCCAGACAGGCCGCGTGGGTGCAGTGCTTACACACGTCCGACATCATCAGCCAGCGCAGATCCGACCGCCCGCTCACGTCACCGGTCCGCCCCGGCGGCTGCGACCCGGGCATCCCCAGGAACTGCGGACCCGCCGCCGGTCCCGGCCCGACCCGGCGCGGCTGCTCCACGAACGCCACGTGCCGCCACGAGTTCGCCGTCAACGCCCCGGTGTTGTCGTACGACATGCCCAGCAGGTCCAGGCCCGACCCGGGCACCCCGTTCCACTCCTTGCAGGCCACCTCGCACGCCTTACACCCGATACACACGCTGGTGTCGGTGAAGAACCCCATCCGGGGCGGAGCGTCCGACCAACCCGCGTCCGGCGCCGGATCCAGCGGCCCGAAGAGGCTGTTGGCGTCCACGATCACTCTCCCTGTCCGGGACCGGACGAGGCATCGGGCGCGCCCTGTCGACCACCCGCGCCCGGCGTCAACCCCGCCCGCCGCTGGTACTCCGCCAGCAGGTCCCGCAGCGCCGTGCCCCTCGGCCGGCGGCCCGCCCGCACGTCACACGTACCGACCTTGCTCTCCTGGATCAGCACGTTCGGGTCCAACGTGATCCCGAACAGGTCGTTCGCCGAATCACCCGTCACCAGGCCCTCCGTGCCGAAGTGGTACGGCAACCACACCTGGTGCACCACCCGGTCCGCCACCCGCAACGGGATCAACCGATCCGTCACCAGCACCCGCGCCTCGATCACCGCCCGCCCCGAGACCAGGTGCGCCCACCCCAGGTGGGTCAGCTCCCGCTCGGCCGCCAACTCCGGCGACACCTCCACGAACATCTCCGGCTGCAACTCCGCCAACGGCCGCACCGTCCGGCTCATCCCACCCGCCGTGTGGTGCTCCGTCAACCGGCTGACCGTGAACACGTACGGGAACACCTCGGCGTGGGCCTGCGGCGGGGACGGGTTCACCGAGTTCACCGGGTGCTCGTACACCTTCCGCGTCGGGTTCGTCTGCTGCCCGTACAACGGGTTCCGCACCGGCGACTCCGCCGGCTCGTAGTGCGTCGGCAACGGCCCGTCCAGCACCCCCGTCGGCGCGTACAACCAGCCCTTGCCGTCACCCTGCATCACGAACGCGTCGTCGCCGGCCAGGCCCGCCAGCCCGGTCGCCCCCTCCGGCGGCCGGTACGACGGCGGCTTCGTCCGCTCGAAGTCCGGCACGTCGTAACCCGTCCACTCCCCGGCGTCGGCGTCCCACCAGACGTACTTCTTCCGCTCACTCCACGGCCGGCCGTCCGGATCCGCCGACGCCCGGTTGTAGAGCGTCCGCCGGTTCGCCGGCCACGCCCAACCCCACTCGGCCGCCACCCAGTCCTGCTCGTGTCGCGACCGCCGCCGCGCCGCCTGGTTCACCCCGTCGGCGAACACCCCGCTGTAGATCCAGCACCCGATCGCCGTCGACCCGTCGTCGGCCGCCTCCACGAACGACGACAACAACCGACCCGACCCCACCTCGAAGCCGTTGATCTCCCGCAGCACCGCCTCCGCGCTCGGCTCCGCGTCCGGACCGTGCGTCGGGTAGTCCCAGGTCAGATCCAGCAGCGCCCGGTCCCGGGGCAGCGTCGAGCCGGCCAGCTTCTCCCGTAGCCGCCGCCCCAGGTGATAGAAGAACCACAACTCCGACCGGCAGTCGCCCGGCGGGTCCACCGCCTTCTCCCGCCACTGCAACAACCGCTGCGTCTGGGTGAAGGTGCCCTCCTTCTCCACGTGTGAGGCGGCCGGCAGGAAGAACACCTCCGTCCGGCACTCCTCCGGCACGATCTCGCCGGTCTCCACCTCCGGAGAGTTCCGCCAGAACGTCGCACTCTCGATCATGAACAGGTCGCGGACCACCAGCCAGTCCAGGTTCGCCATGCCCAACCGCTGTGCGCGGCCGTGCGCCGAGCCCACCGCCGGGTTCTGACCCAACAGGAAGTAACCCTTCACCTTCCCGTCGATCATGTTCAACACCTGCTGGTACGTCCCGTGGTCCCCGGTCAGCCGGGGCAGGTACCCGTAACAGAAGTCGTTCTCCGGCGTCGCCGCGTCCCCCCAGTACGCCTTCAACAGACTCGCCGCGTACGCCCGCGCGTTACCCCAGAACCCCTTCTGCCGGGGATGCGCGATGCTGCCCACCCAGTCGTCGAACGTCACGTGCGCGTCGTACCGGGGCATCGGCAGGTAACCCGGCAGCAGGTTGAACAGCGTCGGGATGTCCGTCGACCCCTGGATGCTCGCGTGCCCCCGCAGCGCCAGGATCCCCCCACCGGGACGCCCCACGTTGCCCAGCAACAACTGGATGATCGCCCCGGTCCGGATGTACTGCACCCCCACGCTGTGCTGCGTCCACCCCACCGAATAGATCAGACAGCCGGTCCGCTCCCGACCCGAGTTCTCCGTCCACGCCCGGGCCAACTCGAGGAACTTCTCCTGCGGGATGCCGCAGACCCGCTCCACCATCTCCGGGGTGTACCGGGCGAAGTGCCGCTTGAGGATCTGGTACACGCAGCGCGGATGCCGCAACGTGTCGTCCCGTCGGACCTCGCCGGGCACCGGCGCGCCGTGCGACTCGTGCGCCAGGCCGGCCGCGCTGTCCCGATCCCGCGCGGTCAGGCCGCTGCCGGAGTCGCGCTCGTGCCCGGCGTACTGCCAGCTGTCCTCCACGTAGCTGTTGGTCTCCGGGTCGAACCCGGAGAAGAGCCCGTCGCCGTCCTCGGTGTCGACGAAGTCCTCGCTGACGATCGTCGCCGCGTTGGTGTACGCCAGCACGTACTCCCGGAAGTCCAACTCGTTCTCCAGGATGTACCGCACCACCCCACCAAGCAGGGCGATGTCGGTGCCCGCCCGGATCGGCAGGTACGTGTCGGCGACCGCGCTGGTCCGGGTGAACCGGGGATCGACGTGGAACACCTTGGCGCCGCGCCGCTTCGCCTCCATCACCCACTGGAAGCCCACCGGATGGGCCTCGGCCATGTTCGAGCCCTGGATGACGATGACGTCAGCGTTGGCGACGTTCTGTTGGAAGTCCGTCGCACCACCGCGACCGAAGCTGGTCCCCAGACCGGGGACGGTGGCGGAGTGTCAAATCCGCGCCTGGTTCTCGATCTGCAACGCGCCCAACGCGGTGAACAACTTCCGGATGAGGTAGTTCTCCTCGTTGTCCAGCGTCGCCCCGCCCAGACTGGAGATGCCCAGCGTCCGGTTCAGCGGACGCCCCTCGGCGTCGACGTCCTCCCAGGTGGCGTCCCGCGCGGCGAGGATCCGGTCAGCGATCATGTCCAGCGCGGTGTCGAGGTCCAGGTCCTCCCACTCGGTGGCGTACGGCCGCCGGTACCGGACCGTGGTCTGCCGCAGCGGGCTGGTCACCAGGGACTTGCTGGCCGAACCCTTCGGGCAGAGCCGCCCCCGGGAGATCGGGCTGTCCGGGTCCCCCTCGATCTGGGTGACCTGCCCGTCGGTGACGAAGACCCGCTGCCCGCAGCCCACCGCGCAGTACGGACACACCGACCGGGCGACCCGGTCGGCAGTCTCGGTGCGTGGGGTGAGCGCCCGCGACCGGGCGGACTGCGCCGCAGGTCCCCGGCCGAGCGGATCCGTGCCGGTGAGCTGCCGGTAGACCGGCCAACCCTCGAGGAAAGTCCGCAGTCCCACCGCCGGCACCTCCCTCCGCGCCTCTCCCCGTCGACCTTAGGCCAGCCCGCGGCTGTAGTGGTTGCAGGGGACCCTTCCTACCGCTTTTTGATGAGGAAGGGTCCCCTGCAACCACCACAGCCGGTCGCGACCCGAGTCGGTGGATCTTCTCCCGGTGGGTGACCACCCACTCCCTTGGGCATCCTAGGAAGATAGGCTTTATTGGGGCGCGGCCGGAGGACGGCCCGGCGTGCCCGCCTGGGGAGTTACCCTGACTGCATGCAGGGCCTTTCCCCCACCGCGGCCGGCGTGGCGTTCCTGGCCCGCCCGGGACGCCCGGCGGTGGTCGCGCGCACCCTCGCCGAGCTGACCGGCCCGCAGTACGGTCTGGTCGAACTGCCGATACGGCTGATGTGGAGCACCGAGCGCACCTTCGACCTCGGTGACCCGGACGACCTGCTCTGGATGTACGAGAACGTCCTGCGCGAGACCACCCGCTGCGAGGACCTCCGGCAACTGATCAACGGACGGACCCTGCGCCTGGTCTGGCGGCGGCTGAACCTCCCCCGGGGGGTACGGCAGGCGTGGGAGAGCCGGCACCGCTGTCTGCGTACCGCGTGAGCACCACCCACCTCAACGAGTTCTACCGCGAGGTCGCCCGGGTGGCCCTCGCCGCGGCCGGTCCGCACCGGTTCGTGCTCGGCGGCGGCGTCGCCTGGGCGGCCCACGGCCTGGTCACCCGCCCCACCGAGGACGTCGACCTGTTCGCCGACGTCGAGGGCGCGGCGGCCGCGGCGGCGGTGGAGGTACGGACCGCCCTGGAACGGGCCGGTTTCGAGGTCGCCGACGCCGACCCGGACAGTGAGCTGGCCGACCTGTTCGCCGGCTTCGACCAGGACCTGAAGGACTTCGTGGTGACCCGGGGCGACCGGCAGCTCCGGCTGACCCTGGCCCGCCTCGACAGGTACCGCAGCCCGGTGGTGATGGACCTGGGACCGGTGATGGACGTCCGCGACCTGGTGGCGAGCAAGACGGCGGCCCTGGTCAACCGCCGGGAGGTACGCGACTACATCGACGTGGCCGCCGCGCTGGACCACTACCCGGTGCCGGAACTGCTGGCGTTGGCCCGGCAGCTCGACCCGGCGTTGGACCCGGCGGACGTGGCCGCCGCCGGCCGCTACCTGGACCGACTGCCCGAGCGCCGGTTCGCCCGGTACGGTCTGGACGCCGAGCAGGTCCGCCGGCTGCGGGAACGGCTCGCCGGCTGGCCGCGCTGAGTTCGCCCAGCCACCCGACGGACGCCGGTCCGCCGGGTGGCGACTCCGGTGCCGGCCGGGCCACCGGTCGTCAGCTGATCGGCTTGCCGCCGGTGACGCCGAGCACCTCGCCGGTGATGAAGCTCGACTCCTGGGAGGCGAAGAAGACGTACGCCGGGGCCAGCTCGGCGGGCTGGCCGGCCCGGCCGAGCGGAGTGTCCTCGCCGAACGACTCGACCTTCTTCTCCGGCATGGTCGCCGGGATCAGCGGGGTCCACACCGGGCCGGGGGCCACCGCGTTCACCCGGATCCCCTGGTCGGCGAGGTCCTCGGCGAGCGCCTTGGTGAAGTTGGCGATACCCGCCTTGGTCGTCGCGTAGTCCAGCAGTTGGGGCGACGGCTGGTACGCCTGGATCGAGGACGTGTTGATGATCGCCCCGCCCTCCGGCAGGTGCGGGACGGCGGCCTTGCAGAGCCAGAACATCGCGTACAGGTTGGTCTTGAGCACCCGGTCGAACTGTTCGCTGCTGATCCCGGCGATGCCCTTGTCCTGGGCCATCTGGTAGGCGGCGTTGTTCACCAGGATGTCGAGCCCACCGAGGTCGCTCAGGGTCCGGTCAACCAACGACTGGCAGTTGCTCTCGTCGGCGATGTCACCCCGGACCGCGACGCCGCGACGCCCGGCCTCCTCGACCAGCCGGACGGTGTCCCGGGCGTCCGCGTCCTCCTCCTCGCCCAGGTAGGAGATCAGCACGTCGGCGCCCTCCCGAGCGAAGGCGATGGCGACCGCCCGGCCGATACCCGAGTCACCGCCGGTGATCAGCGCCCGCTTGCCCTCGAGCCGGCCACTGCCCCGGTACGACTCCTCACCGTGGTCGGGCCGGGGCCGCATTCCCCGCGTCGTGCCTGGCGGGGACTGCTGCTGTTGCGGCTGGTCCTGCGCATACTGCTGGGTCGGGTCCTGCTGGGTGTACTGGTCCTCGCTCACCACTTGTCTCCTCGTACGCGTCACCGGCGGGTCGTCCCTGCCGTACCCGACGGCGACGCGCGGAAACGAGACGGATGTCCCGATAGGACGGGCGCAAGCGGTACCCGGCGGTGGACCGGTGCTGGCTCAGCTCGGGTCAGCAGCTGGACGACCGACGGTGGGTGGTTCTCCGGCGAGCGCGCGGCTGGGATCGGGTCAGGGCGGCCAGGCTCTGCACCGGCTGGTCGAGGTCGGCCCGGGTGAGGACCGGACGCTCGAGCCGGGTCGACAGCCATCGGCGCTGGTAGTCGTTCAGGTCGTTGACGAACACGACGGCGTCGACGTCCCGGCTCGAACAGGTGGTGGCGATCTCCGCCAGCTTTC
Source organism: Micromonospora pallida (assembly GCF_900090325.1). NCBI lineage: Bacteria > Bacillati > Actinomycetota > Actinomycetes > Micromonosporales > Micromonosporaceae > Micromonospora > Micromonospora pallida. Next base: position 1,909,161 of record NZ_FMHW01000002.1, on the reverse strand, counting down.
CCCGGCCGACGAGGAACCGCCGCGAGAGTGGGGCCGTCATCAACCGGACGCCGCCGTCGGAGACGCCTCTGCGTTGCGCGAACCGCTCCAGGACCTGCCCGCCCAGCGCCGTCACCCGCGCCTCCACGGCCTCGAGGTGAGCCTGGTAGTCACGGTCCTTGGCGGAGAACAAACCCACCAGGACCACAGTGCGGACGGCGGTCACGTGCACAGCGTCCCAGCCGGGCGACCGCACGCCCACCGGAATTCGGCGTGCTACCCGACACGCACCGGTGACCGGGCCGCCGGGAGCCGGTCCAGCAGGGCCAGCGCGGCCCGCACCGGGGCCCGGTTCAGCGTCTCGTCGAAGCTGGTCCGGCCCTGGCAGAAGCGGACGAACATCCGCCAGCCCGGCGGGGTGGCCAGCAGGGCGTGGAACACCTCGGGACGGCGGGAGAAGACGTCCAGCAGCCGGTGCCCAGCGCGCATCGACGGCACCAGCTCGGCGTGCACGGCGCGGGCGTACCCGTCGAGGTCACCGGCGGCCACCGCCGCGCCGGCCAGGGCACCGGAGCGCAGCGCGTAGCTGATTCCCTCCCGGCTCCACGGTTCGAGCAGGCCGGCGGCGTCCCCGGCGACCAGCACGCGGCCCCGGCACAGCGGCGAGTCGTCGGCACGGCAGCGGGTGAGGTGTCCGGAGTCGTGCGCCGGCTCCAGGCCGGTCAACCCCAGCCGGTCGACGAAGGCCCGCAGGTAGGCGCGGGTCCGCTCCCCCTCACCCCGCGCGGCGATCACGCCGACGGTGAGCCGGTCGCCCTTCGGGAAGACCCAGGCGTACGAGCCGGGAATCGGTCCCCAGTCCAGCAGCACCCGTCCCCGCCAGCGCGCCTGCTCGTCTTCCGGCACTGGCAGTTCCAGTTCCAACCCCAGGTCGACCTGCTGGTGGCGGACGCCGACGTGGCGGGCGGTGACGCCGGAGGAGCCGTCGGCCCCGACGACGACCCGGGCGGTGACGGTGTCCCCGTCGGCCAGGCGGATGCGCACCTGGTCGGCGTCCTGCTCCACGGCCCGGACCGGGGCACGCTCGCGCAGTTCGGCGCCGGCCCCGACGGCGGCGTCCCGCAGTCGCCGGTCGAACTCCTCCCGGCGGACCATCGTCACCAGCGGCGCGGCGTGCCGGCGGGTGAACTCCCGACGGCCGTCGCGGGTGAAGGTGATCCGGTCGACACGGTCGTCGGCGGGCACCTCGATCCGCCCGGCGACGGCGGCAAGCGAGGTGCCGATCAGTCCCCCGCCGCAGGTCTTGTAGCGGGGGTGGGCGGCCCGCTCCAGCACGAGGGTCCGGGCACCGGCCCGGGCGGCGGCGTACGCGGCGGAGAGACCGGCCGGGCCGGCCCCGATGACAGCACAGTCCCAGACCCTCACGTCAGGCAGCCTAGGCCACTCCTGCCCCACTGGACGCGGCGGAGCGTCCGGCCGGGCGGGCATCATTGCCGCCACCGAGGGTAAGCGGCCCTGCGCACACCCGCGCACGGAGACGGCCGTCGAAGGAGGACGTCATGCAGCAGGTTCCGCTCTCGGAGTTGGAGGAACGGGTCTACGAGGCGGTCTACGCGCTGGAGGCGCGCGGGCAGGTGCCGTACCCGGGGGTGATCGCCGAGGAGTCCGGGCTGACCGAGGAGGAGATCGCCGCGCCCCTGCGGATGCTGTCGGAGAAGAACCTGCTGCACCGGGAGGACTCCCCGATGGCCGGGCTGGACTTCGGTCCGCGCTGGTGCGCCCGGCAGATGGCGTGACCGGTCGGGTGGTGCCGGTTGTTGGTGCTGCCGGCCTGCCGGAGCCGGCCGTTTGCCGGCTGCGGTGCCGGGTAGCGGTCCGAGGTGCATGATCCGACGGCATCCGGCGTGAGCCGGTCCGGGACGGCGGAACGCGGCAGCGACCGGCGTCGCTGGCAGGCCCTCGCCGTCGGGCTGGTCGCGGCCTTCATGACCCTGCTCGACGTCAGCATCGTCAACGTCGCCGTACCGTCGATCGACCGGGCGCTCGGGGCGAGCCCCGCTGACCTCCAGTGGGTCCTCTCCGGGTACGCGCTGACCTTCGGGCTGGTCCTGGTGCCCGCCGGCCGGCTGGGGGACGCCCGGGGTCGGCGCACCGCGTTCGTCGTCGGGATCGCCCTGTTCACGCTGACCAGCGCCCTGGCCGGGCTCGCCGCCTCACCCACCTGGCTGATCGCCGCCCGGCTCCTCCAGGGCGCTGCCGCCGGTCTGGTCAACCCTCAGGTCACCGGGCTGATCCAGGAGCTGTTCCACGGTCCCGAGCGGGGGCGGCCGTTCGGTCTGCTCGGCGCGACGATCGGGATCTCCACCGCGATCGGTCCGCTGCTGGGCGGGCTGCTCATCGCGATCGGGGGCGAGGAGCACGGCTGGCGGTGGGTCTTCTTCGTCAACGTGCCGGTCGGTGTCGCCGCAGTGGTGCTGGGGTGGCGGTTGCTGCCCGCTCCGGCACGTCGGAAACGCGCCGGACCCCGACGGCTGGACCCGGTGGGCGTGCTGCTGCTCGGCGTCGGAGTCGTCCTGGTGCTGCTGCCGCTGGTGCAGCGGGAACAGTGGCACGGCGCGGGTCGCTGGCTGCTCGTGGCCGCCGGGCTGGGGACGCTGACCGCGTTCGGCTTCTGGGAGCACTGGTACGCCCGGCGCGGCGAGCCCCTTTTCGACCTGGGATTGTTCCGACGGCGGTCGTACCTGCTCGGGTCGGTGATCGCGCTGGTCTACTTCGGCGGATTCACCGCGTTGTTCTTCGTCTTCACGCTCTTCCTGCAGAACGGGCTGGGCTACTCCGCGCTGCTGGCCGGTCTGGCCATCACCCCGTTCGCGTTGGGATCGGCCGCCGCGTCCGCGTTCGGCGGCCGGGTGGTCAACCGGTACGGACGGCCGCTGGTCGCCGTCGGCCTGGTCACCGTCGTCGTGGGGCTGGGCACGGTGGTGCTCGTCCTCCGGTTGACTCCGGATGCGCCGGTGCCCCTGGTGATGGCCCTGCCGCTGCTCGTCGCCGGCCTGGGCAGTGGGTTGGTGATCACGCCGAATCAGACCCTCACCCTCGCCGAGGTGCCGGTACCACAGGCGGGCAGCGCGGCCGGCATGCTCCAGACCGGGCAGCGGCTCGGCTCGGCGGCCGGCATCGCCGCGGTCGGTTCCGTCTTCTTCTCAGCGTTGTCGAGCAGCCGTGGGCAGTGGTCGCTGGCGTTCCGGGACGCGCTGCTGCTCGCGATCGGCGTCATCGCCCTGGCCCTCGTCGCGGCCCTGTTCGACATCCGCCGACGCCCCTGACCCCGCACCGACCTGGGTACGCGTGTGGGCCGGCACCCCGGGGTTCGGGGTGCCGGCCCATCAGCGTTGTTGCCGTGTGTCAGCTGTTCCAGTGCTGGGCGACGAGGTCAGCGGCCTGGGTTTCCCACTGGGCGTAGTGGTCCGGGTACGCCGACACCTGCACCGTCTGGGCGGCCTGGGTGAGCGGCATGTCCTCCCAGCCGTCCACACCCTTCAGGCCGTTGAGGAACGCGGTGGTCGAGTATTCGGGGTCGGTGATCTGCTCCACCGTGCCCCACCCACTCGAGGGACGCTGCTGGAACAGGCCCTGCGAGTCGTGGTCGTTGCGGTCACCCAGGTGGCCCAGGTTCTCCAGCTTCGACTCCTGCAGGCTCGTGGCGATGGCCACCACGGCGGCCCGCTCGTTCATGCCGGTCTTCTTCGTGGCCTTGATGATCGCCTTCGCGTTGTCGGTCTGCTCGGTGTTGAGCGGGATCCGCGACTGCGCGCCCTGCACACCATGCGGGATCAGCTTGCTGGTGTCCGGCTTGTCGGCCTGCACCACAGCGGCGGCCGGGGTGGCGGCGTGGGCGGCAGTGGTGTCGAGGACGGTGCCGACCGGACCGCCGATGACACCACCGGCGAAGGCCAGACCAGCAACACCGAGAACAGTCTTACGCAGCAGCTTCGTAGCCATGAGGGTTACTCCATTCGGGGGTCGGCACACCCCGCCAGGGGGCAGGGGGTGTGCGAGCACCGTCCGGCGCCCAAAAGAAAAGAGGGGAAAGATCAAAGGGGGGGTGCGGCGGGGAGCGGGGCTCACCACGCCGGGTCCAGATGTAACGACCGCCAGCCCGCCGGCATTCCACCCGACCACCACCCGAGGGGGTGGGGGGTGCGGGGCCTGCTACCTCGGTCGTCCGGAGGATGTAACGACCCCCGGCCCGCCGGCATTCCACCCGACCACCCGGGGCGGGGGCGGGCTTGCCGGGCCTACCAGTCGGCGTCGGCGTCGGCGTCGGTCGTCGGCGAATGCCATGATCAACCCGGCATACGGCATGTGGGGGCTTCCGGACGATCGGACACCCCAACATGCCGCAAAACCCGAGTCGGTCAGCAAGCCGAGACGGCCGCGCTCGCTTGCCTCCTCGGCCGTCCGGAGGGTGTAACGACCCCCGCCCGGCCGGCATTCCGGGGTTGCGCAGCCCCGTCGGGCAGCTCCCCCGGGTCTGAGCGACTCCATCACGCCGCAACGGCGGCCTACGGCGTCTCCATTACGCCGAAACAGCGGTCTCGGGCGTCCTGGACAGCGCCACATCGCCGAAACGATGGCGGACACCGGCGATCCGGAGCCGCCGGGGCGGACCCGGACACGCGATGCCAGACAGCCTCCCCGGGACCTGACCGACGCCATATCGCCCAAACGACGGTCTCGGGCGTCCGTGACAGCGCCACATCGCCGAAACGGAGTCGATCACGGCCCGGGGACGGGTGGGGGCGCGGGGCGGGTGGGCAGCCCGTGCCAGACCACACAAACAGGAACCGCCGTCAGAAAATAGACGAACTTCGACTCCAGGGGCAGCGGAGTCGTGGGGTGACCAGTAGGACATAGAGCATGATGAACCCCCTCGACCGTCGTACGCTCCTCCGCGTCGCCGGTGCCGGCACCGGGACCGCCGTCCTCGCCGGGGCGGTGCTGGCCGCGACCCTCCCCGCCCACGCGGCCGCCGGCGCCTTCCGGCACGGGGTCGCCTCCGGTGACCCGCTGCCCGACGGCATCCTGCTCTGGACCCGGCTGACCCCGACCGACGACGCCCTGCCCGGTTCGGGCAAGGGGCCGGACGTGCAGGTGTCCTGGCAGGTCGCCACCGACCCGGACTTCCGGACGGTCGCCGCCGAGGGGACGACACCGACCGGGCCGGGGCAGGACCACACGGTCAAGGTGGAGGTGACCGGCCTGGCTCCGGCGACCACGTACTGGTACCGCTTCGGGTACGCCGGCACCTGGTCGACCGTCGGCCGGACGATGACCGCACCGCCGGTGGACGCGGCCGTGGACCGGCTACGGCTGGGGGTGGTCTCCTGCGCCAACTGGGAGGCCGGGTGGTTCTCCGCGTACCGGCACCTGGCCGCGCGCGGCGACCTGCACCTCGTCGTCCACCTCGGCGACTACCTGTACGAGTACGGCACCGGCCAGTTCGACGCGGGCGGTCAGGTGGTCCGGGCGGTGCAGCCGGCGCACGAGACGCTCAGCCTCGCCGACTACCGGATCCGGCACGCCCACTACAAGACCGATCCGGATCTCCAGGCGCTGCACGCCGCACTGCCCTGGGTGATCACCTGGGACGACCACGAGGTCGCCAACGACCAGTGGTCGGGCGGGGCGGAGAACCACACCCCGGGCACGGAGGGCGACTACGCGGCCCGGCTGGCCGCCGCGCGGCAGGCGTACTTCGAGTGGATGCCGGTGCGGGCCGGCGCGAACGGGACCATCCACCGCCGGCTGCGGTTCGGGCAGCTCGCCGAGCTGTCCATGCTGGACCTGCGGTCGTACCGGTCGCGGCAGGCCTCCGGCACGGCGGTGGACGACCCGGCCCGCACGATCACCGGGGACGCCCAGATGTCCTGGCTCACGGCGGGCCTGGCCGGGTCGACGGCCCGATGGAAGCTGGTCGGCAATCCGGTGATGATGGCGCGGCTCGACCTGGGCGCGCTGCCGGCCTGGCTGCTCGGCCCGCTGCGGGAGCTGCTCGGCATTCCGGAGAACGGCGCGGTGCTCAACCCGGACCAGTGGGACGGCTACAACGCCGACCGCAACGAGCTGGTCGACCACCTGCGGGCGACCCGGACCCGGGACGTCGTCTTCCTCACCGGCGACATCCACATGTCGTGGGCGAACGAGGTGACCACCCGGTCGACCATCATCTCCGGGCCGACCGCCGTCGAGTTCGTGGTCCCCTCGGTGACCAGCGACAACCTGAACGACTTCCTGGGTCTGCCGCCGAACAACACGCTGAGCACGTTCGGGGCGTCGCTGATCCGCTCGACCAACCCGCACGTGCGGTGGACGGAGCTGGACGGCCACGGTTACGGCGTACTGGAGGTGACCCCGCAGCACTGCCGGATGGACTGGTACCACCTGACCGAGCGGACCAGCCCCACCAGCGGCAGCGCGTGGGTGGCCGGCTGGTCGGTGGCGACCGGGTCGGCGCGGCTGCGCCAGGAGTACGGCCCGCTGCCCTGACGCCCCCGAAACGCGTCCGGCCGGGCCCCGATGGTGTCGGGGCCCGGCCGGACCGGGGGTGGCTGGGGTCACCACACCTGCTGGACGATCTCCGCGGCCTGCTCCTCCCACTGCGCGTACGCGAACGGGTAGGCCGAGACCTGCACGTTCTGCGCGGCCACGGTCAGCGGGGCGCCCTGCCAACCGGGGACGTTCTTGAGCGCCCGGAAGAACGCGCTCGATGCGTAGTCGGGGTTGGTGACCTGCTCGGACGTGCCCCAACCGCTCGACGGGCGCTGCTGGAACAGGCCCTCGGAGTCGTGGTCGTTGACCGCGCCGAGGTGGCCCAGGTTGTAGAGCTTGGACTCCTGCAGCGCGGTGGCCACGCCGATCACGGCACCCCGTTCACCGACGCCGGTCTTCTTGGCCGCCTTGACGATGGCCTTGGCGTTGGCCAGTTGCGCGTCGTCGAGCGGGACGCGGGACTGGGCGCCCTGCGTGCCGTACGGGACGAGCCGGTCGGTGGTGGGCTGCTCGGTCCGGGTGTCCGAGTCCGTCCCGGTGTCCGAGGGGGGCGCCTCGGCAGAATCGGCCTGAGCACTGTCGGCCCCGGTGGTGTCGGCCTTGTCATTCGGGGCGCGGTTCTTGCCGGTGGCCAGGTCGATCGCGGCCACCGCGTCGGGGTGCGGCTCGCCGGCGAGCGGGTTGGCGTGCACGGCCGGGCTGGCCGCCAGGGCACCCAGCGCGGCCACCCCGGCGACGCTGAGGGCGGTCCTGCGGTACGAGGTCTTCGCGATGGCGGGGAGCCATCGAGTGAAGTGCGACTTCACGATGGTTGCCCTTTCGATCGGTGGACGGGGGTCGCTGCTGTACCGGCCGGGGTTTTGACTCCGAAGGTACGGGGTACACAACCAGGTTGCCCTGTCGGGCATTCCGGAAATGTCGCCGGCCCGGCGGGGTGCGCGGCCGATCACAGTCGCAGCAGAGCGGCTCACAGCCGGCAAAACCGACAACCTCCCCGACACCGGGCCAGACCGGTCAGTGGGCCTCGCCGTACCGGACAAGCCAGACCGGCCAGTAGGCCTACGAGCCGGACCGGTCAGAACGCCTCGCCGTACCGGACGAGGACGTGCCAGAGCTGCTTGAGATGCTGGCGGGTGTCCGCCGCCGGGCCCCGGTCGGCCCACCGGGCGGGTTCGGTGACCAGCGAGGCGGCGGCCCGCCCGATCAGCGCGGCGTCGATGCGCGCGCCCGGCCGGCCGAACTCGGCCAGCACCCGGGCGGCCAGCGGTGGGATCGCCGGCCCCCGGAACTCCGGGTCGACCCGGTCGACGGGCAGGGCGAAGCCGTGGTGCCAGTACAGGGGGAACCCGTAGCGGCGGGCGAGATCCGCCAGCACCGCCCCGCATGCGGTGCCCCGGAAGGACGGGTCGGCCACCAGCGCCTCCACGTCGCGGCCCAACCGGACGCCGCCGTGGACCTGCGCCTCGACGTAGTCGTCGAGGGACCGGGTCGGCTCGCCCGCCGTCCAACCGGCCCCGTGCCGGCGGGCGAGCAGGGTCCGGACCAGGGTGGCAGCGTCCAGCCCGGGGACGCCGAGACAGGTTCCCACCTCCTGGGTGGCGCGGAGCATCGCGGCGAGCATCGGCTCGAAGACGTCCGTGGTGCCCACCACCGTCGGGCCGAGGTGGCTGTCCCCGAAGCAGAGGGTGGCCCGGGCCAGCACCGTGGGACGCAGCCGCAGGTGGCAGGAGCCGAAGCGGGGACAGGTGCCCTCGGGATGCCCGAGCAGGTCGAGGCCGCCGTACACCGGCCGCTCGGCGAGGCGTACCCCGGCGGCCTGGTACGCGCCACCGAAGAGCACCTCCTCCCAGCGGTCCCGCTCGCCGCCCGGGTACGCGAACAGCCCACCGTTGGAGATGCCGGTCTCGAACTGGCTGCGGTAGACGCCCTCCTCGGCCAGTGCGACGGCCACGGTCCGACCGTCGGCCAGCAGCCGGTCGGGGTGGAAGTTCAGGGTCAGTCGACCGCCGGTGGCGATCGCACCGGTCACCTGGGCCGGGTCGTGGAGGACGCCGCAGCCGGCCAGCGTGGCGGTGATCGACGCGAGCGCGGCGAGCCGGCCGCGGCGGGCGACCGCACGGACGTGCGCCAGTGCCGCGCGTTGCGCACGGGTCAGCGCCGGACCGGTGGGTGCCTCGGCCATCTGGGAGGACGCATCCATGCCGGGGAGTATGCGCGACGACCGGCCCGTGCCGCCCGCCGGTTTCTCGGTGCCGCCGCCGGTCCTGCCGTGGTGGGCTGGCGGGGTGACACCGCAGCCGGTCGGGCCGGGTGACGCGGGCAGCAGTGCAGCCGGTCGGGCCTGGTGACACGGGTGGCAGCGCGGCCGGTCGGGTGACCGCGTGGCAGCCCGACGGCTCGGGTCGGGCGATGCGGATGACAGCTGGGTGGGGTGGTGGCCGGGGCCGGGCCACCCTCTCCGGGTGACCGGGCCCCTGCCACCGACATGGGGTCAGTGGCCCCGGGCGATCCACTCGTCCAGGTGCGGGGCCTCGGTGCCGATGCTGGTGCTGTCGCCGTGCCCGGTGTGCACGGCCGTCTCCGGCGGCAGGGTCAGCAACCGCTCCCGGATGGACTCGATGATCGTGCCGAAGTCGCTGTACGAGCGACCGGTCGCACCCGGTCCGCCGGCGAACAGGGTGTCGCCGGTGAAGACCGCGGTGAGCTGGGGTGCGTGGAAGCTGCACGCGCCCGGGCTGTGTCCGGGGGTGTGCAGCACGTGCAGGGCGGTGCCGGCGACCTCGATCGTGTCGCCGTCGCGCAGCTCGCCGCCGGGCGGCACGTCCGGGTGGACCATGTCCCAGAGCACCCGGTCGGCGGGGTGCAGCAGCACCGGCGCGCCGGTGGCCCGGCTCAGCTCCGGAGCCACCCGGACGTGGTCGTCGTGGGCGTGCGTGGCGAGGATCGCCCGGACCCGCCGCCCGGCGACGGTCCGCAGGATCGCCTCGACGTCGTGCGGGGCGTCGAGGACGACGCACTCGCTGTCGTCACCGATGACCCAGACGTTGTTGTCCACGTCGAAGGTCTGGCCGTCGAGGGAGAAGGTGCCGCTGGTGACGGCGTGGTCCACCCGCGCCGGCATCAGAAGACCACCACTGAGCGGAGCACGTCGCCCGCGTGCATCCGACCGAAGGCGTCCTCGACCTGGTCCAGGCCGATCTCCTCGGTGACGAAGGCGTCGAGGTCGAGCCGCCCCTGTAGGTAGAGCTCGGTCAGCAGCGGGAAGTCCCGGCTGGGCAGGCAGTCGCCGTACCAGCTCGACTTGAGCGCCCCGCCCCGGCCGAAGACGTCCAGCAGCGGCAGGTCGACGGTCATCTCGGGAGTGGGCACCCCGACCAGCACGACCGTGCCGGCGAGGTCGCGGGCGTAGAAGGCCTGCTTCCAGGTCTCCGGGCGGCCGACGGCGTCGATCACCACGTCCGCGCCGAAGCCACCGGTCGCGGCCCGGATCGCCTCGACGGCGTCCTCGGCGGTGGCGTCGACGGTGTGCGTGGCGCCGAACTTGCGGGCCCAGTCGAGCTTACGGGGGTCCCGGTCGACCGCGATGATCGTGGTCGCGCCGGCCAGCGTGGCCCCGGCGATCGCGGCGTCCCCGACGCCGCCGCAGCCGATCACCGCCACCGAGTCGCCCCGGCCGACACCACCGGTGTTCATGGCCGCGCCGAGCCCGGCCATGACGCCGCAGCCGAGCAGGCCCACGGCGGCGGGCCGGGCCGCCGGGTCGACCTTGGTGCACTGCCCGGCGTGGACCAGCGTCTTCTCGGCGAACGCGCCGATACCCAGCGCCGGGCTGAGTTCCGTGCCGTCGGTCAGGGTCATCTTCTGGGCGGCGTTGTGGGTGTTGAAGCAGTACCACGGCCGGCCTCGGCGACAGGCGCGGCAGTCACCGCAGACCGCCCGCCAGTTGAGCACCACGAAGTCACCCGGGGCGACCCCGGTGACCCCCTCCCCCACCTGTTCGACGATGCCGGCGGCCTCGTGGCCGAGCAGGAACGGATAGTCGTCGCTGATGCCGCCCTCCCGGTAGTGCAGGTCGGTGTGGCACACCCCGCAGGACTGCACGCGGACGATGGCCTCGCCCGGCCCCGGATCCGGCAGCACGATCGTGGCGACCTCGACCGGTGCTCCCTTGCGCCGGGAGATCACTCCCCGGACTTCCTGGCTCACGCTTTCCCCCTCGTTCTCCGCCGCGCCGCCGCGCCACGGGTCCGTCGATCATGTTCACCTCGCAACCTACTCCGGTCGCACCGCCCTGGTCCCAGCAGCGGGGACAGTCTCCCGGCCGGCGGAGTCTGGGCACCGGCCGGCCGTGGGGCGTCCCGCCGTCGGTCAGCCCGGAGTGGCCCAGAAGTCGGTGACCAGTTGGCTGAACTTCTCGGCGTGCTCCACCTGCGGCAGGTGGCCGCAGCCGGCGAAGAGGTGGGTACGGGCGTGCGGCAGCCGGGTACGGGCCGCCGCGAGGTGGCTGGCCGGGAGGATCAGATCGTGGTCGCCCCAGGTGACCAGGACAGGCACCGGCAGCGCGGCCACCGCGTCGAGCAGGGCGGTCCGCCACTGCGGGTGGACGCCGCGCAGGCCGCCGAGGTCGCGCAGGGTCTCCAGCATCACCCGGGCCGCGTGCGGTTCGCGGGCCAGGGCGAGGGCGTGCGCGATCCGGGCCTCGGTGACGAGCGCGGGGTCGTGGAACACCGACCGGGTGGTCCGGCGGGCGGCGAACCGGCTGGGTCGCAGCAGGATCCGCGCGAGCGGCCGGATCGCCAGGATCCGCAGCGCGGGGGTCACCTCCCGGCCGAAGCCGGCGCTGTTGACCAGCACCAGGCTCGCCACCCGGGCCGGGTGACGGACGGCGAGTTGCATGGCGACGGCCCCGCCGAGGGAGTTGCCGGCGACATGCGCCGGGGCGGTGATCCCGACCTCGTCGCAGAACCGGGCCACCGCGTCGGCGAGCGCGGGCAGGGTGTGCGGAACGTCCAGTGGCGCGCTACGGCCGGAGCCGGGCAGGTCGAGGGAGTACACCCGGAACCGGTCACGCAGCAGGTCGTGCTGTTCGGTCCAGTCCTCCAGGCTGCGGCCGAGGCCGTGCAGCAGGAGCACCGGCGGTCCGTCCCCGTCGACCCGGTAGCGGACCCGGCGGCCGTTGACGGTGAGCCAGGTGGCGGTCACATCCCCTCCTGTGGGGAGACGGCGGGCCGGCGCCGGGCGCCGAGGGCGAGCAGCCGGCCGTACGAGCCGGGCAGCAGCCGGGCGACCAGGTCGGGCAGGGTGGCCGACCAGCCGATCAGCACCCTGCCCCGGCGGCGACGTACGCCGTCGAGGATGGTGTCGGCGGCGCGGGCCGGGTCGATGGTGAGCAGCTTCTCGAACTTACGGCGGCTGGTCTCGTACTCGTCGGGGTCGACGCCGCTGCCCACCCGGGCGCTCTGGGCAATGCGGGTGCGGATGCCGCCCGGGTGTACGCAGGTGACCCCGACACCGTCGGCGGCGAGTTCGTGCCGCAGCGCCTCGGTGAACCCCCGGACGGCGAACTTGCTGGCCGCGTAGGCGGCCTGGCCCGGCGGGGCGATCAGGCCGAAGAGGCTGGAGACGTTGACCAGGTGCGAGCCGGGTTCGGCCTTGAGCGCGGGGAGCAACGCGTGGGTCACCTGCACCACGGCGCGGAAGTTGATGTCGACGACCCAGCCGAACTCCTCGAGGGTGACCTGGTCGAACCGGCCACCCAGGGCGACCCCGGCGTTGTTGACCACCAGCCGGATACGTGGGTGCGCGGCGCGTACCGCCTCGACGACCCGCGCGGTGGCCTCGGCGTCGGCCAGGTCGACGAGGTGGCTGTCGACCCGCCGGCCGGGGTGCGCGGCCCGCAGCGCGGCGACGACCGCGTCGAGTCGCTCGGCGTCCCGGTCGAGCAGGACCAGGTGGCTGCCCCGGCGGGCCAGGCCGTGGGCCAGCGCCTCGCCGATGCCGCTGGCCGCGCCGGTGAGCACGGCGGTGCCGTCGGGGTAGACGAGGTCACGCACGGGACGCTCCGTTCGCGGGGAGAGGAGAGGCGGCCCGGGAGAACCGTACGCCGTCGTCGACCGGGCCGTGTCGCATCGTCAGCGCGTCCCGGGGATAGTTCTGGCGCAGCCGCCAGGGCGCGGTCGGGCCCTGCTTGGGCAGCGCGTCGACGCTGCGCAGCACGTAGCCGGCGCGCAGGTCGATGATCGGGGCCAGCCGGTCGGTGTCCGGGGCGAGCGGGGTGCAGATCTGGTGGCCGTGCCGGTCCAGGTGGCGCAGCAGCCGGCAGACGTACCCGGCGACGAGGTCGGCCCGCAGGGTCCACGAGGCGTTCGTGTAGCCGAGGGTCATCGCGAGGTTCGGCACGCCGGAGAGCATCATGCCCTTGTAGGCGACGGTGCGGGCCGGGTCGACCCGGTCGCCGTCGACGGTCAGCTCGATGCCCCCGAGGGCGAGCAGGTTCAGGCCGGTGGCGGTGACGATCACGTCGGCGGGCAGGTCCCGCCCGGAGGTCAGCCGGATGCCCGTCTCGGTGAAGGTCTCGACGGTGTCGGTGACCACCTCGGCCCGCCCCTGCCGGACGGCGGCGAACAGGTCGCCGTCGGGGACCACGCAGAGCCGCTGGTCCCAGGGGTCGTACCGGGGTGAGAAGTGCCGGTCGACGTCGTAGTCGGCGGGTAGCTGCCGGCGCACGCCGCGCCGCAGCAGGGACCGGGCCAGCCGGGGAGCGCGGCGGCTGAACTGGAACATCGCCATGGTGACCAGGACGTTCTTCCCGCGCACCAGCGTGTGGGCAAGGTGGGCGGGCAGCCGGCGGCGCAGCGCGTCGGCGAGCCGGTCCCGGGACGGCAGGGAGACCACGTAACCGGGTGAGCGTTGCAGCATGGTGACGTGGGCGGCCCGGTCGGCCAGCGCCGGCACGAGGGTGACCGCGGTCGCGCCGCTGCCGATCACCACCACCCGACGCCCGGTGTGGTCGAGGTCGTCGGGCCAGTGCTGGGGGTGCACGATCCGGCCGGCGAACCGGTCGGCCCCCGGGAAGCGCGGGCTCCAGCCCTCGTCGTAGCGGTAGTAGCCGGTGCAGACGTAGAGAAAGCCGCAGGTGAACGTCACCGTCTCGGCGGTGTCGGTCCGCTGCGCGCGGACCGTCCAGCGGGCGTCGGCGCTCGACCACTCGGCGGCCACCACCCGGTGCCGGAACCGGATCAGCGCGTCGACGCCGTACTCCTCGGCGGTCTCCCGGACGTAGCGGCGGATCGACGCACCGTCGGCGATGGCCTTCGGGGCGGCCCAGGGACGGAACGAGTAGCCGAGGGTGAACATGTCGGAGTCGGACCGGACGCCCGGATAGCGGAAGAGGTCCCAGGTGCCGCCGATGGCGTCCCGACCCTCGAGGATCGCCATGGTCCTGGCGGGGAAGGCACGACGCAGGTGGCAGGCGGCGCCGATCCCGGAGAGACCGGCACCGACGATGAGCACGTCGACGTGGTCCACTGCCATGCCCGCTCCGTTCTCACGCCGCGTGACCGCCGACCCACGGACCGGCACTACCGGACAGTAGTCAGCGGGGGCGGGCCGGGTCAACGCCGGGCCAGCGGGCCCGGTCACCGCACGGTCAGGCGGTCTCGCCGGGTGCGAGGTAGCGGTAGCGTCCGCCCAGGGCCTCGCCGAACCAACCGTTGACGCTGGCCATGCCGCGCTCGTTGAGCTGGGCGTCGTGGATCGGGAAGACCCGCGCCGGGTCCACCGCGCGGGCGAAGTCGATCGCCTCGGTCAGTTTCAGCCAGGACGCCTGCGCCGGCACGAGCAGGGTCTCCACCGGGGCGTCCGGCCGGTGCAGCGAGTCGCCGGGGTGGTAGAGGCGGTCGTCGACGAGGTAGCCGAGGTTGGCGCAGTCGGGTTGTCCGTCGTGGATGGTGGCGTGCCGGCCGCCGACGGCGCGCACGGTGAAGCCGGCGGCGGTGAAACGTTCCCCGGCACGGACCCGGGTCACCGGCAGCGCGGCGAGGCCGTCCAGTCGGGCCTCCGCCGGCAGGTACACCGGGACGCCCAGCCCGAGCAGGCGCAACACGTCGACGTGGTCGGTGTGCTCGTGGGTGACCAGGACGGCGTCCGCGCCGGCCAGGGCTCGCGGTTCGCTCCAGGTGCCCGGGTCGAGGACCAGCACCCGCCCCTCGTGCTCGATACGGACGCAGGCGTGGGTGAACTTGATGATCCGCACCCGCGCACCGTACGCGGCTCCGCCCGGAGCCGGCGTACCGGCGGGTGCCGGCCTCTCCGGCGGTACGGGCGAGTGGGCCACGCGGGGCGGGCGAGCGGGCATGATCGGGGCATGGACCGACGACCGGCGCGGGGACACCGGCGGGTGCCGCACACCGCCGACGTCCGGGTGGAGGCGTGGGCGCCGAGCCGGGCGGAGTGCCTGGCCGAGGCGGTGACCGCCGTGGTGGCGAGTTTCGCCGACACCGGCGGGCTCACGCCGACCGGGACAGCCGGGTTCGACGTGCCGGCGGGCCGCGACGAGGACCTGCTGGTGGCCGTCCTCGACGAGGTGGTCTTCCGGTTGGAGACCGAGGGGACGCTGCCGGTGGCGACCGAGGTGACCGGCACCTCCGACGGTGGCCTGCGGGTGCGGTGGCGCACGACCGGCACGGACGCGGTGGAGGCGGTCGGCGCGGTGCCGAAGGCGGTGGCCCTGCACGGCCTGCGGTTCGGCCGGGACGCGACGGGCTGGTCCTGCGCGGTGACCCTGGACGTCTGACCTGCCGGGTGGCCCGGCCCGCGCCCGCCGGCCGGTTGCCGGGGTGGCGGCGGGCGACTCAGCCCTTGACCACGCCGAGCGGCACCAGCCGGGCCACCCGACGGCACAGTCCAGCGCCCTCGGCCGCGGCGACCACCGCCGTGACGTCCTTGTACGCCTCCGGCATCTCCTCGGCCAGCCCCCGCCAGGACGCGCCCCGCACCGCGACGCCCCGGGCCGCCAACTCGTGGCGCAGGTCCTGTCCCCGGACGGTCCGGGTGGCCTCCTTCCGGCTGCGGACCCGACCCGCGCCGTGGCAGGTGGAGGCGAACGCCGGTGCGCCGGCCACCCCGGTCAGCACGTACGAGGAGGTCCCCATCGAGCCGGGGATCAGCACCGGCTGCCCCACCGGGCGCAGGTCGGCGGGGAGGTCGGGGTGCCCCGGGGGAAACGCCCGGGTGGCCCCCTTCCGGTGCACGCAGACCCGGCGGGTCGCCCCGTCGACCGGATGAGTCTCGATCTTGGCGAGGTTGTGCGACACGTCGTAGACCAGGTCGAGGCGGGCGCCGGCGACCCGGGCGAAGACGCGGCGGGCGGCCTCGGCGAGCAGTTGCCGGTTCGCCCGGGCGTAGTTGGCGGCGGCGGCCATCGCGCCCAGGTACGCCCGACCCGCCGGGGAGTCGACCGGGGCGCAGGCCAACTGCCGGTCCGGCACCTCGATGCCGTAGCGGGGCATGACCCGTTCCATCGCCCGGACGTGGTCGGTGCAGACCTGGTGACCCAGCCCCCGTGAGCCGCTGTGCACCATCACGCAGACCTGTCCGGCCCGCAGCCCGAAGGCCGTGGCCACCGGCTCGTCGTACACCTCGTCGACGGCCTGCACCTCGAGGAAGTGGTTGCCGGAGCCGAGGCTGCCCACCTGCCCCTGTCCCCGCTGCACCGCCCGGTCGCTGACCTGGGCCGGGTCGGCGTCGTCGACCGCGCCGCCGTCCTCGCAGCGGTCCAGGTCGGCCCCGACGCCGTGGCCCCGCTCGACGGCGTACCGGGAACCGCCGCGCAGCACGGCGTCCAGTTCGGCGCGGTCGGCGAGGTGCCACACCGCGCCCCGGCCCATGCCCCGGGGGATCGCCGTGTCCAGGCCGTCCAGCAGGGCGTCCCGCAGCCGGGGAAAGTCGTCGCGGGAGAGGTCGGCGGCGAGCAGCCGTACCCCGCAGGAGATGTCGAAGCCCACCCCGCCCGGGGAGACCACTCCGCCGGCGGCCACGTCGGTGGCGGCGACGCCCCCGATCGGGAAGCCGTAGCCCCAGTGCACGTCGGGCATGGCGTAGGCGGCGCCGACGATGCCGGGCAGGGTGGCGACGTTCGCCACCTGCTCCAGCGACCGGTCCTCGCCCAGGTCGGGCAGGAGCGCCCGCGCGGCGAAGACCACCCCGGGCACCCGCATCGCACCGTGCTGGTCGATCCGGAACCGGTACGGCGACTCCTCCACCAGTTCCACGCCCCGGGCTACCCCTCCGGACGCGGGCTACACCTGTGCGGCGCCCGGTGGGGCTCCGGTCGGGGCGAGCCGACCCACCGCGATCCGGTCCGGCTGACCGGTCTTGGCGATCAGGCTCGCCACGTGCTTCTCCACCGTGCGGGCGGACAGGTGCAACCGGTCGGCGATCTCCCGGTTGCTGAGCCGACCGGCCAGCAGGAGAAGCACCTCGTACTCCCGGGGGGTGACTCCGGTGGCGCGCAGCCCGACGGGGATGTCCTCGGCCCCGGCCCGACGCTGGAGAGGGCGGTCGCCGGCGCGGCGCAGCAGGCTCCGACAGGCGGCGGCGACGGCCGGCACGCCGGTGCGGTGGAAGTGCTCCTCGGCGGTGCGCAGCCACTCGACCGGCTCACCCCAGCCGTCGGTCAGGGCGGCCTCGCCGACCAGGCGGAGGCCGACGTGCCGGGCCACCGGGTACGGCGCGGCGGCCCGCACCGCCTCGCGCACCGCCTCCGTCGCCTCGTCCCCGCGCCCGGCCCGGCCGTGCCACACCGCCCGGGCGAAGAGCCGGAACTGCTGGTTCCACCGCAGCCGGCCGGTCGGGTCCGGTCCAGCGGACGGGGCCGTGTCAGCTCCGCTCACCGCCGTCAGCAGCAGGTCCAGGCCGTGCCGGCCGGCGAGCGGGCAGACCGTCGGATGGTCCCGGTCGGTCCGGGCGGCGCGCTGCGACTCGTGCAGCGCCCGGGGCCGGTCCTCGCGCAGCAGGGCGGCGAAGACCCGGGCCAGCCCGTGGATCCAGGGGGCGTACCGGGCGGCGTCGCCGCCGTGCCGGCGGAACCCGAGCAACGCGTCGGTCATCGCGCGGTGGCGGCCCTGGTGCGCGGCGGCGGTGGCGCGGAGCAGCAGGGCGTACCGGGCGGCGCGCGGCAGCCGGCGGCGGGTGCCGGCGGCGAGCATCCGCTCGGTGAGCAGGTCGGCGGCGGCGAACCGCCCCTGGAGGAGGGCATGCAGGGCAAGTCGCGTCTCCGCCTCGTGGCGGGCGTGCACGGCACCGGCGCGGGCCGCGCTCCGGTGGGCCCGTTCCAGCCGGTCGAGGTCGCCGGTGCGCAACGCGTCGTCGTCACCGAGCCGCACCAGGGAATGCATCTCCCAGAGCGGGACGTGCTGCCGCACCGCGACCGACCAGGCCTGGTTCAGGTGGGCGGTGGCCTCGGCCGGGTCCCGGGGGCGGGCCAGTTCGCCGAGCAGCAGGCCGGCCCGCCAGGCGACGGCCGGCAGTCCGGCGGTGCGCCCCACCCGCTCGGCCCGGCGGGCGGCGGCCTCGACGCCGACGGTCTCCTCCGACCGGTCGGACCGGTTCGCGAGGTGGGCGGCCACGACGTCGACCGGGGCGGCGTCCCGCTCGGCGGCCTCGGGCCCGAGCAGCGTACGGGCCAGTTCGACGTGACGCCGGGCGTCACCGGTCAGACCGGCGGTGGTCGCCGCCCAGGCGAGCGCGGTGTGCAGGCGTGCCCGGCGCCCCGGTTCGAGCCGGTCGGCGAGCTCGTCCAGCGCGGCGGCGTGACCGAGTGCGCGGTCGACAGCCCCGGCCTCGGTCAGCGCGTGGACCAGGGTCTCCAGCACGGCGCCCCGGCGGGCCGCGTCGGCGTCGGCGAGCAGCTCGACGGCCCGTTCGAGCAGGTCGACCGCTTCCTCGGCGGCGCCCCGGTCGACGGCACGGCGACCCGCCTCGGCGAGGAGCCGGCCTGCGGTGGCCGGTTCGCCGGCCCGGAGCCACAGGTCGGCGGCGGTCCGGCAGTGCGGACCAGGTAGGTCCGGGTGGGCGGTCGCCACCGCCTCAGCGACCCGTCGGGCGAGGCCACGTCGCTCGGCCGGATCGAGCCGGGCGAGCAGCGCCGCACCGAGCACCGGGTGGGCGAAGCGGTACCGGTCCGCTGTCGGGCCGTCCGGTCGGACGAACCGGGCGACCGTCGCGTCGGCCAGGTCATCGTGGAGTTCCCGGTCCGGCCGGCCGATGGCCTGGCGCAGCACGACGAGCGGGAAGGCCGGGCCCAGGGTCGCCCCCAGCAGCAGCAGTTCCCGTCGACGCGGGTCGAGGTGGTCGACCGGGCGGGTCAGGATCGGCAGGGCCGCCGGCGCGTCGGCGCGTTCGCGCGCCATCCGCCACCCGGCGGGGGTGGGCCGCAGCAGGCCGACGTCGACCAGTTCACCGAGGGCGTCCTCGGCGATGCCCGGATTGCCGCCGCTGCCCGCCCAGAGCAGGTCGATCGCGGGCTGCGGCAGTTCGTCGGGGTGGGTGTCCAGGTGGGCGCCGGCCAGCTGGCGTAGGTCGTCCGGACCGAGCCGGCCGAGTTCGACGAGGCGGCAGACGCCCCGCCGGGCCGCCGCGCGGACCAGGTCCAGTGCCGGCCCGGGCTCGGCGCGGAGGGTGCCGAGCAGGGTGGTCGGCTGCCGGTCGACGTTGTCGACGAGGTAGTCCAGCACGGCCAGGGTCGCGTCGTCGGCGCCGTGCAGGTCCTCCAGGACGAGGAGGCAGTCCCGGCCGCCACCGGCCAGCCCGGTGAGCCGGAGCACCCCCTCGGCGAGCACCAGCAGGTCGTGGTCGGGTGGCTCCCGGGGCTGGTCGGCGACGGGCGGAGCGCCCCAGTCCGGCACCAGCCGGGCCAACGCGGGCCGGTACGGTCCCAGCGCGGTGAGGTCGGCCGGCGGCAGGTCACCGGCCACCGAGAGCAGTGCCGCGCGCAGCGGTCGCAACGGGATGGCCTGACCGACCACGGCGGACCGGCCGTGCAGCACTCTCGTCGCGCCGGCCACGGCGAGGTCCCGGACCGCGGCGACCAACCGGGACTTGCCGATTCCCGGTTCGCCGACCAGGAACACCGCGCGGCCACCGCCGTCGCGGGTGGCGGTCAGGGTCCTGGCCAGGGTGCGCAGCTCGTCGGTGCGGCCCACCAGTCGCGTCACCCCCACCGGCATGGATAGAAAAATATCAATCATTTTGGCGTGGGTCCACGGGCATGCGCGGCTTGCGCCCACCCAGTCGACCACCCACCCACCGTGTCCACACACTGACCTTGCGTGGTCGCCACCCAGTTTGTTCACCCTGCCGGACGCACCGGACGGAGCACCACCGGGACGCCGACCAGCAGGGGTTCCGGTGCCCTGCCGTCCGGTCACCCGACCGCGGTACCCGGCCGGACACCCGCTCGGCGGGAGGGGCCGGAATATGGGTGGCCGGCTACCCTGCCCCCGCCCCCGACTTGCGATGAAGCTCTCCGGCAGGACGTCGCAACCGGCCGCCGGTCCGCACGATCCGGCCGGCACCGCACGGAGGCGCTCATGACCCTGCTACGACCGGACGACCTCGACGCCGACGAGGTGGCGTACCGGATCTTCCAGGTCACCCGGGACCGGACCCCCTGGCGGATCGAGGACGTGCTCCAGGAGGGACAGTTCAGCAACGACCCGGAACGCGCCGAGCGCGCCTGGCGGGTGGCCTCCGCCGGCTACTACGCCGAACAGGCCGGGCTGGTGGCCGCCGCGACGCTCGCCGTCGAGACCGAGGACGCGCCGCTGCGGTTCAGTCTGGCCCTCGCCACCGCCGACGAGGCCCGGCACGCCGACGCCTTCTACCGGTACGCCAAGCTGGTCGGCGGTGAGCCGGCCGACGCCCAGGAGACGATGCAGCCCCTCGACGACGGGCTGACCAGCCTGCCGTACATGGGTCGGGCGCTGGTGCACACCATGCTGGAAGGGCTGGCGGCCGACGAGTTCATCCTGCTCGGCGAGGTCTTCGCCGGCGACCCGCTGGGACGGCTGTACCACCACGTCCGCCGCGACGAGATCCGACACATCGCGATCGGCCTGAACTTCCTGGCCCGGGAGACCCGCACCCCCCGGGGACGCGAGGAGTGGGCGGAACACGCCCAGGAGTGGCACGACATCGGCATCGGACTGACCGGCCTGAACGAGGTCGCGGTCGCCCTGGCCACCCACACCGGCCGGGAGCCCGCGAGCGTTCAGGCCTGGTTCCACCGGCGGCACCGGGCCCGGCTCGCCGCCGCCGGCATCCACATCGATTTCCAGGAAGGGAGGTGATCCGAATGAAGATCACCGTCGTCAAGGTGAAGGCGTCGACCCACGGCGTCTCCCAGCACTGCGTTCTCGCGCGGCGGGACGGGGCCCGTCCGGCCCCCACCGCCCGCTGATGTTGCTGTCGTCCCAGGGAGAGGAGGTGATTCCGATGAAGATCACTGTCGTCAAGGTGAAGGCGCCGACCCACGGCGTCTGCAAGTACCTGGTGCCGCTGAACCGGCCCCAGACCCAGAAGTGACCGAGTGGCCCGGGTGGAAGCCGGCCCACCCGGGCCCACCCGGACCGGCCCGAGAAAGGAGACGATGACGTGTCCGTTTGCCTCGTCGCGATGCCGTGGCAGTCCCTGGAGTCACCCTCGCTGCCGCTCGGCCTGCTCCGCGCCGCGGTGACCCGGGCCGGCCTGCCCACCCCGGAGACGTACCACGCGAACCTCCGCTGGGCGGAGTTCCTGATGACCCGCACCGGCGAGGAGCTGGGCCCCCGGGAGTACACGGCGGTCGCCGAGGAGGGCCTCTTCGACGGGCTGGGCGACTGGGTCTTCACCGGCGCCCTGCACGACGATCCCGACTTCGGGGTGGAGACGCTGCGGGCGTACGCGGCGGAACGGGGCCTGGACGTCGGACCGGTGAGCCGGATGCGGGAGCACGCCGACGACTTCGTCGAGCTGGTGACCGACGAGGTGCTGGCGCGACACCCCCGGGTGGTCGGTTTCAGCACCACCTTCATGCAGAACGTGCCGAGCCTGGCCGTGGCGCAGCGGATCAAGGCCCGCCGACCGGACGTGACGATCATCTTCGGCGGCGGCAACTGCGACGGGCCGATGGGCGTGGCGCTGCACCGCAACTACCCCTTCGTCGACCTCGTGCTGCGGGGCGAGGGAGAGAAGACGTTTCCGGCGCTGCTGCGCGTCCTCGCCGACGGCGCCACGCCGGACACCCTGCGCACCGTGCCCGGACTGTGCTGGCGCGACGACGCCGGGGTGGCGCACCAGAACCCGCAAGCGTCGCCGCTGCCGATGGCGCAGGTGCCCGTCCCCGACTTCGACGACTGGTTCACCCGGATGGAGGTCTCCCCGGTCAACGCCCACATCGAGCCGAAGCTCGTGCTGGAGACCGCCCGGGGCTGCTGGTGGGGTGAGAAGCACCACTGCACCTTCTGCGGACTCAACGGCACGCTGATGGCCTTCCGGGCCAAGGACCCGGATGCGGTGATCCAGGAGATCGGCGAGCTGACCCGCCGGCACCACACCCTCGACCTGATCATGGTCGACAACATCATCGCGAACAGCTTCTTCACCACCGTGCTGCCCCGGCTGACCGAACTCGACTGGGACCTGCGGCTGCACTACGAGGTGAAGTCCAACCTGAAGCCGGCCGAGATCGAGACCTTCCGGGCCGCCCGGGTCAGTCACGTCCAGCCCGGTATCGAGAGCCTGGTGTCTCCGGTCCTCAAGATCATGGACAAGGGCGTGGCCGGGACACGCAACGTCCGCACCCTGCGCGACTGCGAGTCCGCCGGCCTTACCGTCACCTGGAACTGGCTCTACGGCTTCCCGGAGGAGCGCGTCGAGGACTACGAGCCGGTGCTGCGCCAGATCCCGGCGCTGATGCACCTGCAACCGCCGGCCGGGGCGTCCCGGATCCTGCTGGAGCGGTTCAGCCCCTACTTCGAGAATCCCGCGCTGGGCTTCCCGAACCGACGCACCGCGCAGGCGTACCGGCACGTGTACGCCCTGCCCGAGGCGGACGTGCACGACATGGTCTACCTCTTCGACACCGACCCGGCCGGCATCTCCGAGGGCGAGGCGAAGCGCCTGCGGGACCTGCTGGACGCGTGGAACGCCGGATATCCGGACAGCACGCTGGTCCGGATCGAGGAACCGGACGCGACTGTCTTCGAGGACCGCCGGGTGGGGTGGCCGGTCACCGACCACCGGGTCACCGACCCGCTGCACCGGGCGGTGTACCGGGCGGCCGAGCCCGGCCGGACCCTGCCCGCGCTGCACCGGGAGGTCACCACCGCCGGCTTCGCCGTCGACCAGGCGGAGGTGCGCGAGATCCTGTCCGGATTCGCCGCGCAGGGCCTGGTCTTCGTCGAGAACGGACAGTGGATCGGCCTCGCCACCAACGCCATTCCGATCAAGGTGGGATGACCATGCCGACGACGAACCCGCCCGACACCGACGCGGTCACGGCCCTGGACCTCCCGCCGATCACGCCGGAGCTCACCTACCGCACGGTGGACGCGGACACCGTGCTCCACTTCGGCCGCTCCCCGGCCGAGGACCTGGAGCTGCTGCGCTACCTGCGCGACGTCACCAGCCACGCGGTACGGCTGCGCTGGCGGCTCGCCGGCCTGCCGTGCTTCCCGCTGCACACCCACGTGCACCTGGTGGCCCCCTCCGGCGGGGTGGACGCGGACAGCGCCGCCCACGCCACGGCGTGGACCGCCGGATACCGGTACGGCAGTTTCTTCTACCGGCGCGGTCCCGGCTTCGTCTCGATCAAGGACGTCCGGCCGGAGAGCGAGGACGCCCGGCTCACCATCGACGAGGGCGCCGACCACTTCCTCGCCATGGCCGAGGCGCGCACCCTGGCCGAGCTGGCCCCGGACGCCCAGGACCTGGTCGACACCGTTGCCGAGGCGGGGCTGCTGCTCCGGGCCGGGCAACGGCTGTTGGTCCTGCCCTACCGGCTGCGCCACTGGCCGGTGCCGTACCTGGCCATCTGACCGCCCGCCGCGTCCCGCCGACCCGCGTCCGGCACCTGACGGACCGGGCGTGACGGCGTTGACCCGGATGCCACGCGAACCGGAAGGAGCAGCCCGGTGCGTCCCACCGACCAGACGCCCGACTATCCGTTCCTCGACTACGCCGAGCTGGGCCTCAGTCCCCAGCTCGACGCGGCGCGGCGCGGCGGCACGCTGATCCGGGTCCGGCTGCCGTACGCCGGCGAGGCGTGGCTGGCCACCGGCTACCGCGACGTCCGCAAGGTGATGACGGACCCCCGGTTCAGCCGGGCGGCGGCGATGGCGCCGGACGTGCCCCGGCAGACCCCGGACCCGCCCTTCGTCAGCACCATCATGGACGTCGACCGGCCGGAACACGGACGGCTGCGCCGGCTGGTGGCGGTGGCGTTCACCGAACGGCGCATCGACGGGCTACGGCCGTACGTGCGCGAGGTGGCCCACGGACTGATCGACGACATGCTCCGGCAGGGGCCGCCGACGGACCTGACGCAGGCCCTCGCGCTGCCGCTGCCGATGACCGTGATCTGTCGGACGCTGGGTGTGCCGCTCGCCGACCAGACCGAGTTCCGCCGGTGGACCGAGTCCCTGCTCGCGCTGCGGAAGATCACGGCGGAGGAGTTCCGGGCGGTGGTCGACGCGCTGGAGGCCTACCTGCGGGACCTCATCCGGCAGCGCCGTGAGCAGCCGACCGACGATCTGCTCAGCGCCCTGGTCTCGGCCCGCGACGATGGCAGTCGCCTGACGGAGCAGGAGTTGCTCGCCTTCGGGGTGACCCTGCTGGCCGCCGGGTTCGAGACCACCGCCAGCCACATCGCCAGCTCGACGTACCTGCTGCTGACCCGTCCCGGGCTCTGGGAGGACCTGGTCACCGAGCCGGACCGGATGGCCACCACGGTCGAGGAGCTACTGCGGTTCGTGCCCCTCAACGGCGGCACCGGGCTGTCCCGGGTAGCGCTCGAGGACGTCGAGTTCGACGGGGTGACCGTCCGCGCGGGCGAGGCGGTCTTCGTCTCCACCATCTCGGGCAACCGGGACGAGGAGGCGTTCCCGGAGGCCGACACCTTCCGGCTGGACCGGGACCCAGAACCCCACCTGGCCTTCGGTTGGGGACCGCACCGCTGCCTGGGCGCCCGACTCGCCACGATGGAGCTACACGAGGCGCTGGCCGCCCTGCGGGAACGGGTGCCGACCCTCAGGTTGGCCGTGCCGCCCGGTAGCGTGTCCTGGAAGGCCGGCACCGTCCTGCGTGGACCCCGCGAGCTGCCGGTCACCTGGTGACCGGGTCCACCACCTCGGGAGGTCCGGTGTGCCCCGTGTCAACGGCCCCCTCCCCCGACCGGTCCGCGCTTCGTCCGCTGGTGGTGGCGCAGCTCATCAGCCTCACCGGCACCCACGTCACCGCGCTGGCGCTACCCACCCTGGCCGTGCTGCTGCTGGACGCCGGGCCGGTCGCGGCGGCACTGATCTTCGCCCTGGAGTACGGCGCCCGGGGGTTCACCGCACCGCTGGTCGGCGTCCTCATCGACAACGTCCGCTCACCCCGCCGACTGCTGATCGCCAACGACCTGCTGCACGCGCTCGTGGTCGCCTCGGTGCCGGCGATGTACCTGCTCGACGTGCTCAGCCTGCCGTACCTGGTGGTGGTCGCGGCGTGCTCCGGCATCCTGGCCGGGGTCACCGACATCTCGATCAACGCGGTGCTGCCCCGGCTCGTGCCGGCGGACCGGCTGGTCGGCGCGAACGCCGCCCTCGCCGGGGCCCGGGCGACCGGCCAGATCGCCGGGCCGGCCATCGGCGGACTGCTCGTGCAGGCGCTCGGTGCGGCGCTGGCCATCGCCGTCGACACGGTCAGCTATCTCGTCTCGGCCGTCGCCTTCAGCCGGCTACGCGGGGCAGGTCGCCAGGCCCCGAACGGCCAGCGGTCACCGCCCCGGTGCCCCGCCGGGAGGCGCTGCGCCGGTCGGCGAGGGACCTGCGGGCCTCGTTGCGGGAGGGTCTGGGCACCTTCCGGGAGGTCCCGCTGCTGGGCCGGCTCGCCCTCGCCACCGCCGCGCTGAACATCGGCGGGGCCGGCCTCGGCGCCCTGTACACCCTGTACGCGTACCGGACGCTGGAGCTGAGTCCGTTCGAGGTCGGGGCCTTGTGGGGGGTGAACAGCGCGGCGGCGCTGACCGCCGTGGCCACCGCCCGTCGGGTGGTCGGCCGGCTCGGCCTGCACCGGTCGATCGCCCTGTTCGCTCCGGTCGCGGCCGGCTCGCTGCTGCTCATCCCGGCCGCGTCGCTGGCCGCCCCGCTGCTGCTCTTCGTCGTCTACGAGTTGATCTTCGGGTACTGCGCCACGGTCTGGTCGGTGGCGTCGGCCACCCTCCAGCAGCGGCTGGTGCCGACCGAGCGGCTCGGACGGGTCATCGCGTTCAGCCGGACGGTGTCCATCCTGGCCGTACCGGTGGGGGCGCTGGTCGGTGGCGTGACCGCCGGCCTCTGGGGGCTGCCGGGAACCCTCACCGGCTTCGCCCTGCTCGCCCTCGCCGGCACGGCCACGGTCACCGGCCGGATCCGGCACCGGACCGACACGGACGACCCCGCCGCCAGCCCGGCCGGGGAGCCGGCGGGCGACCGGGCCTGATCGACTCCGTACCGCCGAAACGGGGGCCTCCGGTTTTCTGGACAGCCCCACTTCGCCGAAACGGAGTCGATCATGGTGGCCCGGGCCGTCACCGGTACGCGTCAGTTGTCGACCTTGTGGGCGCGCAGCGCGGCCCGGAGGCGGTCGACCAGTTCCGCGCACTCGGCGCGGGACAGCGTCAACGGCGGCATCAGCGGCAGGAACCCCGCCGCGTAGCTGGTCAGCAGGCCGTGGTCGCGGCAGGTCAGCCGGAACCGGTTCACCTCCCGGACCGACCAGGGGGAGCCGTCGTCGTGGACGAGTCCCAGCGCGAGCATCATCCCCTCACCGTCGACCGAACCCGCCCCCGGCTCGCCGGCCAGGCCGGTGAGCAGTTCGACCAGGTGCCGGCCGGTCTCCCGGACCTCCGCCAGGAACCCGTCGGCGCTGAGCACGTCCAGGACGGCGAGCCCGGCGGCCATCCCGAGCGGGTGCCCGTCGGTGGTGGAGCCGTTCGGGAAGCCCAGCCGCAGGGGCGGGTCGGCGAGCGCGTCGAAGATCGGCGTGGCCACCACGAGCGCGGCCAGCGGGAAGTACCCGGCGCTCAGTCCCTTGCCGAGCACCACCATGTCGGGGGCGACCGGCAGACGTTCGCTCACCGTCATGGTCCCGGTCCGGCCGGCGCCGGTGGTCACCTCGTCCACGATGACGTGGATGTCCCGCGCCCGGCACTCGGTGACCAACGACTCCAGGAACGGCAAAGAGACCGCGCCGATGGCGCTGCCGAGCACCGGCTCCACCAGGACGGCGGTGACCTGCTCCACGCCGATCTCCTCGACCAGCGCGAGGACCTCCGGCAGCGTCGGCGCCGTGACGTGGCGGACGTACCCGTCCAGCGGGGCGGACCACTCGTGCAGGATCGGCTCACCGGTCAACGCGGTGGCCAGCGGACCGGTGCCGTGGTAGCCGTTGTGCACGGCGATGACGTGCCGCCGGTCGGGCTGCCCGGTCATCCGACGGTGGAAGCGGGAGAGCATCGCCGCGGCCTCGGTCATCTGACTGCCGGTGTTGCCGAACCGGACGTGCCGCAGCGGCGCCGGCATCAGGGCGGCCAGGCGGGCGGCGTACTCGACGGCCACCACCGGGGGATGCTCGTACCGCATCACGGTGCCCGAGGGGAGCGTGTCCAGTTGCCGGCGCATCGCCTCCTTCACCGGGTCGCAGGAATGGCCCAGCGTCAGGTTCCACATGGACGAACGGGCGTCCAGGTAGCGACGCCCGGCCGCGTCGGTGACGTGGTTGCCCGATCCCGACACCAGGAACTGGCCCGGGTCCGCGTCCCGGAAGAAGTCCGTCATCGGCGACAGGCCGTGCCACACCGCGTAGTCCGCGGGAAATTCCGAAGTCATCTGATTCCCTCCCAGTTGGTGCCGCCCCCGGTGGGGCGCCGTACGGTCGACGCCGGTCAGTGCGAGCCGGCGACGGGCGTCCGCCCGGCCTCCGGGTACCGCCGCCGGACGAGGGCGAGGGCCGCCTCCGTCACGTCGTCGACCGTGGGCAGCAGGGGCGCCAGCAGCACCGGGCTCGCGGGCGCGGGCACCGGCGCGCCGCACACGAACGCCAGGCGGTCCGGCTCGACCGCCCCCACCTGGACCAGGTGCAGGCCGAGGTCACACAGGAGGGAGGACGCGCGCGGCTCCTCGTCCACCAGCACCACCGGACCGGTCACCAGCTCGGCGGTGCCGTCGCGGTCCAACGGGGCGGCGGTACGCAGGTCGACCACCTGGCAGCGCAGTCCGTGGTCGGCGAGCCGGCGGGCGGCGCGCAGGCAGAGGGCCACGGTGTTGCCGATGCCCACCAGGGTCAGGTCCCGGCCGGCCAGGGCCCGGCCGGCCACCCCGAACGGCAGCGGGGCCGGGGTGGCCTCCGGTTCGGGCAGGTCCGCCCAGTCCGGCGTGTAGAGCCGGGGCGACTCGAGCACCACCACCGGGTCGGGATGCCGCAGCGCGGTGGCGAGCAGCCCGGCCGCCGCGTTCGGTGAACTCGGCACAGCGACCACCAGGCCGGGGATCTGGCTGAGCATCGAGTGGGCGCTGTGCTCGTGCTGGGCGCCGAGGTGCTCGTCGCCCCGGGTCAGCCCCCGGATCACCAGCGGCACGGAGAACTGCCCGTCGGACATGTACCGCCACTTGGTGGCCTGGTTGACCAGGGGGTCGAAGGCGGTGAAGAGGAAGGCGACCCGGGCGATGCTCACCAGGACCCGTCGCCCGACCAGCGCCATGCCGACGGCCATCCCGACCATCGCGTTCTCCGCGATCGGCAGCCGGACCATCCGGTCGGCCCCGAACAGCTCGATCAGGTCAGGCTGTTGGTAGGTGCAGAACATGTGCAGGTCGGGCTGCTCGGTCAGCGCCGCCCGTACGGCCGAGCCCACCGGATGCCGCCGGGTCACCGGGTCACCGCCACCGGCTCGGTGGTGACGTTGCCGCCGGCCGTGGCCGGGTCCGGCAGTGGGGCAGCCAGGGCGGCGGTGAAGACCTCGTCGATCTCCTGGACCGTCTCGGCGTACCGCGCGGTTCGCCAGTCGTCGCCCAGGCCGGCTCGGGCGGCGGCGATGTCGAGCGGGTCGTGTGCCCGCCAGTAGGCGACCTCGTCCGCCGGCCGGTACTCGGCGGGCCGGGCCCCGCCAACCTGCGCGTGGTAGTGACGCAGGTAGGTGTGGGCCACCAGCACCTGGGGACGGCGGTCACGTCGGCACCGGGCCAGCAGCTCCCCGGCGGCCCGGTGGACCGCCTCGACGTCGTTGCCGTCGACCTCGAGGTGGTCGATGCCGAGTCCCGCCACGAGTTCCGTCGTGGTCCGATGCCGGACCAGTTCGCTGCGGGTCTGGTCCTGCCAGCCGTTGTCCTCGCAGACCAGGACGAGGGGCAGGCCGAGGGTGGCCGCGATGGTGAGGGTCTCGAAGCTGACGCCGGTGCCGAGCGCGCCGTCGCCGCAGAAGACGACGGTGGCCCGCCCCTCGGCGGTGGTCTTCTCCGCCAGGGCCACGCCGGCGGCGATGGAAAGCTGGCTGCCGACGATCGAACTGGCGCCGAGGAAGTGCCGGTTCCGGTCGGCCAGGTGCATGGAGCCGCCCTTGCCCCCGCAGAGGCCGCCGGAGCGGCCGAGGATCTCCCGGACGATCCCGTCGAGGGGAAGGCCGGCCGCCACGGCGTGCCCGTGGCAGCGGTAGAAGCTGACCACCCACTCGTCCGGCCGGCGGGCCGCGAGCACACCGACCGCGACCGCCTCCTGGCCGGTGTACGGGTGCACGAACCCCACGACCTCGCCCCGGTTGGCGGACTCGATGATCCGCTCCTCGAGGACCCGGATCCGCAGCATCGTCCGATACGCCGCTGTCATCAACAGCTTCCTTCCGTGGATACTCCGGCGTTCAGGCCGGGGAGGAAACGGAACTCCTGCGGGGCAGGACAGGGACAGTCGGTCCGCCGCCAGGGTGGACCGGCGTTCGCCCGCGTGTCACCGTGAGCGCCACCGCTTACTTCGCTAGCGTGTGGACGGTGGGCAGGGTGGTGAAGCGGGCGTACAAGTTCCGCTTCTACCCGACCCCTGAGCAGGCCGGTCTGCTGAACCGGACGTTCGGGTGTGTCCGTAAGGTCTACAATCTGGCCTTGGCCGCTCGTATCGAGGCGTGGCAGCAGCGGCAGGAGCGGGTCAGCTACAGCGATACCTCGGCGATGTTGACCGCGTGGAAGAAGACCGAGGAGTTGGCGTTCCTCAACGAGGTGTCCAGCGTGCCGTTGCAGCAGACGCTGCGGCACCTGCAGGCCGGGTTCGTCGCATTCTGGGACAAGCGTGCCCACTACCCGCGGTTCAAGTCCAAGCGCCGGTCCCGGGCGTCGGCGGAGTTCACCTCCAGGGCGTTCCGCTACCGCGACGGTCGGCTGACCTTGGCGAAGCTCGCCGAGCCGTTGGACATCGTCTGGTCCAGGCCGCTCCCTGATGGTGTATCCCCATCCACGGTGACGGTGTCCCGTGACAGCGCGGGCCGCTGGTTCGTGTCCCTGCTGTGCGAGGACACCATCACCCTCGCACCCGCCACGACTGTGGCGGTTGGTGTCGACGCCGGCCTGGACTCGTTGCTGACCCTGTCGACCGGGGAGAAGATCCCCAACCCGCGGCACGAACGCGCCGACCGCGCCCACCTCGCCAAGGCTCAGCGGGCGCTGGCTCGTAAAGAGAAGGGCTCGGCAAACCGCGCCAAGGCCCGAGTGAAGGTCGCCCGGATCTACGCCCGCATCGCCGACCGGCGGCGTGACCACCTGCACAAGCTGACCACTCGACTCGTGCGCGACAACCAAACGCTCGTGATCGAGGACCTGGCCGTCCGCAACATGGTCAAGAATCACTCGCTCGCCAGGGCCATCTCCGACGCGGCCTGGCGGCAGTTCCGCGACCTGCTGACGTACAAGTGCGCCTGGTACGGCCGGGACCTGGTCGTGATCGACCGCTGGTACCCATCCTCCAAGACCTGCTCCGCGTGCGGAGTTGTCGCGGAGACCATGCCGTTGAGCGTGCGGACGTGGACGTGCCGGTGCGGCACCACCCACGACCGCGACGTGAACGCGGCCCGCAACATCCTGGCCGCCGGGCTGGCGGTGACAGCCTGTGGAGCAGGTGTAAGACCTCAACGGGACACTCCCGAACGGGGCAGTCGGCGACGAAGCAGGAAACCCTCGGGGTGACCCAGGGAATCCCCGCCCTTTAGGGCGGGAGGATGTCAACTGCACAACGTCCCCCCGCCTTTTTGCCGGACCGTCGGGTTTTCCCTGCGTGGTGGAGCATCCTCGGCGTTGATCTGCAATCCTGCCACGGCAGTGACACATGTCAATAGAGACGAGCGGCCGGCCCCGCCCGGCGACGGGTGGATCGTCACGAGACTGTCATGGATCCGCGCGGTGGCCGCCAAGCGCCGGCGGCAGGCTGGAAGCCCAGCGGCGCCACCGGCGTGGGTGGCGACAGCGCGGGGACCGTCACCCGGCACGCCACCGGCAGAACCGTCACCCGGACGGGCCGACGGCCTCCGCTCCACGGCCGGGAACGCCGGTCAGCCGGCAACCCGTCGGTACCCCGACCCCCGACCCGGAGGAGAAGCAGGTTGACCGTCGTGCCCGAGGACCGGTTGATGACCCTGATCTGCGACAGCTGTGGCGAGTCCGCCACCGGACTTGCCTGCGTGCTGCCCGACGCCGAGGTCGTCTGGACGCTGGTGACCGACCTCGGCTGGAGCGGCTCACCCTTCGCCTCCGGGCCGCACCGCTGCCCGCACTGCAGCCTGCTGCCTGAAGGGGACGAGCGGGCGGCCTGCGACGCCCACGGGCCGGGCGGTGTCCTGGGCATCGACCACGTCGAGGACGTCACGGTCGTCACGTCGACCGGTGACGTCGACCTGGACACCGGCGACACCCTCCGCGCCGCTCTGCGTCACGCCGCCGACATGGGCGGCGACGTGGTGGTGGACCTCAGCCGGGTGCACCTGATCGACTCCGCCGGCCTGGGCCTGCTGGTCCGGGCACAGCGGGAGGCCCGCGAGCGGCAGGCCACGCTCTGTCTCGCCGCTCCGTCGGCGTTCGTCCGCGCCGTCCTGCGGACCATGCGACTGGACACCGTCATCCCGACCTTCGCCAGCCGGGAGGAGGCCGTGGCGCACTTGGCCGGCAGCAGACCGGCCGCCCCCACCGGGCGGACAGCGGCACCGTGCGGGCAGCCCTGACCCCGTCCCCGCCGACACCACGTCCACCCCACCCGGCAAGGAGTCGCCGTGATCCCGCCCTGGCCGCCACCCGACGAGAACCCCGGCCCGTTCGAGTCGTCCCCGACGCCGCCGACCGACGACGAGATCCGGATCGCCGCCGGGGTGGCCCGACGGCTTGACGGCAACCAGCTCACCCGCCGCCAGCGGATCACCGTCGAGGTGCAGAACCGGGTGGTGATCCTCGACGGCACCGTGGACACCCCCGACGTCCGGCTCACCGCCGGGGAACTGGCCTGGGGCATGCCCGGCGTGGCCGACGTGTGCAACGCCCTCCGGGTCGCCAACCGGCAGCGACCACGGCGCTGACCGGGCCACCGTGCTGAGCGGGCCACGACGCTCACCGGACCACGGCGTCGACCGGCCCCGGGAAGGTCAGCCGTCGGCGGGCGTCTGGTCACCACCGCGTCGGCGGCGCAGCAGCACGACGGTCAGGGCCGTCCCGACCAGGAGCAGGCCGCCACCCGCCGCGCCCGGCCACCGGGAGCCACCCGACCCCGCCGTGTGGGGGACGGCGACCACGGTCGCGGCGGTGGCCGGGACGCCGGTCGGCGTGCTGCCGGGCATCGGCTCGCCCGGTTCGACCAGCCGGCCGACAGTGGCGTCCCGGGGCAGCGAGAAACCCCAGTCGAGCAGCGCGGCCCCCTGCTGCCAGCCGCGCAGCGGCCAGGACTCGGCGCCGAGCAGCGTCACGACCAGCCGGCGACCGTCCCGCTCGGCCGCGCCGACGTAGGTGTGCCGGGCCAGGTCGGTGAAGCCGGTCTTGCCGCCGAGCGCCCCGGGGTACTGGCCCACCAGCGAGTTCTCGTTCTTGATCGGGAAACCCCGCGCGCGACTCCCCTGCGCCGGGACCTGGGCGAGGTCGGTGAGCGCGTACCGCCGGAACGCCGGATCGGCGAAGCAGGCCCGGGCGATCAGCGCCAGGTCGTACGCGCTGGTGAACTGACCGGGACCGTCCAGGCCGGACGGGGTCACCGCGTGGGTCTGGTACGCCCCGAGCCGACGGGCCTGCTCGTTCATCGCCCGGACCCCGCCGGCCGCGCCCTCGGCGCCACCGCCCAGCCGGGCGAGCACGTTGGCGGCGTCGTTACCGGACACGAGCAGCAGCCCGAGCCAGAGCAACTCCACCGAGTACCGGCCGTCCTCGACCAACCCGACGGCGGAGCTACCCGGCTCGAAGTCCATGTCGGCGTCCGTCACGGTGACCATCTGACGCGGGTCGAGGGCGGGCAGCATCGTGGCCGCGAGCAGCAGCTTCTGCACGCTGGCCGGGGTGCCCGGTTCGTGCGGGCCGCACCCACCGAGCACCGCACCGGTGTCCAGGTCCGCCACCAGCCAGGAGGTGGCGGTCAGCGCCGGTGGCGCCGGCGTCCCGGGCGGTACGACCAGCCCGGCCGTGGCCAGTGCCGCTCCGCCCACGGCCCGCTCGGCCGGCCCGACCGGTGGCGGTACGGGCCGGGGCGGGCTGGACACCCCCGGAGCGGGCGGTGTCGGACAGGGCACCTCGGCGGCGGACGGCTCCGGGGCGACGGCCCCGACCGGAATTCGCCCGGCGACGTCGCGGACGGCGGCCGTTCGCGCGGGGACCGAGCCGGTGGCCGGCACGGGAACCACCGAGGCGACGCCGAGGGCGAGAGCCCCGGCGACGGCCATCACGCCCCGCCGTACCGACACGGTCACAGCCCCGCACGTTACCGGCGCGGCGCTGGCCGGCGGGCGGTAATCCGCCGGCTGCCCCGCAACCGGGTCGCCGGGGACCGGCGCGCCTGTCGATCACCTCCCGCGGCCCGGTCGTGGGAGGCGGCGACCTCGACGGACGCGCCGGTCGATGGTTAAGTTGGCCCCGCTCATGGGCGCGGACGAAAGGAGCGGACGATGCGCGGTGACCTTTCCCGTCGGGCGGCCGAGGAACGGGACGTCGCCGACCCCCTGGCCGGGCTGCGCGACCGCTTCGTGATCGCCGACCCGGAGTTGATCTACCTCGACGGCAACTCGCTGGGCCGGCTGCCGGCGGCGACGCCGGACGCACTGGCGAGGCTGGTCCGGCAGGACTGGGGTACGGAGCTGGTCCGCTCCTGGTCGACCTGGATCGACTGGGGCCGGCGGCTCGGGGACCGGCTGGCCGCGCACGTGCTCGGCGCGCGCCCCGGTGAGGTGGTGGTCTCCGACTCCACCTCGGTCAACCTCTACAAGCTGGCCGCCGCCGCGCTGGACGCCAATCCCGGCCGGCGCACCATCCTGGTCGACGCGGAGGAGTTCCCCACCGACCGGTACCTGCTCCAGGGGCTCGCCGCCCAGCGGGGGCTCACCGTGCGGACCCTCGCCTCGGATCTGGACGAGGGGCTCACCCCGACCGACGTGCGACAGGCCCTGGACGACCAGGTGGCGCTGGTGGTGCTCTCGGCGGTCGCGTACCGCTCGGGCACCCTGCTCGACCTGGCCGCGGTGAACGCGGCGGCCCGCGAGGTCGGGGCGTACGTGTTGTGGGACCTGTCGCACGCCGCCGGGTCGGTGCCGGTGGAGCTGACCGCCTCCGGCGCGGACCTCGCCGTCGGCTGCACCTACAAGTACCTCAACGGCGGGCCGGGCGCCCCGGCCTTCCTCTACGTCCGACAGGAGTTGCAGGCCCGGCTGCGTCAGCCGATCTGGGGTTGGTTCGGCCAACGCGACCAGTTCCGGATGGGACCGGAGTACGACCCCGCCCCGGACATCGACCGGTTCCTGGTCGGCACCCCGCCGATCCTGTCGCTGGCCGCCCTCGACCCGGCGCTGGACGTGCTCGCCGAGGCCGGCATCGACCGGCTGCGCGCCAAGGGCGTCGGCCTCGGCGAGCTGATGGTCGACCTCGCGGACGCCTGGCTCACCCCGCTCGGTTTCACGCTGGCCTCGCCGCGCGACCCGCACCGTCGGGGCAGCCACATCTGCCTGGCCCACCCGGACGCGCTGCGGATCTCCCGTGCCCTGATCAGCGAGGCCAGGGTGGTGGGCGACTTCCGGGTGCCCGACCGCCTGCGGCTCGGCCCCGCTCCCCTGTACACCCGCTACGTCGATGTCTGGGACGGCCTGGCGCGGCTGCGCGACCTGGTGGCGCGCGGCGTCCACGAACAGCTTCCAGTGGAGACCCTGCGGGTCACCTGACCTGCGCGGACACCCTCGCCACCCGAGCCGCCCCGGCGTTCGCGCCGGGCGGCTCGGTCTGTCTCCACGCCGTTCGACGGGCGGTTTCTGGATGCCCGCACGGCTGCGGGCTGACTTTTGTCATGAGTACCCGTGCGCAGCGCATTCGCCGTCGTGACTAAGCGCACTGGAGCCGACACTGTCCCGTCCACGAGACTCGATGCATCGCCGGGAACGAGGACCGGCCCGGGACATGGAAGGAGGTCAGACGGTGGACGAGCGTTACGACAGCTTCTGCGTGACGGACCGGTTGTTCTACGACTCCCTCGGCAATGCCACCGACGGGCACACCTTCGTCACCGGGCGTCCCGCCCCGGCCGGCTGGGCGACCGACGAGACCAGCGACTGGATGAACTACGCCCCGGAGGGCGGCTCGCTGCCCCAGCAGGGCTGGAAGATCCACGTCTCGGCCGGTGTCGACAACGCCGAGCGTGTGCTCGACGCGGTCTGGTCGTACTGCGTACCGCGCGGTCTGGCGTTCAAGTTCCTCCGCAGCCCGCGCATCGTGCTGCTGCGCAACTCCAAGTACGCCCACCGCGCCGGGAGCGGCAAGTTCGTCACCATCTACCCGCGCGACGAGGCGGAACTGGAACTGACCTGCAAGGAGCTGGACGAGCTGCTCGTCGGCGAGGCCGGCCCGTACATCCTCAGCGACCTGCGCTACGCCGCCGGGCCGGTGTACGTCCGCTACGGCGGCTTCGCCGCCCGCTACTGCGTCACCCCGGACGGGCAGACCGTGCCGGCGATCGCCGACGACAGCGGCACGCTGGTGCCGGACCGGCGCGATCCGGTCTTCCACGTGCCGTCCTGGGTGACCCTGCCCGACTTCCTCGCCCCGCACCTGGCGGCCCGGAACGCGACCAGCACGAACGAGGTGCCGTACCGGATCGAGAAGGTCATCCACTTCTCCAACGGTGGCGGCATCTACGTGGGGCGGGACACCCGCGACGACGCAGAGGTGGTGCTGAAGGAGGCCCGTCCCCTGGCCGGCCTGGACTCCGACGGCGTCGACGCGGTCACCCGGTTGGAGCGGGAGGCGGCGATGCTGCGCCGGCTCGCCGACCTGCCGCAGGTGCCCCGGCTGCACGACGAGTTCACCCTCGGTGACCATCGGTTCCTGGCGCTGGAGTTCATCGAGGGACGCTCGCTGAACAACGTGCTGGCCAACCGGCACCCGATGGTCGTCGCCGAGGTCACCGAGGAGGACCTGGCCGCGTACACCCGGTGGGCGCGGGACGTCTACACCCAGGTCGAGACGGCGGTGCGGGCCATCCACGACCGGGGCGTGGTCTACGGGGACCTGCACATGTCCAACATCATGGTGCGGCCGGACGACCGGATCACGCTGGTCGACTTCGAGGTCGCCGTTGCTGGGGACGACAACCACCGGCCGGGCCTGCGTAACCAGGGCTTCGCCGCGCCCCGCCACATCCGGGGCCAGGCCGCCGACCGGTACGCCCTGGCCTGCCTCCGCCTGGCGCTGTTCCTCCCGTTGACCCAACTGATCCGGCTCTCCCCGGCGAAGGCCGCGCACCTGGCCGACGTCATCGCGGAGAACTTCCCGGTCCCCCGGTCCTTCCTCGACCCGGCGGTCGCCGAGATCACCGCCGCTACGGAGAACGGCGGGTCCGCCACGACGGGTGGATCCGGTACGGGCTCCGCACCGACCGCCCTGTCAGGGCCGGACTTCGCCGCCGACGACTGGCCGACCGTCCGGGACAGCCTCGCCAGGGCGATCCTCGCCAGCGCCACCCCCGACCGTGACGACCGGCTCTTCCCGGGTGACATCGAGCAGTTCCGCAGCGGCGGGCTCAACCTCGCCCACGGCGCGGCCGGGGTGCTGTACGCCCTGGCACAGACCGGGGCGGACCGCCGGCCGGAACACGAGGAGTGGCTTGTCCGACGGGCGACGAACCCGCTCCCGGGGACCCGGCTGGGCTTCTACGACGGGCTACACGGGGTCGCGTACGCGCTGGAGCGGCTGGACCGCCGGCAGGACGCGCTGGACGTGATCGAGATCTGTCTCCGGGAGTCCTGGGACCGGCTGGACCACAGCCTGCTCAGCGGTCTGTCGGGAGTGGCGCTCAACCTGGCCGACCTGGCCGGACGCACCGGGGAGTCGGCGCTGCGCGACGCCGCGTGGCGGGCCGCCGAACGGGTGGTCGACCGGCTCGCCGACGACCCCGGGCCGGACATCAGCGGGGGTTCACACCCGTACGCCGGGTTGCTGCGCGGCCGGAGCGGACCGGCGCTGATGCTGGTGCGCCTGTACGAGCTGACCGGGGACGCGACGCTGCTGGAGCACGCCGCCACGGCACTGCGTCAGGACCTGCGTCGGTGCGTGGTGCGCCCGAACGGCGCTCTCGAGGTCAACGAGGGCTGGCGGACCATGCCCTACCTCGGGCAGGGCGGCGTCGGTGTGGGACTGGCCCTCGACCAGTACCTCGCCCACCGCCCCGACGACGGGTTCGCCCGGGCGAGCGCTGCGGCCTACCAGGCGGCCCGATCCCCGATGTACGCCCAGACCGGCCTCTTCGCCGGCCGGGCCGGGATCATCGCCTACCTCGCGGCCACCGTCCGGACGCCCGAGCAGCGGTCGGACCTCGACGCGCAGCTTCGGCGGCTGGCGTGGCACGCGATGCCGTACGGCGGCGGGACGGCCTTCCCCGGCGAGAAGCTGCTGCGGCTCTCGATGGACCTCGGCACCGGCACCGCCGGTGTGCTCTTCGCACTGGGCGCGGCGCGGCACCACGAACCGCTGACGCTGCCCTTCCTCGCGCCGCTGGCCGGCGCACCCGAACTCCCCCACCACGGGGCGAGCCTGACGACCGACACCACGGGAGGAGGTGATTTGACATGACGCTTCTGGACCTGCAGGCCCTGGAGACGGGCGGCGGCGGCCACGGCGGCGCCAGCGGGCTGAGCCTGCTCCTCTGCGAGGGCAGCTCGCTGTCGGTCACGTCCTGCGACTGATCGACTCACCAAGCGAGCCCCGGGCGGGTAGACGTACCCGCCCGGGGCGCACGCGTGTCTGGAGGACGAATGGGGACGCGGTCACCCGGGGACCAACTGGTCCGCCGGTCGGTGCGGCACGGCGGCGGGTGGACGATCACCCTGGCCGGGGTCGCCCTGCTCGGCGCGGCCGCCGAACTGCTCCTGCCCGCTGCCCTCGGGTTCGCGGTGGACGCCGCCCTCGGCGACGGGTCCCGCTGGTGGCCGCTGCTCGCCGGCGCGCTGGTGGCGCTGCTGATCGTCGCCGACACGCTCGGCGACCTGGCCACCGGGTACGGCGCGGCCCGGGCCACCGGCCGACTCCGCGACCACCTGCTGCGCCACCTGTTCCGCCTGGACGTCCGGCAGGCTCGTCGGCACCCGGTGGGTGACCTGGTCACCCGGTTGGTCGGTCAGGCCGCCGACGCCGGGCAGGCCGGCAACGCGGTGGTCCTCGGCGCGGTGGCGGTGATCCCCCCGCTGGGCAGCGTGGTCGCGCTCACCCTGCTGGCGCCGGTGCTCGGCCTGACCCTGCTCGCCGGGCTGCTCCTGCTGGCCGTGCTGCTGCGCGCCTTCGTCACCGACGCCTCCACGGTGACCACCGCCTACCAGCGAATCCTCGGCACGATCGCCGGCCGGCTGCTCGAGTCGCTGGGCGGGGCGCGCACCGTCGCCGCCGCCGCCACCGTCGACCGGGAACGGGAACGGATCCTCGAACCGCTGCCCGAACTCGGCGCACACGGCCGGCGCGGCTGGGAGCTGCTGGCCCGCGCGGGCGCCCGGACCGCCGCCGTGGCACCGCTACTGACCCTGGCCGTGATCGCCGTCGGCGGGTACGGGCTGACCGCCGGCTGGCTCACGACCGGCGAACTGGTCGCCGCGGTGCGGTACGCGGCCCTCGGCGCGGGACTCGGCGCGGCGGTGGCCGCCCTCAACCGACTGGTCCGGGTCCGCGCCGGCGCACGCCGCCTCGCCGAACCGCTGGACCTGCCGGCCGCCCCGGCCGGTGACCGGCCCCTGCCCGAGGGGCGGGGCGAGTTGACGTTGCGCGGCGTCACCGTCCACACCGACGATGGGCAGCCGATCCTCGCCGGGGTCGACCTGACCGTGCCGGCCGGTGGCACGGTCGCCGTGGTCGGCGTATCCGGATCGGGCAAGTCCACCCTCGCGGCGGTGGCCGGCCGGCTGTACGACCCGGACGCCGGTGAGGTGCTGCTCGACGGGGTGCCGCTGCACCGGCTCGACCCGGCGGCGCTGCGCCGCGCGGTGGGGTACGCCTTCGAGCGGCCGGTCCTGGTCGGCGCGACCGTGCACGAGGCGGTCGGGCTGGCGCTGCCCGCCGCTGCGGCGGCCCCGTCACCGGACGCCCTGGCCACTCCCCCGGTGCTCGCGGCGACCCGCGCGGCGGCGGTGGACGACTGTGTAAGCCGCCTCCCGGAGGGCTTCCGCACCCCGCTGGACCGGGCGCCGCTCTCCGGCGGCGAGGCGCAACGGCTGGGACTGGCCCGCGCGTTGGCCGCCGAACGGCTGCTCGTCCTCGACGACGCGACGTCCAGCCTGGACACCGCCACCGAGCACCGGGTTTCCCGGGCGGTCGCCGGACGGGCCGGTGAGCGTACCCGGCTGGTGGTCACCCACCGGACGGCGACGGCGGCGGCGGCCGACCTGGTGGCCTGGCTCGACGGTGGGCGGTTGCGGGCGCTCGCCCCGCACCGTCACCTCTGGTCGGACCCGGCCTACCGGGCGGTCTTCCAGGCCGGGGACGGCGCGCCGTGACCGGCTCTCCCACCGAGGACGGGCCGGACCAACGGCCCGCCGGGGTGCTCGCGGAGACCGGCCGGACGCTGCGCGCCCGGCGGCGGGAACTCGGCCGGCTCGCCGGTTGGTCGACCGCCGAGGCGCTGCCGGCCCTGCTCTCCGGTTACCTGGTCGCCCGCGCGGTGGACCAGGGTTTCCTGGCCAACCGGTTCGGCACCGGCCTGGCCTGGCTCGGTGCCCTGGCGCTGGCGGTGCTGGTGGGCGCGGCGGCCACCGGCGGGGTGTACCGGGCGCTCGGAGCGGTGGTCGAGCCGTTCCGCGACGAGTTGGCCGACCGGGTGGTGCGGGGCGCGCTGCGCGCGGCGACCACCAGCGGCACCGGGCCGGGGAGCGCGGCGGTGGCCCGCCTGACCCAGCAGGTGGAGGTGGTCCGGGATTCCTTCGGCGGGTTGCTGATGGTGGTGCGCGGCTTCCTCTTCGCCGCTGTCTCGGCGTTGCTCGGGCTGGTCGCGTTGGCCCCGCTGGTCGCGGCTCTGGTCGCCGCGCCGCTGTTGGCCGGGCTGGCGGTGTTCGTCGCCGGACTGCCGGCGATGGTCGTCCACCAGCGCCGGTACGTGCGGACCGGCGAGGCGCTCGGCGAGGCGGCGGGGACCGCGTTGGCCGGTCACCGGGACGTGCTCGCCTGCGGCGCGCAGGACCGGGTCGTCGCCGGGGTCGCGACGCGGATCGCCGCGCAGGCCGACGCCGAGCGGACGGTCGCCCGGATGACCGCGCTGCGCAGCCTCAGTATCGGCCTGGGTGGCTGGACGCCGCTGGCGGTGCTGGTGCTCGCCGCGCCGTGGCTGGTGGCGCGGGGGGTGACCGCCGGGGCGGTGCTCGGCGCGCTGGTCTACGTCTCGACCGGGCTGCAACCGGCCCTGCGCGCCCTGGTGCAGGGGGTGGGCGGTGGTGGGCTGCGGTACGTGGTGACGTTGGAGCGGATCCTGCGGACCAGCCCGCCGGACGCTCGGGTCCCACGCCCGGCACCAGCCGACGCGGGGCCGCGAGCCGCCTCCGCCAGCCACCCGGCGCTGCGGGTTCGCCGACTGACCTTCCGGTACGGCCCACGCGCCCGGCCCGTGCTCACGGACTTCTCGCTGACCCTCGCCCCCGGCGAGCACCTCGCGGTGGTGGGGCCGAGCGGGGCGGGCAAGTCCACCCTGGCCGCCCTGGTGTCCGGGCTGGTCCGACCGGAGTCCGGCGCGGTGGAGATCTCCGGTACGCCGGTCGGCGCGGTCACCGCCGGTCGGCTCGCCGGGCTGCGGGTGCTGGTGCCGCAGGAGGCGTACGTGTTCAGCGGCACCCTCGCGGCCAATCTGCGCTACCTGCGCCCCGACGCGGACGACGCGGCCCTCATGGCGGCGCTCGAGGCGTTGGGGGGCCGGACACTGGCGGACCGGCTGGGTGGGCTGTCCGCGACGGTGGTGCCGACGGCCCTCTCCGCCGGGGAACGGCAGATGATCGCGGCGGTACGGGCCTGGCTGGCGCCCGCCCCGCTGGCCATCCTGGACGAGGCGACCTGCCACCTGGATCCGGCCACCGAGACGGTGGTGGAACGGGCCTTCGCCCACCGGGCCGGCACGTTGATCGTGATCGCGCACCGGATAACGTCCGCGCTACGGGCCGATCGGGTGCTGGTCCTGGACGGCGGCCCGCCGGTGCTCGGCGACCACCGGGAGGTGCTCGCCCGCTCCGCCACCTACCGGGAACTGGTCGGCTACTGGGACGGGGCGCCCGCGTCCCCGCCGGCCGGCTCACCGGCCCGGACCGGGCCGGCCTGAGACGACACCCGGCCTCACCCGCACCGACCGGGCGGACCGGAGAGCGCAGCGCCCAGGTCACCGGCACGGGGCCCGGGCAGGCCGGGAACGCCACCGGCCGGTTCCAGGCCCCAGGCGGTGCGGGCTGGTCAGATCCAGCCGGCGTCACGGGCGACGCGGACCGCCTCCACCCGGGTGCGCGCGCCCGCCTTCCGGGTGATCCGGCCGAGGTGGTTGCGCACCGTCCCCGGGGAGAGGCCCAGCGAAACGGCGACCTCCGCGACCGTCGCCCCGGCCGCGGTGAGTGCCAGGATCTCGGTCTCCCGCCCGGTCAACGGGCTGGTGGCGGTGAGCGCGGCGAGCACCAGCTCCGCGTCGACCACCGTCTCCCCCGGGCGAGCCGACGCACGCCGTCGACCACCCGGCGGGGGGAGACGTCGTTGGCGAGAACGCCGACCGTCCGCCCGCCGACGAGTACGTGGTGCAGTCCCCGGACCCGACGCCGGTCGGCCAGGACCAGCATCGGGCACGGTCCGACGGTGCCGGCCCCGCCGCTGTCGATCAGGTCGAGGTCGACCACCGCCACGTCGGGCAGCTTCGTCCAGAGCATCGAATGGACCTCGTCGCCGCGATCCACCTCGGCCACCACGCTGATGTCCTGCTCGGCGGCGAGCACCAGCGCCAATGCGCCGCGGATCAGGGTGCCGTCGAGGGCGAGCAACGTACGGATCACGCATTTCCTCCCGAATTGGACACCAACCGGAAAGCACGGAGGTCAACGATCCATCACCCGATGTGATGCCGACACGGCACAGCGCACCAACGCCGGCGTATGCGGAACACCGGTGGACTCCCCCGAACGGATCACCACCTATCCCGAATGGACAATACAGAATCAGACGTTCGGCCGGTAGCGTCGACCAGTCGGATGAGTTCCACAATGACCGATCGGACCCGAAAGTCGGTTGCGCGGACGTTGCAACGCGGCGGAGAACGGTCGACACCCCCAGTGACCAAGTCAACGAAGGATGATCCATTGACCGGGGACGACAGCCTGTCCTAGCGTGCTCACACCAGGAGATCATCGCCATCCTTCGATGACAGCTGGGCGTATGGGAGGCAATGTGAAACCCAAGCTCCTCATGGCGTCGCTGGCCGTGGCAGGGTGCACCCTGCTCGCCGCACCGGCGGCGGTCACCGCGGCACCCCCGACCGGACCGCTCGCCCCGTTGGTGGCGGTCCAGGCCACCCCCGGCGTCCAGGCCGTCCCGGGCGCCTACATCGTCCGGCTGCGACCGGACGCCGACCCCCGGGGCCTCGCCCGCGCGCTGGCCGCCAGCCCCCGGTTCGTGTACGACAGCGCGGTCACCGGTTTCGCCGCCGACCTCACTCCGGGCCAGGTGCAGACGCTGCGCCGCAACCCGGCCGTCCTCGCCGTCGAGCAGGACACGGTGGTCACCGACGCCACCGAGGGCAACCCGCCCTCCTGGGGCATCGACCGGGTCGACCAGCGCACCCTGCCCCTGTCGGGCAGCTACACCTCTGCGGCCACCGGCGCCGGCGTGCACGCGTACGTGCTGGACACCGGCATCGACGTGAGCCACCCCGACTTCGAGGGCCGCGCCAGCTTCGACTACAACTCCGTCGACCGGCGCAACATCGACTGCGACGGGCACGGCACGCACGTGGCGGGCACGATCGGCAGCAAGACCTACGGCGTCGCCAAGCAGGTCCGGCTGCACGCGGTGAAGATCCTGAACTGTCAGGGCGGCAGCACCGCCTCGGCGATGCTCGCCGGGGTGGACTGGGTCACCGCGAACGCGGTCAAGCCGGCCGTGGCCAACACCTCCTGGAACTGGCCGTACAGCCAGACCATGGCCGACGCGCTCACCGCGATGATCGACTCCGGGGTGTTCCTGGCCACCTCCGCCGGTAACACCGGTGCCGACTCCTGCGACCGGCTGCCCCGGGCGCTGACCGCCGCGGTGGCGGTCGCCGCCTCCACCAGCACCGACGAGCGCGCCAGCTACTCGTCCACCGGGGCCTGCGTCGACCTCTACGCGCCGGGCTCGTCGATCCTGTCGACCCAGCCGAAGAACAGCACCGCCGTATTCAACGGCACCTCGATGGCGACGCCGCACGTCGCCGGGGTGGCCGCGCTCTACAAGAGCGTCAACGGCGACGTCGCGCAGGGCACCCTGCACGACTGGCTGCTGACCACCGCGACCAGCGGCGTCGTCCAGGGCAACCTGGCCGGCACCCCGAACCGGATGCTGTACACCAACGGCCTGTAGTGGGTCTCCCGGCGGGGACGGCCGGCGCGCCGCCGCCGTCCCCGCCGCCGGTACGGTCAGAGCCACCCTTCCCGCTGGGCGCGACGAATCGCCTCCATCCGGTTGCGGGATCCGGTCTTGCGCAGGATCACCGACAGGTGGTTGCGCACCGTCCCGTGCGCCAGGAACAGCCGTCGCGCGATCTCCTTGAGCGGCAGCCCTTCGGCGGCGGCGCGCAGCACGTCCAGCTCACGGGAGGTGAACGGGCTCCTCGACGGGCTCAGCACCGCGCTCGCCGCCGTCGGGTCGATCACCCGTTCCCCGGCGGCGAGCGACCGGATCATCCGGACGAACTCCTCCAACGGCCCGTCCTTCCCGATGAACCCCCGCGCACCGGCGGACACCGCCGCTTCCAGTACGGCTGGACTCCACCGGTAGCTCATCGCCAGCACCGCAGCGTGGGGCTCGTGACCGCCGATCTCCTCGATCGTCCGGACCGTGCCGGGTGACTCGGGCGACTCCGGCACCAGGTCCAGCACGACGACGTCGGGCTGGTTACGGCGTACCACCGCCGGCGCCTCACGGACGTCCGCAACCTCCGCGACGACCTCCATGTCCTCCTCCTTGGACAGCACGGCGCAGAGCGCACCGCGCAACAGTCCCATCTCCTCAACCACCACAACGCGAATCACCACGTACTCTCCGATCTCGGGTACGCGTCGCGACGGCCACCCGGCCGGCTCCCC
Organism: Micromonospora pallida; assembly: GCF_900090325.1. Lineage (NCBI taxonomy): Bacteria > Bacillati > Actinomycetota > Actinomycetes > Micromonosporales > Micromonosporaceae > Micromonospora > Micromonospora pallida. Next base: position 1,864,376 of record NZ_FMHW01000002.1, on the reverse strand, counting down.
GATGGGAGGGCGGGGCCGATACGCACGCGGAAGTATTCAGCCCTCGGGTTCCGACGCGTCCGCTCTGGACAGGTGGAAAGCCCACGCACCCCGTCGTCGCCCGGGCGGTTCCACCAGCTCGGGGCGGACAACGGGAAGGCCGCACTCAGCCGGGGCGGGCGGCCGGAGCGGGAGAGCGCCCCCGGGCCGGGGCCGTCGGGACGTCCGTACGGGCTTGACCGGTCCACCGGACCGGGCCGGCCGGCGTCGGCGGCAGGGCTACCGCGGTCCGGGTGCCGCTGCCGGCGGCGGCCCGCTCGTCGTCGGGTGCGACGGGTATCCCGGAAGCGTCGCCAGGAACCGACTCGGCGGACCCGATCGGCCCGGCGGGCACCGGAGGCGGACAGACGGGAACGGCCGGGTGTCGCCCAGCGGACCGGACCCATCGGGCACCGGAGACGGACAGCGGGATCGTGTCTCCAAAGTGGACTGTCGGAGACGTGGTCACCAGACCCGGCGCCAGCACCCCGTCCGGCTCCTCGTACGGCACGGGCGTCGGCACCGGCGGGGCCGAGCCCGGCGGGAGCGCCGGGCCGGTGGTGCCATCGGGCCGGGCGAGGATGGACGTGATAAGCCTGCCGGCCAGGTCGGCGACCTGGCCGAGCAGAGACCGTAGCGGACCCGCATCCAGGCTGACCGGTGAGGTGGGTACGACCGGCCGCGCCGGCCCGGCGGCGGGTACCGCCGGAGGACCCAGCGGATCGGAACGTGGCGGCAGGATCCGTGGCACGACGCCGGGCCGGAGCGGCGCGGGCGGCGGTCGCGTCCCGATGCTCCGAGGCGGCGCCTTCCGCAGGACCGGCCGAACATCGTCCGGGCGGTCCGCATCGAGGGTGGGACGGCTCCGGCCGGCGGGGGCCGGACGCAGCGTCGACAGCGGGACACCGGTCGGCGCGGCGGCCTCGCGGCGCGCGGCGGTGGACACTCCGCCCGGTTCGAGCTGCCCTAGGCGGACCACCAGGTCAGCGGGGCGTACCGCCGGCCCGCGCGTCTCCGCGCGGGCCGGCGCGTCGAAGAGGCCCACGGCCAGCATGGCGGCGCCGACGCCGCTCACGACGAGGACCGTCGCACGGACGAGGCGGCCCGGCCCCGCCGGCCCGAACAGGGCGACGCACCCCGGGTTCGGGGCCGAGGGAGGACTGATCGCGGCACGGCGCAAGGGGGACGACCCTTCCGGGGGGAACGTCCGCACATCCTAGCTCCGTGATCGGGTGGTAGCACACAGCGACTATCCGCGTGACGGATACCCGACGACTACCTCCCGCGCGCCGCCGGGTGCGGGTAATGAGCCACCCGCGACACCGGGCGCGGGCGCCCTCGGACGCCCGCGCCCGGGACAGGTCAGCCCGCAGTACGGGCCTGGACGGCGGCGTCGATGGCCGCCGCGATGGCGGCCTCCGTCGCCGGCTTCGTGATGCCGAGGCCGGTGAGCACGCCGTCGCCGTCCTCCTGTTCGAGAAGAGCGAGCAGGATGTGCTCGGTGCCGATGTAGTTGTGGCCCAGCCGCAGCGCCTCCCGGAAGGTCAGTTCCAGCACCTTCTTGCCCTCGGCGTTGTAGGGGATCAGACCCGGCACGTCCGGCACGGCCGCCGGCAACGTCGCGGTCACCGCCTCGCGGAGCGCCTCCAGGGTGACCCCCTGCCCGACGATCACCCTGGCCGCGATGGCCTCCGGCTCGACGAGCAGCCCCAGGGTCAGGTGTTCCGTGCCGATCTGCGGGTTACCCGCAGCACGGGCCTCGTCCTGCGAGGCCACCACCACGTGGCGGGCCCGCGGCGTGAAGCGGTTGAATCCCTCACTCGGGTCCATCGGTGCCTCGCCCCCCTTCGCGACGAAGCGCTTCTGGGCGGCCTGCTTGCTGACTCCGATGCTCCGGCCGATCTCGGTCCAGGAGGCTCCGGAGCGTCGGGCCTGGTCGACGAAGTGGCCGATCAGGTGGTCGGCGACCTCGCCGAGGTGGTCGGCGGCGACCACCGCGCTGCTGAGTTGGTCGAGCGCGTCACTGTGCACGCGCTTGATCGCCTCGATCAGGTCGTCGAGGCGTACCGGGTTGCTCTGCGGAACGGAATCCATCATGCGTCAACCATAGGTTGACGATCGCCCAGAGTCAACCACAGGTTGACGCTACTCCCCGTCAGGGTTCCACTCCGCTCAGACCTCCGCCACCGGGTAGGCGCGCACCTGCGCGGGCGCCACGGCGGCCCAGACCGGTTGGCCCGGCACGAGTCGCAACCGGGCGGCTGTGGCCGGGGTGACGTCGGCGGCCACCGGGAGCGGACCGTCCAGGCGTACCCGCAGGTTGTCGCCGTGCCGCTCGACCCCGGCGACGCTGGCCGCCCAGGTGTTGGCCGGACCGTCCGGTGGCCGGCGGGGATGCAGCGCGACCGCCGACGGCGGGAAGGCGACGAACGCCTCCCCGCGGACCCGGTCGGCGGCCTCCAGCGTCAGGTCGTCGCGGAGCCGGACCCGGTGGCCGGCGGCGTCGCCACGGTCCAGGTTGAGCCCGACCAGCCGGGCCACGTAGTCGGTACGGGGACGGGCGGTGACGGTGGCCGCGTCGCCCTCCTGCACCACCCGCCCCGCCTCGACGACGACGAGCCGGTCGGCGAGCACCAGGGCGTCCAGCGGGTCGTGGGTGACCAGCAGCGCCGCACCCGGATGCGCGGCCAGGTGCCGGTGGAGTTCGGTGCGGGTGTCCAGGCGGGTCCGGGCGTCGAGCGCGGCGAGCGGCTCGTCGAGCAGGACCAGCGCCGGACGGACCGCCAGCGCCCGGGCCAGCGCCACCCGCTGCGCCTGGCCGCCGGAGAGCTGCCGGGGCCGGCGGACGGCGTGCTCGGCCAGGCCTACCCGGGTGAGCCACTCCCGGGCCAGCGTACGGGCGGCCCGCCGGTCGAGCCCCTGCCGGCGGGGCCCGAACGCCACGTTCTCTACCGCGCTCAGGTGCGGGAAGAGCAGGTAGTCCTGGAAGACCACGCCGACCCGGCGACGCTCCGGCGGGGTCCACGACCGGGCAGCTGGGCGGTCGAGGTCCCGGCCGTCGAGAGTGACGTGCCCGGCGGTGAGCGGTTGCAGCCCGGCCAGGGCACGCAGGGCGGTGGTTTTGCCGGCCCCGTTCGGGCCGAGCAGGGCGACCACCTCCCCGGCGGCGACCCGCAGCCGGACGTCCAGCCGGAAGGTGGCCCGCTCGACGACGAGATGCGCGTCCAACCCGCCCACGGCGGCGGTCACGGGCCAGCCGTCCATCGGTCGCGCAGCGCGGCGAGGATGGTGACCGAGACGGCCAGCAGCACAAGACTCAGCACCAGGGCCGCCTCCAGGTCGTTCTCCAGCGCCAGGTACACCGCGAGCGGCATGGTCTGCGTGGTGCCGGGAAAGTTGCCGGCGAAGGTGATCGTCGCGCCGAACTCACCGAGGGCGCGGGCCCAGCAGAGCACCGCCCCGGCGGTCACCCCCGGCGCCACCAGAGGCAGCGTGACGTGGGTGAAGGTGGTCCAGCGTCCGGCGCCGAGGGTCGCGGCGGCCTCCTCGTAGCGGCGGTCCGCGCCCCGCAGGGCACCCTCCACCGCGATGATCAGGAAGGGCATGGCCACGAAGGACTCGGCGAGCACCACACCGGCCGTGGTGAACGGCAACGAGATCCCGAACGTCGCGTCGAGCCAGCCACCGAGCAGGCCGCGCCGGCCGAACACCAGCAGCAGCGCCACGCCGCCGACCACCGGCGGCAGGACCAACGGGACGGTGACCAGGGCGCGGACCACCCGCCGGCCGGGAAACGCGACCCGGGCGAGCACCCAGGCCAGCGGCACCCCGAGCAGGAGACAGAGCAGGGTGGCCAGGGTCGCCGAGACCAGGGAGAGCCGCAGCGCGGTGAGCACGTCCGGGTCGGCGAGCCGGCGGGGCAGATCCGTCCAGGGTGCGCGGACCAGCAGCCCGACCAGCGGCAGGAGCAGGAAGAGCAACCCGAGCAGGGCCGGCACGAGCAGGGTGATCGGCACCCGCCGGTCCGACCCGCGGACGGTCGCCGCGGCGGCACGGAACCCCATCGACGCTACGGGGACTGGAAGCCGGCGTCGGTGAGCGTCGCCCGTCCCCGCTCGGAGAGCACGTGCTCGACGAAGGCCCGGGCGCCGTCGGGGTTCGGGGCGTCCCGCAGTACGACCAGCGGGTAGTCGTTGACCGCGTGGGCCGACTCGGGGAACTCGATGCCCTGCACGTCGGTCGTGCTCCGGGCGTCGGTGCGGTACACCAGGGCGGCGTCCACCTCACCGAGGGTGACCTTGGCCAGCGCGCCCCGGACGTCCTGTTCCAGGGTGACCGGGGTGAGCGCGACCTTGGCGGTGTCGAGCGCGGTGCGCGCCGCCTCGCCGCAGGGCACCTGCTCGGCGCAGAGCGCGACCTTCACTCCGGGCTTCGTCAGGTCGGCCAGCCCGGCGACCCCGGCCGGGTTGCCCTTCGGCACCGCGATGACCAACTGATTACGGGTGAAGGTGACCGGCGTGCCGTCGCCGTTGCCCACGTCGGTGACGGTACGCATCGGGGCGGGCGCGGCCGAGGCGAACACGTCCGCCGGGGCGCCCTGGTTGATCTGGGTGGCCAGGGCGGAGCTGCCGGCGAAGGTCAGGCGTACCTCGGTGCCCGGCCGGTCGGCCTCGAACTCCCTGGCGATGGTGGTGAACACGTCGGTCAGGGACGCCGCCGCGAAGACGGTGACGGTCTGCTCTTCTCCTTCGGCCGAGCTGCTGCCTCCGCACCCAGTCAGCACGGCCAACGCGACCATGCCGGCCAGCACGCTGCGCACCCTCACGATGTTGCCCTCCCCCGCGTCACCGACAGACGCTCCACCACCACCGTGGTCGACTTGATCACGGCCACCGCCACCGCGCCGACCCGCAGGTCCAGCTCGTCGACGGCCTCCCGGCTCATCAGCGACACGATCCGGAACGGACCGGCCTGGATGTCGACCTGCGCCATCACCGCGTCCTTGACCACGGCGGTGACGATGCCCCGCAGCCGGTTGCGCGCGGAGGAGAACCCCGTCCCCTCGTCCGGTTCGGCAGCCTGGGCCCGGACGAACGCGGCCAACTCGACCCCGTCGATCACCCGGTGGTCGTGCGCGTCCCGCCCGGCCGGCAGGCGACCTCCGTCGACCCAGCGGCGTACGGTGTCGGCGCTCACGCCGAGCAGCTCGGCGGCCTCCCCGATCCGGTAACTGTTCACCCGGGCACTCTAACGCCCGCATCTGCCAGCCAATAGGCCTGATTCACCTCGCGGAAGCCGGCGATTCCCGGTGATCTGCGTCGCAGATACGAGAGGTTAAGTGTCAACTCCGGCCGACGATCGGCACGACTGTCTCCCCACCGAGGGGCAGCCCGTCGGCACCGAGCGGTGTCACGAGGACCGTGCCCACGCCGGCCGGCGGCGCCGGCACCAGGACCGTTCCGGCGTGGACCGTCCCGTTCCTGGTCTCACCGGCCGCTCGCACCGTGAGCGTCCGGGCACCGGCCACCGGAACCCGGACGACCAGGCCACCGAGGACCTCACTGGCGGAGTACTGGTCACCGCCGCCCCGGGCACCGACCCCCGCCTCGCGTCGACCGGCGCGGAGCGCGTCGACGTACCAGCCGGAGTCGCCGGTCCACAGTCGTAGGCGGCGATCGTCCGGTAGGGACACCGTGTCGGCGAGCTGGTAGCCGTCGGGTGGCTGCCAGGAGGTCACCGCCGGGGGGTCGGACGGATCAGGGACAGCCAGGACGACCGCTACGAGAGCCACGGCCACAGCGAGGCAACCGAACAGGCCACGGACGAGCAACCGGATGTCGACCCTCATCGCGCGATGGTCGCACCGGAGCGCCCACCGCCACACCCCCTGGAGCCGCGCAGGTGGCAGGGGGACCTCGGCCACCACCGAAGCCAGGTGGGCAGAACAGCCCTTACTTTCCCAAGCAGGGATGAACCGACCAATTATGGCAACTATGGCGCGACTTGTTACGAAACCCCGAGAAGTCCTCTTTTTCCGTATGAATCGGTCTAGCGTTTCGTCATGGCTCGTCCTCCTGAGCCGACCAGAAGGAGTGAGGAATATGTCTATGAAGTTGTTCACAAGGCTCGGCGGCGGGGTGGTGCTGGGCAGCGCCGCCCTCCTGCTCGCCGCGCCCGCCGCCGCTCTCGCCGCGAGCGACGGGGGGCACGATCCCAGGGGCTCGACCCAGGGGCCGGTGTCGAAGAAGTCGGACGACACGCCGAAGACGTTCGACGTGCAGGACAAGAGCGGTAACGGGGTCACCTGCGCGTCCAACGAGCAGGTCAACGAGCAGAACATCGCTCAGGTCATCAGAAACAACGTCATCGTGAACAGCGTCGTCACCTTCAACCTGGGCGCCGCGAATGCGGCGTCGAACAGCATCCAGCAGTCCGGCAACGTCGACAACATCGTCGTCTGCATCCGTGACATCGACGTGGACGTGGAGGTCAAGAGGAATCTGCTCACCGACATCCTCAGGATGACCGAGGCCGGCACCAGCGCGGCTGCTTCGTCAGCGGGCGCGTCTGCCAGCGCGCAGGTGGGTCCGGAGGGAGCCTGGGTGCTGCCGAGCACGGCCGCCGTCGCGGCCGGTGACGGTGGCGCGCTCGACACCAACACCGGTGCTCTGACGGCGGCCGGTGCCAGCATGATGGGCGTGGGCGCGATCGGTGGCCTCGCGCTGCTGCGTCGCCGGTCCGCCAATGGCACGGTCGCCTAGGGCGGCCAGGAGCGCCAGCGGCCGCCACGGTTTTCCGTGGCGTGCCGCTGGCCTCGTCCTGGTCACCCTAGTCACGCTCACCGGAGCAGGACTGGTCACGGTCGCGGCCACGGCTCCTGATCCGGTCGGTCCGCCGCAACCTGATGCCGCCGCCGCGCCGGAGTCCCTACCGTCAGCGGTGCTGGACGAACCCACCACACCGGAGTCGACGCCGGGCGAAGCCATCGCGTCGCCGGCCGCCGGGGCGGGCCACAGCGCGGCCGGTGCTTCGGACCGCCGCGACGACGATCTCAAGGCCACCGCGATCCGCCCGTTGCCCCTACCAACGTCGGTCGGGATGCCGCGATCGCAGCCGACCCGCATCAAAATCCCGCGGATCGGCGTCGACGCGCCGACCGTTCCGCTCGGGCTGGACCGGAACCAACAGATCGCGGTCCCACCGCTGAACCAGCCCAAGACGGCCGGGTGGTACAAGCTGGGACCAAGTCCCGGCGAGGTCGGGACCTCGGTGGTCGTGGGCCACGTCGACTCACGCGCCTCGGGTCGGGCGGTCTTCTACCGGCTGGGCGCGCTGAAACCGGGAGACACCATCGAGGTGCCCCGTAAGGACGGCACGAAGGCCCGCTTCATCGTCGACGGGGTGGCCCGCTACCCGAAGAAGAAGCTCCCGTTGGAACAGGTCTACGGCCACACCGACAAGGCGCAGCTCCGCGTGATCACCTGTGGCGGCGGCTACGACAAGAAAGCGAAGACGTACAAGGACAACATCGTGGTGTACGCGACGCTGGCGCCCTGACCACCGGCGTGCGCGGTGTCGGTGACATGCCGGCCCGAACCCGGTTTCCGGAAAAAACTTCGGCACGGCCGTTCACGGAAGGCTCCTTCCGCGACTCTTCACTACGACGACGCGCAACGGTCGCGGACGAGCGGAGTGAGGTGCGGTGGACAGTGTGACCTGGGGGTGGATCGGTCTGGCGGTCGTCGCCAAGGCCAGCACGGTGTTGGCACTGTGGATCCGGCTCCAGTGGCGGGTCCGCCAGGAGCAGGCGCGCGGGGAGACACTGGTGGCGCTGGTCGCGGCGCTACCCGCCGGTGGGCAGGTCCGCGACCTGCGGCCCGACGGCTCCTGCTGCACCCTGACGGTGCCGTCCCGGAAGGACGGCGAACGTCGTGGTTGAGCGCCCCGGGGGATCGACCAGGCCCACCGACCACCGGGCCGCGCCGACCGTCCCACCACCGCGACGCCGGGACGTCCTGTCGCCGGAGACCGTCGCGGCCTTCAGCGACTTCTACCGGAAGGAGGTGGGCAGGCTGGTGGCGTTCCTGGTGTGGCAGGGCGCGTCGGTTGCGGACGCGGCGGACGTCGCCCAGGAGACCATGCGCCGCGCCCTGGAGCAGTGGAACACCATCCGCAGTCCGGGGCCGTGGACCCGCCGGGTCGCCTCCCGGGAGTACGCCCGACGGATGGCCTACCTGGTGGAACTGCCCGCCGACGACCTGGCGGACCGCACTCCCCTGTTACGAGCTTCCGCATCCGAGATCGCCGCATGGGAGGCCCGCCAGGAGGAACTTCGACTGCTCGGTCACCTGCCCTCCCGGCAGCGGCAGGTGATGGCCTGGACGTTGGAGGGCTACCAGCCGGCCGAGATCGCCGAGCAGTTGCGGATGACGCCCGAGGCGGTCCGAAGCAGCCTGCTGAAAGCACGGCGGACGCTGGCCGCGCTGCTGCGTGAGGAGCCGGACCGGCGATGACCGGTGGGGGAGGAAAAATGCACCAGGAACCGGTGGACCGCCGCGCGGCGGTCCACCCCGAACTCCGTACGGCCGAACCGGATGTTGCGGCGTTGGTCGACGTCGAGGCCGGGCTGCACGACATCCTGCTTCCCACCCGGTACGACGAACTGGCCGGCGACCTGGCCGACCTGGTCGACCCCGAAGCCGGCCTGGCCGCCCTGGTCGGCACCGACCCTCCCACTGTTCCCTCACACGTACCGTCCAGGCACCAAGCCCGTCGCGACCCAAGGAGCCTGGGTCGCCACCGTGCCCGATCACGGCCGGGCTGCGGTGACGGACCACCGACCAAGGGCATCTACGGAGGTGCCGAGCGGTGAAGCCCGAACTCTTCTGGTAGCGGTGGGCGGACAGTCCGAAGTGGCGGCCTGCCGGCTGGGCGCAGCCTGCTGGTCTCCGACAGTGGGGCGTTACGGAAAGGCGTGAGGACCTCCCTGGGTCAGGTGCGGCTGTCTGGTAGCTCCACACCTGCTCGGGAGGTCCTCAACCTTTCAAACTTCCCGGCACGTCACCAACGTCCGTGAACAGAACACCTGAATCAACGCCCAATCCCTTGCGATGTTCTTGCGGCTGGAGAATACGAGCGGGCCGGTAGGTCTCAAATTCTGGTGGTCGGACCCTCCCGTGCAATCGATGGCCGCGCTGGCAGGCGCAGCGGCCACCAGCGAGCTGGCGACGAGCATGGCTGCAGTTCCGACCGCGATGCCGGCTGACCGCGCCTTGATCATAGTCATTTAACTCCAATTGACCATTCTTGCCCTAATGCTGCAACGCGCGCGTATCGACCTTCACCACCATGTCTCACCAAACAGAAGATCACAATAGGTGTCCTCTGCTTCTCCGTGAGTGATCACCGCGTTGCCGGGTGGTGTTGGCGGCATCGTCGTGGCTGGAGGTAGGACCGCGACCAGGCGCAACACCGCCACAAGCACGTAACAATAGGAACGGTCGGTTTCGGAGGGACTCTGTTGAAAAGAGGTGAGGGCGGCGTGACGTCGGTAGCGCCTGGCAGGCCGGAGCCGGCTGGTGAGGGCTTGGTCAAGGTCCGATTCCGGTTCGCGCCGCGCGATGGTTGGCTTCCCTACGACACTGAGGGGCTGTGGGCAGAGTTGGTCGATCCGGACAGGGCACGGGTGGCGAATGTGCCGTTCCTGCAAGACGGCATCGCACAGGGTGACGTCGTACGCTTCACGACCGACGACGGTGTGCGGTGGGCAGTGGGGCGGGTCGAGGCGTCGGGCAACTGCACGATTCGTGTGCTGCCGGTGCCCGATGGTCCGCTGGGCCGTAGCGCCCAGGCGGTTCACGAGCAGTTCGCGCGCTTCGGCCTGGGCGGGGAGGCGTTCAGTAGGGAGTTGCCGCTGGTGGCGTTGCACGTGCCGGCCGATGCCGACCTGGCTGCCATCAAGGGTCTACTGAAGTCGGGAGAGGAGCGGGGCTGGTGGGCGTTCGAGGAGGCGTGCATCACCGACGCGTGGCGTGATGCGTAAGCATAGGCCGCACTCGACCCTGCGTTCGTCGAAGGGCTTGTCGCACTTCACCCCGGTGGGTGACCGCTACAGCTGCGGACGCTCGGTAATCCGGTCGCGGATGGTGATCTGACTCCACAGACTCCGAGTCATGGACCGCTTGCTTGAGATCGCGAATCGACTGACCCGCGTCGACGGCGTCGTCGGGGTCTGTCTGGGAGGCAGCCGGGCGAGGGGAACGCACCGTCCCGACTCCGACTTCGACCTGGGCCTGTACTACCGGCGACCGCTGGACACTGCTGCTCTGCGTCCGCTCGCCGTCGAACTGACCGGCGGGTCGGTGGAGGTGACCGAACCGGGCGGCTGGGGACCCTGGGTGGACGGCGGAGGCTGGCTGACGATCGCGGGCCACCGCGTCGACTGGATCTACCGCGATCTGGACCGGGTGCATCACATCTGGCAGGAGTGCCAGGCGGGAACGTTCGAGATCGGTGCGCAGGCCGGCCACCCCCTGGGGGTGTACTCCCACGCCTATGTCGGCGAGATAGCCGTTGGCCGCATCCTCGCTGACCCCAGCGGTGAGCTTCGGGCCCTACAGGAGCAGACTCGCCGTTACCCCGAGCCGCTGCGCGAGGCGCTCATCGCCAGCGCGCAGTGGGAGGCGCCGTTCATCCTGGGCTGCGCCCGCAAGGGAGTGACTCACGGTGATGCCTTTTACGTCGCTGGCTGTCTCTTCCGCGCGGTTGGGCTTCTCGTGCAGGCCCTTCACGCTCACGCCAGGTGCTGGCTGTTCAACGAGAAGGACGCGGTACGGGCCGCCGGCGCACTGGCGGTGGCTCCTGTGGACTTCGCCGAGCGGGCTCATGCGCTGTTCGCCATGCTCGGCACGACTCCGGAGGCGCTCGCTGCCGCACTGGACGAGGCTGACCGACTGGCTGCCGAGGTATGCCAGGCACTCGCCCGGTGACTGTGACCGCACGTGCTGCGGTGCCGTCCGACACGACGAATTGAGTGCGGTCAGTGTGTTTGGGTCTCCCAGGCCGGCTGCTGGGGCTCGTCGTTGTGCACGATGATGTCGAGGTGATCGGTCGGGCGGACCGTGGCGAAGTAGAACTGTTGGGCGGGGATGTAACGCTCGTGCCAGCGCCGTTCGACGTCGGTCCGGGATAACATTCGGCGCTCTCGGATCACGGCACGATCGACGGTCTTCTCGAGCGCGGTAGACACGAAGATGCGCAGGTCCCACCGGTCGATCAGTTCCGGACGCATGAGGAAGACGCCGTCGAAGACCAGCACGGCGTCGGCGGGGGCAGTCGTGACCGGCGGGGACAGTGCGGTGTCCGCGGTGCGGTCGTAGACCGCGTGTTGGAAGCGTCGATCTCCGTCCGGGCCGAGCGGATCGAGCAGAACCCGGTTCAGCGCGTCGTAGTCGTGGGTGTCGAAGTAGCAGCCTTCGGCCGAGTACTCGCCGCGCGGATAGCGCTGCGCCCGAGGGAAGAGGAAATCGTCGATCGTCGCGCGGATGACATCGCGGCCCTGTTCGCGCAAGACGACGGCCAACTCGTCGGCGAGCGTGGTCTTGCCGGCGGCAGGCGGTCCGTCGATGGCAACCCGCGTCGGGTGTACGACTGCGACGGACCCGACTGCCTCCACCAGGCGGCCGAGCAACTCGTCGCGGGTGCCCTGGTCCATGTCCTGCCCCGTCCTACCCGCTCGGCCGACACCCGCGAGGAACCCGATGACCATCTCCTGGACCCGCGTTCCTTCTGGAGGTCTGCGCCGGACCGCGCTCAGTTGATCCTCGGCATTGACCGAACAATTATCAGCTGTCTCGCGTCGACCGGCATGCCCGGATCAAGGGGCAGTAGGACGCGGTCCGGACGACGCCCTCACCTGCCGCCGCCCGCGCGTCGTTCAGCGTCATCGAGGGCTATCGAGTCAACGTCCGGTCATGCCGGGAACAGTGATGTTCGGAACGCCGTAAGGTATGGCCAGTGGGGTGGGAGGCGCTCGGGCGATGGGGTGACGACGTCGCGCGCGTCGAACCGCTCGCGGGTGGAGTCGCCAACGACGTGTGGAGTGTGCGCGTCGACGGGCGCCTCGCGGTCGGTCGTCTGGGCACCAGGAGTGACGCTGATCTTGCGTGGGAGACAGGACTCCTCCAACACCTCGACCGTGAAGGTCTGACCGTGCCGGTCCCGATCCCGACTACGGACGGCCGGCTGTTCGCCGATGGTCTGGTGGTGATGACCTACCTGGATGGCGGACCGCCCGAGACGCAGGCCGACTGGCGTCGCGTGGCCGACACGCTCCGCGAGCTGCATCGGCTGACCCGGGGCTGGCCGCAGCGCCCAGGCTGGCGATCTTCGACCGACCTCCTGCACGCCGAAACCGGTACGAAGATCGACCTCGGCGCGATGCCCCCTGAGGGCGTTGCGCGATGCCGAGCAGCGTGGGCGCGGCTCACCGGACGTCAGACATGCGTCGTCCACGGCAACCCCAACAACCCCGGCAACGTCCGCATGACCGCGAATCAGGTCGCGCTGATCGACTGGGACGAGTCGCACGTCGACGTCCCCGACCTCGACCTCGTGCTGCCCGACAACGCCGCCGGCCTCGACGACGGCGCGCTCGACATCGCCGGGCAAGCGTCGGCCGCGTGGGAAGCCGCCGTCTGCTGGGACGACGAGTACGCCGTCAGGCGGCTCGCCGAAGTGCGAGCGGTCTGAGAACGCGTTCGAGGAGTGGGGTTACTGACGGTCGACTGCACACGCGGTGAGATCCTGGGCGGCATGACAGACCTCGACGCCAAGGCGAATCTCCATCGGTACCTGCGGGAGGCGCGCGAGGCGCTGCTCGGGAAGCTCGACGGACTGTCGGAGTACGACGTACGGCGCCCGCTCGTGCCGACCGGGACGAACCTGCTCGGGCTGGTCAAGCACGTGGCCTCGGTGACCGCCGGGTATTTCGGCGAGGTGTTCGACCGCCCCTTTCCCGAACCCCTCGCAGGCCTGGACGAAGACGCCGAGCCGAACACGGACATGTGGGCCGCAGCTGACGAGTCCCGCGACGACATCATCGGCCTGTGGCACCGAGTCTGGGCACACGCGGACGCCACGATCGAGACGCTCCCGATCGACGCGCCCGGCTCGGTGCGGTGGTGGCAACACACGCCGGTGACGCTGCACCTCATCCTCGTGCATGTGCTCGCCGAGCTGAACCGGCACGCCGGGCACGCCGACATCGTGCGCGAACTGGTCGACGGCCAGGTCGGCTGGCGGCGGCCCGGCGACAACATGGTCGGAGGAGACGAGGCGTGGTGGGCCGCCTACCGCGAGAGGCTGGAATCCACCGCACGCGAGTTCGCCTGAGGACGCGGTCTTCGCGTAGCCCGCAGGTGCCGTCCAACTCGTCCGAGCAACCGTTTGCCTCAGGCCAGCGGCCGTCGCAGCCCGAAGCCATGGCCCTGGTCTCGCGCGGCCCTGACCACCTCCACCACTTCATCACCAACAAAGTCGACTCTTTCCTCCTTTTTCTCGAGAACCGATCGCGTTGAGGTCGCAACGATGACCTTCTAGCCGAGATCCACGTAATCCTGGTGCTGTCCTTGGTCGTAACAGCGGCGACCCATTACGACGATGTCGACATCGTCAAGGAACTCATCAAACGGCAGTTGATGGTCCGTATCGAGTGTCGGGCTCGCCCCGGGAACTATCCAGTCGTAGCCGCCCTGGTCGTCGGCGATGTAGCCGTCAAGACTCATGGCCAATCACAAGCTGATTTGCCCCGTTGATGCGCTCATGCCTACGAGCGCAGCGGGGAGCAGCGATGAACCTCCGGACCGCTCGGCGATGCGGCTGTCCGCGCTTCGTCGCGACGAGGCAGCCGGTCAGGCTCACGCAGAGAACGAACCAATGCCGCCATGTCGTCATGCACGAGGGGAAGGCCGCTCAGCTCGCTGATCCCGACCCATGCGATGTCGTCATGCTCGTCAGGTGCACGGTTGGTCGGGGAGCCAACCCAGTCTCCAATTTGCCAGACGCCCACGTGAACGGCGTCCTCACCACTGCCGGCATGCCAGTCGCCCAACCGTGAAGAGGACTCCGCCACAATGTGCACACCAAGTTCCTCGCGCATCTCACGCGCGAGGGCTTGCAGTTCCGACTCACCCGCCTCGACATGCCCCCCGGGCAGATCCCAGAGATCTGGGTATGCCCGGCGGGTCGGTCTGCGGTGCACTAGCAGGACTGCGCCGTTTTCCACGAGTGCGCCTGTGACGACGACATGCATGACGGGATTAGAGCACAGGGATAGGACAAGCTCGCTCCAGCCAAAGGGGACGCGCAGACGTCCGGATCTGCCGGGAGCGGTGTGCGCGAGACGAGGAGCTCCGTCACTACCACTCGGGATGCTCCGGCGGGCCGCGCTGCCGCTCAGTCAAGCCAGCAGATCACCGCGTCGCCGTCCTTGGCGGCCGCAGCGAAGAAGCTTCGGACGTCTGGCAGATAGTGGGCCACCCACGCCATCTCGCCGGGTCTTTCCCAGGTTCCAGGGTAGATCTCGGCCCGGTTCAACTCCTGTGGGTCGACGCCGCGGATGAGGTCGTCTTCAGTGAGCGCTGCCAGTCGCGAGGCCGCTGCCGCTACCTGGCCCGGTGTCAGATAGGAAGGCGGCCCGTAGCCCCAGTCGTCTTCGAGGCTTTCCAGGAAATCGAACATCTCCTCGCTGTCGGGCTCGACGTCTGGCAGCTCCACGAATTCCTCCGCTCCCAGGACCAGCGGAATCTCGAAGCCAAGCCGGTCGAGCAGGAAATCGAGTCCGTTCCATGCCTTGTCGGTGGCGGTCCAGCGTTCTGAGCTGTCGTCCCGTTCCGTCATGGCGAGTTCGTAGGCCCAGCCGAGATCGGTCCTGGCCCGCTCCAGTTCGTCCGGGGAAACGCGCAGCCAGTTGCCGTTCATGCTCACGGCGCCAGCCTAAATGCCGGGTACGACAGTTTCCCCGACAGCGGGCGGAAGGTCTCCGGCAACCCGGCGGCACACTGTTCTCCGTGATCCGAGCGCCAGCCGCTCTCGGCTGGCTACACCAGCGTGAGCGACCCTTGAGAGGGCACTGGTCGGGCCAGCGCCATCACAGAAACATCGGCTGGTGACAACCAGAGTCCATCGGGTAGCTGTCGGTGTACTGTCCGACGTGGCGGTCAGCCGGGTTGACAGTCGGCCCGGTCCGCTAGCTGGGAGGCCGCGAGTCATGCCGAAGAAGGCCGACACCATCGGGTCGCGGATTCGGTACTGGCGGTTGCGCCGTAGCGGCATGACCCAAGCTGTCCTTGCCGGACTCGCCGGGGTCAGCCAGTCCTATGTCTCACAGGTCGAGTCCGGCCGAAAGACCATTGACCGACGCTCCACACTCGTCGCCATCGCCGCCGCGCTGCAAGTTACCGTGGCCGATCTGCTCGGACAGGGCGCGGAGCCCGGCGACCCGGCTCGGGACAGTGCCGCCGAGTGCGTGCCGGCGATCTGGTCTGCCCTCATCGAGATCGAGGACGGCGAGCGTAGGCCGTCGACCCGTTCCAGTCGTGCACTCGATGCCGACATCACTCGCACCGACCAGCTTCGCGCGCTCTCCAACTACCCGGCGATGGCCCGCATGCTTCCCGGCCTGCTACTCGAATCGGCCGCTGCTGGCGGCACCGTCCTCGCCCGGGTGGCCTACCAGGCGTCGACGTGCCTTCGGCATCTCGGGTACCGGCACCTGGCGCTGAACGCCGCCCGGGTCGCCGTGACGGCCGCAGAGGACGTCGAGGAGCCGGCCTGGCTGGGCGCGTCCCGGTTCGCGTACGTGCAGAGCCTGCCGATCGAGTCCGCGTCGCTCGCCGCCCGCGCCGCCGACCGGTCGCTGACAGAGCTTCACGCCGGGGCCGGAGACGAGCGGGTCCGGCAGATGCTCGGCCAACTCCACCTGTCCGCCGCTTTGACCTCGACCGTGGGCGGTCGCCCGGACGTCGGCCGTGACCACCTGACCGAGGCGGCCCGCGCGGCGGCAAGCCTCGGCGATCCACCGGACGGAGCGGGCTTCAACGGGTGCGGGTTCGGGCCGACGAACGTGCAACTGTGGGAGATGTCGATCGCGGCGGAACTGGGTGAGTCCGGCCGGGTCATCGAGTTGTCCCGGGCCGTACGACCACAAGTGCTCGCCGCGTCGATCCGCCAGCAGTCGTACTGGCTCGACCTCGGCCGCGCACTGGCTGACGGCGGCCGACGGGACGCCGAGGCGTTGGCCGCGTTCGTGCAGGCGGAGCGAGCCGCGCCCGCACCGTTCGCGCTGAATCCCCTGGCCCACGACGCGGTCCTGGCGATAGCGCACCGGGCAAAGCGCCGCGCGATCCCTGACGATCTGCGGTTGCTGGCCGGCCGGATGGGCATCAACCTGGCCACATAACCATAGGTAATCACTTCATCACCTAGAGCCCCTAGCGTTCGGCCCAGAGGGAGGCGGTTGCCTTCTATCGGCCGGGCGCGTCGGTGACGATCTTCTGCGAGCAGGTCGCCGCGCCCCTACCAGCGGAGGTGGGAGTGAGCGGTCAGGACGGCGTCGCAAGACGAAGTAGGGGTGAGCAGGTCGAAGAGGCCGAGCGGGAGGCGGCGCGGCGACGCCTGCTGGCTCAGGCCGAGGCGGAGCGGATACCGGTCGAGGAGACCACGCGGGCGGTCCCCGACCGGCGGTGGCGTCGTGAGCAGGGCTGAGCTGCCGATCGGGCGTCGGGTCGCGCAGTGGCGGGTGCGGCGGCGGATGTCGCAGCAGGTCTTCGCCGACCGGCTCGGCAAGTCGAAGAGCTGGGTGGACAAGGTCGAACGGGGTGTCCGCGCGTTGGACCGGTTCTCGGTGATCGAGGAGATCGCCGACGTGCTCCGCATCGATCTGGTGGTGTTGCTGCGCCGGGACGCCCCACCATCAGCGGCCATGGCCGGGGTGGCGGACGGGGTGGACGGGGTGGACGGGGTCCGGGCGGCGCTGGTCCGCCACGACGTGTTCCGATCGGACGTGGACGGTCGGCCGGTGCCGTCGCCGGACGAGGTGGCGCACGGGGTGGGGCACGCCTGGCTGGCGTACCAGCACGCCCGCTACCCGCAGTTGGTGCGGATGCTGCCCGACCTGCTCGACACCGCCGGACGCTGCCACACCCGACACCCGGACGAGGGTGCGGAGTTGCTGGTGCAGGCGTACCGGATCAGCTCGTCGGTCCTGGTGAAGCTCGGCGACGCGGACCTCGCCTGGCTGGCCGCCGATCGGGCGGTGGCCGCGGCGGCCGACGACCCGCTGCGGGCGGCGACGGCCGCGGTGTCGCTCGGGCAGGCGCTCCGCGCGCTCGGCCGGGAACGGCTGGCGATGACCGCGACCGTCACCGCCGCCCACCGGATCGCACCCGCGCCGCAGAAGGCATCGCCCGGCGAACTCGCGGTGTGCGGAACGCTGCTGCTCCAAGGCGCCCTCGCCGCCGCCGGCTGCGGCGACGCCCCCAGCGTCACCGAACTCGTCGACCAGGCTGCCGACCTCGCCGATCTGGTCGGCGACGGACCGGAGCACCACCAGACCAGCTTCGGACCCACCGTGGTCGAGCTGGTCCGGGTGGTGGTGGCGGCCGAGGTCGGGGACGTGGGAGACGCCCTACGTCGGCACGCGGCGGTCACGAGACGGGACGCGTGGCGGCGGCTACCCGCCGAGCACCGGGCCGCGTACCTGGTCGACACCGCCCGCGCGTACCTCGAGGTCGGCGACCTGCGCGGGGCCGGACGCCTATTGGTCGACGCGGACCGCGCCGCGCCGGCCGAGGTCCGGTGCCGGCCGACGGCCCGTACGGTGCTCGGCGAGGTCTACCGGGACGGCCCGGACGCGCCCGGCGTCGCCCGCCTGGCAACAGCGATCGGCCTGACCCGGTGACCGGCCCATCCCTCTCCCCCGCCCAGATCCGCAACCGGCTCACCCTCGCCGCCCGTTGGATCCTCCGCGACCACCGACCGGACCCCGACGGCCGCTGCCCGGTGTGCCGGGTCCCGGACTGCCCGGCGGCGACCGCCGCCCGCGACTACCTCGCCGCCCCGGGGTCGTCGGACCCGCCCGGAGGTGCGGCCGGTGGACGACAGTAGCGTGTCCGGGGACGGCCGGACTCGGCCGCACCCGATCGAGACATGGCCCGTGACCGGCCAGAAGGAGCCTGCGGTGTCGGACGTCGACGCGCTGATCAGCGAGGCGCTCGTGGCCGCGCGCGGCAGCGACGTACGGCTCGCCGAGCGGCAGCTCGACCGGCTGGTGGTCGGCGAGCCGGCGGCCGTCGAGGCGGCCCTGTTCGGGCGGGCGGTCCGGGCGGTGGGGCGGCTCTGGCCCCGGGGCTGGCAGCCGGTCGACGTGGCCCGGATCGTCACCCGGCGCGCGGGTGTCCGGCCGGCGCGGCTGCTGGCCGACGTGCTCGCCGCCGACCGGCGCGGCCACGCCACCGCGCCAACCTGGTGGGACGAGCAGCTCGCCGCCCTGGACGCCCGGGTGTGGTGGGCCGACGACGCCCGGCACCTGGCCGACTGGATGGCCCGGGAACGACTGGACCGGGTGACCGCGCTGCGCGAGGCGGTCGAGGTGCTGGCGGTGCTCGACGGGCTGCCACCGGTCGCGGTGCTGCGGCCCCCGCCCGGCGCGAACCCCGGTACGGCCCCGCCGGGCCCCAGTGGGTCGCGGATGCTGGACCGGGTCCGTGCCCTGCTGGCCAAGGCGGAGTCGACCGGCTATCCCGCCGAGGCGGAGGCGCTGACCGCCAAGGCGCAGGAGCTGATGGCCCGGCACAGCATCGACCGGGTGCTGCTCGACGCCGGGCCAGTCGACCGGCCGGCCGGCGTCCGGCTCGGCACGGATGCGCCGTATGCGGGGGCGAAGGCGCTGCTGGTACAGGAGGTGGCAGCGGCGAACCGGTGCGAGGCGGTGTGGTCCGACGACCTCGGGTTCAGCACGGTGCTGGGCTATCCGGCCGACCTCGAGGCGGTGGAGCTTCTCTACACCTCGCTGCTGGTGCAGGCGACTGCGGCGATGCTGCGCGGCCGGGGTGAACGACGCCGTACGAGCAGCCGGCGCACCCGTGAGTACGACGACGCGTTCCTGCACGCGTACGCGCTGCGGATCGGCGAACGGCTGCGGGAGGCCACCGACCGGACCAGCCGGGAGGCGGCCTCGGCCGAGGGCGGCGACCGGCTGTTGCCGGTGCTGGCCAGCCGTTCCGAGGCGGTCCGGCAGCGGGTGGAGACGCTCTTTCCCGGCGTCACCCAGGGGCGGATGACCATCCGGGACGCGGAGGGTTGGTCGTCCGGCACCGCCGCCGCGGACCGGGCGGTGCTGGACGCGGGCGCCCCGCCCCGGCGACTGCGCGACGGCCGGCGGTCCGGAGCGCGGCCAACCCGCTGACCGCGCTCCGGACCGGGTGTCCGGTCAGTGCTTGAGCGTGAGCCCCGCCGCTTCCTCCTGGACGAGCCGCTCGTCACCGCTGAGCGTGTGCAGCGGCTTCTCCTTGATGAACAGCACGGCGACCAGCGCGAGCAGCGCGATCGGCGCACCGATCAGGAACAGCTCGGCGGTGGCGGTCCCGTACACGTCCTGCACGATCTCGCGGACCGGGCCGGGCAGCAGGGACATGTCCGGCACCTCGTGGGTCCCGCCGCTGGCACCGCCGGCGGCGAGCGGGCCGAGCTTCTCGGTCATCAGCGAGGTGATCCGGTTGGCCAGGACAGCGCCGAGGGCGCTCACCCCGATCGCCCCGCCCATGCTCCGGAAGAAGGTCAGCATGGAGGTGGCGGCGCCGAGCTCGTGCGCGGGCACGTCGTTCTGCGCGGCCAGCACCAGGTTCTGCATGAGCATGCCGACGCCGATGCCCAGCACCGCCATGTAGACCGACAGCAGCAGCATGTTGGTCTCGGCGTTGATGGTGCCGAGCAAAAGCATGCCGACGGTCATCGTGAGGCCACCAGCCACCAGGTACGCCTTCCACCGGCCGTACTTGGTGATGAGCTGCCCGGCGACCGTCGACGACACCAGCAGGCCGAAGATCATCGGCAGGCTCATCAGGCCGGCGACCGTCGGGGACTTACCCAGCGAGATCTGGAAGTACTGCGACAGGAAGACCGTGCCGCCGAACATCGCCACCCCGACCAGCACGCTGGCGACGGTGGTGAGCGCGACGGTCCGGTTCCGGAACAGGTCCAGCGGGATGATCGGCTCGGCGGCGCGGGACTCCACCCACACCGCCGCCGCGAGCAGCGCGACCCCGCCGAGCACCATCAGGGCGCTCCAGCCGGACGCCCAGTCGAACTTGTGCCCGGCCAGCGAGGACCAGACCAGCAGGGTGGAGACGCCGGTGGTGATCAGGAAGGCGCCGGCCCAGTCGATGCGGACCTCGCGGCGGACGACCGGCAGGTGCAGGGTCCGCTGGAGCAGGACGATCGACAGGATCGAGAACGGCACGCCGATCAGGAAGCACCAGCGCCAGCCCAGCCAGGAGGTGTCCACCAGCACACCGCCGATCAGCGGGCCGGCGATCGTGCCGACCCCGAAGACCGCGCCGAAGATACCGGCGTAGCGACCCATCTCCCGGGGCGGGATCATCGCGGCCATCACGATGGTGGCCAGCGCCGTCATGCCGCCGGCGCCGACGCCCTGCACGATCCGGCTGACGATCAGGAGCTCCACGTTCGGGGTGAGTCCGGCGAGCAGCGAGCCCACCACGAACAGCCCCAACGAGAGCTGGATCAACAGCTTGCGGCTGTACAGGTCGGCCATCTTGCCCCAGAGCGGCACGGTAGCCGTCATGGCGAGCAGCTCGGTGGTGACGATCCAGGTGTAGACGGTCTGGCTGCCGTGCAGATCCGCGATGATCCGGGGCAGCGCGTTGGCCACGACCGTGGAGGCGAGGATCGACACGAAGAGGCCGACCATCAGACCGGAGAGGGCTTGGAGCACCTCACGACGGGACATGCGCCCGGCGACGGCGTCGGCGACACCGGCTGGCGGCGCGGGAGCGGTCATGGAGTTTCCTCACTCTGATTACGGGAGAGTCCCCAGGTCGGACAACGCCGGGGACGGCGGTGGGTCACGGATGGTGCGCTGGTTCTGGGAGGCCGGCGGCGAGGGCGGCAAACGCCTCGTCGACGAGGTCGGTGAGGGGGCGCGTGCCGCCGCTGCGGGCCCACTGGCCCAGACAGCTCCGCAGCGCGGCGCCGGTGACGGCGGCGACCAGCGCCGGGTAGTCGTGGTCGCCGGGGAGGCCCAGGCGGGCGGCGACCGCCGCGGTGATCGTCCGCTCGTTCCGCACCCCGATGGTGACCAGCCGGGACAGCAGCGCCGGGTTCCGTTCGACCACCTGCATACGCAGGGACCACAGGTCTCGGTCGGCCTGGATATCGTCGACCAGTTCGGCGAAGGCGGTCCGGAGGGCGGCCACCGCCGGCACGTCGGCGGGGACGGCGGCCAGCCGTGCATCGAGGCGCGCCTCGTCGACCACCGCGTTTCCGACGACCGCCTCGTCCTTGCAGCCGAAGTAGTTGAAGAAGGTCCGCGGCGATACGCCGGCGGCCTCACTGATCTCGTCCACCGTGACGTGGTCGAGCCCGTGCTCGGCGACCATGCGCAGCGCGGTCGTGCTCAACGTCGCCCGGGTCTGCCGCTTCCGGCGGTCGCGGCGCCCCTCCGTGGTGGTCACGGCGAAGACGGTACGAGCAAACTTGCAGAGACTGCAAACTAATTTCCGGGGTGTGACCGGCGTCCCAACCGGCACGGCGTCGCCTTGGCGCCCCTGGTCCGCCGCCGGGCCTCGCCGACCCCGGAAGGCCCGCCGGTCGGGGCGGACAGTCAGGGCTTACGGGCGACTCCGGCCCAGTAGTAGACCGCCTCGGGGTCGGCCGGCGGATCGCCGTCGGGCCGCCACGCCGGCACCGGCACGATGCCCGGCTCGACCAGCTCCCACCCGTCGAAGAAGCGCCCGACCTCGGCCCGGGTGCGCGGCACCAGGGTCATCCCGTTGCCGGTCGCGGCGGCCACCGCCGCGCCGACCGCCTCCGGGTTGAAGTCCGGCGTGGGGTGGGTGATCACCAGGTAACTGCCGGAGGGCAACGCGTCGGCCAGGGCGCGCACCCGACCCACCGGGTCGTCGGCGTCGCCGAGCAGCATCAGGATCGCGATCAGGGTCAGCGCCACCGGCTGCGTCAGGTCGAGCGTCCCGCCCCGGGACACCTCGGCGAGGATCCGGTCCGGGTCGCGCAGGTCCGCGTGGATGTACTCGCTGCGCCCCTCCGGGTTGCTGATCATCAGGGCTCGGGCGTGGGCCAGCACAATCGGGTCGTTGTCGACGTACACCACGCGGGTCTGCGGGGCGACCGCCTGGGCGACCTCGTGCAGGTTCGGCCGGGTGGGGATGCCGGTGCCGACGTCGAGGAACTGCCGGATACCGGCGTGGGTGACCAGGTAGCGGGCCATCCGGTGGACGAAGCGGCGATTCTCGGCGGCCATCATCCGCAGCGTCGGGATCGCCTCCAGCATCGCGGCGCCGGTGGCCCGGTCGACGGCGAAGTTGTCCTTGCCGCCGAGCCACCAGTCGTAGATCCGGGCGGAGTGGGGCACGGACGTGTCCACCCCGGACGGCGCGGCCCCTGTCCGCGTTTCTGCGTCACTGCGCGACATGGTCGCCTCCCCTGCTCTCGGGTCCGATCCAATGGAGACTAGAGGATGCCCCGCACCCGGTCCGGCCCTGATCGGACCGGGTGCGGGCGCGGCCCGCGCAACCCCAGCCCATCGTTCGACACTCGTCGATCAAATCCATCGACAGGGGTTCACCGAACGTGACACCGGCGGGATCGCTGTCGTACCGGTCTCCTACAGTGCGCCAGTGCCTGTCGAACGTTGGTCCACCACACAGGTCCTCGCCGTCGCCCCTGACCCCTCCGCCGCCCGCGCCGCCCGTGGCGTCAGCGGCGCCGCGAAGTGGTTGGCGTCGGGGCTGACCGGCGAGGTCCTCTGGGGGCTGTGCAAGGGCAGCGGCAAGAACCCGTACCAGGTCTGCGTCGACCTGTCCGGGCCGGCGTACCGCTGTTCCTGCCCGAGCCGCAAGTTTCCCTGCAAACACGCCCTGGGTCTGCTGCTGTTCTGGGCCGAGACCGGGGTCGGCGACGCCGCCGCGCCGGACTGGGTGCGCGAGTGGCAGGCCGGGCGCGAGGCCCGCGCCGCCCGGGCCGCCGCACCACGGGACACCGCTGGTCCGGCGGATCCGGCCGCCGCCGCCAAGCGGGCCAAGGAGCGCGCCACCCGCGTGGCCGCCGGCCTGGACGAGCTGCGCCGGTGGCTGGACGACCAGGTGGACCAGGGGCTCGCCACGGCCGAGCGGTCCGGGGCCGCGCCCTTCGAGGCGATGGCCGCCCGGCTCGTGGACGCCCAGGCACCGGCGGTGGCCGGCGCGGTACGCCGCCTCGGCCGTACGGCGGGCGTCGGCGCGCACTGGTCCGACCGCCTCCTCGGCGAACTGGGCCTGGTCCGGCTGCTGGTGACCGCCCACGACCGGCTCGACGCGCTCCCCGCCGACCTGGCGGCCACCGTCCGGTCCCGGGTCGGCTACCCGGTCACCACCGACGAGGTGCTGGCCACCCCGCAGGTGCGGGACCGGTGGCAGGTCCTCGGACAGGTCGACTCCGCTGACGACAAGGTCACCACCCGTCGGATCTGGCTGCGCGGGGCGGAGAGCGGGCGGTTCGCGCTGGTCCTGGCGTTCGCCGCGCCCGGCCAGACGTTCCCCGCCGACCTGGTGCCCGGCACCGAGGTCGACGCCGACCTGTGCTTCTATCCGGGTGCGCTGCCGCTGCGGGCGCTGGTCGCCAACCGGCACGGCGCTCCGGTGCCACTGCCCGCCCCGACCGGCGCCGTCGACGTCCGGGCCGCCCTGTCGGCGTACTCGACCGGACTCGCCGCCGACCCGTGGCGGGAGTCGGTGCCGGTGCTGCTGGCCGGGGTCGTGCCCACTCGCGAGGGCCACCTGGTCGACCAGGCCGGGGACGCGCTGCCGCTGGCCCCCGGACACGACCAACCGTGGTGGCTGCTCGCCGGCGCCGGCGGTCAGCCGGTCGACCTCGCCGCCGAACTCGGGCCCGCCGGGTTGCGGCCCCTGGCCGCCTGGGCGGACGGCTGCTACCTGCCCGCCGCGTCGGGCGTGCCGGCTGGTCCGGACGCGCGCATTCCGGAACTCCCCACCGAGCTGCTCTCGGCCGCGCTGGTCGGCACGGCCCGCCGGCCATGGGACGGTGCCCTCGCGGTAGCCGGTCGGTCGCTTGGCACCGGCGGGAGCGGTGCGGCGGGCGTGCTGGAGACGGCCGCGGTGGCCCTGGCGTACCGGCGGGCGGGGATCACCCCGTCGGCTGGGCGGGGCCGGGTTCCCGCCGCACCCGCCGAGTCGACGCCGGCCCTGCCGGTCGCCCCGACGGTCCGGCTGCGCATGCTGCTCACCGAGGGCGGCGCGCCCGGCGGTGGACAGATCCAGCAGGACCTGCTCACCGAGTGGCTGCGCCTGGCCGACCGGCACGGCGGGCACATGCCCTACGACACGCTGCCGGCGCTGCTGGACGTCGGGCGGCGCCACCGGGCGCTGCGTCCCCTGGTGAGCCGGCTCGCCGGTCGACGCGGTCGGTGGCTGGCCGGCCTCCACTCGGAGTGGGGATACCTCTTCGACGAGGTCCTCGACTCGACCGCGCCGGCGACCGGTCCGGGCAGCGGGGACGACTGGGAGACCGGCACCGTCGGCGAACGGCTGGCGTACCTGACCCGGTTGCGGGCGCGCGACCCGGACGCCGCCCGCGAGCTCCTGGCGGCCGGCTTCGCGGCGGAGAACGCCCCCGACCGGGCCCGCTTCGTCCAGGCGCTCGAGGTCGGGCTCTCCCCTGCCGACGACGCCTTCCTCGAGGGTGTGCTGGACGACCGACGCAAGGAGGTCCGGCAGGCCGCCGTCGCGTTGCTGCGCCAGCTGCCCGAGTCCGGACTGCGCCGCCGGATGACCGGGCGGGCGACGGCGTGCGTCCGCCTCGACCCGGGCGAGAAGGCGCTGACCGTCGACCCACCACAGGACTGCGACCCGGCGATGCGCCGGGACGGGGTGGACCCGCAGGCACCGCGCGGCATCGGGGCGCGGGCCTGGCTGCTGGAACAGGTGGTCGCCGGCACCCCGCTGGCCGTCTGGACCGTCGCCCTCGGCCGGTCACCGGCCGAGCTGGTGGCGCTGGCCGTCGCCGACGACTGGGGTCCGGCGCTGCGCCGGGGCTGGGCCCGGG
Organism: Micromonospora pallida; assembly: GCF_900090325.1. NCBI lineage: Bacteria > Bacillati > Actinomycetota > Actinomycetes > Micromonosporales > Micromonosporaceae > Micromonospora > Micromonospora pallida. The sequence goes on along the minus strand of NZ_FMHW01000002.1, from coordinate 1,839,002 downwards.
CCGCCGTCGAGGCCCGGGCCGCCGACTGGGCGGACGCGCTGGTCGCCGCCAGCCCGGCCAACCGGCGGGGCCGGGACCGACTCCCGGACGACCTGCTGTGGCAGCTCTACGAGGTGCTGCCCGCCGACCGGCTCAGCGGTCTGGTCACCGACGCCCTGCACACCGACGCGGCCCGGGCCAACCGCCTGCTGGCCATGCTCGCCCACGACTGGTCCGCCGAGCTCTCCGCCACGGTGGCCGACACCGTCGGCGCCTGGGCCCGCGACCAGGGGCGGAACAGCTGGTACCTGTCCGAACTGTGCCGGATCACCGGCACCGCCGCGACGCCCGCCCTGGCCGACCGGTTCCACCGCCTCGCCGACCAGCTCGCCGGCGACGGCGCCGACACCGCCCGGGTACGGGCCGTCGCGCAACTGGCCGCCGTCCTCGCCTTCCGCTTTGAGATGCACAAGGAGTTCACATGACCGCGCTACGTCCGCACGCCGAGCAGCAGTACGCCGACGAACTGGCCGAGCTGTCCGCCACGGACGACCGGCCCCGCCCGCCGGGCTGGCGGCTCTCGCCCCAGGCGGTGGTGACCTACCTGCTCGGCGACGGCGCCAAGATCACCCCGAAGTACGTCGGACCGCGTCGGCTGATGGAGATCGCGGTGGCGACCCTGGCCACCGACCGCGCGCTGCTGCTGCTCGGGGTGCCCGGCACCGCGAAGACCTGGGTCTCCGAGCACCTGGCGGCGGCGATCAGCGGTGACTCGACGTTGCTGGTGCAGGGCACCGCGGGCACCGCCGAGGAGGCCATCCGGTACGGCTGGAACTACGCCCGGCTGCTCGCCGAGGGGCCCTCCCCGGCAGCCTTGGTGCCGAGCCCGGTGATGCGGGCGATGGAGACCGGCACGATCGCCCGGGTCGAGGAGCTGACCCGGGTCCCGTCCGACGTGCAGGACACCCTCATCACCATCCTGTCCGAGAAGACCCTGCCGGTGCCGGAGCTGACCTCCGAGGTGCAGGCCCAGCGTGGTTTCAACATCATCGCCACCGCCAACGACCGGGACCGGGGCGTCAACGAGCTGTCCAGCGCGTTGCGCCGCCGGTTCAACACGGTGGTGCTTCCGGTGCCCGCTTCCGCCGAGGAGGAGGTGGACATCGTCACCCGGCGGGTGGCCCAGCTCGGCCGCTCGCTCGACCTGCCCGAGGTGCCGGCGGCGGTGGAGGAGATCCGCCGGGTGGTGACGATCTTCCGGGAGCTGCGTACCGGGTTGACCGAGGACGGCCGCACCAAGCTGAAGTCCCCCACCGGCACCCTCTCCACGGCCGAGGCGATCTCCGTGCTGACCAACGGGATGGCCCTGGCCGCGCACTTCGGCGACGGGGTGCTGCGCCCGGCCGACGTGGCCGCCGGCATCGTCGGCGCGGTGATCAAGGACCCGGTCTCCGACGCCGTGGTGTGGCGGGAGTACCTGGAGACGGTGGTCCGCGAGCGCGAGGAGTGGCGGGCCTTCTACCGCGCCGCCCGCGATGCCTGAGCAGCTCTACGGCATCCGCCACCACGGTCCCGGGTCCGCCCGGGCGGTGGTGGCGGCCCTGGCCGAGCAACGCCCCGACATCCTGCTGGTGGAGGGCCCACCGGAGGCCGAGGAGCTGCTGCGCTGGGTGGCCGACGAGCGGCTGGAGCCGCCGGTCGCCCTGCTCGGGTACGCCACCGACGACCCGCGCCGGGCCGGGTTCTGGCCGTTCGCTGTCTTCTCGCCGGAGTGGCAGGCGATCCGGTGGGCGGTCGAGCACGGGGTGCCGGTGCGCTTCTTCGACCTGCCGTACGCGTACCGCCTCGCCGAGCCGCAGCCGGACGCCGGAGCGGAACCGAGTGACGACCCGGAACCGGGTGACAGACCGGAATTGAACGACGGCCCTAACACGAACGGCAGGCCGGAACCGAGCGGCGGACCCGGGCCGAGCGGCGGACCCGATCCGATAGGCGGCCCGGAGCCGGGCAGCGCCCCGGGGGCGGAGGCCGGACCGGAGGCAGAGGCGGGCACCGACGACCCGCCGCCCCGACGGCCGGTCGACCCGATCGCGGAGTTGGCCGCCGCTGCGGGCTACGACGACCCGGAACGCTGGTGGGAGGACGTGGTCGAGCACCGGGGCGCTCCGGCGTTCACCGCGATCGCCGAGGCGATGACCGCGATCCGCGACGGTGCGCCGGAGGACCCCGACGACCTGCTCCGCGAGGCGCACATGCGCACCGTCCTGCGGCAGGTGCGGCGCAGCCACGACAACATCGCCGTGGTCTGCGGCGCCTGGCACGTGCCGGCGCTGGCCCGGAAGGTGCCGGCCAGCGCCGACAACGCCCTGCTCAAGGGCCGCCGTAAGGCGAAGGTCACCTTCACCTGGGTGCCCTGGACGTACGGTCGGCTGGCCTCCTGGCAGGGCTACGCGGCGGGGGTCCGCTCCCCCGGCTGGTACCACCACCTGTTCACCTCGGAGAACGAGGTGGTCGTCCGGTGGCTGGTCGCCGCCGCCGGGGTGCTCCGGGAGGAGGGGGTGCCCGCTTCCTCGGCGCACGTCATCGAGGCGGCCCGGCTGGCCGAGACGCTGGCCACGCTGCGCGGCCGACCGCTGGCCGGGCTGACCGAACTGACCGACGCCAGCGCGGCGGTGCTCTGCGAGGGTGACCCGCTGCGCCTGGAGCTGATCGGCCGGCGGCTGGTGGTGGGCGAGCGGCTCGGCGGCGTACCGGACGACATGCCGGCGGTGCCGCTGGCCCGCGACCTCGCCGCGCAGCAGCGGACCCTGCGGCTCAAGCCGGAGGCCCTGGAACGCCCGTTGGACCTCGACCTGCGCCGCGACAACGACCTTGCCCGCAGTCGGCTGCTGCACCGGCTACGGATGTTGGGCGTGCCGTGGGGCGAGTTGGACCAGCGGCAGCGGAGCACCGGCACCTTCCGGGAGCAGTGGCGGCTGCGCTGGCAGCCGGAGTTCGCGGTACGGCTGGTCGAGGCGAGTGCCCACGGCACCACCGTGGTGTCCGCCGCCACCGCTGCGGTGGCCACCGCCGCCCGCGAGGCCGACAGCCTCGCCGAGGTCACCGCCCTGGTGGAGGTCTGCCTGCTGGCCGACCTCACCGACGCCTATCCCCCGGTGCTGCGGGCGCTGGACACCCGGGCGGCCCTGGACGCCGACGTGGCGCACCTGATGGCGGCGATCCCACCGCTGGTCCGCACGTTGCGCTACGGCGACGTCCGCCGCAGCGAGCTGGGCGGGTTGTCCTCGGTGACCACCGGGCTGCTGGCCCGGGTCCGCGCCGGCCTGCCCGCCGCGGTTAGCGCCCTGGCCGAGGAGGCGGCCCGGGAGCTGCGGGGGCACCTGGACGCGGTGCACGCCGCAGTGAACCTGCTCGACGACGACCCGCGGGAACGCTGGCTGGACACCCTCGCGTCGGTCGCCGACCGGGACGACCTGCACGGCCTGCTCGCCGGCCGGCTGGTCCGGCTGCTGCACGACGCGGGCCGGCTGGAACGTGCCGAGGTGCGCCGTCGGATGGGCCTGCCGTTGACCGCCGGGGTGGCCCCGGCCGACGGAGCCGCCTGGGTGGAGGGTTTCCTCGGTGGCGGCGGGCTGCTGCTGGTGCACGACGACGCGCTGCTGTCGCTGGTGGACGAGTGGCTGGCCGCCGTTCCCGCCGACTCGTTCACCGAGGTCCTGCCCCTGCTGCGGCGGACCTTCGGCAGCTTCGCCGCCGGCGAGCGCCGGGCCATCGGCGACCGGGTCGCGCACCGAGGTGCCGCAGTGGACCGACGGCCGACGGCCGACCTCGACCACGACCGGGCGGCGGCGGTCCTGCCCACGCTCGGCATCCTGCTCGGACGGGAGATCCGATGACCACCTCGACCGACGCCCTGCCGGAGGGCGACGCGACGTCCCCTCAGGCCGACGGGGACGCGGACCGGGAGCGGCTGCGTCGCTGGCGGATGGTGCTCGGCGGGGCCGCCGACGGCGCCTGTGGCCGCCTCTCCGGCGGCGACGCCACGATGGACGGGGCGTTGGCCGCTCTCTACGACCGCGACGGCGAGGGTGACGGCAGTTCGTCCCGGCGTCAGGCCGGGCTCGGCGGCTCGGCGCCCCGGGTGGCGCGCTGGCTCGGGGATATCCGCCAGTACTTTCCGTCGACCGTGGTGCAGGTCATGCAGGCCGACGCGATCGAGCGGCTCAACCTCACCCGACTGCTGCTGGAACCGGAGATGCTCGCCGCGGTCGAGCCGGACGTGCACCTGGTCGGCACGCTGCTCTCACTGAACCGGGTCATGCCGGACCAGACCAGGGAGGCCGCCCGGCAGGTGGTCCGCCGGGTGGTCGAGGAGTTGGAGCGGCGGATCGCGCAGCGGACCAAGGCGGCGGTGACGGGGGCGCTGAACCGGGCCACCCGGATCAACCGCCCCCGGCACGCCGACATCGACTGGGACCGGACGATCCGCGCCAACCTCAAGCACTACCAGCAGGAGCACCGCACGGTGATTCCCGAGCGACTGGTGGGGTACGGACGGCGTACCACGGCGGTGCAGCGGGACGTGGTGCTCTGCGTCGACCAGTCCGGGTCGATGGCCGCCTCGGTGGTCTACTCGGGGGTGTTCGCCGCGGTGCTGGCCTCGATGCGCTCGCTGCGTACCTCACTGGTGGTCTTCGACACCGCGGTCGTGGACCTCACCGACCAGCTCAGCGACCCGGTGGAGGTGCTGTTCGGCACGCAACTGGGCGGGGGCACCGACATCAACCGGGCGATCGGCTACAGCCAACAGTTGATCACGCGTCCCCGGGACAGCATCTTCGTCCTGATCAGCGACCTCTATGAGGGCGGGGTGCGGGAGCAGATGCTGCGCCGGGTGGCGGAGATGACCGCCGCCGGAGTCCAGGTAGTCGTGCTGCTGGCGCTCTCCGACGAGGGTGCCCCGGCCTACGACCGGCAGAACGCCGCCGCGCTGGCCGCGCTCGGGGTGCCGGCCTTCGCCTGCACGCCGGACGCCTTTCCCGACCTGATGGCCGCCGCCATCGAACGCCGTGACCTGGTGGCCTTCGCCGAACGGTTCGCCGACCGGTGACCCAGACGTCGCGCCGGCCGGTGACGCGAAGGTCGCGCGGACCGGCGAGGTGACCGCCGTGCCGGCCGGCGAGGTGACCGCCGTGCCGGCCGGCCCGGTGACCTCGGCGCCGGCCGGCGCCATGTCCACGGTGCGGAACACCGGCACCGAGCGGACCGCCGCGAGATAGGGCGTCCCCTCGGTGTAGCCGGTGCCCGAACGCTCACCGAGCATCCGCACCGCCAGCCGGTGGTGCGTGCGCCGCCAGGTGAGCAGCGCCTCGGCGAAGTCGCGCATCCGGTCGGCGACCAGCGCGCGCGGGGCCGGGTCGAGCGTGCCCCGCTCCACCGCGATCCGGTACGCCTGGTCGAGCGTCAACTGCCCGGCCAGGACCCGCTGCCGCACCTCGGGCGCAGAGTGGTAGGCCGCGCTGTCCAGCCGTTCCCGGTCCGGTGTCCGGCAGAGCGACTCCACCAGTTTGTAGCTGTGCGACTGGATGGCGCTGGCCCCCTCCGTGTACGCCCGGAAGGTGCGGAACGACTCGGGCTGCATGGTGGCCAGCAGGGAGAACAACAGCCCCGAGCCGGCCAGCGTCCCGGTCGCGGTGGCGAGGTGCTCGGCGGCGGGCGCGGCGGCCCCCGCAGGAGCGCGTCCCGCGCGGCCCGCAGCAACACGACCAGCAGGGCGAAGGTGGTCTCGTACGACTGGAGCACCCGGAGGAAGAGGTACTCGTCGTGCACCACGTACACCGGCAGCATGCTCAGCCGCAGGTCGCGCCGTTCGGCGGTGGTGGCGTCGACGGCGGCGCAGACCTCGGCGGCGGCGGCGACCGGGTCGGTCGCCGTAATGGTGGTGAGCGGACTGAGCCGGGCCAGGACGGGCTGGGCCGCGCGGACGGCCAGCCGCAGCCGCTTCGTCAGCCGGTCGCGGTCGGGGCGCTGCCCGGGCAGCAGGTCGGTACGGCCTGCCTCGACGTCGAGTTCGAAGCGCAGCAGGTCGGTGAGGAGGTGCAGGTACCGCCGGTCGCGGTGGCGCCGGGCCCGGCCCGGCGTGATCTCGCCGATCCCCTCCAGCGCCGTCGACAGCACGGGGAGGGCGAGGTACGAGTGATAGTCGTACCGGCCGTCCCACTTGTCGAGCGCGCAGTCGAGGAAGCGGCGTAACAGGGTCAGGCCCGGACGCGGGCCGGCGGGTAGGGCCGCTCGGGCCCGGTCGAGGCCGAGCAGGACGTCCCGGTCGACGAAGTGTTTACCGACCCGCAAATATTCGGCGGTAACCAGAGGGTAGGGGAATTCGACCGGATCGGCCCCGGCGGACAACCAGGATTCCACGTCGCGCACAAACGTCACCTCAGCAATCGACAGGTACGGTCGGACCCGCAGGATCGGCACCCGGCCGGGGGGTCGCGCGGTACGCCGTACCGGCTACCGGCCGGGTCACTATTGGAGGGGCCGAGCCGACATCTGCCGACGAATCGGACGAGATGCGGTCATCGACCCGGGAAGCGGTCACCGATCAATAGGGCGGGAATCCTTCCCACGCCGTCGCGGACGCCGGCCAGGTCGCCTGGTGAGGCGACAGTTTTCCCTGCCGGTGGGCGGAGCGGACGACCGCGGATGGCCGTGGTGGGCGTCGCCGGGCAGCACAGGGACCGAGTGTTTCCTCTTCACAGATCCCACCTTCTGTGACAGGGGACACGTCCCGACCAAGCCGAGGCCCGGACTTCCGTGAACCGGATAAAGGCACGGAACGGAGTCCGGGCTCCAACGACGAGACAACTTACCGACCGCTAGATCTTCGCGCAAGAACGCGAATCGATTGATTGATCAGTAAGTCCGTTATGAATGTTTCACCCGTGGTCGCCCAACGATTCACCCCAATGCGCGTCAGATCCACAGGTAAGCACCTCGGGCGGTCACCCCAGCGACGACCGACACTCGAGGCAGGATCGAGCGGCATTGTGTCCGGCACCACAGCGCAACCTTGTACCACCCCTCCTCGACAGCGATGGCGGGTCCTCGGTACGGGTGCTGGCGGTGGGGTGTCCGAGGCGTTGGAGGGCCGCCGTTTGGGCGATATGGCGTCGGTCAGGTCCCGGGGAGGCTGTCTGGCATCGCGTGTCCGGGTCCGCCCCGGCGGCTCCGGATCGCCGGTGACCGCCATCGTTTCGGCGATGTGGCGCTGTCCAGGACGCCCGAGACCGCCGTTTCGGCGTAATGGAGACGCCGTAGGCCGCCGTTGCGGCGTGATGGAGTCGCTCAGACCCGGGGGAGCTGCCCGACGGGGCTGCGCAACCCCGGAATGCCGGCCGGGCGGGGGTCGTTACACCCTCCGGACGGCCGAGGAGGCAAGCGAGCGCGGCCGTCTCGGCTTGCTGACCGACTCGGGTTTTGCGGCATGTTGGGGTGTCCGATCGTCCGGAAGCCCCCACATGCCGTATGCCGGGTTGATCATGGCATTCGCCGACGACCGACGCCGACGCCGACGCCGACTGGTAGGCCCGGCAAGCCCGCCCCCGCCCCGGGTGGTCGGGTGGAATGTCGGCCGGCCAGCCGTCGTTACACTCTCTGGACGACCGAGGTAGCAGGCCCCGCACCCCCCACCCCCTCGGGTGGTGGTGGGGTGGAATGCCGGCGGGCTGGCGGTCGTTACATCTGGACCCGGCGTGGTGAGCCCCGCTCCCCGCCGCACCCCCCCTTTGATCTTTCCCCCCTCTTTTGGGCGCCGGACGGTGCTCGCACACCCCACCCCCTTGGGGTGTGCCGACCCCCGAATGGAGTACCCCTCTCATGGCTACGAAGCTGCTGCGTAAGACTGTTCTCGGTGTTGCTGGTCTGGCCTTCGCCGGTGGTGTCATCGGCGGTCCGGTCGGCACCGTCCTCGACACCACTGCCGCCCACGCCGCCACCCCGGCCGCCGCTGTGGTGCAGGCCGACAAGCCGGACACCAGCAAGCTGATCCCGCATGGTGTGCAGGGCGCGCAGTCGCGGATCCCGCTCAACACCGAGCAGACCGACAACGCGAAGGCGATCATCAAGGCCACGAAGAAGACCGGCATGAACGAGCGGGCCGCCGTGGTGGCCATCGCCACGAGCCTGCAGGAGTCGAAGCTGGAGAACCTGGGCCACCTGGGTGACCGCAACGACCACGACTCGCAGGGCCTGTTCCAGCAGCGTCCCTCGAGTGGGTGGGGCACGGTGGAGCAGATCACCGACCCCGAATACTCGACCACCGCGTTCCTCAACGGCCTGAAGGGTGTGGACGGCTGGGAGGACATGCCGCTCACCCAGGCCGCCCAGACCGTGCAGGTGTCGGCGTACCCGGACCACTACGCCCAGTGGGAAACCCAGGCCGCTGACCTCGTCGCCCAGCACTGGAACAGCTGACACACAGAACGCCTGACACACCAAACACCGTGTGGGCCGGCACCCCGAACCCCGGGGTGCCGGCCCACACGCATACCCGCACCCTGACGCGCCTCCGACCCGGGCAAAGCCCGAGCACGCGGCGCGGTTCAGTGGCGGACAGCCCGGCTAGCCGTCCCGCGCCGGTCCGGCCGCTGCAGGCCGTCGCCCGGACGGCGCAGCCGGACGACAAGGTCCACCCGTCGCCCACCCGCACGTGAGTCCCCGACGGGGATCAGGTCCACACAGCGGCCGGCACTCCGCCGCAGTCAATACCGGGACGACCGCACGGCGGTCGAGGCGGTCGGACTGTCAGTCGCGGAGCAGGTCGGCGTGCGCGGCGCGCAGCCGGTCGAGCGCCGGGTCGCTGCCGGGGGCGGCCCTGCGGTCGAGTTCGGCCCAGACCTCGGCGAGCGCGTCGGTGACGGCCCGCAGTTCGGCGGCGTGCCGACTCGCGCCCTGCCGGCGCGTCTCGTCGAGGCGACGGGCCCAGCCGGCGGTGACCGCGGCGACCCGGTCGGCGTCCGCCCGGGCCTGTGCGGCGCTCCGGGCGGCGGCCGCCGGCACGATCGCCGCGATGGGTCGGGGATCGCCGTCGCGGGTGACCAGGGTGACCGTGTCGGTCAGTTCGGCCATCGCGACCAGCTGGGTCAGCCGGGTACGGACCTCGCGCAGCGGCAGCGAGCGGGGCCGGTCGGGGCCATGAGCCAGAGCGGAAACAGCCATGAGAACATGCTGCAACCGGGGTACGACATTTAACGCGGTAAGTGCGTGGAGCAACCGCCCGGCGCCGGGAGATCCCGGGCCCGTTTGGGCGTGGTCGATCACGGAAAGACTGACCCGCATGACCTGGGCACGTCGAGCCGTACCCGCCGCCGCAGCAGCGCTGGCGGCCCTCGCCGCACGCGACCTCCTCCAGCGCGACCACGCACTGTTGCGCAACTTCCCGGTGCTGGGCCGGGCCCGGTACCTGCTCGAGTCGATCGGGCCCGAGCTGCGGCAGTACATCGTGGCAGGCAACGACGAGGAGCGTCCCTTCACCCGCGACCAGCGCCGCTGGGTGTACGCCTCGGCGAAGCAGCAGAACAACTACTTCGGGTTCGGGACCGACAACAACATCGAGTACACCCCCGGATATCCGATCATCAAACACCGGACCTTCGGTCGGGCCGTGCCGCCGTCCTCTCCGACCGCTGGGCACGAGGTGTGGCTGCCGTGCGCGAAGGTGCTCGGCGCGGCCCGGGGCCGACCGAAGGCGTTCCGCCCCGACTCGGTGGTGAACATCTCCGGGATGAGCTTCGGTTCGCTGTCCGGAAGGGCCGTCGAGGCGCTCAACCGGGGCGCGGCGCTGGCCGGCTGCCTCCAGAACACCGGCGAGGGTGGGCTGTCGCCGTACCACCGCCGGGGTAGGGAGTTGGTCTTCCAGCTCGGCACCGCGTACTTCGGCTGCCGGGACGAGCACGGGCGGTTCAGCCTCGACCGGCTCCGGGAGGTGGTGGCCGGCGCGCCGGTGCGGGCACTGGAGATTAAGCTCAGCCAGGGTGCCAAACCGGGCCTCGGTGGGTTGCTGCCGGGGGCAAAGGTCTCGGCGGAGATCGCCGACACCCGGGGTGTCCCACCGGGCCGCGACTGCGTCAGCCCGTCCCGGCACGCCGAGTTCGCCGACTGCGACAGTCTGCTGGACTGGGTCGAGCTGCTCGCCACCGAGACCGGGCTGCCGGTCGGGATCAAGTCCGCCGTCGGCGACCTCGACTTCTGGGAGGAACTCGCCGACCTGATGCGGGACACCGGCCGGGGAGTCGACTTCGTCACCGTCGACGGTGGTGAGGGCGGAACCGGGGCCGCGCCGTTGATCTTCGCCGACTCCGTCTCCCTCCCCTTCCAGCAGGGGTTCGCCCGGGTCTACCGGACGTTCGCCGAGCGGGGTCTGCACGAGCAGGTCGTCTTCGCCGGGGCGGGGAAACTGGGGCTGCCGGACAACGCGATCGTGGCCTTCGCGCTGGGGTGCGACCTGGTCAACGTCGGCCGGGAGGCGATGCTGGCGATCGGATGCATCCAGGCCCAGAAGTGCCACACCGACACCTGTCCGACCGGCGTCGCCACCCAGAATCCCTGGCTGAGCCGGGGCCTGGACCCCGCGCGCAAGTCGGTGCGGGTGGCGAACTACCTCCGCACGTTGCGTCGCGACCTGATGAAGGTCGCCCAGGCGTGCGGGGTCGAACACCCGGGGCTGATCGGCACCGACGCGGTGGAGATGCTCGACGGCCGGACCACCTCCACGCCGCTGGCCGAGTTGTACGGCTACCGTCCGGAATGGGGGCTGCCGTCGGCGGCCGACCGCGCGGAGCTCGTCCGGCTGATGACGGCGGAGGTGCCGCAGGGCGGCAGTGCCCCGCCGTCGGCGACCGCGCAGGAGTAAACCGCGCGCCACGACGCGAGCGGGATCGGGCGGGCGGTGGTCTTCCGCCGCGCGTGACGGCAGCGGAAGACCACCCGGTCAGCTCGCCTGGAGGGTCACGTCGTCGATGACGAAACTGGTCTGGAGGCTGGCGTCCTCGGTGCCGGTGAAGGTGAGCGTCACCGTCTGCCCGGCGTACGCGCCGACGTCGAAGGTGCGGGCGACGTAGCCGGTGGCGGCGTTCAGGTTGGAGTACGTCGCCAGGGTGGCCCCGCCGAGCTGCACGGTGAGCCGGTCGTACACCCGGAAGGTGGTGGTCTCGGCGGTGTCGACGTGCAGGTGGAAGCCGAGGGTGTAGCTGGTGCAGCCGGCCGGCAGGGTCACCGACTGGGTGAGGGTCTCGGTACGGGTGGTGCCGTCCCCGTTGAGCCAGGCCGTGTACGAACCGGTCCGCGCGGGCTGCTGGGGCGAGTTGGTGATCACCCCGGCCGGCGCGGTCCACGGCGCGGTGCCGGCCTCGAACGAGCCGTTGCCGACCATCTCTCCTCCGGTGCAGGGGCCGGGCGTGCCGCCACCCACCGCGAGCTGCCAGATGGCGTACGCGATGCCGTCGGCGGTGCGGTTCACCACCGTCGCGCTGACGTTGCTCGTGGTGTCACAGGAACGGTGGTAGCAGGGGTCGAACGCCGCGCTGGCCGTACCGCCCCACTTGGCGGCCTGGGTGCTGGTCTTGCGGGCGCTCGCACCGGCGGCGTACCCCGAGGTGGGAATGCCGACCTGCTGGAACGGGTAGTCGTCGGAGCGGCCCTGCCCCTCCCGGTTCTCCTCCGGCTGGAGGCCGAGCGAGTCCCAGTACGCCTTGAGGGGGGCGGCGGTGGTCGAGGTGATCCGGTTGATGAAGTAGCCGGCGTTGGTCGACCCGACCATGTCGAAGTTGTAGTAGCCCTTGATGTAGCCGCGCTGGGTGGCGCTGAGCGAGTTGACGTAGAACTCCGAGCCGTTGAGACCCTGTTCCTCGTCGGTCCACCAGGCGAACCGGACCCGCTTGGTCATGGTCGGGTTCTGCTGGGCCAGTACCAGCGCGTTCTCCAGCAGGACCGCCGAGCCGGAGGCGTTGTCGTTGATGCCCGGGCCGGCCGACACGCCGTCGAGGTGGGCGCCGAAAATCACCACCTGGTCGGCGGGCCCGGCCGGCCACTCGGCGATCAGGTTGTTCGACCGGTACACGCAGCTGGTGCAGACCTGCTCGGTGACCGTGTACCCGGCCGCCTGGAGTGTGGCCCGGACGTACGCGACCGAGGCGGTGTAGCCGGCGGACCCGGCCCGACGGTGGCCGCCGTTCTGGGTGGCGATGGTCTGGAACTGGGTCAGGTGGGCCTGGACGTTGGCCACCACGATGTCCGGGGCGGCGAGGGGAGCCGGGGTGGCCGTCCGCGTCGGCGCGGACGCGGCGGCCGGCGACACGGGGGTCACCGTCAGCGCGGTCGCGACGGCGAGGGCCACGGCTGCGGTCAGCGTTCTGCCTCTCATGACATCCTCCTGGGTGGGAAGGTGACAAAACAATGACAGGCGTCGATATGATCGGCAATCGGCGTTCCGGTCGGTTTCGCCGGGCCGGCAGGCGACGGCCCGGCTCCGGACCCGACCTAGACTGTCGGTATGGGGTATCCAGGGTGAGCGGCCGGACGCGGCCGACGGCGGCGTACCGTCACGTGTGCTGGCGATACGACGACCGGGCCGCCCTGTACTCCCGGGTCCGCGCCTTCCTCCTGGACGGCCTCGCCCTCGGCGAGCAGATCTGGTACGTCACGGTGGAGCCGGACCCGGTCGCCGACCGACTGCGGGAGGAGCCCCCGATCCGCGACGCCCTGCGCCGGGGAGCCGCCCGGATCGTCCCGGTGGGCTCGGCCTACGCCCCCGACCACGTCGTCGTCCCGACCGACCAGGTGCACGCGTACGCGACCGCGACGGAGGCCGCCCTGGCCGCCGGTCACACCGGGCTGCGGGTGGCCGCCGACGCGACCGCGCTGGTGCGCACCCCGCGCCAACGGGACGCCTTCGCCCGCTACGAACACCTCATCGACCGGTACATGCGTGTGCGGCCGATGTCCGCGATGTGCGCGTACGACCGGCAACTCCTGGGCGACGCGGCCGTCGCGGAACTCGCCTGCATGCACCCGGGGACCAACGTCGAGGACGTCCTCTTCCGGCTGTACGCCGAGTCGCCGGGTGACGGCCGCGCCGCGCTCGTCGGCGAGCTGGACGCCTCGAACCACGAGCTGTTCCGGGCCGCCCTGGACCGTGCCGACCCACGTCCGGTGGACGGCCGGCTGGTGGTGGAGGCGAGCGACCTGCGCTTCATCGACCACCGCAACCTGATCCACCTACGGGACCACGCCCGCGCGCACGGCGCGGTGGCCGTCCTGCGCGCCTCCCGGTCCGCCGCCGCCCGGGTCGCGGAACTGCTCGACCTGCCCGGTCTGAACGTGGAGGTGGCCCGGTGAGGACGGGCGCCGCCGCCGACCACGTCGGCTACTTCCACGAGGCCGTCTGCTACGACTCCGACGAGGACCTGCTCGCCGTGGTGCTGCCCTTCCTGCTCGGCGGGGTCGAAGCGGGCGAGCCGACCCTGGTCTCTCTCGGGGAACGTCGCACGGCGCTGGTCCGGTCGGCCCTGCCGACGGATTCGGGGGTGCTGTTCGTCGACGGCGACGACGTGTACGCCCGGCCGACCGCCGCGATCCGGTCGTACCGGCAGCTACTGGCCGACCACGTCGCCGCCGGGGCCGGTCAGATCCGGATCCTCGGCGAGATCCCCGGCGCCGGCTTCGGCGCGACCTGGGACTGGTGGGCCCGGTACGAGTCGGCGATCAACCACGCCTACGACGAGTTCCCGTTGTGGAGCATGTGCGCCTACGACCGGCGGGCCACCCCCGCGCCGGTGCTGGCGGACGTGCTGCGTACCCATCCCCGGGTCGCGCTGCCCGACGGCCGGCGCCAGCCGAGCGAGACATACACCGATCCGCTGCTCTACCTCACCGAGCCCCGGGCGGTGTCACCCGACCCGCTCCAGCACACGCCGCCGATGATCGAGCTGTTCGCGCCCACCCCCGCGCAGGCCCGCGCGGCGGTGTACGGCGCCGACCGCGGCCACCTACCGCCGGACGACGTCGAGGACCTGGTCGTGGCGGTGAGCGAGACGGTGACCAACGCCCTGCGCCACGGGCGTGAGCCGGTGGCGCTGCGGCTCTGGAGCGGACCGGACCGCATCGTGGTCAGCGTCCACGACGGCGGCGACGGCCCGAAGGACCCGTTCGCCGGTCTGCTCCCGGCCGGCAACGGCGCGACCGGCGGCCTGGGCCTGTGGATCACCCACCAGTCCTGCAACCATGTGACGATGCGTCAGGGCCCGGACGGTTTCACGGTCCGCCTGACCGGCGGAAACCCGTACGTCACCGGCTGACGTCCGGAGCCGCCACACGGGTCCGGCCCGGCCGGGACGGGTCGTGCGTCGAGGCGGCAGCGGGCATGATGGCACCCCATGCGGCTGGTTTCCCTGCTTCCCTCGGCCACGGACATCGTCTACGCGCTCGGGCTCGGCGACGACCTGGTCGGCGTGACCTTCGAGTGCGACGTGCCACCGGCCGACCGGGCCGGCAAGCTCGTGGTGGTGGGCGGCCGGGACACCCGTGGCATGAGCCCGGGCGAGATCGACGCGTACGTCCGGTCGCAGCGGGCGGCCGGGGCGGACCTCTACACCCTGCACGCCGACGCGCTCGCCGGGCTGGATCCCGACCTCGTCCTCACCCAGGACCTGTGCCGCGTCTGCGCGCTGCCGGCGGGGCAGCTCACCGCCGCCCTGGACCACCTGGGCTGCCGCGCCGACGTGCTGTCGCTGGATCCGTACACCCTGGACGAGGTCCTCGGCACGATCTCCGCGGTGGGCCGGCAGGCGGGCGTACCCGACCGGGGGGACGCCCTGGTGGCCGCGCTGCGCGACCGGCTCGCGGCGGTGGCGGCGGCGGTCGCCGGACGGCAGCGTCCCCGGGTCACGGTGGTCGAATGGGTCGACCCGCCGTTCGCCGCCGGGCACTGGATTCCCGACCTGGTCGACGCCGCCGGGGGTGAGCCGGTCGCCGCCCACCCGGGCGCCCGTTCGACACCGACCACCTGGGCGGCGCTGGCCGACGCCGCACCACAGGTCGTGCTCGTCGCGCCGTGCGGGTTCGACCTGGCCGGGGCGACCGGGCAGGCGGAACAGGTCGCGTCCCGGTTCCCCGGTGCGGCGGTCTGGGCGGTCGACGCCGACGCCCTCGTGGTACGCCCCGGGCCCCGGCTGGTGGACGGCGTCGAGGCGATCGCCGCCGTCCTGCACCCAGACGTCGTACCGCCCGCCCCCGCCGGCACGACCGCCCGGGTGGCGTGAGCTTCCGTACTCAGGCACCGTCGGTGCGCGTCGGGGTGTACTACCCGGCATGGAGCCGTCGCCCTCGACCCGCCGCCGGGCCGGTGCCGTGGCGCTGCTGACCGTGCTCTGGCTGCTCGCGGCACTGCTCCTGCTGGGCTGGACCTTCGCCATCGGCATACAGGGTTGGGCCGACCAGCACGGCAACGGCGGTGCCGACCCGGCGGAGCCCAGCCGACGAGGCAGCTGGGTGCTGCTGTCGCTCTACCTGACCGCCGCCGGTGGCCCGGTCGTGATCGCCGTCGTCGCGTTCGCCGGGCGGTTGATGCGCACCGGCGCGGTCTACCTCTCCCTGGCACTCCTCCTCGGCGCGTTCGGACTGCCGTTCGGGGAGGCCGCCGCCCGGGACCTGGTCCCCCCGCCGCCGGTCCCGTCCGCGCCGGGTGGCTGTCAGGAGCACAGCGGCGGCGACACCCGCTGTCCGGGCGGCTGACCCCGCCGGGACACGCGTGCCCACCGGCCGGGTTTGTCGGTCGGGTCTGCCATCATCGTCGATGATGACCGCCGTACCGTCCGCCCCGGCCGCCGCCCCCGCGCGCGGCGCGACCCTGGAGGCGGTGCTCGAACGGATCACCTACGCCAACGAGGAGACCGGCTACACCATCGCCCGGGTCGCCACCGACCGCTCCGGCGCCGACCTGCTGACCGTGGTCGGGGCCCTGCCCGGGGTGCAGCCCGGCGAGCGGCTGCGGCTGGTCGGCCGCTGGGGGTCGCACCCGAAGTACGGCCGCCAGTTCGAGGTGCACAGCTGCACCAGCGTGCTGCCCGCCACGGTGCAGGGCATCGAGCGTTATCTCGGCTCGGGGCTGATCAAGGGGATCGGTCCGAAGATGGCCGCCCGGATCGTCGCCGCGTTCGGCGCGCAGACCCTCGACGTCATCGAGAACGAGCCGGGCCGGCTGATCGAGGTGCACGGCCTCGGCCGCAAGCGCACCGCAGCGATCGGCACGGCCTGGCAGGAGCAGAAGGCCATCAAGGAGGTGATGGTCTTCCTCCAGGGCGTCGGCGTCTCCACCTCGCACGCCGTGCGCATCTACAAGGAGTACGGCGACAACGCGATCTCGGTGGTCCGCAACGAGCCGTACCGGCTCGCCGCCGACGTGTGGGGCATCGGCTTCAAGACGGCCGACAGCATCGCCCAGGCGGTGGGCATCCCGCACGACAGTCCGCAGCGGGTGCAGGCGGGCATCCGCTACACCCTCTCCGAGGCCGCCGACAACGGGCACTGCTACCTCCCGGAGCCCAACCTGCTCGCCGATGCCGCCGCGATCCTGGGGGTCCCGGCGTCCCTGGTCGGCGAGTGCCTGACCGACCTCGCGGCGGAGGAGGGCGTGGTCCGGGAGGCGGTGCCGAACCCGAGCGGCGACGGCGGCACCATCCCGGCGGTGTACCTGGTGCCGTTCCACCGGGCCGAGTCGGCGCTCGCGGCGAGCCTGGTCCGGCTGCTGCGCGAGCCGGCCGACCGGATGCCCGCCTTCGCCGGGGTGGACTGGGGCCGGGCCCTGACCTGGCTACGGGCGCGCACCGGTGCGGAACTGGCCCCGGAGCAGGAGCAGGCGGTGCGGCTGGCGCTCACCTCGAAGGTGGCCGTGCTGACCGGCGGTCCGGGCTGCGGCAAGTCCTTCACCGTCCGGTCGGTCATCGAACTGGCCGGCGCGAAGCAGGCGAAGATCGTGCTGGCCGCGCCCACCGGGCGCGCCGCGAAACGGCTGACCGAGCTGACCGGGCAGCCGGCGACGACCGTGCACCGGCTGCTCCAGCTCCGGCCGGGCGGGGACGCCGCCCACGACCGGGACAACCCGCTCGACGCCGACCTGGTGGTGGTGGACGAGGCGTCGATGCTCGACCTGATCCTGGCCAACAAGCTGGTCAAGGCGGTGCCGCCGGGAGCGCATCTGCTGCTGGTGGGCGACGTCGACCAGTTGCCCTCGGTGGGCGCGGGCGAGGTGCTGCGGGACGCCCTGGCCGCGGAGACCGTTCCCCGGGTCCGGCTGACCCGGATCTTCCGGCAGGCACAGGAGTCCGGTGTGGTGGTCAACGCGCACCGGATCAACGCGGGCCAGCCGCCGGTGTTCGACGGGTACCCGGACTTCTTCCTCTTTCCCAGCGACGAGCCGGAGGTCACCGCCGAGCAGGTGGTGGACATCGTGGCCCGCCGCATTCCCCGCCGTTTCGGCCTGCACCCCCGCGACATCCAGGTGCTCACCCCGATGCACCGGGGTCCGGCCGGGGCGGGCAACCTGAACGCCCTGCTGCAACAGGCGCTCGCGCCGCACCGCGAGGGCGCGCCGGAGCGTCGGCACGGGTCCCGGGTGTTCCGGGTCGGTGACAAGGTCATCCAGATCCGCAACAACTACGAGAAGGGGACGGCGGGCGTCTTCAACGGCACCGTCGGCATGGTCACCGCGATCGACCCGGACGAGCAGACGCTGACCGTCCGCACCGACGAGGACGAGGACGTCGGGTACGACTTCCACGAGCTGGACGAGTTGCAGCACGCGTACGCCATCACCGTGCACCGCTCGCAGGGCAGCGAGTACCCGGCCGTGGTGGTGCCGGTGACCATGGGGTCGTACATGATGTTGCAGCGCAACCTGCTCTACACCGCCGTCACCCGGGCCCGGAAGCTGGTCGTGCTGGCCGGCTCCCGCCGGGCCCTCGCCATCGCCGTACGGACGGCGGGCACCGGCCGCCGGCACACCGCGCTCACCCACCGGATCACCGCGTAGCCGGCGCACCCCTCAGGACTGCGGCCCGGCTGCCTCTGCGGCTACGGTTCGGGCCGGCCGGCGGAAACCGGTCAGGCCCGCGACGAGCAGCAGGTACGAGGTCAGCTCCACCGCAGCCGTGAGCGCCGGAACGGGTTGCGGCATGGACCGGCTGGGCGGGATGGTCTGCCAGGCGAACTCGACGAACGCCTCGCCCGCGTACAGGGGCCGCGGCACCGCGCCGATGCTCGCGTCCAGGTGCGGCAGCGCGACCAGGACCAGCACCATCGCGCCGGCCGAGGCGAGCCACCGGCCGTGCCCGGCCAGCACCGTGGCGAGCGCCAGCGCGCTCAGCCCGAGCGCCAACGGCGGCAGCACCGCCAGGGGCACGGCGATCACCGGGTCGGCCGCGTCGACGCCGAACGCGGACGGCCGGGATTCCGACCTGGCGACGAGCCAGACGTCCACGACCCGGACGATGGCGTACCCGGTGACCAGCGCCGCCACCACTGCCGCAACGGCAGCCGTCCGCCGGTGCCAGCCGACGTGGCGCCAGGCCAGGAGCAGGACCGCCACGGCGGTCAACGGTGCCCAGCAGAGGGTGAGACCCGACGCGAAGCCGGACCAGGTGTCGACGCCGGTGGGGCCCGGCGCGAGAAACTGCCAGTCCGAGCGGTCGGCGGTCGGATCGGCGGGCAAGGTCAGGAACGCGTCCACGAGCAGCAGCGTGAGGGCTGTCGGCACCGCCCAGCGGGGGGTTGGCAGTCCGCTGACCACGGCGTAGGCGAGGAGCAGGCCGAGGCTCAGCACCTCGGCGTACCGCCAGACCGGTTCGGCCACCAGGATGCCCACGGCATGCAACGCGGCGCAGGTCGCCGCAGCGGTCAGAAGAGGTTTTTCAGGACGCACGGGGCGTCATCCTGTCACGACGGCCGCGCCCACCGCTGTCCGCGACGTCGCTGCCGAGGTCAGCTCCGCTCGTCGGCGTCGAGCCGACGCAGCACCTGGGTGGCGAGGCGTTCCAGGGTGGCCACCCCGTCCCGGTCGAACTGGTCGAGGAAGAACTCCCGGACTGCCGCGACGTGGCCGGGGGCGGCGCCCTCGATGGCCTCCCGGCCGGCGGGGGTGAGCACCACGAACGCGCCGCGCCGGTCGCCGGGGCAGCCTTCCCGGTCGACCAGGCCCCGCCGCTGCATCCGGCTGAGGTGGTGGGACAGCCGGCTCTGCTCCCACTCCAACTGCTCCTGCAACGCGAACGGGCGCAGCCGTCCCTCGGCCGCCTCGGTGAGCGCCACGAGGACGTCGTAGTCGGCGAGGGAAAGGCCGGAGTCCTGCTGCAACTGTCGTCCCAGGCGGGCGGTGAGCCGGTTCTGCATCTGCAGGTAGGCCCGCCATGCGCGCTGTTCGTCGTCGTCGAGCCATCGGGTCATGGACCCAACCCTACCAGTGATGGATGACACATCATGCAGGGAATGGATGGCAGGTCACGTAGGTTGAGGCAGACGTAAATGACACATCATCAAAGCTTCCTGGAGGACATCATGACCGCCCCGACCACCGAACTCGCCCAGTTCACCGGCACCTACACGATCGACCCGAGCCACACCCGGATCGGCTTCGTCGCCCGCCACGCGATGGTGACCAAGGTCCGGGGCGCGTTCAACGACTTCGAGGGCCACGTGGTCTTCGACGGCAACGACCCGAGCGCCACCGCGGTGACCGTCACCATCCAGGCGGCCAGCATCGACACCCGCAACGCGCAGCGCGACGAGCACCTGCGCAGCAACGACTTCCTCGCCATGGAGACCTACCCGGAGATCACCTTCGTCTCCACCGCGTCCCGGCAGACCGGCGCGGACACCTTCGACCTGACCGGCGACCTCACCGTCCGGGGCGTCACCCGCCCGGTGACCGTCCCCTTCACGTACGAGGGCGCGGCCACCGACCCGTTCGGCAACCTGCGGCTCGGCTTCGAGGGCTCGGTGACCATCAGCCGCAGCGACTACGGGGTGACCTGGAACGCCGCCCTGGAGACCGGCGGCGTCCTGGTCAGCGACAAGATCGTCCTGGAGTTCGAGGTCTCCGCGATCAAGCAGTCCTGAACCCCGCGCAGGGGCGCCGCCACCACCCGCGACGGCGCTCCGCGCTCCCCCACCGACCACCCTCGGACTGGAGAGGAAACCTCCCATGAGCACCCTGCTGACCCCCCGCGTCGACATCCGCCGGGCCGCCGACCGGTTCACCACCGAGGCCGGCTGGCTGGACTCGAAGCACTCGTTCTCCTTCGGCCACCACCGCGACCCGGCGAACATCCACCACGGGCTGCTCCTGGTCAACAACGACGACATCGTCACCCCGGGCACCGGCTTCGACACCCACCCGCACCGGGACATGGAGATCGTCACCTGGGTGCTGCGGGGTTCCCTGGTGCACCAGGACTCCACCGGCCACTCCGGGGTGATCTACCCGGGGCTGGCCCAGCGGATGACCGCCGGCCGCGGCATCCTGCACTCGGAGAAGAACGACTCCTGGCGCCTCCAGGGCGAGCGGCACACCGAGCCGGTGCACTTCGTCCAGATGTGGGTGGTCCCCGACGAGGCCGGCGTGACGCCGGGCTACGAGCAGCTCGAGATCGACGCCGAACTGCTCGGCGGCGGGCTGGTGCCGGTCGCCTCCGGCATGGACAAGCACGACGGGGAGGCGGCCATCCGCATCCGCAACCGCCACGCCGGCCTGTACGCGGCCCGGCTCGAGCCGGGCAAGAGTGTGCAACTGCCCGAGGCGCCCTTCCTCCACCTCTTCGTGGCCAAGGGCGCGGTGGAGCTGGAGGGCTCCGGGGCGCTGGGCACCGGTGACGCCGTACGCTTCACCGCCACCGGCGGGCAACGGGTCACCGCGACCGAACCCGCCGAGATCCTCGTCTGGGAGATGCACGCGACCATCGCCGTCTGATCCCCCGGACCCTCCTCCCGATCGCAAGGAACGAGAAACGCCATGACCCACGCCCGGACGGCCGACACCTCGGCCCCGCTACACCCGCTGCTGGCCCAGCGGTGGAGCCCGCGCAGCTTCGACCCCACCCACGACCTCGACGACGCGGCGCTGCGCCCGCTGCTGGAGGCGGCCCGCTGGGCGCCGTCGGCCAACAACAGCCAGCCGTGGCGTTTCCTGGTCACCCGGCGCGGCGAGGAGAGCTTCACGCGGTTGCGCGAGACGCTCAACCCGGGCAACCAGGTGTGGGCGGAGGCGGCCAGCGCGCTGCTGCTGGTGACCGCCCAGACGGTCGACGAGACCGGGCAGTCACGGCGGTTCGCGCTCTACGACACCGGTCAGGCTGTGGCGCACCTGGTCGTCCAGGCGCAGTCGCACGGCCTGGTCACCCACCAGATGGGCGGCTTCGACGCCGAGGCGGCCCGGGCGGCCTTCGGCCTCGACGCGGGCCTGCAACCGGTGGTGGTGGTCGCCGTGGGCCGGGTGGACGCGGCGGACCGGCTGCCGGCCCCGCTGGCCGCCCGGGAGCAGGCCCCTCGGGTCCGGCAGCCGCTGGACGCGATGTTGCTGTCCCCGACCCGCGACGCCCTCCCGGCGTCCGCCTGAGCGGCTCCACCCACATCCCGGGCTGAGTCGCCCACCCACGCCCCAGGCTCGCTGTCACCGCAGCTGGCCTGGGGCGTTTCGGGCCGCGGACACGGGCTACGTTCCAGCCCCGAACGGCTACGGTCCGGCCAGGTAGCCGGGCGGCACCGCGTCGACCAGCCAGACACCGTTGGCGCTGCAGTAGAAGAGGTGCCCGTCCCGGGCCATGGCGGCGGCGTCCACGGTGAGGACCACGACCTCACCGCCCCGCCGCGCGCCCACCCGGCGGGCGGTCGGCACGTCCACCGAGAGGTGTACGTGGTGTCGGCTGCCCCGGTGCAGTCCGGTGGCCTCGATGGACGCCAGCACGGACCGGCTCGTGCCGTGGTAGAGCTGGTCCGGGGGGACGCACGGCACCAGGTCCAGCTCGACCGGGATCGAGTGCCCCTGGCTGGCGCGGATCCGCTCGACGCCGTCGCTACCACGCTCGACGGCGAACCGCTGCTTGTCGTTGCCGGCGACCACGGTGTCCAACGTCGCCCGGTCGATGCCCAGCCCGGCCAGCAGGTCGTCGACCGGCACCCACCCGGCCCGGTCCGGTACGAGCCCGAACCGACCGGGCTCGTGCCGCAGCGCCAACGACATCCGCTTGCTCACCCGCACCATGCCTCGCTGATCCATAGGCGGCATTCTGACCGACCCGACCGACACCGTCGCGCGGCCGTGTCCCGGCACGCGGACCCGCGCGCTCCGACGAGCGGGCGGCAGCGCCCGGGTGACTACTCTGGCGCCCATGTCGGGTCACCCGGAATTGCCGGACGGCGCAGCCTCGCTCCAGGACGTGCTCGCGAGCGCGTCGCGCGGCCTGCTGCTGTTCGGGATCACCCCGCCCCGGGCCAGCGTCACCGCCGAGCAGGCCGACGACATCGCCCGGCTGACCCTGGCCCGGCTCGACCCGCTGGCCGTGGACGCGCTGGTGCTCTACGACATCGACGACGAGAGCGACCGCAACCCGGACGAACGGCCCTTCCCGTACCTGCCGACGATGGACCCGGCGGTGTTCCACGGCGAGCACCTGAGCGGGTGGCGTCGCCCGACGATCGTCTACCGGTGCGTGGGCAAGTACGCCGAGCCGGAGCTGCGCGGATGGTTGGCGGCGGTGGACCCGGACCGGGTCGGTGCGGTCTTCGTGGGTGCCTCCTCCAGCAGCAAGCAGGTGCGGACCACCGTGCCCGGGGCGCACGCACTGCGCCGCGAGATCCGGCCCGAGCTGGCCGTCGGCGGCGTCGCCATCCCCGAGCGGCACACCCGTGGGCTCGACGAGCACCTACGGATGCTGGCCAAGCAGGAACAGGGGTGCGCGTTCTTCGTCTCCCAGGTCGTCTACGACCTCGACGCGGCCAAGAGCATGGTCTCCGACTACCACTACGCCTGCCGGGAGCGGGGGCTCGAGCCACGACCGGTGGTGTTCACCCTCTCGGTCTGCGGCTCGCTGAAGACACTGACCTTCCTCCAGTGGCTCGGTGTACGCGTCCCGCGTTGGCTGGAGAACGCCCTGCGGCACGCTGACGACCCGCTCGCCGAGTCGTACGAGCAGTGTCTGGTCACCGCCCGCGAGCTGATCGCCTTCTGCCGGCGGCTCGGGATGCCGTACGGCTTCAACGTGGAGAGCGTGTCGATCCGCAAGGTGGAGATCGACGCGTCGGTGGCCCTGGCCTCCCGGGTCCGCGACCTGCTCGGCCGACCGTCCGCCTGACCCCTGGCCGGGCTGCGGCCAGGGGACGCGGCTGCCCGGCCGGGCAGGGCGGTGCCGGCGCGGGACCGAACGCGGGTGCTCAGGCGAGGCGGCCGACGAAGATCGCCGTGGGACTGGCGGTGCGCTGGACCTCGACCAGCTGGAACCCGTTCGCGGCGAACAGCGCCGCCATCTCGGACGCGCTGCGTTCCCGGCCACCGCTGCCGACCATCATCTGGAGGTCGAGGAAGCCCGGGTGGTTGCCACCCGGTTTCTCCGGCACCAGGCAGTCCAGCACCACCAGCCGGGTACGCGGGGTGAACGCCGGCCGCAGCCGGTCGAAGACGGGACCGGCCTGCTCGTCGGTGAGCCCGTGCACGATGTTGCGCATCAGATACCCGTCGCAGCCGGGCGGGACGTGGTCGAAGAAGCTGCCGTTGATCACCTCGACCCGGTCGGCGACGCCGGCCGCGCCGAGCACGGCCGGCGCGTCGGCGGTGGCGGCCGGCAGGTCGTACAGGACCCCGCGTACGTGCGGGTTGGCGGTCAGGACCCCAGCCAGCAGTTGCCCCGAGCCGCCCCCGACGTCGGCGATCCGCTCGTACCGGCCGAAGTCGTGCGCGGCCAGGATCAGCGGCATGTCGAGCCGGCTCAGCTCGCGCATCGAGCGGTGGAAGTCCTCGCCGTCGTCGGGGTGGTCGACGAAGTAGTCCCACAGGTAGCCGCCGTACTGCCGGGGGAACGCGGGCCGCCCCTCGGTGACCGTGGTGGTCATGTCCGCCCAGATCCGCTGGTTCCAGTCCGAGCTCATCTGGATCAGCGTGTGGCGGACCGACTGGGGGTGGTCGCCGCGCAGAGGCTCGGTGATCGCGTTCAACGCGAACGTCCGCGCGCCGGTACGCCGGAAGATGCCGTCGGCGGCCAGCGCCCGCAGCACCCGGAAGAGGCTGTCCTCGTCGGTGCCGGTGGCGGCGGCGAGCGACGCCACGTCCCGGGGGCCGTCGGCGAGGTGGTCGGCCACGCCGAGCCGGGCGACCGCGCCGATCGCGTGGGTACGCCAGAAGCCCGACGCCGCCTCGAGCAGACTCGCCGGGGGCGGGGCGAGCCTGCGGGACGTACCACTCAAAGCGGCACTGATAGCTCGCACCGCGTCAACCAACACCATAGGGGGAGCAGATGCTTTCTTAGCCACGAACCGTACGCTAGCCGTCACGCATGGACGAAGTAACCAGCCAAACGGCCCATTGCGCACATTCCCCCCGGTACTGGTCGGCGCATCCCCCGTACTGGTCAGCGCATCCCCCGTACTGGTCAGCGCATCCCGCCCTCGCCACCCCGCACTCGTCAGCGCGGCAGACCGCGCAGGTAGGCGGCGAACTTCTCCAGCCCGTCGATGTTACGGGGACTGCTGATCCCCTCGTTGTAGTCGAGGACGAAGAACCGGTCCTCGCGCACGGCGGGCAGGTTCCTCGTGGCGGGGAACGACTTCAGGAAGGCGATCTTCTCCCGGGCCGGCTTGTCGCCGTAGTCGAGGACGATGATCACTTCGGGCCGGCCACGCACCACGGCCTCCCAACTCACCTGGGTCCAGCGGGCGTCCAGGTCGGCGAAGATGTTCCGGCCACCAGCGAGGGAGATGATGTCCGTCGGCGGGACCTGTCGGGCGGCGGTGAACGGCTGGTCGGTGCCGGAGTCGTAGAGGAAGACCGGCAGCCGTTCGGCGGGAGCCTGTGCCCGAACCGCCTCGACCCGCTGCCGGTAGCCACGGACCAGGTCGGCGGCGCGCTCCTCGACGCCGAAGATCCGGCCGAGCCGGTCCAGGTCGGTGTAGAGCCCCTCGAACGGGGTGACCCGCTCCGGGAAGCCGGGATAGTTGAAGCAGGACTCGGTGTGCAGGAAACTCTGGATGCCCAGGCCGTCGAGGATCTCCGGGGTGATTCCCCGCTTGTCGCTGAAGCCGGAGTTCCAGCCGGCCACCACGAGGTCGGCCCGCTCGGCCACCACCAGTTCCTTGTTGAGCAGATCGTCGCTGAGGAAGCGCACCCTGGCGTACTCGGCGGCCCAGGGCGAGCCGGTCACCGGCGGGTTGGCCGGCGGCATGACGTACCCGTGGACGTGTGCGGTCAGGCCGAGGGCGAACAGCTTGTCGGCGCTGCCGCCCTCGTAGGCGACCACCCGGCGCGGGGTGGTGTAGGTGACCTGCTCGCCGCAGCGGGGCACGGTCACCGACCGCGTCCCGGCGGTGTCGGCGACCTCGGCGCCGCAGGCGGTCAGGAGGAGCGCGGCGGCCAGGCCGGCGGCGAGGGTCCGGGTCGTGCCGGTACGGCGTCCGGGTGGGAATGTCGTCATGGTCGGGTCTCCAGTTCGGTACGGGGTCGCACGGGTGGGTTCCAGCCGTCCGGCGCGGTCAGGGCATAGAGGAGTTGCGGGTCGCCGGTCAGCGGGTGGGTCACGACGGTGGCGGACACCCCGAAGACCTGTCGGACCAGTTCCGGGGTGAGCACCTCCGCCGGGGTGCCGACGGCGACGAGGACCCCGTCGGCGAGCACGCCGAGTCGGTCGCAGGTGGCGGCGGCGAGGTTCAGGTCGTGCAGCACGACCAGCACGGTCAGGTCGGTCTCCCGCAGCAGCGCGAGCAGTTCGATCTGGTGGCGCAGGTCGAGGTGGTTGGTCGGCTCGTCGAGCACGAGGATCTCGGGTTCCTGGACGAGCGCGCGGGCCACCAGAACGCGCTGCCGCTCGCCTCCGGAGAGGCTCAGCAGGCCCCGGTCGGCCAGGTGGTCGACGCCGAGCCGGACCATCGCGTCGCGGCACAGGTCGCGTTCCCGCCGGCTGAGCGGCGCGTTGCCGCGCAGGTACGGGGTCCGGCCGAGGGCCACCACCTCGGCGACGGTGAAGTCCAGGTCGGCGCCGCCGTCCTGGGTGAGCGCGGCGACCGAGCGGGCGCGGTGCCGCAGCGGGAGGGAGCGCAGGTCCACCCCGCCCACGCGGACCACGCCCCGGGTGGGGCGCAGCGCCCGGTAGACGCAGCGCAACGCGGTGGACTTGCCGGACCCGTTCGGCCCGACAAGGCCCACGGTCTCCCCCCGCCGCAGGTGCAACGACAGGTCGCGGACCAGCAGGTGGCCGTCGAGGACGACGCTGACGGCGTCCAGGTGCAGGTCCACGGCTCACCGCCCGCCGAACAGGTAGCCACGACGGCGCATCAGGACGAGGAAGACGGGCACCCCGACCAGCGCGGTGATCACCCCCAGCGGAAGTTCCCGGGGCGCGACCACGGTCCGGGAGAGCAGGTCGACCCAGACCATGAACACCGCCCCGACCAACGGGGTGACCGCCAGGACCCGGTGGTGGGTCGCGCCGACCAGGATCCGGACCAGGTGCGGCAGGACCAGCCCGACGAAGGCGATCGCCCCGCTGACCGCGACCACCGCGCCGGTGACCAGCGCGGTGAGCACGAACAGGGTGACGCGGACGCGGCGGCTGTCGACGCCGATGCTGGCGGCGGCCTCGTCACCGAAGGCCAGCACGTCGAGGGTCCGGCCGTGCCGGTGCAGCAGCACTGTCCCGACGAGCACCGCGACCGCGACCGGCGGCAGCACCCCCCAGGTGGCCGCCCCGAAGCCACCCATCGACCAGAAGAGCAGGGTGGCGGTGGCCTCGCCGTCCGGGGCGAAGTAGACGATCACCGCCAGCACCGACTGGAAGGCGAAGGACAGCGCCACGCCGGTCAGCACCAGCCGCAACGGCGTCAGCCCGGCACGCGACCGCGCGGCGAGGAAGACCAGCGCCGCGGCGACGAGCGCGCCGAGGAATGCCCCGGTCGAGGCGGCGTAGCCGCCCGCCACGGCGAGCCCACCGGTCACGGTGACCGCGACCGCGCCGACCGACGCGCCGGAGGAGACACCGAGCACGTACGGGTCGGCGAGCGCGTTGCGGACCACGGCCTGGACCGCAACGCCGACCGCGCCCAACCCGGCGCCGACGAGGGCGGCGAGGAGGACCCGGGGCGTCCGGATCTGCCAGATGATCTGGTATCGGGTGACCTCGTCCGGGCTGATCGTGCCGCCGGTCAGCCCGGCCCAGAGATACCGGGCGGTGTCGACGGGCGGCACCACCGCCGCGCCGAGGCCGATCACCACCACGACGGAGCCGGTCAGGGCGGCCAGGAGCAGGCCGACCAGCAGCACCGGCGTGCTCCCGGGACGCGCGGGCGTGGCCAGCCCGGTCACCGGGCGGGCCGGGAGAAGTCACGGGCACCGGAGGCCAGGGCGGCCAGTGCCGGCGCGGTGACGCAGACGACGGCACAGACGCTGAGGACGACCGGTGCGCCGACGGCGTCGACCGCCGGTGCGATCAGCGCCAGGCCGACCGGGGCGAGGCCGTAGGAGAGCAGGAAGTCCAGGGAGGACACCCGGGCCAGCCGGTCCGGGCGTACCTCCCGCTGGATCGCGGTGAACCACGGGACGTTGAACACCTCGATGCCGATCCCGGCCAGGACGTAGGCGCCGACCACCACCGCCGCCGGGACGTCCAGCAGCAGGGCCACCGGAGCGAAGCCGTAGCAGCCCAGCCCGGCCAGCGCGGCCCAGCCCCGGGCGGCGGGCTGCCACCGGGCCACGAGCAGCGCCCCGAGCAGGGCGCCCACGGTGTACCCGGTAAGCACCGCCGCCAGCACCGCCTGGGTGCCGTACCGGTCCCGACTGACCAGGGGCAGGACGACGCCCGTGGCGGAGTAGCCGGTGGCGATGACGGCGGTCAGCGCGGCGAGGCCGGCGAGGAACCAGGGGTGCCGGCGGGCCTCCCGCAGCCCGTCGGCAAACTCGGCGACGAACCCGGCCCGGGGACCGGCAGCCACCACCGTCCCTCGCCCCGGGGGCGGGACGAGCGCGGCCAGCAGCCAGAGCAGTCCGATGCCGAGCAGCAGCACCGTGAGGTCGGCGACGGTGGCGAGCAGGGCCACCGAGGCGGGGGCGACCAGCGTGGTGCCCCGTACCGCCAGGGTGATGGCGGCGTTGGCGCGCTGCCGCCGGTCGGCGTCCACCACCTCGGCGGTGAGCGCCTGGAAGGCCGGACGGCAGGCCCCCTGCCCCGCTCCCGCCACGGCGGCGGCCAGCGCCATCAGCACGGTGGAGCGGCCCAGCCCGACGGCGAGCACCGGGCTCGCCACCGCCGCCGCCAGCCCCGCCCCGAGCACCACCCGGCGGCGGGAGAGGCGGTCGGCCAGCACGCCGCCGATGGGCACCGCGGCGAGGAACCCGAGGGTCCGGGTCGCCAGCACCAGTCCGAGACCGGCGGCGGAGAGCCGTCGGTCGAGCACGGCCAGGCCGAGCACGAACGGCAGCGCCCAGGTGGCCAGTCCGGAGGCGGTGGTCCCGGTCCACAGGCGCAGGAACCCCGGATCCCGTAGGACCGCCGGCGCGCGGGCCGGCATCGGGTCGGGGGACACCTGGACTGTGGTCACGGCCGTCGCTCCTTCGTCGTCGCACCCGCCGACCGGACGTCCACGGGCAGGGGTCGTCCTCCCCCACCGCTCGCCGGGACGTATCCGGCGGGGTGATCGGGACGGCGACCGACAGGAGCGTACATGACAACGGTTGTCATAACCGTAATCGGTTCAACGTGTCGCGGAAGCGTCCACCGGGTTGTTGACGCTAATGACAATCGTTCCTAACATGGCCCGACGTACCCGAACGGTGACACCAGGTTGCCGGTCGACCTTGCCCGAAGGAGCCACATGGACCCCATGACGCCCCGTACGTCCCTCCTGGACGACCTTCCGCCGCCGCTGCCGGCCGCGCGGATCGTGGCTCTCAACCAGCCCCGGGCCGACCTGCACACCCACCGTCGGTACGAGTGGAACGGCTGGACGTTCGAGGTACCGCCCGGGGTGTTCCTGCCGGGCGGCACGAGCCGAATGGTCCACGAACGACTCCTCGACGGCCGGATTCCGGTGGCCGGCCGCCGGTACGGTGCGATGGGCGTCGGGCTGGGCGTCGAGGCCGTCGCCGCCGCGCACGCCGGGGCCGCCGAGATCTACGCGATCGACGTGCACCCGGCTAGCGTGGCCGCCGCCGAGCGGCACCACCGGCAGCTCGCCGCCGGGACGCAGGGTCGCCTCGTTCCCCTGGTGGCGGACCTCTTCGACAATTTCCCGGCAGGGGCCAGACTCGACGTCGTGACCTTCAACCCGCCCGCGGTCAGCCAGGTCGTCAGCGACGACCCCGACGTCGTGCGCAACGTCTGCGTGGGCGCGCCGCTGCTGGCCGCCTTCTTCCGCCAACTCGTCGACCGGCGGGTGCTGGCGCCCGACGGCGAGGTGTTCGTCGTCGCCTCCAACACCGCCGACCTGGCGGCGATCGTCGGCCACGCCCGCGACGCCGGCCTGACCCCGACGGTGGACCACGTGCACGACTGGCACGACGGGGTGCTCACGTACCTGTTCCGGATCCGGCCCGGGGCGGACGCGTGAACGCGCCGCCGGCCCGCTGGTCGGACGTGTCCGGCCTGCTCGCCGACGTGCTCGCCGGCCGGCTCGGTCCCGACCCGGCCACCACCGTGGCGACCAGTGTCTTCTGGCTGCATCACGGCACCCGACTGGCCGGGAGCAGCACCACGTATCGCAACCAGTACGTCCTGGTCCGGTCCGGACGCGCGTTCGGTGCCTGCGCGGTCGAGGCGGCCGAGATCGACCCGGCGACCTGCGCGGACGCCACCGGGCAACCGCTGGCGACACTGCTCACCGACGGCCCGCCCGCGCTGCGCCTCGCCGCGCTCGACGCCTACCTGGCCGAGGTACGACCGCACCGGGACTGCCCCGGGGTGGAACGGGTGACGTTGCCCGCCGGCCCGCCGGAGGTCCGCGCCCGGGCGCGCGACGCGGCCGTGGCCGGGCTGCTGGACGTCCCGCCCGGCGCGAAGGTCGCGCTGATCGGGGTGGTGAACCCGCTGGTGGCCGCCATCCGGGAACAGGGTGGGGTCTGCCTGCCATGCGACTTCAACCTGCGTGCCACTCAGTGGGGCGACCCGGTCAGCGACTCGGCGGCCGAGGTGCTCGCCGCCGCCGACGCGGTGGTGGCCACCGGGATGACCCTGGGCAACGGCTCGTTCGACGGGATCCTGCGGCACTGCCGGGAGGCCGCCCTGCCGCTGGTCGTCTACGCGCAGACCGGCAGCGCGGTGGCGCGGGCGTTCCTTGGTTCCGGGGTGACCGCGCTCTCCGCCGAGCCCTTCCCGTTCTCGCAGTTCAGCGCGGACCCGACGGTGCTGTACCGGTACCGCGCCGACCGGCCGCCGTACGTGACGGTCCGTCCCGACGCCGGCGGCCCGTCGTGACCGAACCGGTCGTCACGGTGCCCGGCCCCGGCTGGCGACCGGACGGCCCGGAGCGACCCACGACGACGTGGGGCGACGGGCCGGCGGAGGTCGACGGACCGGTCGGGGTCGGGCACGCGCCGTGCCACCACGGCGAGATCCTCCAGGGTGTCTTCCTCGACGGCGACGGGCGCCCGTGCCGGGGGCTGGTCACCCTCCCCGTGCCCGACACGGGCACCACCGCCACGTTCGCCCGCCGGCCGGGGATCCCCGCCGACCACCTGTCGGTGCACCCCGCCGACCGGGACAAGGCCCGACGGGCCGCCGCCCTGACCGTGGCCGAGTGCGCCCGCCAGACCGGGGAACTCCCCTGCGGCGGGCGGCTCTGGCTGCACGGACGGGTGCCCGTCGGGATCGGGATGGGCTCGTCCACCAGCGACGTCATCGCCGCGGTACGCGCGGTCGCGGCGAGCTTCGGCGTACGGCTGGCTCCGGCGACGGTGGCCCGGATCGCGGTACGGGCCGAGCGGGCGTCCGACCCGCTGATGCTGGAGCACACCGCGACGCTGTTCGCCTCCCGGGAGGCCCGGGTGCTGGAGGACTTCGGCCACCCGCTGCCCGCCGTCGTGGTCCTCTCCTGCACCACCGGCGCGGGCCAGCCGGTGGACACCCTGGCCCTGCCCACGCCGTCCGCCCGACACGTGCCGGCGTACGAGGAGCTGCGGGCCGCGGTACGGCAGGCGGTCGCCACCGCCGACGTCCGGCTGCTCGGTCAGGTCAGCACCGAGAGCGCCCGCCGTAACCAGCTCCTGCTGCCCAAACCGGAACTGGACGTCCTGGAACAGGTCGCGGCACAGGTCGGCGCGGTCGGTGTCCAGGTCGCGCACACCGGCAACGTGGCCGGGCTGCTCTTCGACCCGGCCACACCCGACCTGCCCAACCGGCTGCGCCGGGCCACCGGACGCCTCGCGGCGCGTGGCGTGCCGGTACGCCGGGCCTTCGAGATCTAGAACGGAGCAGCGGACGTGTACGACCACATCGCCGACGCCATGGGCACACCGGACCTGGTCCGGGCCGACGACGGACTCGTCTGTCTCCGGTTCGAGACGATGAAGATCGTCTCCGCGCTGACCGCCGTGCGAACCCTGCTCGACCGGGGGGTCGTCCGCCCGGGTGACACCCTGGTGGACAGCTCCAGCGGCATCTACGCGTACGCGCTCGCGCTGGCCTGCCACCGGTACGGCCTGCGCTGCCACATCGTCGGCTCGACCACCGTCGACCGGGTGCTGCGCGCGCAACTCGCCGTGCTCGGGGCCCGGCTCGAGCAGGTGGCCCCCGGCGACAGTCTCGAACTCGACCAGGCCCGACGGGTGGCCCGGATCCGCGAGATCCTCGCCGCGCACCCGGAGTACCACTGGATGCGGCAGTACCACGACCGGATCCACTACCTGGGGTACGCGGCGGTCGCCGACCGGATCCGCCGGGAGGTGGACACCCGGGAGCTGGTGCTGGTCGGCGGTGTCGGCTCGGGCGCCTCCACCGCTGGGCTCGCCCACTACCTGCGACAGCACTCCCCCGGGGTCGGGCTGGTGGGGCTGCAACCGTTCGGCAGCCTGACCTTCGGCGCCGCGCACGTGGCGGACCCGACCATGATCATCGCCGGCATCGGCAGCTCGATCCCGTTCGACAACGTCGCCCACGAGTCGTACGACACCGTCCACTGGATCGGGTTCGAGGCTGCCCGCGCGGGCAGTGTCGAACTGCTGCGCCGGCACGCCGTCTTCGCCGGCCTCTCCACCGGGGCGGCCTACCTCGCCGCGCTCTGGGAACGTCGACTGTGTCCCCGGCGAACCGTCCTCTTCGTCGCCGCCGACACCGGCCACCGGTACGTGGAGGCGGTCTTCACCCGGCCCGACGAGGTGCCGGCGGTCGCGGACCTGGCTCCCCGCCAGGTCGACAGCCAGGACGACCTGACCCTCCCCTGGTCACGGATGGACTGGGCGGGTCGCCCCGCCCCGACCTCGGCCCGGCACCCCGCCGGCCGGTGACCGGCCATCTCCCCCGACCGGCGGTGATCCCGCCGCCGACCGCCCCGGCTGGTGCCCACCTCCGCGAGGCGGTGAGCACCAGCCGGGTGCGAACCGCACGGAAGACCACGACTCCAGCCGCGAGGACACCCATCCGAACGTTCGATGAGGATCGATTTCTAACGTTGTAGTGTCTAGAATCGATGTATGCACTACCGCCTCAGTTCGGTCCAGGCATGTTCACTCGCCCGCGCCCTCGACATCGTCGGTGACCGGTGGACCCTGCTCATCGTCCGGGACGCGTTGCTGGGCGTCACCCGCTTCGACGGGTTTCTCCGCAACCTGGGGATCGCCCGCAACATCCTGACGGACAGGTTGAACACGCTGGTGGGCACCGGGGTGCTCGACCGGACGCCCTATCAGGACCGACCGGTGCGGCACGAGTACCACCTCACCGATCGGGGACGGGAACTGCTCCCGGTGGTACTGGCCGTGACGCAGTGGGGCGAGCGACACCTGGCCGACCCCGCCGACCCGTCCCGGCTCGTCGAACACCGGGAGTGCGGCGGCTCGGCCCGGGCAACAGTGATCTGCACCGACTGCGGCCGGCCACTGGCCCCGACCGAGGTGAGCAGCCGCCCCTCCCCTCGTCCCCTCGCTGCCCGGCCACCGGAGCAGCGCCCGGCCGGACCCCCACTGCGGAGACCCGCGAACGTGGGGCGGACCCACGCGGCCGCCCGCTGACCCTCGGGCCTCGGCCGTTCTGCCCGGACTTCGCTGGGCCGGGCGGCGGGACCGGCGGGGCCCGGGTAAACCGGTCGCTCCGGGCCGGCGCGGTCGGCCATGATCGACGTTATGGAGCGTCCGTTCCGCGAGATCCGGGCCGAGTACGGCACGGACACGATCACCGTCTACCAGGCGTACGCCCCGGCGATCGCCGGGCCGGCGCTGCGCCACGGCCGGTTCGTCGCACCGTTCAGGCGCGAGCGGATGACCTGGATCAAGCCGTCCTTCCGGTGGATGATGTACCGCTGCGGCTGGGGCGGCAAGCCGGACCAGGAGTGCGTGCTCGCCATCGAGATCAGGCGGACCGGGTTCGAGTGGGCGTTGGCGAACTCCTGCCTGAGCCACCACGACGCCGACCGGTACGCCGACCGCGCGGCCTGGTCCCGGGAGCTGCGGCGCAGCCCAGTCCGGGTGCAGTGGGACCCGGAACGCGACCTGGACCTGCGGCCGTTGCCGCACCGCTCGCTCCAGGTCGGACTCTCCGGCGAGGCGGTCGACCGGTACGTCGACGACTGGATCGTGGACATCCGCGACGTCACCCCCACCGCCCACGCCGTCCGGGCCCGGCTGACCGGAAACGACCGCGCGGGAGCGTGGGCGCTGCTGCCGGACGAGCGCCCGTACCCGCTGCCGCCGGACGTGGCCGTACACATCGGAGCGTCGACGGAGAGCTGAGCCGGGTCATGCGCTGGCTCCGGCCCCCTCCGGCGACCGTCACGGCGGCCCCGCGGCCGACAGGACGGGGCTCCGTGCCGACCCCTGACCAGCCGGCGGTAGCCTTGCGCCGCATCGCGCCGTGGAAACATCCACCGGCGTGAGGCCCGCGATCGTACGGAGGGTGGCGTATGTCTCACGGTCAGGATCCGTTCGCACCACGCGAGGTCTCGACCTCGCGGCCGAGTTTCGAACTCGCGCTGCGCGGCTACGACAAGCGACAGGTGGACCGGTACGTCGAACAGGTCGACGCCGAGATCGCGACGCTGACAGCCACACGGAACCAGGCGTCCCACCAGCTCCACTCCCTGGCCACGCAGCTCCAGCAGGTGCAGACCGAGCTGGTCGAGTTGCGCCAGCGGCCGGCGCAGGTGGACCGTGCCTCCTTCCGCGACCTGGGCCCGATGGTCGACCAGATCCTGGCGCTGGCCGAGAAGCAGGCCGAGGCGATCAACGAGGCGGCCACCCAGCGGGTGTCCGGCCTGGAGGCCGAGGCGGAGCGGGTGCTCGCCGAGGCCCAGGAGCAGGCGACCCGACGGCTGCACGACCTCGAGGAGGAGCTGTCCACCCGGCAGGCCGAGCAGGAGAAGGCCCACGAGGAGCTGCGGGGCGCCGCCGAGGCCCAACTCGCCGAAATCCGTGAACTGGCGCAGCGGTTGCGCTCGGAGGGCGAGGCCGCGCACGAACGCGCCCAGCACGAGGCGCAGCGGATCAACGAGCACACCGCGCAGCAGGTCGAGCGGACCCGGGCCGAGGCCGAGGCGCTGCTGGAGGCCGCCCGTACCCAGATCCAGCAGGAGGTGCACGCGGCCCGCACCCAGGCGCAGCAGGAACTCGGCCAGTGGCAGGCCGCGGTGGAACGGGAGATCGAGGAGCGGCGCGCGGCCGCCGAGCAGGAACTCACCGAGCACCGCACGGCGGCCGAGCAGGAGCTGACCCGCCAGCGGACCACGGCCGAGCAGAAGATCGCCACGCTGGTCAACGAGGCCCAGCAGTACGCGACCAAGCTCCACCAGCACGCCGACGAGCAGGCCACCATCCACCAGCAGCAGCTCACCGCGGCGCAGCAGGAGGTCCGCGAGCGTCGGCAGGCCCTGGTCCAGCTCCAGAGCGAGTTGGACGCCGCCCAGCAGCACCTGGCGCAGTCGCGGCAGGAGGCGGCCGGCGTGGAGCGGGAGATGACCCAGCTCCAGCAGCGACTCACCGAGACCCGCCAGGACCTCGCCGGTGAGCTGAGCCGGCTGGACGAGGTCCGGCGGGCGGCCGAGTCCGCCGAGCGGCACGCCAAGGACGTCCGGGCCCGGGTGCAGCGCGAGGCGAAGCGGGTGGCCGACCTGGCCGCGGCGGCGGTGATGGCGGCGGCGGCCGGCGGTGCACCGACCAGCGAGTACCCCCAGGTGGCGCCCCGGCCGGCTGCCGCGAACGGCACGTCGGAGGCCGCCGAGCCGGCCGGTGGGAAGGTCGGCGCGGACGCGTGACCGCACCGGGTGCGGTGGCCCGTCGACCCGCTGCCACCGCACCCGGCGGACCGCCTGGTCACGCCGGTGTTCGCCGGATCCCGGCAACCCGCCGGCCGTGATCCGCTTCGGTCGCCGCCGGGTTGGGTAAACCCGGGGCATGGGAACGTTGCGGACGTCGCCACCACCGCCTCAGGCCGTCGAGCTACGGTGCTGGCTGCTGAGGCGCCCGCAGGACCTGCGCGCGCTCCGGGCGTCGCTGCACGAGGCGCTGACCGGTCACGACCTGGTCGACGGGGAACGGCTGGACGAGGTGCCCGAGCTGGTGGTGCTGGTCGCCACCGAACTGGCCACCAACGCGCTGCGACACGGGCTACCGCCGACGATCGTCACCCTGTCGGCGTCGGACGACTACTTCTACCTCGACGTGGCCGACCACGACCTGAGCACGCTCCCGGAGCTGACCCACTTCCAGCCGACCGGCTCCGGTGGCCGGGGCCTCCAGCTCGCGCTCGCGCTGTCGTTGGACGTCGGCTGGTACGCCACCGACGACTCCAAGCACATCTGGGCATCGTTCGACCGTTGACCCCGTCGACCGGGACGGGGAGCGGCACGAACCGTGACGGTAAGAATGCGGGAAGCGCCCGGTGAGGGACGACCGTCAGTCTTGTGCGACACCGCCTCGCGGAGGCGGCTGCACACGGGTCGGACGACACGAGGAGCGCTCTCCGGTGAACCCCTTCGATGACGAGAACGCCCAGTTCAAGGTCCTGGTGAACGACGAGGGTCAGCACAGCCTCTGGCCGGCGTTCGCGGAAGTGCCCGCCGGGTGGACGGTGCGCCTGCCCGACTCGCCCCGTGCCGAGTGCCTGGCCTACGTCGAGGCGAACTGGGTCGACATGCGGCCCCGCAGCCTGGTCGAGGCGATGCGGACGGGCCAGCCCCGGTGACCCCGGAGGTCACCGACGTCGACCTGCGCGGCAGCGAACTCTTCTCGTTCCTCGGCTCACCGCAGGCCGACGCCATGAACTTCCTCAACGAGATCGCGCTGCGCTTCCCCGAGGCCGTCTCGTTCGCCGCCGGACGGCCGCACGAGGGTTTCTTCAGCGTCGACCTGATCCGGCGGTACCTCGACACGTACACCGAGCACCTGCTGCGCGAGTACAACCAGGACGAGAGCCTGGTCTGCCAGGACCTGCTCCAGTACGGCCGCACCAAGGGCATCATCCACGGGCTGATCGCCAAATGCCTCTCGGTCGACGAGGGCATCGAGGTCGACCCGGAGTCAATCGTCGTGACCGTCGGCGCGCAGGAGGGCCTCTACCTGGTGCTGCGGGCCCTGCGCGCGACGGCCGACGACGTGGTGCTGGCCGTCCAGCCCGGGTACGTCGGCTTCACCGGCGCCGCCGAGCTGTGCGACCTGCCGGTGCTGCCGGTGCGCGGCGGGCCGGCGGGCGTCGACCTGACCGACCTGGCGGACACGCTGCGCCGGGCCCGGGCCGCCGGACAGCGGCCGCGCGCGCTGTACCTGAACACCGACTTCGCCAACCCGACCGGCCACAGTCTCAGCCGGGCCACCCGGGACCTGCTGCTGCGTACCGCCGAGGACGAGGACATCCTCCTGATCGAGGACAACCCGTACGGCATCTTCGGGCCGGATCGGGAGAGCCCGCCGACGCTGAAGGCGCTGGACCGCTCGCGCCGGGTGGTGTACGTGGGCTCGTTCGCCAAGTCCGGCTTCCCCGGCGCGCGGGTCGGGTACGTCGTCGCGGACCAGCGGGTCGAGCTGGCCGGACGCCGCGAGTCGCTGGCCGACCAGCTCGCCCGGCTCAAGAGCATGCTGACGGTCAACACGTCCCCGATCGGGCAGGCGGTGATCGGCGGGAAGCTGCTGGAGAACGGGTTCAGCATGCGTGCCGCCAACAAGCGGGAGATCGACGTCTACCAGCGCAACCTGCGGCAGCTCCTCGAGGGTCTGGCCGCCCACTTCCCGGCCGGCAGCCAGCCGGAGGTCACCTGGAACACCCCGGACGGCGGGTTCTTCCTGCTGCTGAACGTGCCCTTCGAGGCCGGTGACGACGCCCTGGAACGGTCCGCGCGGGAGCACGGGGTGTTGTGGACCCCGATCCACCACTTCCACGGCGACGGTCGGCCGCGCCGGCAGATCCGGCTGTCCTTCAGCCACCTGAGCCCCGCGGAGATCGAGGAAGGTCTGCGGCGGCTCGCCGGTTTCGTCCGGTCCTGACCTTCGGCGTCTCCTCGCACGTCCGCACCTTCGAAAGAGAGCGATCTGATGGTCCCGTTGTCGTTTGCGCAGCGTCGGTTGTGGTTCCTGGACCGGTTGGAGGGCCCGTCGGCGACGTACAACATCCCGGTGGTGACCCGCGTCCTGGACCGCGTCGACGCCGCCGCGCTCGAGGCCGCCGTCACCGACGTGGTGGGTCGCCACGAGATCCTGCGGACGGTGTACGTCGAGACCGACGGCGAGCCGGTCCAGCGGGTGCTGCCGGCGGCCGAGGCGCGGGTGGACTTCGCCCACGCGGTGCTGTCGGCGGAGGAGGCCGACGCGGCCGTGGTGGAGACGTGCGCGCGACCGTTCGATCTCACCGCCGAACTGCCGCTGCGGGTACGGCTGTTCACCGTCGCCGAGCGGGAGCACCTGTTGGTGATCTCGTTGCACCACATCGCCGGGGACGGCACCTCGATGGGGCCGCTCAGCACGGACATCTCCGTCGCCTACGGCGCCCGTCTCGCCGGCCGCGCACCCGAGTGGGAGCCGCTGCCCGTCCAGTACGCCGACTACAGCCAGTGGCAGCGGGCCCTGCTCGGCTCGGAGGACGACCCGGACAGCAAGATCAGCCGGCAGCTCGACTACTGGGGCACGGCGTTGGCCGGGTTGCCGGAGGAGTTGCCGCTACCCACCGACCACCCCCGCCCCCCACAAGCCTCCTACCGCGCCGGACGCGTCAACCTCACCATCGACCCGGCAACCCACGACACCCTCCGCACCGTCGCCCGCACCCACGACGCCACCCTCTTCATGGTCGTCCAAGCCGCCATCGCCACCCTCCTCACCCGACTCGGCTGCGGCACCGACATCCCCCTCGGCACCGTCGTCGCCGGACGCACCGACGACACCCTCGACCACCTCATCGGCTTCTTCGTCAACACCCTCGTCCTCCGCACCGACACCACCGGCGACCCCACCTTCACCGACCTACTCCACCGCGTCCGCGACACCGACCTCACCGCCTACGACCACCAAGACCTCCCCTTCCAACGCCTCGTCGAACACCTCCAACCCACCCGCTCCCTCGCCCGACACCCCCTCTTCCAGATCGCCTTCGCGGTCGACCGTGGACTCGTCCTGGAACTCGACGGGCTGGACGTCGTGGCGGAGAAGCCCCCGTTCGAGACGGCGAAGTTCGACCTGTTCCTCGGGTTCGTCTCCCCGGAGGGGACCAGCGAGCTGGAGCTGACGGTCACGTACGCGACGGACCTGTTCACCCAGGCCGGCGCGGAGGCGCTCGGGCGACGGCTGGTGGCCGTGCTGGAACAGGTCGCCGCCGACCCGGCGCGACGGCTGGGCGCGACGGACATCCTGACCGCCGAGGAGCGCCGTCAGGTCCTGGCCGGCTTCAACAGCGGCACCGCCCGGGTGGCCTGCGAGACCCTGCCGGCGATCTTCGAGCAGCAGGTACGGCAGCACCCGGAGGCCGTTGCGGTCGTCGACGGCGGTACCGAGGTCAGCTACCGCGAGCTGAACGCCCGCGCGAACCGGCTCGCCCACCACCTGGTCGCCCAGGGGGTCGGCCCGGACGTGCCGGTGACCGTGTCGATGAGCCGGTCACTGGACCTGGTCACCGTCCTGCTGGCGATCAGCAAGGCGGGCGGCTGCTACGTGCCGGTGGACCCGGCGTACCCGACGGCCCGCAAGGAGTACGTGCTGCGGGACATCGCGCCGCCGGTCGTCCTCGTCGACGACCCGCAGCGGCTGCCCGACGTCCCGGCGGCGAAGATCCTCTTCGTCGGCGACGACCTGTGGCGGGAGGTGGCGGCCCTGTCCGACGGCGACCCGCGTCCGCCGCTCGGCCTGGACCACGCCGCGTACGTGATCTACACGTCGGGCTCGACGGGTGCGCCGAAGGGCGTCACGGTCACCCACCGGGGCATCAGCCGACTGGCCCACCGCTACCAGCGCGACTTCGAGGTCCGGCCCGGCAGTCACGTGCTCCAGATCGCCTCGATCGGTTTCGACGGCTCGGTCTGGGAGATGCTGATGGCGCTGCTCGCCGGTGGCGCCGTGGTGCCCTTCGACCCGGAGCGGCTGCTCACCCCCGGTGCCGGCCACGACCTGGTCGGCCGGACCACCCACGTGACGGTCACCCCGTCGCTGCTGGCTTCCCTGCCGGCCGGCACGATCCCCGCCGGGGCGATGGTGATCACCGCGAGCGAGGCGTGTCCGCAGTGGCTGGTCGACTCCTGGTCCGTCGAGTACCGGCTGGTCAACTCCTACGGCCCCACCGAGGTGACGGTCTGCGCCAGTGGCGGGCCGCTGCCCGCCGGCAAGCCGGTCACCATCGGCGTTCCGGTGACCAACACCGATCTGTACGTGCTGGACGGGTCGTTGCAGCCGGTGCCGGTGGGGGTGCCCGGTGAGCTCTACGTCGCCGGCCCCGGGCTGGCCCGGGGGTACGTGAACCGGGCCGACCTGACCGCCGCCCGGTTCGTCGCCGACCCGTACGGCCCCGACGGGGCCCGCATGTACCGCACCGGTGACCTGGTCCGCTGGGACGCCACCGGGCACCTGCACTTCCTCGGCCGGACCGACGACCAGGTCAAGATCCGCGGCTTCCGGATCGAACTCGGGGAGATCGAGACCAGTCTCACCGCCCGGGACGACATCCGGCACGCCGCCGTGATCGTCCGGGAGGACCAGCCCGGCGAGAAGCGGCTCGTCGCCTACCTCGTGCCCGCCGCCGACGACACCGGCGTCGACATCGGCGAGCTCCGTCGGGACCTGGCCACGCACCTGCCCGAGTACATGGTCCCCACGGCCTTCGTGACCCTGGCGGCCCTGCCGATGACCGCGAACGGCAAGCTCGACCGCGCCGCCCTACCGGTGCCGACCCACACCACCACCGCGCACGCCGCCCCCCGTACCGCCCGGCAGGACGTACTCTGCCAGCTCTTCGCCGCCGTCCTCGGCCTGCCGGAGGTCGGCACCAGCGACAACTTCTTCGACCTCGGCGGCCACTCCCTGCTCGCCACCCGCCTGGTCAACCGCGTCCGCACCACGCTCGGCGTCGAAATCGGCGTCCGGCTGCTCTTCGAGAACCCCACCGTGGCCGCCCTCGAACCCCACCTCACCGCCGGCACCTCGCGTCCCCCGGTCGCCGCGGTGGCGGACCGTCCGACCCCGTTGCCGCTCTCCTCCGCCCAGCGGCGGCTGTGGTTCCTGCACGGGGTGGAGGGTCCGTCGGCGACGTACAACGTGCCGGTCACCACTCGGGTCCACGGCACGGTCGACGTCGACGCCCTGCGTGCCGCCGTCGACGACCTCGTCGCCCGGCACGAGATCCTGCGCACCGTCTACACCGAGGCCGACGGCGAGCCCGTCCAGCACATCCTCGACCCGGCGCCGGGGATCGCCACCTTCACCCACCACCGGGTCACCACGGACGAGGTCGAACAGGTCCTCGCCACCGCCTCGGCCCACCCGTTCGACCTGTCCCGCGAGGCCCCGCTCGAGGTGCGTCTCATCTCCACCGGCGATCAGGACCACCTGCTGCTGGTGAACCTGCACCACATCGCCGGCGACGGCGCGTCCATGGGCCCGCTGGCCCGGGACCTCGCCACCGCCTACACGGCCCGCACCGCCGGGCACGCGCCCGAGTGGGAGCCGCTGCCCGTCCAGTACGCCGACTACGCCCTCTGGCAGCACCAACTCCTCGGCGCCGACGACGACCCGAGCAGCGAGATCAGCCGCCAACTGCGTTACTGGGGCAGCACGCTCGCCGGACTGCCGGAGGAGCTGCCGCTACCCACCGACCACCCCCGCCCCCACAAGCCTCCTACCGCGCCGGACGCGTCAACCTCACCATCGACCCGGCAACCCACGACACCCTCCGCACCGTCGCCCGCACCCACGACGCCACCCTCTTCATGGTCGTCCAAGCCGCCATCGCCACCCTCCTCACCCGACTCGGCTGCGGCACCGACATCCCCCTCGGCACCGTCGTCGCCGGACGCACCGACGACACCCTCGACCACCTCATCGGCTTCTTCGTCAACACCCTCGTCCTCCGCACCGACACCACCGGCGACCCCACCTTCACCGACCTACTCCACCGCGTCCGCGACACCGACCTCACCGCCTACGACCACCAAGACCTCCCCTTCCAACGCCTCGTCGAACACCTCCAACCCACCCGCTCCCTCGCCCGACACCCCCTCTTCCAGATCGCCCTGTCCCGGGCCGACCGGACCCCCACCACCACCCCGCTGCCGGGCCTGGACTGCACGCCGGAACCGACCCGGCTGAGCATCGCGAAGTTCGACCTCGACATCACCGTGGCGGACGAGCCCGTCGACGCCGACCTGGACATCACCATCACCTACGCCACCGACCTCTTCGGCCAGGAGACCGTCGAGCTGCTCGGGAAGCGGCTGGCCGCGATCCTGGGCCAGGTGGCCCGGCAGCCCGCCACCCCGATCAGCCGGCTCGACATCCTCACTCCCGCGGAACGGCGGCAGATGCTGGCCGAGGCCACCGGCACCGCCGCCTCGTCCGTGCCGTGCAGCGTGGTGGCGGCCTTCGACGAGCAGGCCGACCGCACCCCCGACGCGGTCGCCCTCACCGACGGCCACATCGCCCTCAGCTACGCCGACCTGCGGCACCGCGCCGAGGCACTCGCCCGCACGTTGCGGGCGGCGGGCGTGACCACCGAGACCCCCGTACCGATGCTCATGCAACGGTCGGTGGACCTCGTCGTCGGCATCCTCGCCGTCCTCAAGGCCGGCGGCGCCTACCTGCCCATCCACACCGCCTACCCGCTGAGCCGGATGCGGGCGGTGGCCGCGGACAGCACGTCACCGGTCCTCCTGGTGGACGCGGCCTTCCGCGACCACGAACTGGTCGTCGGAGAGCGGGCCGCAGGCCGGCAGGTGCTGACCTGCGAGCCGGACCCGTCCGTCATGGTCACCGACCTGCCGGACGTGCACCCCGACCAGCTCTGCTACGTGATGTACACGTCCGGCTCGACCGGCGAACCAAAAGGCATCCAGATCACCCACCAGGGCGTCGTCGACCTCGTCCGCGACCCCAGCTGGACGATGCACACCGACGACCGCACCCTGTTCCACTCCCCACACGCCTTCGACGCCTCCACCTGGGAACTCTGGGGACCGCTGCTCGCCGGCGGCCAGGTCGTCGTCGCCCCGCCCGGCAACCTGGACGCCGCCGCCCTGCAGAAGCTGCTCCACGAGCACAAGATCACCCGGCTCAGCCTCACCGCCGGCCTGTTCCGCGTCGTCGCCGACGAACTGGTGGACGCCTTCGCCGGACTGACCGAGGTCACCACCGGCGGCGACGTGATCTCCGCGCAGGCGGTGAACCACACCCTGGAACACTGCCCGGACACCATCGTCCGGACCACCTACGGCCCGACCGAGATGACCCTCTGCGTCACCCAGTACCCCTGGCGGCACGGGGAGCAGGCCGGCGCCACCGTCCCGCTCGGACTCCCGCTGCGGGACACCCATCTCTACGTCCTGGACCGGCACCTGCAACCCGTCCCCGTGGGCGTCTCCGGCGAGCTCTACCTCGCCGGGGCCGGCACCGCGCGCGGCTACGTCAACCGCCCCGACCTCACCGCCACCCGCTTCGTCGTCAACCCCTACGGCCCGCCCGGCGCCCGGATGTACCGCACCGGCGACCTCGCCCGCTGGGACGCCGCCGGGAACCTGCACTTCCTCGGCCGGACCGACGACCAGGTCAAGATCCGTGGGTTCCGCATCGAACTCGGCGAGATCGAGACCAGCCTCACCGCCCGGCCCGACGTCCGGCACGCCGCGGTCATCGCCCGCGAGGACCAACCCGGCGACAAGCGCCTCGTCGCCTACCTCGTCCCCACCGACGACGGCACCCCGATCGACCTGGCCCAGCTCCGCCGCGAACTCGGCGCGCAGCTACCCGACTACATGGTGCCCAGCGCCTACGTGACCATGGCTGCCCTGCCGATCACCGCTAACGGCAAGCTCGACCGCAACGCCCTGCCCGCTCCGGAACGACACACCACCACCGACGACACCCCCCGCACCGCCCGGCAGGACGTGCTCTGCCGGCTCTTCGCCGACGTCCTCGGGCTGCCCGACGTCGGCACCGGCGACAACTTCTTCGACCTCGGCGGCCACTCCCTGCTCGCCACCCGCCTGGTCAACCGGATCCGCACCACCCTCGGCGTCGAACTCGGCGTCCGCCAACTCTTCGAGAACCCCACCGTCGCCGCTCTCGAACCCCACCTGACCTCGGCTCGGCCCGCCCGTCCCACGCTCCGTGCGCGGTCGACCGGCAACCGCTGAGCCACAAGCGGAAGGAACCCCCCGTGACGCTGCCTCCGGCCCTGCTCAAGGGCGACGAACTGTTCGAGCACGACGCCAGTGCTCAGTACGACGCCTCCCGTGACCTCTCCAAGTACCTGCTGATGCACTACGGCAGCCTGGAGGACCTGTTCAACGGGGGCCAGCATCCGCTGGCCCCGGCGCACGGCTACTGCCAGCGCCTCTCCGACCTGCTGCGCTCCTGCGCCGAGCAGACCGGCACGACCGTGGCCCGCGCCCTCGACGTCGGGTGCAGCGTGGGCGGGGTGACCCACGCGCTCAGCGGCTGGGTACGGGACGAGGTGGTCGGCGTCGACGTCAGCCAGCGCTCGGTGGAGATCGCCCAGACGCTGACCGAACACGGCGGGGGCACGTTCTGCGTCATCGAGCAGGGCCCCTTCCACCGCGAGGTGGTGATCCGGGTCGCCGAGCCGGGCCAGCGCGCCGCGGTGTCCTTCGAGGTCGGCGACGCCAACGCGCTGCGGGCCCCGGAGGAGGCGTTCGACGCGGTCGTGCTCTCCAACGTCCTGGACCGGGTGCAGCAGCCGGCCGCCTGCCTGGCGCAGTTCTCCGCCTCGGCGGACATCCTCCGCAGCGGTGGCCTGCTGATGGTCGCCTGCCCCTGGTCGTGGTACCCGGAGTACAGCGTCCCGAGCGAGTGGCTGGGCTCGGCCGCGACCGCCACGCCGAGCGAGGAGGGGCTCAAGGCCCTCCTGCGGAACGACTTCGAGCTG
The DNA here is from genome assembly GCF_900090325.1 of Micromonospora pallida. Lineage (NCBI taxonomy): Bacteria > Bacillati > Actinomycetota > Actinomycetes > Micromonosporales > Micromonosporaceae > Micromonospora > Micromonospora pallida. The sequence goes on along the minus strand of NZ_FMHW01000002.1, from coordinate 1,794,015 downwards.
CTCGCCGAGGCCGACGAACCCGGTCTGCTGCGGCAGAACCCGCGCGAGTTCGACTGGTTCGACTCACACGTCACCGTCTGGCGCAAGCGGTGAACGCACCACCGACGACCGTGGACGAAGCGGTGCTCCCGCTGTCGTACGCCCAGCGCCGGTTGTGGTTCCTGTACAAGCTGGAGGGCCCCTCGGCGACGTACAACGTGCCGCTGGTCAACCGCGTCCGAGACCAGGTCGACCCGGCGGCGCTGCGGGCGGCGGTGGCGGACGTGGTCGCCCGGCACGAGGTGCTGCGCACCCTCTACGTCGAGGTCGACGGGGAGCCGGCGCAGCGGGTCCTGCCCCCGGCGGAGGCCCGGATCGACCTGCTCCACGAGGCGGTGACCGCCGACGAGGTGGACGCCCGAGTGGCGGAGACCTGCGCCCGTTCGTTCGACCTGTCGACGGAGCTTCCCCTGGCGGTGCGGCTGTTCACCCTCGGTGAGCGGGAGCACGTGCTCGTCCTGGTCCTGCACCACATCGCCGCCGACGGCGCGTCGATGGGGCCGCTGGGCCGGGACCTGTCGCAGGCGTACGCGGCCCGGGTGGCCGGCGCCGCGCCGACCTGGGAGCCCCTGCCGGTGCAGTACGGCGACTACACGCTCTGGCAGCGGGAGCTCCTCGGCTCCGACGACGATCCGGCCAGCGAGCTCAACCGGCAGCTCGACTTCTGGCGGGGCAACCTGCGCGGGCTGCCGGAGGAACTGACGCTGCCCACCGACTTCCCCCGTCCGGTCCAGGCCTCCCACCGGGGCGGCACGGTCGAGTTCACCGTCGACGCGGAAACGCACCGGCGGCTGCGGGACCTGGCCCAGGCGGAACAGGTCACCGTGTACATGCTCGTCCAGGCGGCCCTCGCCACCCTGCTCACCCGCCTCGGCGCAGGCACCGACATCCCGCTGGGCACCGCCGTGTCGGGCCGGTCGGACGAGGCCCTGGACGAGCTGGTCGGGTTCTTCGTCAACTCCCTGGTGCTGCGGACGGACACCTCCGGCGACCCGACCTTCGTCGAGCTGCTGCACCGGGTGCGGACGCTGGACCTGGCCGCGTTCGACCACCAGGAGCTGCCGTTCGAACGCCTCATCGAGGAACTCCAGCCGACCCGCTCGCTGGGCCGGCACCCGCTGTTCCAGGTCTTCTTCCTGGTGGCCAGCGGCGGCACCGAGGACGTGCCGCTGCTCGGGCTGGCCGGGACGCCGCAACGCTCCACCCACGACGTGGCAAAGTTCGACCTCTCCGTCGTCCTCGCCGAGCAGCGGGACGCGGCCGGGGAACCGGCGGGGATGAAGGGCCTGGTCGAGTACGCGCAGGACCTGTTCCGCCGGGACTCGGCGGAGGCCATCGCCGCGCAGTTGGTCCGGGTGCTGACGACGGTGGCGGCCACTCCGCGACAGCCGATCAGCGGGGTCGACCTGCTGGACGAGGCCACCCGGAAGCGGCTGCTCGACATCGCCGACGCCACCGCCCGCCCGCTGCCGGACGGCACGATCCTGGACCTGATCGCCGAGCAGGTCGCGCGGCGGCCGGAGGCGGTCGCGGTGGTCGCCGGGGACCGGGAGTTGACCTACCGGGAACTCGACGAGCGAGCCGACCGGCTGGCCGGCATCCTCCGGCGGTGCGGGGTGGGGCCGGAGCGGTTCGTCGCCCTTCCGGTGGCCCGGTCGGAGCAGCTGCTCGTGGCGATCCTGGCGGTGTGGAAGGCCGGTGGGGCGTACCTGCCGATCGACATCGAGCACCCGGCCGAGCGGATCTCCTTCATGCTGGACGACACCCGGCCGGTGTTGCTGCTGACCGACCGGGAGTCCGCGGACGCACTGCCCGACGTCGACGGCTGTCCCCGGATCGTGCTGGACGAGGCCGCGTCGACCGGGCTCCTGCCGGGGTCGGCCGACGCCCTTCCGTCGGTGGCGCCGGCCACCGCCGCCTACGTGATCTACACGTCCGGGTCGACGGGACGCCCCAAGGGAGTCGTCGCGTCGCACGCCAACCTGGTCAACCTCCAGGTCGGCCTGCGCGACTTCTTCGGCCTCGACGAGGAGCGGGACCGGGTCGCCGCGATCACCACGACCGCGTTCGACATGTCGATCATCGACCTGTTCGTCCCGCTCGTCAGCGGGGCCACCGTGGTGCTGATCCGCCGGGAGGTCGTGCAGGACCCGGCCGCGCTGGCGACGGTGATCCGCGACCAGGGCGTCACCGTCATGCAGACCACGCCGAGCCTGTGGCAGATGCTCCTGGCGACCGTGCCGGACGCGATGCGGGGCCTCACGATCGTCACCGGGGGCGAGGCGCTGTCCCGCCAGCTCGCCGACCGGATGCGCGCCGTCGGCCGCAAGGTGATCAACGGGTACGGCCCGACCGAGGCGACGGTCAGCGCCACGGACGGGGTGGTCGAGGACCGGAACGGACCACCGTCGATCGGGCAGCCCATCGCCAACACCCGGGTGTACGTCCTCGACGAGCACCTGCGTCTGGTGCCGGAGGGCACGGCCGGCGATCTGTACCTCGGTGGCGCCGGGGTGACCCGGGGCTACCTGGGGCGGCCCGGGCTGACCGCGAACCGGTTCGTCGCCGACCCGTACGGCGAGCCCGGCGCACGGATGTACCACACCGGTGACCTGGTCCGGTGGGCGCGCGACGGTCAACTGGAGTACCTGGGCCGTACCGACGACCAGGTCAAGATCCGTGGCTTCCGGATCGAGCTGGGCGAGATCATCGCGGCCCTCGACGAGCACCCGGACGTGGCCGCCTCGGTGGTCGTCGTGCGCACCGCCCCCAGCGGGGACCGTTCCCTGGTCGGCTACCTCGTGCCACGTCCGGAGACGACGCCGGACCTGGACGGCGTCCGGGCGCACCTCGCCGCCCGGCTGCCGGACTACATGGTGCCCCCGACCTTCGTGACGCTGGACGCGCTGCCGCTGACCGCCAGTGGCAAGGTGGACCGGGCGGCGCTGCCGGAGCCGCAGCGGCAGAGGGGTGGCCGGCCGCCGGCCACGCCCCGCCAGCAGATCCTCGTCGACCTGTTCGCCGAGGTGCTGGGGGTGTCGAACCCGGGGGTGGACGAGAGCTTCTTCGACCTGGGTGGACACTCGCTGCTCACGCCCCGGCTGGTGAACCGGATCAGGGCGGTGCTCGGCGTCGACGTCGGCGTCCGGAACGTGTTCGCCGCGCCGACCGTCGCGCAACTCGACCGTCTCCTCGACGAGGAACAGCCGACCGGGCTGGAAGCGGTGCTGGCCTACCGCCGGTCGGGTGAGCGGACCCCGGTGTTCGTGCTGCCGCCCGCGAACGGGCTCGGCTGGGGCTACTCGGCCCTGCCCCGGCACGTCCCCTCGGGTCACCCGATCCACGCGCTTCAGGACCCGAGGCTGGCCGGCGGGGCGGTGGACGAACGCTCCGTGGCCGAACTGGCCGCCGGGTACCGCGACCAGATCACCGCGATCCAGCCCTCCGGCCCGTACGTGCTCGCCGGCTGGTCGTTCGGGGGCACCCTGGCCCACCAGGTGGCGGCGACGCTGCGGGCCGGCGGCGCGGAGGTGGCGCTGCTCGTCCTGTTCGACTCCCGCCCCGGCGGCGAAGGCCCGTACGAGCCGACCGAGGAGGAGACCCACTACGTCGCCCTGGACGGGGTGACCGCCGACGCGGGTGCCACCCCACGGGAACAGCTCGTGGCGGCGCAGAGCCCACTGGCCTCGTTGGACGACCCGACGCTGGACCGGCTGGTCGCGGTGACCGCGGCCAACATCCGGGCGATGTCCACCCACTCGCCGGCCCGGTTCGACGGCCCGACCCTCGGCTTCGTCGCGACCCGACACAACAAGGACTCCGACCGGACGTGGCAGCCGTTCCTCACCGGAACGGCGGAATTCCACGACCTCGACTGCGGCCACCTCGACATCGTCCGGACGGACGCCATGTCCGTGATCGGCCCGATCATCGCGGAAAGGATGACCGACATTGACTGAGCGAACGGTCAAACAACTGACCAGGAGCCGGAAGCGGATGTGGGGTTGGACGTACCGATGATGACGCCCACCGCACTGCTGCCCCACCCGGGGCTCATCCGCGACACGTCGCCGCCGGCGCTCGAGTCGACGGCGATGGCCCAGATCCTGGCCGTCGGCACGGCGACCCCGGAGACGGCCTACTCCCAGCGGGAACTCCTCGACATCTTCGACATCCAGGACCCGAGGATCCGCTCGGTCTACCTGAACAGCGCCATCGACCGGCGGTTCCTGACCCTGCCGGAACCGGACGCCGACGGGGTACGCCGGATGGAGACCACCGGCCAACTGCTGGCCAAGCACAAGGCGCAGGGCATCGCGATGGGCAGCCGCGCGGTGCAGGACTGCCTGAAGCAGCTCGGCGCGGACCTGTCCGACGTCCACTACCTGTGCTGCGTCACCTCCACCGGGTTCCTCACCCCCGGCTTCAGCGCCCTGCTGATCCGGGAACTCGGTCTCGACCGGCACACCAGCCGCGCCGACATCGTCGGCATGGGCTGCAACGCCGGGCTGAACAGCCTGAACGCCGTCGCCGGCTGGACCCGCGCCCACCCCGGCGAGCTGGCCCTGATGGTCTGCATCGAGGCCTGCTCCGCCGCGTACGTCTTCGACGGCACCATGCGCACCTCGGTGGTGAACAGCCTCTTCGGCGACGGGTCGGCGGCCATCGCGATGGTCGCCGGGACCGAGCCCGACCCGACCACCGAGCCGGGTCTCACCCCGCGCATCGTCGACTTCACCAGCTGCATCATCCCCGAGGCGGTGGATGCGATGCGCTACGACTGGGACCACGCGCAGAACGGGTTCAGCTTCTACCTCGACCCCGACATCCCGTACGTGGTGGGCGCGCACGCCCGGCTGACGGTGGACCGCCTGCTGGGCCGCTCCGGCCTGCGGCAGGCCGACATCGCGCACTGGCTGGTGCACTCCGGGGGCAAGAAGGTCGTCGACGCCGTCGGCGTGAACCTCGGGCTGACCCGCTACGACATGCGGCACACCACCAGCGTGCTGCGCGACTACGGCAACCTGTCCAGCGGGTCGTTCCTCTTCTCCTACGAACGCCTGCTCCGGGAGGGCACCGTCCGTCCCGGCGAGTACGGCGTCCTGATGACGATGGGACCTGGTTCCACCATCGAGACCGCCCTGGTCCGTTGGTGACCCCGGCGCACCTTCCACCCCTGCCACCCCTCCTGGGAGAAGAAATAACCATGCAGCTCCAGCACTCCATCGACGGCGGCCAGCCGCTCACCCCGGCGACCGTCGCGGCGCTCGACGCCTTCATCGACCGGGTCGAGGACGCGCCCGCCGGTTCCGTCGCGCTCATCGACCTCACCGGCGTACCCGCGCCGACCGCCGAACGGCCCCCGCTGGCCGTGGTGAACCGGTGGGAGCGCGTCCTGCGCCGGCTCGAGCGCACCGGCACCACCACGGTCGCGGTGGTGCGCGGCGACTGCGGCGGCACCGCCGTCGAGGCCCTGCTCACCACGGACCTGCGGATCGCCACCACCGACGCCCGGCTGCACCTGCCGGTCGCCGGTGGTGGCGTGTGGCCGGGGATGGGCCTCTACCGGCTGGCCAACCAGGTCGGGTACGCCCGGCTGCGCCGCGCGGTGCTCTTCGCCGACGCGATCCCCGCCGCCCGGGCCCTCGCCCTGGACCTGGTCGACGAGGTCACCGACGACGTGGCGACGGCCACCTCGGACGCGGTCGCCGCGCTCGCCCGGAGTGCCGGCCCGGACGTCGCGGTCCGCCGCCAGCTCATGCTCGACGCGACGACCCTCCCGTTCGAGGAGGCCCTCGGCCGACACCTCGCCGCCTGCGACCGGGTGCTGCGGCAGGCTCGGACGGAGGAGGCACACGATGTCGCAGTCCTCGTCTGAGCCGATCGCGGCCCTGCCCGCCGCCCGTGCGGTGACCGCCGCCGCGGCCCAGGTCGACGACCTGGTCGCCACCCTGCCGGGGCCGGCGGAACGGTCCGCGGAACAGCGGGCGGCCGTGGCCGAGGCCCGCCGGCACGCCCGTGACCACGCCGACGCGTTCCTCCGGTTGCACGCCGAACGCCTCTACGCCGAGGTGACCGGGGACCGGTCCCGCTACCTGCGGGTGGACGAGGTCTGCGCGGCCGCCGCCGAGGCGGTGCCCGGTCTCGTGCCGACCCGCGCGCGGGTCGACGCGGAGCTGCGGCTGCCGCCGGCGGAGAAGGAGGGCCTGGACATCGACCAGAGCATCCTGGTCGCCCACCTGCTCCGCTCGGCGGTCACCGGGCCGCACCTGATGGAGGCGATGCGCCGGCCCACTGCGCGGGCGCTGGCCCTGCTGCCGGAGTTCGAGCGCACCGGCGTGGCGCGGCTGGACGCGGTGCGGGTCGAGGTCCGCGACGGCGCCGCCCACCTGACCATGCAGCGCGACGACTGCTTGAACGCCGAGGACAACGCGCAGGTCGAGGACATGGAGACCGCCGTCGACCTGGCGCTGCTGGCCCCGTCGGTGCGGGTGGGCGTGCTGCGCGGCGGGGTGATGAGCCATCCCCGGTACGCCGGGCGGCGGGTGTTCAGCGCGGGTATCAACCTGCGCTGCCTACAGGCCGGTCAGATCTCGTACGTCGACTTCCTGCTCCGTCGGGAACTGGGCTACATTGCCAAGATCGTCCACGGGATGACCGGCGAACGCGACCGGGCCTGGGACGGCGACGTGGCGCAGAAGCCGTGGGTCGCGGTGGTCGACTCGTTCGCCATCGGCGGCGGCGCGCAGCTCGTGCTGGCCTGTGACCGGGTGGTGGCCGAACGGGACGCCTTCTTCAGCCTGCCGGCCGCCCAGGAGGGGATCATCCCGGGCGTGGGGAACCTGCGCCTCGGGCGGGTCGCCACCGGCCGGCTGTCCCGGCAGGTCATCCTCGCCGGGCGGCGGGTGTCGGCGAGCGAGCCGGACGGGAAGCTGTTCTTCGACGAGGTCGTCCCGGCCGAGGAGATGGACGCGGCGGTCGCGGCCGAGGTGGCCCGGATGGACGCCCCGGCGGTGGTGGCAAACCGGCGGATGCTCAACCTCGCCGAGGAGCCGCCGGAGGCGTTCCGGGCCTACCTGGCCGAGTTCGCCGTCCAGCAGGCCCGACGCCTCTACAGCGAGGACGTCATGCACAAGGTCACCCGGTTCGCCGCGGCCCCCCGGGCGGCGGCGGTGACGGGCTGACCGACGACGCGGAAGGAGCGCGCAGGGTGGCGCAGGACGACGACGAGCCCCGGGTCCGGTACGAGAAGCGGGGCCGGGTCGCGTACGTGACGTTGAACCGGCCGCACGTGCTCAACGCCATGGACCTGCGGACGCACGAGGAACTCGGTCGGATCTGGGACGACTTCGAGGCCGACGACGAGCTGTGGGTCGCCGTGCTGACCGGTGCCGGTGACCGCGCGTTCTCCACCGGGCAGGACCTCAAGGAGCGGGCCGACCGGGACCGTGCCGGGTCCGGTCCGACCACGTTCGGCAGTCGGGGGCAGCCCGGCTGGCCTCGGCTGACCGAACGGTTCGAGCTGTCCAAGCCGGTGGTGGCGCGGGTGCGCGGCTACGCCCTGGGCGGCGGCTTCGAGTTGGCGCTGGCCTGCGACATCGTCGTGGCGGCCGAGGACGCGGTGTTCGCCCTGCCGGAGGCCCGGCTCGGCCTGGTCGCCGGTGCGGGCGGGGTCTTCCGGCTGGCCCGGCAACTGCCGCTGAAGACGGCGATGGGGTACCTGCTGACCGGCCGTCGTCTCGACGCGCGGCGAGCGTGGCAGCTCGGGCTGGTCAACGAGGTGGTGCCCGCCGACGAACTCGACGACTGCGTGGCGGGTTGGGTGGCCGACCTGCTGCGCAGCGCTCCGCTGGCGGTCCGGGCGATCAAGCAGGCGGCGATGCGGTCGGTGGACCTGCCGCTGGAGCAGGCGTTCACCGCCGACTACGAGTGGGAGAAGCAGCGCTCGGTCAGTCAGGACGCGGTGGAGGGGCCACGGGCGTTCGTGGAGAAGCGCGATCCGGTCTGGCAGGGCCGGTGACCGGAGGAGACTACCGTAACGAGCTATCGCGATATATCGTTACGGTAGTCTCCACATCCGACGGAGGTCGACCGATGTCCGAACGCCACCCCGGGACTCCCCACCACGTCCACATCGGGCCGGACGAGGCCCCGGACGCCCTGCCCCCGTTCCCGCCCCGGCCGGCGCATCCGGCTCCCCCACTGCCACCCCCACCCCCACCCCCACCTCCCCCTCCGCCACCGCCGCCGGGCGGGGGGCGGGCGGGCCGGATGCGCCGGGGCGACGTGCGGGCCGCCCTGCTGGCACTGCTGCACGAGCAGCCCCGCAATGGCTACCAGCTCATCCAGGCCGTCGCCGAGCGCAGCGGTGGCCGGTGGCGCCCCAGCCCCGGATCGGTCTACCCGGCCCTGGCCCAACTCGAGGAAGAGGGTCTGGTCGGGGTCACCGGCACCGGGACGGACCGGCGCTGCCACCTCACCGAGGCCGGGCACGCCTTCGTCGCGGCGAACGAGGACCGCGTCAACGAGCCGTGGCGGTCGGTCGACCGGCGGCTGCCCGACCGGGGTGCCGAGGTGCGCCACGCCCTCGACGGGCTGGCCTCGGCGGCCACCCAGGTGACCGCGACCGGCAGCGACGAGCAGTTGACCCGGGCCGGGCGGGTGCTGGACGCAGCCCGGCGCGACCTGTACCGGATCCTCGCCGACGACACCCCCGCCGGCTCCTGAGCCCATCCCCGACCGACCCACCCGACCCGACAGGAGAAACCCCGATGAGTGCCCAGCCCGGCGGCACGGCCGTGCGCGACCCGGAGGTGGTCGCCGAGAAGCCGCTCCGGCGCAACCGCGACTTCCAGCTGCTGTGGAGCGGCTCGGCCTTCGCCTTCCTCGGTCGGGAGGTCACCGATCTCGTCTACCCCCTGATGGTCCTGGCCATCACCGGGTCCCCCGCCTGGGCGGGCACGTTCGGGGGCGTGCAACTGTTCATGGCCCTGCTGGTCGGCATTCCGGCCGGCAGCGTCGCCGACACCTACGACCGACGGAAGCTGCTCATCGTCATGGAGACCGCCCGGGCGACCGCCTCGGCGAGTGTCCTGGCGGCGGTGTTCCTCGACGCCGTCACCCTGCCGCACCTGCTGGGCGTGGCCGTCGTGGTGGGCACGGTGGGACCGCTCGGCGGCTCGGCGCGGATGCTCCTGGTCCGGGCGGTCGTACCGCCCCGACAGCTCACCGCCGCGCTGACGCAGGAGGAGGTACGCACGCACGCGGCGGCCCTCGGCGGCCCCCCGCTGGGCGGTCTGCTCTACAGCCTCGCCACCCTGCTGCCCTTCGTCGCGACCGCGGTGTCGTTCACGGTGTCGTTGCTCTGTGCCCTCTTCGTCCGCGTTCCCCGTCGCGAGGACGCCCCGGCCGCGCCGGTCGAGCAGAGCGGGACGGTCCGCCGGTCCCTCGCCGGGCTCGCCCTGCTCTGGCGGGTGCCGACCCTGCGGCACAGCACCATCTTCGCCATGGCGCTGAACGCGGTCACGGCACCGCTCTTCCTCATCGTGCTGGTGATGCTGGACCGCGCCGGGGCCTCCCCCACCATGATCGGGTTGACCTCGGCCGGGTTGGCGGTCGGTGGGCTCGCCGGCACCCTGCTGGTCCGCCCGTTGCACCGCGCGTTCTCCCCGGGAACGCTGATGCTGATCCTCGGCGGCACGGCGGTGGCGTTCATCAGCGCGCTGGCCCTGCCGCTGGGAGCCTGGTGGCTGGCGACCGCGCTGTTCCTGCTCGGTCTCGGCGGGCCGTCGATGCGGGTGCTCGTCGACATCCTGATCTTCCGGCAGGTGCCCGACGAGCAGCGCGGTCGAACGTTCACGGCGTTCATGACGGTGCTCGGCGCCGGGGCCTCGGTCGGCCTCTTCGCCTCCGGCCAACTGCTGGAGCGGCTACCGGCCGCGTACGCGATCCTCACCCTGGCCGGGGTCCTGGCCCTCGCCGTCGGGTGGGCCCTCACCGACCGGCGAATCCGCGAGGCGCGCTGGCCGGACGAGTCCCGGTAGGGGCATGGTGGCCGGAAGAGTCCCGGTAGCCGGAGGTGTCTCGGTGGGAGGGAGATGGTGGCCGGACGGGTCCCGGTAGGGGCGCGCTGGCCCCATGGGTCCGGGTAGGGGTCAGCGCCGGCGGACCGAGACCAGTCCGAGCTGGGCGGCGGCGACCCCGAGGCCGAACCGGCCCTGCACCCCCAACTGCTCACCGATCAGGGCCAGCCGACGCCGGACGGTGCGCGGGCTGACGTTCAGCCGCACGGCCGTCGCCTCGTCGGTGTAGCCGGCGGCCAGTTGACGCAGGATGTCCCGGTCGAGCTTGCTGACCTCGAGGGCGGGCAGGGGATCGTCGACGGGCGGGGCGACCGCGAGTCCGTTGTGCGCGGGCATGGGCTGTTTCCTCCTGACGTCACAGGGCCGACACGCCACAGCCGGCCCGCCACAGTGTTGCAAGGGCGGTCTTCCCAAACGCTTCCCGCCCGCTTCCATCGACGCCGGCAAACGTACCTCGGAGCTGCTCCGACCCAGTCGGCGGCCCGACACGTAGGGCGGGGACACCGTCGCGAGGAGTATCGTCGCGGAAACTCCAACGTGGGGGGTGTGTGGTGGAAGTTCGCATACTGGGGCCGGTGGAGGTGTGGCACGCCGGCTCTCCCGTGCGGCTCGCCCGGCGCCAGCAGCGTCTGATCCTCGGCATCCTCGCGCTCCGCGCCAACGAACTGGTATCGGCCAACCAGCTGATCGACCTGCTCTGGGGCGACTCGCCGCCGCGCCAGGCACGTGCCGTCGTGCAGACGCGGGTCAGCGAACTGCGCGGCGTGCTCAGCGGCCCCGTCGAGGCTGCGGTGCGGCTGCGTACCCGCGGCGGCGGCTACCTGCTCGAGTCCGCGCCCGAGGCGATCGACGCGCAGCACTTCCTCGCCCTGGTCCGGGCCTCCCGGGCCGAGCGGGACGGCAAGACCGCCATCCGGACCCTGCGTCAGGCCCTCGACCTGTGGCGGGGTCCGGTGCTGGGCGGGGACGTCCCCAACGAACTCTGCGCGACCCTCTGCCAGGGGCTGGAGTCCGCCCGGCTGACCGCGACCGAGGAACTGTTCGACCTGGAGCTGGGGCTCGGCAACCAGCAGCGCATCGTCGACGAACTCCTCGCCACCGCGCGGGTCAACCCCGCCCGGGAGCGACTCGTCGGCCAGCTCATGCTGGCCCTGACCAGGGTGGGGCGCAGCGCCGAGGCGCTCAGCTACTACGACGAGTGGCGCCGGTGGCTGGCCGACGAGTTCGGCGTCGACCCGCAGCCGGACGTCCAACGGCTGCACCTGTCCATCCTGCGCGAGGGCGAGGGCGAGCCGAACGCCGCCCCGGACGACCCCCTGCCGGTCGCCGCCCCGGAGCAGTCGGGCGGAACCTTCCGTGGCGGCGTACCCCGGTTGCTGCCGCCGGACGTGAGCGACTTCACCGGCCGTACGGCGGAGATCGACCGGATCCGTCGGCTGCTCACCGCGCCGGGCCGCACCGGCGTGGCGGTGGTGGCGGTGACCGGTCCGGGCGGGGTCGGCAAGACGGCGCTGTCGGTGCACGTCGCGCACACCCTGCGGGAGGACTTCCCGGACGGGCAGATGTACGCCAACCTGCGCGGTCCGGACCACCGGACCCCGATCGACCCCGCCGAGGTGCTCGGCCGCTTCCTGCGTGCCCTCGGCGTCGACGGCGCGGCGGTGCCGGAGACCATCGAGGAACGGGCCGACCTCTACCGTGACCTGCTCGCCGAACGTCGGGTGCTGGTGGTGCTCGACAATGCGGCCTCCGACGACCAGATCGCCCCGCTCGTACCGGCCGGGCAGCACTGCGCCGTGATCATCAACGGCCGGACCCACCTCGGCTCGACCTTCGGCGCCCCGGGCCTGCGGCTGGAGATCTTCGAGCCGGGGCAGGCGGTGGAACTGCTCGGGCACGTGGCCGGCCCCACCCGGCTGCGGGCCGAGCCGGAGGCGGCGGCCGAACTGTGCCGACAGTGTGGTTTCCTGCCGCTCGCGCTGCGGGTACTCGGCGCCCGGCTCGCGGCCAAGCCGCACTGGAGCGTGGCCAAGCTGAGCCGGATGTTGCGCGACGAGAGCGGACGGCTCGACCAGTTCAGCTACCACGACCTGGACGTTCGGGCGAGTCTGTCGATCAGCTACGCCGGCCTCTCCCCCGCGGCGCAGCGGCTGCTGCGCCTGACCGGCCACATCGACCTGGCCTACACCGACTCCTGGATCGCGGCGGCGCTGCTGGACGTCAGCCCCACCCGGGGCGAGACGCTGCTGGAGGAGCTGTTCGACGGACAACTGGTGGACGTCGCCGAGTCCGACCCGGTGAGCGGATCACGCTTCCGCCTGCACCACCTCGTGCGCCTGTTCGCCCGCGAACGCGCCGACGTCGAGGACGACAGCACCGAGCTGGCCGCCGCGCGGGGCCGGGTGTTCGGGGCATGGCTGTCCATGGCGGACCGCGCGTACCGCGCCGTGCACGGCGGACCGTACCGGACGGTCCTGGTGCCCGCGGAACGGTACGCGGTCGACGACGCGCAGGGGATCCGCCCCGCCGAGGAGCCGGTCACCTGGTTCGAGAGCGAACGGACCGCGCTGGCCGTGGTCGCCCGCCGGGCCGCGCAGGAGGGACACGCCGCGGCCTGCTGGGAGCTGGTCAACATCACCTCGCCGCTGTTCCAGATGCGACGCTACTTCACGGAGTGGCACGAGCTGCTCGTCCTGGCGCTCGACGCCGCCCGGGCGGCCGACGACCGGCACGGTGAGGCGACGATGCTCTACCGCCTCGCCATGCACAGCACCGACCGCCGCGAGTTCGCCCGGGCCGAGGAGTACATCGCCCAGGCGCTGGAGATCTTCGCCACCACCGACAGCCTGCACGGACGCGCCCTCGTGAATGCCTTCGCCGCCTCGTTGAGCCGTATCAAGGGACACGAACGTGAGGCACTCGTCCGGTACAAGGAGGTATTGCCGGAATTGATCGATGCCCGCGACTGGACCTCGGCCGCAATCGCCCTGCGCGGTATCGGACAAATACATCTGAACCAACAGGATTATGTGACCGCCGATCGCTATTTCTGTCAGGCATTGGACATGTGTCGGCTTGGCGGATCGACCCGGCTGGAAGCCCAGGTACTGTTCTGGCAGGGCATGCTCCGGGTACGGCAGGAACGGTTCACCGACGCCGAGCCCCTGTTCTCCGGGGTACTGGCGGCCAGCCGCCAGCTCGGCGACCTCACTGGCGAGGGCCAGGCCCTGCACGGGCTCAGCCTCTGCTACCAGGGCCTCGGCCAGGTAGAACGGGCCCGCAAGGCACTGCACACCGCCCTCGTGCTGTGCCGGCAGCCGCGCCCGACGCTCCTGGAGGCAACCATCCGGGGCGCCCTCGCGGACCTCGAATCGACGGCCGGTGGCCGGAACCGGTCAACCGATCCCCACAATGCAGACACCCTCCGGAGTGTGGACTAACGTCGATGACACCGAAACGCGAAAGGGAGTCACGATGCAGGAATTCACGGCGCAGGCCACCGCCTACCGCAACGATTGGGAGTGGCACTGAGTCGGTGTGACACACCGCGCCGGTCAGGCCCGGAACTGGAGACCGACCTCCACGATTCCGGTTTTCCGACGGCAAGCACGACCCCGGGTCCGGTCCCGTCCACGGTCGACGAGGCGGGTGCCGGCCACGGGGAGACGGGGCCCGGACGATAGGGTCGGGCCCCATGCGAAGCAAGGAGGAACTGGGCGAGACCATCCGGCGGAACCGCCGCGCCGCGCTGGTCATCAACGCCCGTTCCCGCCGGGGTCGCCGGCTCTACGATCACGCACGGTCACGACTGGCAGCAGCCGGCTTCGACCTGCTCGGTACGTACCCGGTCGACCGTCCCGGTGAACTCGACCAGTGCCTCACCGCCGCCGCCGGCCTGGCGCCGGACCTGCTCGTAGCCGGGGGCGGAGACGGCACGCTCAGCGCCGCCGCCCGGTTGCTCGCCCACCGGGACATGGCGCTCGGCCTGCTACCGCTCGGCACCACCAACAACTTCGCCCGGACGGTCGGCGTCCCACTCGACCTCGACGGAGCCGTCGCGGTCCTCACCGACGGCAAGGTGATCGACGTCGACCTCGGTCTGGCCGGGGACGTGCCGTTCGCCAACCACGTCGGGATCGGACTCTCCGCCGACATCATGCTCCGGACCCCGCCCCGGCTGAAGCGGGTCACCGGGCGACTCGCCTACCCGCTGACCGCGCTGGCGCTGCTCGCCCGGCACCGGCCGATGCGGGCCACGGTCCGGGCCGCCGGTGGGACGCGCGAGTTCGTCACCCACCAGCTGTACGTGGCCAACGGCGGGTTCCACGCCGGCCGGCGGATCACCGCCGACGCCGACGCGGACGACCGGCTGCTGGTGGCGTACCCGGTTGGCGGGCCGACCCGGCGGGGCCTGCTGAGCGACACGGCCCGCAACGCGGCCACCGGCCACCGTCGGACGCTCGGCGACGAACCGTTCCTCGCGGTACGCGAACTCTGGCTGGAGACCGACCGCCCGGCGCGGGTCGAGGTCGACGGCGAGCTCTGCGGACAGACCCCGATCCGGCTCGGCCTGGCTGCCAACGCGCTACGGGTGATGGCTCCGGTCGACAGCCCGGACCGCTGACCCGTCGCCGACGGCACCGGCGGAGCCATCGACCATCCACAGTCGACCGAACGGCGGACCACCCCGAAGTAAGCCCTACTGTTTGAATAGGACTTGGTGCGGACGTCGAGCCGGAGGGTGGACGCAGATGGCAGAGCCGCCGTCGTCGATCGTCAAGCCGCTGCCCGAGGCGCTGCTCGCCCGACAGGACGGCAACGCCGAGATGCACTGGGCGGCGATGGCCGGGCAGGGCCACCTGGTCCCCACCGACCGGTTCTTCGTCCGCAACCACACCCGCACACCGGTGCTGGACGCCGGCACCTGGCGGCTGCGGCTGTTCGGGACCGGGCTCCGGGGCGCGCCCACCCGCCACACGCCGATCGAGTTCGGCTACCGGGACCTGCGCGAACTGCCCGCCGAGGAGAGCGTCGCGCTCATCGAGTGCGCCGGCAACGGCCGGCGGTTCTTCGCCAGTCAGCAGGGTGAGCCGGCACCGGGGGCGCCCTGGGGGCTGGGTGCGGTCGGGGTGGCGCGGTGGCGGGGCGTCCGGCTGTCGACGGTGCTGCACCGGGCCGGCCTCACCGACGCCGCGGTCGACGTGCAGCCGGAGGGACTCGACCCGGAGTACGTCACCGGCGGGGTGAACCTCGGCCGGGTCCGCCGCCCGTTGCCGATCGGCAAGGCGCTGCACGACGTGCTGCTGGCGTACGAGATGAACGGCCGACCACTCCCCGCCGACCACGGCTTCCCGGTACGGGTGGTGGTGCCCGGCTGGGTCGGCATCTCCTCGGTCAAGTGGGTCGGCTCGATCGAGGTCTCCGCCACCCCGCTGTTCTCGCCGTGGAACACCCGCCTCTACCGCATGTTCGGCCCCGGGCAGCCGGACGGCGCCGGAGTGCCGCTGGCCGCCGTCGGGGTCAAGAGCGCCTTCGAACTGCCGTGGGACGCCCGGGTGCCGGGCGGCCGGGAGGTGGTGCTGCGCGGCCGTTCCTGGTCCGGGCACGGCCCGATCCGGTCCGTCGAGGTCAGCATCCGTCCCGACGACGCCGACGCGGACGACTGGCGGCCCGCCCGCCTGGTCGCCGCCGACCGGGGCGGCGCCTGGCAGCGGTGGCGGTTCCGGTGGCGGCCACCCGCCCCCGGACGGTGGATCCTGCGGGCCCGGGCTACCGACGCGACCGGGGCCGGCCAGGCCGACCGGGCCACCGCCAACGATCTCGGCTACCTCTTCGACGGGATCGTCCGACACCCGGTGACGGTGCTCGCCCCGCCCCCCGCGTGAGAGGGTCATGGCGGCTGGCCCGTGGTCCGGGGCACGGACGGCCCCGGACCACGCCACGGCCTCACCGCCCGGCGTGCACCAGCGCGCAGACCTCGTCGGCGCTCCCCCACGACAGGGTCATCCCCGCGCCGGCGTGTCCGTAGGCGTGCACCAGCAGTCCACCGTCCCGGCGCTCCGCCGCCACCCGGGGACCGCCCTCCCGGGCTGGCCGCACGCCGATCCGCTCCCCGAGCACCGGCGCCACGGCGAGTTCGGGCACCAGCGCGATCGCCCGGCTGAGGATCCCGGCCCGGGCCGCCGGGTCCGGGTCGACGTCGGCCCGGCCGGGCTCGAAGGTGCCGCCGAGCACCACGTCCCGGCTGCGCGGGTGGACGTAGGTGATCCCCGCCGGGTCGTCCTCGTCGCGGACGGACACCTCCAGGCCGGGGTTGCCGACCAGCACCACCATGCCGCGTACCGGCAGGACGGTCGGGTCGCCGCAGAGCGCACCGGCGGCCAGGCCGGCGGCATTGACCACGACGGGCGCCTCGGCAAAGAGGTCGTCCAGGCGCTCCACCCGGCGGCGCACCACCGTGCCGCCGCCGTCGACCACCCGGTGGTGCAGCCAGTCGAGGTACGTGGCCGTCTCCGCCAGCGGCGCCACGAAGCGCAGCTCCCGGGTGTACGGTGCCGGGGCGTCGACGGCCCGCACGTCCCCGGCCGCCTCCGCCCACCAGGGCAGGCCGTCGACGGCTCCGCGCTGGAACATCCGGGTCTGACGCAGCAGCACCCCGGGCACCCCGTCGGCGGCCTGCCGACGGAACTCCTCGTAGGTGGCTGCAGCCCAGCGCAGCACGCGTGGGTCGGCGTCGGTGTGGGTCGGGTACCAGACCGCCGCCGCCACCGTCGACACCAGCCGCTCCGGCGGGTCGGCGGTGAGCACGGTGACCCGCGCGCCCTGTTCCTGCAATCGAACGGCCGTGGTCAACCCGACGATGCCGGCTCCGACGACGATGACATCCACCACAGTGCACCTCCCGTTTCCACCTGGCATCGTGCCGGGTCAGCGCACCCGGTCGACAGCCGCCCCACGTCCGCGGTGCCCCCGGCGATCCATGCTGGCCGGGTCGGCCGGCCACTCCAACCTTCGGTCGGCCATCCGACCCGACGACCGCACCGGCGGGCCGCGCCACCCCCGGCGAGCGGGGTCACCCGGAGCACCGGGGCCGGTCCACCCGAAGTGAACTGGTGATCGTCGGAGAGTTTCACCGAGATAAACAGTCACGAAGACTATCGACATAGATGGGCGTGAGGATATACCGTGCCGATCAACCTGGTCGCCGACCTGGTACACCCCCGGACCCCCGTTCCGAAGGAGCGCCGTGGCCACCTCACGTACCCCCCGACTGCGGCGCCGAGGTCTCCTCGGCATTCCGGCCATCGTGGTCGCCGCGTCCGCCGCCGCCGCTGTGCCCGCCCCGGCGAGCGCCGCGCCGGCCACCACCCGCGCCAAGCGCATCGAATGCCTGGCCGACCTGCTCGAGGAGGCCTGATGGCCACCATCCCCTGGCTCGTGGACGTGCTGCGCGGCGCCGGCGTGCAGGTGGTCGTCGAGGGCGACTGGCTGAACCGGATGCGGCCGGGTGACTTCAACCCGATCGGCGTGCTCTGGCACCACACCGCCGCCACCTCGAGCGCCACGAACCCGCACCCGGCCCTCAACGTCTGCATCAACGGCCGCTCCGACCTGCCCGGCCCGCTCTGCCAGGCGCTGGTCGACTACCACGGCGTCTTCCACGTCATCTCGGCCGGCCGCTGCAACCACGCGGGCACCGCCCGGGCCAGCGGGCCGATCCCCGCCGGAGACGGCAACACGATGCTGATCGGCTGGGAGATCGACTACAACGGCGTGAGCCAGGAGATGACCTCGGCGCAGTACAACGCCTCGATCGCCGCGACCGCCGCCGTCCTCAAGCAGCTGGGCAAGGACTCCAGCTACGCCCGGGGACACCGGGAGACGAGCACGACCGGCAAGATCGACCCGTCGTTCATCGACCTGAACGTCATGCGGGCCGACGTGGCCGCCAAGATGTCGGGTGGCGGCGGCACGTGGAGCACCATCGTCGACAACACCACCGCCGGCCGGTTCACCGCCAGCTCCGCCTGGGGTGTCTCGACGTACTCCGGGCAGCGGTACGGCGCCGACTACCGGTACGCCAACCCCACCCTGTCCAGCGACGTCGCCTGGTACAAGGTGAACATCCCGGCGACCGCGAACTACCGGGTGGACGCCTGGTGGCCGGGTGTCTCCGGCTACAACAGCTCCACGCCGTACATCATCTCGACCACGACCGGCAACCGGACGATCTACGTCGACCAGCGCACCGGTGGCTCGTGGCGCACCCTCGGCACGTTCACCCTCCCGGCCGGCGACGCGAACCGCGTCGGGGTCAGCCGGTGGACCAGCGCGGCCGGCCTGGTCATCGCCGACGCCATCCGGGTCACCCGGGTCTGATGTCGCGCCCGTACCGCTCGGGGTGGGTGCGGCACCCCGAGCGGTACGGGTACTCCGGCCCCGTCCGAGGCCACCGCCGACGGCGTCAGCCGGGGCCGGTTGGCGCCCCGGCGACGTGCGCTTCTATGCTCCGGCGCATGGCGAGGTACTTCGACGTGCACCCGGACAACCCACAGCCCCGCAGTATCGGCCAGGTGGTCGGGATCGTCCGCGACGGCGGTTTGATCGCCTACCCGACCGACTCGTGCTTCGCGCTCGGCTGCCAACTCGGCAACAAGGCCGGCATCGACCGGATCCGCCAGATCCGCCACCTCGACGACGACCACCACTTCACCCTGGTCTGCCGGGACTTCGCCCAGCTCGGGCAGTTCGTGCAGATCAACAACGCGCTGTTCCGCTCGCTCAAGGCGGCGACCCCCGGCAGCTACACGTTCATCCTGCCGGCGACCAAAGAGGTCCCCCGCCGGCTGCTGCACCCGAAGCGGAAGACCGTCGGGGTACGCATCCCCGCGCACACGGTCACCCAGGCGATCCTGGCCGAGTTGGGTGAGCCGCTGGTTTCCAGCACCCTGCTGCTGCCAGGCGAGACCGAGCCGATGACCGAGGGCTGGTCGATCAAGGAGACGCTCGACCACGCCGTCGACGCCGTGGTCGACTCCGGCGAGTGCGGCACGGAACCGACCACGGTCATCGACTTCTCGCAGGGCGAGGCGGAGGTCGTCCGGCGTGGCGCCGGGGATCCGACGCGCTTCGAGTGACCGACGGCCGGTACGCGGAGGGGACTCCGGGCACCGGCCGCGACGGCCTCAGTGCGAATCGGCGGGGGCGTTCCCGGACTGGAGTCGGGCCAGGGTGTGCACCTGCGCGCGGGTGTCCCGGTAGAGCGACGTGTACTGCTCGAACAGCAGGTCGTAGGTGTCCCGCACCGTCGGATCCGGCGTCACCGTCACACCGGGCACCGTCCAGTCCGTGTCCGGCGGCACCAGACCGACACCGACGCCGGCCATCAGGGCGTCGCCGTAGCTGGCCCCGATGGTCACCTCCGGCACCTCCTGCACCCGGCCGGTAACGTCGCTGACGATCTGGGTCCAGAGCCCGCCCTGGGTCCCGCCGCCCACGGCGACCAGCCGGCGCACCGGGTTCGTCTCGGTGTCCAGCAGCTCCAGGATCTGCCGGATGCCGAACGCGATGCCCTCGTACACCGCGCGGAACAGGTGCCCCCGTCCGTGCCGCAGGGTGAGCCCGGCGACCACGCCCCGCGCGTGCGGGTCGAAGATCGGGGTCCGCTCCCCCGCGAAGTACGGCAGCAGCAGCAACCCGTCGGCGCCGGCCGGCACCCGCGCCGCCTCCGCCACCAGGGTCTCGAACGGCACCTCGCCGACCAACTCCTGTACCCAGCCGGTGAGGCTGCCCGAGGTGGACATCCCCGCCGCCAGGCAGTACGCGTCCGGCCCCACCCCCGCCGTGTTCCACAACTGCGGATGCCGGGCCAGGTCCCGCAGCACCTGGACGAAGAACATCGTCGAGCCGTACATGAGCATCAGGTCGCCGGGGTGGCGCACCCCGACGCTGAACGACTCGGCCCAGGCGTCCACCGTGCCGGCGCAGACCGGGGTGCCCACCGGCAGCCCGGTGGCCTCGGCCGCCGCCGCGGTGACCGTGCCCACGACCTCGGCCGACCAGGCCAGCCGGGGCGCGGGCAGGTCGCCCATGATGTCGTCGTACCAGGGCTGGTGCCAGCGCCGGGCCTCGATGTCGTACAGCGGCACCGACTGGCTGGCGGTGTGGTGGTCGAGGACGTACTCACCGGTCAGCTTTCGTACCACGTACGAGCTGGAGTTGTACCAGCGGGCCGCGCGCGCCCACACCGCCGGTTCGTGGCGGCGCACCCAGAGCGCCTTCGGGCCGACCGCCTGGGTGGTGATCGGGGTGGCGCTACGGTCGAGCACCGCCTCCGCGCCGTACCGCTGCGTCAGCTCGTCGATCTCCGCGGTGGCCCGCATGTCGATGCCGTAGAGGATCGCCGGCCGGACCGGCACGTCGTCGGCGTCGCAGAGCACCAGGCAGGGGCCGACGCCGCTGACGCAGACGCCGGCGATCGGCGTACCACCGGCGGCGTCGACCAGTTCCCGGGCGATGGCGACCACGTCACCCCACCAGACCGCCTCGGCGTCCACCTCAGCCCAACCGGGCCGGGGCATGGACATCGACCGCGGCCGGGGGCGGACGGCGGTGGCCACCACCCGGCCGGCGGGGTCGGTGAGGACGCCCTTGCTGCTGCCGGTGCCCAGGTCGATGCCGAGCAGAAGCGGGTCCATCAGAGCCGCACGTCCCCGCAGAGGTGGACGATCACGCCGAGGGACTCGAACAGGGCCGCCTTGGCCAGCAACGCCTTGTCGGCCGTGTCGGCGTCCGGGGTGTAGGCGACATTGAGGTGGTTGGCCTTGTGCCGGGCCATGAGCTGGTCCCGGCCCACGCCGTGCAGGACGGCGTGCATGATCGGCCACTCCGGGTTGGTGGCGTCCAGCCGGCGGCGGGTCTCCTCCGCCGGCAGTTCCACGGCAGTGCCGCGACCGAGGTCGACGTGCAGCACGCCGTCCATGATGAACACCCGGGACCAGACGATCTCCCCCGGCTTGGACACGCCGCTGAGCGTGCCGCCGCCGAGCGGGAAGAACATCGGCGGCTGCCGCATGCTGTACGACTTGTCGTAGCCACCGTTGTGCGAGGCGGGCACCGAACCGGAGATCTCCATGACCCAGACGAACCGGCCGTCGTAGTCCTCACCCCAGCGGATGTCGTGCAAGGTGGTGGCCGGGTCGAAGCCCATCGCCGTCCAGATCCGGTTGGTGACCAGGGAGTCCACCGCGACGCCCTCGTCCACCTCGTTGAAGTGCGGCAGCGGCTGGTCGGCGTAGAGTTCCCGGGCCCCGTCGCGGCTGCGTACCGGCGGGCGGTGGACGTTGTTCAGCAGCCCCTCGACCAGGTCGCTGGCCGGGACGGTGTCCTTCAGGCCCTGCTGGTACTGGATGCCCACCGCGTCGAGGCCGAAGTCGTCGGAGATGCGCAGCGCCGCGACGTACAT
This sequence comes from Micromonospora pallida, assembly GCF_900090325.1. NCBI lineage: Bacteria > Bacillati > Actinomycetota > Actinomycetes > Micromonosporales > Micromonosporaceae > Micromonospora > Micromonospora pallida. Next base: position 1,772,430 of record NZ_FMHW01000002.1, on the reverse strand, counting down.
CTTGAACTGGCTGAGCAGCTGGGCGTCGGTCAGCTCGGTGGCCTCGTCGGTGCCGGTGTGGAAGGTCATCCCGGCCTTGTCGAGCCAGTCCCGGACGGCCTGGGCCTCCTCCTCCGGCACCCGGTTCATCTCGGCGACGAGCGCGCTCTGCGACAGCCGCTCCTTGTAGATGCCGAGCGGGTTGAGCAGTTCGTCGTCGATGATGGCGTTGTACATGCCCATGCAGCCCTCGTCGAAGACGCCGATGATCGCCTTCTCCCGCTGGAGCTGGGCGGCCAGGGCCCGGCCGAGCGCGACCTCCTCGGTGTCCGGCAGGGTCGGCAGGTCCCGCACGTGGCTCTGGTCGTGGGTCAGCGTGCCGGTCTCCAGCCAGGTCCGCAGCCCCGCCAGGGCCCAGTCGTCGGTGAAGTCCGGGCTCCACAGGATGGAGTGCGCGACGCCGGCCTTGGTCAGGCTGGCGGTCAGCCCGAGCAGGCCGACCAGGCCGGGGAACTCGCCGCTCCAGTTGGCGACCACCAGGATCGGTCCCCGGTGGGTCCGCAGCCCGGCGAGCACGTGGTGGCTGTACTGCCAGACCGCCTCGGCGACGATCACCGGGGCGTCCGGCGGGATGGTCTTGAAGACCTCGATGCCCTGACGCTGGCTGGCGATGAAGCCGTGCTTCTGCTCGGCGTCGACCGGGTGGGCGCGGCGGATCCGCGCGCCCAGGGCGGTGACCGCCCGCTCCAGGTCGGCCTCGAACTGCCGCTGCGTGGGCCAGCAGGTCTGGTTGGCGCTCAGCCGCAGGTCGCCGCTGGCGACGGTGTAGACGACGCCGGGTTCGGCGGAGGCCTCGTCGGCCAGGACGGGGAAGGCGTAACTACTGCTCATGGTGGCTCCCGGGATGGACGGTCGGTCAGAGAAGGTCGGCGACGTCGGCTTCGAGTGCGCGCCGGTCCTCCGGCGAGATCGCGTCGAGCGGGGCCCGCAGCCCGCTGGCGGGTACGCCGCGCAGCTCGAGCACCGCCTTGAGGTGGGCGAGGTTGCCCTGCCGGGTGACGGCGACGGCCCGGTGGGCGCGCTCGCGGGCCACGGCGAGGGCGTCCGCGTCGCCGGTGCGCAGCGCGTCGCGGACCTCGAGGAAGGGCTTCGGCAGGGCCGAGCTGACCCCGGAGACCACGCCGGCTCCACCGGCGGCCACCACCTCGGCGAACTCGGCGTCCGCGCCGGAGTAGACCGGGATACCCCGGTCGGCGAGCGCGGCGACGTACTCGCCGACCAGGGCGGTGCTCTCGCCGCTGATCTTCACGCCGGCGAGCCCGGTCGCGGCGAGTCCGGCGAGCAGCGCCGGGGGCACCGCCACGGTGGTCCGGGCGGCGAAGAGGTACCCGTAGACGGGCACCCCGGCCGCCGCCGCAACTACCTGCTCGTAGTACGCGAGCAGCGCCGCCTCGGTCGCCGGGAAGTAGTACGGGGTCAGCACAGCCAACTGGCGGGCGCCCAGGTCGACGGCGGTCCGGGTGAGCCGGACGGCCTGGTGCGTCGAGGCCGCGCCGACGTGCCAGTACGTCCGCTCGGGGCCGAAGGCGTCGGCGGCCACCGCGCACACGGCCAGCCGCTCGTCGTCGGTGAGGGTGGTGAACTCGCCGGTGGTGCCGGCGACGAAGACCCCGTCCAGGGGCGTCTCGGCCAGTTGCGCGTACGCGGTCTTGGTGGCGCCGAGGTCGACCTCGCCGTGGGCGTCGAAGAGGGTGGGCAGGGCGCTGATCAGGTTGCTGGCGGGGTACGCCGTCATGACATCGGCTCCGGGGGTCAGGGGTGGAGCAGGGCGAGCACGATGCCGCGCCGCTGCCAGGTGTAGGTGACCGCGAGCCCGTCGGGGGTGCGGACGAGACAGGGGTAGGAGAACTCGTTCACGCCGGTGGTCCGGACGCCCGAGTCGGCCGGCTGGTAGCCCTCCTGCTCGGCCTCGCCGGTGGACTCCTCCAGGGTCAGCCAGGACTGCCAGGTGTCGCCGTCGTCGGTGGAGACCGAGACGACCAGCGGGGCCCGGGAGGCCCAGTCCCCGGTGGTCGGGTTGTGCGCGAGGTGGACCGTGTGCCCGTCGGCGCAGGCGCTGACACCGGAGTTGTTGTTCGGCATCGCGCTGGGCACGCCCGGCGACCAGGTCTCGCCGTCGTCGGTGCTGGTCGAGGCGACCAGTCGACCGGCGGTGCTGCGGGCCAGCAGGCGTACCGAGCCGTCCGGCGTCGCCCAGAGGGTGGGCTGGATGACGCCGGCGCCGGGGAAGGAGTCGTGGTCGATCGGCACGTCCGGGGTGCGCCGCCAGGTCAGGCCGTCGTCGTCGCTGATGTCGACGAAGGCGTCCCAGCGGGGCCGCTCGCCCCAGGTCTCGGTGGAGGCGCCGGCGAGCAGCCGCCCGGAGGGCAGCCGCAGGGGCGGAACGCGCACCGGGCCGCGTCCGCCCTCGCCACCGTCGACCAACGGACGCGGGGCCGACCAGGTACGACCCGCGTCGGCCGAGCGCACCAGCCAGGTCCGCCAGGCGCCGATGGTGGTCCCGACCTTGAAGTAGAGCAGCAGGTCACCGTCGGTCCGCCGGTGCAGCACCGGGTTCCAGCAGGGGGCGAGGTCGCCGCTGACCACCACCGGGGCGGACCACTCGTCGCCGGTCCCGGTGGCGAGCCGGATCCGGGAGTTGGCCGCCCCTTCGTGGTCGCCCTCGAACCAGGCGACCACGAAGCGGCCGTCCACCGCGCAGACTGTGCTGCCGTGGCACTGGCCGGCCACGTCCCGTACGACGAAGTGCCGACGCATCAACCGTTCACCCCGGTGCGGACCTGCTCCTCGGCCGGGGTGTGCTCGGTCGGCTTCACCCGACGGGCCTTGAAGCGGGCCCGCACCCGGGGCACCACGATGGCCAGCACCGCGATGGTGATGAGCACGACCGCGATCGGGCTGGTGTAGATGGTCTCCAGGCCGCCGATCTCCATCGAGCGGCGGAAGTTCCGCTCGGCCAACGGGCCCAGGATCAGCCCCAGCACCACCGGACCGGCCGGGAAGCCGAAGCGGCGGAAGAGCAGTCCGATCACGCCGAAGAGGATCATCAGGCCGACGTCGAAGACGCTGTTGTTGACCGCGTACGTGCCGACGACGCAGAAGGTCAGGATGACCACCCAGAGGAACCGGTTGGGCAGTTCCAGCAGCTTGGCCACGCCACGCATGCGCAGCAGGCTGATCCCCAGGGTCAGCACGGTCGCGAAGAGCATGATGCCGGCGATCGAGTAGACCAGGTCGGGCTGCTGCGAGAAGAGCATCGGGCCGGGCTGGATGCCCCAGATGATCATCGAACCGAGCATCACGGCCATCACCGAGTCGCCGGGCACACCCAGGGCGAGCGTGGTGAGCACCGACCCACCCACGCCGGCGTTGGACGACGAGTCGGCGGCGGTCAGCCCTTCCAGGGAGCCTTTGCCGAACCGCTCCGGCTCCTTGGAGACCTTCTTCGCCTGGTTCCAGGCAACGATGCCGCCGATGTCGCCGCCGGCCGCGGGCAGTACGCCCACCACCGTGCCGACGGCCGAGCCCACCGCGACCGGCTTGACCATCCCGCGCAGTTCCGCCCGGTTGGGCCACCAGCGGCCGAAGGTCTGTATGGCCTTGTCCCGGGCGTGGCCGCGTTCGAGCATTTGGCCGAAGACCTCGGCGATGCCGAACAGGCCGATGATCACCGCGATGAACGGGATGCCCTCGACCAACTGCGGGATGCCGAAGGTGAACCGGTCCGAGCCGTCCAGCGGGTCCCGGCCGATGGTACCCAGGGCCAGGCCGAGCAGACCGGCGATCAGCCCCTTGACGATCTTGCCGCCGGACACCTCGATCATCATGGTCAGGCCGAAGACGACCAGGGCGAACATCTCCGGCGAGCCGAACTCGACGGCGAGGTTGCTCAGCGGGACCGCGGCGAACATCAGCACCGCAATGCCGATGAACCCGCCGATCGCCGACGCGTACGCCGAGGCGGTCAGCGCGATGCCCGCCTTCCCCTGCCGGGCCAGCGCGTACCCGTCGAAGGTGGTCGCGATGGAGGCGGGGGTGCCGGGTGTGTTGATCAGGATCGCCGGCACCCGGTCGCCGAACTGCGCCGCGACGAGGATGGTCAGCAGCACGGCCAGGCCGGGCACCGGGTCCATGGTCAGCGTGAAGGCACTGGCCAGGGCGACCGCCATGGTGGCGCTGATCCCGGGGAACGCGCCGACCAGCATGCCGATGGCGGCCCCGATCAGGACACAGAACGCGATCTCGAGAGTGAAGAGGGCACCGAAGCCCTCGACCATTGCGTTCATACCGGAACCTTCAGAAGAAGCGCGAAGAGGGCGTAGAGCACCACCGTGATGCCGGCCGGGAAGAGAACGAGGTCCTTGATCCCCCGGCCGCCCGCGATCCAGGTCAACCCGGCGATGAAGATCATCGCGGAGACCAGGAAGTGGACGTAGTACCAGAGGACGCCGAAGGCGAAGGTGGCCAGGACGAACCCGGCGACCTGCAGGACCCCGATCCGGGTGGCCGGCTCCGGCTGCTCCTCGTCGCGGGGGGTACGGACGAAACTGGCGACGATCTGGATCACCGACAGGCCGATGATCCCGAAGGCCAGGGCCTCCGGCCAGATCCGCGGACTGACCGCCATGGCCCGCTGCGGCAACTCGATCGAGCGGGCCAGCACAAGGAAGACGACGCCCAGCAGCAGGAAGACCCCGCCCAGCGCTGCCTCGCGCAACGGCGAGGCAGCGCTGCGGTCACCCGCGACGGGAGCCGGTTGGTCGGCGGACATGACTAGTAGATCTCGCCGAACCGGTCGTACTCGGACTGGGCGAAGGTGGTCGCCTCGTCGGGCGAGGTGGCCATCGGGGTGTTGCCGGCCTTGGTCATCACGTCCTTGAACGTGGTCGTCGAGGCGGCCTTCTGCACGGCGGCGGCGAGCTTCTCCTTGACCTCGGCGGGCAGGCCCGCCGGGGCGCCGATCAGGCCCCAACCGCCGATGACGATGTCGTGGCCGAGTTCCTTGGCGGTCGGCGCGTCGGGCAGCGAGGCGACCCGCTCGGGGGCGAGCACCGCGAGGACCCGCATCCGGCCGTCCTTGGCGGCGGTGGCGGACTCGCTGACGCCGGCCATGACCGCCTGGACCTCACCGGAGACGCCGGCCGCGACGGCCGGGGCGCCACCGTCGTACGGGACCGGCTTGAAGGTCACGCCGGCCGCCTCGCCGAGGGCGAGGGTGGCGGCCTCCCAGATCGCGCCCGCGCCGGAGTTGGACACGGTGATGGTGCCCGGCTTGGCCTTGGCGGCGTCGAGGAACTGCTGGAGCGTCTGGTACGGGCTGTTGGCCGGCACCGACAGCGTCGCCGGGGCGTTCATCACCTGGCCGAGGATGGTGTACTGGTCGGGCTTGATGTCCGCGCCCTGGTGGCCCAGCATCGACACCTCGACCGGGATGAAGCCGATGGAGTAGCCGTCGGCCGGGCGCTCCTTGAGGTAGGTCAGCCCGACCCGGCCACCGCCACCGGTACGGTTCTCCACCACGATGGACTGGCCGAGGTCGGCCTCCAGCTCCTTGGCGAGAGTACGGGCGGTGAGGTCGGAACCGCCGCCCGCACCCGCGTGGACCACCATGGTCAGGTTCTTGTCGGGGTAGTTCTCCGACGACGCCTCCTCGGTGCCGCCGCGGTTGGCGCATGCGCTGAACGCGAGTGTGCCGGCGACCGCCAGGGCGGCGATCCGGAACATCCGTGACTTCATAGGTCTGATTTCCTCTGGGACGGGGGTGGGGAAACCGCGGCCTGGAGCCGCGAGCGGGTCTTCCGCAGGTGTCGGTGCAGTTCGTTCTTGACGTCGGTGACCTTGCCGGCGGCGATGAGTGCCGCGAGGTCGTGGTGCTCCCCCGCCGACGGGGCGAGGTCGTCCATCTGCTTGCCGGAGGCGTGCAGCAGGCCCTCGATGGTGGGCCGGAACTGATTCCAGAGGACGTCGAGCCGGGTCAGGCCGGCGGCCTCGAAGAAGGAACTGTGGAACCGGATGTCGGCGGTGGTGAACGCGGTGGCGTCCCGGTCGGCCGCCGCCGTGTCCATCTCGACCAGGGCGGCGGCCAGCCGCCCGGTGAGGTCGCCGAGGTTGGTGTCGATGGCCCGCTCGACGGCGAGCAGCTCGAAGGACTCCCGCAGGGCCATCAGCTCGTCGATGTCGGCGGTGCTGAGCGACCGGGTCACCACGTTCCGACCGGTCCCGGTGACCAGTCCCTCCGCACGGAGGATCCGGATGGCGTCCCGGACCGGACCACGGCTGACCCGGAAGGACTCCGCGAGTTCCTCCTCGACGAGCCGCGTGCTGGCCGGCACGTCGCCCACGATGATGCGGCGACGCAGCTCGCCGGCGAGCTTCTCGCCGAGCGACTCCACCCGGATGGGCCTGACGTTCAACACCGGAAACCTCCTGGAAACTGTTGACAGTTAACACCGCGTTACCTGCACGGTCAACGGTTGACGGACTGATTTTCGCTGGCCAGACCGCCTCTGGCCGGGAGGCCACGCCGAGCGAACCGGACGGACCGGACGAGGTCCCCCCAGCCGGGACGCCAGCGGTGCCACGACGGGCGGCGCGGACAGCGGAAGGGCCGACCCACCGGTGGTGGATCGGCCCTTGGCGAGGGTTGGCGGTGCGCGCTGGGCGGCGGTGGTGACCACCCCGCCGACGGCGCCCTACCGGGCGGCCAGCCGCATCCGCAGCCCGTACTTCGGCGCGAGGGTGACCAGCGGCTTCAGCGCCACCTTCTGGTCCGGTTCGAGGGTGAACCGGAACCGCTGGGCGAGGGTGGCCAGGATCAGCTTCGCCTCCATCTCGGCGAAGCCGGCCCCGACGCACATCCGTTCCCCGCCACCGAACGGCATGAACGCGTACCGGGGGAGCTGTCCCTCCCGCTCGGGGGCGAACCGCTCCGGGTCGAACCGGTCCGGGTCCGGGAAGTACCGCTCGAGGTGGTGCATCACGTACGGCATGATGAAGATCCCGCTGCCCCTGCGGATCCGGTAGCCGCCCAGCTCGACGTCCTCCACCGGGGTGCGCTTGTTCAGCGTCCAGGCGGGCGGGCAGCAGCGCAGCGCCTCCTTGAAGACCATCCCGGTGTACCGCAGCCGGGGCAGGTCCTCCGCCGTCGGGGCCGGTCCCCCAGCACCTCGTCCAGCTCGGCGCCGAGCTTCTCGGCCACCTCCGGGTACTGGGAGAGCAGGTACCACGCCCAGGTCAGCCCGTTGGCGGTGGTCTCCTGACCGGCGACGAAGATGGTCACGGTCTCGTCGCGGACCTGCTGGTCGGTCATGCCGGAGCCGTCGTCCTCGTCCTGCGCCAGCAGGAACATCGACAGCAGGTCGCCCTGGTCCTCCGTGCCGCTGGCCCGGCGCTCGGCGATGATCCGCATGACCGCCTGGTCGAGCACCCGGGTGCCGCGTTTGAGGAGCTGATGCAGCGGCAGCAGCAGCCACGGCGACACCAGCATGCCGAACTTGCTGATGTTGATGGCGACGTCCTGGAGGCCGGCGACCGCCCGCTGGACCTTCAGTGCCTCCTCGTCGGAGACCCCGCTGCCGAACATCGACCGGGACACCACGTTCAACGTCAGCTTCATCATCTCGTGGTGCATGTCGTGCACCTCGCCCGGCCGCCAGCTCTCGATCTGGCGCAGCGTGCTGTCCACCGCGATCTCGCCGTACCCGGTCATCCGCCGGTGGCGGAACGCCGGCTGCACCAGCTTGCGCTGCCGGCGGTGGTGCGCGCCGTCGCTGGTGAGCAACCCCCGGCCCATCCACCGGCCGAGGGTCCGCAGGTCGTGCGGGTCCTTGGCGAACTTGTCCCGACGCAGCACCAGCACGTCGTTGATGTGCTCCGGACTGCTGATCAGGTAGTTGCGGGTCGGCCCGATGGTGAACGACGCGATGTCGCCGTGCGTCGCCGTCTCCGTCATGAACTCCACCATGCCCCGGCCGAGGCCGGGCAGGTTGCCGAGCACCGGGACGCCCTTCGGCCCCGGTGGGTGACGGTCAGCCATTGCTCCCCTCCTTCTTGCGGGCGGGCGCGGCCCGCCGTGGCTGGCCGGCCCCGCCGACGGGCACCGGCTCCGCGGCGGCCACCCGGGGGACACCGCGACGCAGCGTCACCCCGATCCAGACGAACCAGATCGGCGCGGCCAGGGCCCCGCCGAGGATCGCCGAGACCAGCACCATCGGCCCGATCCCGAAGGCCACCCCGAGCGCCGCCGTGCTGGTCAGCACACCCAGCGCGATGCCGACGTAGGTCAGCGGCCGACTCAGCAGCCCGTGCCGCAGCGCCAGGATGTTCACCACCAGGAAGAACGGCCCGAGCGCGCCGAACCGCAGCCAGGTCGCCGGGTCCAGCCGCAGCAGCAGGTCGGTGGTGACGATCGCGGTCCGTACCGTCTCGTCGCCGCCGGCGTAGTCGGCCGCCCAGAGCGGGGTGGCGGTGACCAGCCGGAACGTCTCGACCGCGGTCACCCCGAAGGAGAGGTACGCCAGACCGGTGGTCCAGCGCACCCAGCCCTCGTGCTTCTCCCGGACCAGGTCGGCGATGGCTGGGATCGCCCCGAACGCGAAGATCGCGCCGAGGGCGTACCCCCAGTAGTACAGGATCCGGGGGGTGCCGTTCTCGGCCAGCTCGGTCCAGAGCCGGTGCTTGTCCTCGTGGATGAGCTGCGTCGGGTCGAGCACGAAGAAGGTGGTGACCACGACGTAGCTGACACCCACCAGGATCGCGCAGGTGCCGCCGAGTCTGTTCAACCGGTTGTCGTGCATACGGGACATCTCCTCGTGCCGCCCGTCAGGCCGACGGGCGGCGTGGTTCGAGGGTCATCCTCAGCCCGTGCCGGGGGCTGGTGGTGACCTGCATCTTGGCTTCGACCGGGTGCCCCGGCACCATGCGCAGCCGGTACCGCTGGGCGATGGTCGCCAGGGTGAGCTGCGCCTCCAGTTGGGCGAGCCGGTTGCCGATGCACAACCGGGGGCCGCCGCCGAACGGGAAGTACGCGAACCGGGGCCGGTCGGCCGACCGCTCCGGGGTGAACCGGTCCGGGTCGAACCGCTCCGGGTCCTCCCAGAAGTCGGGGTGCCGGTGGGTCAGGTACGGGCTGATGTAGATCAGCGAACCGGCCTTGACGTGGTACCCGCCGAGGGTGTCCGTGCCGGCCGCCCGCCGCTCCAGCCAGGGCACCGGGTAGAGCCGCAACGTCTCCTCCAGCACCCGGTTGGTGTACTCGAGCTGCGGCACGTCCGCCACGGTGGGCAGCCGGTCGCCGAGCACCCGGTCGAGTTCCTCGTGCAGCCGCGCCTCGATCTCCGGGTTGCGGGACAGCTCGTACCAGGCCCAACTGAGCTGGTTGGAGGTCGTCTCGTAGCCGCCGAGCAACAGGGTCGCGATCTCGTCGCGTACCTGCCGGTCCGACATGCCCTCGCCGGTGTCCTCGTCCCGCGCCTCCAGCAGCATCGACAGCAGGTCGTACGGCTGGGTGTCCTGCGCGCGCCGCTCCCCCATGATCCGGTAGATGATGCCGTCCAGCTCGGCCATGGCCGTGGTGAAGTCCCGGTTGCGCCGGGTCGGCACCTTCGGCGGCGGCGCGAACGGCACCATCGTCCGGTAGAGGCAGTAGTTGATCACCGTGTCCAGGCTGCGGGCGATCGTGTCCACCTCACCATCGCCGCGCAGCCCGGTGCTGAACAGCGACTTGGTGGCCACGTTCATGGACAGGTTGACCATCTCGGCGGCCACGTCGAGGGACTCGCCGCGTTCCGCGTACGACTGCCAGCCGGCGATCCGCTCCACCACGTCGGCCACGATGAACTCGCCGAGCTTGAGGATCCGCTGCCGGTGGAAGGCCGGCTGCATCAACCGCCGCTGCCGCAGCCACGAGTCGCCGTCGTTGGTGAACAGCCCCTCGCCGAAGGCGAGCTTGAGGGGCCGGTACTCGTGCGACTGCTTGTCGTAGTTCTTGCTGTTCACCTGCAACACGTGCCGCAGGTGGTCCGGATGGGTGACCAGGTGCACGGTGAACCCGGCGACGGTGAACCGCACGATGTCGCCGTACTCGGCGCTGACCTGACCGAGGAAGCCGATCAGGTCGCGCCGCAGGTCGAGCAGGCTGCCGAGCAGGAACGTGCCGCGCGGCCCGGGAGCCAGCCGCGGCGCGGTCGGGTTCGCGGTCACCACTGGAGCAGGACCGCCTCTTGGGAGAAGCCCGGCCCCATCCCGACCACCAGCCCGTACGTGCCGGGCTCCAGCTCGTACGACGAGAAGGTCTCGTCCATCATGTACAGCACGGTCGGGCCGGACACGTTGCCGACGGTGCGCAGGACGTGCTGGCTGAGCTTGAGATTCTCGGCGGTCAGCCCGAACTCCTCGGCCGTCGCGGTCAGCACCTTCGGGCCACCCGGGTGGATCAGCCAGTGTCCGATCTGGTCGACGGTGAGACCATGGTCGGCCAGCAGCGGGTCGAGCACCGGACGGAGACCGGTCTTCGCCAGACCGGGCACGTCCACGCTCAACCGGTTGCGGAACCCGTTGTCCAGCACGTCCACCCCGGCGACGTGCAGGGTGTCCGGCAGGAACCCGGAGCGGGTGTCCACCACCCGGGGCAGGCCGGGCTTCGCCAGCGGGTGGTCGTCGCCGACCATCAGGGTCGCCGCCACGCCGTCGCCGAACAGGGCGACCGTGACGATCTGCGACACCAGGTCGGTGTAGAAGGAGCTCTCGGTCAGGTCGCGGTTGAGCGCCTCCTGGAGGTAGCCCTGCACGCCGCCCTGCCAGAACGCGGTGCCGCCCAGCTCGCAGGTGAGCAGGATGACCGCCTCGGTGGGGTGACCCTTGAGGTAGTCGGCCACCCGGCTCAGCCCGGCCACGCCGGCCATGCAACCCAGCCCGTTGATCGGCACCCGCTTCATGGTGGGCGCGAACTCGATCCGGTTGATCAGGATCGCGTCGACGGTCGGCACCGAGACCACCGTGCTGAGCATCGAGGTGAACTGGTGGATCTCGGTGGAGTGGATGCCGGCGGTGGCCAGCAGCTTGCGGACGGTCTTCTCGCAGAGGTCCGCGGCCTCCTCGACGCAGCGGGCGGCGACGGTGCTGAACGGCGGCGGGTCGAAGAAGGTGTCCAGCGGCATCGCGAAGTAGCGGCCGTCGATCTGGGTGTTGTGGAAGAGACTGTCGATGATGTCCAGGTCGATGTCGAGCCCGATCGCCTGGCAGTACTTCTTCAGCGTCGTGGCGAGGGTCTGCTGATCGTAGTAGTAGGTGGGCAGGCTGGTCTCGGTGGCGACGATGTACGGCACCGGTCCTCCTTCTAGGGAAATGCGGTTGTCGGTCGGACTAGGAAATGCGGTTGTCGGTCGGAACTGAGGTGTGCGGCGCGGCGAGCCGCGCCAGGTCGTGCGTGAGTCGCGCGGAGAGCGCGGCCAGCAGCCCGGCCCGCTCCCGCTGGACGAAGAAGTGGTCGCCGGGGAGCATCTCCAGGGCGAACCCGGTCGTGGTCTGGTCCCGCCAGGCGGCGAGCTGTTCCTCGGTGACCTTGTCGTCCCGCTCGCCACCGAAGGCGGTCAGCGGAACGTCCAGCGGCGGCTCGGTCTGGTGGATACGGGTCTCCACCAGGGCGAAGTCGGCGCGCAGCACCGGCAGGTACAGCGCGATCGTCTCCGGGTCGCCCAGCATCTCCTCCGGGGTGCCGTCCATCGCCCGCAGCTTCTCGATCAGCCGGGGCTCCGGCAGCCGATGCAGCGGCGGTTCCAGGTCGGGCAGGTGCGGGGCGCGGGCCGCCGAGACGTACAGGTGGGTGGGGGCGGGCAGCTCCCGCCGGCGCAGGTGCCGGGTCAGCTCGTACGCGACCAGGGCGCCCATGCTGTGCCCGAACAGCGCGAACGGCTGGTCGAGGTACGGCCGCAGCACCCCGCCGAGGGTCTGCACCAGCGCGGACATCTGGGTGAACGCCGGTTCCCGGTGCCGCTGCTCCCGGCCGGGAAGCTGGATCGGGCACACCTCCACCCCGTCGGGCAGCTCGCCCGGCCAGGTGCGGAACAGCGCCGCGTTGCCGCCCGCGTACGGCAGGCAGAACAGCCGCAGCCGGGCGTCCGGGTCCGGGGTGCCCCGGACCAGCCAGTCGGCGGGGTCGGTGCTGACCTCGACGGCGGCCGGCCGGGCCGGTCCGGTCCTCCGACGCGCCACCACCGGTCGGGGCACCGCCGCCGACTGCGGGACAGCCGCGCCGGCAGCCGGCGCCTCCACCGCGACGGACGTCAATCCGCCGGCGGCGGGAGCCGGAGCCGGGCCGTCGACCTGGGCCAGGACGTTGTCGATGATCTGGTCGACGGTGATCCCGGAGAGGAACTCCTGGGCGGCGATCTGCGTGCCGTACATGACCCGGAGGCGGTTACGCAGCTCGAAGACCATCAGCGAGTTCAGGCCGAGTCCCAGCAGGGGCTGGTCCACCTCGAGCTGCTGCGGCTGGAGTCCCAGCACCGCCGCGATCTGCTCCCGCAGGTAGCCGGTGAGCACCGCCCGCCGCCGGGCGGGGGCGATGGTCAGCAGCACGGCCCGGCTCGTCGGCGGGGTGTCGCCGTGGTCGGCCGGCTCGGTGGCTGCCGGGCCCGCCCCGGCTCCACCCGCCGCGCCGGCCGGAACCGGTCCATCGGTAAGGGCTGCGCGGAGCCGGGGCACGGCGACCGATGCGACCGTGAGCGCACCCGCCGGGGCGTCAGCGCGTACGCCGAGGGTGGACCGCAGCCCGGTCACCTCGGCGACCGTCCGCAGCTCGGCGTCGAGGAGCCGGACGTCACCGGTGAGCGTGTCGTCGCCGACCTCGCGGAGCTGGACGTGTGCCCACAGCTCGCCGGTCGCCCGCCGGTGCACCCGCAGCCGTTCGACCGCCGCCGGCCGGTATCCGGCGGTGGCGGCGGCCGGGTCCGGCGCGACCACCGGCAGCAGGTCGCACACGGCGTCCACCAGCCGCCAGTCCAGCGGCGACCCGCCCTCGGCCGCCGGGGCGGCGAGCAACGCCAGCAGCTCGCCGTCGCGCCGCCACAGCCGCCGCACGGTACCCGCGCCGGCGCTGTCGGGCAGCCCCGCCGCGACCCGGCTGCTCCGGTACGCGCTGCCCGGCACCTCGGTGCCGCACCGCTGCCGGATCGCGTCCGGGGTCTCCTGCGGCAACAGGTACGGCTGCCCGGCGGCGACGACCGTGCGCAGGGTGCCCCGGGCGTGCCGGGTCCACGTCCCGTCGACCCCGGCGGGTCGGCCGAACACCTCCCACCCGGCGGTGCCGTCGCGGGGGCTGGTGACCGCCACCTGGGCGATCCTCCTCTGGCTCGCCAGGGGCGTCTCGAACGTCACGTCGGTCAGCGCGCAGGCCGGTGTACCGGCCAGGGCGGTGGCCGCGGTGAGGGCCAGGTCCAGGTGGACTGCCTCGGGCACGGCCGGCTGGCCGTCCAGCTCCGGCCAGCCGGAGCGGTCGACGGGCAGCTCCCAGAAGTGCTCACCGCCGGGCACGGCGGCCCGGAAGTACCGCTCGCCGGTCGGCGCGGCCGTCGCCTCCGCCACGGCGGCCGGCGCCGAGCCAATCGGCGCGAACTCCAGCCAGCAGCGTTGCCGCTGCCAGGGGTAGTACGGCAGGCGCAGCACCGGCCGGTCGGTCGGGTGCTGGCGGTGCCAGTCCACCCGGTGGCCGAGGGTCCAGAGCGCGCCGAGGGTGCCGAGCAGCACGGCCCGCTCGTCCTCGTCGCGGCGCAGCGAGGGCAGCGCCACCACCGGCCGGTCGGCGTGCCGGGCGCACTGCTCGACCGAGGGCAACAGGATCGGGTGCGGGCTGATCTCGATGACCGCCGTCGGCGCGCTCGCCAGCAACTCCCCGAGCACGGTGGCGAAGAGCACCGGCTCACGCAGGTTGTCGGCCCAGTAGTCGGCGGTGAACTCCCGCCCGTCGGTGGGCCGGCCGGTGACCGTGGAGTGGATCGGCACCGTCGACGCGCGGGGCCGCACGTCGCGCAGGTCGGCGAGCAGGTCGTCGCGGAGTTCGTCGACCTGCGGGCTGTGCGAGGCGAAGTCCACCTTGACCTGCCGGCAGAACACGTCCTGCTCGGTGAGGGTCTTCAGCACCGTCTCGATGGCCGTGGTGTCGCCGGACAGGACGGTGGAGGTGGGGCTGTTGCTGACCGCGATGGCGAGCTGGTCCTCGAGGCCGGCGATGGCGGCCCGTGCCTCGTCCAGCGGCAGCTCCACCACGGCCATCGTGCCCCGGCCCCGGATCCGGCGGACCAGCGCGCTGCGCCGGCAGATCACCCGGGCCGCGTCGTCGAGGCTGAGCGTGCCGGCGACGTGCGCCGCCGCGACCTCGCCCATCGAGTGCCCGACCACCGCGTCCGGGACGATCCCCCAGGACCGCCAGAGCGCGGCCAGGGCCACCTGGACCGCCCAGGTCATCGGCTGGACCACGTCGATCTGGTCGAGCTGCGAGGTCGCCTCGTCGGCGCGCAGCTCGTCCAGCAGCGACCAGGAGACGTACGGCGCCATCGCGGCGGCGCACTCCTCGATGGCCTGCCGGAAGACCGGCTCGGTGTCCAGCAGCCGCCGACCCATGCCGATCCACTGGCCGCCCTGGCCGGGGAAGACGAAGACCAGCCGGCGGCGGACGTGCTGCGACTTGTCGCCGGTGGCCAGGCCGGGCCGCACCGCGCCGCCCTGGAACGCGGCCAGCTTCTCCACCAGGTCGGTACGGGAGGTGAAGCTGACCGTCAGCCGCTCGTCGTACGTGGTGCGGCGCAGGCTCGCGGTGTGGCAGAGGTCGTCGAGGTCGACGGTCGGGTCGGCGACGAACTCCCCCACCGCGCCGGCCAGGTCACGCAGCGCGGCCGGATCGTGGGCCGACAGCGGCAGCAGCCGGGCCCGGCCGTCGTCCCCGGACGTCGGGGCGGAGGCCGGTGCCGGCGGTTCCTCGACGACCACGTGCACGTTGGTGCCGCCGAAGCTGAGCGAGGTGACCCCGGCCAGCAGCGGCCCGTCGTACGGCCACGGGCCCGGGGCGTCCTGCACCCGCAGCCGGTAGTCGTCGAACGGGATGTGCGGGTTGCCCCGGGTGTAGTGCAGGCTGGCCGGCAACTGCCGGTGCTTCATCGCCAGGACCACCTTGATCAGGCCGGCCAGTCCGCCGACCATCTGGAGGTGCCCGATGTTGGTCTTGACCGAGCCGATCATCAGCGGGCGGTCGGTGTCCCGGCGGGCCCCGAGGACCGTGCCGAGCGCCTGCGCCTCGATCGGGTCGCCGAGGATGGTGCCGGTGCCGTGCGCCTCCACGTACTGCACCGCCGCCGGGTCCACGCCGGCCCGCTCGTACGCCTCGCGCAGCATCGCCTCCTGCGACAGCCGGCTCGGCGCGGTCAGCCCGTTGCTGCGGCCGTCCTGGACGACCGCGCTGCCACGCAGCACCGCGTAGATCGGGTCGCCGTCCTCGATCGCCCGGGACAGCGTCTTGAGCACCACCGCCGCCACGCCCTCGCCGAGCACGATGCCGTCGCCCCGGGCGTCGAACGCCTTGCACCGGCCGTCGGGTGACATCACGCCGAGTTTGGTGAACCAGACGAAGCCCTCCGGCTTGAGGAACAGCCCCGCCCCGCCGGCCAGGGCCATCGTGCAGTCGCCGCTGCGCAGGCTCTCGCACGCCTGGTGCACGGCGAGCAGCGACGACGAGCAGACCGCGTCCATGGTGTAGCTGGGGCCGCGCAGGTCGTAGACGTACGACAACCGGTTCGCCACGATCGAGCCGAACGAGCCGGTCGCGGTGTAGACGTTCGCCAGGTCGGGGTTGTTGAAGTTCAGCCAGCCGTACTCGCTGTGCGCCAGGCCGATGAACACGCCGGTGCGGCTGCCCTGCAACTGGTCGCGCACCTGGCCGGCGTCGTCGAACGCCTCCTGCGCCACCTCCAGCATGAGCCGCTGCTGGGGGTCCATGTTCGCCGCCTCCCACGGCGAGATGCCGAAGAACCCCGGGTCGAAGCCGTCGATCTCGTCGAGGAAGCCGCCCCAGCGGGTGCTCATCTTCCCCGGCGCCTCCGGGTCCGGGTCGAAGTACGCGTCGGTGTCCCACCGGTCGGCGGGCATCTCCCGGATCACGTCCCGGCCGTCGCGCAGCAACCGCCAGAACGACTCGGGGTCGTTCGCGCCGCCGGGCAGCCGGCAGCCCATGCCGATCACCGCGATCGGCTCGGTCTTGGCGCGTTCCACCTCATCGAGTTGGGCGCGCAGTTCGCGGATGCCGAGCAGCGCCCGTTGCAGCGGGCTCAGCTGGTCCGTGCGGGCGGTGCGGTCACTCATGGTGGTTCCTGTTCCGTGACTGGGAGAGTTCCTGCTCGAGGAGGGCTTCGACCTCGGCGTCGGAGAGCTGTTCGATCTCCGCCAGCCAGGCGTCCCGATCGGTGTCGACGGCCGGCGCCGCCGGCCGGGTCGGGGGTGGGCCGGCCGGTGCGGCCGGTTCGGCGGGCTGGAGTTCCCCGGCGACGAAGCCGGCCAGCGCCTCGACGGTCGGGTAGTCGAACAGCACCGTCGCGGGCAGTGACCGGTCGAGGCTGAGGCTGAGCGCGTTGCGCAGTTCCACCGCCATCAGCGAGTCCAGGCCGAGTTCGTTGAGCGGGCGGCGGGTGTCCAGGGTGTGCGCGGCGGTGAGCCCGAGGACCCGGGCCGCCAGGCCCCGTACATGCCCCACGATCAGGTCGTGCCGGTCGTCGGGGGTCGCGTCGGCCAGCAGGGTCAGCAGCGCCCGGTGGTCGGCGCCGCCCGCCGCCGGGGCCCCCGCGTCGGCCGTGGCGGCGGCCAGGTCGTCCAGCAGCGAGGGCCGCAGCCCGGTCGGGTACTGCCGCAGGTAGGCGCCCCACTCGACGGCGACGACGCCCACCTGCGCGCGGGGCTGCCCGAGGGCTGCCGCCAACTCGGCGACCCCCCGCTCCGGCTCGATCAGGCCCATGCCGCGCAGCGCCCACTGCCGGTCGTCGTCGACGCCGGCGGCCATGCCCGCGCCCCGCCACGGACCCCAGTTCACGCTCAGCCCCGGCAGCCCCTGCCGGCGCCGTTCGGCGGCCAGCAGGTCGAGGAAGGCGTTGCCGGCCGCGTAGTTGCCCTGCCCGGCGGACCCGAGCATCGAGGCGACCGACGAGAACAGTACGAAGAAGTCCAGGTCCAGGCCACGGGTGGCGTGGTGCAGGTTCCACGCCCCGGCAAGCTTCGGCCCGAGCACCCGTTCGAAGCGCGGCCACTCCTGCTGGAGCAGGATGCCGTCGTCCAGCACACCGGCCGCGTGGACCACCCCGCGCAGCGGCGGCAGGGTGGCGGTGACCTCGCCGACCAGCCGGGTCACCTCGTCCGGGTGGGCGATGTCGGCCCGGACCACCTCGACGCGGGCGCCGGCGTCGCGCAGCGCGGTCACGTCCGCCCGGTTGGCGTCGGTGACGCCGCTGCGGCCCACCAGCACCAGCGTGCGGGCCCCCCGGTCGACCAGCCAGCGCGCCACGTGCAGGCCCAGACCACCCAGACCACCCGTGATCAGGTACGCCCCGTCGGCGCGGACCAGGTCGTTGGTCTCCGGCGACACGGCGGAGTCGTCGTGGCTGACGACGATCTTGCCGACGTGTCGGGCCTGTGCCATGTACCGGAACGCGTCGACCGCCCGGGGCAGCCCGAACACCCGGCTCGGCAGCGGTTGGAGCGTCTCGGCGGCGAACCGCCGCATCAGCTCGTCCAGCAGGGCGCGGACCGTTGCCGGCTCGTCCCGGGACAGCTCCACCAGGTCGAACGCGGTGTAGGTGACGTCGTCCCGGAGCCGGGTCACCTGGTCGGCCGACCAGATCTCCCGCTTGCCGATCTCGACGAACCGACCGCCGGGGCGGAGCAGGCGCAGGCTCTCGACGATGAAGTCCCCGGTCAGCGAGTTGAGGACCACGTCGACGCCGGCACCGCCGGTCCACTCGCGGATCTCGTCGGCGAAGGCCAGGGTCCGCGAGTTCGACAGGTGGCGGACCCCCATCCGGTGCAGCACCGGCCACTTGGCCGGGCTGGCCGTGGCGTACACCTCGGCGCCGACTGCCTGGGCGAGTTGCACCGCGGCCAGCCCCACCCCGCCGGCCGCCGCGTGGATCAGCACCCGCTGTCCCGGCGCGAGCCGGGCGATGTGTTCCAGGGCGTACAGGGCGGTCAGGAAGGTCACCGGGATGGTCGCGCCGTCGGTGTCCCCGACCACCGCCGGCAGCGGGGCCACCAGGTCGGCGTCGACGGTCACGAAGCTGCCGAAGCTCGCCGGGGCGAGGGCCACCACCCGGTCCCCCACCGCCAGGCCGCGGACGTCCGCGCCGAGCGCCACCACCTCGCCGACGCACTCCAGGCCGAGCGGTCCCGCCTCACCCGGGTACATGCCGAGCGCGTTGAGCACGTCACGGAAGTTCAGGCCGGTCGCCCGGACCCGCAGCTCCACCTGGCCCGCCTCCGGTGCCTGCCGGGCCACCGGCCGGAACACCAACTGGTCGAGCACCCCGGGGGTCGCCACGTCGAGCCGGAACGACTCGACGCTGGGCAGCGCCAACGGCCGGCCGCCGTCGTCCGCCGCGCAGCGGGCCAGGCGGGCCACGTGCCGCTCACCGCCGCGCCGGGCGATTTGGTCGTCCCGCCCGTCGGCCCGCAGCTCGGCGGCGAGGAACGCCACGTCGGCGGCCCGGTCGCCGGCCGGGTCGAGGTCGACGCGGGTGCACCGCAGCTCCGGGTGTTCCAGGGCCACCGTGCCGGCCAGACCCCAGAGCGGGGCCTGGGCCAGCGCCAGCGGTCCGGCCGGTTCACCGACCACCTGGGCCCCCCGGGTCACCAGGTACGTCCGGGGCGACCGGTTGCCGGTCGCCAGGGCCCGTACCAGGTGCAGGGTGCTGCGCAGCGTGGTCCGCTGGGCGTCCTGGAGGGTCGCCAGGTCGGTGTGGTCGGCGGGGCTGTCCAGCGCCCACAGGTGCAGCACGCCCCGCCAGTCGGCGGTGCCGGCCGCGTCGAGCAGCCGGGTGACGTCCTCCGGGCGGTCCGGGTCGATCCGGTACGACTGCGCGTCGTCCTGGGCGAACGCCGTGCCCGGCCGGACGAGGGTGCAGGTGTGGCCCTCGGCCGCCAGCCGTGCGGCCAGTTCCCGGCCGAGCCCGTCCGCGTCGGCAAGGACCAGCCAGTGCCCCGGCCCGGCGGGCGCCTCGGCGGCCTCGGCCGGGCCGGCGACCGGCCAGGTGATCTCGTAGCGCAGGTCGTCGGTCCGGGCCGGGGCGCGGCGCAGCGCCGCCGGGTCGACGTGCCGCAGCCGCAGGCCGCGCAGCTCCACGACCAGCCGGCCGGTGCGGTCGACCACCACGACGTCCCCGACGACCTCCCCGGTGGTGGATTCACTGCTCCAGGCGTACGCCCGCAGCTCAGGATCGGTGGACGGGACGGCCCGCAGCCGCTCCACCCGGAACGGGACGTGGATCGACAGGCCGTCCTCCGGCTGCGGCCGGGTCAGACCCAGCAGTTGAAAGCAGGCGTCCAGCAGACCGGGGTGCACCGGGTACGGCACGCTCGGGTCGAGCTGACCGGGTACCCGGATGCCACTCACCGCCACCCCGTCACCGGTGCGGACCCGGTCGAGCCAGCGGAAGCTCGGCCCGAGGTCCAGACCGGCGCCGGTGACCCGACCGTAGAAGGTGTCGAGGTCGTCGAGCGACCGGTCGCAGCGTGCGGTGAGCCCGTCCAGGTCCGGTGGCGTATGCCCCGGTTCGCCGTCCGGGTCGAGGCGGGCCGTGACGTACTCCGTCCACTCCGGATCGTCGAAGGTGACCAGTCGCGCGGTGCCGTCGGCTGTGAGGACCGTCTGCACCGGACGCTCACCCGGATCCGGCAGCACCAGCGGCTGGGCGAACAGGACATCCCGCAGCCCGGGGGCACGGGTGCCGCTCTCGACGCCCGCCGCGAGGAGCATGGCCACGTGGTGCGCACCCGGTACCACGAGCTGGTCGTGCAGCGTGTGCTCGGCCAGGAGCGGGTAGGTGGCCGCGCTCAGAGCCGCCTCGAAGACGGTGTCCTGCAGTGAGGGCGTCCGGAGCCGCTGCCCGAGCAGCGGGTGGTCGCCCGCCCGGCGACGGCTCTGGCCGCCCGGCGCGGGTGCCGACCAGTAGCGCTGGCGTTGGAACGGATAGGTGGGCAGGTCCACCGCCCGGGACGGGAGCCCGTCGGTGATCGCCTTCCAGTCCAGCGCCACACCCTGCGCGTACAGGGCCGCGACCGCGGTGAGTAGCTGCTGCCAGTCGTCCCGGCCCCGCCGCAACGACGGCAACCACCGCACCGACGTGTCGTCGTCCACACACTGCCGGCCGGCGGCCAACAACACCGGATGCGGGCCGACCTCCTGCACCACGTCACAACCCTGGTCGAGAACAGTCCGCATACCGTCGGCGAACCGCACCGGAGCCGACACGTGCTCCACCCAGTAGTCCGCCGACCCATAGCCGGCATCAGCCACCGCGCCGGTCACGTTGGACACCACCATCCGCTGCGGAGCCCGGAACACCACCGACCCGGCAACCTCCCGGAACCTCGGCAACATCGGCGCCATCAACGGCGAGTGGAACGCGTGCGACACGTGCAACGCGGTCGTCTTCACCCCGTCGGCCGTGAACTTCTCCCGAACAACATCCAACGCCTCGACCGGACCGGCAATCACCGTCTCGGTTGGACTGTTCACCGCCGCCACCACGAGACCGGTGCCGTCCAGCAACGGGCGGACCTTCTCCTCGGGCAGGGACACCGCTGCCATCGACCCGCCAGCCGGGAGAGCCTGCATCAACCGGCCGCGTGCTGCCACCAGGCGCAGCCCGTCCTCGAGGGAGAACACCCCCGCCACACACGCCGCGACCAGCTCACCCACGCTGTGACCCAGAACGACATCCGGCTGCACACCCCAGTGCCGCCACAACGCCGCGAGAGACCACTCCACCGCGAACAACACCGGCTGCGTGAAACCCGTCTGATCCAACACATCGGTACCGTCGGACGGGAACAACACCTCCAACAGCGGCCGCTCAAGCTCACCCGCCAGCAACTCCGCGCACCGGTCCAACTCCGCCCGGAACACCGGCTCCGACTCGTACAGGACACGCGCCATCCCCACCGACTGCGCACCCTGACCCGTGAACAGCCAACCGATCTTCGCCCGACGGCCGGCGGGCAGCACACCGTGCACGACCGACCGGTCCTCGGCACCGGCCAGCCAACCCCGCAGCCGAGCGGCAGCGGCGGCCGAATCCGACGCCACCACGGCCAGACGGTGCGGGAAATGGCTACGGGTCACCGCAGCCGCCGCACACACCAACCCGAAATCCGGCGCCTCAGCACCGTCCAGCAGATCGGCGTACCGCTGCGCCAACACCCGCAACGCGGCACCATCCCGCGCCGACAACGGCAACACGTACGCCGAACGACCCGGAACCTCCGCCGCGACCGCCTCCGGGGCCTCCCCCACGATGACGTGGGCGTTGGTCCCGCTCATACCGAAGGAGCTGAGGCCGGCGACGCGGGGACGCTCGCCCCGGGGCCAGGGGGTCGGGGCGGCCGGGACCTGGACCGGGAGGCCGTCCCAGTCGATGTGCGGGTTCGGCGTACGGAAGTGCAGGTGCGACGGCACCTGCTCGTGCCGCAACGCCAACACCAACTTGATCAGACCCGCCATCCCGGCAGCGGCCTCCAGGTGGCCGATGTTCGTCTTCACCGAACCCACCAGCAGCGGACGATCCGCTGGCCGGTCCCGGCCGAGCACCGAGGCGAGGGCGCGTACCTCGATCGGGTCGCCCAGCGAGGTGCCCGTGCCGTGCGCCTCGACGTAGTCCACGTCGCCTGGCTCGACGCCCGCGTCGGCGAGGGCTGCCCGGATAAGGTCCTGCTGCGCCAGGCCGTTCGGGACGGTCAGGCCACCGCTCGGGCCGTCGTGGTTCACGGCGGTGCCCTGGACGACCGCGAGTACCCGGTCACCGTCGCGCTGGGCGTCCGACAACCGCTTCAGCACCACCACGCCGCAGCCCTCGCCCCGGCCGTAGCCGTCGGCGGAGGCGTCGAAGGTCTTGCACCGGCCGTCCACGGCGAGGGCCTTCATCTTCGACAGGGTGACGAAGGCGTCCGGGGCGAGCATCGCGTTGACCCCGCCGACCAGGGCCAGGTCGGTTTCGCCGGCACGCAGGCTCCGGGTCGCCAGGTGCAGCGCCACCAGCGACGACGAACACGCGGTGGTCACCGCCATGCTCGGCCCCTGCAACCCCAGCAGGTACGACAGCCGCCCGGCCGGGAAGCTGAGGTCGTTGCCGGTGCCGGCGTAGAGGTCGAGCTGGGTGGGGTCGCCCGCGCCGGTCTGCAATTGGAGGTAGTCGTTGGTCATGATGCCGACGAAGACCCCGGTCGGCGTGCCGACGAGGCGGTCCGGCACCTGGCCGGCGTGTTCGAGGGCCGCCCAGGACACCTCGAGCAGCATCCGCTGCTGCGGGTCGAGGCTGGCGGCCTCACGTGGGGCGATGCCGAAGAAGGCCGGGTCGAACTGGTCGATCCCGTCGACGAAGTGCCCCTCCCGGGTGTACATGCGACCGGGCCGGTCCGGGTCCGGGTGGTAGAAGTCCGCCAGGTCCCAGCGTTCCCGGGGCACCTCGCCGGCCGCGTCCACGCCGTCGCTCAGCACCCGCCAGAAGGCGGCCAGGCCGTCACCGCCGCCGGGGAAGCGGCAGCTCGCGCCGATGATGGCGATCGGCTCGTGTTGGGCCCGCCGGACCTCGTCCAGCTCGGCTTCCAGTTCCTCGATGGCGACGAACGCACGCAGGAGCGCGGACTGTTCGCCGCGCGTCGGGTCTTCGGTCATTTCCTTCTCCGCTGAGCAAGGGATGCGAGCTTCTTCGCCAACAGGTCTTCCAGGGCGTCCTCGGAGAGGTCCTTGAGGCGCTCGACGGTTTCCGAGGAGCGGGGGGACGACTCCGGTGCCGGTTCCTCCGGCACGTCCAGGTCCAGGGCGAGCACGTCCCGGGCCAGGTAGTCGGTGAGGGCCTCGACGGTCGGGTACTCGAAGACGACCGTCGACGGCAGCGTCCGCCCGAGCTGACCCTGCAACGTGTTCTTCAGTTCGATCGCCATCAACGAGTCAAGGCCGATCTCGAAGAGCTTCTGCCGGGGCTCCAGGTGGTAGGTCGCCGGCAGGCCGAGCACCGCCACCACCTGGTCGCGTACGTGCCGGCGCAGCAGGTCGAGGCGGTCCTGCGGCGGGGCCACGGCGAGCCGGTCGGGCAGCCGGTCCGCCGGCGGCGTGGTCGTACGCTGCTCCGGGCCGCGCGTCGTGCGAGCCAGTTCCCGCAGCAGCGCCGGCGTGTCGTCGGGTGCGAACCGCCGCAGGTACGTCGACCAGGTGACCGGCAGGACACCGACCTGGGCCGGGTCGGTGCGCAGAATCTGGTCCAGCGCGTCGGTGCCCTGCTCGGGAGTGATCCCGCCGATGCCCTGGGCGGCCCACCGTCCCTCGGCCTGGCCGGCGCGGGCCGCCATGCCGGCCTCGGTCCACGGCCCCCAGTTGACGCTGACCGCCGGTAGTCCTTGCGACCGGCGGTGGTGGGCCAGCCCGTCGAGGAACGCGTTGGCGGCGGCGTAGTTGGCTTGACCGGTGGAGCCGAGCAGGGATGCCGCCGACGAGAACAGCACGAAGAAGTCGAGCGGCAGGTCCCGGGTCGCCCGGTGCAGGTTCCAGCCACCGTCGACCTTGGGCGCCAACACCCGGGCGAAGTCCGCCCAGGGCTGCTGGAGCAGCACGCCGTCGGCCAGGACACCGGCCGCGTGCACCACCCCGCGCAGCGGCCGGTCGGCCGGGACCGCCGCGACCAGTCGCGCCACGTCGTCCGGTCGGGCGACGTCCGCCGACGCCACGGTGACCTCGACGCCCGCCGCGCGCAGCGCATCGAGCGCGGCCACGGCCTCGCCGGTGGGCTCACGTCGACCGACGAGAACCAGGTGCCCGGCGCCACGCGCCACCAGCCAGCGGGCGACGGTCAGGCCGAGCGCCCCGAGACCACCGGTGACGAGGTACGTCCCGTCGGCGTCGACGGTCACCGCCGGCTCCGACGCGGGTGCGACCGGCTGCGGTACGAGCCGGGCGACCAGCCGCTCCGCCCCCCGTACGGCCACCCGGTCGCCGGTCGGCGGAGCGAGAAGTTCCCCGGTCAGGGCGGTCGCCGCGTCCACGTCGGTGGCGGTCGGGTCCAGGTCGACCTGTCCGCCCCACAGTTCGGGGTGTTCCAGTTCGATGACGTTGCCCAGACCCCACAGCGGGGTCTGCGCCACCGTCACCGGCGACGCGGCGCTGGTCGCACACGCGCCCCGGGTCACCAGGTGAAGCTTCGGCGGCGTACCGCCACCTTCGAGGGCCGCCAGCCCGCGCAGCAGGTACAGCGCGGTACGCAGCGTCGACGCCTGATCGGCGGTAAGGTCGGACAGGTCCGGCTCGGCCCCGCCCGTGCCGGGCCCGCAGAGCAGCACCGCGCCCCGGAACGGGACGGCCCGGTCGGCGGTGACCGTGCCGAGCAGCGCGGTGAGCCGGGTCGGGTCGCTCGGGTCGAGCTGCCAGGTCCCGTCGTCCAGCGCCTCGGTGGACGGACCCGGGTGGGCGAGGACGACCTCCTGCCCACAGCCACGGAGCAGCTCCGCCAGGGCCGATCCGGCACCGGGCCGGTCGGCGCAGACCAGCCACCGGCCAGGGGCGTCCGCAGCGGGCACCGGCAACGGCTGGGGCTGCCAGACCAGCTCGTGGAACAGCCCCGGGGTGCGGGACTGGCCAGCGCGCAGCAGCGCGGACCGTTCGGCACGCTTCAGGTGCAGCCCGTACGACTCGGCGACGAGGCGACCCTCGTCGTCGATGAGCCGGACGTCGGCGGTGAGCGTCTCGTCCGTCGGGTCGCTGCCGGGCCGCAGTCGGGCGTGGCCCCAGAGCTGCCCCTCGACGGTGCGGTGCAGCCGGAACCGGTCCACACCGAGCGGCACGTACACGGTGAACTCGCGTCCGGCGGTCGGGAGGGTCGCGCCGACGATCTGGAAACTGGCGTCGACCAGGCCCGGGTGGAGGGCGTACCGCTCGTGGCGGTCGGCGTCCCGCACCGCGCGCATCTGGCACAGCGCCTCGCCGTCGCGCCGCCAGATCCGGCTCTGCCAGCGGAACCCGGACTCCAGTTCCAGGCCGTCCCGCCAGCCCGTGTCGTAGAACCAGTCGACGTAGTCCGGGTCGGGTGCGCACCGCTCCCGGATCGTCGCCGGAGTCTCGGGCGACGCCGCGCCGGCCTGCGGCGCCTCGCTCAGGATGCCGGTGGCGTGGGTCGTCCACGTCTGCTCGTCGGCGCTCCGGCTAACCAGTTGGACCGGCCCGCCCTGGTCGGCGGACGCCCCGAGGACGACCTGGACGAACCGGTCCTCCTCCGCGCCGAGCAGCATCGGCTGCGGGAAGACCACATCGGTCAGGGCCGGGGCGTCGTTCCGGCCCTCGACGGCGGCGGCCAGCATCACCAGGTGGTGGGCGCCGGGCACCACGATCTGGTCGTAGATGCGGTGCTCGGTGAGGAGCGGGTGGGACAGCGGGTTGAGCACCGTCTCGTAGACCGTGCCGGTGAGCGCGGGCGAGGAGAGGTTCCGCCCGAGCAGCGGGTGGCCCTCCTCAATGGTCCGGGGTCGGCGGGGCGCGGCCGACGACCAGTAGCGCTGGCGTTGGAACGGGTAGGTGGGCAGGTCGACCGTCCGAGTGGGAATGCCGTCGGTGATCGCCTTCCAGTCCAGGTCCACGCCCTGCGCGTACAGGCTCGCGACCGCGGTGAGTAGCTGCTGCCAGTCGTCCCGGCCCCGCCGCAACGACGGCAACCACCGCACCGAGCCGTCGTCGTCGACGCACTGCCGGCCGGCGGCCAGCAGGACCGGGTGCGGGCCGATCTCCTGCACGACGTCGCAGCCCTGGTCGAGGACGGTCCGCATACCGTCGGCGAACCGCACCGGAGCCGACACGTGCTCGATCCAGTAGTCCACCGATCCGTAGCCGGCATCAGCCACCGCGCCGGTCACGTTCGACACGACCGTGCACTGCGGACCCTGCGGGCTGATCTCCTTGGCCGCCTCCCCGAACGCCGGGATCATCGGTGCCATCAACGGCGAGTGGAACGCGTGCGAGACGTGCAGCTCCGTCGTCTTCACCCCGTCGGCCGTGAACTTCTCCCGAACAACGTCCAACGCCTCGACCGGACCGGCAATCACCGTCTCGGTCGGGCTGTTCACCGCCGCCACCACGAGACCGGTGCCGTCCAGGAACGGACGAACCCTCTCCTCCGGCAACGACACCGCCAGCATCGACCCACCCGCCGGCAACGCCTGCATCAACTCACCCCGAGCCGCCACCAGACGCAGCCCGTCCTCCAGGCCGAAAACGCCCGCCACACACGCCGCGACGAGTTCACCCACGCTGTGACCCAGAACGACATCCGGCTGCACACCCCAGTGCCGCCACAACGCCGCGAGAGACCACTCCACCGCGAACAACACCGGCTGCGTGAAACCCGTCTGATCGATCACATCCGAGCTGTCGGACGGGAAGAGCACCTCGAGCAACGGCCGTTCGAGGTGAGCCGCCAGCAGCTCGGCGCACCGGTCGAGTTCGGCCCGGAACACCGGCTCCGACTCGTACAGGACACGCGCCATCCCGACGAACTGCGCACCCTGACCCGTAAACAGCCAGCCCACCCGGGGACGGTGGCCCACCGGCACCACACCGTGCACCACCGACCGGTTCTCGTCGCCAGCCAGCCAACCCCGCAACCGCGACACCACCGTCGCCGCGTCCGGCGCCACCACCGCCAGACGGTGCGGGAAATGACTGCGGGTCACCGCGGCCGCCGCACACACCAACACGAGATCGGGAGCGCCGGCACCGTCCAGCAGATCCACGTACCGCTGCACCAACGCCCGCAACGCGGCGCCATCCCGCGCCGACAACGGCAGCACGTACGCCGAACGGTCCGGTGTCCGCGCTTCGACGGTCTCCGGCACGGCGGGTGCCTCGGCCACGACGAGGTGCGCGTTCGTACCGCTCATCCCGAACGAACTCACGCCCGCGACCCGGGGCTTCCCGCCGCGCGGCCACGCCCGGGACCCGGTGGCGACCTCGATCGGGATCCGGTCCCAGGGGATGTGCGGGTTCGGCGTACGGAAGTGCAGGTGCGACGGCACCTGCTCGTGCCGCAACGCCAACACCAACTTGATCAGACCGGCTATTCCGGCGGCGGCCTCCAGGTGACCGATGTTCGTCTTCACCGAACCCACCAGCAGCGGACGACCTGCCGGCCGGTCCTTGCCGAGGGCGGCGGCCAGCGCGTCGACCTCGATCGGGTCGCCCAGCGAGGTGCCCGTGCCGTGCGCCTCGACGTAGTCGACGTCGGCGGGCGCGACCCCGGCGTCCGCCAGGGCCGCCCGGATCAGGTCCTGCTGCGCCAGACCATTCGGCACGGTCAGACCACTACTCGGACCATCGTGGTTCACCGCCGAACCACGAATCACGGCGAGCACCCGATCACCGTCACGCTGGGCGTCCGACAACCGCTTCAACACCACGACACCACAGCCCTCACCCCGGCCGTAACCATCGGCGGAGGCGTCGAACGTCTTGCACCGGCCGTCCGCCGACAACGCCTTCGTCCGGGAGAGGTAGATGGTGCCCTCGGGGGTCAGGACCAGGTGGACCCCACCGGCGAGTGCGAGATCCGACTCGCCGGACCGCAGGCTCCGGCAGGCCAGGTGCACCGCCACCAGCGACGACGAGCATGCCGTGTCCACGGCCATGCTCGGTCCCTGCAACCCCAGCAGGTACGACAGCCGTCCGGCGGCGACGCTGAAGGCGTTGCCGGTGCCGGTGTACGCGTCCATGCTTGCCGGGCCGGCGGACCGCAGCAGCAGCGAGTAGTCGTCGGTGCCGATGCCGACGAACACCCCGGTACGGCTGCCCGTCAGCCGGGCCGGCACCTGACCGGCATCCTCCAGGGCCGCCCAGGCCACCTCCAGCAGCAACCGCTGCTGCGGATCCAGACTCACCGCCTCACGCGGCGACACCCCGAAGAAACCCGCGTCGAAACCATCCACCCCGGCCACGAAATGCCCAGCCCGCGTGTACATCTTCCCGGGAACGTCCGGATCGGCGTCGAAGAACGCATCAACATCCCACCGGTCCGCCGGCACCTCACCGACCGCGTCCACACCCTGCGACAGCACGTCCCAGTACGCCGCCGGCGAGTCCACCCCACCCGGGAAACGACAGCCCACGCCCACCACCGCGATCGGCTCGGGCGCGGACCTCTTCTGCGCCTCGAGGCGCTTCTGCAGGTCGAGGACGAGCAGCGCGAGGCGCTTCGGCGGCAGGTTGGCCAGCCTCTCCTGTAGCTCGCTCATCTACGCCTGCCCTTCCGCAGTCGATCCGTTGGTGAACAGCCGGTCGATCTCGTCGTCCGACAGTTGCTCGAGGTTGTCGAGCAACGCCTCAAGGTCGTCGCCCGAATCCGTCGGAGGTGGGCTCTCGGGTTCGGGTTGCCGCTGCCCGAAGAGCACCGTGTCGAGGTAGCCGACGACCGCGTCGACCGTCGGGTAGTTGAAGAGCAGCGTGGTGGGCATCTCGTGGTCGAAGGTGGCCTGCACCCGGTTCTTGAACTCCAGCGCCATCAGCGAGTCCAGGCCGAGATCGAACAGCCCCTTCTGCGGGTCGAGGGATGCCTCGTCGAGCATGAGGATCCGGGCCAGCTCACCGGTCACGTGGTCGGTGAGGGCCGTCCGGCGTTTCGCGTCCCGCATGGCCGCGTACCGCTCGCGCAGCCCGGGTCCCTCGGCCGGCGCCGTCGGCGACGGGTCGGCGGCGGGCTGCCGCCGGACCAGCTCGGCCAGCAGGGGACGGTTCGCGCCGAGCGGGTACTGCTCGGCGTACCGGGTCCAGTCCACCGGTACGACTCCGACCTGCGGCACCGACCGTGCCATGATCCGCTCCAGCAGTCGAATCCCCCGCTCCGGCGGGATGATGCCGATGCCCCGGGCGGTCCAGCGCTGCTGGTCCCGGTCGGTCAGCGCGGCGGCCATGCCGGAGTCGCCCCACGCGCCCCAGTTGACGCTCAGTGCCGGCAGCCCCGACGCGTGCCGGTGATGGGCCAGCGCGTCCAGGAAGGCGTTCGCCGCCGCGTAGTTGCCCTGGCCGGGTGCGCCGAGCAGGGAGGCGATCGACGAGAACAGCACGAAGTGGTCCAGCGGAAGGTCGCGGGTGATCTGGTGCAGGTGCCAGGCACCGGTCACCTTTGGCGCGAGGACCCGCTCGAACCGGTCCCAGCTCTGCTGGTGCAGCACCCCGTCGTCGAGGACGCCGGCCGCGTGGAAGACGCTGCGCAGTGGCGGCATCGAGGTCTCGATCTCGGCGAGAACCGCCCGTACGTCGTCCGCCCGGCCGACGTCCCCCCGGAGTACGCGTACGTGCGCGCCCTGCCCGGTGAGGCTGGCGAGCGTTTCCTCGGCCGCCTCCGACGGCCCGCGCCGTCCCACCAGGACGACGTGCCGCGCGCCCCGCTCGACCAGCCACCGGGCGACCAGCAGCCCGAGGGCACCCAGGCCGCCGGTGACCAGGTGGGTGCCGTCGGCGTTGATCTCCAGGCGGTTGTCCGACCTTGCGGATTCGGCCCGGACGACCCGGGCGACGTGGCTGCGCCCGTCCCGCCAGGCGATCTGGTTTTCGCCACCGGACGACCGGAGGCTGGCGACCACGGCGGTGGCCGGATCGTCGGTGGCGGGATCCAGGTCGATCAGCCCGCCCCACAGGCTGGGGTGCTCGAGTCCGATGACGTTGCCCAGCCCCCAGACCGGCACCTGGTACGGCGCGGCCGGAGTGAGCTTCCCGGCGACGGCCTGGGCACCGCTGGTGACGACCCAGATTCGGGGGGATACCGCCAGGTCGAGCGGGGCGACGGCCTGCACCAGATGCAGCAGGCTGGCGCAGCTCCGCTCGTGGGCCACGGTCAGGTCCTCGGGTACGGCATCCGCGTGATCGAGGCTCCAGAGGTGGACGACGCCGGTAATCACACCGGTGTCCCGGAGGAGTTGGCGGAAGTGGTCCGGCTGGCCGGGTGCCACCTGCCAGGCGTCATCGCCCAGGGCCGCGTACGCGTCACCGGGGTAGACCAGCTCGCAGCGGTCGCCCCGAGCCCGCAGCGCGGCGGCCACCGACTCGGCGACCCCACCGGCGTCCGCGAAGATCAGCCAGCGGTCGGAGCCGCTTTCGCCCTGCTCAGTGGGGAGTTCCTGAGGCTGCCAGTCCATCTGGTAGAGCCAGTCGCTGTCGTCGCTCCCCCGCATCTGCGGCAGGCGGGACGTGTCGATCCAGTAGCGCTGGCGTTGGAACGGATAGGTGGGCAGGTCCACCGCCCGGGACGGGAGCCCGTCGGTGATCGCCTTCCAGTCCAGCGCCACACCCTGCGCGTACAGGGCCGCGACCGCGGTGAGTAGCTGCTGCCAGTCGTCCCGGCCCCGCCGCAACGACGGCAACCACCGCACCGACGTGTCGTCGTCCACACACTGCCGGCCGGCGGCCAACAACACCGGATGCGGGCCGACCTCCTGCACCACGTCACAACCCTGGTCGAGAACAGTCCGCATACCGTCGGCGAACCGCACCGGAGCCGACACGTGCTCCACCCAGTAGTCCGCCGACCCATAGCCGGCATCAGCCACCGCGCCGGTCACGTTGGACACCACCATCCGCTGCGGAGCCCGGAACACCACCGACCCGGCAACCTCCCGGAACCTCGGCAACATCGGCGCCATCAACGGCGAGTGGAACGCGTGCGACACGTGCAACGCGGTCGTCTTCACCCCGTCGGCCGTGAACTTCTCCCGAACAACATCCAACGCCTCGACCGGACCGGCAATCACCGTCTCGGTTGGACTGTTCACCGCCGCCACCACGAGACCGGTGCCGTCCAGCAACGGGCGGACCTTCTCCTCGGGCAGGGACACCGCTGCCATCGACCCGCCAGCCGGGAGAGCCTGCATCAACCGGCCGCGTGCTGCCACCAGGCGCAGCCCGTCCTCGAGGGAGAACACCCCCGCCACACACGCCGCGACCAGCTCACCCACGCTGTGACCCAGAACGACATCCGGCTGCACACCCCAGTGCCGCCACAACGCCGCGAGAGACCACTCCACCGCGAACAACACCGGCTGCGTGAAACCCGTCTGATCCAACACATCGGTACCGTCGGACGGGAACAACACCTCCAACAGCGGCCGCTCAAGCTCACCCGCCAGCAACTCCGCGCACCGGTCCAACTCCGCCCGGAACACCGGCTCCGACTCGTACAGGACACGCGCCATCCCCACCGACTGCGCACCCTGACCCGTGAACAGCCAACCGATCTTCGCCCGACGGCCGGCGGGCAGCACACCGTGCACGACCGACCGGTCCTCGGCACCGGCCAGCCAACCCCGCAGCCGAGCGGCAGCGGCGGCCGAATCCGACGCCACCACGGCCAGACGGTGCGGGAAATGGCTACGGGTCACCGCAGCCGCCGCACACACCAACCCGAAATCCGGCGCCTCAGCACCGTCCAGCAGATCGGCGTACCGCTGCGCCACCACCCGCAACGCGGCACCATCCCGCGCCGACAACGGCAACACGTACGCCGACCGGCCAGACTCCGCCACCGAACCCGCCAGGTCGGACGGCTCCGGGGCCTCCCCCACGACCAGGTGGGCGTTCGTACCGCTCATCCCGAACGAACTGACGCCCGCGACACGGGGCCGGTCACCACGCGGCCAGGGCGTGCCGGCGACGGGGATCTCGGCCGGGATCTCGGTGAGCGCGATGCGCGGGTTGGCGGTGGTGAAGTTGACCTGCGGTGGCAGTTGCGCGTGCTGCAACGCCAGCACCGACTTGATCAGACCGGCCACCCCAGCGGCGGCCTCCAGGTGCCCAATGTTGGCCTTCACCGAACCGAGCAGCAGCGGCCGGTCGGCCGTACGGCGTTCACCGAGCACCGCGCCGAGTGCCGCGACCTCGATCGGGTCGCCGAGGGGCGTACCGGTGCCGTGGGCCTCGACGTAGTCGACGTCGGCGGGCGCGACCCCGGCGTCCGCCAGGGCCGCCCGGATCAGGTCCTGCTGCGCCAGACCATTCGGCACGGTCAGACCACTACTCGGACCATCGTGGTTCACCGCCGAACCACGAATCACGGCGAGCACCCGATCACCGTCACGCTGGGCGTCCGACAACCGCTTCAACACCACGACACCACAGCCCTCACCCCGGCCGTAACCATCGGCGGAGGCGTCGAACGTCTTGCACCGGCCGTCCGCCGACAACGCTCGCGCGCGGGAAAGGAAGATGTGCGACTCCGGGATGATCATGAGGTTGACGCCACCGGCGAGCGCGAGATCCGACTCGCCGGACCGCAGGCTCCGGCACGCCAGGTGCACCGAGACCAGCGACGACGAGCACGCCGTGTCGACCATCAGGCTGGGCCCGTGCAGTCCGAGCAGGTACGACAGCCGTCCGGCGACCGCACTACCGATGCCGCCCGTGCCGTAGTAGGTGTCGATGATCGTGGGGTCGCCGAGCTTGAGCTGGAGCTGCATGTACTCGTTGCTGATCAGGCCGACGAACACCCCGGTACGGGTACCGGCGAGTTGGTCGGGGACCTGGCCGGCGTGCTCCAGGGCCTCCCAGGCCACCTCCAGCAGCAACCGCTGCTGCGGATCCAGACTCACCGCCTCACGCGGCGACACCCCGAAGAAACCCGCGTCGAAACCATCCACCCCGGCCACGAAATGCCCGGCCCGGGTGTACGACTTTCCCGGCGCGTCCGGATCGGGATCGAAGAACCCGTCCACGTCCCACCGGTCCGTCGGCACCACGTCGACCGTGTCCACGGCTCCGGAGAGCAGATCCCAGAACGCCGCCGGCGACTCCACCCCACCCGGCAACCGGCAGCCCACACCCACCACCGCGATCGGCTCTCCGTGCGACGGGCGGACGCTGGTGTCCCGGCCGAGGGCCAGCAGCGCCTGCTTGACCGGGGAGAGATCGGTGGCGGTGTCGGTCAGGTGTCGGCGCAGCAGCGACAGGGCCTCGTCCTCGGAGAGCGCGGCGAGCGCGTCGGCGGTGAGGGCGGGGGCGGCCGGCAGGGCGCGGGCCGGTGCGGGGGTGTCCAGCCCGAAGACCTCGCGGGCGAGGTGGTCGGTCAGGGCGGCGACCGACGAGTACTGGAAGACCAGGGTCAGCGGCAGCCGATACGCGTCACCGAGCGCCCGCTGCAACCGGTTCTGCAGGTTGACCGCCATCAGGGAGGTCATGCCGAGGGCGAAGAAGCCCTGCCGGGGGTCGATCGGGCTGTCGTCCTCGGTGCCGAGGGTCTCGGCCACCAGGCTGGCGAGCGCGTCGGCGAGCCGGGTGCGGCGCTCGGCCGGTACGGCCTCGGCGACCAGCCGGACCAGTTCCGGCACCTGCGCCGTCCGCTCGGCACGGTCAGCCGGGCGGGACTCGATCCAGTACCGCTTCCGCTGGAACGGGTAGGTCGGCAGCACCACCCGGGGCAAGCGTCCGACGCCCGGCTCCGCCGGGTCGTCGCCCCGCACGTAACGGACCGCCTGGCCGCTCGCGTCGCTTGGTAGCAGGGGTCCCCTGCTACCGCTTTTTGATGAGGAGGGGTCCCCTGCTACCACCTCAGCCGGGTCGACGACGCCGTGGTGGACGCCGTGGTGGACGTCGGGGTCGGTGGTGCCGGCTAGCCAGGCATCGAGGCGGGCGGCGGCGGTCGGCGCGTCGGGGGCGACGACCGCGAGGCGGTGGGCGAAGTGGGTACGTCCGGTGGCGGCGGTCGCGCACACGGCGGTGAAGTCGGGTCCGTCCGGGGCGGTCAGCAGGGTGACGTACCGCTCGGCGAGGTCCCGCAGCGCGGCGGCGTTGCGCGCCGACAGCGGCAGCATCAGCGGTCCACTGCCGGCACCCGGCTCGCCCGCGTCGACACCGTGCCCCGCCGAAAGCACGGCCACCGGCCCGGACGAACGGTCGGCCGCGGGCGTGGACGACGACATGCCAACCAGGGGCACGGACGCGACGTCGGCCCGGGGCACGGACGCGTCGTCGGCCGGGGGTTCAGCGACCACCAGGTGCACGTTGACGCCGCCCAGGCCGAACGAGTTGACGCCGGCGAGGCGGGGGCGGTCGGCGCGCGGCCAGGGCAGCGGCGTGGCCGGAAGGACGAACGGCGCGTCGGCCAGCCCGGTCTGCGGGTTGATCGTGTCGAGGTGCAGGTGCGGGGGGATGGTCCCGTGCTGGAGGGAGAGCACCACCTTGATCAGGCTGGCGATGCCGGCGGCCATCTCCAGGTGGCCGATGTTGGTCTTGACCGAGCCGAGCGCGCACGGCCGGTCGGCGTCCCGGTCCGCGCCGAAGACCCTGGTCAGGGCGGTCGCCTCGACCACGTCGGCGAGCGGGGTGCCGACCCCGTGCGCCTCGATCAGGTCGACCTGCTCGGGGGTGACCCCGGCGTCGCGCAGGGCGTCGCGGACGACGGTCTGCTGGGCGCCGGCGTGCGGGGCGGTCAGCGCCTCCCCGCGTCCGTTCTGGTTCATCGCGGTGCCCCGGATGACGGCGAGTACGGGATCGCCGTCGCGGCGCGCGTCGGCGAGCCGTTTGAGGACGACCATCCCGCAGCCCTCGCCGCGGACGTAGCCGTCGGCGGCGGCGTCGAAGCTCTTGCAGCGCCCGTCGGCGGCCATCATCCAGGTCTGGGAGAGCCCGATGGTGGCCTTCGGCGAGAGCATGAGGTTGACGCCGCCGGCGAGGGCGACGGTGGTTTCGCCCGAGCGCAGGCTCTGGCACGCCAGGTGCACGGCGACCAGGGACGACGAGCAGCCGGTGTCCAGGGCCAGGCTCGGGCCGTGCAGGTCGAGCAGGTACGACAGCCGGTTGACCGCGAGGCTGAGCGCGTTGCCGGTGACGTAGTACGCGTTCAGGTCGGCCGGGTCGGCGAAGGCGACCTGGGCGTAGTCGTCGGTGCCGATGCCGACGTAGACGCCGGTGTCGCTGCCGGCCAGCCGCCCCGGGACGACCCCGGCCCGTTCCAACGCCTCCCAGGTGACCTCGAGCAGCAGGCGGTGTTGCGGGTCCATGCTGGCCGCCTCGCCCGGGGAGACGCCGAAGAAGTGGGGGTCGAACCGGTCCACTCCGTCGACGAAGCCGCCCCAGCGGCTGTTCGTCGTCCCGGGCTCGGCGAGGTCGGCGTCGAAGAGAGCGTCGGCGTCCCAGCGGTCCCGGGGCACCTCGGTGATCGCGTCCCCGCCGCCGACGAGCAGACGCCAGAAGGCGTCGGCGTCGCCGGCACCGGGGAACCGGCAGCTCAGACCGATCACGGCGATCGGTTCGGCTGCGGACCGGGGTGTCGGGTCCGACGGGTGACTGCGCTCGGGGGCCATCCGGCTCAACCCTTCCTCGCGTGCTGCGCCTGCTGAACGTGGACCTACTGCTCCTGCGGGACCGGGACCTACTGCTCCTGCCTGACCTTCAGGAAGAGGTCGACCAACTCGTCGATGTTGGCCAGGTTGGCCAGTTCGGTACGGGGCACCCGGATCTTGAGTTCCCGCATCGAGGCCGACACGATCTCGACGATGTCGAGGCTGCCGAGGCCGAACTCCTTCATCGACTTCGAGGTGTCGACGGGCTTGTCGTCGAGGCCCTCGGCGTTGAGTCGGATGTGCTTGGTCACCACGTCGACGACCTGCTGGCGTTCCATGTTCGTGCTCCTTCTCGGTGGTACTTCTCAGGTGAGGTAGGTCTCGGCGACGATGTCCGCGACCTCGGGTCGGCCGAAGCAGACCCGGTGCATGAGGTGCTCGCGGGACATCGCCGCGCGCAGCAGTTGCCGTCGGGGCTGGGCGAGACTCTCCTTGGTCAGCTCCAGCACGTGACGGGGTTTCTCGGCGATGCGCCGGGCGTACTCGAGGGCGGTGTCGACGACCTCGGCGGCCGGCACGACCGCGTTGAACAGGCCGCGTCCGTCGAGGTCGCTGCCCTTGTAGTAGCGGGCGGTCAGGGCCATCTCGGCGGCGGTGGCGGCGCCGACAGCGGCCGGCAGCAGCGTGGTGGTGCCCATCGCCGGGGTGAAGCCCATCCGGGCGAAGTTCATGCTGTACCGGCGGTTGCGGGCGGCCACGACAAGGTCGCAGCAGAGCGCGAGCACCAGGCCGCCGCCGACCGCGTGCCCTTCGAGGGCGCCGACGATCGGCACCGGGAAGTCCAGCATGGGCCGGGACAGCAGCAGGTCCTTGACGTGCAGGGTGCCGGAGAGCACCCGTTGCAGCGCGTCCATGGTGGCCCCGGCGCAGAACACCTCCGGTCGCCCGCGCAGCAGCAGCACCTTGAGCTGCGGGTCTGCGGCGAGCTGTGCCAGGGCGGCGAGCAGCTCGTCGCAGAGCCGGTCGCTGAGCCGGTTGTCGTGCTCGGCGTCGTCGAGGGTCAGCTCGGCGATGCCGGGCTCCACCTCACGTACCCGAATGACCTGGAACATCCATCCGCCCTCGATAGCGTGCGAACCACGGTGGTGCGAAGCCCTCCCCGAAGGCGGTGACCCCGGCCAGGACGTCCGGCCGGGCCAGCCAGCCGGTGAACAGGTCGAGGCCCGCCTCGATCTGTTCGTCGAGGTCGGCGGCGCTCAACCGGTCGTAGTACCGCTTGGTTTCGGCCAGCGCCGGCGGCGCGGACCGGAAGATCCGTTGGAGCTGGGCCCGCAGGGCCGGCTCGACGCCGCCGGTGACCAGTTCGTCGACCAGGCCGTAGGTGTGCGCCTCAGCGGCCTCGATGCCCCGGGTGCTCAGCGTCATCGCCCGCAGCCGGGCCGGGCCGGTGCGCAGCAGCAGGAACGGCACGATGGTGGCGGGCACCAGGCCGACGATCGGTTCGGAGAGCATGAACCGGGCGTTCGGGGTGCCCAGCACCAGGTCGCAGGCCGCGAGGAGACCGACACCGCCGCCCATGGCCTCGCCGTCCGCGACGGCGATCACCGGTACGCGGGACCGCCGCAGCCGGGCCAGGCAGGCCGGCAGCCGACGGAGCTGCTCACGTTCCGGCAGTCTGCCGTGGACGAAGAACGCCTCCAGGTCGAGCCCCCGGCAGAAGGTGTCCCCCTCGGCGGTGAGCACCAGGGCCCGGCAGTCCGGGTCGGCGTCCACGGCGTCGAGTGCCTCCTCCAACCCGTCGATCAGGTCGAAGTTGATGGCGTTGCCGTTGGCGGCGGCGACGAGCGTCACGAAGCAGACGCCGTCGGCGATCTCGGAGCGAACCGCGCGATCCACGATCAGCTCCAGGTGTAGTGGCGCTGGTAGTCGCGGACGCCCTCGAGGACGAGCAGGCGCTGGCCGTCGTAGCGCTGCGCGTACAGGTCGCCGACGTCCTGGGTCAGCGGCTCGTAGCTGGGCTCGTCGATGTTCGACTCGCACGCCTTCTCGATCTGCTCGTACTGCTCGACGCCGAGGCGGACCCGGGAGTCGAGGTGCGCGTCCACGTCGAGGCCCCGCACGTACGCCTGCGCGTCGGCGCCGACCAGGCCGCTGTAGAACTCGGCCTGGCAGCCGGAGCCGTACGCGAAGACGGAGAACCGGTCCCCGGCGGCGAAGCCGCTGCCGGCGTACAGCATGCCGAGCAGGCAGATGAAGGTGGACGCGCCGTACGCGCTGCCGATCCGCCGGGCGAAGTGGGTGCTGTCGGCGACCCGCTCCCGCCAGCTCGCCTCGATGGCCGCCTTGTCGAACACGCCGAGCCGGTTGAGCAGGGTCTTGTGCGCGACGCGGGTCATGCCGGGGAAGGGCGCGTGGTAGATGTTCTTCCGGAAGTACGTGTCGAAGTCGAACTCGCCGACGATGTGCTCGTACCGCTCGTAGGTCTCCTCGAGCGCGTCGAGGTACGAGTAGAAGCTGGTCTGCCCGGTGATGATCTCGGTACGCGAGTTGGGGCGCAGCGCGTCGGAGAGTTCGTTGGTCCAGTAGCCGGCCTTCGCCAACTCCAGTTCGAACACGGTCGGCTCGGCGCTGACCAGCATGGCGACCGCGCTGCCGCCGGCCATCAGCTCGCCGAGGTCGTCGTCCTCGGTCTGCACGTGGTTGCGGGTCCGACTCAGGTCGCTGTTGATGACCAGGGCCTTCTTGCCGGGCCGGACGTTCGAGGCGACCCAGGAGGCGGCGACGCGCAGCGCGGCGGTGCCGCCGTAGCACATGTGCTTGACCTCGAAGTTGCGGCTGTGCGCGGGCAGCCGGGAGTACCGCTGCACCCAGGTGGAGATCGGCTTGCCGAAGTCCACGGCGGACTCGGTGGCCACCACGACCAGTTCGATCTGTTCCCGGTCGGCGTCGGTGAGCAGCCGCTCGGTGGCGTTGACCGCCAGGGTCACCGGGTCCTCGTACGGCGGGATGATCGACCGGGCCTCGTAGGGCACCATCTGGCGGCGTTCCAGCTCGTCGAGGGAGCCGCCGCGCGCCGAGGCGAGGTCGGCGATCGTGAGGTACGCGCGACCGCCGTACAGGTTGAGCTTCTCGATACCTACCCGCATGGGGGTGTTCTCCTCGTCTCGGGTCAGTTCAGGTACGTCTGGTCGAGCAGGGCGTCGCTGCCGGGCTGGTTGAAGCAGACCCGGTTCATCAGCGGCTCACGGGCGATGGCGTCCTGGAGGAGGTGACGCTTGGGCAGGGCCAGCGTCTCCTTCAGCAGTTCCAGCACGTAGCGGGGCTTCTCGGCGATCTGCTCGGCGAGGTCGGTGGCGCGGGCCAGCACCTCGTCGGCGGGGACGACCGCGTTGAACAGTCGCCGGTCGGCCAGTTCGCGGCCCTTGTAGTACTTGCCGGTGAAGATCATCTCGGCGGCGAAGTGGTGACCGACCGCGGCCGGCAGCAGCACCGACAGGCCCATCGCCGGGGTGAACCCCATGCTCGCGGAGTTGACCGCGTAGCGGCGGTTCTCGGCGGCGACAGTCAGGTCGCAGCAGAGCGCCAGGGCCAGTCCGCCGCCGACGGCGTGTCCCTCCAGGGCGCCGATCACCGGCACCGGGAAGCTCAACAACCGGTCGGAGAGGGCGAGCAGGCGGCGCTCGTCGTACACGCCGCTGGCCATCTCCTTGAGCATCTGGAGGGTGCCCCCGGCACACCAGATCTCCCTGGTGCCGGTGACCAGCAGCACCTTCACCGACTCGTCGCCGGCCAGCTTGTCCAGGGTCGCCATGAGCTGGTCGACCAGTTCGTAGCTGAGCCGGTTCTCCCGTTCCGGGTCGCAGATGGCGACCCGGACGATCCCCGACCCGTCAGCGGTCACCTCGAGTACGTCGGGCATCTCCGTCACCTCTGGTCTTCCGTGGTCAGGCGGTGCGCCCGGATCTGCTCCGGGTCCAGCCAGCAGCGGCGCCGCTGGAATGGGTAGGTCGGCAGGTCGACCGGCGGGTGGGCGGCGCCCTCGAACGCGTCCCAGTCGAAGTCGACGCCGTGGGTGTGCAGGCCGGCCGCGCTGTCCAGCAGGGTCTGCCAGTTGCCGGTCTCCGGGTCCAGCGAGCGCAGCCAGCGGCCGGTGCCCCGGGGCAGGCAGCGCTTGCCCATCTCGATCAGGGTGTCCTTCGGGCCCATCTCCAGGAAGGTGTCGTAGCCCTCGGCGGCGAGCGCCCGGGTGGCCTCCAGGAACCGGACCGGCTCGCGGAGCTGCTGCCGCCAGTACGCCGGGTCGTGGCAGACGCCTGAGCGGAGCATGGTCGCCCGGTAGGTGGACATGAACGGGATCTGCGGCTCGCCGAAGTCCTGCCCGGTGATGGCCTTCTCGAACTCGTCGAGGATCGGTTCCAGCAGCGGCGAGTGCGACGCGTACGACACCCGCAGCGGGCGGGTGAGGACGAAGTCCTCCTCCAGCCGTTCCAGCACCGCCTGCACGGCCGTCTTCTCGCCGGAGATGACGGTGTGCTCGGGGCCGTTGATGGCGGCGATCGCCACCTGGCCGGCGTACCCGTCGAGCAGGGCGGCGACGTCCTCGGCGGAGGCCGAGCAGGCGGCCATCATGCCGGTCGGCGGCAGGGTCTGGGTGAGCCGGCCGCGTTCCACGATCAGCCGGACCCCGGTCTCCAGGCTGAACACCCCGGCGACCCAGGCGGCGGCGTACTCGCCGAGGCTGTGCCCCATCACCGCGTCGGGGCGGACGCCCCAGGAGCGCCACGTCTCGGCCAGCGCGCACTGGATCGCGAAGAGCGTCGGCTGGGCGTACTCGGTCTCGTCGATCGGGTAGCGGACGCCGCCCTCGGCCGGGTACATGACGTCGCGCAGCCGCCACGGGTGGTGCACGTCGAACAGTTCAGCGATCCGGTCGATGGTCCGCCGGAACACCGGTTCGGTCCGGTACAGCTCGCGTCCCATGTCGATGTGCTGGCCGCCCTGACCGGGGAAGACGAACGCCAGTCGGCGCCGGGTGCCGGTGGGGACGGCGGCCCGGTACAGCCCGTCGGGGGTGTCGCCGGCCGCGAGCGCGGTCAGCGCGGCGCGGGCGGCGGTCAGGTCGGCCACCGGCACCGCCGCCCGGTGCGCGAAGTGGGTCCGTCGGGCGTTGGTGGTGTGGCACAGCCCGGCCAGCGTCGGGGTGGGCGACGCGGCGAGCCGGTCGGCGTACCGGCGGGCCTGGTCGCGCAGCGCCTCCTCGCTGCGTCCGGACACGGTCAGCAGCCGCAACGGCCGCTGGTCGGCCGGGGCGGTCGGGGCGGGGTCGGTCGGCGCGTCACCGAGGACGATGTGGGCGTTGGTGCCGCCGAAGCCGAACGAGCTGACCCCGGCGACCCGTTTGCCGGCCGGGGACGGCCAGGCGGTGCGGGTGGTGGTCACCCGCAGCGGCAGCTTGTCCCACTCGACGTGCGGGTTCAGCTCACGCAGGTGCAGGTGCGGGGGGATCTCGCCGTGGTGCAGGCCCAGCGCCACCTTGATCAGGCCGGTGATGCCGGCGGCGGCCTCCAGGTGCCCGGTGTTGGTCTTGACCGAGCCGAGGAGCAGCGGGTGGTCCGGGTCGCGGCCCGGGCCCAGCGCGGCGGCCAGGGCGCGCACCTCGATCGGGTCGCCGAGGGTGGTGCCGGTGCCGTGCGCCTCGACGTAGTCGACGCGGTGCGGGGCGATCCGGGCGTCGGCGAGGGCGGCCCGCAGCACCGCCTCCTGGGCGACGCTGTTGGGGGCGGTCAGGCCGTTGCTGTGCCCGTCCTGGTTGACCGCCGAGCCCCGGATGACGGCCAGCACCCGGTCGCCATCGGCGCGGGCGTCGGAGAGTCGCTTCAGGACGACCATGCCGGCGCCCTCGCCCCGCACGTAGCCGTTGGCGCTGGCGTCGAAGGTGCGGCTGCGTCCGTCCGGGGAGAGCATGCCGACCTGGGAGAACGCCGCCGTGGTCTCCGGCCAGAGCATCACGTTGACGCCGCCGGCGAGGGCCGTGCGGGCGGTGCCGGCGCGCAGGCTCTGACAAGCCAGGTGCACCGCGACCAGCGACGACGAGCAGGCGGTGTCCACCGCCAGGCTCGCGCCGTGCAGGTCGAAGACGTAGGAGAGGCGGTTCGCGGCGATGCTGAACGCGGTGCCGGAGAGCCCCCGGATGGGCGCGCCGCCGAGCAGGAGGGAGTAGTCCCAGGTGCTGATGCCCACATACACGTCGGTGTGCGTGCCGGCCAGCTTCGCCGGCACCTGCCCGGCGTGTTCGAGGGCCTCCCAGGCGACCTCCAGCAGCAGCCGCTGCTGCGGGTCCATGCTGGCCGCCTCGCCGAGGGAGAGGCCGAAGAAGCCCGGGTCGAACCGGTCGACCTGGTCGAGGAAGCCGCCGTCGCGGCTGCTCATCGTGCCCGGGGTGGCCTGCTCCGGGTCGTGGTAGGCGTCGGCGTCCCACCGGTCGGCGGGCACCTCGGAGATCAGGTCCACGCCGTCGCGCAGTCGGGTCCAGAACTCGTCGGGGCTGTTCGCGCCGCCGGGCAGCCGGCAGCCCACGCCGACGATGGCGATGGGTTCGGTGCGGGCGCGTTCGATCTCGTCCAGGCGGGCCTGGAGGGTCTCGATCGCGACCAGGGCGCGCTTG
Organism: Micromonospora pallida; assembly: GCF_900090325.1. Classification (NCBI taxonomy): domain Bacteria; kingdom Bacillati; phylum Actinomycetota; class Actinomycetes; order Micromonosporales; family Micromonosporaceae; genus Micromonospora; species Micromonospora pallida. Next base: position 1,730,189 of record NZ_FMHW01000002.1, on the reverse strand, counting down.
AGCGGGGACAGCGTCGCCGCGGTGGCTCCGGTGTCACTCATGGTTGGTCACCTCCAGGGCGGAGAGTTTCGCGGCCAGCAGCGCCTCGACGTCGGCGTCGTCCAGGGCGGCGACCCGGGCGACCAGGTCGGCCGGCCCGTCGGGGGCGGCGGGGTGCTGGCCGCCGGGGGCGGCGTCGTGGGCTCGGGGAACAGTTCGCGGAGCAGGTAGTCGGTCAGCCGGGTCACCGTGGGGTGGTCGAAGGCGAGGGTGCTGGGCAGGTGCCGGCCGGCGAACACGCCCAGCGCGTTGCGCAGTTCGACCGCCATCAGCGAGTCCAGGCCGAGTTCCCGCAGCGGCTGCTGCGGGTTGACCGGCTGTGCCGACGGCAGGCCGAGAATGGTGACCGCGACGCGCTGCACGTACTCCTGGAGGAGTTGGCGGCGCTCGGTGGGGTGGGCGTCCTCGATCCGCTCGCGGGCGCCACCGGTCGGGCCCTGGCCGGTCGGATCCAGGTCGGTCGGGTTTTGGTCGGTCGAGCTGGCGGCGGGTGGCGTCTCGGCGCGGCGCAGTCGGGCCAGCAGCGCCGGCGGACGGTCGCCGTAGCCGCGCAGGTGGGTCGGCCAGTCCACGGCGAACACCCCGGCCTGGGTCGTCCGGGCGTCCAGCACCCGGCCGAGGGCGTCGGTGGCCTCGTCCGCCGGCAGCGCCCGGAAGCCCTGCGCGGCGAGGCGCTGCCGCTGCCGGTCGTCCAGGCGAGCGGCCATGCCGCCGTCGGCCCACGGTCCCCAGGCGACACTGGTCGCGGCGAGGCCCCGGGCCCGCCGGTGGTGGGCGAGCGTGTCGAGGAACGTGTTGGCGGTGACGTAGCTGCTCTGCCCGGCCGAGCCGAGCAGCGCGGCCACCGACGAGCAGAACACCAGGAAGTCCAGCGGTAGGTCCCGGGTGAGCAGGTGCAGGTTCCAGCCGCCGGCCACCTTGGGGGCGAGCACCCCGGCGAACCGCGACCAGGTCTGCTGGGCGAGCACCCCGTCGTCGAGCACCCCGGCGGCGTGCACGATCCCACGCAGCGGCGGCATGGTGGCGGCGATCTCGGCGAGCATGCCGGCCAGCGCGTCCGGGTCGGCCACATCGGCCTGTCGGGTGTGGATCCGCGCGTCCGGGTGCAGGTCGCGCAGGGTCGCGGCGACCTCCGCCGAGGGCGCGCTCCGGCCGAGCAGCACCAGGTGGCGGGCACCCCGGTCGACCAGCCAGCGGGCCACCGCCGGGCCGATCCCGCCGAGGCCACCGGTGATCAGGTACGTCGCGTCGGGGCGCACCACGGGCGGGTGGTCGTGGGTCACCACGACCTTGCCGACGTGCCGTGCCTGGGCCATGTGGCGGAACGCGTCCACCGCCCGGTCGAGCGGGAAGGCCCGCAGCGGCAGCGGGGCGAGCCGTCCCGCGCCGAGCCCGTCGGTCAGTTCGCGCAGCGTCTCCCGGATCAGCGCCGGGTCGGCGTCGGCGACCGCGCCCAGGTCGAACGGGTGGTACTGCACGTCGGGCCGCAGCCGGGCAACCCGCTCGGCGTCCCAGATGCCGCGCTTGCCGATCTCCAGGAAGGTGCCACCCTCGCGCAGCACGCCGATGCTGCGCGGGATGAACTCGTCGGCCAGCGAGTTCAGCACCACGTCCACGCCCTGCCCGTCGGTGCGGTCGCGGATCGCGTCGGCGAAGTCGAGGGTGCGGGAGTGGAACACGTGCCGGACGCCCAGGTCGGTGAGGACCGGCCACTTGGCGGGGCTGGCGGTGGCGAACACCTCCGCCCCGGCGGCGTGGGCCAGCCGTACGGCGGCCAGTCCGACGCCGCCGGCCGCCGCGTGGATCAGCACCCGCTCGCCGGGCTTGAGCCGGGCCAGGTGGTGCAGCCCGTACGCGGCGGTGAGGTACGTGACCGGGACGGTGGCCGCCTCGGCGTAGTCCAGCCCGGCGGGGATCGGTGCGACCCGCGCGGCGGAGACCGTGACGTAGCTGGCGAAGCTCGCCGGGGCCAGCGCGAGGACCCGGTCCCCGACGGCGAGGTCGGTGACCCGTGCGCCGACGGCGACGACCTCGCCCGCGCACTCCAGACCGAGCGGGCCGGCCTCACCCGGGTACATGCCGAGGGTGTTCAGCACGTCCCGGAAGTTGAGTCCGGTGGCGTGGACCCGGATCTCCACCTCGTCGGGTTCCGGCTGACGGCGGGTGGCCGGTTCGAGGGTGAGGTTCTCCAGCACGCCGCGTTCCCGGATCCGCAGCCGCACCGGGCGGTCAGCTACGGCCGGCGACTCGGCGGGCACCAGCCGAGGCACGTGCACGACGCCGTCGCGGAGCGCGGCCTCGTCCTCGCCGTTGGCGGCGAGCAGCAGGTCGGCCAGTTCCGGGGCCACCGGCCGGGGGTCGGCCGGGTCGAGGTCGACGCACCCGCAGCGCAGGTCGGCCCGTTCCCGGTTGACCGCGCGGGCCAGCCCCCAGGCGGGGGCGTGGGTGACCGTGACCGGCTCGCCGGAGACGACCGCCCGGGCGCCCCGGGTGACCAGCCACAGCCGGGGCGCGGTGGAGTCGTCGACGGCCGGGGTGGACACCAGGTCGAGCACCCGGCGGACGGTCCGCTCGTGGGCGACCAGCACCTCCTCCAGGGCCGGCTCGCCGGCCGGAGCGTCGAGGCCACCGAGGTCGACCACGCCGCGCCAGGTCCGGCCGGGCTGCCGCAGCGGCCCGGTCGGGTCGGCGTCCGGGGGCAGCAGGTCGACCCGCTCACCCCGGGACCGCAGCAGGTCGGCGAGGGCGGTGCCGGTGCCGCCGTGGTCGGCCAGGAGCAGCCAGTCGCCGGGGCCGGAGGTCGGGGTGGTCGACTCGGCCGGCTCCCAGGCGATCTCGTACCGGTTTTCCGGGGCGGCGGCGCCGTGCAGGGCGTGCCGGTCGGCGCGGCGCAGCAGCAGGCCCTCGATCCGGGCAGCCAGGACCCCATCGGCGGTACGCAGTTCGATGTCGGCGACGGCCGCCTCGGCGCTGCGGCTGCGCAGCCGGGCGTGGCTCCACACCTGCCGGCCGGGCGCGGTGACCGTGGCGAAGCGGTCCAGGCCGATCGGCAGCCAGGCGTCGGCCGGGTCGTCGGGGAACGCGGCCAGGGCCACCTGGAGGGCGGCGTCGAGCAGCGCGGGATGCCAGCGGTAGTCATCGGAATCGTCAGCCAGGGCGACCCGGCCGACGGCCTGGTCGGTGCCGCGCCACAGCTCACGAACGCCGGTGAAGGCTGGGCCGTACGCGATGCCGGCCGACCGGAGGCGCTGGTAGAACGGCGCGACGTCGACCGGGGTGAGCCTGTCGGGCAGCGTCGCCGGGTCGCGGCGGTCGGCCGGGGGCGGGGTGTACTCCCCCACCCCGCCGGTCGCGTGCCGGGTCCACGGCTGGTCGTGGCCGCCGGTGGCCGGCTGGCTGAACACCTGCACCGTCCCGTTGCTGAGGTGGTAGCAGGGGTCCCCTGTTACCGCTTTTTGCGTAGCAGGGGACCCCTGCAACCACCCGGCGCCGGCGCCGGCCGCCGGGGTCAGCACGACCTGCACCGACCGGGGCGCGTCGTCCGACAGGACCAGCGGCTGGTGCAGCATCAGGTCGGTGACCTGGGCCGGGGCGGTGCCGCCGTGGGCGGCCAGGGCCAGCTCGAGGTACGCGGTCATCGGCAGCAGCGCCGCGCCGTGGATCCGGTGGTCGCCGAGGAAGCCCCCGGCGTCGAGAACGTTGTCGAAGGTCGGCACGGCGGTGTTGATGCGTCGGCCGAGCAGCGGGTGGCCGCCCGATGCCGGGGTCCGATGTGCCGGGCGGGGCGTGCCGCGCAGCCAGTGCCGCTGGCGCTGCCAGGGGTAGCCGGGCAGCGGCACGCACCGGCCGGGGATCGGGTGCGCGCGCGTCCAGTCGACGGTGTGGTTGGCGCGGTAGAGCCCGCCGAGCGCGGTCAGCAGGGTGGTCCGGCCGTCCGCGCCGGCCCGCATCGACGCCAGCACCACGCCGGGCCGACCGTGCCGCTCGGCCTGCTCGACGATCGGCCGCGCCAGGACCGGCTGCGGGCCGACCTCGAGCACAGTGCAGCCGGCACCTGCCCCGTCGAGTTGGGCCAGGGCCGCCGCGAACCGGACCGGCTGCCGGATGTTGCGGGCCCAGTACGCCGGGCCGTAGTCCCCGTCGGTGGCGGGGAGCCCGGTCACCGTGGACACGATCGGCACGACGGCCGGGCGGGGCGTGATGCCGTGCAGCGCCTGGATCAGCAGGGCCTGGAAGGGTGCCATCTGCGGGCTGTGGAAGGCGTACTCGACCCGCAGCGGCCGGCTGGACACGCCCCGTTCGGCGAGGACGGCCAGCACCTCGGCCAGCGCGTCGGCGTCACCGGCCAGCACCGTCGAGGTGGGGCTGTTGACCGCCGCGACGGTCAGCCGGTCACCGTACCGGGCCACGGCCTGCGCGGCCTCGTGTTCCGGCAGCGCCACGGTGGCCATCCGACCGAGTCCGTGCGCCGACTGCATCACCCGACCCCGGTGGTACGCCACGCGTACCGCGTCCTCGAGGCTGAGCACCCCGGCGACGTGGGCGGCGGCGACCTCGCCGACGCTGTGGCCGATCACCGTCTCGGGTTCGACGCCCCACGAGCGCCAGAGCGCGGCGAGGGCCACCTGCACCGCGAAGAGCGCGGGTTGCGCGACCTCGGTGCGGTCCAGCCGGGAGCGGTCCTCGTCGGCGACGATCTCGTCCAGCAGTGACCAGCCGGCGAGGGCGTGGAACAGTTCGTCGCAGCGGCGCAGCGTCTCGGCGAAGACCGGTTCGGCCGCCAGCAGGTCCCGGCCCATGCCGGCCCACTGCGCGCCCTGGCCGCAGAAGACGAAGACCGGTCCGGCCGGGATGTCCGGGACGGCCGCCTCGGCCGGGGCGGGGGCGTCGACGACGGCCGCCAGCCGGTCGGCCAGTTCGGTGTGGCTGCGGCCGGTGACCGCCGCCCGGAACGGGTGGTGGCTGCGCCGGACGGCCGCCGTCCAACACAGGTCACGCAGCGGCACGTCGGTGTCGGCCAGCATCGACCGGTACGCGCCGGCCAGCGCACGCAGCGCCTGCGGGCTGCGGGCGGACAGCGGCAGCAGCTCCACCCGGTCGGCCGCCCCGACTGCGGGCGCGGGGGTGTCCATGACCGCGCGGGTGTCCCCAGCGGGGGTGTCCATGACCGCGCGGGTGTCCCCAGCGGGGGTGTCGTCGGCGGGGGCCTCCGCCAGCACCAGGCAGCCGTTGGTGCCGGACCAGCCGAACGAGCTGACCGTGGCGTACCGGGGGTGCTCGCCGCGGGGCCAGGGGCGCAGCTCGGTCGGGATGACGAACCGGGTCCCGGCCAGCGAGGTGTTCGGGTTGAGGGTACGGAAGTGCAGGTGGGGCGGGACCGCCTCGTGCCGCAGCGACAGCACCACCTTGATCAGGCCGGCGATGCCGGCGGCGGCCTCCAGGTGGCCGATGTTGGTCTTGACCGAGCCGAGGGTGATCGGTCGGCTCTGCCCGGTCGCCGGGCCGAACACCTCGGTCAGCGCCTCGATCTCGATCGGGTCGCCGAGCGCGGTGCCCGTGCCGTGGGCCTCGACCGCGTCGACCTCCGCCGGCTCGACGCCCGCGTTGGTCAGTGCCTGCGCGACGATCTGCCGCTGGGACAGCCCACTCGGGGCGGTCAGGCCGTTGGTCCGGCCGTCCTGGTTGACCGCCGTACCACGGATCACCGCGAGGACCGGGTCGCCGTCGCGTCGCGCGTCGGAGAGCCGCTTGAGCACCACCGCGCCGCAGCCCTCGCCACGTACGAAGCCGTCGGCGGCGGCGTCGAAGGTCTTGCAGCGGCCGTCGGCGGCCATCATCCGCATCTTGGTGGTGGCCATCGCGAAGTGCGGGCCGAGCGCCAGGTTCACCCCGCCGGCCAGCGCGGTCCGGCACTCGCCGCTGCGCAGGCTCTGCACGGCCAGGTGCACCGCGACCAGGGAGGACGAGCACGCGGTGTCCAGGGCGACGCTCGGCCCGCGCAGGTCGAGCAGGTACGAGATCCGGCCGGCGAGGACGCTGTGCGAGGTGCCGGTGCCGGTGTAGGTGTCGATCCGTTCCGGGTCGGCGAACTGGAGCCAGGTGTAGTCGTTGCTGTGGCTGTGTACGCCGACGAAGACGCCGGTGGCGCTGCCGGCCAGCTGTTCGGTGGTCTGCCCGGCGCTCTCCAGGGCCTCCCAGGCGACCTCCAGCAGGAGCCGCTGCTGCGGGTCCATCTGGTCGGCCTCCCGGGGCGAGATGCCGAAGAAGGCCGCGTCGAACCGGTCCACCTGGTCCAGGAAGCCGCCCCACCGGCTGGCGACCCGACCGGGCGTGGTGGGGTCCGGGTCGTAGAGGGTGTCGGCGTCCCACCGGTCGGCGGGCACCTCCGAGACCGCGTCGACCCCGTCGCGCAGCAGGGCCCAGTACGCCTCGGGGCTGTTCGCGCCGCCGGGGAAGCGGCAGGCCAGGCCGACGATGGCGATCGGCTCGGTCCGGGCGCGCTCGCTGGCCTCGATTTTGGCGCGCAGGTCGCGCACCGCGGTCAACGCGCGGTGCAGCGTGGCCGCCGAGGGGTGTTCCGCTGAGGGCATTGTCGGTTCCTTGTCCGCCGTCAGGAATCGAGGTCGTTGAGTTCTTGCACGAGCAGCGCCGCCAGGTCGTCGACCGAGAGGTCGCCCAGGTCGTCGTCGACCGAGAGGTCGCCGAGGGGGTCGTCGACCGAGATGCCACCCCGCCCGCCGGCCGGTCCGGGGTCGGCGTCGTCGGGGCCGTCCGGTGCGGTGGGCGGGTCGAGCGGGATCGCCATCCGCTCGGCCAGGTAGGGCACCAGCACCGCGATCGTCGGGTAGTTCCAGATGACCGTGGACGACAGCGCGATGCCGAGGCCCGCCTCCAGGCGGTTGCGCAGCTCCAGCGACATCAGCGAGTCGAAGCCGAGGCTGCGCAGCGGAGTGCCGACGCCGATCCGGGCCGGGGCCAGGCGCAGCACCCGGGACGCCTCCTGGCGGACGTACGTCTCCATCGCCGCCCGGCGACGGCGTCCCGGCTCGGCGGCCAGGAAGTCGGCGCGGGCGCCGGCCGCCGCCGGCTGGCCGACCGCGTCGGCGCCGAGGTGGGCGAGCTGGTTGCTGCGGGCGGCGGCCGGGTAGGCGGCCACCCACTCGGCGGCGTCGAACGGCATCACGGCGACCTGGGCGGTGTCCCGCCCGAGCAGCCCGCCGAGGACGGTGACGCCCTGGTCCGGGCTGATCGCGCGCAGGCCACGCAGCGCCTCCTGGCCGCCCTGCTCCAGTCGGGCTGCCATGCCCACCGCCGACCAGGGGCCCCAGTTGACGCTCAGCGCCGGCAGGCCGGCGGCCCGACGGGTGTGGGCCAGCGCGTCGAGGAAGGCGTTGCCGGCGGCGTAGCCGCCCTGGCCGGGTGAGCCGAGCACGGAGGTCACCGAGGAGAACAGGACGAAGAAGTCCAGCGTCTCGGTGCGGGTCTGGTCGTGCAGGTGCCACGCGGCGTCGACCTTGGGACGGGCCACCCGCCGGTACCGTTCGGCGGTCTGCTGGAGCAGGATGCCGTCGTCCAGCACGCCGGCCGCGTGCACTACGCCGCGCAGCGGCGCCAGGTGCTCCCGGACGTGGCCGAGCACCCGGGCCACCTCGTCGGCGACGGTCAGGTCGGCGGCGAGGGCGACCACCTCCACCCCGGCCCGGGCCAGGTCGTCGAGGACCGGCCGGGCGGTGTCCGGCGCGCCGGTACGGCCGACCAGGACGAGCTGGCGGGCGCCGGAGTCGGCGAGCCAGCGGGCGACGCCGAGGCCGAGTCCGCCGAAGCCGCCGGTGATCAGGTAGCTGGCGTCGGGGCGGATCCGGGCGGCACCGGGGGCCGGGGTGACCGGGACGGTCTGCCGGTCGGTCACGGTCAGCACGATCTTGCCGATGTGGCCGGCCTGCTCCATCAGGTGGAACGCGTCGCGTACCTCGGCGACCGGGAACCGGTGGGTCGGCAGCGGGCGCAGCTCTCCGGCGTCGACCCGGGCGACGATCCGGCGCAGCAGCGTGCCGAGCAGCACGGTCCGCTCGGTGAACATCCGGTCCAGGTCGACCGCGAAGAAGGACAGGTTGCGGCGGAACTCGCCGAGTCCGATCGGCCGGTCCTGGTGGATGTCCCGCTTGCCGATCTCCACGAACCGCCCGTACGGGGCGAGCGCGGCGATGCCGTGCGTGATGAACTCGCCGGCCAGGGAGTTCAGCACGACGTCCACGCCCTGCCCGCCGGTGGCGGCGCGGGCCTGCTCGGCGAAGGCGGTGCTGCGCGAGTCCAGCACGTGCGGCACGCCCAGCGAGGTCAGGTAGGCGCGTTTCTCCGCGCTGCCGGCGGTGGCGAACACCTCCGCCCCGGCGGCCTGGGCGAGCTGCACGGCGGCTAGGCCGACCCCACCCGCGGCGGCGTGCACCAGCACCCGCTCGCCCGGTTCGATCCGGGCGAGGTGTTCCAGGGCATACGCGGCGGTGAGGAAGGCGATCGGGATGGTCGCGGCATCCGCGAAGTCGAGACCGGCGGGCTTCGGCGCCACCAGTCGCGCGTCGGCCCGTACGTGGCTGCCGATGCACCGGCGGCCGACGGCCACCACGGGGTCGCCGATCCGCAGGTCGGTGACGTCCGGCCCGACGGCGGCCACCACTCCGGCGCACTCGTCGCCCAGGGTGACCGCCGCGTCGTCCAGGCCGGGGTACGCGCCGAGGGTCTTCAGCACGTCCCGGAAGTTCAGGCCGCTGGCCCGTACCTCGATCAGCACCTCACCGGGGCCGGGCGGGGCCGGGGTGAACGGACGCAGGTGGAGCTGGTCGAGGGTGCCGGCCCGGTCGAGTTCGAGGCGGAACGGACGGTCGCCGGCCGGTTCCGCGACGGCGGTCGCCGCGCCGGGGGCCCCGGCGACCAGCCGGGAGACGAGCAGGTCGCCGCCGCGCAGGGCCAGGTCGGGCTCCTCTGCCGGGACGAGCAGCGCGGTGAGCAGGGCGGCGTCCTCGTCGGGCAGGTCGGTGCCGAGGTCGACGCGGGTGCAGCGCAGGTCGGGGTGCTCGTGCGCGATGGTCCGGCCGAGCCCCCACAGCGGGGCCTGCAACGGCGCGGAGACCCGGTCGCCGGGCACCGCCGGCTGGCTGTCCCGGGTGACCAGCCACAGCCGGGGCCGCTGCGCCGGCGGGAGGTCGTGCAGCGCCCGGACCAGGTTCAGCACGCTGTCGGCGACCAGCCGGTGGGCGTCCTCCAGGGCGGTCGGGTCGGGCTTCGGGTCCCCGGCGTCCAGCGCCCAGCGGTGGATCACGCCCCGGCAGGGCCGGTCCGCGCCGAAGGCGTCGGCGAGCAGGTCGCTGAACTGTTCGGGGCGGGTCGGGTCGAGTTCGTACCGGTCGGCGGCGAGCCGCCGGTAGGTCGGGCCCGGCCGGACGACGACGCAGGTGCCGCCCCGGGCCGCCAGCGCGGCGTCGAGGGTGGTGTCCCGGTCGGCGAGCAGCAGCCACCGGCCGGCCCAGTCGGCGTCCCCGGGCGGGGTGGCCAGGGGTTCCCAGCGGATCTCGTGGAGCAGGCCGGCGTCGGCGGCGTCGCGCGCCAGGCGGCGCAGGCGCAGGCCGTCGACGACCAGCAGGACGCGGCCGTCGTCGGCGCGGACCACGAGGTCGACCGTGCGCGCCTCCGGGTCGCTGGCGTCGGCGGGCCGCAGTCGGGCCCGGCAGGACAGCGTCGATCCGGGGCGTTCCCGCAGGTCGAGCCGCTCGATCCGGACCGGCACCCAGGTGTCGTCGGCCGCGCCAGGCAGGGCGGCGATCGCCACCTGGAGGCAGCTGTCCAGCAGCGCGGGGTGCACCCGGTACCCGCCGGCCGGTTCCTCGGCGAGGTGGATCCGCGCCGACGCCGCGCCGTCGGCCCGCCACATCTGCCGTACGCCCTGGAAGCGCGGGCCGTAGTCCAGGCCCCGGTTGCGCATGGCCGCGTAGTGCTCGTCCCCGGTCAGCTCGGGGCCGTCCGTTCCGGGGGTGTCGGCGAGGTCGGGGGCGACGGCGGATTCCCCGGCGCGGACGCTGCCCCGGGCGTGCACCTGCCAGTCGCCCGGCTGCCCGTTCTCGTCGGGTTGCCGGCTGGCGCACTGGAAGGCGAGCTGGCCGGACGGGTTCCCGGTGAGGGTCACCTGGACCGTGGTGGGCCGTTCCCCGGACGGGGCGAGCGGCGCGACGACGTCGAGCTGCTCGACCGTCCGGGCCGGCGTGCCGAGCAGTTCGCCGACGGCGGCCAGGGCCATCTCCACGTACGCCGTGGCGGGCACGACGACCTGGCCGCGCACCCGGTGGTCGGCGAGATACGGCAGCGCGTCGACGTCGATCTCGGTGGTCCAGAGGTGGGCACCCAGCGACGACTCGACGTGTTCGCCGAGGAGCGGGTGGCCGCCGGTGCGGCGGGCGCGGGCGGGCGCGGTGGCCGGCTCGTCGGCCCAGAACCGTTCCCGCTGCCAGGGGTAGTCGGGCAGGCGGACGACCGCGCCGGGGGTCGGGTGCAGCGCGGTCCAGTCGACCGGTACGCCCCGGCGGTACAGCTCACCGGCGGTGTCCAGCATGGCCAGCCGCTCCGGGTTGTCCCGCCGGGTGGAGGCGAGGACCACGCCGTCGCCGCCGCGCGCCCGGCAGCTCTGTTCGATGCCGGCCGCCAGCACGGGATGCGGGCTGATCTCGAGGAAGCAGGTCGACCCGTCACCCAACAACCGGTCCACCATCGGCGCGAACCGCACCGGCTCCCGCAAATTCTCCCACCAGTACCCCGCATCCAACTCCGTACCAGCAAGAACCTCCCCCCGCACCGTCGAATACAACGGCACCACCGCCCGACGCGGCGACACCGGCACCAACCGCGCTACCAACTCATCCCGCAACTCATCAACCTGCGGACTGTGCGACGCCACATCCACCTGCACCCGCCGCGCGAACACCCCCCGACCCGACAGCGACGCCACCACCGCGTCCACCGCCTCCGACGAACCCGCCACCACCGTCGTCACCGGCCCATTCAGAGCCGCCACCACCACCGCACCACCAAACGGAGCCACCACCGCCTCAACCTCACCGGCCGGCAACTCCACCACCGCCATCGCCCCACGACCCGAAATCCGCCGCAACAAACCACTGCGCTCACAGATCACCCGAGCCGCATCCGACAACGACAACGCCCCAGCGACATACGCCGCCGCGACCTCCCCCATCGAATGCCCCACCACCGCCGCAGGCTCCACACCCCACGACCGCCACAACGCCGCCAACCCCACCTCAACGGCAAACAACACAGGCTGCACCACATCGATCCCCTCAGGAACCGACTCCCCCTCCAACACCTCCACCAACGACCAGTCCACAAACTCCGAAAACGCCGCCCCACACTCCCGCAACACCCCACGGAACACCGGCTCACACCGAGCCAACTCCCGACCCATCCCCCACCACTGACCACCCTGACCCGGAAACACGAACACCACCCGGCGGGCCGGGCCGGCGGGTACCGGGTCCGACGGGCGGCCGTCGGCGAGGTGGGCCTCGAGTTGGGTGAGGAGGTCCGCGCGGGAGGTGGCGGCGACGGCGAGCCGGACGCCGTGGTGGGTCCGCCGTACGGCGGCGGTGTGGGCGAGGTCGCGCAGGTCGAGGTTGGGGTGGCGGCGGAGCAGGTCCACGGTGCGCCGGGTCAGGTCGGTCAGCGCCGCCGGCGTGTGCGCCGACAGCGGCAGCAGTACGGCGTCCCCGGTGTCCCGCCCGCCCGGCGCACCTCCGGCGCCGCCGGGCATGGCGGACGCGGGGGCCGGGTCGTTCGACGCGACCATCGGCACGTCGGACGCGGTGCCGGGCGCGGTCTGCGAGGTGGGCCGGGCCGGGTCGGCCGGCGTGTCCGATGCGGACGGCCACGCGACCGGCACCACGTCCTGCGGGTACAGGGCCGGCCAGTGGATCGGCTGTCCGAGCTGGTAGAGCCGGGCCGCCGTGTCGAGCAGCGCGGCGCGCTCGTCCTCGTCCCGGCGGGTCGAGGCGAGCGTCATGCCCCGACCGGGGTGTCGGGCCTGGCTCTGCTCGATGGCGGCGCCGAGGACCGGGTGGGGGCTGATCTCGAGGAAGCAGGTCGACCCGTCACCCAACAACCGGTCCACCATCGGCGCGAACCGCACCGGCTCCCGCAAATTCTCCCACCAGTACCCCGCATCCAACTCCGTACCAGCAAGAACCTCCCCCCGCACCGTCGAATACAACGGCACCACCGCCCGACGCGGCGACACCGGCACCAACCGCGCTACCAACTCATCCCGCAACTCATCAACCTGCGGACTGTGCGACGCCACATCCACCTGCACCCGCCGCGCGAACACCCCCCGACCCGACAGCGACGCCACCACCGCGTCCACCGCCTCCGACGAACCCGCCACCACCGTCGTCACCGGCCCATTCAGAGCCGCCACCACCACCGCACCACCAAACGGAGCCACCACCGCCTCAACCTCACCGGCCGGCAACTCCACCACCGCCATCGCCCCACGACCCGAAATCCGCCGCAACAAACCACTGCGCTCACAGATCACCCGAGCCGCATCCGACAACGACAACGCCCCAGCGACATACGCCGCCGCGACCTCCCCCATCGAATGCCCCACCACCGCCGCAGGCTCCACACCCCACGACCGCCACAACGCCGCCAACCCCACCTCAACGGCAAACAACACAGGCTGCACCACATCGATCCCCTCAGGAACCGACTCCCCCTCCAACACCTCCACCAACGACCAGTCCACAAACTCCGAAAACGCCGCCCCACACTCCCGCAACACCCCACGGAACACCGGCTCACACCGAGCCAACTCCCGACCCATCCCCCACCACTGACCACCCTGACCCGGAAACACGAACACCACCCGGGGCGGCGACGACGGCGCGGGAACGGGTTCGGACGTGGGGGCGAGCCACTGGTCGAGTCGGTCGACCAGCTCGTCCCGGGTACGGGCGGGCAGGGCGAGCCGGTACGGCTGGTCGGTGCGCTGGCGGGCGGCGGTGTAGCCGAGATCCGCCAGGGCGACCGGGCCGGTGGCGGCCTCCCGTACGGCGCGGGCGGCCACCCGCAGCGCGGCGGGATCCGGAGCGGACAGCGGGAGCAGGTGGACCGGTTGCGGGGTCGCCCCCTCCAGTACCACGTGGCAGTTCGTGCCGCCGAAGCCGAAGGCGCTGACGCCGGCGAGCGGCTTCTCCTCCGGGGACGGCCAGGACTCGACGGTGCCGGGGACGCGCAACCGGAGCCGCTCGAAGTCGATGTGCGGGTTCGGCTGGGTGAAGTGCAGGTTCGGCGGGACGGTCTGGTGCCGGATCGCGAGCGCGGTCTTGATCAGGCCGGCGATGCCGGCGGCGGCCTCCAGGTGGCCGATGTTGGTCTTGACCGACCCGATCACCAGGGGCCGGTCGGCGGGACGGTTCGCGCCGAGCACGGCGCCGATCGCGTTGGCCTCGATCGGGTCGCCGAGGAACGTTCCGGTGCCGTGCGTCTCCACGTAGTGGACCCGCTCGGGCGCCACGCCCGCCCGCTGGTAGGCGGCCTGGAGCATGGCCACCTGCGCCTGCGGGTTGGGGGCGGTGAGCCCGTTGCTGAAGCCGTCGTTGTTGACCGTCGAGCCGCGGATCACGCAGTGCACCGGGTCGCCGTCGGCGAGCGCCCGGGACAGCGGCTTGAGCACGACGATGCCGGCGCCCTCGCCCCGCACGTAGCCGTTGGCCCGCGCGTCAAAGGCCTTGGACCGGCCGTCCGGCGCCATCGCCCCGAACTTCGACATCGCCACGGTGCTGTCCGGGGCGATGGTCAGGTTGACGCCGCCGGCGAGCGCCACCGTCGACTCGCCGGAGCGCAGGCTCTGGCAGGCGAGGTGGACCGCGACCAGGGAGGACGAGCAGGCGGTGTTGACGGCCAGGCTCGGCCCCTGGAGTCCGAGCAGGTACGACACCCGGGCCGGGATCACGCTCAGGTCGTGGCCGGTCGCGGTGTGCGCGGTGACGTCCTCGGGATCACGGGCGGCGAGCCGGGCGTAGTCCTGCCACATCGCGCCGCAGAACACGCCGGTGGGGCTGTCCTTCAGGCTGCCGGGGGCGATGCCGGCGTCCTCCAGCGCCTCCCACGCCAGTTCGAGGAACAGCCGCTGCTGCGGGTCCATCTGGATGACCTCGCGCGGGGCCAGACCGAAGAACCCCGCGTCGAAGTGGTCCACCTGGTCGAGGAAACCGCCCCAACGGGTGCTCGTCCGGCCCGGCGCGTCCGGTGCGGAACTGTAGAAATGGTCGACGTCCCACCGATCGGTCGGCACCTCAGTAATGGCGTCGACACCCTCGGTCAGCAATTGCCAGTAGGCGTCAGTGTTCCGTGCTCCCGGGAAGCGGCACGCCATTCCGATGATCGCGATCGGTTCCGATTCGCGTACCGCCGGGCGGGCGTCCGGCACGGAGGGTGCCCGATCCCCCGCGCTGAGGAACCGCACCAGCGAATCGATGGTCGGGTGGTCCCAGACAAGGGTCGCCGGAAGTGGCCGCCCGAGAAACTGGGAGAGCCCGGCGATAAGTCCTGCGGCGCGCAGGGAAGTGAGACCGTACCGGTGGAATCGCTCGTGCGCGTCCAGACCAGCGGCGTCCAGACCGAGCTGGACGGCCAGGTGCTGCCGGAGCCATTCCTCCACCGTCGGCGCGGTGGGCGAATCGTGACGCGACGCTGCCTGATCGGGATGCTGCATGGACGTGTCCTCAGGGGAGAGTGCTCCGTCGACCGGGCCCGGCCGGGCCTCGTCGTCGAGGTGGCGCGGGTCGACCGGTCGGGGAGGTGCCGACGCGGTGGGTAGCAGGCTCGGAAGTCGGGTCAGCAGGTACGGGCGCCCCCGGTCGCCACCACGGCCCCGGGCACGGCCCGGGGACGCCAGCGCGCGCCCCGGTCCGACCCTGGTCGCACTGGCGACGGACGGAGAAAAGCTACCTTCGGCGATTCGGGGACGGCGGAATGTGTCGTCGGCGCGCCTATTCCGGGCCACGGTGCGCGGCCGGACGTCGACCGCTCAGAAACCTCACCCACAGCACACCCCAATATCCATTCCCGCCCCGGCCGACCTGTCCCAGCAGGTCGGGAATGGGCACGGGTCACCACCGGCCCAGGGGCCGGAACAGCCACCAACAATTCCGCCACAGCATCAGCCCGGCGGGGTCTTTCACGCAACTCCAGTGGATCGCACCGGGATGCTAGCAGCGGCGCTGCTTGCGGACGCAACCAACTTCGTTACGCCGGTTTTGGACAGTCTTTTGTCGATCAGGGGAGCCCGGCGGGCAGGCTCGGTCCACTGTGGCACAGCCAGCCGCCTCATAATTTCGGGGAAGATACATATCTCGATCGAATGGCGGAACCGACTCTAGGCGGGGCACCGCCCGCCGCAACATCCGGCACCCGCCCCACCGGCCACCGGCCGTCCGGATGACGTGGCACCAGCCACCAGGACCACTGTGGAGTACAGCCTTTACCAGCGGTTTACTCGCGCGAAACACCGCACGGGCGACCGGGCCCACCGACTGTCGGGGAGCCGACCGACCGGGCTTGACACGATGGGTCTGTCCACCTTCCGACATCCGTCCGTCCGGCTCGCTCCCGGCGACCGACCCGGCCGGAAAGTCCTCATCGGACAGTTGGCAACCAGTCCACCGAACGGCTCGATCGGGGCGGCGCTGCGGCGGGCCCCGTCGTGCGGCGCGCCGCACGACCGCCCTCGGCACACTCGCGAATTACCGGCTCATTTCCGGCACCGGCGTCGACCGGCACCTCTTCCCGACCTGCCGCCGATACCCGGGGGGCGTCCTTTTGATTGCCGGGCATCACTGGATAATGGGCCGCGCGATGACCCCGGACGCACTCCGACCGGGCGCGCGCCCACCCACGGAAGGGACGATTCTGTGAAGCGAGACCACGCGCCCGTGCTCCCCGGCGAGGGCGCCACGGACTACGCGCGTTACATGCGTACGGACGAACTACTCACGCTGCAACGGGAACCGGCGGCGATGGTCCACCGGGACGAACTGCTCTTCCAGGTGGTGCACCAGTCCGCCGAGCTGTGGTTCAAGCTGGCGGTGGCCGAGCTGACCGAGGCGGCCGAGCGGATCGACGACGGCGAGCTGTCGGAGGCCGAACTCCTGCTGGGCCGGGCCTCGCTCGCCGTCCGGCTCGTCACCGACCAGTTGGACATGTTCCGGTACCTGCCGCCGGCCACCTTCCAGGCCCTGGTGCCCGCGTTCGGCAACGGCTCCGGCGCGGAGTCCCCGGGCTGGAAGCAGGCGCAGGCTGCCAGCCGGCAGCTCGACCAGGCGTTCGCCCGGTACCTCACCGACCGGCAGATCGACCTGCGCAAGCTCTACGCGGGCAGCCCCGCCGACCCGGTCTACCGGATGGCCGAGGCGATGGTCGACTGGGACGAACGGGTGTCGCTCTGGCGAGTGCGGCACTACAAGATCGCCATCCGGATCGGCAGCCACGGCCCGACGGGCACCCAGGGCAGCCCGGCGAACTGGCTGGCCAAGCTGATCGACCACCGGTTCTTCCCGGACCTGTGGCAGGCGCGTACCGCGCTCGTCGGGGGGCCGAAGGAGCCGAGCGGGATCGCCCCGGACGCGGCGGGCTGACGTGGACGCGGCCTTCCGCGCGCAGTTCCCCGTCCTGGAAACCTGCGTCTACCTGAACAGCAACTCCACCGGGGCGGTGCCCCGGGGCGTCCAGGATGTCCTGGCCGGCTACTGGGAGACCCTGCGCACCTGGCGGGACGACGTCTGGGGCGGCTGGCACGAGGGGCTCGACCGGTACGCGGACGGGGTGGCCGCGTTCATCGGCGCGCCCGCCGGCAGCGTGGTCACCGACGCCAACCTGAGCACCCTGCTGGTCCGGGTGGCCTCCTGCTTCGACTACCGGGCGCCCCGCGACCGGGTGGTCACCACCGACCTCGAGTTCCCCACCGTGCCGTTCATCTGGAACGCGTTCCGCCGCCACGGCGCGCAGCCCGTCGTGGTCGGGACCGGCGGCCCCCGGATCGACCAGGACGCGCTGGAGGAGCAGATCGACGAGCGGACGCTGCTGGTGTGCGTGACGCACGCGAGCTTCACGTCCGGGGCCACCGTCGACCTCGCCCGGCTGGTGAAGCACGCGCACTCGGTCGGGGCCAAAGTGGTGGTGGACGCCTTCCAGAGCGTCGGGATCATGCCGCTGGACGTCACCGCACTCGGTGTCGACTTCCTGCTCGGCGGCGCGCACAAGTGGATGTGCGGGGCGGGGACGGCCTTCCTCTACGTCCGTCCCGACCTGCTGCCCGACCTCACCCCGACGGCGACCGGCTGGCAGGCGGGCGACCGGGCGCTGACCTTCCAGCCGTCGAACGGCTTCGCCGACGGCGCGCAGCGCTTCGCCGGCGGCACGCCGTACCCGCTGACCTCGCTCATCTCCCAGGTCGGCCTGGACCTGCTGGCCGGGGTCGGCATCGAGACGATCCGGTCGCACTCGCTGCGCTGCACGCAGCGGGTCATCGACCGGGCCGAGGCGGCCGGCATCCCGGTGGTCAGCCCGGTCGGCCCGGAGCGGGGCGGCGTGGTCTGCCTCGACATCCCGGACGGGGAGGCTTTCAAGTACCGCCTCGCCGCCCGGAACATGATCTGTAGCTGGCGTGGCTACCTGCGGATCGGCCCGCACGTCTTCAACACCCTCGACGAGATCGACGAGTTCATGGACGTACTCGAACAGGAATGGCAGGGATTACGAGGATGAGCACTCCGTCGTTGTCGCCGCGCGCGCTGATGAGTCTGCTGTTCAACGCCAGCAAGGCGATGGACGTGCTGGAGACCGCGCTGGCCATGGGGCTGCTCGACGCGCTGGAGCCCGGCCCGGTGGCCCTCGGTGAACTGGCGACCCGGTTCGACGTACGGCCGCTGCGGCTCTACAAGTTCCTCGACTGCCTGGAGAGCGTCGGCGTCGTCGAACGGGAGGAGAAGAGCGACGACATCACCGAGGCCAGCTACCGGGCGGCGCCCGGGTTGCGGGACGCCGTACGGGCGGTGGTCGGACCGGGCTCGCTCGAACGCGACCGGGACCAGTACCCGTGGCGGCGGCTGCACGGCCGGCTGGCCGACAGCCTGCGCGGCGAGGTCAGCATGACCGACGACGACTTCGCCTGGCCGCCGAAGACCGACGAGCAGACCGCGTCGTTCGAGCAGAGCATGTCGGTCGGGCTCGGCCCGGTGCTCGAGGTCTTCGGCCAGCACGCCGACCGGCTCTGGTCGGGGCGTCGCCGCTTCCTCGATGTCGGCGGCGGCGCCGGCACCCTCGCCGCGCGGGTGATCCGGGACGCCCCGGAGCTACGGGTCGACGTCTACAACCTGCCGGCGGTCGGGCCGCTGGTCGAGCAGACCCGGGCCGAGTGCGTCGACCCGGAGCGACTCGGCTTCGTCGGCGGCGACTTCTTCGCCGAGCCGCTGCCCACCGGGTACGACACGATCTCCTTCGTCCGGGTGCTGCACGACTGGCCCAACGACGTCGCCCGGATGCTGGTGGAGAAGGCGTACGCGGCCCTGCCGCCGGGCGGGATGCTGCTGATCTGCGAGGAGTTCCGCACGCCGGACCGGCTGGCGATGCAGTTCTTCTGGTCGTACTTCTTGATCGGGGTGGACAGCTGCGTCAGTCGGCTGCGGGAGGTGGAGTTCTACACCAGCCTGCTCACCGAGACCGGCTTCGAGAAGATCGAGGTCCTCCCCGGTGGCTGGGAACTGATCGCCGCCCACAAGCCGCAGCGCTGACACCCCACCGGCTCGGATCGTGGTGGGAAAGGGCCCTCCTGGGGGCCCTTTCCCACCACGATCGCCGTGTCGAGGTCAGCGGCGCGGCTCCCGCTTGGGGAAGACCGTGTAGTACAGCGGCCAGCAGACCAGCCAGATCACGACGACCAGGCTGAGCCGGCCGATCCAGGCCTCCAGCTCCCGGGTCCGGTCCGGGTCGTCGACCAGGACGATCCCGCCGACCAGCAGGGCGCAGGCGACGGCCCAGCCGAGCAGGGCCTTCCCCCACTCGCGCCACTCGTGCCGGGTGCGGGCCGAGCCGTAGCGGGGCGGCTTGACCGGCGGCGGGCCGCCGGCGAACCGATGGGCGAAGCGCTGGTCGGCCCAGCGCACCATGCTGTGGCCGAAGGCCACCGAGAAGCCGAGGTACGCGGCGGCGAGGCCGTGCGCGAGCGTGGCGGTGCCGCCGGAGCGCAGGTCGATCAGGGTGGCGACGAGGAGCACGACGTCGACCAGGGGCACCGCCAACAGCAGGGCGGCACCCAGCCGGGGACGCCGTAGCGGGTAGCGGGCGATCAGCCCGGCCGCCAGTACGACCCAGAAGGCGACCTCACACGCGATGATCAGTCCGACGAGCATGTACCACCTCTTTTTAGTACGCTGTGCGATAACCGTAGCAGCGGGTCGCACACACCAGCCGGAGGGGCCGTTGCCCAAGATCGTCGACCACGAGGCCCGGCGTGCAGAACTGGCCGAGGCGATGTGGCGCGTCGTCTACCGGGACGGGGCCGCCGCCGCGACCGTCCGCAGCATCGCGGCCGAGGCCGGCTGGTCACCCAGCGCGCTGCGGCACTACTTCACCACCCAGACCGAGCTGCTCTCCTTCGCCATGGAGCACGTCCTCAAGAAGGCGACCGAGCGCTTCCACGCCGGTGACTGGACCGGGCCACCCCGCGACGTCGTCCAACGGATGCTGGAGGAGTTCCTGCCGCTGGACCAGCAGCGCGTCCGGGAGATGGAGGTGTGGCTGCTGCTCGCCGCCCGCGCCCCGGCCGAGCCCGTGGCCCGGACCCGACTGGCCGAGGCCGACGACGGCGTACGGCGGGCCACCGAACTCGCCGTCACCACGCTCGCCAATGCCGGGCTGATGGCCGCCGACCGGGACGTGCCGAGCGAGACGGCCCGGCTGCACGCCCTGGTCGACGGGCTCGCCCTGCACGCCCTGCTGCACCCCGACCTGATGCCACCCGCCCGCTTGCGGGCCGTCCTCGCCGACCACCTCGACGACCTGCGCCGCCCGAGCCCGCTCTGATTCGCAGGCTGGTGGCGGACTACCGCATGCCGAACGGAGCACCTGCTCACATCGTCTCCAGCTCACGGCCCTTGGTCTCCGGCACGGCACGTGTCACGAAGACGAGGGCGAGGGCCGCGAAGGCGGCGTAGAGGCCGTACGCGATCGGGAGACTGACCTGGGCGATGCTCGGGAAACTGACGGTCACCAGCCAGTTCGCGACCCACTGGGCGGCTCCGGCGACGGCGATGGCGGTGCCGCGGATCCGGTTGTTGAACATCTCGCCGAGCATCACCCAGAGCACGGGCCCCCAACTCGTCGCGAAGGCCACCACGTAGAGGTTGGCCGCGAGGAGAGCGATCACGTCGAGGCCGGGCGGGAGGGTCAGGTTCTCGCCGGAGCCGGTGGCACGGCTGAAACACCAGGCCAGGGTGGCGAGAGTGAGCACCATGCCACCCGCACCGACGGCCAGTAGGGGCTTGCGGCCGACCCTGTCGATGAGCGAGATCGCGAGGAGCGTGGCGAGGATGTTCACCACGCTGGTGATCACGCTCGTCAGCAGCGCGTTCTCCTCCGTGAAACCGACGGCCCGCCACAGGGTGGTCGAGTAGTAGAAGATCACGTTGATGCCGACGAACTGCTGTAGCACCGCCAGGACGATGCCGACCCAGACGATCGGCAGCAGGCCCAGACGCCGCCCGCCTCGGCCCGTGCCGCGAAGATCCGACAACCGCACGGACTCGTTCCCTCCGGCGAGCGACCGTTCGATCTCGCGTAGCCGTACCCCGTCGCCGACGTACCGGTTCAGTACCTCATGTGCCTGGTCGAGGTGCCCCCGTCGCACGAGGTATCGGGGTGACTCCGGGATCCGCAGCGCGATCACCCCGTAGATCGTCGCGGGCACCGCGGCCGAGGCGAACATCCACCGCCACGCCGTCCCGCCCCACGGCACGTCGCCGCTGGCACCGCCGGCCGAGGACGCCAGGGCGTAGTCGACCAGCAGCGCGGCGAAGATGCCGGTGACGATGGCGAACTGTTGCAGGGAGCCGAGACGCCCACGCTGCTTCGCCGGTGCCACCTCGGCGATGTACGCCGGAGCGATCACGCTGGCCGCCCCGACCGCCAGTCCGCTGACGACCCGCCACGCGGTCAGGCTCGTCGGCCCCACCGCGAGCGCCGAGCCGACGCTGCTGAGCACGAAGATGATCGCGGCGATCAGCATCACCCGCACCCGACCGACCCGGTCGGCCAGCGGCCCGGCGAACCAGGCGCCGACCGCGCCGCCGAGCAGCGCCGAGGAGACCGCGGTCCCGAGCACCACCGCCCGCAGGTCAAACTCGGCCTGGATGGCGTCCACCGCGCCGTTGATCACGGCGGTGTCGTACCCGAACAGGAAGCCGCCGAGCGCCGCGGCACCGGCCACGGCCACGGCGGAACGACGCTCCTCCTGGCGGGCACCCGCGCGCGCCGCGCCGGTTCCGGCCTTCGGCGCGTCACCCTCGGCGTCCATGCCACTCATGCTGCCCGAGACACAGGTCCCGCTATGGCCCTACCAGCAGATTCTCGACCACAGCGTGCTCAACAGCCGACGCATCGACATCTGACCTATACCGGACGCGAGTACCTTGCCGGTCAGGAGCAAAGGACGGTTGGGAGGAGCCATGGTGCGGGAAA
Source organism: Micromonospora pallida (assembly GCF_900090325.1). Classification (NCBI taxonomy): domain Bacteria; kingdom Bacillati; phylum Actinomycetota; class Actinomycetes; order Micromonosporales; family Micromonosporaceae; genus Micromonospora; species Micromonospora pallida. The sequence goes on along the minus strand of NZ_FMHW01000002.1, from coordinate 1,708,355 downwards.
TCAGGGTCGCAGGATCGCTGCTCGCGCTGGTCCTCCTGGCCGGGTGTGCCGATGCCGGTTCGCTCGGTCCAGCGGCGAGAGCACCGGCCACCGCCACCGAAGGTCCGTCCGCCTTCCCGAACCAGCAGGAACTGGACGAGATCGCGGCCAAGGTCAGGAAGTTGGGTGAAGGCGAGTTCGCCCCGGTGTACGCGGGCCTCGCCATCGACGTGCACGCCGACCGGGTCGACGTGTGGGTTACGGACTCGGCGGAGTTCCGGAAGGCGCTCGCAGCAGCCCTGGGGGTCGCGGGTACGGCTGCGTCCGGCCCGGCATGCCGCCGCCGAGCTGGGGCCGACCTTCCAGCAGATCCTGCGGGATCAGGACTACTGGCGGCAGCGTGGGCTGCCGGTCGTGCAATCGGGCGTACGGCACGACGGTTCCTGCATCGAGGTCGGCACCCCCGACCCACGACGCGCCGAGCGCGAGTTCTCCCAGCGCTACCCCGGAGCGCCGATGTGCTTCTCGGTCCAGGCCGACACCGGCAACCCCTGGCAGGAACGCCGCTGACGGCCGCCGCCACCCGCTGCCGCAGCGGCGGGAAGGATTCGGGAAGCGCCCGGTTACCGGCCACCTCGATGCTTGCTCCGATAGCCCAGCGAGTCTGATCGGTCACGGAGAGCGCGAGGTGCCCCAGGGATGTATCCCGTTGGACCCGAGGAGAGCACCGCGTTCCCCCTGTCGCCGGCGCAACGCCGGTTGTGGTTCCAGTACCGCCTGGAGGGGCCCTCGGCCACGTACACCATCCCGGTGGTCACCCGGATCCGGGACCGGGTCGACGTGGCCGCGCTGCTGGCCGCCGTACGGGACGTGGTGACCCGGCACGAGGTGCTGCGCACCGTCTACGTCGAGGTCGACGGGGAGCCGACGCAACGGGTCCTGCCCGCCGCCGACGTACGGCCGGACGTCGGGCACGCCGTCCTGGCCGCCGACACGGTCGAAGCGGCAGTTGTGGAGATCTGCACGCGGCCGTTCGACCTGGCCGCCGAACTGCCGATCCGGGTACGGCTGTTCACGCTCGCCGAGCGGGAGCACCTGTTGGTGGTGGCGCTGCACCACATCGCCGGGGACGGCACGTCGATGGGTCCGCTCGGCCGGGACCTGTCCACCGCGTACGCTGCCCGGAGCGCCGGCCGCGCGCCCGAGTGGGAACCGCTGCCGGTGCAGTACGCCGACTACACCCTCTGGCAGCAGGAGGTGCTCGGCGCCGACGACGACCCGGGCAGCGAACTGCACCGTCAGCTCGCCCACTGGCGTACCGCCCTCGCCGGCCTGCCCGAGGAACTGCCGCTGCCCACCGACCGTCCCCGACCGGCGCGGTCCTCGTACCGGGCGGGTCGGGTCGACCTGGCCGTGCCCGCCGACGTCCACGCCGCGTTGCGGACGGTGGCCCGGGAGCACGACGCGACGCTGTTCATGCTGGTGCAGGCGGCGATCGCCACCCTGCTGACCCGCCTCGGCTGCGGCACCGACGTCCCGCTGGGCACGGTCGTCGCCGGCCGTACCGACGAGGCCCTCGACGACCTGGTCGGGTTCTTCGTCAACACCCTCGTCCTGCGTACCGACACCGGCGGCGACCCCCGCTTCACCGAGCTGCTGGCCCGGGTACGGGACTTCGACCTGGCCGCCTTCGACCACCAGGACCTCCCCTTCGACCGGCTCGTCGAGGACCTCCAGCCCGCCCGGTCCCTCGCCCGGCACCCGCTCTTCCAGGTCGCCTTCGCCGTCGACGGCGGACTCGCGCTGGGCGTCACCGGCCTGAATGTGGTCGCCGAGAAACCGCCCGTCGAGACGGCGAAGTTCGACCTCTACCTGGGGTTCGTCCCGCAGCCCGGGTCCGGGGAGTTGGACCTGGGCCTGATCTACGCGGAGGACCTCTTCACCCGGGCCGGCGCGGAGGCGTTCGGGCGGCGGCTGGTCGCCCTGCTGGCGCAGGTCGCCGCCGACCCCACCCGCCGGCTGGGCGACCTGGCGGTCCTCTCCGCCGAGGAGCGGCACCGGGTCCTGGTCGGCTTCAACGGCACGGCGGCCACGGTGCCCGGCGAGACGTTGCCCGCGCTGTTCCGACGGCAGGTCCGGCAACACCCGGACGCGGTGGCGGTGGTCACCGCCACCGGTGAGGTCAGCTACCGGGAGCTGGACGCGCGGACGGACCGGCTGGCGCGGCACCTGGTCGGCCTCGGGGTCGGACCGGAGGTGCCCGTCGCGGTCAGCATGGCCCGGTCGGTGGACCTGGTCACCGTGCTGCTGGCGGTGAGCAAGGCGGGCGGCTGCTACGTGCCGGTCGATCCGGCGTACCCGGCCGCGCGGCGGGCGCACATCCTGCGGGACGCGGCCCCGCCGGTGGTCGTGGTGGACGACCCGGAGCTGGCAGTCCGCAACAGCGGCGGCCAAGGCCGCGTGACGGTCGTGGTGACCGGCGACGAGCTGTGGCGGGAGCTGGCGGCGGCCGGTGACGATCGCGAGCTGCCCGAGCCGGCCCTGGACAACAGCGCGTACGTGATCTACACGTCCGGCTCCACCGGCGTACCGAAGGGCGTCACCGTCACCCACCGGGGGATCAGCCGGCTCGCCCACCGCTACCAGCGTGACTTCGAGGTCCGGCCCGGCAGCCACGTGCTCCAGATCGCCTCGATCGGCTTCGACGGCTCGGTCTGGGAGATGCTGATGGCGCTGCTCGCCGGTGGCGCCGTCATCCCCTACGCCCCCGAGCGCCTCCTCACCCCCGGCGCGGACGCGCACCTGCTCGCCCGCACCACCCACGTCACCGTCACGCCCAGCCTGCTGGCCACCCTGCCCACCGACACGCTCCCGCCGGGCAGCACGGTCATCACCGCCAGCGAGGCGTGTCCCCAGTGGCTGGTCGACACCTGGAGCGCCGGTCACCGGCTGATCAACTCGTACGGCCCCACCGAGGTCACCGTCTGCGCCAGTGGCGGCCCGCTCCCCCACGGGCAGCCCGTCACCATCGGCACCCCGGTGGCCAACACCGCCTGCTACGTCCTCGACCCGGCCCTGCGGCCCGTCCCGGCGGGCGTGGCCGGCGAGCTGTACGTCGCGGGTGCGGGGCTGGCCCGGGGGTACCTCGGCCGACCCGACCTGACCGCGTCCCGGTTCACCGCCGACCCCTTCGGCGCGTCGGGCAGTCGGATGTACCGCACCGGTGACCTGGTCCGCTGGGACGCCACCGGGCACCTGCACTTCCTTGGGCGCACCGACGACCAGGTCAAGATCCGGGGCTTCCGGATCGAACCCGGCGAGATCGAGTCCGCCCTCACCGGACGGGACGACGTCCGGCACGCCGCCGTGATCGTCCGGGAGGACCAGCCCGGCGAGAAGCGGCTCGTCGCGTACGTCGTACCGGCGAACGGGAAGCTCGACCACAGCGTGCTCCGCGCCGACCTGGCGGCCCGGCTGCCGGACCACCTGGTGCCCGGCGCCTTCGTCACGATGACCGCCCTCCCGGTCACGCCCAACGGGAAACTCGACCGCGCGGCGCTGCCCGCGCCGGCCCGGACCGGCGGCCCGCGCGCCGTCGCCCGCACCGCCCGGCAGGAGGTGCTCTGCCAGCTCTTCGCCGCCGTGCTCGGCGTGCCCGAGGTCGGCACCGACGACAACTTCTTCGACCTCGGCGGGCACTCCCTGCTCGCCACCCGTCTGGTCAACCGCGTCCGCGCCGCCCTGGGCGTCGAGATCGGCGTCCGGTTGCTCTTCGAGAACCCCAGCGTGGCCGCCCTCGAACCCCACCTGGGCAGCGGATCCGGCCGCCCGGCGCTGACCGCCGGCACCCGCCCGGAGCCACTGCCCGCGTCCTTCGCCCAGCGGCGGCTCTGGGCGCTGCAACAGATCGAGGGGCCGTCGGCGACGTACAACGTGCCGGTCACCACCCGGCTGCGGGGTCGGGTCGACGTGGCCGCGCTGCGGGCCGCCGTGGACGACCTGGTCGCCCGGCACGAGGTCCTGCGCACCGTCTACCCCGAGGTGGACGGCGAGCCGACACAGCGGGTGCTGCCCGCCGCGCCGGGCCTGGTGGAGGTCGTCCACCAGCGCGTCCCCGCCGGGCAGGTCGAGGAGGCCGTCACCGCCGCCTCCGCCCGGGCGTTCGACCTGTCCCGTGAGGCCCCGCTGGCCGTCCGGCTGGTCACCGACACCGACCGCGACGACGATCACCTCCTCGTGGTCAACCTGCACCACATCGCCGGGGACGGCGTCTCGATGGGCCCGCTGGGCCGGGACCTCGCCGCCGCCTACGCCGCCCGGAGCGCCGGCCGCGCGCCCGAGTGGGAGCCGCTGCCGGTGCAGTACGCCGACTACACGCTCTGGCAGCGGGACGTGCTCGGCGCCGACGACGACCCGGACGGCGAACTCCGCCGGCAGCTCGACCACTGGGAGAAGTCCCTCGCGGGGCTGCCCGAGGAGTTGCCGCTCCCGACCGACCGTCCCCGGCCGCCACGGTCCAGTTACCGAGCCGGCCGGGTGGACGTGGTGGTGGACGCCGCCTGTCACCGGGACCTGCGCCAGTTGGCGCGGCGGCAGGACGCCACCCTGTTCATGGTGGTGCAGGCCGCGATCGCCACCCTCCTCACCCGACTCGGCTGCGGCACCGATGTCCCACTGGGCACCGTCGTCGCCGGCCGCACCGACGACGCCCTCGACGACCTGGTCGGGTGTTTCGTCAACACCCTCGTCCTGCGGACCGACACCAGCGGTGACCCCGCCTTCGGCGACCTGCTGAACCGCGTCCGCGACACCGATCTGGCCGCCTACGACCACCAGGACGTCCCCTTCGAGCGGCTGGTCCGGCACCTGCGACCGACCCGGTCACCGGCCCGGCACCCGCTGTTCCAGATCGCGCTGTCCCGGGCCGACCGGACTCCCACCGCCACCCCGCTGCCGGGTCTGGACTGCGCGCCGGAACCGACCCGGCTGAGCATCGTCAAGTTCGACCTGGAGTTCACCGTCTCGGACGAGCCGGTCGACGGGGACCTCGGCATCAGCCTCGGCTACGCCACCGACCTGTTCGACCAGCGGAGCGTGGAACTGCTCGGGCAACGCCTGGTCGCGATCCTCCGGCAGGCCGCCGAACAGCCCGCCACGCCGATCGGCCGGCTCGACATCCTGGTCGACGGGGAGCGTCCGCCGGTCGCCGTCCCGGCGGCGTCGACGGCGTGCAGCGTGGTGGCGGCCTTCGACGAGCAGGCCGACCGCACCCCCGACGCGGTCGCCCTCACCGACGGCCACACCACCCTCACCTACACCGACCTGCGGCACCGCGCCGAGGCACTCGCGGCCACCCTCCGGGCGGCCGGCGTGACCACCGAAACGCCCGTACCGATGCTCATGCAACGCTCGGTCGACCTCGTGGTGGGGATTCTCGCCGTCCTCAAGGCCGGCGGCGCCTACCTGCCCATCCACAGCGCCTACCCGGTGGCCCGGATGCGGACCGTCGTGGCCGCGTCCGGGTCGCCGGTGCTGCTCGTCGACGACGCCCACGCCGGACACGAGCTGGCCATCGGGGAGGCGGCGGTCGGCCGGCGGGTGCTCGGCTGCCGCCCGGCTCCCGAGGCGGACGACCGAAGGCTGCCGGACCACGCGGTGGACGACCAGGCTCCCGCGGACCGCGCGGTGCCGGACGGGCCGTTGCCGGACGTGCACCCCGACCAGCTCTGCTACGTGATGTACACGTCCGGCTCGACCGGCGAACCAAAAGGCATCCAGATCACCCACCAGGGCGTCGTCGACCTCGTCCGCGACCCCAGCTGGACGATGCACACCGACGACCGCACCCTGTTCCACTCCCCACACGCCTTCGACGCCTCCACCTGGGAACTCTGGGGACCCCTGCTCGCCGGCGGCCAGGTCGTCGTCGCCCCGCCGCGCGAACTGGACGCCGGGGCGCTCGGCCGGTTGCTCCGCGAGCACAAGATCACCCGGCTCAGCCTGACGGCAGGGTTGTTCCGGGTGGTGGCGGAGGACCTGGTGGACGCGTTCGCCGGACTGACCGAGGTGACCACCGGCGGGGACGTGATCTCCGCGCAGGCTGTCGACCACGTCGTACGGCGCTGCCCGGACACCATCGTCCGGACCACGTACGGGCCCACCGAGATGACCCTCTGCGTGACCCAGTACCCGTGGCGGCACGGGGACGGCGTTCCCCCCACCGTCCCGCTCGGGCACGCGCTCCGGCACACCCGCGTGCTCGTCCTCGACGACGCCCTCCGGCCCGTTCCGGCCGGCGTCCCCGGTGAGATCTACCTCGCCGGGGCCGGCACCGCGCGCGGCTACGTCAACCGCCCCGACCTCACCGCCACCCGCTTCGTCGCCGACCCGTACGGCCCGCCCGGCGCCCGGATGTACCGCACCGGCGACCTCGCCCGCCGGGACCACGACGGGCACCTGCACTTCCTCGGCCGCACCGACGACCAGGTCAAGGTCCGGGGCTTCCGGATCGAACCGGGCGAGATCGAGGCTGTCCTCACCGCCTGGGACGACGTCCGTCAGGCGGCCGTGGTGGTCCGCGAGGACGAGCCCGGCGACAAGCGTCTCGTCGCGTACCTGGTGCCGGCCGACGGGCGGGTCGACCGGGACGCGCTCCGCCGCGACCTCGGCGCGCGGCTGCCCGAATACATGGTGCCCGGCGCCTTCGTCACCCTCACCGCCCTTCCGGTGACCGCCAACGGCAAGCTCGACCGGGCCGCCCTGCCGGCCCCCGGGACCGCCGCCGTTCCCAGCCCCCGGCGGGACGTCCTCCGTGAACTTTTCGCCGTCGTGCTCGGCGTCCCCGAGGTCGACGTCGACGACGACTTCTTCGACCTCGGCGGACACGCGCGGCTCGCCGACCGGCTCGCGGGCCGGATCCGCACCATCCTCGGCGTCGACGTGACCGCGCAGCTGGTCGTCGACAACCCCACCGTCGCCGCACTGGACACGCGGTTGACCGCCGCCGGAACCCGCTGACCACCCCGACCGACCGCCGGCCCGCAACCGGCGTGGCACGACGTGACCCGACCGGCCGTACCCATCGACCAAGGAGCACCAGATGACGACGCGCACGACCGCACGCCCCGCCGACCGCCCCGCGAGCGTCTGAGATGGGCGCGGAGGAGGAGTCGGCGTTCCAGGACAGCGTGGCCATCATCGGCATGAGTGGCCGCCTGGCCGGGTTCGACTCGGTCGACGAGTTCTGGCGGGGCCTGGTGGCCGGCGTCGAGGGCTCGACCACGCACACCGACCGGGCGCTGACCGACGCGGGAGTGTCGGCCTCGGACCTCGCGGACCCGGCGTACGTGCGCAGCAGCTTCCCGCTGGCCGCGCCGGAACTCTTCGCGGCCGAGTTCTTCGACATCGGACCGGCCGAGGCGGAGGTGACCGATCCACAGCACCGGCTCTTCCTGGAGAGCTGCTGGTCGGCGATGGAACACGCCGGCCGGGCCCCCGGCGGGGAGCACGGCAGCGTCGGGGTCTTCGCGGCGGCGTCGTCGAGCCACCACCTGGCCGAGCGGGTGCTCCCGTCGGAACGGGCCGCCCGGATCGCCCACCCGTTGCAGGTGGCGGTCGGCAACGACGCCGGCATGCTGGCGCTGCGGGTGTCGTACAAGCTGAACCTGACCGGGCCGTGCCTCACCGTCTCGTCGGCCTGCTCGTCGTCGCTGGTGGCGGTGCACCTGGCCTGCCAGAGCCTGCTCACCCGGGAGTGCGACATGGCACTGGCCGGCGGTGCGGCGGTCCGGCAGCTCGAACCGACCGGCTACCGGCACGAGGAGGGCGGCATCCTGTCCCGGGACGGGCGGTGCCGGCCGTTCGACGCGGACGCCACCGGCACCGTCCCCGGCGACGGGGTCGGCGTGGTGGTGCTCAAGCGGCTCGCGGACGCCCTCGCCGACGGCGACCACGTGCACGCGGTCATCCGGGGGTCGGCGGTCAACAACGACGGCTCGGCGAAGGTCGGCATCACCGCGCCGTCCATCACCGGCCAGGTCGCGGTGATCCGGGACGCCCTCGCCGTGGCGGGGATCGCCCCGTCGACCGTCGACTACGTCGAGGCGCACGGCACCGGCACGGCGCTCGGCGACCCGATCGAGCTGCGCGCGCTGGCGGAGGCGCACGGTGGGCGAGCCGCCGGCTCCTGCCGGGTCGGGGCGGTCAAGTCGAGCATCGGTCACCTGGACGCCGCCGCCGGGGTGGCCGGTCTGATCAAGACGGCCCTGGCGATCGAGCACCGGTTCATCCCGGGCACGCTGCACTTCGACCAGCTCAACCCGGCGCTGGACCGGCCGGGGAACCCGTTCCGGATCACCGCCGACGGTACGCCGTGGCCGGTCACCGACCATCCGCCGCGCGCCGGGGTCAGCTCCTTCGGCATGGGCGGCACCAACGCCCACCTGCTGCTGGAGGCGGCACCGACTCGGCCGTCGGCCGACCCGAACCGGTCCACGCAGGTGTTCCCGCTGTCGGCGCGTACCCCGGAGGAGTTGGCCGCCGCCGCCGGGCGACTGGCCGACCACCTCGCCGGGACGCCCGCCGACCCGGCCGCGCTGGCCGACGCGGCCTGGACGCTCCAGGTGGGACGCGCCCGGTTCCCGTACCGGCGGGCGGTGGTCGCCGGCACCGCCGCCGAGGCGGTCGAGGCACTGGGCGCGGGCACGACCGACCCGGTCGTGGACGGTACGCCGCAGGTGGTGTTCCTCTTCCCGGGTCAGGGCACCCGGTTCGCCGGGGTCGGCGCGGGGCTGTACGCCGCCGAGCCGGTGTTCCGGGCGGCGCTGGACGAGTGCCTGGCGGCCTTCGCTCCGCATCTGGACTGGGACCTCCGGGCCCTGCTCCTCGGCGTCGACACGACTGCCGGGGATCCCGCCGAGGAGACCGGCCAGGCGCAGCCGGCGATGTTCTGCCTGGACTACGCCGTGGCCCGGCTGTTGGCGTCCTGGGGAGTCGAACCGGACGCGATGACCGGGCACAGCCTGGGCGAACTGGTGGCCGCCTGCCTGGCCGGGGTCTTCGACCTGGCGGACGCGGCCCTGGTGGTGGCGGCGCGGGCCCGGCTGATGCAGGCGTTGCCGCCCGGCCGGATGATCGCCGTTGCCCTCGCCGAGGACGAACTGCGGACCGTACTGGCCGGGCACGGCACGATCGCGGCGGTGAACGGACCCGCCTCCTGCGTGGTCGCCGGCGACGACGCGGAGATGGCCGTGGTCGAGCGACGCCTCGCCGAGGCCGGCGCGGTGACCCGGGCCCTGCCGGTCCGGCGGGCCTTCCACACCGCGCACACCGAACCGGCGCTGGACGCCTTCGCCGAGGTACTGCGGACGGTACGGCTCCGTCCGCCGACGCGGCGGTTCGTGTCCAACGTGACCGGAACGTGGATCACCGACGAGCAGGCCACCGACCCGGGGTACTGGGTGGCCCACGTCCGCAGCCAGGTGCGCTTCGCCGACGGCGTCGCGGTCGTCGCGACGCTGCCGAACCCGGTCTTCGTCGAGGTCGGTCCGGGTCGCGGGCTCGGAAACCTGGTCCGGGCCCGGCCGTACGCGGGGTCACCGCCCCCGGTGGTGGCGGTGCTGCCGCCGCCGCGCGACGACGAGGGGCCGTCGGAGCAGCGGCGCGCCCTCGCCGCGCTGGCCGACCTGTGGCGGCACGGGGTGGAGCCGGACTGGTTGGCGCTGCACGGCGGCGTCCCCCGGCGGCGGACCCCACTGCCGACCTACCCGTTCACCCGTACCGGGTTCCTGCTCCGGCGGACGCCCCGCACGGCGGCCCCGGCGGCGTCGATCGAGACACCGGTCTGGTTCCCGGCCCACCTGCCCCGGGACGCGGCCCGGATGCCGCAGCCGGGCCGGTGGCTGGTGCTCGGCGACGAGCAGGGGGTGGGCGCCGACGTCGCGGCGGCGCTACGCGCCGACGGTAACCGGGTCGACCTGGTCCGGCCCGGCGCCGGCGACGGTCCGGCCGACCCGTGGGCCCCGCTGCTGCGGGACGGCACGCCGGTGGACCGGGTCCTGTACGCCGCAGACCACTCGGACGACGGGGCGGCGGTGCTGGCCGGGCTGGCGCGGGCGCTGCACGAGACGTCCTCGGACCGGCCGGTCCGGGTGGACGTGCTCACCGAGGACCTGCGCGAGGTGGCCGGTTCCCCGGTCCGGGCCCCGCAGCGGGCCGCCCTCGACGGCACGGCAACCGTGCTGGCCCGGCGGTACCCGACGCTCCGGTTCCACTTCGTGGACCTCCAGTCGACCGGTGCCTCCGGCTCCGAGGCGGACCGGCACCGGCGGCGGGACCTGGTCCTCACCGAACTGGCGATTGAGCCGGCCGGCCCGGGCGTCGAGCAGGTCGCGTACCGGGGGCACGGCGCTTCCGCCGGTCCCTGGTGGCGGTCCCGTCGGGCGAGGTGGCGTCGGCGGGTGTCGTCCCGGACGCCGGGTACCTGGTCACCGGGACCGCCGAGCCGGCGCTGCGGATCGCCGGGGAGCTGGCCCGGGCCGGGGCCAGGGTGGTGCTGGCCGGCGAGGCGGAGGTGGTCGACCTGGTCGACCCGGACGCCACCCACCCGTTGGAGCGGCTGCTCGCCGCGTATCCCGACACCGTGCACTGGCTGCCCACCGACCTGACCGACCCGGACGCGTCGGGCCGGTTGGTGGTCGCCGCCCGGGACCGGCTCGGCCGGCTCCGGGGCGTGGTGCACACCGTCGACCTGCCGCCAGCCGCCAGTCCGGAACAGGCGGTCGGCGGACCGGAGCGGGCCGTCGGCAGGCCGGCGGAAGCTGTATCGACCACCGGCGGGCCGGCGGAGGCTCTGCGGGAGGTCGGGCGGCGGTTCGACCGGGTGCGTCTGCTCGCCAGGCTGCTGGACGGCGAGGACCTGGACGTCCTGCTGCTCGCCAGCGGCGCGCGGGGCGGCACCGACCCGCTGACCGAGGAGGCGCTGGCGGCGGTGCTCGGCGCGTACGCCGAGGAACGTACCGCCGAGGGAAGGCCGACCAGCGCGGTCCGGCTGCGGCCGGTGGACGGCAAGGACGCCGACGACCGGACGGCGCTCGCGTCGGCGGCGGTGTGGGCGGCCCTGGCCAGCGGCGCGCCACAGGTACGCGTAGCGGGCGTGGCCGAGGATGTGCCTGCGGAGTCGGCTCACCCCGACGGGAGTGCCCCGCCCGGTGTGCCGGAGCCGGTGGGCGGGCCGCCGCTCGAGGACGACGTCGAGCGGACCGTCGCAGAGGTCTGGCAGGAGGTGCTCGGCGTATCGGGCTTCGGTCCGGACGACGACTTCTACCAGCTCGGTGGCAACTCGCTGTTCGCCATGCAGATCATCGCCCGGCTCCGGCAGCACTTCGGTGACCTGCCGATGAGCGTCATCTTCGAGGCGCCCACGGTCACCGGTCTGGCGGCGGCGATCCGGGTGTGGCAGGGCGAGGGCATCGGGCTCGACGAGTTCGAGGCGCTGCTGGCGGAGATCGAGGCCACCCCGGCCGTCGGCACGATCGGAGGCGGTGACCATGGCTGAGCGTCCCTCGGTGGCGGACCTGAACCGGCGGCTCGCCGCCCTCTCCCCGAACGTCGGGCTGCCCTGGAGCAGGCGATGCGGGCCCGCGCCGTCAGCCTGCCGCCCGAGCTGGCCGCCCCGACGGCCCGCGCCGCAGCCCAGCCGGGCCGGCGGCGACGCCCCACCAGCCGGATGGCGTTCAGCCTGTTCTTCTTCTCCGGGGACGGCTCCACCCAGGACGGGGAGAAGTATCGGCTCCTGCTGGACTGCGCCCGGTTCGCCGACGAGCACGGCTTCGCCGCGGTCTGGGTGCCCGAGCGGCACTTCGTCGACTTCGGTGGCCTCTACCCGAACCCGTCGCTGCTCGCGGCGGCGCTGGCGGTGATCACCCGGCGGGTGCAGCTGCGGGCCGGCAGCGTCGTCCTGCCGCTGCACCACCCGGTGCGGGTCGCCGAGGAGTGGGCGGTGGTGGACAACCTCTCCGGCGGGCGGGCGGCCGTCTCGGCCGCCTCCGGCTGGCATCCGGACGACTTCGTCCTCGCCCCGGGCGGACCCGACGGGTTCCCCCGGCGCAAGGACGCCATGTTCGAGGCCATCGAGACCATCCAGCGGCTCTGGGCCGGGGAGACCATCGACGTGTCCCGCCCCGACGGCAGCGTCCGGGCGGTCCGTACGCTGCCCCGGCCGTTGCAGCCGAAACTCCCCGTCTGGGTCTCGGCGGCGGGATCGGTGGAGACGTTCGAGCGGGCCGGCGCGATCGGGGCGAACATCCTGACCGGCGTGATCGGGCACCGGCTGGTGGAGCTCGGTGAGAAGATCACCGCGTACCGGGCGGCCCGGGCGGCGGGCGGGCACGACCCGGACGCCGGCACGGTCACCACGATGGTGCACACCTTCCTCGGCCCCAGCGACGAGGAGGTCCGCGGGCTGGTCCGGAAGCCGTTGATCGACTACCTCGGCACGTTCCTGCGGCAGCACCAGGGCATCGAGGGCGGGTTCAGCGCGCTCGACGACGACGCCCGCGCGGCGATGCTCGACGCCACCTTCGAACGCTACTTCCAGTCGCTGGCGCTGCTCGGCACGCCCGACAAGTGCGAGGCCCTGGTGGAGGACCTGGTCGACGTCGGGGTCGACGAGGTCGCCTGCCTGGTCGACTTCGGCCTGTCGCCCGACACCGTACGCGACGGTCTGCGCCACCTCGCCGACCTGCGTAACCGTTACCAGAGTTCGGAGGAGTCCGCGCATGACTGACCTGTCGGCCCGACTGGAGCGGCTCACCCCCGCGCAGCGGGCGCTGCTGGACCGTCGCCTCGCCGACCGGCAGGCCATGGTGGGCGTGGGTGCCATTCCGCGCCGCGCCCGGCGGGACCGGGCCCGGCTCACCGACGCCCAGGATCGGGTCTGGCTGCACCGGCAGCGTCTGCCGCACGATCCGGCGCACAACGTGCCGTCGGCGTGGCGGCTGCGCGGCCGGCTGGACCTGGACGCCCTCACCCGCGCGGTGCACGCCGTGATGGCCCGGCACGAGGTGCTGCGGAGCACGTACGAACTGGACGGCGACCAACCGGTGCAGGTGGTCCACCCGCACCTGCCGTTCACCATCCCGACGATCGACCTGCGCGACCTGCCGGCCGACCAGCGGGAGGAGCGGATGTGGCAGGAGGCGCGCGCGGAGGGCAACCGGCCGTTCGACATGGGCGTCGGCCCGTTGCTGCGGATGCTGCTGATCCGGCTCACCGACGACGAGCAGGTGCTGGTCCGCATCTTCGACCACATGATCTGGGACCGGGCGTCGATGGGCATCTTCGGGCAGGAGGTGGCCGGCTTCTACCGCACCTACGTCGAGGGCGGGACGTACGAGCCGCCGCCGCTGCCGATCCAGTACGGCGACTACGCCGAGTGGCAGCCGCAGTGGATCGAGCGGGAGGTCCGGGTCCGGCACCTGCCGTACTGGCGGCGCCAGTTGGCGGACGTGCCACCGGCGCGGGAACTGCCGACCGACCACCCCGAGCGGCGGGGCGCCACCAACCGGTCCGGCCAGCGCTACTTCCGGCTGTCGCCGGAGCTGACCGAGGAGCTGCGCCGGTTCGCCCACGAGGAACGGACCACGCTGAACGTGGTGCTCCTCGCGGTCTGGAAGTTCCTGGTGCACCGGCTCACCGGCGCGGAGGATGTGGTGGTGGGCACCAACTCGTCCACCCGCCGGCGGGCGGAGACCGAGCCGCTGATGGGGCTCTTCCTGACCATGCTGCCGCTGCGGACCACCGTCCGGTCGGAGCTGACGTTCCGGGAGCTGGTGGCGGCCGCCCGCCGGACCATGACCGGCGCCCTCGATCACCACGACATCCCGATCGGCGTGATCCTCGACGAGCTGAACGTCGGCCGGGGCGTGGGACTCGGCGCCCTCTACCGGGTGGCCTTCATCATGGTCGACTTCCGGCACGAGGCTCCGCTGACGATGGCGGGCCTCGAGCTGGAGCCGCTGATGCTGGAGAAGCAGACGGTCACCATCGACCTGAGCATCGGCTACTTCGACGAGGCCGGCGAGGACAGCCTCTACGGCATGATCGAGTACAATGCCGACCTGTTCACCGCCGCGACGATCGAGCGGATGTGGCAGCAGTTGGACCTGCTGCTGCACGGGGCGGTCGCGACGCCCGACCGGCCGATGGCGGAGCTGCCGACGCCGCCGGACGACGAGGTCGACCGGTGACCGGCGGCGGCCGCGACCGTGGGGACGGAGCGGGTACGACGTCCGCGACCGGGCCTGGCCTGCTCGCCCGCGTCGCGGCCCACGCCGACCGTACGCCCCGGGCCGTGGCGGTCCGCGCCGCCGCCGGGTGTCTGGAGTACGGCGACCTGGTCGCCCGGGCCGGGGCGATCGCCGGGGTGCTGCGCGGGCGCGGCGTGGTCGCCGAGTCACCGGTGGGAATCTGCCTGCCCCGGTCGCCCGAGCTGGTGGCGGCGTTGCTCGGGGTGCTGTGGGCGGGCGGGACGGCGGTGCCGCTGGACCCGGCGGCGGCGCGGATGCGACTGCGTCTCCAGGCGTTGGACGCGGGGCTGGTCACGGTCCTGGTGACGGCGGCGACGGTGGAGTGCGCGGCGTTCGACGTGCCGGTGACCATGGTGGACGCGATGCCGGCGACGCCCGTCGCTCTCCCACCCCCCGACTGGCCTGCCGACCGGGCGGCGGTGGTCGTCCACTCGGCCGGGGTGGAGGAGGAGCCGAGGCCGGTGGTGGTGACCCACGGCAACCTCGCCGGCCTGGTGGACTGGCTGGTGGACGGCTGGCCGACCGGCACCTTCGCCGGCGTACGGGTCGACGCGCCGCTGGACGGTCACCTCGCCCTCTGCCAATTCCTCGCGCCGCTGGCCGTCGGCGGGACGGCGCTGGTGGACGGTGATGCGGTGCTGGTGGACGGTGACGCGGCGCTGATGGACGCTGCCGGGGCGACGGCCGTCGGGTCGACCTCGACGGCTGCCGCCCCGAGTGTCCGGATCGGGTTGCCCGCCCCGGTCGGGGAGGCCAGCCCGGTCGGGGACACCACCGCGCTGCTGGTCACCGGCGGTCCGGTCACCGGTCCCGTGCCGTCGGCCGTGACCTGTTGGTCGGCGTGGGGCGCGGCCGAGACCGGCGGGCCGGTGCTGGCCGGCACCCACCGTACGGACGACCCCTGGGCGCTCGGCGCGGCCCGCGCCGACACCACCCCGTACGTGCTGGACGACGCGCTGCGGCCGGTGGCTACGGGCGTGGTCGGCCGGCTGCACCTCGGCGGTGGCGCGGTGACCCGGGGCTACCACGGCCAGCCGTCCCTGACGGCGGAGCGCTACCTGCCCGACCCGTTCGCCGCCACCCCGGGTCAGCGGATGGTCGCCACCGACGACCTGGTCCGGCGCGACGCCGACGGTGTCCTGCGGTGGGTGGGTCGCCTCGACGACTGCTCCCGGCGGGACGGAGAACCGGCGCCGCCGGTCGAGGCGCAGGCCGCGCTGCGCCGGCATCCGGGGATCGCCGACGCCGCCGTGGTCGGCTCCCCCACCGGCGAGCTGGTCGCGGCGGTGGTTCCGGCATCCGGCGAACTGGTCGCGGCGGAGGTCCCGGCACCCGGCACCGCCGGGTTGCGGTCCGACCTGGCCGGGCTGCTGCCGGCACGGCTCCGGCCGGACCGGGTGCTCGTGCTGGACGCGCTGCCCCTGCTGCCGTCGGGCAAGGTCAACCGCCGCGCGCTGCTCGGCGCCGCCGCCCGAGCCGAACGAGTCGACCGGGCAGCGCAGACCGGGCGGGCTGCGCAGGACGAGCCGACCCGGCAGGCTGGGCGGGACGAGCAGGCCGGGCGGACGGACCGGGACCGGCCAGCCGCCGACGGACCCGGCCGGGCGGCGCAGGCGTCCGGCGCGGCCGAACGGGCGGTGGCGGAAGCCTGGACGACGGTGCTGCGCCGACGGGTGGAGGCCGACCGGAACTTCTTCGACGCGGGCGGGGACTCACTCCTGATGATCAGGTTGAGTGGACTGCTGCGGCGGGCGTTCGACCGGGAGGTCGACGTGGTCGACCTGTTCCGCCTGCCGACCATCCGTGACATGGCAGCGCATCTCTCGACGCCACTCGTGGCGCCCACACCGACGGACCCGCCAGCGCCCGACGGCCTGACGGCGGCCGAGCGGCAGGCGCAGGCCCGGCAGGAGGCCCGGCGGCAGATGGGCCGGGCACGTGGGGCCCGGCGGGGAGCGTGACCGGTCGGGCCGATCGCCGTGCCGTCGGCGACCGGCCAATCAGGGACGCCATTCAAGTTTATCGATTGCATTGGTAGCATGGGCGAACCGTCGTCGCTGATCGGAGGCCCTGATGACGACATCGAGACTGCGGCTCGCCGCCGCCCTGACGGCCGGCGCGCTGACCATCCCGCTCGGCGCCCCCGCCGCCCAGGCAGCTGTGGTGCCCCGGCACGCCATCGTCGTGTGCCAGAGCGCCAGCTTCTACGCCAACTACAACTCCTCCACCGGCCCGTCCGGGCTGAAGCGCGTCCTCTACTACGGGGACAAGATCGGCCACACCCCCGGCTCGCACCCGGTCTACAACGGCTGGGCCGCCTCCTTCGACTTCGGCCCCAACGACTGGGGCTACCTGCGGTACGAGTGCATCGGAGGGTACGACTCATGGTGAACCCCGTAGCCCGCCGGATCGGCGCGACCGTCGCGGCGGTGGTCGCCACGGTCGCCCTCACCCCCACGGCCGCCTCGGCGGCGTACGGCACCATCGGCGAGCGGGAGACGGTCTGCGCCAACGACCTGTTCGTCCGCACCGAACCGGTCGGCGCCTGGATGGGCACCCTCTACCGGGGACAGACCTTCCTCGTCGAGGGCCCCCGCAGCGGTGGCTACATCTACGGCTTCGCCTACGGCAACATCAACCGACGCGGCTGGGTCCAGGACGGCTGGTTCTGCTGACCCGCTAACCCTCCGGACCGCACCACGCCCCGCTTCCCCGATAGTGCGGGAAGCGGGGCGTCGCGGTCACGGGAGGGTCAGGCCGTACGCGGAGAGGATCTCCATGATCGGCTGGTAGTAGGTGGTGCCGCCGGTGGTGCAGTTGCCGCTGCCGCCGGAGAGGATCCCGAGGATCCGGCCGGTGGCGGGGTCGTAGAGCGGGCCGCCGCTGTCGCCCGGCTCGGCGCAGATGTTGGTACGGATCAGGCCGAACACCGAGCCCTCGGCGTAGTTCACCGTCGCGTTCAGGGCGGTGACGCTGCCGCACCGAACGCCGGTGGTCGAGCCGCTGCGGCAGACCCGCTGGCCGACGTAGGGATTGCCGGCGCTGTTGATGGGCAGCAGGCCGGGGTAGGTGTAGACCGCGCTCGGGTGGGCGATCGAGGTGTTGGTGTACTGGACGATGCCGTAGTCGTTGCCCGGGAAGCTGCTGCCGGCGCGAGTGCCGAGCGGGGTCCCGCCGGGGTTGGCGTACCAGGCGCTGCCGACGTTGGTGCAGTGCCCGGCGGTGACGAAGTACCAGGTGGTACCCCGGTGGACGTTCGCGCCGAGCGAGCAGCGTCCGCCGCCACTGGCGTAGATCGCCTCGCCGCCGGCGATGAGAGTGGTCAGCCGGCCCGGTTCGTGGCGCAGCACCGCGCCGGCCCGGGCCGCGGTCGCGCGCAGGGTGGCCAGCTCCGCGGCGCCGACGGTGTCGTCGACGGTGAGGGTCATCCGGCCGGTGGCCGGATCGAGCACCCAGGCCGTGCCGGCAGTGCGGACCTCGGCGAGGACCGCCGCCGCCCGGGCCGGGTCGACGGCGTCGGGAGCGGCAGGTCGGGCCTGGGCAGCCGTCGGCGCGACGAGGAGCAGCACCGCCGCGAGGAGGGCGAGGAACGGGGAACGACGCATACGGACCTCCACTGATCGAAATTTGTGGATGTCAATACAGCATCCTCCCCCGCCCCACCGACATTCAAGCGACGGCACGCATCTGACCGGCCAGGATCAGCCCGCTCGGCGTTCCCCGGTACGGGAGACGGGGGCTTCCGGGGGGTGGTGCCGGGGATCCGCCAGTCGGGCCGAGACCACGAGGTCGTCGAGTTCCCGCGACCCAGACGGCTGCTCGGGAAGCCGGGTGTCCTGCTGCGCCTGATCCAGCCGGGCCGCCAGCGCGTCGAGGTCCCGGCCGAGGACGTCCCGCCCGACCAGGTCACCGAGGGCGCCGTGTTCGGCGGTACGTTTCGCCGCGATCAGGTCGGCCAGGTACGCCGGGGCCGGCTCGGCGTCGAGCAGGGTCGGCAGGTGCGCCACCACCCGGCCGGCGCGCATCAGGTGGACGCCGGTCAGCAGCGCCCGGAAGGCGTACAGCAACGGTTTCAGCTCACCGGTACGGTCGAACAGCCGGCGCTGGGTGGCAGCGAAGCCGCGGTAGTGGTGCCCGTGGTGCCGGGTGAGCACCCCCAGTGCCAGCTCGACCAGCGCCGCGTGCACCGGCGAGGTGTGCACCACCAGTGGCGACAACAGCTGTTCCAGCACGTAGCCGTTGCGCCGCAACATGAGCTGGACGAACTTCCGCAGATCGTGGGTGACGAGATCCATCTCGACCCCGTCGCGGTGCCACATCGCGGTACGGGTCTGCGCCGGCTCGCCCAGCCCGACGAGCGCGGCCACCGACAGCAGGTGCACACCGCGCAGGTCCACGTCGGAGTCCCGGGAGGGGAAGCCGTACAGGTGCGCGCCGGAGACGGTGGCGAAGACCAGCGGGTCCGGCTGCTCCGCGACCACGGCCGCGAGGTCCACACCCGCCGGCAGGCCGGCACCCGCCAGGGCCGTCACGCGAGCCCCCGGACGGACCGACGGCGGACCGAGACCAGCCACCGCTCGACCCGGTCGGCGTCGGGATTTTCCGGCAACGGGCTGTGTGCCAGGTCGGCCACCAGCCGGGCGGTGAGCCGGTCCCGCCAGTCGATCACCTCGGCCCAGGGCAGCGCGCCCGCCTTCAGCGCCAGCAGGCGCTCCCGGTCGGCGCCCACGTCGAGCACCAGTTCGCCGGTCCGCACCAGGTGCGCGCCGGCGGCCAGCAGCCGGATCAGGTGCGTCACGTGCCGCCACCGGGGAGCGCCGTCGCGCTCGACGCCGCGCTGCGCCTTGGTGAACTGGGCGGTGGCGTACCGCAGGTAGGTGTCGACGACCCGGCGGGACAGGAACGCCGGGGTGAGGTCGCGCAACTCCGCGCCGAGCGGGGTGCAGGTCTCCACCAGAGGCGAGTGCAGCACCTCCAGGACGTTCGGGTTGGCGGCCAGCCCGAGGACGCAGACCCGCTCGACCTCCCAACGGAACTGCTCCGGCAACGGTCCCTCATGGTGGTCGGCCGGCTTGGTCAGTGGCCAGAACGCCGACGCCGGCAGCGCGTACACGCCCCGCCGGTCGGTGTCGGAGTGCGGACCGGCCAGACCGAAGGCACGGGAGCCCACGACCACCTGGAGGATGGTGTGCTCGTCCACCAGCCGGTCGGTCAGGACGTCGGCCGTCGGCTGGGGTGCGGGCGACCGGGTGGCGCCGTCGGGCAGCATGCCGGCCATCATCGCAGGACCGAACGGGCCGGGCATCCGGGTTCCAGGTCGTGCCGCCTCGTCACCGCTAGGGTGTCCACGAGGTCTCCGGTCTCAGGTTCGCTTGGTCGCTGAACCATCTACCGGAGACCTTGTCACATCTCGACCTCCGACAAGCGAAGATCGTCAAGCCAGCTCAAGCCCTGCCGCTCACTCCGACAGAGGCTCTGGCGATAAGGAGGCATGATGATCGATACGCGTCTTGCGGGCCAGAACGTCCTGGTGACCGGCGGAGGCGGAGGAATCGGTGCGGCGATCAGCCGCGCGTTCGCCGCCCAGGGCGCGCGCGTGGTGATCCACCACCTCGCCCGAGACCTCTCCGTGCCCACAGGCACCCAGTGGGACCACGTCACGCCGAACGACGATGCGGCCCGCAAGCTTGCCCAGGAGCTCGGGAACGACTCGTTCGCGATCAGTGCCGACCTCTCGGAACCCGGTGCGGCACACCAGCTCGTGGAAGCGGTTCTGGACCGGACTGGCTCAATCAACGTCCTGGTCAACAACGCGGCCCACTGCGAGTCGCCGGACACGGTCGACACCCTGACCCAGGGCTCGTTGGAACGGCACTACCGGGTGAACACCATCGCCCCGGCGCTCCTGACCGCCGAGGTGGCACGCCGACGACGCGGGGACGATCCGCTCTGCGTCGTCAATGTCACGACCGACGCCGCCCGCGCGTTTCCGGGCCAGATCGGCTACGGCACATCGAAGGCCGCGCTCGAGGCGCTCACCCGCGCCACAGCGCTTGACTTGGCGGCCGGCGGCATCCGGGTCAACGCGGTCGCTCCAGGCCCCGTCCAGACCGGCTGGATCGGGGCGGACCTCATCGACCAGGTGACGGCTATCGTGCCGATGGGAAGGATCGGTGAGCCCGACGACATCGCGGACGCTGTGGTGTACCTGGCGTCCTATCAGGCCCGTTGGATCACAGGGCAGGTGCTGCAAGTCGCCGGCGGGCACGCCCTGTGAAGACACCCCATCCCTGATCAGCGGACGGAGCGGTCAGCTTTGACGCGTAGCCGGGCCGTCAGGCTGCGGAGCGCAGCCGGGCGTCGAGCGCGTCGAGGTCGGGCAGGAACCAGACGTGGTCGGCCTGGTTCGACTCGTGGACCAGGGCACGCAGCGCGGCACTGGCGGCGAGGTGTCGGGAGATGTCGCCGAGCACCACCAGCCGCAGCCGGTAGTTGACGAACTTCTGCATGACCTCACCGGCGAAGCGGGTGCCCAGGGCGAAGAAGTCGTCGTCGAGCCGGCTCGCCGGAACGGCCACCACCTCGGCCCCGAGGAAGGCCGCGCCGATCAGGTCCAGCGCGTCCTGCGTGGTGACCAGCGGTGGTCCGTCCGGGTCGCACACCAGCACCTGCACGCCGGCCCGCTCCTGCACCAGGTCAGGCACCGTCGGCCTCCCCGGCGAACAGGCCGTTGTCGCCGTCGGTGGCGACCTCCACCAGGTGCAGCAGTTCGGCGGTGGCGGCGGCGCCCCCGAGTATCACGATCTTCATACGGTTCCGTTCCTCGTCGTGGACGGTCTGGACGCGCAGCGGATGAGCGGGGTCGCGGCCGCTCTTCGCGGCGGCCAGGACGAGCGTGCCGAGCCGGTCGGCGGCGGCGCGGTCGACGCCGTCGACCTGCACGATGCTCGACACCTCGACCACGGCCGTGACCGTGCCGGACGGCTGGCCGGAACGCCCGGTCAGCTCGGCGAGATCGGACCGGGCGATCCGGTACTGCTTGCCGATCCGGACCGCGCGCAGCGAGCCGGCGCGGATGTAGCCGCGCACCGTGCGTACGTGCAGGCCCAGCCGCTCGGCCACCTGCTCGACCGAATACATTTCCTCACTCATCACTCCCTAACCTACCCTATCGAGGGCATGATAGGGAATTACACCTACTGCGCTGGTGGCTCCGGCCGACCTCAGGCCGGCCGGAGCGAGGGGTGATTCAGTACCGAGTCCACTTCTGGTTGGGGGTGCCCGCGCAGTCCCAGAGCTGGAGCTTGCCGCCGTTGGTGGTCACGTGATCGCGGACGTCCACGCACCGGTTGGAGCTGAGGTTGACCAGGTCTCCGGCGCCGTTCAGGGTGAACCGCTGCACCGGGTTGCCGTTGCAGGTGACCAGGTTGACCTCGGTGCCGTTGGCGGTGCCGGCCCAGGCCGGGTCCATGCACTTGCCCATCGCCCGGACGGTGCCGTCGGACGCGAACGTCCACTGCTGCGCGGCGCTGGTGTTGCAGTCCCAGATCTGCAACTTGGCGCCGTCGACCGGGTTGGCGCCGGGGATATCGACACAGCGTCCACTCCCCACGCCCCGGATCCGGGTGGTGCCCGTCGGCGGGGAGGAGGTGTAGCCGTTGACCCGGACGTAGTCGACCAGCATCTGCTGCGGGAACTGGGTGCTGCCGTCCGGGTAGCCCGGCCAGTTGCCGCCGACCGCCACGTTGAGGATCATGAAGAACGGGTGGTCGAAGACCCAGCGGTTGCCGCCGAGCCGGCCCGGGTCGACCCGGTGGAACTCGACGCCGTCCAGGTACCAGATGATCGAGTTCGGCTCCCAGTCCACCCGGTAGGTGTGGAAGGCGTCGGCGAGCGGAGCGCCGATGGTCCGACTGCCGGTGATCCCGCCCCCGCCGGAGTAGCCCGGCCCGTGGATGGTGCCGTACACGGTGTTCGGCTCCCGGCCGATGTTCTCCATGATGTCGATCTCGCCGGAGTTCGGCCAGCCCACGCTGCCGATGTCGTTGCCGAGCATCCAGAACGCCGGCCAGATGCCCTGGCCTCGGGGGATCTTGATGCGGGCCTCGAAGCGGCCGTACGTCTGGGTGAACGTCGCGGCGGTCAGCAGGCGGGCCGAGGTGTACTCGCACCGACCGTAGTGGCACTGGTAGTTGTTCGGGTTCTCCCGCCGGGCGGTGATGACCAGGTTGCCCTGACCGTCGTGCACCGCGTTGCTGGTGCTGTTGGTGTAGTACTGCCGCTCGTTGTTGCCCCACCCGTGGCCGCCGATGTCGAACCGCCACTTCCCCTGGTCCACGGGGGTGCCGGCCGGGGCGTTGAACTCGTCCTGCCAGGTGATGCCGCCGATCGCGGCCTGCGCCGGCTCGTCGTCGGCGGGCAGGACGGGGGCCGCGGTGAACCCGAGGAGCGCGGCGAGGACGAGGGTGAGCGGACGGGCTCGCGGGGGGAGCCGGAATCGGGGCATGGGGGTCTCCTTCGCGTGGTGGAGCGGTCCGGGCGACGCGCGGCGGTGGCCGCCGCCGGACGCGGTGCCACGTCCGGCCAGACGGTGCGGGGGCTGGGCCCGCCGGACGCCGGTTCCGGCCATCGAGGACGAGAGAGCGCTCTCTCTAGCGAAGCATGTCGATGGTTGTTATTTTTGTCAACACTGTTGCCAATTGTTCTCCGGCCCGGCGCGCAGGGCGCAAGTACACCGAGGGAGCGTAGGGCGCGGAGAAGGACGTGGGCAGCCGTCCGGATCAGCGGGCGGCCGGCAGGTGGTCCACGCGGTGCAGGAGAGGAGCCCGATCCACCAGGGCGGACACGTCCTTCCCCGAGGCCATCACCGTGCGGTCGGGACGGACCAGAGCTGCCACGACCCCGGCCCGCCGTAGCCACCGACCGAGGGGCGAGGCCCGGTCCACCGGCACCGGCACCACGCCGCGCCGCCGCGCCGCCACCGCCACGTCCGGCGGCACCGGCCGGACGGTGACCACGGCGAACCAGGGCCCGACCGCCTCGTCGAGCCGGCGACCGTCGCCGAGGAGCGCGTTCGGGCAGAGCCGCCCGGGCAGGCCGCGGGGCGACCCGCGGCGCTGCCGCAGCGCGGACCGTCGCAGCGGCGGCGTCGCACTGTCGAGGACCTTCGCCCGGAAGCCGGGCAGGTAGGCCAGGCGCGGTGCGACCACCCGGCGGAGCAGGTTGCCGACCTCGCCCCCCTCGGTCATCGCCCGGCCGATCACGGTGGCGAGCCGGATGAGCGACGTGACGTGCGGCTTCCGCTCCGTCTCGTAGCTGTCCAGCACGCTCTCCGGCAGCCCGCCGGTGAGGACGGCGGCGAGCTTCCAGCTCAGGTTGACCGCGTCGCGCAGACCGGCGCCCATGCCCTGGCCGATGAACGGCGGGGTGAGGTGGGCGGCGTCGCCGAGGAGGAGGACGGGCCCGTCCCGCCACCGGTCGGCGACCTGGGCGCGGAAGGTGTACTCGGCGCAGCGGGTGACGGTCAGCGCCGGGAACGGCACGTCCCCGGTCCACGGCCGGACGAGGCGGTGCAGGGTCTCCGGCGCGGACATGTCCTCCGCCGTCTCGCCGGGCAGCAGGCGGAACTCCCACCGGTACCGCCGCTCTCCCACCCGCATGTACGTCGCGGCGCGGTGCGGGTCGCAGACCTGGTGTACGCCCTCCCAGGCGTCGATGTCGGCGTCGGTGTCCACGTCGACCACCAGCCAGCGCTGGGCGAAGCCCAGATCACGTACGGTGGACCCGATCAGCGACCGGACGGTGCTGTTGGCGCCGTCGCAGCCGAGCACGTACCGCGCGGAGAGCGTCTCCCGCTCCCCCGACGCCCGGTCGGCGAGGTGCACGCGGACCGGTCCTTCGTCCTCCCGGTCGAGGCCGGTCACCTCGACGTCGCCACGGAAGGTGACCAGCGGCTCTCCGGCCATCCGCCGGCGCAGCAGACGCTCCAGTTCCGGCTGGTCGAACATGTTCGCCTGGGGGTACCCGTGGACGCCGGGCGCCGTGCCCCGGCTGAACTCGGCGAGGACCCGGTGGTCGGGGGCGAGCAGCCGCAACCCCTCCGCCGGCCGGGAGACGGCGGCGAACTGCTCGTGTACCCCCACCTGGTGCAGGATCCGGTGGACCTCGTCGTCGAGGTGCACGGCCCGGGGCCGGGGGTAGACGTCCGACCACCGGTCGAGCAGCACGCAGCGGACGCCGTACCGGGCGAGCAGGAGCGCGGCGGTCACACCGGTCGGACCGGCACCGACGATGACGACGGGAACCGGACCGCTCATCGCCGCACCTCGCCGGCAGTGCGCCGCCGAGGCCGGGGACGGGGGCGGGCCCGTCGGCAGAGAACGGCCATCGGCTCTCCTCGGCTCGGGTTCCGACTCTGGCTGACCACAGTAGAGGTACCGCCTCCCCCGCACCGGAGAACCACTGGATTCTGTCCAGCAACTCGTGTTGCCGACTACAGCCAGGCATCTCACTATGAGTAGCCCAGGCCGGCGCGACCCGCGCCTCCGCGCGCCCCCTGCTCTGCACCCCTACGCACCAGACACTCTCGGTGAGCAGCAGCTCTCAACACCGAAGTCCGTCGACACACTCCAGCCCCTGCCCAGAAGCAATCGCGCGTATTAGCGTGCAGACCAAAGAGAAAACCGGGACGGCTCCACTCGACGAAGAGTCACCCACCGTGAGAACCCGCCCCCAGCCCGGCCCCAGACACGCATCGTGACCGTATGCAGTGTGCCCCTCGGCGTGACCGGTTCATGACCCAAGCCGCGTCGTGAACTCTCGAATCGCCCACCTCGGACATCCGTACCCTCTACACCTGGACCGTCGACCACGGCCGCGCGACTAGCCTGCCGGGTCCGTCGAACGACCCGCCGTGTTTCGGCCCGCCGGTGACCGGGGCCGCCCCGCCGGTGATCATGTTGTCGGTCGGGGCTGTTAGTGCTGTGCCCACTAACGTTCACCGGGCTTTCGGTGGTGTGTTGTGGATCCTCGCTGGTTGGGCGAGCGACTCCCCACCACTGGTTGGTGGGGCGGGCCACAGCGGGCCATCCTGGCCCTCGCGCCGCCGGGCGGGCGGCGGGGGTCACGCCGGGACCGACCAACACCCGGTAGGTGCCGGCCGGCTCGACGGTGCGTTACCACCCCAGGCAACACAACATGCGTACCGGTGGTGGTGGGTCCGCCGCCCGGGGTGCGGGTGGCGATGCTGGCCGCCGCGACCACGTCGCGGTGACCGGAGAACTGGCAGTGCGGGCAGGTCAGGGTCCGTCCACGCGGCTTCGGCACCCGCTTGCGGCAGGCGGGGCAGGTGGAGGAGGTGCCGCGCTCGTCCACCAGGTGCACGGTGATACCGGCGAGGGTGGCCTTGTCGGCGAGGATCTGTAGGAGGCGGCCGATCTGCCACTGCCGTAGCCGCAGGTTGTGCCGCCGCCCGGACGGCAGGTCGAGAACGCCGCGCGGGTCACCGACCTTGAGTACTCCGACCCGCTGGTTGACGGCCCAGGTGATGACGGTGCGGGCGGCTTCGTGTTGGGCCTGCCGCACCCGCCGCCGATGGCGGCCCTCCACCCGACGGACCCGCACCCGATACTTCCGCCACCGACGTGACCCGCGCTGGCCTGGTTTCGGTGCTCGGCGGGCGACGGCCCGGCGGCGGGCTTTGGAGTCGGCGAGGTGCATGCGGTGCTCGGCGCGGATCGCCCGCCCCGACACCAACAACGCCTCCCCACCAGGCCCGGCCACCGCGAACGGATGGATGATGCCCACGTCCACACCGGCCACCCTGGCCGGGTCCGGCCCTTCACCAGGCGGATAGACCGTAATCGGGACTTCGGCGGTGACGTCCAGGAACAGGCGACCGCCCTCACACAGTAGGGTGATCGAGCGGACCTGCTCGGCCGGATACGGCACCTCACGGGCCAGACGTACCCACAACGGCCGGGTGCCTCGCGCGGTAGGGATACGCACGCGGCGGCCGTCGAGGGTGAACGTGCCGTGGTACCAGCGCACCGGCACCAACCCCCGCCGACGACGCGGGAACCGCGCCGACACGTCACCAGCCTTACGGCGTTTCGCCGCCGCGAACCACGCGTCCGAGAACCGCCGCAACACGGACCGCGCACCCGTGGTGTCCAACTCGGCGAACGTGCCCGGGCCCGAAGCTGACAACTCCCGACACAACTCCTGGTAACTCGTCAACGGGGTGTCCCGCCGGCGCCGCCGCCACGCGTTGGCCTCCAGCACACACGCCCACACGTCACCGGCCGACCGCAGCAACCCGAAACACCGCCGCCACTGCCCCGACGTCACCCGCAACCCGACACGAGCAGTGCGATGCACCACCCGCAGCGCACCCGGATCCCGACGACGAGGCATAGGACCCAGCCAACACCACCGGTACGACAATTCTCAGAACCGACCGGTCAAGGTTCAATGACGAGGCATTAGCATCGCGCCGCTGACCCACCCGTACGACCGGAGGTTCTCGTGATCAGTTCGCACGCGTCGTCGTTCGCCGGCTTACCGGTGGTGCCGTTCACACCGGGGATGAGCCTGCCGGCGGACCCGTCGGCGGTGGCCTGGCGGCTGGAGGTCGAGGACTTCGAGGCCGAGCCGGAGGAGTTCGCCGCCCTCGTGGCGGCGTTCCGTGAGCAGGTGCCTCCGGCGGCGGTCCGGGCCGTCGTGATCGGCGAGTGGGGCACCGCGTACGAACAGGAACTGCCGGTCGAACTGCTGGTCGACGCGGCGGCCGAGTGGACCGGGCTGCGGGCGGTCTTCCTCGCCGACCTGGTCTCCGAGCAGTGCGAGATCTCCTGGCTGACCCTGACCGACATCACCCCGCTGCTGACCGCCTACCCCACGTTGGAGGTGCTGTGGGTGCGCGGCGGCAACGGACTGACGCTGACCCCCATGCGCCACGACGGGCTGCGGGAGCTGCGCTTCGAGTCCGGTGGGCTGCCCGGGGCGCTGGTCCGGGCGGTGGGCGAGTCCACGCTGCCGGCCCTGGAACGGCTGGACGTCTGGCTCGGCCGGTCCGACTACGGCGGGGACACCACGGTCGAGGACCTGGCCCCGCTGCTGGCCGGCGCCGGCCTGCCGGCCCTGCGGCACCTGGCGGTGTGCAACGGCGAGTCGCAGGACGCGGTCGTCGCGGCGGTGGCCGACGCGGCGGTGGTCCCCCGGCTGGCGGTGCTCGACCTGTCCATGGGAGTGCTGACCGACCAGGGCGTGGATGCGCTGCTGGCCGGGCAGCCGTTGACCCACCTGCGACGGCTCGACCTGCACCACCACTTCCTCTCCGAGGAGGCGCAGCGGCGGGTGGTCGACGCGCTGCCGGGGGTCGAGGTCGACCTGTCGGACGCGCAGAAGGCGAGCGTCTACGACGGCCGGGAGTACCGGTTCACCGCGGTCGGGGAGTGATCGACGATGACGTTCGGAAGCCACGCGAGTTCCTTCGCCGGCCGGCCGGTGGTCGACGTGCCCCTGGGCGAGCCGCTACCCACGGTGGACGGCCCGGTGTCCTGGCGGCTCGCCCGCTGGGACTTCGACCAGTCCGCCGCCGAGAACACGCCGTCCGAGCCGTTCCAGGGGGCGTTCGGGGAGTTCGTCGCGACGGCCGGGCCGTCGGTGGAGTCGCTGGTCGTCGGCTCCTGGGGGTACACCGCGTTCAACTCCGCCCCGATCCCGCAGCTCTGCGCGGCGGCGCCCCGGCTGCCGGCCCTGCGCGCGCTGTTCCTCGGGGACATCACCGTCGAGGAGTGCGAGGTCTCCTGGATGCGGGTGGGCGACGTCAGCCGACTGCTGGCCGCGTACCCGAATCTGGAGGTGCTGCGGGTGCGCGGCGGCGCGGACTTCACGTTCTCACCGGTACGGCACGACCGGCTGCGTAAGCTGGCGGTGGAGAGCGGCGGGCTGTCCCGGACGTTCGTCCAGGCGGTGTTCGACTCGGAACTGCCCGCGCTCACCGACCTGGAACTGTGGCTCGGCACGCCCGCCTACGGCGGCGACACCACTGTGTCGGACCTGGCCCCGCTGCTGGCCGGCGAGCGGTTCCCGGCGCTGCGTCGGCTCGGACTGTGCAACGCGGAGATCGCCGACGACCTGGCCGAGGCGTTGTCGACCGCGGCGGTGGTGTCCCGGCTGGAACGGCTGGATCTCTCGCTGGGCACGCTCGGCGAGCGAGGTGCCGCCGCGCTGCTGGCCGGGCAGTCCCTGACCCACCTGGCCGAACTCGACCTCCAGCACCACTTCCTCCCCGAGGAGGTGGCCGCGGCGCTGGTCGCCGCCCTGCCCGGGGTCCGGGTGGACGTGTCGGACCCGCGGCAGGAGGACGAGTACAAGGGCGAGCGCTACCGGTACACCGCCGTCTCGGAGTGACGCTTGCCGGCCGCGGCGCGGCTCACCCCGGGGAGTATCGGGCGAGGATGTCGTCGATGGCCGCCTCCAGGGTCGCCTCGGCACGGGCGACGTGCTGCCGCAGGTCGTCGACGTGCTGCCGGTCGGTGGCCAGCCGGTCGGCGAAGCGGGCCGCCTCCCGCCGGACCGCCGCCGGTGCCGGCCCACCGTAGAGGGTCCGCCGGACGACGAAGGCGTACGGGTCCATCGCCTCGGCGAACTGCTCGGGGGTGAGGCCGCTGTCGCGGCCGAGCACCTGCCGGGCCGCGTCGTCGAGCAGGGCCGGGGTGGCCGCCGGGGCGGCCACCCCGCGTTCGATACCGAGCCGGACGAAGACGCCGACGACCTGGTGGGCGTGCCGCCAGTCGAGCCCGGTGTGCCGGACCAGGGCGGTGGCGACGTCGGTCACCTGCGCCCAGTGCGCGCCCGCCTGAGCGGCCAGCCGCTCCCGGTCGACCCGCAGGTCGGCGAGGATCCCGGCACAGTCGCGGAGCTTGCCGGAGATCGCCCCGCACATCGACCAGAGCGCCTGCTGCGAGTAGCGACGTTCGAGGATCGGGAAGCCGGTCGGGCCCCGCTCGGCGGTGACCACCCCGACCAGGGCAGCCAGGGCCTGGGTGGCGACCGACTTGACGTCCTCCAGGGCGTCCGGGTTCTTCTTCTGCGGCATGATGCTGCTCGTGCCGCAGTACCGGTCGGGCAGTTCGATGTAGCCGAACTCGACGGTCGACCAGAGGTAGAGGTCGTCGGCGAGCCGGGCCAGGGTGGCACCGGTGGTGGCGAGCAGCGCCGCCGTCTCCATCTCCAGGTCGTGGCTGAGGATGGCGTCCATGGTGTGCGGCAGCGGGGCGTCGAAGCCGAGCAGGTCGGCGACCCGGTGCCGGTCGACGGGCAGGTCGCTGCCGGTGAGGATGGCCGCGCCGGCCGGCGAGAGATTGAGCCGCCCGTACAGGCCGAACAGCCGTTCGGTGTCCCGGGCGAAGGCCTGCTCGAACATGGTGGCCCAGTGCGCGAAGGTGGTCGGCTGGGCGTGCTGGCCGTGGGTGTAGCCGGGCATCACCGTATCGGTGTGCGCGGCGGCCAGGTCGAGCAGAACACCCCGGAGGTCGGTCAGGGCGGGCAACAGCGTGTGCAGGTGCCAGCGGATCGTCATCCGGCGGGCCACCTCGATCAGGTCGCCGGAGCTGCGGCCGAGGTGGATCCGGCCGCCGGTGTCGGGCCCGAGGGCGGCGATCAGGTACTGCTCGCCGGAGTGCATCCCGCCGCCCACCTCGATGCGGGTCTCGGCGACGCCCCGGGCCTCCATCTCCCGTAGCGCGGCGAGGATGGCCGGTCCGGTGGCCGGATCGAGCAGGCCCTGCTCGGTGAGCATCACCGCGTGGGCCTTGTCGAAGGCGTGGATCGCCGGCAGGGAGTCGCCGAGCAGTTCGGTGCGGTGGCTACGCAGGTGCGGGAGCTGTTCCTCGGTCAGCCGGACGCCGGTGGCCCGGAAGCCGTGGTAGCCGTGGTCGGTGGTCATCGACGGGCTCCTCCCGAGCCGAAGACGGCGAAGTGGAACAGCAGGTACGCGGTGAGCGTGGCGGTGGTCGACGTGGGATGGTCGGTGAGCGGGTTGACCTCGGTGATGGCGAACGCGTCGCAGTGCGGGGCGAGCAGGCGGACGGCCTCCAGCGCCTCGCCCGAGGTGAGGCCGCCCGGTTCGTGCGCGCCGGCCCCGGGGGCGAACGCCGGGTCGATCGCGTCGATGTCGAAGGAGAGGAAGAGGTGGTCGGCGCCGGAGACCCGGTCGAGGATCTGCTCCACGGCGGAGACCGGGCCGAGGGCCTGGAACTCCCGGGCGGTGATGTGCGGCAGACCGGTGTCCCGCTTGAAGGCCGCCGAGGACGGGAAGTTGAAGTGCCGGACGGCCACCTGGATGCAGTCGTCGGCGTTGATCCGGTCGAGTTCCAGGCTGCGGCGCATGCCGCTGGACTGGCTGACCCGACCCTGGTGCCGGTTGTGGTCGAGCAGGTCGAGGTGGGCGTCGAAGTGGATGACCCCGACCCGTCCGGGCAGGGCCTCGTGCACTCCCCGGGCACAGGGGAAGAGGACCGAGTCGTCACCGCCGATGACGATCGGGGACCGGCCGTCCCGCAGCGAGGTGGCCACGGCGGCGGAGCACGCGTCGAGGGTCGCCTGGATGTCGTGGCCGACGACGTCCACGTCGCCGCGGTCGCGCAGCAGGTCGTCGCCGACCTCGTGCACCGAGTCGCTGTCCAGGGAGTAGATGGCGCCGTTCTCGATGCGCTGGGTGATCCACCCCAGTGCCTCGCGGACCCGGGCGGGCGCGTAGCGCGAGCCCGGCCAGCCCAGGGTGGAGCCCCCGTCGAAGGGGACCCCCCACAGGTCGAACGTCCGCGGCTGGTGACGACGTGGCATGCCTGACCTCTCGGGGTGTACGAACGGTGGTGGATGGGTGGGTTCAGCCGAGGACGCGGGAGAGGAACTCCCGGGTCCGGGGGTGTTGGGGGGCGCCGAGCACGTCGGCCGGTGGGCCGCTCTCCACGACCACACCGTCGTCCATGAAGACGAGCGTGTCGCCGACCTCGCGGGCGAAGCCGGTCTCGTGGGTGACGACGACCATGGTCATGCCGTCGGCGGCGAGGGTCTTCATCACGTCGAGCACCTCGCCGACCAGTTCCGGGTCGAGGGCGGAGGTGGGCTCGTCGAAGAGCATCAGGTACGGCTGCATGGCCAGCGCCCGGGCGATGGCGACCCGCTGCTGCTGCCCGCCGCTGAGCTGCGCCGGGTAGGCGTCGTACTTGTCGCTGAGGCCGACCCGGTCGAGCAGGCGACGGGCGGCGGCGGTGGCGTCGGTGCGGTTGTGCCGCAGGGCGCGCAGTGGGCCCTCGATCACGTTGCCGAGCGCGGTCATGTGCGGGAAGAGGTTGAACCGCTGAAAGACCATGCCGATCCCGCGCCGCTGCCGGGCGATCTCCCGCTCGTTCAGCTCGTACAGCCGCCCCTGGCGTACCCGGTGGCCGACCAGTTCGTCGCGGACCCACAGCTCGCCGTCGTCGATCCGTTCGAGTTGGTTGACGCAGCGCAGGAAGGTGCTCTTGCCCGAGCCGGACGGCCCCATCACGCAGAGCACCTCCCCGGCGTGCACGGTCAGGGACACCCCACGCAGCACGTGGACCGGTCCGAACGACTTGTGGATGCCGAGGGCCTGGACGACGGGTGTGCCGGTCACGCGGGGTTCTCCTTCTCTCGGCGCGCGAGGGCGCGGGCAGCCCGGCGGGTGGTGTGCTGGAAGCCCCGGCCGAACCGTCGTTCGACGAAGTGTTGGATCACGCTGAGCACCGAGACGACCACCAGGTACCAGATCGCCGCGACGATGAGCAGTTCGATGACCCGGTTGTTGGCGTAGTAGATGAACTCGGCGCTCTCCAGGATCTCGCCGTAGGTGATCACCGCGGCGAGCGAGGACATCTTCAGCGTGCTGATGAACTCGTTGCCCAGCGGCGGCACGATCACCCGCATCGCCTGGGGCAGCACCACCCGATGGCGGATCTGCCCGGGGGTGAGGCTGAGTGCCTGGGCTGCCTCGATCTGGCCCCGGTCGACCGAGAGGATCCCGGCGCGGACGAGTTCGGCGGTGTACGCGCTCATGTTGATGCCCAGGCCGAGCAGGGCCGCCATGAACGGGGTCATCACGTCGATGGTGCGGGCCTGGAAGCTGCCGAAGCCGATGGTCGGGAAGACCAGGGCCAGGTTGTACCAGATCAGCAGTTGCAGCAGCACCGGCACACCCCGGAACAGCCAGATGTAGCCCAGGGCGACCGTACGGGTCACCGGGTTCGCCGACATCCGCATCACCGCGACCACGACGCCGAGGACGATGGCCAGCGCCATCGAGCAGAGCGTGATCACGACGGTGTTGCCCAGTCCGTGCAGGATCGCCCCGGCGGTCAGGTACCGGCCGACCACCGCCCACTCGATGCTGCCCTGGGCGAAGGCCCGGGCGAGCAGGGCGAGCACGACGAGCACCAGGGCCGCCGAGACCCAGCGGCCGTAGTGCCGTAGCGGCACCCGGGGCAGCCCGGCGAGTTGTCCCGGTCCCGGTGCCGGCTCGGTGGCGGTGCCACCCCGGTCCGTGCTGGTCATCGTGCCTCCCGTCGGCTGCTTTCGCCGAGTCTCACCGGCGGCGACGGGGTGGCGGTACCTGACAGGAGGTCGAGTGGGGCGGCCCTGGCCAGGACTTTCTGTCGTACGGACGCCGGGGTGGGCTACGTCCGGTCCGGTGCCGGGCGGGTGTCGTCGGGGTCGGCGGCGCCGTCGGCGAGCAGGGCGAGCCACAGTTCCATGCGTTCGTAGGCGGAGGCGAGGTCGCGGCCGGTGATCCGTTCGATGCGCTCGATCCGGGCCCGCAGGGTGTGCCGGTGGATGCCGAGTTCGGCGGCGGTCTCGTTCCAGTGCCCGTTGTGCGCGAGGAACGCGCGCAGGGTGGCCAGCAGGGTGCCGTCCCGGCCACCGTCGTGCTGCTGGAGTGGGCCGAGCACCCGACGGACGAAGCCGGCGAGGGCCTGGGGTGACTGGGCGTGGAACAGCATCTGGAGGGCCTCCAGGTCGTCGAAGCGGGTCACCGCCCGCCGTTCGGCCTGGCCGACCTCGGCGGCGTGGCTGGCCGCGCGGTGCGAGTGCGAGACGCGTTCGACCGGCACCACGTCGCCCAGGCCGAGCGCGACGGTGGGGCGGACCGAGGCCAGCCGGGCCAGGGCCCGGGCGGTGCGGTCCGAGCCGTCGGTGAGCACGGTGACCCGGGCCTGCCGGCCGGCGGCCTGGACGACCACCGCGCCGGGCAGGTTGGCCTCGCTCATCAGCTCGTTCACCCGGTCCCCCAGCGGGTCGCCCCGGCTGGCGTCGCAGAGGTACGTAGCGACCCGCAGGGCGGTGGGGTCGAGTTCCCAGCCGGTCACGTGCTGCTCGGCCACGGACGGCGCGATCGCGCCCCGGAGCAGTTGGAGCAGGGTGTCGGAGCGCAGCCGGCGCAGTTGCCGGCTGGCCGCCTGCGAACGTTCCATCTCCAGCGACAGCAGGGCAACCCCGCCGGCCAGCACCATCCGGCTGTAGTCGCTGGCCCGCCCCGGCACGCCGGCGACCAGGAAGCCCCGCATCCGGCCCCGGGCGCCGAGGGTGTGGATCGCGATGGACTCACGCGGGGTGACCACCGCGCTGCTCGCCCGGATGCCCCGCTCACGGGTGCGCATGAGGTCCGGGAGCAGGGCGGGCAGCCGTTCACCGGCCTCCGGCGGCCAGGCGCGGACGACGGTCGCCGCGGTGTCGGTGAGCACGGCCCAGCCGTCGACCGCCCGGGAGATCGCGGTGACGATGCCGCCCCGCCCGTGCTCCAGCGCGGCGGCGGTCAGCGTCTGCTGGGCGTCGAAGGCCCGGGCGATGGTGTCGTACCGCTCGGCGGCGAGCAGCTTGGACACGCCTTCGGAGATCGCCACGTAGGGCGCGTCGACCGGGATCTCCAGCAGGGGCAGCCCGCGTTCCTCGGCGGCGGCACGCAGCGGTTCGGGCACGTCGGGGTGGTCCAGGCCGACCCCGAAGCCGAGCCCGGCCAGCCCGGTGTCGGCGAGCCGGTGCAGGTACGGCCCGAACTCCTCCGGGTCGGTGATCCGCATACCGGTGGTGAGCAGGAGTTCCCCACCGCGCAGCCACGGGGTCGGGTCCACCGTCTCGCTGACGTGCACCCAGCGGACCTCGTTGCCCAGCCCGGCATCGCCGGCCACCATCCGCAGCCGCAGTTCCGGCAGCGCGAGCACCTGCGCGACGGTCACCGCCATCGGCCCCACCTCCCCTGTTGTTGATCATGTCTGGACGGCCTGTCTTCGACATGAAGTACAGTCCGACCTGCGGTGACGTGACAATAGGTCGCCTTCCGACAGCCGCGCGGTCGCTTGAAGACTGGGGCAACGTCAGCCGATCACCGGCGGCGGTCAGGCGGGGTGTGGGGTACGCCATCACCCGCGAACCCGGAGGAGACAGTGTGAAGAAGTCAGCCACATGGGTGAGCGTGGCGGTCGCCGCGGCTCTCCTCGCCGGTTGCGGCGGCGCCGACGAGCCGGCCGCCGGCGGGGCGTCGGACAACCCCCTCAACGCGTTGCTCCCCGAGGCGATCCGCGACGCCGGTCGGCTCAACGTCGGCAACAGCCCGGTCTACCCGCCGATGTCGTACCTGCCGGAGGGCACCGAGGACCGCGAGAAGCGGCAGGGCTTCGACGTCGACCTGGCCCGGGCCCTCGGCGAGAAGCTGGGCGTCACTGTCACGTTCGTCACCCAGGAGTACGAGCAGTACATCCCGTCGCTGGCCACCGGCCGGATCGACCTGATCCAGTCCGCCATGCAGGACCTGGAGTCCCGCCGGGAGACGGTCGACTTCGTCGACTACTACACCACCGGCCCGCAGTTGTTCACCCGCGCCGACAAAGCCGCCCAGTTCCCCACCGAGGCCGACGTCTGCGGCCAGAAGGTGGCGGTGGACAGCGGCGACACCGGCTACCGCAACGCCCTCGCCGAGTTCAACGCCAAGGTCTGTGCCCCGGCCGGCAAG
Organism: Micromonospora pallida; assembly: GCF_900090325.1. Classification (NCBI taxonomy): domain Bacteria; kingdom Bacillati; phylum Actinomycetota; class Actinomycetes; order Micromonosporales; family Micromonosporaceae; genus Micromonospora; species Micromonospora pallida. Next base: position 1,673,039 of record NZ_FMHW01000002.1, on the reverse strand, counting down.
CCGCCGACGCAGGAGCTGACCACCAACGGCACCGCCGACGCGCTGCTGCAGTTGCAGCAGGGCCGGGCCGACGTGAGCATCCGGGGCGCCGAGTCCATCCGGTACGTCACCAAGGAACAGGAACCGGGCAAGTACGCGCTGATCGGCAAGCCGATCGCGGAGATCCCGGTCGGTATCGGCGTGAAGAAGGGCAACACCGAACTGCGGGACGCGGTGGCGGCGGCGCTCAAGACGCTGATCGAGGACGGCACGTACGCCAAGATCGGCGAGAAGTGGGGCCTGGCGGACATCCTGCGTCCGTCGGTCACCGTCAACGGCCAGCCGGCGGCCTGACATGACAGTCACCGTCCTGCGCGGCGGCACCGTGTTCACCCCACGGCCGGCCGGCACCGCCGACGTGGTCGTCGGTGGACGCGACGTCCTCGCCGTGACGGCGACGGCTGACTCCCCCTCCGGCGGCCCGACGGTCGGGCCGCCGGACGCGGTGGTCCACGACTGCACCGGCCTGCTGGTGGTGCCCGGGCTGGTCGACGGGCACCTGCACATCGTCGGCGGGGGCGGCGGCGCCGGCTACCACTCCCGGATCCCCGAGCTGCCGGCCGACGTGATCGTCGAGGCCGGCACCACCACCTGCGTCGGGATGCCCGGCGTCGACCCGGTCAGCAAGGGCCCGGAGGCGCTGCTCGCCCGGGCGTACGCCCTGCCGGTCGCCGGTCCACGGGCCTGGGTGATGGCCGGCGGGTTCCACTGGCCGCCGCCCACCCTGACCGGGTCCCTGCTGCGGGACCTCTACCTGCTGCCGCACCTGGTCGGCGTCAAGGTGGCCCTGTACGAGCACAAGGCCACCTGCCCGGACCTCGCCGAGCTGACCCGGCTGCTGCGGGAGCTGGAGTGGGCGGCCGGGGCCACCGGCCGGGCCGCCCTGCTGCACGTACACCTCGGCACCGCCGCCGGAGACCCGGACCTGCTCCCCCGGGCGCTGGACGCCGCCGGCGCGGACCCGCGCCGGCTCCAGGTCACCCACGCCAACTACGGTCCCCGGACGCTCGACCTGGCCGCCCGGATCGGTGCCGCCGGTTCCTGGGTCGACGTCAACCCGCTGATCAACCCGGACCGCATCGTCGGTGCGGTGGCTCCGGTCGACGCGGTCGCGGAACTGCTCGACCGTGGGGTGCCGGCCGACCGGCTCACCCTCAGCAGCGACGGGAACGCCTCGGTGCCCCGGACGCTGCCCGACGGCACCCGGGAGGAGTTCGCCTACCGGGTGGAGCTGCTGCCGACCGTCCGCGCGCTGGTCGACACCGGCACGCTCGACCTGGCCGACGCCCTGGCCCTGGTGACCCGGAACCCCGCCACCGCACTCCACCTGGACGGTGCCGGCACGCTCCGCCCCGGCGTGCCGGCCGACGTCGTCGTGCTCGACCCGGAGCTGCGGGTACGTCAGGTGTTCCGGGACGGCACCGAACTGGTCCGGGACGGTCGGGCGGTCACCCCCGCCCCGTTCCGCCAGCCCGTCTCCGGTACGGACCGTTCACCGGAGACCGGGAGCCGCTGATGCGACACGTGCTCTTCCAGGACTCCGGACCGACCGCGCCCGCCGGGCCGCCCGTACCGGTCTGGGTCGACGCCGCCACCCCAACGCCCGGCCCCGGCCAGGTGCTGATCGAGGTGCACGCGGCCGGGCTCAACCGCGCCGACCTGCTGCAACGGGACGCCGACTACCGGCCGCCGGTCGGCGAGTCGGCGGTGCCCGGCCTGGAATGCGCCGGTCGGATCGTCGCGTTGGGCAGCGGGGTCACCGACCTGCGGGTCGGTGACCGGGTCTGCGCCCTGCTCGGCAGCGGCGGGTACGCCACCCACGTCGTCGCACCGCAGGCCCAGGTGCTTCCGGTGCCCGACGGATGGCGCATGACCGAGGCCGCCGCGCTGCCGGAGGCGCTGGCCACCGCCTGGTGGAACCTGCGGACCCTCGGCGGCCTGCGCCCCGGGGATCGGGTGCTGGTGCACGCGGCCAACTCCGGCGTGGGCACCATGGCCGTCCGCCTGGCCCGGGCACTCGGCGCGCGCGTCGCCGGCACCGTCCGCACCGCCGAACTGGCCGAGCGGGTACGGGCCCTCGGGGCCGACCCGGTGGTGGTGTCCACGGCGGCGGACGCGGAGCGGACCCTGCGCGAGCAGGCCCCGGAGGGCTTCGACATCGTGCTCGACCTGGTCGGCGCGGCCGTCGCCGGGCTCACCCTGGCCGGGTTGCGCAGCGGAGGCCGGTGGCTCTGTGTCGGGGTGCTCAGCGGCGACGACGTCACCCTCAGCCTGCGCACCGTGATCCGGCGGCGGCTCGTGCTGACCGGCGGCTCGCTGCGCAGTCTGCCCGCCGCCGAGAAGGCCGCCATCATCGCCGACCTGCGCCGGGCCCAGCCCTGGGCGGCACCGGACGCGGTCCGCCCGGTGCTCGCCGCCACCTACCCGGCGGCTGAGGTCACCGCTGCCTTGGCGCACCTGGAACGCGGCGGCCTGCTCGGCAAGATCGTGCTCGACCTCACCCGCCTCGATCCGTCCCCCACCCTGGAGCTGCCGTGAGCCCGACCGCACCCACCCCAGTCCGACCCACCGTGGAGCGTGTCGGACTGGCGCTCGGCTACGACCCGGCGGTGTCCGTCCGGGAGATGGCCGCCTCGGCCGCCGCCGCCGAACGGGCCGGTTTCGACACCGCGTTCTTCTCCGAGACGCTGTTCACCAACCGCGACTCGGCCAGCGCCCTCGCCGCGTTCGGGCTGGCCACCGAGCGGGTCACCCTCGGCGCCACCCAGGTGGTCCGGCTGCGCAGCCCGCTGGTGATGGCCCAGACGGCGGCCACCCTCGACGAGCTGAGCGGTGGTCGGCTCGTCCTGGTGGTCGGGGCGTTCACCGCCAAGCACGCCGCCCGCAACGGCCGGCCGCTGACCGACCCGATCACCACCCTCCGCGAGTACGTCGAGTCGATCCGGGCGCTGCTCACCGGGGAACGGGTCACCTACCGGGGCGAGGTCGTCCAGCTCGACGACGTAGGGCTGAACTTCACCCCGGTCCGGGCGGACATCCCGATCTGGATCGCCGCCGCCAGCCGCCGGGGGCTGGTCAACGCGGCGAAGCTCGGCGACGGCGTGCTGCTCGACGCCGGGACCTCCCCGGAGTACTCGGCCAACGCGGTCGAGCTGCTCCGGCGCAGCTGCGAGACGATCGACCGGGACCCGGCCGAGCTGACCGTGGCCCAGTTGGTCAACACCTCCATCGAGGACGACCGGGAGGCGGCCGTCGCCGCGATCCGCTGGGAGGTGGCGACCAAGTTCACCTACGCGTCCACCCCGAAGGCCAAGATGTCGGTGGGCGAGCCGACCATCGACCCGGACGACCTGCCCCGGTTCGCCGAGGCGTTCGCGCGGGGCGGCAAGGCCGCCCTCCAGGAGATCCTGCCCGAGCGGTACGTCACCTCGCTGACCGCCACCGGCACCGCTGCGGACGTACGGGCCCGGATCGCCGCGTACCGGCAGGCCGGGGTGACCCTGCCGCTGGTCCGCCCGGCCGCGCCGCACCAACTCGACCGGCTGCTGCGCACCTTCGGCCGCCCCGAGGCGGGCTGACAGCGGAACGGCCGTCCCGACGTCACCTGTCATGGCGGACACCGTACCGACGGGCACCGACAGTCATCGCGCGGACCCGTACGGCGAGCGAAGCGGCCCGCGACCCGACCGGTTCGGGTGAGGCAGCGTGTCGGTGGCCCCCCGTACGGTGCGACCGTGAACGCGCTTCAGACGTATCGTTACCTCCAACCGTCCGCGCTGCACGAAGGTGACCTGGCGTTGCAGACCAGCGGCGGGCCCTCGGCCAACCCGCGGTTCTTCACCGGTTTCCTGACCGCGCCCCGGACCGCCGCGGCCGGGCTGCTGGCCGTCGCCGAGGTCGCCCGGACCCGCTACCACCAGCCGGTCAACCCGGCGAGCCTCGACCCGGTGGTCACCGGCAGCCGGGACCGGCTGCGGTTCGAGTCCTTCTCCGGTTGCTGCGGGGTGTACGCGCGGCTCGACGTCTCCCCCGCCGGTTTCGACGGCGACGTCGTCGAGCACGGCACCACCAACGTCGACGTGAACGCGCCGCTGCGCGAGGCGCTGGCCCGGGTCGGCGGCCTCGACCCGCTGCACCTGTCGGTCGGGCCGGACGACCTCACCGTCTCCACGCTCGACGGTCCGGTGGTGGAGAAGAAGGTGCCGCTGCCGGCCCGCTGGCTGCGGGGCTTCGCCGAGGTCCACGTACTGGCAGCGGAGATGGCCCTGCGCGCCGACGTCCCGGCGACCGACGCGGCGGCGTTCCTGCGTCGGCTCCCCGCCTCCGGTGACCGGTCGGTGCTCTGGGCGGTGCCGGCCGGTCGGTCGCTGCGGCTGACCTCGCGCCCCGCCCCGGGCGGGGTCTGTCTGGCCGGGCCGGGGCGGCTCGCCGCGCTGCGCGGGATGCTGCGCTTCGCCCGGAGCCTGCGGGTGTACGGTCCGGCGCTGACGGCCGGCTCGTCGCCCACGGCCAGTGTCTGGGAGCTGGACACCGGGGGGATGCGGCTGTCGCTGACCCTCTCGCCCGAGCCGTACCGGGGGTTCTCCGGGGAGGGCGGCGTGCTGGCCTCCCTGGCCTCCGACGACGTGGCCGACGACGCCGCGCTGGTCAGCGCGCTGCTGTCCTGGGATCCGACGATCGACGTGCCGACCCTGGCGGCGCAGGCGGGCGTGCCCTGGGAGCGGGTGCAGGCCGCGCTGGTGCAGTTGGGCACCGCCGGTCGGGTCGGGTACGACGTGGCCGAGGACGCCTACTTCCACCGGGTGCTGCCCTACGACGCCGGCCGTGCCGAGCGGGACAATCCCCGCCTGGCGGGTGCGCGGGCGCTGGTGGAGGCCGGGGCGGTCGGCTGGGACGGGGAGGTGGCCACGGTCCAGCACGGCACCGAGGTCTACCGGGTCCGCCGCCGTGCGGAAGGCGGATACACCTGCTCCTGTCTGTGGTGGAGCCGGCACCGGGGTGAACGGGGGCCGTGCCGGCATGCGCTCGCCGCGTCCATGGTGGAGGCGGCGGCATGAGCGACTGGCGCTTCGACCACCTGGCCACCGGGGACGTCCGGGCGGCCATGGTGAGCGTCACCGGGCTCACCGAGGAGCGCCGGCGGGACCTGGCCAAGGCGCTGCTGGTCCACGTCCGCGAGGGGGAACGCTCCTGGTGGTGGAACGACTACGCGGCCGCGCTGGCGGTGGTGGCGGTCGGTTGCCTGCCCAGCGCCGCCCAGACGGCCCAACTGCTCGGCCGGCGGGCGGTGTCGCTGCGCCGGACCGCCGCCGCCCCGGTGATCGAGGTGGCCCGGCAGCGGGGCGTCACCTGGCTGGCCGACCTCGCCTACCGGCTGGCGGACCGGCTCCCCCGTACCGACCCGGGCGACGGGTGGGCGTTCGTCGCCGAACTGCTCACCGCCGAGCAGGCCCCGCCGCCGACCGGGGAGACCTTCGTGTCGGGCTGGGTGTCCGACCTGAGCTGGCCGCGGGACGGGCGGCGCAACGGCCCGCTGGCGGAGCGGCTGGCCGCGGATCCGTTCCTCGACGCGCTGCTGCCCCGCCTGTTCGAGGTGGACGGCGTCGGGGTGGCCATGGCCTTCGACGACTCCTCGACCCGGGAGAAGATGGCCCTGCCCCGGGCGCTCGCGGAACTGGCCGGTACGGGTCGGCTGGACCGTACGGTCCTGCTGGACGGGTGTCTGAGCCGCCTGCTGCGGGACGACCGGCCGGCCGCGCTGCGGGCGTTCGTCGCCCTGCACGACCTGCTCGCCCCGACCGTGGCGGAGGTCGCCACCCGGGCTGCCGGCTACCTGCGGCTGCTCGCCGACGCCCCGGCGCCGGTGGCGACGATGGCGCAGAAGGCGCTGCGGCAGTGGGACGACCTGGAGGTGGAGGCCCTTCTCGAGGCCTCCCGGACGGTGCTGGCCCGGCCGGACAAGGCGTTGGCACGAACCCAACTGGGCTGGCTCGACCGGCTCGCCCGCCGCCGAGCGGACCACGCGGCGGAGATCGCCGAGGTCCTGGCCGTGGCGCTGGACCACCCCGCCGCCGACGTGCGGGACCGGGCGGGCACGCTGACCGCCCGACACGGGTACGCACCCCCGCCGGTGGTGGTCACCGTGAGCGGGGACGATCTGCCGCCCTCGCCCGCGCCGGCGTCGACCCCGCCGCCGATCACCGACCCCGACGAACTGGCCGAGGAGGTCGCCGCCCTGCTCGGCGGCGAACTTCGCGCCCTGCCCCTGGACCGGGTCCTGGACGGGCTGGTCCGGCTGGCCGGCGCCGACCGTCCGCGCCTGCACCGGGCGCTCGTCCCGGTGCTGGACCGGCACCGACACCGGCTGGACGACCACCCGTGGGATCCGTGCTGCCTGTGCGGCCTGCTCGGCGATGTGCTGTACACGGCGGTCGAACCCTCCCGGGCGGAGCAGCGTCGCGGCCGGTGGCATGCGCTGATGGCCGGGGTGGGTCCCTCCCCGGAAACGGAGCAGCAGTCCGGCGAGGCGCGCGTGCCGGCACTGCACCGGCTGCTCCGGGCCCGCCTGGCCGAGGTCGGCAGTCGGGTCGGTTCGCCCGGCTATCCGGCGCTGCTGGCCACGCCGACCTCGGTGACCGGGGCCGTCGACCCGCTGGCGCTGTACGAGCGGATCGCCCGCCTCGGCTCGGGCGGACCGTGGCGGTGGGACCTGACCCAGGCGCTGCTGCGGCTGCCCACCGGGTTCGACGAGCCGCTCGCCGCGAAGGCGGCTGCCCTGCGCAGCCCGGCCGGGGACCGGCTCGCCGTCTGGCTGCGCGAGGGCGGCCTGCCCCGCCCGGTCCACGAGGTCGTCACGGTGCCACGTCGGCAGCGCCGCAAGTCCTACGACTGGGAGTACGACCGGCTGCCTAAGCAGCGCCGGCAGGTGCGGCTCGCTCCACCGGAGGGCCACCACGACCGGCTCGGGCTGCTCACCGTGCCCCCCGTGCTCGTCGGGATCGACCACGGCAACCGGGCGACGCTCTGGGCGCCGGTGCTGCCGTGGCATCCCGCCGTGGTGGCCGCGCACGCGCTGCCCGAGGTGGCCAGCACCGCCGACCAGGACGCCCGGGGCGGCGCGGCGATCCTGCCGCTGCTGGCCGAGAGCGGCGGCGAGGGTGGCCCCGCCCTCGACCTGGCGCTGGCGTACGGGCTGGGCGCCCGGCACGAGGCCGACCGGGTCGCCGCCCTCGACGCGCTCCTGCTGCTCGCCGCCGCCGGCACGCTGGACGCCCCGGCCATCGGTGGACACCTGGGCGAACTGGCGGCCAGCGGCAGTGTGCTGCCGACCCGGGCGCTGACCCCGCTGCGGGACGCGGCCACGGCCGGCGCTCCGCTGACCACGTGGCGGCTGCTCGCCGCCGCCCTGCCGGCGATCCTGGCCGTGCCGACCGCGCCCCGGGGCACCCCTGACCTGCTGACGTTGGCCGCCGAGACGGCCACCCGGGTCGGGGTGCGCATCGAGGTGCCGGGGCTGGCCGAGGTCGCCGCACGGGGCGGGTCGAGCCGACTGGTCCGGGAGGCGCGACGGCTCACCGAGGCGCTCGACGGGGTCTCCCGGACCGGCCAGCGGACGTCGTAGTGACCGGACCGGCGGGCCGCCACGGCGTCCCGCCGGTCACGCCTCGACGGCCATCTCCCCCAGCTCGGACCAGTCGTCCTGCGGGATCGTCGTGTTGACGATGCGCGGCGTGGCGGCCAGGTGCGGCGGCAGGTCACGCTGCGCCGCCCGGAAGTGCGCCGACTGGACGTGGGCCGCACCGGCGTCGCCGTCGCGGAACGCCTCGACGAGGACGTACTCGTTCGGGTTGTCGACGCTGCGGGACCAGTCGAACCAGAGGCAGCCCGGCTCGGCGCGGGTCGCCTCGGTGAAGGCGCGGGCGATGTCCGGCCAGCGGTCCGCGTCCTCGGGGCGTACCAGGAACTTGGCGGTGATGAAGATCATCGGGTGACCTTTCCGGTTGGGTGGGGCACCGCCCGGTCCGGGCGGCGTACGCGACACGGCCCCTTCCATATACTGGACACTGTGTCCAGGAATGATGCTACCCCTGCTCCTGTCGGAGGAACTCCTGATCCGCGCGGCGCGGGCAAGATCACATCGGCACGCCGACGCGGGCGGCCCCGGAGCACCAGCGCCCGCGAGGCGATCGTGCGCGCCGCCGGCGAGCTCGCCCTCAGCGGGGGCGGGCAGGCCGCGACCATCGACGCGATCGCGAAACGGGCCGGGGTCAGCCGCACGACCATCTACCGGTGGTGGGCCTCACCGGCCGCGGTGCTGCTCGAGGGCCTGCTCGACGAGGTACGCGACTCCATCGACCCGATGGCGGACGCCTCCGCGCGCGACGCGCTCGCCCACCACGTTCACGCCCTCACCGACCTGCTCCGGGACACCCTGGCCGGTCCGCTGCTGCGCCACGTCGTCGCGGCCGCCGCCACTGACGACCTGGTGAACCGCGCCCTGCTCGACCATTGGATAACCCCCCGCCGACGCAGCGCCACGTCGATCGTCCAACGTGGCATCCGCGCCGGGCAGATCGACCCGGACGTTGACGTCGACACCGTCGTCGACGCCCTCTGCGCCCCTGCCTACCAGCGCCTGGTGCTCGGGCTGTCACCGCTGACCCGAGAGGAGTCGCACCGCCTGTTCGACGTGGTCTGGCGGGGCATCGGTATCGACCCGGACAGCGGGCCGCGCGGCGGCGATGGCCAGCCCGGCAGCACCGGGGTTGAGCAGGTCACAGGCCGCGACGCGCGAGCTCTTCGATCAGGTTGCGTTTGCGACTGTGGGTGACCTTGAACGTCGCCAGCTCCCTGCGGAAGTCGCCGCCGCTGCGGGTGATGAGGTCTTTGAGAACAAACAGCAGGCTGGCGATCCGCTCGTAACTACGGTTGCGGTCCCGGCCGTGGAACTCGAATGCCTCATCGACCAGCGACCAGTAGACGGCAATCGCGTCCTCCGGATGTGAGACGGCTCGGGCGTTGGCTGCCTTGACCAGCGTGGCACCGGTGCACCCATGGCGTCGCGCCACGTCCCACGCCTCATCCGGCGCGCCCTCCTCGATCAGGAGATGCACCAGCGTGTACACCGACCTGGCGTGGGGTCCGGTGGTCGCCGTCCACCCTCCCGGTGTGTCCGGCGGGAGGCCCGGGCCGGCCGTACGGCGCAGCAGGTCGAGCGCCTCGTCGCGCAGCCGCGGCCAATCGGCCCCGGCCAGGCTCGCGGCCTCCCGCAACGCCCGATAGGCCGCCTCGGTGCGGGCCGACGCGAAATGGCGTCGCCGTACCTGGAGCGCGTCGGCCAGGCGGCCTTGGCGGGTGTAGAGGACGGCCAACAGCTCGGCGACCGGTCTCGGGTCATCGCCAAGCTTGACGCCAGGGTTGCGGGCACGTTCCAGCCAGCCGACAGCCTCCTCGATGCGACTCGCGGCGACGAGTACCTCGGCGACACGGGCATAGCTCCGGTAGGTCGAGAGGTCGGCGGCCAGGAGCGCCACGTGTTCATCGGTGTCGCCGCCGGCCTCGAGCACCTCTTCCCGCAGCGTCTGCTGCTGCGCGGACGCACCCTCGATCGTGGCGAGTGCCTCCCGGCATGCGGTCAGCACACGATCCAACGAAGCGAGATCCGAAGCCGGAAAGCGATACCCGTGGTGCGGGTGCTCAAGGCGAATGCCGACGAACCACTGCGCCAGCCGCACGGCATCGGGTGGGGTGACCTGGCACAGCCGCAGGTGCTCTCGCCAGGCGACGGAGAGGACCGCCAGCACGGGTGCGTCGTCGTCGGCCGTGGTCTCGCCAGGCTCACAGTGCTCGGTTTCCTGGTCAACCGCGTCAAGCAGACGTTGCACCACCAGCCGCAGCCCCTCCTGTGCGGCGGCGTGGTGCGCCGCAGGCTGGTGGCTGAACGCGAACACGATCGCCCGGGCCCGCTCGGCATAGGTGGCTCCCGCCCCGGCCCCGTACCCTTCCTCCAGGCGCTCCGCCTGTTTCCGCAGTTGCGTCGGGTCGCTCGCCGTGGCCAGCAGCCACAGGCGGTGACACAGTGCCGGGTCGTCCTGCGCCGCGTCACGCAGCAGCTCGACCAACTCGTACGGATGGCGACCGGCCAGGAAGACCTCGACGGCCTGCCATTGTTGCTGTTGCCCCGGCAGCACTTCGGACGGAGGCGGAGTCGCGCGCAAGGACGAGCCGCCGATCAGTCTCAACCCCACCGCGACGCAGTGTTTGCAGAAATGCCCTTCCAGCCCATGTGGACAGTCGCAGTTTCCGGCCGGCTCCCCGTCCCGCTGATCCAGCCGGACACGGTAAGTGGCCCCGGATCCGGTGCTGCTCAGCACCGTCGCCGTCACGGTCCCGGCCTCCTCGGCCACGTCGGCCACGTCGCCGACGCAGCGGCCGCCACGCTCGAAGAGCGTGACTCCAGCCCTTCGTCGCAGCGCCGCCTCGGTGAGCCAGGTCATGGACGGCAATCCTACGATCTTGTGCAAGCAGGCTCGTGTTTCTCGCCAGTGCGCGTCGGAGCAGCACGCCGCGCCACCTCGGCGGGAGGTGGATCCGACGTCCAGGGCGGTGCACGCCGTCGGGGTCGGCGGGCGGCGGCTCGTAGAATTCGGCCGTGCCCGAGATCGTCCAACTGTTGGCCTCGCCCGTACACCGCTATCTGGGTCGGCCGGCCGACGGGCCGACGCCGGCAGCCCCGGGCGAACTCGTCGAGGAGATCCGGATCCGGGCCGGGCTCGGCATCGTCGGCGACCGCTACTTCGGGCGGCCCGCGCACCGCGACGCGAGCGTCACCCTGATCGCGTCGGAGTCCCTGCCGCCCGGGGCCGACCTGGTGCAGGTCCGGCGCAACATCCTCACCGTCGGCCTCGCCGTGGACGAGCTGGTCGGCACCGTGCTGGTCCTCGACTCGGGCGAGGGGCCGGTCAGCCTGCGGGTCAACCGCGCCGCCCACCCGTGCGCCTGGATGGACGCCACCATCGGCCCGGGTGCCTGGAAGGCGCTACGCGGTCGGGGCGGGGTCCGCTGCACCCCACTGACCGACGGCACGCTGCGGGTGGGTCCGGTCCAGGTCACCACCGGCTGACCGTACGGCAGGCCGTCGCCCGGCGACGACGCCTTGATGTCGGGTCGCCCGGCCTCAGACGACCCGGGCGACCGGCTCCTCACCGGCGAGGACGTTCAGCAGGTTCCGGGCGGCCAGTTCCGCCATCGCGTACCGGGTCTCCTCGGTCGCGCTGCCCACGTGCGGCGTGACCATGACGTTGGGCAGGTGCAGCAGCGGGTTGTCCGGATCGGGCGGCTCGGTGGAGAGCACGTCCAGCCCCGCGCCGGCGAGCCGACCCGACCGCAGGGCCGCCACCAGGGCCCGCTCGTCCACCACGTCGCCCCGGGCGGTGTTCACCAGGTACGCGCCGGGTTTCATCGCCGCCAGCTCCCGTTCGCCGACGCTGTGCCGGGTCTCGGGGGTCAGTGGCAGGTGGATGGTGAGGAAGTCGGCGCGGGCGAAGAGTTCCTCCCTGGTCACCCAGCTCGCGCCGAACGCGTCGTCCTCGGCGGTCGGACCGGACCGGGTGTGGTAGATGATCTCCATCCCGAAGCCGGCGGCGCAGGTCCGCGCCACCCGTCGGCCGATCCGCCCCATGCCCAGGATGCCGAGCACCTTGCCGGCCACGTCGGTGCCGAGCGCGGGTCGGGCGCCGGTGGTGGCCCAGGAGCCCCGGCCGCTGTCCAGGCACTCCCCGAACCGCCGGGCGATGCCGACCACGAGCAGGGCGGTGAGGTCGGCGACCGCCCCGTCGAGCACCCCAGGGGTGTGGCACACGGCCACGCCACGGCGGCGACAGGCGGCCAGGTCGACCCGGTCGTAGCCGACCGCCCGCAGCGAGACCACCCGCAGCTTCGGGGCCGCGGCGAGGAACTCCTCGGTGACCGGCTCCTGGCCGATCACGACCACTCCCTCCGCGTGGGCCAGGGCCGCCCTTCCCTCGGCGGTGTCGAGCTGGTCGCGGGTGAGGGTACGGACGGTGTGCCGGACGCCGATCTCGTCGAGAACCCGGTCGGGCAGTCCGGTGCCCAGGACGACGACCTGTGCCATCGTGCTTACCTCCCGGTGCTGGTCGTCGGGCCGACGTCAGGGCTTGACGGCCAGGACGGGCCGGTCGGCGTCGAGCAGGATGCGCTGGGCCGTGCTGCCCATGATCAGTTTGCCGACCGGCGAGCGGCGACGCAGGCCGATCACGATCACCGAGACGTCAAGTTCCTCGGCGACCCGGAGGACCTCGTCGGCGAGGTCCCCGGCGTGGGCGTCCTGGCGGACCTCGACGTCGACACCGGCCGCCGTCGCCCGCTGGATCATGTCCGCGACCGCGGCCTCACTCGCGACGTCCGCGCTGACCGGCGCACCCGCGCGCGGGGCGTTGAGGACCACCAGCCGTTCCCGGCGACGCCCGGCCTCCTCGACGGCGGCCGTGAAGGCGGCGTCTCCTTCGGGCCTGGGGATGTAGGCGACGAGGACGGTCACACGAGCTCCTTGGTGTCGTGGGCGGCGGTATCGGGGTGGGACGACGCCCGGCGGCGGCCGAGGACCGCCCGGATCGGCGGAAGCAGGGCCACGAGCAGGAACATGGCGAGCAGGGTGCCGGAGATCGGTCGGGTGAAGAAGCCGGTGGCGTCGCCGTCGAAGATCAGCAGCGAGCGGCGCAGCGAGTCCTCGAGGAGCGAGCCGAGCACGAACGCCAGCACCAGGGGGCCAGGGTCGAAGCCGAACTTCTTCATGAGGTAGCCGAGGGCTCCGAAGACGATCACCAGCACGATGTCGAAGACGTCGTTGTTCACCGTGTAGACGCCGACCAGCGTGATCAGCACCGTGATGGGGGCGAGGATGGTGGCCCGCACCCGCAGGATCTTCACGAACAGGCCGACCAGCGGAATGCTCATGATCAGCAACAGGATGTTGCCGATGTACATGGAGTTGACGACGCCCCAGAAGAGTTCGGGCTCCTGGCTGACCAGCTGCGGGCCCGGGCTCACGCCCTGGATCAGCAGCGCGCCGAAGATGACGGCCATCGTCGCGTTGGCCGGGATGCCGAGCGTCAGCAGCGGGATGAACGACGACGTCGCCGCCGCGTTGTTCGCCGTCTCCGGGGCGGCCACGCCCTCGACGGCGCCCTTGCCGAACCGCTCGGGGTGCTTGGACCGCTTCTTCTCGAGGGCGTACGCGGCCAGGGACGACAATGTGGCACCGCCGCCGGGCAGGATCCCCAGGACGAAGCCCAGCAGCGAGCCGCGTCCGATGGCCCCCGAGGACTGACGCAGGTCCGCCCGCGACGGCCAGACGTTGGCCACTGTCGTGGGCGCCTGCACCGCCCGGTGGCGTTCCTCGAGGTTGTAGAGGATCTCGCCGAGGCCGAAGAGGCCCATCGCGATCGGGACGAAGTCCAGGCCGTCGGCGAGCGACAGGTTGTCGAAGGTGAACCGCTCGGCGCCGGTGAACCCGTCCCGGCCGACCGTGGCCAGCAGCAGGCCGACGGCAGCGGCGATCACGGCCTTGAGCCGTCCGCCGCTGCTCACCGTTGCCACGAGGAGGATGCCGAGCAGGGCCAGGGCCGTGTACTCGGGCGGGCCGAAGTCCAGCGCGAAGCCCGCCACCACGGGAGCGACCAGCGTCAGCGCGATGATCGACACCGTTCCGCCGATGAACGAGCCGACGGCGGCGATGCCGAGCGCCGTCCCGGCCCGGCCCTGCCGGGCCAGCGCGTAGCCGTCGAAGACCGTCACCACCGAGGATGCCTCGCCGGGCAGGCGGAGCAGGACGGAGGTGATGGTGCCGCCGTACTGGGCGCCGTAGAAGATCCCGGCGAGCATGATGACCGCGGTCACCGGCTCGATGCCGAAGGTCACCGGCAGGAGGATCGCGATGGTCGCCGCCGGACCGAGGCCGGGCAGCACGCCGATCAGCATGCCGATGACGACACCGATCAGGCAGTACAGCAGGTTCGTCGGTTCGAGTACGACGCCGAAGCCGTCGAGTACAGGAGCGAAGTCCACGGGACGGTCCTAGAAGAGGTGCGGGATGGGGACGGCGAGGGCCGCCACGAAGAGGAGGTAGAACGCGACCACCACGGCGAGGCTGACGACGACCGAGGTACGCCAGCTTTCCCGGCCGAGGAACCGTAGCCAGACGAAGGCGAGCAGGGTCGCGGGGATCTCGAAGCCGATGACCTCGATCACCGCGACGAACACGACCATGGTGGCCAGGCCGGCGAAGACCAGCCAACTCGCCCGCGAGAATCGTTCGGCGTCGGTCGTCCGCCGGGCGGTGGCCAGCAGACCGAGGCCCAGCAGGACAAGCACACCGCTGACCAGCAGCGGCCAGGTGCCCCCCTCGGGGCTGCGGGCGCTGCCGAGGCCGAGCCGGGCGGAGCCGACCAGCGCGGCGACACCGAGCACGACCACGGCGGCGGCCACGAGGACGTTGCTCAACGGCCCGGCCGCGGGTGGGCGGCCCTCGTGTTCGGCCTCCTCGACCTGGTGGACCGCCTCGGCGAGGCTGACCCCGTCGAGGTCGGGTTCCCCGGGACCGGGCGCCTCGGCGGCGGGGCCGCTCGCCGGTTCGGCCTGCCGGGTCGCCCCGGGGGCGCCCCCAGCGGCCGCCCGGCCGCCGGGGACCGCCGGGCTACCCGCCCGGTCGTTCGCAGAGGTCACTTCGCTCCGCCGAGGTTGATGTTGTGCTTCTGGAGCACGCTCTTGTACTCCGTGAGGCTGGTGGTCCACTGCTTGCGCAACTCCTCGCCGTCGACCTCGTTCGGGGTGAGCAGGTTCTCCTCGTTGAACTTCTTGTACGCCTCGGCCTGGAATGCCTTCTGGAACGCCGCGCGCAGGGTGTCAATGGCCGCCGTCGGCGTGCCCTTCGGGGCGAAGATCGCCCGGGACTGCTGCACCGGCACGTCGAGGCCGGCCTCGCCGGCGGTCGGGGTGTCGGCCAGGTACGTCGGCCGCTTGTCGGCGAAGGTGACGATCGGGGTCAACTTGCCGGCCTCGATCTGTTCGATCGCCTCGCCGAGCTGCACGGCGCCGACGTCCACCTGGCTACCCAGCACCGCGGTCAGCGTGGGCGAACCGCCGTCGAAGGGGACGGCCTTGGCGTCGATGCCCTTCTGGGCGAACAGCAGCGCCTGGGAGAGCTGGCTGCCCGTACCCACACCGGTCGTCCCGAAGGTGATCTGCCGCCCCGCCTTCGCGATGTCGTCGACGGTCTTGAACCCGGACTTCGGCGCGGTCACGAGCACGTAGTCGTCCTGGCTGACGCCGGTGACGATCTCGTATTCCGCGATGTCGGGCACCTGTCCCTCGGCGACCGCCAACGGGGTGATGTAGGCGAGGCTGCCGTTGTAGACCATCAGGGTGTGCCCGTCGGCCTTCTTGCCCGACAGCTCCTTCGCGGCCAGGGCGCCGTTCGCACCGGGCTTGTTCTCCACGGTCACCGGCACGCCGAGGTCGTCGGAGACCTGCTCGGCCAACGCGCGGGCGATGAGGTCGGTGCTGCCGCCCGGGTCCTGGCCGACGAAGATCGTGATCGGCGTGTCGCCGGGGAACGTCGCGCCGTCGTCGGAGCCGCCACCAACGTTGCCGCCGCAGGCCGCGAGCGAGAGGGCCAGGGTGAAGCCGGCACCCAGCGTCGCCCACTGGCGTACGCGGTTGATGCTCATATGGGTTCTCCTCTTAGCAGAGCCGTGTTACGGCGGTGGGCGCTGTGAGTGGGATCACCGACGCGTGGATGACCGCAGCGTAAGAACCTCGGCTCATGCCTGTCCAAATCCAATGGAGCATCAATTGATACCTTCCTGACATGACGTTCACGCTGGAGCAACTTCGCGGTTTCGTGGCCGTAGCCGACGAGCTGCACTTCGGCCGGGCGGCCGCGCGTCTGAAGATGACACAACCTCCCCTGAGCCGTCAGATCCAGAAGCTGGAACGGGCCGTCGGTGCCCAACTGCTGGAACGTGACAATCGACGGGTCACCCTCACCGCGGCGGGCACCGCGTTCCTGACCGAGGCCCGCCGACTGCTCACTCTTGCCGACACCGCCCCCGAGCTGGCCAGACGGGTCTCCTCCGGGGCGAGCGGCCTGGTCCGGATCGGGTTCACCGCCGCCTCCGCGTACGGGGTCCTCGGCGAACTCCTGAACGACCTGAGCCGGGAACTGCCCGAGGTCGACGTCGACCTGACCGAGATGGTGACCCGCGAGCAGGTCGCCGGACTGCTCAAGGAGGAGGTGGATCTGGGACTGGCCCGGCCCCCCTTCGACGAGGAGACCTTCGGCTCCCGGGTACTGCACCGGGAGGCGCTGCTCGTCGCCGCACCCGTGGGCCACCGGCTGCTGGCGCTGGGGCGACCGGCCACGGCGTCGGACCTGTCCGGCGAGCCGGTCGTCATGCACTCGCCGACCAAGGCGAAGTACTTCTACGACCTGGTCGCGGGCGTGGTCCCGATCGCCACCGAGAACATCGTGCACACCGTGAGCCAGGTGCTCACCATGCTCTGGCTCGTGGCGGCCGGCCGTGGCGTCGCGTTCGTCCCCGCCTCCGCCGCGCGGCTCGCGATCGAGGGAGTGGGGTTCGTGCGACTGGAGACGCCCACGCCCGAACCGGTCGAGCTCCACCTGCTGTGGGCCAGGGACTCGAAGAACCCCGCGCTGTGGCGGGCGCTCGCCGCGCTGGAGCGACGCACCGACGGAACCTGATACCCGTCCTGCATCGTTCAATGCGGAACTGCTCTTGGACATGCATCGTCGCCGGTTCTTACCGTGATCGCGACCACGTTCGCGCCGTCGAGAGAAACCGGCGCGGACCCGGACCCAAGGACACGATCACCGTGACGCTGTTGCCGCCGGATGCTCTTGCTGACCGGCTGAAGTCGGGCCTGCTCTCGTTCCCCGTCACCCACTTCGACGCCGATCTCCAGTTCGACGAGGCCCGGTACCGCGAGCACCTGGCCTGGCAGGCGAGCTTCGACGTCGCCGGCCTGTTCGCGGCCGGCGGCACGGGTGAGGGCTTCTCGCTCACCCCGGCCGAGATCGACCGGGTCGTCCGGGTCGCCGTCGACGAGGTGGCCGGCAAGGTCCCCGTCGTCGCGCCGGCCACCGGCGGCACCGCCGTCGCCGTCGCCCAGGCCCAGGCCGCCCAGGCCGCCGGCGCCTCCGGACTGTTGCTCTTCCCGCCGTACCTCACCGAGGCCGGCCAGCAGGGCCTGGCCGAGCACATCAGCACCGTGTGCCGCGCGACCGACCTCGGCGTCATCGTCTACAGCCGCGCCAACGCCGTGCTCACCGACGTCACGGTCGCCGAGATCGCCGACCGCAACCCCAACCTGATCGGGCTCAAGGACGGCGTCGGCGACATCGAGCAGATGACGCGCACCTACGCCCGGGTCGGCGACCGGCTGATCTACGTCGGCGGCCTGCCGACCGCCGAGACGTTCGCCCTGCCACTGTTGCAGCTCGGCGTGACGACCTACTCCTCCGCGCTGTACAACTTCCTGCCCGAGTTCGCACTCCGGTTCTACGCGGCCGTCCGCGCCCAGGACCGGCCAGCGGTCTACCGAATGCTCAACGACTTCGTGATCCCGTACCTGGACATCCGGGACCGGCGCCGGGGGTACGCGGTCTCCATCGTCAAGGCCGGCCTGACCGCGGTCGGACGCGACGGCGGCCCGGTCCGGCCCCCGCTGTCGGACCTCACCGAGAGCGAACTCGCCGAGCTGACCACCCTGGTCAAGAGGGTCTCCTGACCACCTCACCGAACCCCGAGAGGACGACGATGACCGGCCGCACCCCGACCGTGGCCCGTGTCGAGGCGGTGCCCGTCGCTGGGCACGACAGCATGCTGCTCAACCTCAGCGGCGCGCACGGCCCCTTCTTCACCCGCAACGTCGCCATCGTCACCGACAGCGAAGGTCGCGTCGGCGTCGGCGAGGTCCCCGGGGGCGAAGCGATCCGGCGCACGATCTCCGACGCCGAGGCGTTGCTGGTCGGGCAGCCGGTCGGGCAGTTCCGGCGACTGCTGCGCCAGGTCACCGACACGTTCGCCGACCGCGACGCGGGCGGACGCGGGTCGCAGACCTTCGACCAGCGGACGACGATCCATGCGGTGACGGCGCTGGAGTCGGCGCTGCTGGACCTGCTCGGTCAGCACCTCGGCGTGCCCGTCGCGGAGCTGCTCGGCGACGGCCAGCAGCGCGACAGCGTCCCGATGCTCGGGTACCTCTTCTACGTCGGCGACCGCCGGTCCACCGACCTGCCCTACCTGGCCGAGCCGGAACCGGCCGACGACTGGGAGCGGTTGCGCCGCGAACCGGCACTCACCCCCGACGCGATCGTGGCGCTCGCGGAGGCGGCACAGGCCCGTTACGGGTTCACCGACTTCAAACTCAAGGGCGGCGTGCTGGCCGGCGAGCAGGAGGTCGCCGCGGTGCGCGCCCTCGCCGAGCGGTTCCCGGACGCGCGCATCACGCTCGACCCGAACGGCGGTTGGCTGCTGGCCGAGGCCGTCGAACTCTGCCGCGACCTGCACGGGGTGCTCGCGTACGCGGAGGACCCGGTCGGCGCCGAGGGCGGGTTCTCCGGACGCGAGGTCATGGCGGAGTTCCGGCGGGCCACCGGGCTGCGTACGGCCACCAACATGATCGCCACCGACTGGCGCCAGATGGCCCACGCCGTCCGGTCGAACGCGGTCGACATCCCGCTCGCGGATCCGCACTTCTGGACGATGCGCGGCTCCGTCCGGGTCGCCCAGCTGTGCCACGACTTCGGCCTCACCTGGGGTTCGCACTCGAACAACCACTTCGACATCTCGCTGGCGATGTTCACCCACGTGGGCGCCGCCGCCCCGGGCGAGATCACCGCCCTCGACACACACTGGATCTGGCAGGACGGGCAGGCGCTCACCCGTACGCCGCTGCGGATCCGGGACGGCCGGATCGCCGTCCCCACCGCGCCCGGACTGGGGGTCGAGCTCGATCGCGACGCCCTGGCAGCGGCGCACGAGCTGTACCTGGAGCACGGCCTGGGCACCCGCGACGACGCCGCCGCGATGCAGTACCTGGTGCCCGGCTGGGCGTTCGACCCCAAGCGACCGTGCCTGGTCCGCTGACCATCACCACTGGAAAGAGAGCCATGACCACCACCAGCGTGCCCGTCGCGGCCCCCGCCGTCCTCGACCGGATCGAGTCGGTGACCCTCTCGTCGATCACCCTGCCGCTGCCCACCGGGATCAGCGACGCGAAGGTGCTCACCGGCCGGCAGCGGCCGATGACGGAAGTGGCGTTCCTCTTCGCCGAGGTCCGTACCGAGGCGGGATTCGAGGGAGTCGGCTTCGGTTACTCGAAGCGGGCCGGTGGGCCGGCGCAGTTCGCGCACGCCCGGGAGGTGGCACCGGACCTGATCGGGGAGGATCCCAGCGACATCGGCCGGTTGTGGACCAAGCTCGTCTGGTCGGGTGCCTCAGTCGGGCGCAGCGGTGCCGCCACCCAGGCGCTCGCCGCGATCGACGTGGCGTTGTGGGACCTGAAGGCGAAGCGCGCCGGGCTGCCGCTGGCGAAGCTGCTCGGCGCGCACCGCGACTCGGTGCGCTGCTACAACACCTCCGGTGGCTTCCTGCACGAGTCGATCGCGCAGGTCATGGAGAACGCGACCCGCACCCTGGAGTCGGGGGTCGGCGGCATCAAGATCAAGGTCGGACAGCCGGACTCGGCGGAGGACCTGCGGCGGGTCCGCGCCCTCCGCGAACACATCGGCGACGCCGTCCCGCTGATGGTCGACGCGAACCAGCAGTGGGACCGGCCGACCGCCATGCGGGTCGGCCGCGCGCTCGAGGAGTTCGGCCTCGTCTGGATCGAGGAACCGCTGGACGCCTACGACGCCGAGGGACACGCACAGCTCGCCCGGTCGCTGGACACCGCGATCGCCACCGGCGAGATGCTGACCAGCGTCGCCGAGCACTACGAGCTGATCCGGACCGGTGCGGTGGACATCCTCCAGCCGGACGCGCCCCGCATCGGCGGCATCACCCAGTTCCTCAAGCTCGCCACGCTGGCGGACCACAGCAACCTGCAACTGGCGCCGCACTTCGCGATGGAGATCCACGTGCACCTGGCGGCCGCCTACCCGCACGAGCCCTGGGTGGAGCACTTCGACTGGCTGCACCCGCTGTTCAACGAGCGTCTGGAGACCCACGGAGGTCGCATGTACCTCTCGGGCCGCCCCGGACTGGGCATCACGCTCAGCGAGCAGGCCCGCGCCTGGACCGTCGATCGCGTCCACGTCGACGCGTCCCGCTGAACCACACCCTGGAGGTAGTCCCCATGCCCGACGTCGTCAGCATCGACCCCCGGACCGGCCAGGCCGTCGAGGTCGTCGCCCAGGAGACCACCACCGCGGAGGTGGACCGGCTCTGCGCGGCGGCGCTCGCCGCGACCCCCGGTCTGGAAGCGCTCGGCCGGGCCGGACGGGCGGCGCTGCTGCGCGCCCTCGCCGACGCGCTGGAGGACCGGCGGGAGGACGTCGTCGGGGTCGCCGACCGCGAGACGGCGCTCGGACAGGTACGGCTCAACGGCGAGCTCACCCGCACCTGCTACCAGCTACGCCTGTTCGCCGAGGTCCTCGACGAGGGCAGCTACCTCGAGGCGACCATCGACCACGCCGGGGACACCCCGATGGGGCCCCGACCCGACCTGCGCCGGATGCTCCTCCCGATCGGCCCGGTGGCGGTGTTCGGCGCCAGCAACTTCCCGCTGGCCTTCTCCGTGCCCGGCGGCGACACCGCCTCGGCGCTGGCGGCCGGCTGCCCGGTCGTCGTCAAGGCGCACGGGTCGCACCCGGCGACGTCGCAGCTGGTCTTCGACATCCTCGCCGCGGCGGCGGACAAGGCCGGCGCTCCGGCAGGAACGCTGGGCCTCGTGCACGGCGTCCAGGGCGGCGCCGACCTCGTCGCGCATCCGGCGGTCCGGGCCGTGGGCTTCACCGGCTCGGTCACCGGCGGACGCGCCCTGCTCCGGATCATCGAGCAGCGCCCCGACCCGGTGCCGTTCTTCGGCGAGCTCAGCAGCCTCAACCCGGTCGTCGTCACACCACAGGCCGCCGTGGAGCGCGGGCCCGCGATCGGCGCCGAACTCGTCGGCTCCTTCACCCTCGGCGGCGGCCAGTTCTGCACCAAGCCCGGCCTGGTGTTCGTGCCGAGCGGCGCCGACGGTGACACGGTGGTCGAGGCCATGACCGAGGCGGTACGCGGAACCCAGGCTCCGGTGCTGCTCAACGAGGGCATCGCCACCGCGTACGACCGCGTCTCCGGGGGCCTCGCGGACGCCCCGGGCGTCGAGGTGCTGGCCCACGGTGCGGAACCGGAGGAGAACGGCTTCCGGGTCGCGCCGCTGCTGCTGACGACCTCGGCCCGGGACCTGCCGGAGCAGGTCACCGAGGAGTGCTTCGGGCCGGTGTCGATCGTGGCCCGCTACCACGGTGCGGCCGAACTGCTCGCGGCGCTGGACGCGATGCCCTCGTCGCTGACCGGGACCGTGCTGCGGGGCCGGGACGAGACCGAGCTGCCGCTCGCCGTCTCCGCGCAGCTACGCCCACGGGCCGGCCGACTGATCTACGACGCCTACCCCACGGGTGTCGCCGTCTCCTGGGCCCAGCACCACGGCGGGCCGTGGCCGTCGACCAACTCGCAGCACACGTCCGTCGGCACCACCGCGATTCGGCGGTTCCTGCGCCCGGTCACCTGGCAGGGGGCACCCGTCGACCTGCTCCCGCAGGAACTCACCGACGACTACCGCGGCATCCCGCGGCGCGTCGACGGCGTCCTGGAGCTGCCCCGTTGACCGCAGATCTCATCGGCCGGCTTCGGCAGGTGGTCGGTCCGCACGGCGTGATCGGCGACCGGGACGGGATGGCCGGCTATCTCACCGACTGGCGCAACGCGTACCGGGGAACGGCCGCGGCGGTCGTGCGGCCGGGCGACACCGACGAGGTGGCCCGCGTCGTCGCGCTCTGCCACGGGGCCGGCGTCGCGGTGGTGCCTCAGGGCGGCAACACCGGCCTCTGCGGCGGTGCGGTCCCGGACTCGTCCGGCCGTCAGGTGGTGCTCTCCCTGACCCGCCTGCGACGCATCCGCGACCTCGACCTCGCCAACCAGACCATCACGGTGGAGGCCGGGACGGTCCTGCGGACGGTGCAGGAGGCCGCGGCGGCCGCCGGCCAGCTCTTCCCGCTGTCCCTGGGCGCCGAGGGAAGCTGCACTATCGGCGGCAACCTCGCGACCAACGCCGGCGGGACCGCCGTGCTCCGCTACGGCACGATGCGCGACCTGACCCTGGGGCTGGAGGTCGTGCTCCCCGACGGGCGGATCTGGCACGGGCTGCGCGGGCTGCGCAAGGACAACACCGGGTACGACCTGAAGCAGCTGTTCATCGGCGCGGAGGGCACGCTGGGGGTCATCACCGCCGCCGTGCTGAAGCTCTTCCCCGCCGTACGGAGCCGCGCGACGGCGTGGCTGGCGTTGCCGTCCCCACAGGCGGCGGTCGACCTGATCGGCGTCCTCCGGGACCTGGCCGGCGACCGGCTGACCGGCTTCGAGGTCATGTCCCGGCAGAGCGTGGAGTTCGTGCTCCGCCACGCGACGGGCGCGCGCGACCCGTTCGACGAGCGCCACCCCTGGTACGCGCTGGTGGAGCTGTGCGATTCGTTGCCGCTCGCCGGTCTCGACGCGGTGCTCGAGTCGGCACTGGGCGAGGCGTTCGAGCGGGACCTGGTGGTGGACGCGGTCGTCGCCGCCAGCCCGGCGCAGGCCACCGCCCTGTGGGCGCTGCGCGAAGGCATCTCGGAGGCGCAGAACCACGAGGGCCCCAGCCTGAAGCACGACGTCACGGTGCCGGTCAGTCGCATCGCGGCGTTCGTGGCCGGCACCGACCGGGCGCTCAGCGAGGCTCTTCCGGGCATCCGGATCGTCACGTACGGCCACGTCGGCGACGGCAACCTGCACTACAACCTCAGCAAGCCGGTGGGCGGTGACGACGCGGAGTTCCGCGTGCGAGCCGCTGACCTCGCCCGGGTCATCTACGACTCGACGTACGGGTTCGGCGGCAGCATCAGCGCCGAGCACGGGATCGGGCAGTCGAAGCGGGAAAGCCTCGCCGACTACAAGGACAGCCTGGATCTGCAGCTGATGCGCGGGCTGAAGCAGGTGTTCGACCCACACGGGCTGATGAACCCCGGCAAGATATTGCCGGGGTGACTTCGCCCCGGTCAGCCACGCCGACGGGCGTGGACGCCGCAGCCGGCGTCCAGGCCGTGCCGGGGCGGGAGGTCCCCGGCCACCGCCGGCGCCGGGGGAAACCTTCACGACCAGCGCCGAACCCGTAGACAAACTTCAATATCTGGCCCTATCGTCACCACATCGATATTCATCGAACTTTGCCGATGGGAGATCCGATGCGACTCCAGCGATGGGCGAGCGTATCCCTGGCCCTGGTCGTCCTCCAGGCCGCCGTCCTCGGCGCGGCCCCGGCCGCCCAGGCGGCGCCCGACCCGTCCTCGGACCCCGGGACGGGCAACGTCATCCTCAGCACCGACTACGGGCCGGCGGCCTGGGTGCCGGCCAGCCCGAGCAACTACACCGTGGCCAGCCGGCCCACCAGCCAACGCATCACCCACGTCGTCATCCACGTGACCCAGGGCTCGTACGCCGGCTCCATCAGCTGGTTCCAGAACCCGGCCTCCCAGGTCAGCGCACACTACACGTTCCGCTCCTCGGACGGCGCGGTCACCCAGTCCGTCCGGGAGAAGGACATCGCCTGGCACGCCGGCAACTGGACCTACAACACCCAGTCGATCGGCATCGAACACGAGGGCTGGGTCGACAACCCGGCGTGGTTCACCGACGCCATGTACCGGGCGTCCGCCGCGCTCACCCGGAACCTCGCCAACAAGTACGGCATCCCCAAGACCCGCAGCAACATCATCGCGCACAAGGAGGTTCCCGGAGCCACCCACACCGACCCCGGCCCGCACTGGAACTGGACCTACTACATGCAGTTGGTCAACGGCGTCACCGGCATCGGTTCCGGGACCGTGCACAGCGGCACCGCCGTGCTCAACGTGCGCTCCGGCCCCGGCACCGGTTACGCCGTCGTCGGCTCCGTGAGCGGTGGCTCCAGCGTCAGCGTCTACTGCCAGGCCACCGGCACCTCGGTCACCGGCCCCTACGGCACCTCCACGATCTGGAACCGGATCGGCACCAACCGCTACATCTCCGACGCGTACGTGAACACCGGGTACAGCGGTTACATCCCGAACGTGCCGCGCTGCTAGACCCCGACCTCGGCCATCCGGTCCGCCGCCGTACGCGGGCCGGATGGCCGCTGTCCCGTGCGGCACGCCTCAGGCGGCCACCGCACCGTCACTCCGCCGGGGCGGCCGGCGCGCCTTCCGGTTCACGGGTCTCCAATTCGCGGGTCTCCGGCTCCGGGTCCGCCGGGCGTTTGCTGTCGAGGTGGTCGCGGGCGTACCGGTAGGCCACCGCGACGAGCGCCGCGACCGGCACCGCGAGGAAGGCGCCGGTGATCCCGGCGAGGCTGCTGCCGGCGGCCACGGCGAGGATGACCACCGCCGGGTGCAGGCTCAGGCCGCGCCCCTGCAGGAGCGGTTGCAGCACGTTGCCCTCCACCTGCTGCACCGCCACCACGATGGCGAGGATGATCAACGCGGTGGTCGGACCGTCGTGGACCAGCGCGACGAGCACGGCGAACGCCCCCGCCACGAACGCCCCGATGATGGGCACGAAGGCGGCGAAGAAGGTGAGCACCGCCAGCGGCAGCACCAGCGGCACCCCGAAGACCCACAGGCCGATGCCGATGAAGAAGGCGTCGATGAAGCCGACCAGGGCCTGCTGCCGGATGAACTCCGACAGCGCCCGCCAGCTCCGCTCGGACAACTGCGCGACGTGCACCCCGGCGCGGGGGCCGGTCTGCGCCGCCAGCCACGGCACCCAGCGTGGGCCGTCCTTGAGGAAGAAGAAGCACAGCACCAGGGCCAGCACGGCGTTGACCACCCCGGACCCCACGGAGGTGGCCCAGGTCAGCACGTAGCCGGCGATATTCTGGGCGTTGGACTGCAATGCGTTGAAGACGTTGTCGATCGTCTCGCCGATCTGGTCCTCGCCGAGGTTGAGCGGCGGTCCGGTGAGCCACCGGCGGACCTGCTCGAGCCCGGCCGTCGCCTGGTCGGTGAGGTCGCCGATCTGGCCGACCACCGGCGGCACCATGAGCAGGCCGAGCGCCACCAGCAGGGCGAGAAAGGTCAGCAGAACCGTCGCCGCGGCCAGCGCCGGCGGCCACCGGTGGGCCCGCAGGAACCGTACGGACGGCCAGAGCACCGTGGTGAGCAGCAGGCCGAGCACCACCGGGAACAGGATGACCCAGAGCCGGCCCAGCAGGTAGCCGATGCCGACCAGCGCGGCGGCGATGACGAGCAGTTGTCCCGCGACGATCGCCACGCGCCGGATCGCGGCCCGGACCAGCCAGCCACGCCCGGGTGGTCGGATCGGTGCGGGTACTGCCGTCGGGGTGGCCGTCGCCAACTCCCGCGCGTCGTCGTCTGCCTGGGTCACGTCTGCCTCCGCCGTGTGTCGCCCTGCCGAACCCTAGTCGGGACGGGCAACCACGCCGACGGCGGTTCGCCCCTCGTCGGGCACTGCGACCGTCGCGGCGTCGGTGGCGTGGGCATCGGGGCCGGCATCGGGTAGGCAAGGGCACATGACGGCGACGATGCTGGTGACCGGGCCGAAGCTGGTGGTCGCGCTGGTGGTGCTGACCGCCGTCGCGGCGGTCGTGGTGACGCTGGGCCGGCTCGGCCACGGCCGGCAGATCGTCGTGGCCGCCGGTCGCGCCGCACTCCAACTGACGGCGGTGTCCCTACTCATCGTCGTCATCGTCGAGTCGGCCGCCGCGACGGCCGGTTTCGTCCTGCTCATGTGGGCGGTGGCGGCGGCCACCTCCGGCCGGCGGATCACCGGCGGCCGGTGGGCCTGGTGGGCCGCGCTGCCCATCGGGGCTGGGAGCCTGCCGGTGGTGGCGGCGCTGCTCGCGTCCGGCCTGCTCCCTGCACGCGGCATCGCGGTCGTCCCGGTGGCCGGCATCCTGATCGGCGGGGCGATGACCGCCACCTCGCTGGCCGGCCGCCGCGCCCTCGACGAGCTGACCAGCCGCCGGGGCGAGGTGGAGGCCGGGCTCGCGCTGGGCCTGCTGCCCCGGGACGCGACGCTGCTGGTGTGCCGCCCGGCGGCCGGGCAGGCGCTGGTCCCGGCCCTGGACCAGACCCGCACGGTGGGGCTGGTGACCCTGCCGGGGGCGTTCGTCGGGGTGCTGCTGGGCGGCGCCGATCCGCTCACCGCCGGCGTCACGCAGTTGTTCGTCCTGATCGGCCTGCTGGCGGTGGAGGCGGTCGCCGTGGTCGTCACGATGGAGTTGGTCGCCCGAGACCAGCTCCGGCCGGCCTGACCGCCGACGCTGGTCGACGCGGCAGCCGTACGCCGGCACGCGGGGGCGGCCACGGAAGGCCCGGCGGCTGAGAGCACTGCCGGTCGGGCGACCTCAACCGCCCGGCAGTCCGGCGTTGATCCGCTGGACGCAGGCACGGACGGCATCCAGCAGTGCCCGGCGTTCGCCCGGCGGAACGCCGTCGAGCATCCGGTCCTCGATCTCGTCGGCGATGCGGTCGCAGCGTTCGACGACCTCACGTCCCCGGGCGGTCAGGCTGATCTCGAGGACCCGCTGGTTGTCGCCGGACGGGCTGCGGCTGATCAGGCCGTCGGCGTGCAGGGAGGAGAGCACCTGGATCATGGCCTGCGGGGTGACGTAGGCACGACGGGCGAGCTGGGCGTTGCTCAGTCCACTGCGGGCGCGCAGCACGGTCAGGGTGGCGTACTGATGCGGGGAGAGGCCGAGCGGTTTCAGGCCCTGTTGCAGCTCCCGGGTGATGCCCCGGTCCAGGCGACCGATGGCGTACAGCAGCCGGAGACCCGGTGGCGGGGCGTTGTCGTCGGGTTGCACGGGATCGGCCTGCGACACGCTGGCAGGGTACAGCGGCAGGACGCGGGGCGGACGCCGGCCCGCGCCCCGCCGCCCGCTCATCGCGCCGCCACCGCCGCCACGACGACGATCGCCTGTGGAGTCACCCCGAAGCGGTACAGCAGATCGGCGGCGTGCTGCTGCTCGGCGAGGAACTCCTCGTCCACCGCGTGGACGCCCCAGTGTCGACCGGTCAGGGCCGGACCCCACACCTGCGCGGTACCGCCCCGACTGCTGCGGGAGAGGAGTTCGGCGACCTCGTCGAGGTGGGTCGCCCCCCACTCCTCGGCCGCGACCACCGCGTCCACGAAGGCGGTGGCCTCGGCGGGATGGTCCCGTACCCAGGCACCGTTACCGAAGAACACCGACCGGTTCCGAACGAGTTCCTCGGTGGCGGCGACGACCCGGACCTCGGTGAGATCGGCGAGCTGACGGTAGGCGGGATCGACGACGAGCCAACTGTCGGTACCGGCCCCCAGGAAGTCCCGGCCCTGCGCAGTGGCCGGGACGTCGACGACGGTCACGTCGTCCCAGGCCAGACCGGCCCGGTCGACAGCGACCGCGAGCGCGTGCGTCTGCCAGGAGCCCACAGTGAAGGCGATGCTCCGCCCGCGCAGGTCCGCCAGGGTGCGGATCGGCGACTCCCGGGGCACCACGATGCCCCCGGGGTCCGGGTGCGGCTCAGAGACCGCCAGGTAGACGACGTCGAGCTGCTCGGCCTGGGCGACGATCGGCGGGGTGGTACCCGTCGCGCCCACGTCGATGGCACCCTCGACGAGCAGACCGGTGGTGCGGCGTCCGTCGTCGTAGCGGACGAACCGCACCTCCCCGGCGACCCGGCGCAGCGGCTCCTGGAGTTCCTCGACGTGACCGAGGATCCAGGTGGCGAGGTTGTTGGGATGGGTGCCGATGGTGATGCTCACGAGGTGGCCTCCGTGGTGTGCGGGCTGAGGTGTCGGTCCGAGCCGGCCAGCGGCCCGGCGTCGATCCAGTCGGCGATCGAGAAGTCGCGGGCGACCACCCCGTGCCGGAGCAGGAACCGTTTCTGCTCCTCAAGGTGATCGATCCACTCGGGACGAAGTTCGGGCGTCAACGAGCGCGCCAGGTCGGCGCCGTACGCCCGGCGGACGGCGTCGAGGGTGGACCCGGTCTCGGCGGCGACGATTCGCGCGGTCCGCTCCGGGTTCGCGGCCGCCCAGCGAGCCGCGTCGCGCAGGGCGGCGACGTACCGGGCCACCGTCTCCGGATGCCGGAGCAGGAGTTCCTCGCTGACGGTCAGCGTGCGGGGGGTGCCGTTGTTGACCTGCGCCCGGGGGTCCGGGACGGCGGACAGGTCGACGACCACCCGCAGGTCAGCGTCGGCCAGCACGTCGGCGCCGGGTGCGCCCTTGACGTACGCCACGTCACCGAGGCCGGCGCGCAGCGCGGCCACGGTGGCCCCGTAGAAGCCCTCGGCGCCGACGTCGGTGGTACGCGGAAGCGGCGCGGGCGCGTCGACGAGCCGTACGTCACGCAGACTCCGTCCGGTCAGGCGGAGGGCGGCGTCGAATCCGCGCAGCGCCATGGCGCGGAAGAAGTCCACCCGCTCCCCGCCGTGGGTGGGCAGGACGAGCCGGCGCCCCACCAGGTCCCCGGGCTCGTGGATGCCGCTGTCCCGGCGGGTCACCACGGTTTGCATTTCCGGCACCCAGGTGAGCCCGATCAGGCGGGTGCGCTCGCCGCGGGACCGGGCCCAGAGCGCGGGGACGTTCCCGCCCTCCCGGAACAGCGCCGGCAGCCGGTGGTCGAAGTGCGCCTCGGTGGCCCCGGAGCGGTGCAGCGGCGCGACGGTCAGCCCCGCCGCGGTCAGGTGTCCGACGTCGATCGCCACGCCGGAGGCGGTGGGGACCGGGCACCGGGTGTACCAGACGGTGGTCGGTTCGTCGGTCAACGGAGTTCCTCCCCATCCGCCGCCGAACGGGCCAGTCGGCTCAGGAAGCTGCGGGTACGGTCGTGGCGGGGCGCGTCGAGCACCGACCGGGCCGGCCCGAGTTCGACGATCCGCCCGTCGTCGACGAAGGCGACCCGGTCGGCGACGGCCCGGGCGAACCCCAGCTCGTGGGTGACGATGAGCATGGTCATGCCCTGCTGGGCCAGCCGCTGGATGGCCTCGAGCACCTCGGCGACGAGTTCCGGGTCGAGCGCGCTGGTCGGCTCGTCGAAGAGCATGACCTTCGGGCGCATCGCCAGCGCCCGCGCGATCGCGACTCGCTGTTGCTGCCCGCCGGAGAGCTGGCGCGGGTAGCTGTCCTCGCGGCCGGCGAGTCCGACCTGCGCCAGCAGGTCGCGCGCCTCCGCCGTGGCCTGTCTGTGGGACAGACCACGGACCGCGACCGGGGCCTCGACGACGTTGTCCAGGGCGGTGAGGTTGGGGAACAGGTTGAAGCTCTGGAACACCATGCCGATCTGGGCGCGCTGGTGGCGGATACGCCGCTCGGGCAGGGCCCGGAGCTGACGTCCGTGCCCGCGGTAGCCGACGAGTTCGCCGTCGACCTCCACGAATCCCGCGTCGGGTGCCTCCAGATGGTTCACGCAGCGCAGCAGGGTGCTCTTGCCAGAGCCGGAGGCGCCGATCAGACAGAGCACCTCGCCGCGGGCGACGTCGAGGTCCACGCCGCGCAGGACGCGGTTCCCGCCGTAGCTCTTGTGCAGGTCGACCACCCGGACCATGGGACGTTGCGTCACGACTTCCTCCAGAGGGGCAGGAGGGCGGACAGGCGGCGCAGCGGCGTCGGTGGCAGACTGCGCTGCGCGCCCCGCGCGAAGTGGCGTTCCACGTAGTACTGCGCCACCGACAGCAGCGAGGTCACCACCAGGTACCAGGCGGTGGCCACGGCCAGCAGCGGAACGACCTCGTAGGTACGGTTGTAGATGTACTGGACGGAGTACAGGAGATCGTTCACGGCGATCACGCTGACCATCGAGGTGCCCTTCAGCGTGCCGATGAGCAGGTTGCCGGTGGCCGGCACGATGCTGCGCATCGCCTGCGGGAGCACCACCCGGCGGAAGATCCGTGACCGGCGCAGGCCGAGCGCCACCCCGGCCTCGAGCTGCCCGTGGTCCACGGCGAGGATGCCGCCCCGGACGATCTCGCCGGCGTGCGCGGCCTCGTGCAGGGTGAGTCCGAGCATCGCCGCGGTGGTGGCGCTGACCAGTTCGGTGGAGTTCGCGGAGAAGAGGGTCGGCCCGCCGGGCACGCCGAGCGACAGCGTCGGGTACAGGTAGCCGATGTTGAACCAGAACAGCAGTTGCACCAGCACCGGCACGGACCGGAAGAACCACACGTACGCCCAGCCGATCGCGGCCAGCACCGGATTGCTGGACAGCCGCATCGCGGCCACCACGATGCCACCGAGAAAGCCCAGCCCGGTCACGGCCGCGGTGAGCCACAGCGTCAGCCACAACCCGCGCAGCACCTGCTCGGACAGGAAGTACTCCCCGGCGACGTGCCAGTCCATGGCGGGGTTGCGGGCCAGCGAGTGCACCCCGGCGCCGAAGAGCGCCAACGCGACCAGCCCGGCCACCCAGCGCCACGGATGCGGCCGGCCGGTCAACACCGGGGTGTCGGCGCGGGGACCGTCCACAGTGGGGCCGGGCCCGCGGTCGAGGGAGACGTCGACGGCGCTCATGCCGTACCCCCGTTCGGGGCCACGGTGACCAGGCAGGTGACCCGAGCCGTGCAGACGAGCGTTCCCGTGTCGTCGGTGATGACCACCTCGTAGCTCGCCACCCGCCGGCCACGGCGCAGCGCGACGGCGACCGCGGTGACATGCCCGTCGCGGACCGCCCGGTGATGGGTGGCGTTGAGTTCCAGCCCCACGGCGGTTCCGCCCAGGTCGGCGGCGTGCAGGCTCGCGCCCAGGGACGCGGTCGACTCGGCCAGCATGCACGACGCGCCGCCGGCCAGGAGCCCGGCGGGCTGCCGGTTGCCCTCGACCGGCATCCGGGTGGTGACCCGGTCCGGACTCGCCGACAGCACTTCGATGCCGAGCCGGTCCCGCAGCAGCGGTTCGGCTCCGACCTGTGCTGGACTCACCACGTCTCCGTTCCTCGTTCTCGGGCCAGTTCCGCGACGGCGTCGACCACGAGCCGCCGCTCCTGGGCGGTGGTGAACGGGCCGTGGGACAGCCGCACGCCGTCGGTCTCGGCGATCTCGCGGGTGGCGATCCGCCGGGCGCCCAACGCGGCCACCACCCGTGCCGCGTCGACGTCCGGCAGCCGGATGGTCACCAGTCCGGCTTCGGCACCCAGGCCCAGCACCTCGACCTGCGGAATCCCGGCCAGCTCCCGCCGCAGCTCGGCGGCGCCCGCGACGACGGCGGCCGGGAAGCGCTGCGTACCGTGCCGCTCCCGCCACCCCAGCGCGGCCCGCAGACCCTCCCAGAGCACCGGCGACGGCATACCCGGACCGAACGCGGCGGCCGGCAATCCGGCGCTGCCGTGGGCGACGACCAGCGCGCCGACACCCTCCGGGCCGAGCAGCCACTTCTGTCCGGGGAAGGCGTAGTAGTCGGCGCCGAGCACGCGGACGTCGACCCGGATCGCCCCGACGGCCTGCGCCCCGTCGACGAGGACCGCTGCCCGGTGTCGCCGGGCCGCCGCCACGATCTCCGGTACCGGGAGCACGAGCCCAGCGCCGTAGGTGACATGCGAGACGACGACCAGCCGCGCCC
The DNA here is from genome assembly GCF_900090325.1 of Micromonospora pallida. NCBI lineage: Bacteria > Bacillati > Actinomycetota > Actinomycetes > Micromonosporales > Micromonosporaceae > Micromonospora > Micromonospora pallida. The sequence continues at coordinate 1,641,132 of NZ_FMHW01000002.1, read as the reverse complement.
CGCCGGCCAGTTCCCGGCTCAGGTTCGCCCCGATCTCCTCGGGCGTCGCGCCGGGCACCACCACGACGGTCGCATGGTGGCGGCCGGCGACGTCCCGTACCGCCCGCAGCACGTCCGGGTGCTCGAGCACGGTGACCAGGACCCGGTCCCCGGCCGCCCAGGGCTGCGCCGCCAGGACGCGGGTGACCCCGTCGGTGGTGCCGGTGGTCGGCACGATCTCGTCGGCGTCGGCGCCCACGAGCCGGGCCAGCAGGTCGCGGGTCTCGGCGAGGTGTTCGGCGAAGCGGGCGAACCGCCGCCCCGAGGCCCGCCCCAGGGTGAGGTCGGCGTCCAGCGCGGTGACCATCGCGTCCCGGACCGGCGTCGGCAGCGGACCGGCGGTGCCCGTGTTGAGGTAGACCAGGCGGTCCACGGCGGGCAGGTCGGCGCGGACCGCGACCAGGTCGAGGGTTCCGCTCGCGGGGTGACCGTCGGAAGGGTCGTCGTACCCGCTCATCGTGGTCGCTCCCCCGGGTGCCGGCGGTTCGCCGCGTGCAGGACCTCGCCGGCCGCGTCGATCGCCTCCGCGAACGACGGGGCCGCGCCGCCGATCCGCAGCCGGCGCAGCCAGGCGTGCGTGGCGGCGAGCGCGTCCGGCTGGTATCCGGCGATCTGCCGGGCGACGTCGACGGCGGTGGCGCGTTCCTCGCCGAGCGGCACGAGACGGGCGGCCAGGCCGGCGGCGACCGCTTCCGGTCCGGACAGCCAGCGTCCGCCGAGCAGCAGGTCCGCCGCCAGTTGCGGGCCGCCCCGGGTGTGCAGCAGCCAACCGCCCAGCAGCCCCGGCAGCCCGGCACCGAGTTCCGGCATGCCCAGCCGCGCCTCCGGTCCGACCAGCAGCAGGTCACAGTGCAACGCGAGCTGCAACGACGCGCCGGCCGCGATGCCGTGGACGACGGCCACCGTCGGCCGCGGGTAGTCGCTCAACGTCCGTTGCAGGCGCACCATGGTCCGTTGCTGGACGTCCCGCTCCGGTGGGGTCTGGGCCGCCAGTTCCCGGATGTCGATGCCGGCGCCGAAGGCGCGGTCTCCCGCGCCGGCGAGCACCACCACCCGGGCCGCCTGCTCCGTCGCCAGTCCGTCGAGGGCGTCGACGAGTGCCGTGGCCAGTTGTCGCGAGATCGCGTTGAGCCGGTGCGGACGGGCCATCTCCAGCACCACGACGCCGCCGTCGAGATCCTGCCGGTGCAGCACCGTGGCTTCGTCGGCGGTCATGCCACAGCCTCCTTGGTGGTGTGGCCGAGGACCTCGCCGGTGTGCTCGCCGGTACGCGGGATCTGGCGGGGCAGCAGGTCGTCCGCCCAGCCCGGGAAGCGCAGCGGCGGACGGACCACCTGGATCGGGCTGCTGTCGACATCCCGCGCGTCCACCACGAACGCGGAGGTGCCGTCGCCGACGACCTCCCGGTAGGTGCGGATGCGGCCGGCGGTCAGCCCAGCGGCGGCGAACAGGTCCAGCCAGTACCCGACCGGCCGGGTCCGGAGCACCTCGGCGAGCGCCGCCGAGAGGGCCTCCCGGTTCGCCACCCGCGCGCCGACGTCGTGGAAACGCGGGTCGTCGATCCACTCGCGGCGGTCGAGGAGTTCGCAGAGGCGGGTCCAGTGCTGGGGTAGGTGGGCCGAGAGGACCAACGCGCCGTCGGCTGCCGGGAACACGTCTGCCGGGGCGGCGTAGGGGGCCTGATTACCGACCCGTTCCGGCTCCTGCCGCGAGTCCAGGTACTCGGCCAACGGCTGGGCCTGCAGGTGGACCGCGACGTCGAGCATCGACACCGTCACCTCCCGCAGGTGGCCACCCCGTTCCCGGCCGAGCAGGGCGCTGACCACCCCGAGCGCGAGCACGTACCCCGAGGCCGCGTCGATGATGGGCACCCCCGTCTTGACGGGTGGCCCGTCCGCCTCCCCGGTGACCGCCATGAGTCCCGACTCGGCCTGCATCACGATGTCGACCCCGCCCCGGTCCCGGTCCGGGCCCGACTCGCCGAACGCCGACAGCCGTGCCACCACCAGCCGGGGATTACGGGCGCGCAGCACGTCCGCGCCGAGTCCGAGGCGCTCCAGCACCCCGGGGCGGAACGACGACAGCACGGCGTCGGCTCCGTCGCACAGCCGCAGCGCCGCCGCATGCCCGGCGGGGTCCTTCAGGTCGAGCGCCACCGAACGCTTGTGGACGTTGTAGGCCGCGAACGACGGCGCGGTCAGGCCCCGGGCGACGCGCCGCGACCGCGCGTTGCGCATGGGGTCGCCGGTGACGTCCTCCACCTTGATCACGTCGGCGCCCATCGCGGCGAGCAGGTCCCCGGCGCACGGGCCGGCGATCAGTCGGGTGAAGTCGATGATCCGGTGGCCCGCGAGCGGGCCGGACAGGTCGGTGCTCACCCGTTGAACCCCGTGCCCTGCGCACCGATGTTCACGCCGGGGTCGAGCCGGTTGGACGACAGGCCCCAGCGGTCGAACGCCTCGGCGTAGTAGCCGTCCTCGTGCAGCTTCCGCAACGCGCCCAGGACGGCGTCGCGTAGCCCCTCGTCGCCCTTGCGTACGGTCCAGCCGAGCACCAGCGTGCCCGCCTCCGGCAGCGCGACCGAGTCGACCGCCTTGCCCTGGGACTTGTCCCAGACCACGTTGAAGTCGCTGCCCACGTACGTGTCGATCCGTCCCGAGGCCAGCGCCAACTGCATGGAGGGGATGTCCTCGAAGCTGGACACCTCCGGCTCCGGACGGCCCGCCTTCTGGCACACGTCCCGCAGGGTCGGCAGCACCGAGAACGAGCCCTTGACCTCGCCGAACCGCCGACCGCACACGTCGGCGGCGGAGGTGAGGCCGGCCGGGTTGCCCACCTTGACCATCAGCACGTTGCGGGAGAGCAGGATGTCGACGAAGTCGTACTTCTCCTGTCGGGCCTTGGTGTCGCCGTTGGTGGACGTGGTCAGGTCGATCCGCTTGGAGTCCAGGGCCAGGAGCTGGGCCGCGGTGCTCGGGTAGTTCTCCGACTGGAACCGGACCCCGAGCAGTTGCTCGACCGCCGCCACCAGGTCGGCGTTGAGGCCCTTCACCTCGGTGGAGGACCCACCCGGAAAGTTGATCGGCGGCAGTCCGACGCTGGTGGCGGTACGCACCACCCCGGAACTGCGCAGACGCTCGGGGAGCAGCGCCCGCAGCGTCTCGTCGGCGGTGAAGGTGGGCTTCAGTTGGGCTTGGGCGGAGAGGTCGGTCACTCCGCTCGGGGACTCGCTCGTGCCGGCCGCGGGTTCGGCGGCGCCGGGGGTGCAGGCGGTCAGTCCGATCAGGGCGGCAGCGGCGAATCCGGCGGCCAGCCGGCGGAGCGCCGGCGCCGTGAGGGGGTAGGAGCGCATGGGGCGGTCTCTCTCACTGGGGCGAGAACGGAAGCGTGGCGACCGGCGACATCAAGCGCCTTGATACTCAACCACGACCGCCACCGTAGGCTGCTTTTCCTATAGGGTCAATAGGAAATTAGCGGAGACGCAGCTCACAGCCCTGGTGTGACGTGTCTGGCGCCCCGCACCGGTGCCGGTGTCGTCAGCCGCGCCGGTCCCGCCGCCGGCCGGACGCCACGCCGGCCGGGCCGGGCCCGGTCCGCCGGGGCACCGGCGTCACCGGCAGCGACCAGTGCGCCGGACGACCGACCGACGCCGACACCCTCGTGCGGTGGTCGCCCCGGGCGGCGTCGAGCTGGGCGCGGGTGAGGAAGAGCGCTCCGCGCAGATCCGCGCCACGCAGGTCGGCACCACGTAGGTCGGCCCCGGTCAGGTCGGCCAGGTGCAGGTCCGCGTCGCGCAGGTCCGCGCCGATCAGGTACGCCCCCCGCAGGTTCGCCGCCCGCAGGTCCACCCGGCGCAGGTCGGCCCCGACGAGGTCCGCTCCCCGGCGGTCGAGCCCGGCCCGGCCGTCCCGGGACCGGACCCGCTCGGCGGCGCGGGACAGCACCGGGTTGACCTCGCCACGCAGCGCGTCCACGTCCAGCGCACGCAGCTCGTCCGGGCTGCCCCGGGTCAGGGCCCGTAGCGCGTCCCCGGCCCGGTTCAGTTCCTCGTCCAGCGGCGCGCCGGGACGCAGCGCGGCCGCCTCGGTGACGTACCAGAGCAGCTCGTGCAGGGCCCGCATGACCGGGAAGACCGCCCGCATCGGCTCGACCAGCTCGGGATGGCCACGCCAGTCCCGGCCGCCGAAGGTGACCTGGGCGACCTGCTGCCCCGCCCCGAAGCAGTCGAAGACCGTGCAGCCGGGAAAGCCCCGTTCGCGGAGTCGGTCGTGGATGCCGCAGCGGAAGTCGTCACCGAGGTTCGGGCACGGCGTACCGGCCGGCTTGTCGATGGCGAAGTCCGCCGAGGCGGCGAAGGCCGGCACCACGCAGCAGATCCCGAAGCAGCGGCCGCAGTCGGCCCGCAGGTCGGCGGGCTGGGGCGCGGACATCGAGTTCCTCTCTCCGGGCACGCGGCAAGCCTAGTCCGAGCGCCGGGCGCGGCCCCGCCGGTCAGCGGCCAGTCAGCGCGCGCAGCAGGATCCGGATGGCGTCGCGCAGGTCGGCCCGGTTCGCCTCGGTGCCCGGGGTCGGTGCGCTCAGGCTGCCCGAGCCGACCAGGCGGTCGAAGAGCAGCCCGTCGACGAAGGCGACGAACTGGTCGCCCTGCCGGTGTGGGTCGGTGGCCCCGGCCCGGGCGAGCAGACCTCTGGCCTGCTCCCGCAGGGGCGTGCCGTGCACGAGGATCCGGCGCAGCTCGTGGTGGTGGGTCGCCTCCAGCTGACAGGCGTACCGGGCCAGGACCCGGGCGCGGCCGGTGGTGAGCCAGGTGTCGAGCACGGTGGCGATGCCGGCGGCGAGCCGGTCGAGGTCGGCCGGGGTGAGCGGGGGCAGCGGGCCGGCGGGCGGCGGGCCGACCGGCAGCAGGCCGGCGTCGAGGTCGGTGCGGCTCAAGTCGATGAGGCGCTCCACCACCGCCTCCACCAGGGCCCGGCGGGTCCGCAGGTACGCCGAGGTGGTGCCGGTCGGCACCTCGGCGCGGGCGTCGACCGCGCGGTGCGTCAGCCCCCGCATTCCCTGTTCGGCGATCAACCCGATGGCCGCGTCCGCCAGCAGCTCCACCCGTTTTGCCCGACTTGCCACCCTGCTCCCCCACCGGTCGTTCGTCGCCGTAGTATGAACTTCTACACCTGTAGAAGGGCGGGGGTATGGGCGGGCGGCACGCGGTGGTGGCATCGGGGACCTCGCCGCAGCGTTCGGCCTGCCCCGCGCCGGTGTGACCCGCCGGCCACCACCGCCCGGCGGAGGGGACCGGGCGGCGGTGGCCGGCGTCAGACCGATGCCTGCCGGACGGAACCCGGCCAACCCGATGCCCGGCCGATGTCCGGGCTGGTGCTGTTTCCGCCATTCCATACCAAGAGTCGGGTTGGCCGGCGCTACCCTCACCCTGACTGGTACGTGACGAGATCTCACCAGCCGCTCGCCGCGACTGACGGGGGTACGGGGCATGCGCGGTCCGCTCTGGCGCCGGCGCCTGTGGAGTCCACGGATCTCGTTGGCGAAGCTGGCCCGCACGGTAGAAACCCGGGTCAGTAGCGAGGAGCAGCACTGGCAGCGCGTCCGCGCCGACGGTCTGCCGACCCGCTCCCGCAGGTGGCCCCGGCACCGCTGGTGGAGCGCGCTGGCCGCGATCGTCATGCTCGTCGTCGCCGTCTGCCTCGTCGTCCAGGTCCTCGACCCCCTCTACCAACTGCTCTTTCCGGCCGAGGGACGCCGGTGGCTCAGCGAGCGCCTGCCGACCCTCTGGACTCCCTGCGCCGGGGAACGGCGGGCGCCCTGCACCACTCTCACCCGGTTCTTCCAGCCGCTCGTCGCCGCCGCGCTCGGTCTGGCCCTGTTCTACGTGCTGAACAAGCGACGAGTCCACCGCTGGTACAACCAGCGGGCCCAGGCGTCGGCCACCGCTCTGGTGGCGACCGCCGACCCCAGCGTCGACCGGGTCGTCGGCCGCGACGAGCTCTGCGAGGTGCTCATCGAACGGATCCGGGACCCGCAGGTGCGCTGCCCTGTCGTGCTCGTCGGTGGGGTGGGCACCGGGAAGACCGCCATCGTCGTCGAGTTGACCCGACAGCTCGCGCGCCGCGGAATCGTGCCGGTGCCGGTGCGGATGCGCGACGCCCGGCTCGCCGCAGAACTCGCCTTCGAGGAACTCGCCAGACAGCGGTTCCAGGAACTGGTGGACGCCAAGCTGTTCAGCGACGGTTCCGGAATGCGGATCTGGCGGCACCTGCGGATGAGCAACCGGATCGCGGTACTCGCCGACGGACTGCACGAGCCGTTCGGACGGGACGAGGAACAGAGCGAGGAGAACGTCCTGCGGGAGGCGATCAGCCAGGCCGCCGAGGCACGGCTACCGCTGATCGTGACCTCCCGCCCGTACGACCCGTTACGTGGCATGCGGGCGATCCTGGTCGGGTTGGAGCCGCTCGGCGAGGGAGCCGCTCTGGAGCACGGGCTCGACGGCACGGCGGAGGTGATGCGCTCCTCCTGGGCGGGGATCGCCGCGCTGGTCAAGGCAGCGGACGTGACCGACTCCCCGTTCTTCCTGACCGTCATCCGCGCCCTGCACCGGTGCGACCGGTTGCCGCAGTTGTCCCGGACCGAGACCGGCGGGGTGGTACGGCCCATGGACCGGTACGAAGCCCGGTGGCGGTTGCTCGACGCCTGGCGGGCCGCCCTGCTCGACGGCACCCTCAAACGGGACGTCAGCCGGGGCCGCGACGACCGGGCAGCCACCCTGGAGGTGCTGTCCGCCTTCGCGTGCCTCGCCCTGGTACGCGGGACCAGCCACCTCGAATACCAGGACATGACGCGGTACCACTGCGCAGAGCAGTGGGCGATCCTGGAGACGCTGCACGACCGACTCGGCGACCGCATCCGGTCCAACGCCCTGGACCACATCACGCACGCCTTCGTCGAAGGCGCGGAGTGGTCGATCGTGGACGTCCGCCGGACCGAGGCCCAGTTCCTGCACGGCGTCGTCCAGGCATACCTGGGCATGCGGTACCTCACCGACCCGAAACTGCTGGACCGGTTGCTGGGCCGCCTGATCACGTCACGACGCAACCCGGAGGCGCTGATCGCGTTGACCCTTCTCTCCCGACACCTGGCCGCCGGGCGGAGCGAACGACCGCCCCTGACCGAGCGTCTCCCGATCACCCAGCGCCAGGAGCCGGTCGCCCGGCTGGTGCGGCACCTGCGGGAGAAGGCGAACTCGGAGCAGGACCTCTGCTGGCGCTTCGAGTTGTACGCCACGGCAGTGGAGATCGACACCAGTGCCCGCCGGCCGGTGCACGCCGACCTGGTCCGGGAGATCGAAGAACGGTGGGAGGGTACTGGCGCGGGGTACGTTCCCAACCGGCCGGCCAACCAGGCCAGGCTCCAGCTCGTCCGCCGGATCGGGGACGCCGCGCGACTGATCGTCGACCGGTCACGGACGCCCCGGCCGGAACGGGGTGGCCGGGCCGACGACGTCGATCTCGAACCCGACTACGCTGCCTTCTTCCGACTGGCCAGCCGGGAGGGCTCGTACCGGGTCCGGCTCGCCGCGGCCCGGGAGATCGGCCTGGGTGGCCGGACGGCGGTGCGTTGCCTGCGCGAGGTGGGCGGCGTCGGGCCCCGTGAGATGGGGCGCAGTGCCACCGCCGACCGCCGGGCGGAACATCTCGCGTACTGGGAGCAGCAGTTGCGGGGCTGGATTCTGCCGTTGCTCTACCAGTCCGCCCACCAGGACACCGACGAGACTCCGCTCGGGCCGACCACGGAGATCACGCAGGTGGGAGGCGATCTGCGGGAGTGGCTACGCGCACTGGAGGCGTACCACCCCGCTCGCCCGGAGAGCCATGTCCCGATCACCTCGGAAATCGCGTTGGCCCAGGGTTTCCGGCTGGCCGCGAACATCCGCCGTCCCCTGGTCGGTCGCACCCCGTCCCACCGCAGCTTCCTCGTCGAGAAGGCGGAGCGGGCATTGGCCCACTCCCGATTCTGGTACAGCCAACTGGTGCTGCTCCAGGCGCTCACGCTCTTCTCCCTGCCATTCGACCCGGCCGAGCCGCTGCCCCGCCGGGAACCCGGCGCGAACCCGTACGGCCTGGTGCGGCACTGGTTGCGGATCGCCGGCCAGGCGGTGCGGGGACGGACGCCGGGTCGGACGCACCCCTTCCTGACGGAGGCCGGTCGACTCTGCGTGCGCGCCCTGCTCAGCCGCCGTCCGGAACGGTACTGCTGGGTCGACGAACGGGAGACCTCCAGCCGGGTCGGATCGAGCAGCAAGGTGGCGGAGGTCCGCCGGGAACAGTCCCTGTGGATTCCCGACTCGAGCGGCTGGAGTGTCCTCACCCCGCACGCCCAGCGCCTGCTGGCCGACGTCATGCTGCTGCTGAACCTCGCCGACCGGGGGGACCTGCTCATCGACCGGGAGGACCGGCTGACCCGCGCGGACCGCGCCGATCTGCCGCCCTGCCTGACCAACGACCGCCGCCCACTGCGCCCCGACCGCACGTTGGCGACCTCGGAGTCCTGCTCTCCGGGGGCCACCTGTCTGGACGACTGCCCGTTCCGGCTCTGCCCCCTGCCGGCCGAAGGTGAACCGCAGCCGCACGAGCTGGACCAGAACTTCTGTGCGCGGCAGGCGGACCTCACCTCACCGTGGTACCTGCTCAGCGCGCGGGCGCCCTGGCAGAACGTGTCCCGCTCGCAGCTACGTCAGTTCTGGCGGCACATGTCCCAACGGCAGCTACCGGAGTGGCGCCGCTGACGGTCTGGACGGTGTGTACCGCCAGTGATCCGCTATAAGTGATCCATGGATTTCCCCTCGTACCTGGGCACGATGCCGATGCACGCGATCACGGAGATCCACGGGGAGCCCGGCCTGCTGGCCCGCTTCCGGCTGGAGATCGGCGCGTTCGACGCCGACGCGCGGCGACGCCTGACCGAGGCCCTCGACCTCGCCGCCGACCTGCACCGCGACGACCGGCGGGTACGCGAGCCGTACCTGAACCACCTGTTGCGGGTGGCGATCCGGCTGATGCACCACTACCAGGTCCGTGACGTCGACGTGATCGTCGCGGGTCTGCTGCACGACGCGGTGGAGGACCACCCGGTCGAGCTGGCCGGGGACCTCCCCGAGGCCGCGGACCCGGTGCCGGCCGCGCTCGCCGCGCTCGCCGATCGGTTCGGCCCCCGGGTCGCCCAGCTCGTCGCGGCGGTCACCAACCCGGCCTGGGACCCGGACCGCGACCGGCACGTCCAGTACCGGGAACACGTCGCGGCCAGCCTCGACCGGGACCCGTGGGCGCGGGTCATCAAGATCTCCGACTTCACCGACAACGGCGTCGGGGTGATCCACACCGTCGGGCCGAAGGTGACCTCGTCGGCCCGCAAGTACCGGCCGCTGGTGCCGGTACTGCGGGAGTTGGTCGCCCGGCCGGACACCCCGCTCACGCCCGAGGTCAAGGAGCACATCTTCGCCCAGCTCGACCTGGCCGAGGAACGGTTCCGGGCGATCCTCGACGACCCGGCCCACACCCACTGACCGACGGCCCTGCCGGAGAGGTCTCCGGCAGGGCCTGGTCGGCCGGTGAGCCCTCGATCCCCGGCTCGGTCCGGGCCAGCTCGGCGACCCTCCGGGTCAGCCGGTGAGGTCGCGGCGGCGGAACCCGGCCAGGCCGGCGGCGAGCAGCAGCACCGCGATCCCGGTCAGCACGGCCAGTGGCAACACCGTCAGGTCCGTCGCCGGCAGCGCCGGCACGTGCGTGTACGGCGAGAGGTCGAGCATCACCTGCGGCAGCTCCAGCACCGCCCCGAGCTGCCCGAGCAGCAGGAACACGATCAACGTCGCCCAGGACAGCGGCACCGCCGCGCGGGGCAGCAGCCCGAAGAACAGCACCACCACCCCGGCCAGCACCAGCAGCGCCGGCACCCGGACCAGGGCCGCGCCGGTCAGCTCACCGATCCGGCCGACCGGGTCGCCGGCGACCGTGGCGTACCCGGCTCCGGTGCTGACCCCGGCCAGGACCATCAGGCCGGTCGCGCCGAGCACCGTGGTGGCCAGGTGGCCGGCCAGCCAGCGGGGCCGGCCGACGGGGGTGGCCAGCAGCGCCTCCAGGGTGCCGTCGGTCTCCTCGGTGCGGGTGCGCAGCACCGACTGGACGACGTACGCGCCGATGGTCAGCGCGAAGATCCCGAGCATCGCGGTCAGGTACGCGTCGACCAGGTTCGCCCCGCCGCCGAGCTGACCGATCGCCTCGGCCGCTGCGGCGTTCTCCCCGATCATGTTCTGAACCTCGTCGGCGGCGAGCCCCATGGCGAAGCCGAGCACGGCGACCCCGACCGCCCAGCCGAGCAGGGCGGCGCGTTGCAACCGCCAGGCCAGGCCGAACGGGCTGAGCAGGCCCCGGGGCGCCACGGCCGGGCCGCGCCGGATGGCGAGCAGGCCGGCCCCGAGGTCCCGCCGGTTCGTCAGCAGGTACGCGGCCAGCGCCGCCACAGCCAGCAGCGCGGCGGGCAGGAGGAGCACCCACCAGCGCTCGTGGTCGTACGGGCGGATCTGGGTCGCCCAGCCGAGCGGGGAGAGCCACGCCGGCCAGGCGCTGACCACACGCAGTCCGTCGGGCGTGATGTCGCCGAACACGTCACCGGCGGCGCGGAGCGCGAACGCCACCCCGACGACCGCCGCGGCGAGCGCGTTCGCGCCCCGGGAGGTGCCGGAGAGCTGGGCGGTCACCGCGGCGACCGCCGCGAAGGAGATCCCGACGGTGGCGACCGCGGCGGCGGTGGCGACCGACCCGCCGGCCGGCAGGCCCGCGCCGACCAGGGCGAGGGCGACCAGCGCGGCGGTGAGCAGGTTGGCCGCGACGGTGACCAGCAGGGCGGCGGTGAGCGAGGCGTACCGGCCGAGCACAGCGGCGCCGAGCAGCTCGGCGCGGCCGGTCTCCTCGTTCTGCCGGGTGTGCCGGACCACGGCGAAGGTGCTCAGCAGCGCGGTGAGGACGGCGAGGGTCAGGTACGACTCGGCGAACACCACCGAGCCCAGGCTCGGCCCGCCGACCGGCCCGTTGAACGCGCGGGCGACCAGGCTGGCCGCCGCGGTCGTGGCGTAGCCGATCCGGTCCCGTTCCCCGGCGTAGATGCCGGCGACGCTGGCGGCCAGCGCGGCGGTCAGCAGTGGCGTACCGACCAGCCAGAACGCCAGCCTGATCCGGTCTCTGCGCAGCACCAGCCGGACCAGGTGGCCGGTGCCGGTGAGGGCGCTCACCGCTGCCCCGCCGAGGTGGTCGCGGTGCGGGGAGTGACCCGGCTGCCGTAGTGGGCCAGGAACAGCTCCTCGAGAGTGGGCGGCGCGCTGATCAGCGACCGTACGCCGAACCGGACCAGGTGGGCCAGCAGGTCGTCCAGGTGCGCGGGGTCGACCTCCAGGTGGAGCCGGCCGTCGGCCTCACCGACCGCGTGCGTCCCGGCGAGCTGGTCGAGCCCGGTCACCGGGCGTGCGGTCTCGACGGTGACCGACAGCCGGGTGAGGTGACGCAGCTCGGCGAGGGTGCCGGACTCGACGGTGCGGCCCTCCCGGATGATGCTGACCCGGTCGCAGAGCGCCTCGACCTCGGCGAGCACGTGACTGGAGAGGAGCACGGTGCCGCCGTCGCGCTTGATCCGCCGGACCTCGTCCTGGAAGACCGCCTCCATCAGCGGGTCCAGGCCGGAGGTCGGCTCGTCCAGCACGTACAGCTCGGCGGCGGCGGCGAACGCCGCGACGATCGCCACCTTCTGCCGGTTGCCCTTGGAATAGGTGCGGCACTTCTTCGTGGGGTCGAGGTCGAACCGCTGGAGCAGCTCGTCGCGCCGCCGCCGGTCGAGTCCGCCGCGCAGCGCGCCGAGCAGGTCGATGGCCTCGCCGCCGGAGAGGTTCGGCCAGAGGTTGACGTCACCGGGCACGTACGCGAGCCGGCGGTGCAGGGCGACGGCGTCCCGCCACGGGTCGCCGCCGAGCAGTCGTACGTCCCCGGAGTCCCACCGCAGCAGCCCGAGCAGGACCCGGATGGTGGTGGACTTGCCGGCGCCGTTCGGACCGAGGAAGCCATGCACCTCCCCCGCCTCGACGCGCAGGTCGAGCCCGTCCAGGGCCCGGGTGCGGCCGAAGGTCTTGACCAGGTCGTTGACCGAGATGACGGCCATGACGCCTCCTGTCGTTCACAAACCGAACAGTGCACACTGTACTGACCGATGGTCAGCGTAACCACCCGCCGCCACCGGACACCGGTCAGCCGGCGCTACGCTGGCCGTCGTGGATACGGAGGAGTCGGGCGACACCCGGAGCAGGATCCTGCGCACCGCGCTGGACCTGTTCGCGGTACGCGGCTACCAGCGCACCGCGCTGCGCGAGATCGCCGAGCGGCTGCAACTGACCAAGGCGGCCATCCTGTACCACTTCCCCACCAAGGAACACCTGCTCGCAGCCCTGGTCGAGCCGCTCCTGGCCGACCTGGAGGCGCTGCTGGAGGCCGCCGGCCAGCTACCGCCGGGGCGCGGCCGGTGGATGCTGCTGGAGGGGTTCGTGGACACCATGCTCGCGCACCGCCGGCCGCTCGGCATGCTCTTCCACGACATGACGCTCGTCGCGCGCGGGCCGACGTACCAGCGGCTGGTGCGGATCGCGCTGCGCGCCAACGACATCGTCGCCGGGCCGGACGCCGACCGACGCGGCCGGGTCCGGGCCACCCAGGCGATCGCGGCCTGCTCGGACCCGGTGGTCTTCTTCGCCGACGTCCCGCCGGACGTGCTACGCGCGGACATGCTCGACGGGGTACACCGGCTGCTGGACGGCCCGGACGCCCCCGCCGTACCGGCCAGCCCCCGCCGACCCGGCCGGCCCCGGGCGATGAGCGGCGGTCAGATCGCCACCGCCCGCCGGATGCACGCGACCGGCGGGCACTCGGTGGAGGAGATCGCCACGGCGCTGGGCGTCTCCCGGGCCACCGTCTACCGACACCTGGACCCCGATTAATGAGACGGTTTCTGCGACAGTTCTGAGACGGTTGTGAGACAGCCGACCATCGACCGGACCTACGGCGGACTGGTCGAGTCGGCCGCTGCCCGAGCCGGCGACCGCGCGGACGGCACGGGGCCTTCCGCGGCTTCGGCTACCCGGACTGGAACTGGGTGTAGGTGGCGATCGGCGCACCGTCGACGCCGTACGCGACCAGGCGGCCGTGCGCGAGGCTGGCGCTGCGGAACGAGAACAGCCGCTGCCCCGGATACGCCTCGACCAGCGGTATGACCCGGGGCGGGCCGCCGGGGGCCGACCGGTACTCCAGCCGGGACACGGTGTCGTCGACCACCCCGTTGACCCGTACCTTCGTCCGTTCGGTGGCCAGCCCGAAGGTGATCGGCCGGCCGGTCGCCCCGAACTCGCCGCACTGCCGCTCGCTGCGGCAGACGAAGAAGTACCGGGGGTTGTCGACGTCCGTGCGGGTGTACGCCTTGAACGTCGGATCGGCACCGGCGGGCAACGGCTGCACCGCGAAGAACGCCACCATCGCCAGCCCGGCGACGGCCACCCGCCGCCAACCCGGGCTCCGGACCGCCGACCGGTCGGCACCGGCCGCCACCACCGCGACCCCGCCGAAGCCGGCCAGGCAGAGGGCCACGACGGCGAGCGCCCGCGCGTTCTCGAACAGGAACTGCACCCCCGGCGTCGGCGAGACCCGGCTGAGCAGGACGCCCAGCGAGAGCGTCATGACCGCGAGCAGCACACCGCCGGCCACCCGCTGCACCAGCCCTCGCGCCCCGACCAGGAGCATCGCGGCCAGCACCGGCCAGATCTGGTGGTGCGTCCAGGACACCGGGGAGGCCGCCACCGTCGCGCAGCCGACCAGGACCACCGCGTGCGCCGACCGGCCCTCGTGGTGCAGACGCCGGGCCCGGAGCAGGGCCACCGCACAGATCACCGCCACCAGTACGGCCCAGCACAGCGGCAACGCCGACGCGGGCACCCCGACGCGCAGCAGCATCCCGTGCACCGACTGGTTGCCCAGCGAGGCGAGGTTGCCGATCCGGGACGTGTCGAGCATCGTGCCGGTCCAGAAGGTCCAGCTCTCTGCCGGCAGGACCACGGCGGCGACGAGCGCGCACCCGGCGAAGGTGGCGACGGCCCGGCCGGCGTCCCGGTACCGGCCGGAGAAGAGCAGGAAGACCACGAAGAGCAGCGGCGTCAGCTTGACCGCGGCGGCCAGCCCGACCAGCGTGCCCCGGAACCGGGCGGGGGTCAGCCCCAACCCGTCGACCAGCGCCAGCAGGACGATGAAGATACTCACCTGGCCGAACCGCAGGTTGCTCTGGGCCGGGGCGGTGAGCAGCAGCGCGCAGGCGGTGGCCGGCACGGCGAGGTGTCGCCACCCGGCGGGGAACACCCCGGCCCGCCCGAGCGCGCCGGCGATGACGGCGACCGCCGCGCAGGTCATCGCCAGCCAGACCAGCCTGACGGCCGTCTCCGGCACCAGCCCGATCGGCCACAGCACGAGCGCGGCGAAGGGCGGATACGTGAACGGGCCGCCGTTCTCGGCGACGTACCCGTAGAGCGCCCCACCGTCGGCGAGGTGACGCACGGCCCCGTGGTAGATGCGCAGGTCCGACAGACGATCGTTGGCGGGTCGGCGCAGCACCAGCACGGACGATCCGACCGCGATCACCGCGAACAGCAGCCAGAGCGATCCCGCCGCACGACTCCGCATCCGGCCATTCTACGAACCGTCCCACGTGGATTCCCCGGGCCCGACGCGGCCGGCCCGTTACCACTATCGACGCAGCAGGTCGGCCGGGGGCGCGCCGACGCGGGCCCACACCTCCAACGCGTCCCGGTCGACCAGGGCGATACCGAGTTGTCGGGCGAGCTGTCGGCCGTCGCCGCTGGTGAAGAAGCTGTTTGTCACGATCATGCACAGCTCGCCGCCATGCACCGCCCGGCAGGTGCCGGCGAACCGCTGGATCGCCGCGCTGCCAACCCGGTTGGTGGTGCTGTGCCGTTTGCACTGCACCACCACTCGGCGGCCGTCGGGAGCAGTTGCCACGATGTCGGCACCCCGGTCGCCGGCACCGCCGCAGACCCGGACGTCGGAGAAGCCGGACCCGCGCAGCAGCCGGGCGAACCACTGCTCGAACTGCGCTCCGGTCATCATGTCGGTCGCGGCGATGAGCCGGTCCCGTTCGGCCTGCTCGGCGCGCTGCCGCGACCGTACCCGCGCCACCAGGACGGCCGCCGCCACTGCCCCGGCCACCAGCAGGAACGCCACGAACGCGGCCCAGTACGGGTGTCGCCGGACGAGGTCCACCAGCACCGCGAGCGCGGCCAGCCCACCCAGCCCCGCGAGGACCAGAGCGGCCGGAGGTCCGCCGGACGCCGGGCGCCGCGAGGAGCGGCGCCGGTCGTGGGCACGAACCCGGACACCGTTGCGGCGGGTGTGGGACCGGACACGAGGCATGGCGGCTCCCGGGGTCGAGGAGCCCTCAGTTTCCCCATGGGGTACGACAACCCAGCGCCATCGGAGGCGCTACTGTCGGCAACCCGTCACCTCGGAATGTCGTTGACGCACGTAGCCAGCGCGGATGTCGTCAACGCCGCAGTAGTCGACGTACGCCGTACCGCCCGAAAGCGAGGCCGGCGGCGGCCCCGCTCCCGGGCTGGCAAGCGGGTCAGGCGGTGGCGCGCAGCGGGGCGAGCGCCTTGCTCCAGGCGACGACCTCGTCGAGGAGCGTGTCCACCGCGGGCAGGTTGTAGTCGCCGGGCTTGAAGACGCTGTAGTTCTCGAACTCGGTCATCAGCGACAGCACGACCTGCTGGCGCACGTCGGCCATCTTGAGCTCACCGGCGATCAGCCGCAGGTGCTCGACGGCCCGCGCGCCGCCGGCCGAGCCGTAGGAGACGAAACCGACGGCCTTGTTGTTCCACTCGGCGAAGAGGTAGTCGATGGCGTTCTTCAGCACGCCGGAGGTGCTGTGGTTGTACTCCGGCGTGACGATGACGAAGCCGTCGAACGAGGCGATCTTGGCAGCCCACCGCTTGGTGTGCTCCTGCTGGTACTGGCCGAGCGACGCCGGGATCGCCTCGTCGAGGTGCGGCAGCGGATAGTCGGCCAGGTCCACCAGCTCGAACTCGGCGTCGTCCCGGCGCGAGGCGATGTCGAAGACCCACTTCGCCACCTGCTCGCCGTTGCGGCCGGGCCGGGTGCTGCCGATGATGATCCCGATGCGTGTCATGAAGGAGACTCCTGAGCACTTGGAGCGGCCGGATGGAACCGACCTCGTATTTGCCGCGTCAAGCAAACCGGCCAATACTTGTTTTGTCAAACAAGTAGGGTGGGGAGCGTGACGACCGAGCAGACGCCGCAGCAGGGTCCCCTGACCGCCAACGAGGAGGCATTCCTCCGCGCCTTCGCGCGGACGATCATCACCGTCCCCCGGGCCTTCGACGCGGACCTGCTACGGGAGCAGGGCATGTCGATGAGCGAGTACACCGTGCTCCGGCTCCTCTCCGAAGCCCCCGACCGGCGGCTACGGATGAACGACCTGGCCACCGGCGGCGCGCTGTCGATGAGTGGGATGAGCCGGATCGTCGACCGCCTCGAGGCGCAGGACCTGGTCCGCCGGCAACGCTGCCCGAACGACCGGCGCGGCTACCACGCCGTGCTCACCGACGCCGGCTTCGACCGACTGCGGCACGCCTGGCCGACACACCTGGCGAGCGTACGGCGACACGTCTTCGACCACCTGCGCGCGGGCGACCTAGCGGCGTTCACCGCCGCCCTCGAGCGCTTCGCCACCGACGTCCCCTGCCCCGGAACGCCCTGCCCGGACGCCGACCCCACCTGACCTCACCCGAGCGCGCAACCTATATACAGACATCGATGTATCGCCTACGCTTCGTGTTGTCGCCGTCGGGCGACGGAAGACGAATCACCATCATTCAAAGGGGTCTCGTCATGCCGTTGTCGTTCTCTTTCCGGTCCGGGGCACTCGCCGCAGCGGTCGTCCTCGGAATCGGCGCCTCGCTCGCCTCGACCGTCCCGGCCGCCGCCGCCCCGACCGTCGGGCTCCACTGCGAGTCCGAAACCGCCGTTCTCTCCTGCGACGTGCGTTACGCGGACGCCGAGCGGCCGGTGACCATCCGGTGGTCGGTCGACAACATGCAGCGGCCGGCCTGGGACGACCTGACCTCCGTGGCCCAGCGGTGCACGGTGGGTCAGACCTACGCCGTACGGGTCGTCGTCGCCGACCCCACCGGCCGGACCGAGGCGGGCCAGCGGGTCACGTGCCAGCGGGCCACGCCGTAACGGTCCACGGCACCGTTACGCCGCCGTAACGGCGGACAGTCATGCGAATCCGGGTGGGACCACTCCCGCCCGGATTCGTCCGTCCCGGGCAACGCCCGCCACGTCGACCGGCACCGCCGTGCGGGCGGCCCGGCGGGTCAGAGCTGGTAGAAGCCCCGGTAGCGGCGGATCAGCCGCCACTGCACCACCACGGCCGCCACGGTCAGCAGGATCATCACCAGCGTCGCCGCCGCCGCGTAGCCGTACCGCAGGTACTCGAAGGCGTTGCGGTAGACGAAGAGCGACAGGTACGTGGTGGCGTACGGGGGCGGTCCCCCGTCGGTCACCACGAACGCGGGAACGAAGGAGAACTGGAGACTGCCGATCGCGTCCCGGATCAGCAGCAACCCCAGCACCGGCGCCATCAGCGGCAGGGTAATCCGGCGGAACACGTCCCAGCCGGTGGCGTCCTCGATCGCGGCCATCTCGTACACGTCGGCGGGGAGCGCCCGGCGGGCGGCGAGCAGCACCACGAAGGTCTCCCCGATGGTGAACAGGCTCATCAGGACGATCGCGGCGCGGGCGTCGGTCGGATCGGTGAGCCACTGCGGCGGGGTCCGCCCGAACACGGTCAGCCCGTTCTCCCCGCCCAGCCGGAGCACCTGATTGATCGGGCCGTAGAGCGGATTGAGCAGCCAGAGCCAGAGCAGCCCGTACGCGATCTCCGGGACCGCCGTGGGCAGCACAGCCGCCGTACGGGCCGAGCCGACGGCCGGGCCACGCCGGTGCAGCAGCAGCGCCAGACCGAGCGCCAACAGCAGCCGTAGCGGCACCGCGACCAGGGCGAACACCAGCGAGTTGGTCAGCGACACCCGGAACACCGGGTCGTCGACCAGCGCGGTGAAGTTGTCCCACCCGACGAAGGCCGGCGCACGCAGCAGGTCGTACTCGGTGAACGCGAGCACCAG
Organism: Micromonospora pallida; assembly: GCF_900090325.1. Lineage (NCBI taxonomy): Bacteria > Bacillati > Actinomycetota > Actinomycetes > Micromonosporales > Micromonosporaceae > Micromonospora > Micromonospora pallida. The sequence continues at coordinate 1,622,786 of NZ_FMHW01000002.1, read as the reverse complement.
CGTGATCGCGGCGGGCAGCAGCACCAGGCCGACCAGCCCGACCAGGTACGGCGCCAGCATCAGCCGCAACTGCCGCCGGGAGCGGGTGTCGGGGCTCACGCCGTGCCGAGCCGTCGACCGGAGGCGGCGTCGAAGACGTGCGTGTCCGCCCAGCGCACGGTGACCCGGACGGTCGAGCCGGCCCCGGGTCGCCGGGCGGCGGCGACCCGGGCGACCACCCGGTGTCCGCCCGGCAGCGTCAGGTAGGCGTAGGCGTCCTCGCCGACCACCTCGACCCGCTCGACCGTCGCGGCGACGCCGACGTCGTCGGTCGGATCGGCCAGGGTGACCGCCTCCGGCCGGAACCCGAGCAGCCGGTCCCCGCCGGCCGCCGCCGTCGGGGCGTCACCGGGCGGAGTGAACGGCCCGCCGGCCGGCAGCAGGTTCATCGCCGGGGACCCGACGAACCGGGCCACGAACACGCTCGCCGGGGTCCGCCAGATCTCGTCCGGGGTGCCTATCTGCTCGACCCCGCCGTCGCGGAGCACCGCGATCCGGTCGGCGAGCACCAGCGCCTCGGTCTGGTCGTGGGTGACGTGCACCATGGTCGCGCCGAGCCGGTCGTGCAGGGCGCGCAGCTCGGCGCGCATCTCCACCCGCAGCGCCTGGTCGAGGTTGGACAGCGGTTCGTCGAGCAGGAACACGTCCGGTTCGCGGACCAGGGCGCGGGCCAGCGCCACCCGCTGCCGTTCCCCGCCGGAGAGCTGACCCGGCCGGCGGCCGAGCAGCCCGGCGCAGCCCACCGTCTCGGCCGCCGCCCGCGCCCGCTCCCGGGCCGCCGACCGGGGCACGTCGCGTACCTCCAGGCCGAAGGCGATGTTCTCCGCGACCGTCAGGTGCGGGAAGAGCGCGTACGACTGGAACACCATGGAGACGTTGCGCAGTCCCGGACGCAGGGCGGTGACGTCGCGGCCGGCGATCGACACCCGTCCGGCGGTGACCGGTTCCAGCCCGGCCACCACCCGCAGCACGGTGGACTTGCCCGCCCCGGAGGGACCGAGCACCACCAGCAGTTCCCCCCGCGCCACCTCGAGGTCGACGGCGTGCAGCACCTCCGCGCCCCGGTAGGCGGCCGACACACCGGCCAGGGCGAGACCCGCCGTGCTCACCCGTGCTCGCCCCTCGCGAAGATCGGCCGGGTCTCGGTGTCGAGCTGGCGGACCACGTCGTCGAGCCGGTCCCCCCGGAACATGGCGTTCTCCAGGATGCCGTAGCTGACGTCCTCGATCTCCGGCCAGGTGGACACCGTCGGCAGGGCACGGACCGTGGGGATGGCGTCCAGGAAGACCTTCGCGTTGCGTGGCGGCTGCGCCGGGTCGAGGAACGCCGGGGAGTTCGCCACCCCGACATGGGAGGGGACGGTACGCCCGGTGGCCGCGATGATCCGCTGCCCCTCCTCGGCGATGGCGAACTCCAGAAACCGCCACGCGGCGTCGGGGTTCTTCGCGCCCTTCGGCATGCAGTACGCGTCGGAGTGCAGCACCCCCACCGGCTTGCCGTACACCGGCAGCGGGGCGACGTCCCACTCGAAGCCGGTGGCGGTGCGGAAGTTCGTGGTGGCCCGTCGGGAGGTCATCAGCATGGCCAGCCGGCCGTTGGCGAAGCGGGACTCGTCGTCCTCGGCCTCCACCTCCTGGTCGGTGGGCGTCACCCCGTACGCCAGGCGCAGGTCGACCAGGTTCTTGAGGGCCTCCCGGGCCGCCGGGCTGTCCAGGGTGAACCGGGTCGGCTTCGCCGGGTCGTCGACGATCTCCCCGCCGGCGGACCAGACGAACGGGGCGAGGCGGATGATCGACGGTTCGACGCCGAGCCCGTGCACCGCCGGGAGCAGCGCCGCGCCCTCGCTCTCGGTGCCCTTGATCACCGCCCCGTTGGCGGCGCGCGTCATCATCGTGGCGGTCTGCACCATGTCGTTCCAGGTCCAGCCGGCCTTCGGTTCCGCCACGCCGTACTTCTGGAACAGGGTGCGGTTGTAGTAGACGGCCAGGCTGGAGACGTTCTGCGGCAGGCAGAGCTGCCGGCCGTCCCATGTGAAGGCGTCCATCGCCACCGGGTAGTAGTCGGCCGGGTCGAGCTGCTCCGAGGCGGCGATCCGGTCGTCGAGCGGCTCGATCACGTTCTTGGCGGCGAACTGGCCGTAGAAGCGGTAGTTCATCAAAAACAGGTCCGGCGGGGCGCCCCCGGCGACGGAGGTAGCCAGGCGGGCCAGCAGGTCCTTGCGGTCGCTGGCCTCGACGAGCTGCACCCGGGCGTCCGGATGCTTCTTCTCGTACGCGTCGATCAGCGTCCGGTACGCGGCCAGTTCCTCCGGCGCACCGAAGACCAGCAGCCGCACCGGGCCGCCGTCGGACGCGCCGGAGCCGGCACCGCACCCGGTGGCGAGCAGCACGGTGGAGAGCAGCAGCGCGAGCAGCGCCTTCGGTCGCATCATCGTCCGTTCCGGTCGGGGGTGTGCAGGAAACGCCGCTGGGCGAGCACGAACACCACCAGCGCCGGCGCCGTGGCGACGACCGCGCCGGCCAGGAACACCGGGAAGTTCGTCGGGTCCAGCACCGACAGCGAGCGCAGCGCCAGCGGCAGAGTGAACAGGTCGCGGTCGTATACGTAGACCAGCGGGTCGAGGAAGTTGGACCAGGTGAGCACGAAGGTCAACGCGGTCAGGCCGGCGGTCACCGGGCGGACCATCGGCAGGGCCATCCGCCACCACGTCCGCACCGGGCTCAGGTCCTCCACCAGGCAGGCGTCGTACAGCTCCGCAGGCAGCGCCCGGAACGCCAGGTAGTAGACCAGCACGTACAGGGGTGAGGTGCCGACCAGGGCCGGGGCGACCAGCGGGACCAACGTGTCGGTCAGGCCGAGCATCCGGAAGATCGCGAAGCGGGGCACCAGCAGAGCCGTCGCCGGCACCATCAGCGCCACCAGCGAGGCCGCCAGCACGGTGGCGGTGGTACGCGGGGCGAGCCGGGCCATCGCGAACCCGGCCAGCGAGGCCACCAGCACGCTCAACGGCACGGCGACCACCGCGACCAGGACCGAGTTGAGCGAGGCCCGCAGCAACCCGCCCAGCTCGACGGCCTGCTGGTAGCCGACGGTGGCGACCGGCTCCGGCACGAGCTGCGGCGTCGGCGACGGCGGCAGGCCGGGCTCGGTCAGCGAGCCGGAGACCAGCAGCACCAGCGGGGGTACGAAGACCAGGAGGACGAAGGCGGCGCCGAGGGTACGCCAGATCCGCAGCGCACCCTCGGGCAGCGGTGAGGGGCCGCGTCCGCGGCCCCTCACCCGGTTGTCACCGATGATCGTCTACCGCCTAGCCGAGGGTGAGCTGCCAGGCGCCGAGCCCGTGCGACGCGGCGTAGAGGATCCGCTTGCCGGGAACGACGGTCAGGCCGGCGACCTCCACGTTCGGCATGCCGGCCGCCGCCTTGACCCAGCTGGTGCTGCCCTTGGCCAGCCGCAGCACGCCGAAGTCGGTGGACGCGTACAGGTCCCCGGTCACGTCGTCGCGGACCAGGTCGGTGACCGGCTGGTCGCCGAAGTCGTACGACCGGTCGGCCCAGGTGGCCCCGGAACCGGCGACGGTCACCTCGAACGCGTGCCCGAGGGTGGCCGGGGTGTTCGAGTTGAAGCCGCTGTACGAGACCCACATCCGGTTCGGATTCGCCGGGTCGACGTGGATGCTGGTGACGAAGCGGTTCGGGGTGGTCGCCGTGTCGATCCGGGTCCAGGTCACCGCCGACGCCGGCTCGGCGTCCACGTTGTGGCTGACGAACACCCGGCCGGTGCTGGTGGCCGCGTACGCCGTCGACGTGTTGCTGGCGACCCGCTCGATCACCGAGACCGCGCCGCCGGCCCGGTCGCCCCAGGCGGCGTCGGTGAGCCGGGTGGTGCCCAGCTCCGCCCAGTCACCGCAGACATCCTCGTAGGTGCCGGTCCAGGTGTTGCAGATCCGGTTGGCCTCCTCGATGCTCCGGTCGCCCAGACCGAAGGTCTTGGTCCGGTAGACCGTGCGCCCGGTGCCGGCGAACATGGTGCCGCTGACCTTCGGGTCGCTGATGTGCGGGGCGTAGAAGAGTGTGCCCGCGTGGCCGAAGATCGGGTCGGAGACCGAGATCCAGTTACCGATGTCCCCGTTCGCGAAGTTCACCTCGGGGGTGGCGTCGTAGAAGGTGTGGAACCGGAACTCGGACCGACCGACGTCGAAGCCGGACGCGCCGCCGTCGCCGATCATCGTGTTGACCCACTGCTTGCGCTGGCCCTTGTTCTCCCAGGTGCCGTTGTCCTGGGTGCCGCCCTGCAACAGGGTGTGGTCGTGCGGGCTCACCGAGAGGCTGATGTACTGCAACGTCGTCATGCCCTTGTTGATCCCGTCCAGCTTGGTCGGGATCCGGGAGAGCATCTGCTTGCAACGGGCCTTCTGCGCGTCGGTGACCAGGCCACGGTCCGGGTTGTCGCACCACGCCGACCGGTCCACGAACTGGCCGCTGGAGCGCACCAGGCCGCCGTCGCCGGCCTCGAAGAACTGGTACGGGTTGCCCGGGTGGGTGACCAGGGCGTGCTGGTCGGGGTGCATGCCGTTCGGGTGCACCTCGTCGGTGCCGTCGAAGGTCATGTCGGTGCCGCTGACCCCGGCGTCGGTGGAGAGGACCACCGCCCGCTTGTTCGCCACGGTCTCGCCGTACGAGTAGGACCCACCGGTGTAGACGATGTCCGGGTGGCCCTTCGGGGTGTGCACGAAGACGTCGTACCAGCACTGGCCGGTGCACTGGTTGTAGGTGGCGAAGCCCGGGTCGGCCGGGTTCGAGCTGGTCAGGGTGGTGAAGTTCGCCGCCGCGCCGGCCGCGTCGTCGCTACGGAACAGCCGCGAGTACGGGTTGCCGATGTTGCCCTCGTAGACGTACATCCGGGTCTTGCCGTTCGGCAGGGCGGTGACGTCGATCGCGGGGCGGGTCTGGAACATGGCCCGGTTCAGCGAGTCCTTGATCTGCGTCCAGGTCGCGCCGCCGTCCGGCGAACGCCAGACCCCCCGGGCGTACGAGGAGGCGTAGACGACCTGCGGGTCGTGCGGGTCGAGCTTGACGTGCCGGACCCCGCGCGGCGAGCAGGCGGTGGTGTTGTTGTACTCGGCGGCGCTGCCGGTGCACTCGGTGGCGTTGGCCGAGCCGTTGTGCAGGAAGGTCCACCGCTTGCCACCGTCGGTGGACTTGTAGAGGCCCCACTTGGCGGCGTCCGGCACCGGCCGGGTCACCCCGGTGCAGCAGGAGCTGGACATGCCGCGCAGCGCGGTGGTGGTGGCGACGTAGAGGGTCTTCGGGTCGCCCGGCTTGATGGTGATCTCGCCGATGCCCTTGCCGGCGAGGGAGTCCTTGCCGAACGGGCCCTGCCAGGTGAGGCCACCGTTGGTGGACTTGTACAGGCCGACGCCCGCGACGCAGCCGGAGGCGCAGGTGTTCGCCTCACCGGTGCCGACGTAGACGGTCAGGCCGGTCCGGTCGTTACGGTCGATGACGACCGCGCCGGCGGCGTTGATGCCGAGCGGGCCGCCGAGGTAGATCCAGTTCGGCTGCGGGGCGAGGATGTTCAGCGTGCCCCAGACGCCGCCACCGGCCGGGGTGACGTAGGCGCGGCACAGCAGCGGCTTGCAGTCCGGGGCGATGTCGATCGAGGTGACCCGGCCACCGGCGATGTACTCGTTGGGCACGTAGTTCGACGAGTTGCGGAACTCGGTGAACGGGTAGAGGGCCTCGCTCGGGCCGACGTTCGTCCACGTGCCCGGCGTACGGCCGCGCGCTGCCGCGTCGGTCCGCCGCTCGGCCTTGGCGTACGCGTCCTTCGACCGGTCCATCTGGGCGATGCTGATGCTGTCGGCCGGGTAGGCCCGCTCCAGGAACTCCTGCTGGGCGGCGTACCCGGGGCCTTCGGGCGCCATGCCGGTGTTGCCCGGCACCGACTGGTGCAGCTGCTGGAGATGGGCGCCCAACCGGCCGGGCACCTCCCCGCCACCGGCAGCGACGGGGGCGACCTCGGCACCGGACAGGTGGATGCCGGCGGCACCGGTCGTGGCCACCAGGGCCGCGACCGCGAGTCCTACGAATAGGTGGCGACGTCTGCGCTTCACGAGGGGTCCCTCCTGCCGCCGGATCGACGCCGGATTGGCGGCCGTCACTGGCAGCGTCCGAGGTGGAGGATCCCAGAGCTGATCTCGTCAGACAATCCCCCGACCAGCGGTGACGTTCCGGTCACCCAGCCACCGGGACCGCCCCGACGCAGGTGGGAGCAGGTGCGGCAGGGCTGCCGCATGCCAAACCGTTATGAAAACTATCCCCAGATCGCACACCCCCCACCCCTCGTCGATCATGGAGTTGTGGCGCCCAATTTGTGGCGATGGCGAGGTTTGAGAGGTGCCCAAAGTCCATGATCGACGAGGGCGGGCCGGGGGGCGGGGGGCGGGGGGCGGGGGGCTTTCGTTGCGCCCCGGGGCAGGCCGATGCCTCCTCCGATCGGCCTGCCCCGGGAACTCGGGAGAGCCGGTTCCCACCACCGACGTTAATGCCATTTCCGGGCACCGAATGAATCGGTCCGGTAACAGCGGGATTGGTTGTCATACATCGGCAACGATTTGGTATCGCGATCGACACCATGCAATGACGACGCGATTCGGTTGTCATCCTTTTGGTTCTTCGTTCCCCGATGACCAGCGCGGCGACGGCGATGAGCCGATTCCCGGGCAGCCCGGGGTTTCCGCGCCGGGGCCTCGGGAATGCGCATCACCTCGTCGGGTGGCGTCGCCGGAAGGTCGGCGTACCCCGAAGTCGGACGGAGGGTGAGATGAGCGACGACAACGTTGGCCGGGTGGCCCGTTCCCGCGCCGACCACCTGCCGGGCGAGACCGCCGGTGGGCGGATCGACGCGACCGGCGTACGCCCCGGCCGTACCGGCAACTCCCGCGAGGCCGGTCCCCGGCGGGGCACCGGTACGGTGACCGGGGTCGACAACATGCCCCGCAGCGACCTCGACCTGGGCGACACGGCGACCGACGGCCAGGCCGCCGAGGAGGCGATCGGTGCCCGTCCCGGCGAACAGGACACCGAGATCGACGACCGGCGGCAGCCCTGACGGCGGCCCGCCGAGGGCCGGCTGGTCGACGTTTGCGCCGACACGGCGTGGGCAGGAGAGCGGCATGAGCACGAATGAGCGCAGGGATCGCGCGGCCACCGACGAACCGGACGGCACCACCGCGTTCGAGGCATCGCTACGGCCGCCGGGGGATTCGTTGCGGAGCACCGAGGACACCGGGGACGACCTCGCCGGTCCCCCGGTCCCCGGCGAGGGACGGCCCGCGACCACGACCAGTCGGGCCGGGTACGACGTGGACGACGTCTCCGGCAGCGCCGACCCGGCCCGGTACGAGTAGCCGCACGCCAACCGTCGGAAGGCGCGGGACCGGCCCGGCCCGGGCTCACCGACTCGGCATGGCCACCCTGCTCGCGTTGAACGGGCCGCCCCCCGGTCCGCGCTCGGGGAGCGGCTCAGCGTGCCCCGCTGCGCCCGGCGGCCCGGGCCTCGGTCATGCCCCGGTTGGCCAGCGCGTCGGCCCGCTCGTTCTCCGGGTGGCCGCTGTGCCCCTTCACCCAGTGCCAGGTCACCTCGTGCCGGCCGCAGGCGGCCTCCAGCCGCTGCCACAGGTCGGCGTTCTTGACCGGCTGCCGGGCGGCGGTGAGCCACCCGTTGCGCTTCCAGGAGGCGAGCCAGCCGGTGATGCCGTTGCGCACGTACGTGCTGTCGGTGTGGATCCGTACGGTGACCCGGCGGGTGAGGCTCTCCAGGGCCTGGATGGCGGCCATCAACTCCATCCGGTTGTTGGTGGTCGCGGTCGGCTCGCCTCCGCTGATCTCCCGCTCGTGGGCGCCGTAGCGCAGCACCGCGCCCCAACCGCCCGGCCCGGGATTCCCGCTGCACGCCCCGTCGGTCCAGATCTCCACGACCCGGCCGGTCGTCGCCCCACCCGGGTCGACCGTCGTCTCCACCATGTCCGGCAACCTACCGCCCGCCGGGCGCACCGACGCCCGGTGTCCGGCGGGGCGGGACGGTCGGCCAGAATGGCGCGGTGGGCGGACGTGACGGTGCACGGAAGACGACGGACACCTCCGCGTGTCCGTGCGGCACGGGACGCGGCTACGGGGAGTGCTGCGGTCCGGTGCACCGCGCGGAGACCAGCGCGGCCACGGCCGAGGCACTGATGCGGTCCCGGTTCTCCGCCTTCGCCGTCGGCGACGTCGACCACCTGCTGCGCAGTTGGCACTCCAGTACCCGCCCGGCTGGGCTGACCCTCGACCACCGGCTGCGGTGGACCCGCCTCGAGGTGCTCGCGACGGAACGCGGCGGCCTCTTCGACGCCACTGGCACGGTGGAGTTCCGGGCCCACTACCGGGACCGGGGCCGTCCCGGCACGCTGCACGAACGCAGCCGGTTCCGTCGCGAGGACGGGCAGTGGGTCTACCTCGACGGGGAGCCTGACGGGGAGTGATCCCCCCGCCAGCCCCCGTCAGCGGCTCGTGCCACCCTCGGCGGGCGGGCTGATCCGTACGGTGGCGTCGGGGTCCTGGCGGGGCTGCGGCGTCGGGGTGCCGCCGTCCGGCGACGGTGGTGGGATCCGTACCGTCGCGTCGCTGTCCTGGCGCGGGAACATGACGGTGGCCTCCGCGTCCTGCCGGGGAGCGGCGGCCGTGGCCTCCCCGCCCTGGCGCGGGAACATGACGGTGGCCTCCGCGTCTTGGCGCGGGAAGGCGGTGGTGGCCTCCGCGTCCTGGTCCGCTTCGGAGGCGGTGGCGGCGGGCACGTCGGCCGGGGTGGCCGGCGGAGCCGCCCGCCGGGCGGCGTCGGCGCGGGCGGCCCGGTAGGCGCGGGTGTGCGCCGCGACGGTACGCGACTCCTGCTCCGCCCGGCTCAACCAGGACTCCCAGCGGGCCTGCATCGGGCGGATCAGCCCGCCGCCGACCCCGACGACGAGGATGCCGCCGACGGTCGCCAGGACGGCGATCAGCACCGGAGTGGTCACCGTCGTGGCGATGCCGACCTGGTTCAGTGCGGCGATGACGCCGAGCCCCAGGATGAAGACCGAGGCGACGTTGGCGAGGATCCCGCCGTACGAGAGCCCGCCCAGGGCGCTGCCGATGATGTCCTTGACCGCGCGGGCGATCGCGGCGGCCACCACGACGATGACGATGGCCACGAACGCCCGTGGCAGCCAGGCGATGATCCCGCCGATCAGGTCCGAGATCGGGTTCGGTCCCCAGATGCCGAAGGCGAGGTAGAGGGTGAGCAGCAGCACTCCGAAGGAGGCGAGCTTGGCGACGATGCCGCTGGCGTCGTAGGGCGAGCGGGCCAGTGCGGTCCGGAGCCCGCCGCGCTCGACCATCCGGTCGAAGCCCACCCGCTCCAGCATCCGGGCGACGATCTTCCGGATCGCCTTGGCGATCAGCCAGCCGGCCACCAGGATTGCCAGGAAGGCCAGCGCCTTCGGCAGGAAGAGCAGTGCCGCGCGGATCGCGTCACCGATCGCGTCGCCGGGATTCTGGGTCATTCTCGGTGTTCCTCACGTCGTAGGGGCAGCGTGGTGAATCCGCCTCTACCCATTCGACGGGCCGCGGACACCCGTCCCCCCGGTCCGTGGCCGGGACCCCGCTCCCCTTCCCGGTCATGTCGGCCATCGTCTGGAGCAGCCGTAGCTGGTACGCCCCCGGCGTGCCGGCCATCGCCCGGGACGCCTCGGCGAGCCGGCGCGACGCCTGGACCTCACCGTCGGCGGCGGTCACCCGGGCACGGCGTTCCCGTTCCGCCTCGGCCAGGCGGCACAGGGACCGGCGCGTCGACGCGGGCAGGGTCACCTCCCCGACCTCGGCCCGCTCGATCAACAGTCCCCACGACCGCCCGGTCGACGCGTCGACGGCGGCCGTCAGCTCGGCGTCGATCCGCTTCCGGTCGCCGAGGACGGCGTCGAGGTCCGCGCCGCCGATCGCCGACCGCAGGGCGGTCCGGGTCACCTGGAGCAGGGCGGACGGGTAGTCGCGTACGTCGACCAGCGCCCGCACCGGGTCGACCACCCGGTGCCGGACGACCGCGTCGACCGTGAGGGGCACGTTGTCCCGGGTCATCGCGCTCTGGGCGGGGACGTACGTCAGCACGGTCTGCACGTTGACCCGGACCATCCGGTCGGCGACCGGCGCGATCAGGTGCAGGCCGGGCTGGCGGACCCGGTCCCGCACCCGACCGCAGCGGAAGACGACGCCGCGCTGGTGCTGCTCGACCACCCGGACGCTCGCGACCAGCAGGACCGTCACCAGGACGGCGAGCATGACCAGGCCGACGACGACGGCTCCCATGTCCCCTCCGGTTCCGGCGGTCCCCGTTCCCCGGGCCGGCGGTTACCCGTTGCGCTGCCGGCCACTCCTGCCACCCCCGCGACCGAGGTCGGGGTGCCCGGTCGGCGGCGGGCCGTTCCTTCGGGACATGACGCCGGTCGCACTCGCGGGGGCTGTCACGAAGGACACGTGCGCAGCAGGTTTAGCGTTTGGTGGAGGTGGTGAACCATCAAGCCGACGTCGACGAAAGGGGTCCCCGTGCCCAACGCCTCCCACAACTATCCGAGTCAGCAGGTCGACCTGCCCGACGACGTGACCGACCCGCTGCTGTGGCGGCTCGCTTTCGACGTGACACGCGCCCACCAACTCGACGCCGCCGGCCGGTGCGGCAACCTCGGCTGCCCCGACGAGCCCGGCCCGTGCCCGGCGCTACGCAACGCGGAACAGGCGATGCGCCTGTCCCGGCGGAATGCCCCGGCCACCGATCGGCCCGAGGACACGGGCGTCTCTCCCGACCACGCCTCCGCCGACGAGGCGCAACTGCCCCGGCGGATGCCGGGATCGGGGCTGCGGGCGGCCTGACGATCAGGCCGCCCCGCCGAACGTGTCTGCCGGGTGCGCGACGGCGTCCGGCTCCGACCCCCTCTGTTCCGCGGCGAGACCCGCCCGGGCTCGATGCACGACATCACCCCGGCACGCACCGCCGGACTGGTCGACCTTCCCCTGAACGCACCACTCGGCGTGCAGATCCTCGCCGACGCCGGCTACCAGGGCCTGGGCACCGATACCGCAGGCGCGGTCGTCACTCCCAGGCCCTGCGACGCTCACCCCCGATCGTTACCACCCGCCGATTTCACGGCAGTTCCTGAAAAGCGTTCCATGAACGCGCGATAGACGGGTGTACCCGGCAGCCCGTCGCGAATGGCGAACACCACGTGGTCGAATCGGTCGACCACGTGCAGCGCGTCGGCGAATGCGTCGGCAACGGTGGCGGGATCGTTGCGGAACACCCCGCACCCCCACGCGCCCAGCACGATCGTCCGATGCCCGTGCGCAGCCGCGACCTCCAGCACCCGCCGGGCACGCCGGACCAGCACCGCCGGCACATCCGCAGCGTGCTCGGGCTGGTTGCGGAGGATCGCGCCCAGGTTCGGCGCCGCAGCGGTCAGAAAGGACATCGTGTACGGCTGGTCGAGCAGGTTCCCCTTGTCCTCCCGGAACACAGGCACGCCCGGGGAGTAGACGACCCTGTCGCTGTAACGCAGATCTCGCTGCCCGCGGTGGAACGCATAGAACTCCCGCGCGGCAAGTAGACACGGGTACAGCGCCGACGAGCGAGCGATGCTCTCCTCCTGCGCCTTCGCTCCGCCCAGGAACCCGCCACCCGGGTTCTTCGCCGACGCGAACACCAGACACGCCGCACCAGCCCCAAGCCGGTAGGCCGCCTGCAACGTCGACTCGTACGTCACCTCCACCTTGCCGGCGCCGGGCTCCGCGTCCCCCACCGCGAGCACCTCGTCCGGCAGGTACTCACGAGTGCCGGCGACCGCGGCACGTACCGCCCCGCCGATGACGACGTCAGCACCGGCGCCATTGCGATAGCGGCCTGACTCGGCGATCGCCACCGTCTGCCGAGCAATCTCACGAAGACGGCCACTCACCCGGCGCACTCGCATGCGCTAATGTCAATATTCTGCACGGTGGGCAAAGCTAGGCAGTCCCGCCCCGACCGGCAACCGATTAACGGTCTCGCGCACGGTGGTAGCACCAAAACAGGCGCTTGGGATGTGGGTTGGTCGGGCGTTCCGCACAACGAGTCCGGTCGATGGATCCGGCTCGGTCGATAGACAGGAAGGGATCGAGTACGGCGGCGCCCGTCTGGTCTGACCGACGCCGAGTGGGAGATCATCGAGCCGATGCCGCCTTCCCCGAAGTGGATGGGCAGACCGAAGAAGCACCCCGGCGGGCCGTGATCGACGGCGGGGATCATCGACTCCCAGAGCGTCAAGGCGACACCGCCCCCCGCCCACGAAACCCATACCCCCACCTCGGAAGCCATGATCCGCTGGGCCGCCAGCGCCGGCATGCTCCACCGCCCCACCCGAGGCGGCCCCGCCACCCGGCAGCATCACCGCACCTTCAACACACCCGACCAACGGACATGTCCAACGCCCTCTAGCGCTGCCAGCAACTCGGCAATATTCTCCATTGCGCGCGAGTGCGGTGGAGTTCCTTTTCATGCCTCGTGCCGTCACTGACTGGCCGAGGGAGATGCCATGATCTTCGATAGTCCCGAACTCGACCGCCGGACCCTGATCCGCGCCGGCCTCGGTGCCGCTGCGGTCGCGGTGGTCGGGAGTGAACTGGTGCGGCCGGCGGCCGCGCACGCCGCCCCCGGCGACGACCTCGACTGGATCTTCAGCTGCGACGAGTGGGGGGCTCGCCCGCCGAAGGATCCGCTGGCGATCAGCACCATCCCCACCAACAAGATCATCGTGCACCACATGGCCTTCCCGAACACCACGGACTACTCCCAGGAGCAGGCCATCCGGCTAGCCAAGCGCTGCCAGGACCTGCACATGGACGGCAACGGCTGGTCCGACACCGGCCAGCACTTCACCATCAGCCGGGGCGGTTACGTCCTGGAGGGACGGCGCGGCAGCTTCGACACCCTGCGCGAGGGCCAGCGGCAAATGGTCTCCGCGCACTGCCCCGGGGAGAACACCCGGTCCATCGGCATCGAGAACGAGGGCACCTACGTCACCGAGACGCCCCCACAGGCCCTGCTCGACTCCCTCGTCCGGCTCTGCACCACGATCTGCCAGCAGTACGGGCTGCACGCCCACGACATCTTCGGCCACTGGGACTTCCGCGCCACGCTCTGCCCGGGTGCGATGTTCTACCGGGAGTTCCCCACCCTGCGCCGGCGGGTCTTCGCGGCGCTCGGCACCGACCTGGGCGACGTGCCGGCCCGGCGGTGGCCGGACATCTGGCGGTTCGTCGGCGGGCCCGTGGTCCGGATCGCCCAGTACCTGCTGGGGTTCCGGGGTTACCCGGTCACCGTCACCGGCACCTTCGACGCCGCCACTGTGGCGGCCGTGCAGGACTGGCAGGCCCGCAACGGCATCCCGGTCGACATCGACGCCACCCTCACCGGCCCGACCTGGGAGACCCTCGTGCCGGAGCTGGACAAGGACGCCACCGGCCTGCCGGTCAGCGCCGTGCAGTACATCCTGAACGTCAAGGGCTACGCCGACGTCACGATCACCGGCGAGTTCGACTGGGTGACCAAGAAGGCCGTCCAGGACCTCCAGCGGCTGCACGGCCTGCCCGACAACGGCAAGGTCAACCTGAGCACCTGGTGCGCCCTCGCCGGCGGCGTCGTCCGCCAGTCGTTCACGCAGGACTGACCTCCGACCCCGCTCGCCGGGCCGGGTTCCGCTCGGTCCGGCCCGGCGAGCCCTGAACGCACACCTGGCGGTGAACGCACACCCGGCGGTGGACGGCACAGGACGTCCACCGCCGGGCGCCCGACCTACCGGGGTGCCACCGCGCGCAGTCGGGCGCGGACGTATCGTCACCACATGACGTACACGGTGGACAGTCCATCTTGGACGGTGTTGCCGGCGTACCGGGTCAGCCGGTCGGTCACGGCGGACCCGCAACTGCTCGACCCCGCCCGACATCCGCTGCCAGCCGACGCCCCGCCGGTGCCGCGGTTCTCCCCGACGACCGGGATGACCGCCGCCGGGCCGATGACGGCCCTGCTCGACGTGGCCGACCGGGCCGCTGTCGCGCGCTCCCCCGGTGGCCGTCCGGAGCCGCCCGGCTCGACGGTCCCGGCGCGATCCGCGTCGCGGCGGCCCGCGCCCTGGCGGCCCGGTCACACACCGTCAGCGTGCTCCTGAACCATCTGGTCGAACGCGCCCTGAACGGCGGCACGACGGCCCTACCCGCCGCCCGCTTCCCGGCGGCACGCGCCGCCGCGCCCGGCCGGATCCTCACCGACGCCAGTCGCCGTCGATCGGTCGCGCCCGCCGGGCCAACCCGGCCAGGCCGACATCATCCCGCTGGCAGTGCCCACGCCGCAGGCGCTGCCGCTGTGCGACCTGCCCCGCGACGACAGCACTGCTCTCTGTCCGGTCTGGACGCCGTCGTGGGCACCATCCGGGACCTGCTGGCCGGACGACGCACGGCCGGCGCGCGAGACGAGGAGAAGAGGCACCATGCCGACCGCTGACGCCCTGCCCCAGCTGACGCCCAACCAGATCAACGCGTTGGTCGTGCTCATGGCCGAGGCACGGGAGCTGACCAACACCGAGCTGCGCGAGCTGGCCGGGTTCACGCTCACCGGTGCGGACAACGCCAAGCTGGTGAAGCTCGGCCTGGTCAGCACCGACCGGTCGCAGCGGCCCTTCTCCCACGAGCTGACCGAGAACGGCTGGCACGTCGTCCGACGGCTGCACATCGCGCGCCTGCCCCGGCAGTGCGGCTCGGCCACCCGGTCGCTGCTCACCCTCCTGGCCGGCGTCGACCGAGGGCTGGACCGGCGGCGGTTGAGCCAGGCCGACTTCTTCCGGCAGGACGCTCCCGGGGTGGACGCCGACGCCTCGGCCGGGGAGCACGCCGCCGGGCCGGCCGCCGCCCCGATGGTGACCTCCGGCGGGTCCGGTGACGCGCAGGCCCTGGTCCGGACGGCGTACCGGGAGCTGGCCGTCGCCCCCGGGGCCTGGGTCGGCCTCGCCGACCTCCGCGAACTGCTCGACGAGTACGACCGGGAGGTGGTGGACGGCGCGTTACGCGCCCTGTTGTCCCACGGCGACGTCCGGATCATGTCGGTGCTCGACGCCAGCGCGCTGACCGCCCGGGAACGGGCAGCGGCCCTGCTCATCGGGGACGAGGCGAACCACGCCCTGTCGATCGGGCCGGCATGATCGGACGGTCAATCGTCGGGATGCGGTTCACCGCGGGGTACGGGCCGACCAGACCAGGCTGAACCGGTTCGACGAGCGGTTCGCCGAGCCGATGCCAACGGCCCGGTGACAGCTCGGCGCAGCGGCACGACACTCTGTCGCCACAGGGTGGCAGCGCGTCTTGACTTACCCATCCCGAGCCTATACACGTTGCAGGGCAACGTTACTCAGTGTTGCCATACCTACTCAAGGAGTATCCGGATGCCGGAAGACATCGGGTCGACGGTCCCGCGTCGACAGCTCGGTCGACTGCTGCGCCAGTTCCGTACCGAGGCGGGCGTGACACTTGACGCCGCCGCCGAGGCACTGGAATACAGCCGGCAGAAGATCTGGCGTATCGAGTCCGGCACAGGATCGGTTCGGGTACTCGACGTCAAGGCGATGTGCGAGCTGTACGGGGTGTCGTCGGAAACGACTGAGGCGATGCGCGGACTGGCCGTCGAGACCCGCGCCAAGGGATGGTGGCACACGTACGGCGACGTGGTGCCGAGCTGGTTCGAGCTGTATGTCGGCCTGGAGTCCGCCGCCGCCCGCCTGCGCTGCCACGACGAGTCGCTGATCCCCGACCTGTTCCAGACCCGGGAGTACGCCCAGGAGGTCCACCGACTCGACCGGCCACAGGCGAGCGAGGCGGAGCGGGAACGCGCGGTCGAGTTTCGGCTGCACCGGCAGTCGCTGCTGACCCGTCGTACGCCGGCAGCGCCCCGGGTGTGCCAACTCCTCTCCGAGGCGGTGCTGCGCCGGGTCGTCGGCGGGTCGTCGCTGATGACGACACAGCTCCAGCGGCTCATCGACATCAGCGCCCTGCCCAACGTGTCGGTACGCGTACTCCCGCTCGCCGCCGGGCCGCCACCGGGCGCGGTGGCGGGCACCTTTGCGATCCTGGACTTCCCCACCGTCACAAGCGGTTGCACGACACCCGAACCGTCGGTGGTCTACAGCGAGTCGCTCACCGGCGCGCTGTACCTCGACAAACCCGACGAGTTGCGGGCCTACGAGGGCACGTGGCAGGGCATGGACCGGCTCGCGCTCGACGAGGGCGAGTCCGTCGACCTCATCAAGAAGATCGTCGGGGAACTGCGGCACGACTGACCCGGGAAGCGGCGGCGACAACGGGGCGACGACTCAGCACCGCTCGACGGCGAGCCCGCCGGGCAGCGCCCAGGCGCAGGGCAACGGCGAGCGGTGCGCCCCAACTCCTGACGTCGCTCCACGCCCGAATCCGCTCGCTCCACCACCGGGGCGGTTTTTGTACTAACCTTTCGGAATCTTTGTAACACCTCATGGGAATTGCACGGGAATAGCTATTCCCGCCTCTCTCCAGTAGGGTCGAGGGCGCGACCGCAATGATTTGGCTGCCCGTTTCCCCTCTCCTGTCCGGGCGACAGTTCCGCGTTCCACCGATGGCGTCCCGATGTAACAAAAATCGACACGAGAGGAGCCGATGCCCCATGTCCGAGGACACCGGATCCACCGTCCCGCGACGACAGCTCGGACGAGCCCTCAAGGAGCTACGCCTCGAAGCGCAGATGACCTTGGATGGCGTGGCCGAGGCACTCCACTGCAGCCGGCAGAAGATGTGGCGCATCGAGACCGGCGGTGGCCCGGTTCGCCCACTCGACGTCCGCTTCATGTGCGAGCTGTACGGGGCGAACCGCGAGCTCTCCGACGCCCTCACCAACCTGGCCGGAGAGACCAAGGCCAAGGGCTGGTGGCACTCGTACGGCAACGCCGTCCCCGACTGGTTCGAGCTGTACGTCGGCCTCGAACAGGCCGCCTCCCACCTACGCGAACACGACGACACCCTGATCCCAGGGCTCCTGCAGACTCCGGGCTACACCCGCGGCGTGTATCAGCACCGACCCAATATGCCCGCTGACGAGCTGGAAAGAGTCTTGGAGGTTCGGCGTCGACGGCAAGATCTCCTGGTCCGCCGGCTGCCCAAGGCTCCACGACTGGAGTGGATCCTTTCCGAGGCTGTCTTGCTCAGGTGCGTGGGCGGAACAGCAGTGATGGCCGAGCAGTTAGTACGGCAGCCGCCGATCGGGATCATGACTGGAGTTCGAGGTTGAGGCGTCGGGTGTAGTGGGATCGTCGGGCTCGGGCTTGATGCCCGCGTCGCCACCGTGACCAGTGCAAACGGTGGGCGAGGTCGCTGATCGGGCGGATGATGAAGGTGTTGATCAGCCGGCGGACTTCGTTGACGGTGAGCTTGATCAGCCCGGTGTCTCCCGAGTTGTCGATGTCGCGTGCGGCGGCGGCGTCGGAGGCGCAGATCGCCAGGACGGCGAGGGCTGCCAGGACGAGTGTGGTGAAGCGGTGCCAGGAGTCCCAGCGGCGGACCTGGTGCTGGTCCAGACCGACCTGACTCTTGGCGGCCTGGAAGCTCTCTTCGACGGTCCAGCGGATTCCTGCCACCCGCACGAGCTGCGCGAGGGTGGCCGGGTGTCGGGTCCAGCACCGGTAGAAGGCCAACTCTCCGGTGGAGGTGTTGCGGCGGATCAGGAGGCTGTGCCGGCCGCCGTCGTCGGGGTCGGCGTCCGTGGTGACCTGATCGAGCCAGGCCCAGTCGTAGTAGCGGGGCCCTTTCGATCCGGTCCCTGCGCTGCGGCGCTGCCACGCTGAGGCGGGTAGTTCGGCGGCGATCCGGTCGGCGCGAACCTTGACCTTGCCGCCGTCGAGGGGCACCAGGTGGCTGCGGGACACGGCCAGGACGTAGCCCAGCCGGTGTCCGCGCAGGTGGGCACGGAAGACGCTGCTGTTGCCGTAGGCCTCGTCCGCGGCGGCCCACGCCACCGGCACGCTGGCGTCGACCGCCGCGGTGATCATGTCGGCGGCCAACTCGGACTTCGTGGCGAACCCGACCTCGTCCGGGACACCGGCGCCCTGGCAGCGGCCCCGGTCCTCGGTCCACGACACCGGCAGGTAGACCCTGCGGTCGATCAGCGTGTGCCCGTCCCGGCCCGCATAGCCGAGGAACACCCCGACCTGCGCGTTCTCGATCCTGCCGGCGGTGCCGGTGTACTGGCGTTGCACCCCGACCGAGTGAACGCCCTTCTTCAGATCACCGGTCTCGTCAACGACCAGGACCGCGTCCGGGGCGCCGAACCGGCCCACGATCACCTGGCGCAGGTCGTCACGGACGGCGTCGGCGTCCCACACCGCCCGATACAACAGCCGCTGCATCGCATCCGGCCGGGCATGTCCGGCCTGCTCCGCCAACTGCCAACACGTCTTGACCTCGATATCCGACAGCAGCCCCGCCACGAACGCCGCCGCCGTCCGACGCGGCTCGACCCGCCCGAACCGGCCCGCGAACGAGGCGCACACCCCGGCCAGAACCCGCTCCCACCCACCAGGGTTTACGCTGTGGCACGCGGCCACCGCCAGATCTGAAGTTATGTCCACAACGTACAGACGATCACGCGGTGGCCGCCTCGCGTCCACCCCTCGCGACCAGCGACATCTCAAACGGCGGCTGCCGTATTAGGACGCCTCACTCGCCAGGCTGAACTTCCAAATGTCTCGATCCGTGTGCTTCCGCTGGCCGCAGGGGCGCACAACGGCGCCTTGGCTGGCGCGTTCGTGATGTTGAAGTTTCCGTCCGGCACCCGGGCGACGCCGGAACGTCCTGTCGTTTACTGCGAATCGGTCACTGGGGCGCTCTACCTCGACCGCCCCGAAGAGTTCGCCGTCTACGAAAATATCTGGAGCAGCCTCGATCTCCTGGCACTCGATGAGGAACAATCAAGAAGGTTGATCGTCAAGATCAAAGAGGAGGTCCATCATGGTGCATAACCAGGCAGGCGCCCAGTGGCGTAAGAGCACCCGCAGCGGCGATAACAACGGCAACTGCGTCGAAGTCGCCACCAACCTGCCCGGCATCGTCGCCGTACGAGACAGCAAGGACCCTACCGGCCCTAACCTCACCTTCACTCACGAGGCGTGGAGTGCCTTCGTCCATCCCCACACGGATGAGCGCTGAGGGAAGAGGCCAACAGAAGCACGCTCGACACTCGACCGACTGCCCGATGATCGGCGGGCTGGCCCGGCACAGCGTGCACCTCGGCGTGGGACACGCCGCCTACACCGCCGGCCAGGGGTTGATCAACGAAATCATGGAGAGGTGCACCGTGGCTGATCTGACTGGAGCCCAGTGGCGCAAGAGCACCCGCAGCGGTGACAACAACGGCAACTGCGTCGAAGTCGCCACCAACCTGCCCGGCGTCGTCGCCGTACGGGACAGCAAGCATCAGGCTGGCCCGGTTACTCACCTTCACCACGGACACCTGGGTGGCGTTCCTCCAGGCAAGTACGATCGCGAACCACGGCAGGTAGCGATCCCCGGTCCGCAACAACAGGTCCACACCACCCTGGACTGTTGCTCAAGGCGTACTGACCAGGCATCACCCGCTCGCAGAACCCCAGGAGCCGCGCGCCGTGCCGATCCCTCTACGCTCCCGAGTTCTCACCTCCGCGCTCGCCGGGCTCGTCCTGCCGGCGGCATTCCTCTCCGGTTGCGGAAAAGCTGCCCCGGGCCGGACCGTGGAAGCGGACGGCGTGACCACCTTCGTGGCACCGAAGGTCGACGGGGGCGAGGACGCCGAGATCGCCGGTGAACTGGTGGTGGGCAAGGGCCAGTGCCTGGCCGTACGGCTGGCAGACAACCGGATGCTGGTCGTCGTGTGGCCGGCCGGAAGCGAACTGAAGACCGGGGACGGCGCCGGGGTCAAGGTGCCTGGCGCGGACACTGTCCAGGTCGGCTCCACCTTCACCGCCGCCGGCGGCTACGCGACCTTACCGCTGCCCGGTGACGGCATGCCGACCATCCCGGAGACCTGCGCCAGCGGCACGGAGGAAGTCGCCGTCATCGACAGAGTCCAGAGCAAGTAGCACCGCCCGGCGGCTCGACAACCGCGCCGTACGGACTGTTGCGATCTTCGACCGTCCAAGTGGGACCGGCGGCCATGCCGCAGAATGTTCCGGACTATATCGATCATCTGTATATTGTGCCTGTGACCATGAGGGAACCCACCTTCCTGATCCTTGCGGCGCTGGCCGGGCCACCACTGCACGGCTATGGCGTGATGCGCCAGGTGGTGGAGCTGTCCGGCGGCCGGGTGAAGCTGAGCGCAGGCACCTTGTACGCGGCATTGGACCGGTTGACCGCTGAGGGGCTGATCGCGGTCGACCGTGAGGATGCGGTCGACGGTCGGGTGCGGCGCTACTACGGGCTCACGGAACACGGGGGTGCTGCCCTGCGGCAGGAGGCTGCCCGGCTACGGCACAACTCCGAGGTTGCGGTGAAGCGGCTGGCCGGGTGGGCGCCGCTGCCCGGTCTGCTCCCCTCCTGATGTCCCCTCGTCCAGTCGTTTCGCGAACCGGTAAGGAAGGTCGGATGCCAGAACACAGCAACCGGGCAAGGCTCGCACGCCGGTACCGCAGGCTGTTGCTGACCTACCCGCGGTCCTACCGACACCGCCACGGCGCCGAAATAGTGACCACCCTGCTGGACGCCGCTGCGGCCGATGGGGACCGGCCGAGCCGCTCGGAGGTCGTGGACCTGCTTACCAGTGGGATCCGGTTCCGGTTCCGGGTGTGGGGAGCGGCCGGAATCCTTGCCGCGATCACCAGCGCCACGTTCGCGGCAGTGGCACTGGGCGCCTTCGGCGGCTATCTGGGCTGGCAGACCGCGCCACCCCTGCCGAGCAACGCCGAGGTGCTGCGGATGGTCGAGCCCGCCTTGCCGCCAGGGGCGTCGGCGCAGCCGCAACGCTGGGACTTCATCTTCGACGACAACCCGGAATACACCGATCCGCGGTGGGCCTACCTGGTGGGCGGGACCGACGAGTATCCGGCTGGGAAGGTCTTCTTCCAGTTCACCTACCCGTACGACAAGCCCCCGCAGCAGGTGGTGGCCGGGGCGGACAAGCAACTGCGGGCGGCTGGATGGCAGCCGGCCGACAGGCAGATGTCAGGCTGCTGCCCGGAAACTGCGCTTCACCGGAACGGGTGGCTGGTCGAGGTGTTCTCCGAGGGCCATCTCGACGAGTCCCACTACGGGCTACAGATCGCCGTCGCCCGCACCACACCCGCTGCCGTACTGCCCTTGACCACGGCCGGGCTGCTTGCTGGCGGTCTTGCCGGCTGGCTGGTCGCGGCATGGGCCTTCCGACACATTCAGGAATCCAGCCCGGCCCGGCGGGCCCTCGTCGTCGCCGTGTTCGGCGCGGGCCTTCTCGCACTCCTTCCCGCTACCGCACTGAGCACCCTGACTCTGACTGCCAGCTATTTCACATCTCACCATCCGACCGAACCTGCCTGGGTCGGATACACCTTCATCTTCTTCCGGCCGCTGGCCTACCTCGGCGCGGCTGCCATCGTCGGCGGGCTACCGTTAGCCAAGCTGTCCACCCCCAGCCGTCGAGGCCCACTGACCGCTTAGTAGCGCTAAGATCAAGCCGATGGCAGGCCAGGGGCAAGCAGGACCATGGCCAGGAATGCCAGCGAAATAGCGGCACTGACAAGGCCGAGGGTGAGCGCCAGCACACCCTTCGAGTGATCCATCTTGTTGCGCGCCACAACACCCCCGAGGATGGCTGCGGCAACGCCGAGGATGCCCCCCAGTCCGCCACAGAGCGACAGGGGAAGCGACACCACACCCAGCACGACAGCGGTGAGGGCCAAGGGGCTCTTGTCGGCAGCCGCGTGGCGTACCGCCGGAGCAGATTGCGGCATCCAGTGGAATTGGCGAGGGAGATCCCGCAACGGACCGACCAGATTCCCCACGGTCACAGCGGAATGCACTGCGAGGCTTCGCTGGTCGAACTCACTCAGCGTCAGGTAACCATCAGCAAGGGCTTTCGACAGCAACTCGAGGACAGCCGCCCGCTGATCGTTACCAACTCTCTCATGAAGATTCATATGATCCGCCCGAGGTGTCGTGGTCCGATTCTTCCCACGATGGCACCCGTGCGCCATACCCGTCGAGCCGCTCCAGCACGGCCCGGCACGGGGTCAGGGCCAGTCGAACCGCAGCGGCTGCCCCACGAAGTGCCCGTACGGTCCGAACGCCTCCTCGATCCGGGCCCGCTCCGCACCGTCGAGGTCGACCAGCGGCGCCACCCGTACCACGGTCTGTTTCCGCCCGACCGTCCGCTTCCAGGTGGCCACCACGCGGCCGGAGCGGACCACCGTCGACTGGAACACCCCATTGCCGCCGGGGATGATCGCCGACAGGTGCTCCCGGTCGACCATCAGCGACCGGTCCTTGAAGCCGAGCAGGTACTCGTCGAAGCCGGGCAGGATCCGCAGGTCGTCGATTGGCGCAAGAGGGCCGGCGTCGCGCAGTTCGGGCGTCATGACCATCTCGACACCGTCGACCCGGACGGTGGTCAGGGCCGCACCGGCCGCCGCGATGCCGCGCCGGGCGTCGGCAGCGGTCAGCCCGGTCCAGCCGGCGAAGTCCTGCCGGGTGGTGGGGCCGTGGCTGCGGAAGTAGCGCAGCGCGATGGTGGCCAGCGCCTCCTCGCGCTCTGGGCGGTGCGGGTCGGGCACCCACTCGTCGAGCAGTACGAAGGTCTGTTCCTTGCCGACGTGCGGGGCGATGCAGAGCACGCCACGCTGGCTGGCGTACCAGAGCAGGTGGTAGAGGAGTTGCCCGGTGCAGTCGACGCCACCCTCGGTGAGCGCCTGCCGGCACTCGTCCCGGGTGAACCGGCGGCCGCCGGCCAGCGCCGCACCGAGCACCTCGGTGGCCCGGTCGGCGGTCTGCTCGCTCAGCCCCAGGATCTCCCGGCGGCGCGCCGCGCCGGCCAATGCCCGCTCGCCCAGCACGGCCAGCATCCAGTGCGCGTCCCGGGACGGCACCAGGTGCACCGTCCCGCGCATCGGCCAGGTGCGCAGCGCCTCCCGCCGTTCCAGCGCCTCCTGCACGTCGGCGACGGTGGAGCCGGGCAGCCGCGCGCCGAGTGACCAGAGGCCGCTGGCCATGTCCTGGGCCTGCATCGCCCCGAACCACTCGACCACCCCGGCGACGTCGCCCGGCGGGGACCCGGCCCCGGGCCGCAACAACAGGCTGGCCATGCGCCAGGCGAGCGCGTCCCGCGTGCTGAACTCCACCCTGCGTCTCCCCCCACACATGTCCGGACCTGGCCTTCCATGTGTACCGCAAGGGTCCGACACCCGAGTAGATCTTGATGTCCACCGGTCCGCCCGTGGTCTTCGGGTGGTCATCCGCCGGCCATCTCGGTTCGTACCAATGAGTGGTGATCTTCTGCTACCTCTGAAGGGACCCTCGCATGCCCCATCTTGATCGGCGCGCCTTCCTCGGGCTGACGGGCGCGGCCGGCGTGGGCGTCACCGCCGCTATCGCCGGCTTCTCGTCGGCACCGGCGTGGGCCGACCCCAGCTTCGCCGACTACCCGTTCACCCTCGGTGTCGCCTCCGGCGACCCGCAGCCCGACGGGGTGGTGCTGTGGACCCGGCTCGCGCCGGACCCGCTCGCCGTCGACGGGCTGGGCGGCATGCCGCCCAAGGTCGTCCCGGTAAACTGGCAGGTGGCCGAGGACGAGCACTTCCGGGTGGTGGTCCGCGCCGGCGCGGAGCAGGCCACGCCGGAACTCGGCCACTCCGTGCACGCGGAGGTCACCGGCCTGCGCCCGGACCGCGAGTACTACTACCGGTTCCGGGTGGGCAACCAGCTCAGCCCGGTCGGCCGGACCCGCACCGCGCCGGCGTACGACGCGGACCGGCGCCAGCTCGCCTTCGCCTTCGTGTCCTGCCAGAACCTGCCGACCGGGCACTTCACCCCGTACCGGCACCTGGCGGAGGAGAATCTCGACCTGGTGCTGCACCTCGGCGACTACATCTACGAGGGGCCGTCGGCCGGCTCGATCGGGCGCGCGCACCTGCCCGCCACCGAGATCTTCTCGCTGAGCGACTACCGGATCCGGCACGCGCAGTACAAGACCGACCCGGACCTGCAACTGGCGCACGCCCGCTTCCCCTGGGCGGTCACCTGGGACGACCACGAGGTGGAGAACAACTACGCCGACGGGACCTCCGAGGACCCGGCGCAGTCCCCGGAGAGCTTCGCGCAGCGCCGGGCGGTCGCGTACCAGGTGTACTACGAGCACATGCCGCTGCGCCGGATGAGCATCCCGCGCGGGCCGGACATGCGGCTGTACCGCCGGCTGCGCTACGGCAATCTCGCCGACTTCAACATCCTCGACGGCCGGCAGTACCGGTCCGACCAGGTCCCGACCGGCATGGACGACCCGTCCCGGACGATGCTCGGCACGGACCAGGAGCAGTGGCTGCTCGACGGCCTGTCCACCTCGACGGCCCGCTGGAAGGTGCTCGGCAACCAGACGGTGATCACGCACGCCGACCGGGACCCGGGCCCCGGCCAGCAGCTGCCGAACGACAACTGGAACGGCTACCCGGCGGCGCGGCAGCGGCTCTTCGACGGCGTGGTCGACCGCGGCGTCGAGAACATGGTCGTGGTCACCGGTGACGCGCACTGCAGCATGGTGTCGGACCTGAAGCAGAACTTCGACGACCAGTCCTCGCGCACCGTCGGGGTCGAGTTCCTCGGCACCTCGATCACCTCCGGCGGCAACGGGTCGGACCTGGACGCGCGCGGCCGGGAGTGGCTGGCCAGCAACCCGCACATGAAGTTCTACAACGCCCGGCGCGGGTATGTCCGCTGCCAGCTCGACCACCAGCAGTTCCGGACCGAGTACCGGGTCGTGCCGTACGTCACCGAGCCCGGCGCCCCGGTGTCCACCCGGGCCGCGTTCGTGGTCGAGGCCGGCCAGCCGGGGGTGCGGACGGACACCGTCTGACCGTACGGACGCACGGTGCGGTCAGGTCGCCGCAGCCCACAGCCGGGGACTCGAACCCCCGGCCAGGCCGTGGGCACGACCCGGCCGCACCGTGCGGTACCGACGCCGCCGGGCCTTTCCGCGTAGCCGTGACCCGTGGGAAAGCGTCTAACGGCCGGGCGTGGACAGGTCCGGACGTTCGGCGGCCAGGCAGGCCAGTGCCTGCGCCCGGTGGTCGAAGACGAGGAAGACCGACTCCAGCCGCATCGTGTGCAGCACGGTGAGGACGAACCGGGACGGTGCCACCAGGCAGAACGACCGGCCCTGTTGCCGGGCCTCCCGATGGGCGCGGACCAGCAGGCCGAGTCCGGTGGAGTCGAGCATCCCGACCCGGCACAGGTCGAGCACGACGTCCCGGTCCCCGGAGAGCGCGGCGGCGAGCGCCTCCCGCAGGACGTCCACCACCAGCGCGTCGATGTCGCCGCCGGGGGTCAGCACGACCGCCTCCGGCAGCTCCTCGACGTCCACCTGCCAGCCGCCCGGCCCGGTCGCTGCGTCCACGGGTCCGCCGACCTCGGGGGGTGCGGCGACCAGGGACGCTACGACGCAGCCGGCGCAGCGGTGCGACCCGACCGCGAAGGGCGAGCCCTCCCAGCCTTGTTCGACCAGTACGGTCCAGACCACCTCGGGCTCGGCCAGGACGGCGGGCACCGCCTCGACGGAGTCCCCGCACCGGTCGCAGATCAGGTTGACGGTGCCGGAACGCAATCCGGGTACGACAGTCATCGGACCGACCTCACCGGGGGCGGACGGGGGCGGTGGCGCGGGCCCGGGGCGGAGTAGCGGTGGACGCCGGGGCGCCGGTCTCACCGGCGCTGGTCGTCGGGGCAGCGGTGGACGCGGAAGTGGCGGTCTCGCCCGACGGCCCGGACACGACGTGGAAGACCTGGTCGACCCGGGCCACCTGGAGCAGCCGCCGGATCCGGGGCGCCGGGGAACGCAGCGTGAGCAACCCGCCCAGTCGCCACATCCGCCGGTGGGTGTCGAGCAGCAGGCCGATGCCGGCCGCGTCGACGTGGGGGCACGCCGACATGTCGATCACCAGTCGGGCCGGTCGCCGGGCGAGTACCGCGTCGACCACCGGGCCGAGTCTGCGTACCCCGGCCAGGTCCAGCGGGTCGGTCACGGTGATCTCCGCCTGGTCCGTCCCGGGGACGCCCTCCGCGCCCCGCCCGTTGCTGTCCACCGCACCTCCCGATGCCCGTCGCGGGTGAGCCTGAGCACAGCCTTGCCGTGAGGTTTGACGGTCCTTCCCCGAACATGTGACGGATCGTTAACGATTCCCACGGATGGATCCGGGGGGTTTCCCTCTCGGGTCGGGCCCGGGATTCCCAGCTCGGACAGCATTTGATCCACCGTCGCGGAAGGAGGCGATCAGATGTCTGACGTCGTCAGCGCTGGCACGGCGGCGTTCAGCCGTGGCGAGGATCGTCCTCGCGGCGTTTCGGTCGCGGCATGCGGTGTGTCCGCATGCCGTGCACTCGAAGATGCGTACGCCCAGTCCGAGACGGTGGTTGGCTCTCTCACCGCACGCGGAGCAGGTCATCGTGGTGTAGGCGGGTGGCACCAGCACCACCTTCCGGCCCGCCCGCGTACCACGCTCGACAAGTTCTCGTTTGCAGGCGCCGATCGCCGCGTCGGCTGCTTTGCGGGCCATGCGGGTTTTGCTGAGGAATCTCGGTGTGAAGTCCTCGACGGCGATCAGCGCGTGGTGGTGGGTGACCTTTTTCGCCCAGACGCGGGCGTCGTGGGTGTTCTGCCGTGCCGCTTTCTTCGTGATCCGGGCGGCCTGCCGTTTCGCGTCGAGGTAGCCCTGGGAAAAGGCGTGGCCCTTCGGCCGGTGGCGGCGCGCCATCCGGCGCTGGACTTTGGCCAGTTCGGCGGCGCACCGCTTGCGGTGCCCGAGGTGCGGCAGGTCGAACACCGGGATCGTGGTGGTGGCGGTGGTCTTCACGCCCCAGTCCACGCCGATACCGGGCAGGTCCGCGTCAGGCGTTACGGCCAGGTGCCGACGCACGACGAACGACGCGTACCAGTGGCCGAGGCTGTCACGGTAGACGCGCACGCTTGTCGGGTCCGAGGGCAGGTCACGAGACCAGACGACCGGGACGGTGACCCTACCGGGCAGGCACAACCGGCCATCCTTAAGCCGGAAACCACGGGTGGTGTACTCCAGGCTCGGCAGGGCGTCCTTCTTACGTTTGACCTTCGGACGGCCCCGGCCCTTGACCGTGAACGAGTGCTTCAACGCGGTCGCGTACGTACGCAACGTCTGCTGCTGGGCGACCTGCGAACCGTCACGCAGCCAGGCGTTACGGCCACGGGCCTCGGTCAGCAGCTTCGACAGCTTCCCGAACGTCGGCCTGCGGCCGGCACGCTGCTGGTGAACGGCCTCATTCCACAACCACCGACACCGGCCCCACTCGGCCAGCAGTGCGCCCTCAGCCTGACGGCCGGGCCGCAGACGGTAGGTGTAACGCACCGTCTCCGACACAACGGACACCATACGACACAAGGCTGCATAGCCCCGGCATGGGTGAGGTCAGATCACACAACAACATCGTGTACCGCTGCCACACGATGCCCGACCACGTGCACCTGCTCATGGTCGTCGACCCCCAGTACGGCATCCACCGCCTGGTCAAACAGATCAAGGGCCGCTCGTCGCGACTGCTCCGCCACGAATTCCCGCACCTCAAATCCCGCATACCGACCCTGTGGACAAACTCCTACTTCGTCGCCGGCGGCGCGACCCTGGAAGAAGCCAAAACGTACGTCGACAACCAACGCAACGCCTGACCAGACACCCATCCACCTTCACGGCGGATGGGCTACCCCTGGCCCGCTCCGCAGGGTTCCGTTTCCTCCCCACGGCTAAAGCCGGGGATTTCCACGGAAGGCACGTGATGACAAACCCGGTTCCCGTCCGGTACGCCCCGTCGCCCGGTTGCGGCCGACCGGGGCGGACGGGCGATGATGGGCCGCATGACGGGAGTGCTGGTGATCGAGGACGACGACCGGATCCGGCTGTCCCTGGTGCTGGCGCTGGAGGACGAGGGGTACGCCGCACGTGGGGCCGCCACCGCGGAGGAGGGGCTGCGCACGCAACGCACCGAGCCGGCCGACACGGTGCTGGTGGACCTGATGCTGCCCGGGGTGGACGGCTTCGAGTGCATCCGGGAGATCCGCCGCTCCGACGACGTACCCATCGTGGTGGTCAGCGCCCGGGACGACACCCACGACATCGTCGCCGCGTTGGAGGCCGGCGCGGACGACTACCTGGTCAAGCCGGTCGCCATCAAGGAGCTGACCGCCCGGCTGCGGGCCCTGCGGCGACGGGCCCGCGCCGCCGTCGGGGCCGCCGCGACCATCCCCAGGCTCGTCTTCGGCGACCTGGAGGTCCTGCCCGACGGTGGTGAGGTCCGGGTCGACGGGGCGCCGGTGGCGGTCACCCGCACCGAGTTCCGGCTGCTCTGCGAGCTGGCCCAGCACGCCGGCCGGGTGCTGTCGCGACAGCAGCTGCTCGATCGGGTGTGGGGGTACACGGTCGGCGACGAGCGCCTGGTCGACGTGCACGTGGGCCGGCTGCGGCAGAAGATCGAGCGGGACACCACCGCACCCCGGCACCTGGTCACCGTCCGCGGGCTCGGCTACAAGCTGCAACCGTGATACGGGCGGGACTGCGTACCCGGGTGGCCGCCGGCTTCGCCGCCGGCGCGCTGGCCCTCTCCACCGCCATCGCGGTGGCCTCCTACCAGTTCACCCGGAGTTCGTTGCTGGCCGAACGGGAACGCACCGCGGTGCGGGCAGCCTACTTCGACGCGGCGATCGTGCAGGCCGGGCTGGCCGGCGACCGGCCGGACATCATCGAGGTGCTGCGCTCGCTGGACACCGGCGGCGACCGTCGGGCGGTGCTGCGCCGCGACGGCGTCTGGTACGCCCGCAACGTCGACGCCGGGGTCACCACCGGCATCCCGGCGCGGATGCAACGGCTGGTCGCCGACGGCACCCCAGCGGTGCAGCGGATCCGCGCCGACGGGCAACCGGCCGTGGTGGTCGGGGTGCCGCTCTCCCCCACCACCACCTTCTACGAGGTCGACTCCCTCCAGGAACTGGAGGAAACCCTGCGGACGGTGGCGCTCGTGCTCACCGCCGTCGCGGTCACCACGACCGTGGCCGGGGCCGGAATCGGCTGGCGGATGACCCGGAGCGTGCTGCGACCGCTGCGCTCGGTCAGCGACGCGGCGGAGGAGATCACCGCCGGAGACCTGACCGCCCGGCTGGACCCGGCGACCGAGCCGGACCTGGCCCGGCTCACCACGTCCTTCAACCACATGGTCGACCAGTTGTCCCGGCGGCTGGAGCGGGACCGCCGGTTCGCCGCCGACGTCAGCCACGAACTGCGGTCGCCGTTGCAGACGCTCTCCGCCGCGGCGAGCGTCCTGCAGCGGCGGCGGGACCACCTCGACGACCGGACGCGGACCGCGACCGACCTGATCACCGACGAGATCGCCCGGTTCCAGGCGCTCGTCAACGACCTGCTCGAACTGGCCCGCAGCGACCAGCCAGCCGAGCGGACGCCGGTCCCCGTCGGTGACCTCGCCCGGCAGGTGTGCCGGGGACGGGGACTGCCCGAGACCCTGGTGCGCGTCACCGGGCCGGGCACCTGGCGGGTCGACCGGCGGCGGGTCGAGCAACTGCTCGGCAACCTGCTGGACAACGCGGTACGCCACGGCGGTGGCCCCTGCGCCGTCCGGCTCGTCTCGGGTGCCGGGGTGTACCGGGTCGAGGTCGACGACGAGGGGCCGGGCATCGACCCGCAGGACCGTACGGTGGTCTTCGACCGGTTCGTCCGGGGGCGCGGGGCCAATGCCCGGGGTGGCGGCGACGGCACCGGCCTGGGGTTGGCCCTGGTGGCGCAGCACGCCGCCGCGCACGGCGGGCGCGCGTACGTGGTGGACCGGCCGGGCGGTGGTGCCCGTTTCCGGGTCGAACTGCGGGAGGCCCGGTGCTGAACGCCGACGCGCGGCGGGCGGGCCAACGAACTGACCAGGTGGGCCGGTGGAGGCGGCGACTCCGGTGGCCGACCCTGGTGGTGGCCGGGGTACTCGCCCTGGCCGGCTGCGGGGTCTCCGCCGAGCGGGTGCCCCGCGAGGTGACGCCGCCGCAGGGACCGTTTCCGGTGGGGTCCCCGGCCCCGGTGACCACCGAGAGCGGCACCGTGCTCCAACGGCTCTGCTACGTCCGGGACGACACGCTGGTGGTGGTCAACCGCCGGGGCCGCATCCCACCGACCGCCCGGGAGCAGATCAAGCTGCTGTTGGACGGGCCGGTCAAAACCGAACGGGACGACGGCTTGACCAGCACCCTGACCGGGGTGAACGTGGTCACCGACGTGCGGGTGACCGGCGGCGAGGCCACGGTGGCCGTCGGCGAGCGGCTGGACGGCACCGGACGCAACGACGAGGTGCTCGCCGTCGGGCAGATCGTCTGTACGCTGACCAGCCGCGACGACGTGGACCGGGTCACCTTCGTGCAGGGCGGTCAGCGGCTCGGGGTGCCCCGGGCGGACGGGTCGCTCTCCACCGGCCCGCTGACCGCCGACGACTACACGGCCATGATCTCGCCACGCTGACCGGGGCGGGTTCGGTCGCCAGCCACGCTGACCGGGGGCGGGGTGGGTCGCCGGCCACCCCGCCCGTACGGTCGTCGCTACAGGGTCCGGGCGAGCCGGTCGGCGAGGATCCGGGTGAACCGGGCCGGGTCGCTCAGCTCCCCACCCTCGGCGAGCAGTGCCATGCCGTGCAGCAGTTCGGCCGTCTCGGTCAGCACCTCCTTGTCGCCGTCCTGCTCGTACGCCGTACGCAGCCCGGTGACGAGCGGGTGGGTCGGGTTCAGTTCGAGGATCCGCTTGACCGACGGGACGTCCTGCCCCATCGCCCGGTACATCTTCTCCAGGGTCGGGGTCATGTCGTACGCGTCGCCCACGATGCACGCCGGGGAGGTGGTCAGCCGGGACGAGAGCCGGACCTCCTTCACCTGCTCGGAGAGCTGCTCGCCCAGCCAGGTCAGCAACGACTCGAAGTCCTTGCGCTGCTGCTCCCGCTCCGGCTCGGCGGTCTTCTTCTCCTCCTCGGTGTCCAGGTCGACCTGGCCCTTGGCGATCGAGCGCAGCGGCCGGCCGTCGAACTCGCCGACCCGCTCGATCCAGACCTCGTCCACCGGGTCGGTGAGGACCAGCACCTCGTAGCCCTTGGCGCGGAACGCCTCCATGTGCGGCGAGTTCTCGATCATGGCCCGGGACTCGCCGGTCATGTAGTAGATGTCGGCCTGGCCGTCCTTCATCCGCTCGACGTACTGCGCCAGGGTGGTCAGCTCGGTCTCGTCCCGGGTCGAGGCGAGCGAGGTGATCTCGAGCAGGGTGTCCCGGTTCTCGGTGTCGTCGATCAGCCCCTCCTTGACCGCGCGACCGAACTCGGTCCAGAAGGTGCGGTAGCGGTCGGGGTGCTCGGTCATCATGGTCCGGACCGTGGACAGCACCTTCTTGACCAGGCGGCGACGGACCGCCCGGATCTGCCGGTCCTGCTGGAGGATCTCCCGGGAGATGTTCAGCGACAGGTCGTGCGCGTCCACCACGCCCTTGACGAAGCGCAGGTAGTCCGGCATCAGCGCCTCGCAGTCGTCCATGATGAAGACGCGCTTGACGTAGAGCTGGACACCGCGCCGCCCCTCCCGGGCGAACAGGTCGAACGGCGCGTGGGACGGGAGGAACAGCAGCGCCTCGTACTCGAAGGTGCCCTCGCCCCGCATGTGGATGATCTCCAGCGGGTCCGCCCAGTCGTGGCTGACGTGCTTGTAGAACTCCTGGTACTCGGCCTCGTCGACCTCGCTGCGGGGCCGCGCCCAGAGCGCCTTCATCGAGTTCAGGGTCTGGACCTCGGTGGTCGCCTCCCCCTCGGCATCGGTGCGCTCCACCGCCATCCGGATCGGCCAGGCGATGAAGTCGGAGTACCGCTTGACGATCTCGCGGATCTTCCAGTCGGCGGTGTAGTCGAAGAGGTTGTCCTCGCTGTCCTCCGGCTTGAGGTGCACGGTGACCGAGGTGCCCTGCGGGACGTCGTCGACCGCCTCGATGGTGTAGGTGCCCTCACCGGTGGACTCCCACCGGGTGCCACCGGCCTCGCCGGCCCGGCGGCTGACCAGCTCCACCCGGTCGGCGACCATGAACGTGGCGTAGAAGCCCACCCCGAACTGGCCGATGAGGTCCTGCGAGGCAGAGGCGTCCTGCGACTCCCGCAGCTTCCGCAGCAGCTCGGCGGTGCCGGACTTGGCGATCGTGCCGATCAGCGTGACCACGTCGTCGCGGGACATGCCGATGCCGTTGTCCCGGACGGTCAGCGTCCGCTGCTCCTTGTCTACCTCGATGGCGACGTGCAGGTCGGAGGTGTCGACGTCGAGCTCCTTGTCGACCATCGACTCCAGCCGCAGCTTGTCCAGCGCGTCGGACGCGTTCGAGACGAGCTCCCGCAGGAAGACGTCCTTGTTCGAGTAGATCGAGTGGACCATCAGCTGGAGAAGCTGACGTGCCTCGGCCTGGAACTCGCGCGTCTCGACCCCGTTGCTCACGGGCGACTCCTTTCCGTCACGGGTGTACCGCCGGACAGGATACGAGCCGACCGGCCGAACCTCCCGCAGGGGCGGCCGTCACGCCGTGCTCGCTGGCCCCGCACGCCAGGTTAGGAGTGGTTGGACCTGGTCGTCACGAAGATCGTGGTGTCGGCGGGGGCTGTTACGGTGCCGTCGCCGCAGATCCCGGACCGGAGGTTGGCGTGACCATCAGTTCCCATGTGACGACCTTCGACGGTCTGCCGATCGTCCGCTTCGATGCTGCGGCGGAGCCGCCCGCCGACCCGTCGACGGTGGCCTGGCGGGTCCAGGCGACCGAGTACGACTCGCCGTCGGAGGAACTCGTCGGGACGATGGAGTCGCTGCTGGCCTATGTGCCGGCCGAGTCGATCCGGGCGTTGGTGATCGGCCAGTGGGGAAGCGCCTACGACACGCCGGCCCCGGTCGACCTGCTGGTCTCGCTCGCGCCCCGACTGACCGGGCTGCGGGCCCTCTTCCTGGGCGAGATGACCTTCGAGGAGTGCGAGATCTCCTGGATCCGGCACGGGGACGTCACCGGGCTGCTCGAGGCGTACCCGGCGTTGGAGGTGCTGCGGGTGCGCGGCGCGGACGGCCTGCGACTGCGCCCGGTGCGGCACGAGGCCCTGCGCGAGCTGGCGTTCGAGTCCGGTGGTCTGCCGGCCGAGCTGGTCCGGGCCGTCGCCGCGTGCGACCTGCCGGCGCTGACCCACCTGGAGCTGTGGCTCGGTGTGGACGAGTACGGCGGTGACGCCACCGTGGCCGACCTCGCCCCGGTGCTGGCCGGCGAGCGGCTGCCCGCTCTACGGCACCTGGCGCTCTGCAACGCCGAGATCGCCGACGAGGTCGCCGCCGCCGTCGCCACCGCGCCGGTCGTGGCCCGGCTG
The DNA here is from genome assembly GCF_900090325.1 of Micromonospora pallida. Lineage (NCBI taxonomy): Bacteria > Bacillati > Actinomycetota > Actinomycetes > Micromonosporales > Micromonosporaceae > Micromonospora > Micromonospora pallida. Next base: position 1,588,998 of record NZ_FMHW01000002.1, on the reverse strand, counting down.
GCGGTGCTCGACCTCTCCCGGGGCACGATGACCGACGCCGGGCTCGACGCGCTGCTCGCCGGGCAGCCGTTGACCCACCTGCACCGGCTCGACCTCTACCACCACTACCTCTCCGAGGAGGCCGCCCGGCGGGCCGTCGCGCGGCTCGCCGGGGTGCGGCTCGCCGGGGTGCGGGTGGACGTCTCCGACCCGCAGGAGCCCGACGAGGACGACGGCGAGGTGTACCGCTACACCGCCGTCGGGGAGTAGCACCGTGTCCACTCCCGGCGACGGCACGATCGGCCCTGCGGGCCCGTCCGCCCGGTCCGAGGGCGACCTGCGGTTGATTGTCGTCGGCAACCCCGACAACCGGCGGGTGCGGCTCTTCACCGAGGCGGCGACCGGGGCCGGGCTGCCCCGGCCCGCCGTGCTGCCCTGGCGCGACCTGCTCACCGGCGCGGCCCCGCCGCCGGCGGGCACGTTGGTGCGGATCGACTCCCCCGGCGAGGACGCCGAGGTCGACCGGCTGCTCCGGGGCGCCGCCGAACCGGCCCGGCACGGCGAGATCGTCGGCCTGGCCGCCGCGTACGACGGGCTGCGCCGGGCGTTGGACCGGCTCGCCTCCGGCGGGGCGACCCTGCTCAACCAGCCCGCCGACATCATCACCATGTGCGACAAGCGGCGCTGCCATGCGGTGCTCGACGCCGCCGGGGTGCCGGTGCCGGCGGCGCTGGGCGAGATCACCGACTACGCGGGCCTGCGTACGGCGATGCGGCGGGCCGGGTGGCCGCGGGTGTTCGTCAAGCCGGCGCACGGCTCGTCGGCGTCCGGGGTGCTCGCGCTCGCGGCCGACGGGTCCCGGCTGGTCGCCACCACCTCGGTGGAACGGGCCGAGGGCGGCTGTTCAACTCGCTGCGGGTGCGCCGCTACACCACCGAAGCCGAGGTGGCCGACATCGTCGACCGGCTCGCCCCGGACGGTCTGCACGTCGAACGGTGGCTGCCCAAGGCGGGGCTCGCCGAACGGGTGGTGGACCTGCGGGTCGTGGTGGTGGCCGGTCGGCCCACCCACGCCGTGGTCCGGGCCGGACGGGGTCCGATCACCAACCTGCACCTGGGCAACGCCCGGGGCGACCTGGCGGCGCTGCGGGCGGCGGCCGGTCCGGCCAACTGGGCGGCGGCAATGGCGACCTGCGCGCGGGCGGCAGCCTGCTTCCCGGACACCCTGCACGTCAGCGTCGACCTGATGTTCCTGGTCGGCTGGGAGCGGCACGCCGTCGCCGAGGTCAACGCCTTCGGCGACCTGCTGCCCGGGGTGCTGGCCGATGGCCGGGACACCTACGCCACCCAGGTGCACGCCCTGCTCGGCGGCTGGCGCCCGACCGGCGCGCGGTCGGCCTCCGCGCCGGGCAGCGGCCGGTCCGCGTCCCCACCAGGCGGCCGGGCGGGACGGGAGGCGGCGTGCGCGATCTGATCGGCTCCCACGACCTGCTGCTGGTCACCCTGGACACGCTCCGCTTCGACGTGGCCGACGAACTGGTCCGCGCCGGGCGTACCCCGACGCTGGGCCGGGTGCTGCCCGGTGGGCGGTGGGAGCGGCGGCACAGCCCGGCCAGCTTCACCTACGCCGCCCACCACGCCTTCTTCGCCGGCTTCCTGCCCACCCCCACCACCCCGGGACCGCACGAGCGCCTCTTCGCCGCCCAGTTTCCGGGCAGCGAGTCCGCCGGGGCGGGCACCTGGGTGTTCGACGCGCCCGACCTGCCCACCGCGCTGCGCGCCGAGGGCTACCACACGCTCTGTCTCGGCGGGGTGGGCTTCTTCAACCTGCGCAGCCCGCTCGGGGCGGTGCTGCCCGGGCTGTTCGCCGAGGCGTACTGGGAGCCGGAGTTCGGGGTGACCGCACCCGGCTGCCTGGACGCGCAGCTCGACCGGCTGGCCGAGGTGGTCGACCGGACGCCGACCGACCAGCCGCTGTTCACCTTCCTCAACGTGGCCGCGCTGCACCAGCCCAACCGGCACTACCTGCCCGGCGCCGACGTGGACAGCCGGGCCAGCCACGCCGCCGCGCTGGAGTACGTCGACAGCCGTCTCGACCGGCTCTTCGCGCTGGTCACCGGGCGCGGCCGACCTGCCCTCGTGATCATGTGCGCGGACCACGGCACCGCGTACGGCGAGGACGGGCACACCGGCCACCGGATCGGCCACGAGGTGGTCTGGACCGTGCCGTACGCCCACTTCACCCTTCACCCAGGAGACTCGTGACCCTCGACGGCTCGCCCTACCAGGGCTACCTCTACGCGTACCCGCACAAGACCGCGTACCGGCCGTTGCGGCCCCGTCCGGCGCTGCGGGAGGTCTGGGCGGCGCAGCCGCGTGACGCGCTCTTCCTCTACCTGCACCTGCCGTTCTGCGAGATGCGCTGCGGCTTCTGCAACCTGTTCACCCGGGCCAACCCCCCGGCCGAGCAGGTCAGCGCCTACCTGCGGCAACTACGCCGGCAGGCCCACCGGGTCCGGGACGCCCTCGGAGACGCCCGGTTCGTTAGGGCCGCGTTCGGCGGCGGCACCCCCACCTACCTCGAGGCCGGCGAGCTGGCCGAGCTGTTCGACATCGCCGAGGAGACCGCCGGCGGGCCGCTGGCCGGGCTGCCGATCTCGGTGGAGACCTCCCCGGCGACCGCCACCCCGGACCGGCTCGCCGTGCTCGCCGAGCGGGGCGTCACCCGGGTCAGCATCGGGGTGCAGAGCTTCCTCGACGTCGAGTCCCGCGCCGCCGGCCGGCCGCAGCGCCGCGCCGAGGTCGACCGGGCACTCGATGCGATCCGCGCGGCCGGCACGCCGGTGCTCAACGTCGACCTGATCTACGGCATCGACGGGCAGACCGCCGAGACCTGGCGGACCAGCCTGGAGACGGCGGTGACCTGGCGGCCGGAGGAGCTGTACCTCTACCCGCTCTACGTCCGGCCGCTGACCGGGCTGGGCCGGCGGGCGCACACCCGCGCCGACTGGGACGCCGAACGACTGGCCCGCTACACCGAGGCGGTGGAGCTGCTCGGCGCGGCCGGCTACCGACAGGAGTCGATGCGGCAGTTCCGCCGCGCCGACGTGCCGACCCCGGACGGGCCGGACTACTGCTGCCAGGATGACGGCATGGTCGGGCTGGGCTGCGGCGCCCGGTCGTACACCACCGCGCTGCACTACTCCTTCGACTACGCGGTCAGTGTCTCCGAGGTCCGGGCGGTCCTCGACGACTATCTCTCCCGCCCGGCGGACGACTTCGACCACGCCGAGGTGGGCTACCACCTCGACGCCGCCGAGCAGCGGCGACGCTGGCTGATCCAGTCGCTGCTGCGCGCCGAGGGGCTCGACCCGGTCGCGTACCGGAAACGGTTCGGCAGCGCGTACGGCGACGACTTCCCGGAGCTGACGGAGCTGACCTGGCGCGGCTGGGCGACCGACGACGGCAGCCGGCTCACCGCCGCCGGGCTGGCCCGGTCCGACGCGATCGGGTCGTGGTTGGTCTCCGCGCCGGTGCGGCAGGCGATGACGGGGTACGCGCCGCGGTGAACCTGTCGATCCTCTACCGGGGCCCACTGGCCAGTTGCAACTACGACTGCCCGTACTGCCCGTTCGCCAAGCGGCACGACCCGCCGGAGCTGCTGCGCGCCGACCGGGACGCCCTCGCCCGGTTCACCGACTGGGTCGAGGCGACCGCCGACGTCCGACTGTCGGTGCTGTTCACCCCGTGGGGCGAGGGGCTGACCCGAAGCTGGTACCGCGACGCCATGGTCCGCCTGTCCCACCTGGCACACGTCGACCGGGTGGCGATCCAGACCAACCTGGCCGCGCGCCCGGACTGGCTGGCCGAGGCCGACCCGGCGACCGTGGCCCTGTGGACCACCTACCACCCGGGCCAGGTGACCCGGGAACGCTTCCTGGCCCGCTGCGACCGGCTGCGGGAGCTGGGCGTGCGGTTCTCCGTCGGGGTGGTCGGGCTGCCCGAGCACCTGGCCGAGGCGCGGGCCCTGCGCGCCGCCCTGCCCGATGAGGTGTACCTGTGGGTCAACGCCGCCGAGGGGCACCGGTACGACGCCGAGCAGGAGGCGGTCTGGACGGCCCTGGACCCGCTCTTCGGCTACAGCGTGCGCCCGCACCTGTCGCTGGGGCGGCCCTGCCACGCCGGGGAGACGGCGGTGTCGGTGAACGGGGACGGGACGGTCCGGCGCTGCCACTTCGTCGCCAAGCCGATCGGCAACCTCTACGACGGCTCGTGGCGGGCCGCCCTGACCCCCCGGGTCTGCCCCAACGCGGTCTGCGACTGCCACATCGGATACGTGCACCTCAAGCCGCTCGGCCTGCGGGAGGTGTTTGCCGGCGGGCTGCTCGAACGCATCCCGGCCGGGTGGCCCGAACGCTACCGGTGACCGACCGTGGCACGGGTGTTGCCACGATCTGCTACCTGTTTCGTCGTGCCGTCACCCGAACCGCTCGTCTTCCCTGACGGACCGGCCGTACCCCGGCCGGCCCTCCGCCACGTAGCCTCTTCGCCGGCGTCGCCGTCCGTTCCCCGAGGTCCGTCCACTATGGCCGGTCGTCGGTACGCGCGGTCCGGGGACGGTCGCCCAGCGGCTCGACACGGTGGCCCGCCGTCCGGGCGTGGTGGTTCACGGTGCGCCCGCTCCGGGCGTGGCGGTTTGTTGTGCGCCCGCTCCGGGCGCAGTGCTCTGCTGGAGGCAGGCTGGTGAACGCCCACGACTGGCAGGTCTCCGGGTACACGCACCGACGGGAACTCGGCTCGGGCGCGTCCGGTCGGGTGGTCCTCGCCGTCCACGACGCCACCGGCACGCCGACCGCGATCAAGTACCTGATCGGGGCGGTCGGTGCCGACCTGTCGTTCCGGACCGCTTTCCGCGCCGAGGCGGAGCTGCTCGCCACCATCGACGACCCGCACGTCGCCCGCCTCTACGAGTACGTGGAGTCGGCGCACGGCGCGGCCATCGTGTTGGAACTGGTCGACGGGGTGTCGCTGCGCCAGATGCTGCGCGCCAACGGGCCGACCGAGCCGGAGTCCGCGCTGTACGTGCTCAAGGGCTCCCTGCTGGGGCTGCACGCCGCACACGTACGGGGTGTGGTGCACCGCGACTACAAACCGGAGAACGTGCTGGTCACCGCGGCCGGTGAGAGCAAGCTCGCGGACTTCGGCATCGCCATGCCGGTCGGCCGCGAGGCGGGCGCCTCGGTCACCGGCACGCCCCGCTACATGGCCCCCGAGCAGTGGCGCGGCGCGGCGGCCACCCCGGCGTCGGACATCTACGCCGCCACGGCGGTCTTCTACGAGTGCCTGACCGGGCACGCGCCGTACGGCGGGCCGGGCCTGCTGGACCTACGCGACCAGCACGCGCACGCGCCGATTCCGACCGACGCGGCCCCGGTCTCGGTGCACGACCTGCTCCGGCAGGGCCTGGCGAAGCAGCCGGAGGAACGCCCGCAGCCGGCCGCCACGTTCCTGGACTGGCTGGAGGCGGTGGCGGTCGGTGCGTACGGGCCGCAGTGGGAGGAGCGCGGTCGTAGTCGGCTCGCCGAACGGGCGGCGCTGCTGGCCCTGCTCTTCCCGTCCCACGAGCCGAGTGACGGCAGCACCGCGGTCGCCTCCACCGTGCTCGCCGACGACCGGGGGCGGGCCTGGGGCTGGGGTCGCAAGGTGCTGGTCGCCGGGGGCGTCGCGGCGCTGCTGGTGACCGGGGGCGTGGGCTACAGCTACGCCTCCCGCGACGAGCCGGTGGTCGAACTCGCGGTGGATCCGGGCCCGTCGACCCCGATCCCGGCGGCCCCGGGCCCGCCGAAGGACCCGACGCCGACGCCCGACCCGACGGTGACGCCGACCCCGACGCCCACCGGCACCCCGTCGGCCACCGTCGCGCCGACGGCCACCGGCAGCCGGACGCCGACCGCGACCCCGAGCCGGACCCCGTCGGCCACGCCGAGTCCGCTGGTAAGCACCACCCCGCCCCCGCCGCCGGACGTGACCGCCCCGACCCTGGGCCGGGTCGCCGCCAGCCCGCAGAGGATCGAGCCGGCCGGCTGCCCGTACGGCGCGACGTCGACCACCATCACCGCGACCGCCGCCGACGACCGCACCCTGCCCGGGTCACTGCGGGTCAACTTCCGGTACACGGTGGGCGGGAAGACCTCGACCGTGTCGATGTCGTACGGCCGCAGCGGCTATCGGGGCACCCTCGGCCCCCTGCCGGTGGACCGGTCGACCCCCAGCATCGCGGTCGACGTCACCGCCACCGACGCCGCCGGCAACACCAGTCGGCCGGTCCGGGTGTCCGTCACCTTCCAGCCGTACTGCACCCCGGGCTGACCGGCGCGCGCCCGCTCCCACCCCGTCGCGCTTCGCGACACCCCGCCGGACCCCGACGACCACGGGAGGTCGTACCCATGACCCAGCCGATCCTGCCCACCGGGGCGCGCGTGGTGGGGCCGGCGCATGCCGGCGTCTGCGGGACGTGGTGGCGGGCGCTGGCCCCGGACGGCACCGCACAGCTCGTGCTGCGGATCGCCGCCCCCGATCCGGCGCTGGCGGACCGGGTGACCACGGCGACCCGCGCGGTGGCTGCCCTGCGCCACGTCGGTCTGCCCGCGACCGGTGACCCGATCCGACACAACGGCGCGCTGTGGCTGGTCGCCGCCGGGGTGTCCGGGTCGACGCTGTCGGAACTGGCGGACTCCGGCGGCGCGCTTCTCGACCTGCCGGCGGTGGCGACGATCGCGGCGGAGACCGCCCGGCTCCTCACCGCGTTGCACGCCGCCGGCCTGGCCCACGGCGCGGTGCACGGCCGCACGGTGCTGGTCACGGCCCACGGGGCGGTGACGCTCGCCGAGGCCGCCCTGCTGCCGGCCCTGCGCGGCGAGCCCGCCGACCCGGCGACGGACCGGCGGGCGTGGGCGGAACTGGTCCGCTGGCTGGTCGCCCGGTGGTGCGACGGGCAGCCCCGCGTCGACCTGCTGCTGCGTTGCGTCGCGCGCGGCGAGCAGGACCTCGCCCAGGCGGTACGGGAGCTGCGCGACATTCCGGCCGGTGACCTGCCGACCGAGGCACTCACACTCAGCGCACCGACCGAGGCACTCACCCTCGGCGTACCGACCATGGCGCTGCCGGACGACGCCCCGACCACCGCGCTGTCGATGTCGCCGCCGGTGGACCCGTTCGTGTCGACGCGGGTGCCGACGCTCCTGCCCGACCAGCCGGCATCTCCCGGCCGGACCTACCGGTCGGCAGGGCCGGCACCCACCATCCCGCAACCGGCGACCGTCGACGCGGTCTTCCCAGGATCGACGACGACCGAGGGGTACGAAGCCACCGGGGCGCCACCGTCGCCGGATCCCGTGGCCGAGGTGCGGTTCGGTCCGGGCGTACCCGCCGGGCCGCCGGCCGCGCCGGCCTGGCCGCAGCCGCCGGCACCACCGGCCCGGCCCCGCCGGTCCCGGTGGCGGCTGGTCGGGTCGGTCCTGTCGGCGCTACTCACCCTGGCCCTGCTGGTCGCGGTGGGCCTGCACCTGTGGCAGCGGATGAGTCCCCTGGAGGTCCGCTCGGTCCAGGTCGCCGTGGCCGAGCCGCCCGGCGAACGCTGCGACGTCACCGTGGACGTGGTGGCGACCGTGCAGACCAACGGTCGGGCCGGCACCATCCGCTACCAGTGGCTGCGCGGCGGGGCCGAGCCGGGCGGCCTGCTCACCCAGCGGGTGGCCCGGGGCCAGCGGACGGTCACGCTGCGCCTGAAATGGGCGTTCAACGGGACAGGCTCAGCGACGGAAACCGCCGTCGTCAACATCGTCGAGCCCACCCCGATCCAGGGACGGACCATCTTCCGCTACCAGTGCGGGTGACCGGCCGGTGACCAGCGGGTTACCGTCGTTCGACGGGAACCCGGCCGGTAGCGTGCCGGATGTGACCCTGCGCACCTGTGGGCACCGGACGGGAATGTCGGGCCGCCGTCGGCGTTGGGTCGCAGACGTGTGCGCAAACGATCAGACAGGCGGTGCCCGGTGACCATCACCCGCGAGACCGCCGCTCCCCCGGCTCCGACCCCGGGTGAGCTGATGAGCCCGGGGCAGCGGCTCCGGCTCGTCCTGGTCCTCGGCTCCCTGATCGCGATCGGGCCGTTGACCATCGACATGTACCTGCCGGCGTTGCCGGCGATCGTGGACGACCTGCAAACCAGTTCGGCGGCGGTGCAGCTGACCCTCACCGGCACGCTCGCCGGGCTCGCGATCGGCCAGTTGCTGATCGGGCCCCTCTCCGACGCGGTGGGCCGGCGGAAGCCGTTGCTGGCCGGCACGGCGTTGCACGTGCTCGCGTCGGTGCTCTGCGTGATCGCCCCCTCCGTCGAGGTGCTCGGCGCGCTGCGGGTGTTGCAGGGCCTCGGCACCGCCGCGACGGCGGTGGTCGCCATGGCCGTGGTGCGTGACCTGTTCAGCGGGGCCGCGTTCGCCACCCTCTTCTCCCGGCTGATGCTGGTGATGGGCGTCGCGCCGATCCTGGCCCCCACCCTCGGCAGCGAGGTGCTGCGCTGGACGAACTGGCGGGGAATTTTCGTGGCGCTCGCGCTCTTCGGGCTGGCGCTGCTCTGCGTCGCGGCCTTCGGGCTGCGGGAGACCCTGCCGGTCGCGGCGCGCCGCTCCGGCCGGATGATCGACACCGTCCGGACCTACGGGTCGCTGCTGCGTGACCGGGTCTTCGTCGGGTTGGTCCTGGTCGCCGGTCTGGCGATGGCGGCGCTGTTCGCATACGTGTCCGGCTCGTCGTTCGTGCTCCAGGACCAGTACGGCCTCGACGAGCAGGAGTTCGGCCTGGCCTTCGGCGCGGGCGCGGTGGGGCTGATCCTGGCCACGCAGATCAACGTGCGCCTGCTGCGGCGGTACGCCCCACAGCGGATCCTGGTGGCCGCCCTCCTCGCCGGCACCGTCGCCGCGTTCGGGCTGCTCCTCTTCGCGGCCACCGGCCTCGGCGGGCTGCCCGCACTGCTGGCCGCCCTCTGGGTGGTGCTGGCGGCGGCCGGCCTGGCGATGCCGAACGCCCCGGCACTGGCGCTGTCCCGGCACGGCGAGGCGGCGGGCACCGCGTCGGCGCTGCTCGGCGCGGTGCAGTTCGGCGTGGGCGCGGTCGCGGCACCGCTGGTCGGCATGCTCGGCACCGGTGCCGTGGCGATGGCGCTGGTGGTGGCCGGTGGCATGGTATGCGCGCTGGGCGTCCTGCTGGCCGTGGTCCGTCCGGCCCGGCTCGACGTGCTCGACCCGGCGCCAGCGGTCGGCGTCGCGCACTGATCCGACGGGCGACGGCCCCATCCCGGTAGCCGGCCGGCGGGAACACGCGGGGCCTCCGCTCACCGCCGGTCGGCGTCGCTGTGCCAGGCTGTCCGCGTGGCACAGCGACCTCTCCTCCTCATCGACGCGCCCAGCCTCTACTTCCGCGCCTACTTCGGCGTCCCGGAGTCCAGCGCCCGCGCCGCCGACGGCAGCCCGGTCAACGCGGTACGCGGCTTCCTCGACATGCTCGCCACACTGGTGCGTACCCGCCGGCCGGATCGGATGGTCTGCGCACTCGACTTCGACTGGCGACCGCAGTGGCGGGTGGCGCTGCTGCCGTCGTACAAGACCCATCGCCTCGCCCCGGAGAGCGACGGCGGCGAGGTGGTGCCCGACACGCTCGGACCACAGGTGCCGGTGATCCTCGACGTGCTCGCCGCGATCGGCATCCCGGTGGTGGGCGCCGACGGGTACGAGGCCGACGACGTGCTCGGCACCCTCGCCACCACCGAGCCCGCTCCGGTCGAGGTGGTATCCGGGGACCGGGACCTGTTCCAGCTCGTCGACGACGACCGGCCGGTGCGGCTGCTGTACGTCGGCCGGGGCGTGGCGAAGCTCGAGGACTGCGACGACGCGGCGGTCCGGACCCGCTACGGTGTCCCCGCCGACCGGTACGCCGACTTCGCCGCGCTGCGCGGCGACCCCAGCGACGGCCTGCCCGGGGTGCCCGGCGTCGGGGAGAAGACCGCCGCCCGCCTGATCGACCGGTACGGCAGCGTCCAGGGCATCCTGGCCGCGCTGGACGCGCCCGGCTCCGGTTTCGCCCCCGGCCTGCGGGCCAAGCTCGACGGGGCGCGGGAGTACCTGGCCGTGGCGCCGACGGTGGTCCGGGTGGCCCGGGACGTGCCGCTCGGCTCGATCGCCACGGCGCTGCCGGCGGCTCCGGTCGACCCCGACCGGTTGCTGGAGCTGGCCGAACGCTGGAACCTGGCCAGCCCGGTCCGGCGGCTGGTCGACGCCCTCGCCGGCCACCCGTGAGGCCGCCTGACCGGCACCCGCCGGTCAGGCCGGGGCGTGGTACGCCAGGACGCCCCGTTTGACGGCGGCGATGGCCTGCCGGGCGGTGGCCCGCAGCTCGGTGGACGCCCCACCGGAGTCGGCGAGCTGCCCGAGCAGGTCGACCACCTGCCGCGCCCAGCGGACGAAGTCCCCGGCCGGCATCTCCCCGTCGAGCTGGTGGCCGCTGGCCAGCACCTTGGCCAGCACCTCGCCCCGCGCCCAGCGGTAGATCGGCCAGACGAAGCCCAGGTCGGGTTCCCGGGTGACGCTGAGCCCCCGGGACGCCTCGTCGGCCTCGATCTCGCTCCACAGTTTCAGGGTCGCGTCGACCGCGTCGGCGACCGACCCGCGCGGCACCGAGGCCCGCTCGTCGACGTCCCGCCGGGCCTCGAAGACCACCACCGACACCGCGGCGGCCAGCTCGGCCGGGGAGAGCCCGTCCCAGACCCCCCGACGCAGGCACTCGGCGACCAGCAGGTCCGCCTCGGTCCAGATCCGGGCCAGCATCCGGCCGGCGTCGGTGACCGTGCCCTCTGCGGTCAGGTAGCCACGGGTGGTGAGCAGCGCCACGATCCGGTCGAAGGTACGGGCCAGCGAGCCGGTCCGGCCGGATACCCGCTGGCGTAGTTCCTCGGTGTCGCGTTCCAGCCGGCGACGGCGCTCCGCCCAACGGGCGTGTTCCTCCCGGTCGGCGCAGGCGTGGCAGGGGTGTCGGCGTAGCTCGGACCGGAGCTGGGTGATCTGGTGGTCCTCGCCGGCCGCCTGGCGGGACCGGCCGCCCCGCCGCCCGCCGTGCCGGTCCAGACCGGTGGCGCTGACCTCAGCGGCGAGGTCCCGGCGGGCCGCCGGGGACCGGTGGTTGAAGTGCTTGGGCACCCGGATCCGGGCGAGCACCTCGGCCGGCGTGGTGAAGTCGCCGGGGGTGATCCGCCCGGCCCAGCGGTCCTGGGTGAGCACCAGCGGTCGGGGCTCGCCGAACCCGCCCGTCGCCGGGTCGAGCACCACCGCCAGGCCGGCCCGCCGCCCGGACGGCACCCGGATCACGTCACCGACCCGCAGCCGCTCCAGGGAGGCGACAGCCGCCGCCTTGCGCTGGGTCTGGCCCTGCCGGGCGAGGGCGCGTTCCCGGTCGCCGATCGCCACCCTTAGCGCGAAGTACTCGTCGAAGTCGCCGTGGTGGCAGGCCGACTCCGCGCCGTACGCCTCGATGGTCTCGGTGTTGCGCTGCACCTGCCGGGCCAGACCGACCACCGACCGGTCCGCCTGGAACTGTGCGAACGACGACTCCAGCAGCGCCCGGGCCGGCTCCGCGCCGACGCTGCCCACCAGGTTGACCGCCATGTTGTACGACGGCCGGAAGCTGGACCGCAGCGGGTACGTCCGGGTGGAGGCGAGCCCGGCCACGTGCCGGGGGTCGGTCTCCGGCGACCAGACCACCACCGCGTGCCCCTCGACGTCGATGCCCCGTCGACCGGCCCGGCCGGTGAGCTGCGTGTACTCCCCCGGCGTCAGGTCGACGTGCGCCTCGCCGTTGTACTTGACCAGCCGCTCGAGGACCACGCATCGGGCCGGCATGTTGATGCCCAGGGCGAGGGTCTCGGTGGCGAAGACCGCCTTGACCAGGCCCCGGACGAACAGCTCCTCGACGACCTCCTTGAAGGCCGGCAGCATGCCCGCGTGGTGGGCGGCGAGGCCGCGCTCCAGCCCGTCGAGCCACTCCCAGTAGCCGAGGACGGACAGGTCCTCGCCAGGGATGGCGGTGATCCGGCTCTCCACCACCCGGCGGATCTCGGCGCGTTCCTCGGGCGAGGTGAGCCGCAGCCCGGCGGCGAGGCACTGCTGCACCGCCGCGTCGCAGCCGGCCCGGCTGAAGATGAACAGGATCGCCGGGAGCAGGCCCTCCCGGTCGAGCCGGTCGACGATGTCGGGTCGCAGCGGACCCCGCCACCGGGGCCCGCGCCGCCCGCTGCCGGGGCCGGCGCTGCGCCCCTCCCCCAGCTCGAGCCGGCGCATCGTGTCCCGGGTGTAGCGCAGCAACTCGGGGTGGACGTCGTGCTTGCGGGCCGCGTCGGCGTCGTGGAACAGGTCGAACATCCGCCGGCCGACCAGCATGTGCTGCCACAGCGGCACCGGCCGGTGCTCGCTGACCACCACGGCCGTCTCCCCGCGCACGGTGACCAGCCAGTCGGCGAACTCCTCCGCGTTGGAGACGGTCGCCGACAGGGAGACCAGGGTGACCGAGGCGGGCAGGTGGATGATCACCTCTTCCCAGACCCCGCCCCGGAACCGGTCGGCGAGGTAGTGCACCTCGTCCATCACCACGTACGCCAGGCCCTCGAGGGTGGTCGAACCGGCGTAGAGCATGTTCCGCAGTACCTCGGTGGTCATCACCACCACGGGCGCGTCGCCGTTGATCGCGTTGTCGCCGGTGAGCAGTCCGACGTGCTCGGCGCCGTACCGGTCGACCAGGTCGTGGTACTTCTGGTTCGACAGCGCCTTGATCGGCGTGGTGTAGAAGCACTTGCGGCGGGGCTCGTCGGCCGACACCGGCCGGTCCGGCGTGCCGCGCAGCGCCAGGTGCACCGCGAACTCGCCGACCACGGTCTTGCCCGCGCCGGTCGGGGCGCAGACCAGCACCCCGCTGCCCCGTTCCAGGGCCTGACACGCCTCGCGCTGGAAGTCGTCGAGGTCGAACCCCAGGTCGAGGGCGAACTCGTCCAGGGCCGGGAAGAGGGAGGCCTGCGCGGCCCGGCGGCGCGCTGCGGCGTACCGCTCGGCGGGGCTCGACATGCCACCAAGATTAATGCGTCCCCGCCGGGCACACCCGACAAGGCTGCCCGGCCCACCCGCCGGGGCGGTCCGGTGCCTCCCGACCTGCCGTCCCGCCGCCTCCGACCGGGCGGTTCGGCCCACTGCGGCGAGCGTCCGACCGGGCGGCTCGACCGGCTCGGGCCGGGTGCGGCAAGGCCGTCCGACGGGGCCGTCGGGGACGGTCGGTAGGGTGCACCCCGTGCCGGATCATGCCTCTGTGCCCGACCCCCGTGCCTCCCGCGCCACCGACCCCCGGGAGGTGCCCCGCCGCCGGATCGAGGCGGTCCTCTTCGATTTCCACGGCACCCTGGCCCAGGTGGAGGACGCTCGGGAGTGGGTGCTGGCCGCCGCGGAGACCTGCGGGGTGAGCCTGGAGCGGATGCGCGCCACGGTGCTGGCCGACCGGCTGCTCACCGCCGGCCGGGCCGGCGGGCCGCTGCCGCACCGGGTACCGCCCCGGTTGGCCGAGGTCTGGTCCGACCGGGATCTCTATACGCACGCGCATCGGGCCGCGTACACCGGCTTGGCGGCGACGGTGGACGCCGGCATCGAGGGCCTCGCCGACGCCCTCTACGACCGGGTGCTGGGCCCGGACGGCTGGGTGCCCTACCCGGACACCGCCCCCACCCTGGCGGCGCTACGGGCGGCGGGCGTGAAGGTGGCGGTGGTCAGCAACATCGGTTTCGACCTGCGCCCGCTGTTCGACGCGTGGGGGCTCACCGACCTGGTCGACGCCTTCGCCCTGTCGTACGAGGTGGGTCGCTGCAAGCCGGATCCGGGCATCTTCCTGCGCGCCTGCGGCATGCTCGGGGTCGACTCGGAGCAGGCCCTGATGGTCGGCGACACCCCGGCGGACGCGGGGGCGGTCGGGGCCGGCTGCGCGGTGCTGGTGCTGCCGCCCGCCGAGGCGGGTCGGCCGAACGGCCTCGGCGCCGTGCTCGATCTGACGCTGGGCGGCTGAACCCGGGGCGCCGCCACCGCCGTGACCGCACGCCGGGTCGCTGAGCCCAGTGCCCGGTCAGCGGAGCAGTCGTACCGCCGCCGGTACCGCGGTGACCGTCACCGGCAGGCGCAGCGACCGCTCCCCGTCGGCGTAGGTGGTGATCCCCTCGGCGGCCAGTTCGACCGTCCGTGCCCGGTAGGTGCGCACCAGCGGGTGCCGCACGTGGGTGCCCTGGTAGATACGGGGCTTCACCCGGATCAGGGTGCGCCGGTCGAAGCGGCCGCCGACCACCACGTCCAGCAGGCCGTCGGTCGGGTCCGCATCCGGGCAGATCCGCATCCCGCCGCCGTAGCTGCCGCAGTTGCCGACCGCCACCAGCACCGCGTCGGTCTCCTGCGGCTCCCCGTCGATCCGCAGCGTGTAGCGGCGCGGCCGAAGCCGGGCCAACTCCACCAGAATCGCCAGGTCGTACCGGCGGGGGCCCCGGGGCCAGCGCATCCGGTTGGCCCGCTCGTTGACGATCGAGTCGAACCCGGCCGCCAGCACGGCCCCGTACCACCGGGTCACCCCGTCGGCATCGGTCATCCGGGCCAGGTCGACCGGGCGGCTGCGGCCGTCCCGCAGGGCGGCGACGATCACCTCCACCGCGGCGAGCGGGTCCGCCGGGAAGCCCGTGTCGGCGGCGAAGTCGTTGCCGGTGCCGGCGGGCACCGGGCCGAACGGCACCGCCGTACCGGCCACCGCCTGCAACGCCTGGTGCACGGTGCCGTCGCCGCCGACGGTCAGCAGCGCCGACACGCCGTCGGCGACCGCCTCGCGGCACGCCGCCTCGGCCTCGGTCGGGGTGGCCGCCGCCAACAGCCGGACCGGGCGGTCGGCTGCGGCCAGCCGGTCCAGCAGCCGGGGCAGCATCCCCCGGTGCCGCCCCCGGCCGGCGGTCGGGTTGGCCAGTACGGCGACGGGGCCGTCGGGTGACGGGGTGGCGGTGGGCGGGTGATCGGCTGCGGTCACGGCGAGCACGGTAGCGCGACCGGGTCGCCTCCGGCTGACCCGTCGGGCGCACGCGCGATCCCCGGTGGCCCCGCCCGGCCGCCACACGCCGAGAACCGCCGCCCCGTCGGGGACGGCGGTTCTCGTTTCCCGCTCCGCAGGGTCGGATCAGGTCATGTCGTCGTACCGGCGGTCGATCGGTGTCGGCGCGGAGATCGGCTCCGGGGCGGCGACCGGCGCGGCCGACTCCACCCGCTCACCGGCCCCGACCGATTCCCGGTCGACCTCCAGCGGGGAGACCTCGTCGTCGGCGATACCGGCGTAGATCTCCTTGCCGCGACCCTTGCGCTTGTCGTTGAGGAACGCGACCCCCACAGCGGCGAAGTAGAGCGCCGAGAGGCAGAGCGCCAACGCCGTCATGCCGAACGGGTCCGGCGTGGGCGTCACCACCGCCGAGAAGGCGAAGAAGGCGAAGACCGCCACCCGCCACCAGCTCAGCAGCCGACGCGCGCTGGCCAGGCCGACGAAGTTCAACATCAGCACGATCAGCGGGAACTCGAACGCCACCCCGAAGATCAGGATCATGTTGGTGACGAAGGAGATGTACCGGGTGACCTCCAGCGAGGTGTCCACACCGGTGACGCCCGACTCCAGCAGGAACGAGAGGCCCTTGTCCACCACGAAGTAGGCCAGCGCCGCCCCGCCCATGAACAGCGGCGCGGCGATGCCCACGAAGAAGTAGGCGTACCGCCGCTCGTTCCGGTGCAGACCCGGCGCAATGAACGCCCAGAGCTGGTAGAGCCAGACCGGCGAGGCGACGATCAGACCGATCCAGAGCGCCAGCTTGAGCTTCAGCAGGAAGCCGTCAGCCGCTCCGAGTTGGACGAAGGGCTCGTCCGGGTTGATCCGGTAGTACGGCTCGGCGAGCAGCTCGAAGACCGGCTGGGCGAGCAGGAAACCGACGACGAACCCGGCAACGATCGCGAGCGAGGCGCGGAACAGCCTGTCCCGCAGCTCGCGAACGTGCTCGACCAGCGTCATCGAGCCGTCGGCGGCCTGCTCGAACTTGCTCGGGCCGCGCTTGCGGAGACCGAAGGCCACGATGGACCGACCTACCGGTCAGTTCTCGCGGACGCGCTGCACCGGGTCGACGACCGGCGGCGCGACCGGCTGCTGCGGCGCGGCCTGGTACGGCTGGCCGGCGTGCGGCTGCTGCTGGGCGGCGTGCGGCGGCAGCGGCTGGTAGCCGGCCTGCGCGTCGGCCTTCTCGGCCAGGTTGCGGTCGTCGTCGTGCAGGCTCTTGGTCTCGGCCTTGATGATGCGCAACGAACGGCCCAGCGAACGGGCCGCATCGGGGAGCCGCTTCGCGCCGAAGAGCAGGATCAGCACGACCACGAGTACGGCGATGTGCCACGGCTTCAGGGCACCCATGGGAAGCTCCAGTCGCTGTTGTGGGGTGGTGTCGCAGCCCATCGTACGTGCGCCGTGGGCTTCCGCCACCCGCCGGGCGGTCCGGTCGGTGAAGTCTCGACCAACCCCTGGTGTCCCGTCAACCCGTCCTAACCTGCTGTCTCCGCAGCTCACGACCGGTCGACGAGTGAGCGTCGAGTGGTCAACCGCCGCGTCGCGCCTTGATCAGCTCAAGCCGGTGCTGGGTGGTGGCGATCTGCCGCTGCAATCCCTCAGCCCGTTCCTGGAGCGCCTCGGCGGTGGACTGGAGCGCCTCGGCCTGCGCCTGCCGCTGTTGCAGGGCCAGCGCGGCCCGGCGCAGCCGGGGCAGCCGGGCCAGCACCGGCCGGACGGCGAGGGCCAACACGACCAGCGGGACGAGCACCACCGCGAGCACGATCCACTTCACCACGGCGGTCAGCCTACTGCCTGCCCCCGACACCCGCCGGGTCGGCCGCGCCGGGCGCCCCGCCACGGGGCCGGGGCGCTGGTGAGTCCCGCCGACCCCCGGCACCTGGACGCGGGACGGGGCCTCAGACGCTCTGGGGGGTCCGGTCCGGCACGTCGGCGGCGGCACCAACCACCTGGGCGGCCGGCGGCGTGGCGTACGCGTCGAGGGCGGCGAGCGCCTGGGCACGGACCTGCTCGGCCAACTCGGCGGGGGCCACCACGGTCACCTCCGGGCCCAGCCCGAGCACGAAGCGCCGGGCCCACCCCAGATCGGTGACGCGCAGCGAGACCAGCCAGCGGTCCCCCTCGCCGGCCTCCACCCGCTCGCACGGGTAGTACTCGGTGATCCACCGCTCCCGGCGACCGATCCGCAGGGTGATCAGCGGCAGTTCCGTCGAGGGGCGGAACACCCCGTCGGTGAAGTCGTTCGGGCGGGCCTGCGGCGGCACCGCCACCGGCTCGTCCAGCTCGGTGACCGCGTCGATCCGGTCGGCCCGGAACAGCCGGACCGCCTCGGCCCGCCGGCACCACGCCTCCATGTACGCCCGGCCGCCGACCATCAGCATCCGCAACGGGTCGACGACCCGCTCGGTGGTCTCGTCCCGGGCTGCCGTGTAGTAGGTGATCCGCAACGCCCGGCCGCCCTCCACCGCCGCGCGCAGCGACTCGACCTGCTCGCTGTCCCCCGGCAACCGGACGGCGACCGGCGCGCCGACGGTGTCCCCGGCCGCGTTCTCGATCTTGGCGAGGGCCCGCTCGACCGCCTCCCGGTTGGCCACCCCCGGCGTCTCGGCGAGCATCCGCAACGCCACCACCAGCGCCAGCGCCTCGTCCGGGGTCAGCCGCAACGGCCGGTCGATGCCGGCGTCGTAGGTGATGGTCACCCGGTCACCATCGAAGGCCATGTCGATCAGGTCACCCGGCCCGTAGCCGGGCAACCCGCACACCCAGAGCAGTTCCAGGTCCTCCCGGAGCTGCCGCTCGGTCACCCCGAGGTCCCCCGCCGCCTCGGCGATCTCGATGCCCGGCCGGGCCAGCAGGTACGGCACCAGGTTCAGCAGCCGGGCCAACCGGTCGGCCGAGGCCCGCGAACCGGTCGGACGGGTGGCGATACGACTCACCGGGCACCTCCGCTCACCGCGACCTCGTCGTGCCGGGTCGCGATCTCCTTCAGTCGTTGGACGACCGCCTCCCGCACCTCCGGCGGGTCCAGCACCCGCACGTCCGGCCCGTACCCGACGAGCTGACCGGCCAGCGACTCCGCGTCGGCGTACGGCAGGACCAGCCGGTCCCCGTCCGGCCCGGTGGTGCTGTCGACCGCCCAGCGGCGCAGCCCGGCGGCCCGGCCCGGGGTGACCAGGACGGTGGCCCGACCGGTCCGCTCCACCGGCCCGGACCAGCGGGCGACGTGGCTGATCAGGTCGGCCCCCTCTGGCGGGGCGTAGGCGCCGGGGCGACCGGTCACCCGGACCGCGCCGACCACCCGGGAGAGCCGGAAGCAACGGGTAGCCCGCCGGTCCAGATCGTGGCCGACCACGTACCACCGGCCCCGCCAGCAGACCACCCCCCACGGCTGGAGGCGCCGGGTGGCGGGCGCGTCACCGTCCGGGGTGCGGTAGTCGAAGCTCACCTCGCGACGGTCCCGCGCGGCGGCGGTCAGCGGCGCAAACGCCGGGTCCACCGTGACCATCGGTTCCAGCCCGAGGGTGGCCTGCGGGTCCACGTCCACCCCGGCGGCCCGCAGCTTCGCCAGCCCCGAGGAGGCCGCGGCGGCGAGTCCGGCGTGCTGCCACAGTCGTGCCGCGATACCCACCGCGGCGGCCTCGTCCGGTTCGAGCGGAATGTCGGGCAACGCGTACTCGCGGTGGGCGATCCGGTAACCCGGCTCGGTGTCGAAAACGCTGGCAGTGCCCGTCTCCAGCGGCACGCCCAGCTCCCGCAACTCGGCCTTGTCCCGCTCGAACTTACGCTGGAACGCCTCGTGGTCGCGAACGTCATCCGGATCGTGTTCGTAGCCGGGCACGGTCGCGGCGATCTGCGCGGCGGTGAGGAACCGTCGCGTGGACAGCAGGCAGATCACCAGGTTGACCAGGCGTTCGGTACGGGTCCGCGACACGCCCAAGACGCTAGCAGCCCACCCGGGCGGCGGGGCCGCGCACCCACGCGGGCGCGCCGCGACCGCCAGACCCCCTGGTCACCACCGGCTGTCCCACCCGTCGGGAGCCCGACGGTCACCTCGGCGTTCACGGTCCCCACGGTGCGCGCGACCGGGGTACCCCGGGGTTCGCGGTCGCCGGACGGCCGACGCCGACCGACCATAGGGTGACCCCATGCCGAACGCCGCAGCCCGGACCGAGAGCGTCGGCACCGTGGTCGTGGCCGGCGCCGCGAACCTGGCCATCGCCGCCGCCAAGCTGGTCGCCGGCCTGCTCTCCGGCTCCGCGGCGATGCTCTCCGAGGCGGCCCACTCCGTCGCCGACACCACCACCGAGGTGCTGCTCTACATGGCGCTACGCCGGGGTGCCCGCCCCGCCGACCTCCGCCACCCCTTCGGGTACGGCAAGGAGAGCTACGTCTGGGCGCTGCTCGCCGCGTTGTTCACCTTCGTCGGTGGCGCCGGTTTCGCCATCACCCACGGCGTCACCACCGTCCTCGTGCACGAGCACCGTGGCGACTACCTCGCGTCGTACGTCGTGCTCGCCGTCTCGTTCGGCATCGAGTCGGTCTCCCTCGCCCGCGCCGTACGCCAGGTCCGCCGCCAGTCGTACCGCTGGCGCACCACCCCGCGCCGTTTCCTGCGGCTGACCGCCGACACCACCGTCAAGGCCGTCTTCCTCGAGGACAGCGCCGCCCTGGTCGGGCTCCTGCTGGCCGCCCTCGGCGTCGGCCTGTCCGAACTCACCGGCGACGAGCTGTACGACGGCATCGCGTCGATCCTGATCGGACTGCTGCTCCTGATCGTCGCGACCATCCTCGCGCACAGCAACGTCTCGCTGCTGGTGGGCCGGGCGGTCCCCGCCCGGATGCGGCACGAGATCGAACACGACCTCGCCGGTCTGCCCACCGTGCACCGCATCGACACCCTGCTCACCATGCAGCTCGGCCCGGACGACATCCTGGTCGCCGCCAAGGTCGACTTCCACGACGACGCGACCGGCGCGGACATCGAGGCCGTCGCGGACGAGGCCGAACGGCGACTCACCGGCCGCTACCCCGAGATCAGGTACGTCTTCCTCGACCCGACCCGCTCGCTGCCCGGGGCCAGCGGCCACGCCCGGCACACCCCGCACCCGGATCAGCCACCGCCCACGCCGTGACCAGCGGCGACACCCGACGGCAGGACCCGGACCCGGCTACCGGGCACCCGGGCGATAGCGTGCCGGGCATGGTGCGATGGCGGACGGGGACGGTCACGGCACTACGGCGGCAGTGGCACGGCGCGACGGAACTCGACGTGGCCCTGCCCGACGGGGCCACCATGCGGGCCCTGGCCTACCCGGAGCTGGTCGGCCACCCCGAGCCCGGCGACCGGGTGCTGCTCAACGCCGGCGCGCTGCTGATGGGGCTCGGCACCGGCGGATACGCGCTCGTCGTCGCCCTGCCCGACCGGCTGCCACCGGACCCACCGCAGGCCGCCACCCGCGACGCCGGCCACCTGGTCAAGGCCCGCTACACCCCGCTGCAACCGATCCTGCTCGGCGTCGACGAGGAGGCCTCCCCGCACCACGCGCTGCTCGCCGACGCCGACGACCTGGCCGGCATGCCGGTGGTCACCGCCGACCTGCACTCCGCGCTCCCGGCGATCCTGGCCGGTGTCCGCGCGGACGCTCCCGACTGCCGGGTCGCCTACCTGCTCACCGACGGCGGGGCACTGCCCGCCTGGTTCTCCCGCACCCTCGACGGACTGCGCGGACACCTGGCCGGCACGATCAGCGTCGGCCAGTCCTTCGGCGGCGACCTCGAGGCGAGCACCCTGCACACCGGGCTGCTGGCCGCCCGGCACGTGCTGCGCGCCGACGTCGCCGTCGTCGCCCAGGGACCGGGGAACCTCGGCACCGGCACCCGGTGGGGTTACTCCGGGGTGGCCGTCGGGGAGGCGGTCAACGCGGTCGCCGTGCTCGGCGGTCGACCGATCGGCTCCCTGCGAATCTCCGACGCCGACCCCCGCCCCCGACACCGGGGGGTGTCCCACCACAGCCTCACCGCGTACGGGCGGGTCGCGCTCGCCCCGGCGGACCTGGTCGTCCCCGAGGGCCTCGATCCGGCGCTGGCCGCCGAGGTGGACGCGGCGCTGGCGCCGCTGACCGCCCGGCACCGGATCGTCCGGGTCGACACCGCCGGGCTGGACGCCGCACTGCGCGCCAGCGTCGTGCCGCTGTCGACGATGGGCCGGGGTCTGGCCGCCGACCACGCGTACTTCCTGGCCGCCGCCGCCTCCGGTCGACACGCCGCCCGCCTCGCCGGCTGACCGCCCCCGGCCGCACCGCCGGACCGCCCGCCGTCGCGGACCGCCCGCCCCGACGCCCGCCTCCGGCCTAGCCGGCTGGCCGCCTTCGCGCGCCGAGCGGGATCTACCGGCAGCTCAGGCCAGGTACATCAGGGCCAGCCAGCCACCCACCATCGCCACCAGGGCGACGGTGAGCACCCAGGTCGGCACGGTGTACTCACCGCGCCGGTTCCGGGCGATCTCGTCACGGATCTTCTGCCGGCGCCGCTCGACCCAGTTCTGGCGCTCGCGATCCGGCGGGGAGGGGAAAACCATAGTCCGGCAAGCGTACCGGGGGGTCCCGGCCGGCTCCTCACCCGCCGGGACCCACCGGTCACATGCTCGCGATCAGCCGCTCCACCCGCTCGTCGTAGGCGCGGAACGGATCCTTGCAGAGCACCGTGCGCTGCGCCTGGTCGTTGAGCTTCAGGTGCACCCAGTCGACGGTGAAGTCCCGCCGCTTCTCCTGGGCGTGCCGGATGAACTCGCCCCGCAGCCGCGCCCGGGTGGTCTGCGGCGGCGTCTCCTTCGCCTCGAAGATCTCCGGATCGGTGGTCACCCGGTCGACCTGCCCACGCCGCTCCAGCAGCGCGTACAGGCCCCGGCCACGCCGCAGGTCGTGGTACGCCAGGTCCATCTGCGCGACCCGGGGGTGCGACAGCGGCAGGTCGTGCTTGCGCTGGTACCGCTCGATCAGCCGCAGCTTGGTCACCCAGTCGATCTCCCGGGCCACCGGCTCCAGGTCACCGGTCTCCACCGCGCTCAGCACCCGACCCCACAACTCCACCACCCGCTTGGCGGTCTGGTCGCCGCCTCGCCGCTCCACGAACTCGGTCGCCCTGGCCAGGTACTCCTGCTGGATCTCCAGCGCGCTGATCTCCTTACCGGAGGCCAACCGCACCTTGCGGCGACCGGTGATGTCGTGCGACACCTCCCGGATCGCCCGGATCGGGTTCTCCAGCGTCAGGTCCCGCATCACCACCCCGGCCTCGATCATCCGCAGCACGATGTCCGCCGAGCCCACCTTGAGCATGGTGGTGACCTCGTTCATGTTGGAGTCACCGACGATCACGTGCAGCCGGCGGTACCGCTCGGCGTCCGCGTGCGGCTCGTCCCGGGTGTTGATGATCGGCCGGCTCCGGGTGGTCGCCGAGGAGACCCCCTCCCAGATGTGTTCCGCGCGCTGGGAGAGGCAGTACACCGCGCCACGCGGCGTCTGGAGCACCTTCCCGGCCCCGCAGATCAACTGCCGGGTGACCAGGAACGGGATCAGCACGTCGGCCAGCCGCCCGAACTCCCCGTGCCGGGACACCAGGTAGTTCTCGTGGCAGCCGTACGAGTTGCCGGCCGAGTCGGTGTTGTTCTTGAACAGGTAGATCTCACCCGCGATGCCCTCGTCGTGCAGCCGCTTCTCCGCGTCGATCAGCAGACCCTCCAGGATCCGCTCACCGGCCCGGTCGTGGGCGACCAGGTCCACCACCGAGTCGCACTCCGGCGTGGCGTACTCCGGGTGCGAACCGACGTCGAGGTAGAGGCGGGCGCCGTTGCGCAGGAAGACGTTGCTCGACCGGCCCCAGGACACCACTCGGCGGAACAGGTAACGCGCGACCTCGTCGGGTGAGAGTCGCCGCTGTCCCCGGTACGTACAGGTGACGCCGTACTCGGTCTCGATACCGAAGATTCGCCGCTCCATGAAGAGACATTAGCCCCTTGGGGCCCGGATTGGGCAGCGCTCGACGGGGCATTGTCGCACCCGGTCGCCGGACCGCCACGATCCGCGCCGCTCACCGCACCACCCCACGATCCCGCGCCGTTCAGCACGCCACCGCCGTTCAGCACGCCACCGCCACGATCCGCGCCGTTACCACGGTCCACGCCCGCCCACCGCGCTGCCGTCCCGGCCTGCTGTCCGGCCGCCGGGCGTAGAGTTGGCCACCTGTGAGGATCCTCGTCACCGGCGGCGCCGGCTTCATCGGATCGGCCTACGTACGACGCCTGCTGCGCGGCGCCGAACCCGAGGTCGTCCCGACCGCCCTCACCGTCCTGGACAGCTTCACCTACGCCGGTACGAGAGGCGCCCTCGCCGCCGTCCGCGCCGACCCCCGTCTGCGAGTGGTCCACGGCGATGTCCGGGACGCCGACCTGGTCAACGCCACCGTGGCCGGACACGACCTGGTCGTGCACTTCGCCGCCGAGTCCCACGTGGACCGTTCCATCGTCGGCGCGGCCGCCTTCGTCAGCACCAACGTGCTGGGCACCCAGACCCTGCTCGACGCGGCCCTACGCCACCGCGTCGGCCGGTTCGTGCAGGTCTCCACCGACGAGGTGTACGGCTCGATCGACGCCGGCTCGTGGACCGAGACCGCGCCGGTGGTCCCCTCGTCGCCGTACTCGGCCTCCAAGGCCGCGGCGGACCTGCTTGCGCTGGCCTACCACCACACCCATGACCTGGACGTGGTCGTCACCCGGGGCACCAACACCTACGGCCCCTACCAGTATCCGGAGAAGCTGGTCCCGCTCTTCGTCACCAACCTGATCGACGGGCAGCCGCTGCCGCTCTACGGCGACGGCGGCAACGTCCGCGACTGGCTGCACGTCGACGACCACTGCCACGGCATCGTCCTGGCCCAGCGGCACGGCCACGCCGGCCGGATCTACCACCTCGCCGGAGACACCGAGCTGACCAACCGGGACCTGACCGGGCGGATCCTCACCGCCTGCGGGGCCGACTGGGACCGGGTACGCCCGGTCGCCGACCGCAAGGGCCACGACCGGCGCTACTCGCTCGACACCACCCGCAGCCGCCAGGAACTGGGCTACGCCCCCGCGTCGACCTGGCTACCGGACTGACGGCCACGATCGACTGGTACCGGTCGAACCGGGCCTGGTGGCGACCCCTGAAGCACCGCCCCTGAGTGGACCGTCGACGTGCCCGACCCGCCCCGCTCTCGGCCACGCCCCACGCCACCACGAGCACGGGGCATCGACGCGGCGACGTACCCGGAGGGCGCGGGCCACGGCACGCCGCAGCGGGCCGTGGCCGCAGAACTCCGGTGCACGTACGACCGGCAGCCGTCCGGTCGCCGGTTGGCGACCCGGTCAGCTGCCGGTCGGGGTCACTCCTCCGTCGAGCCGGCGGACTCCTCCGGGGCCTGCCCCTCCAGGTCCGCCGAGCCGGCCGAGGTGGTCGGCTTCCCCGCCGGGGCCGACGGCGGCTTCGGCTCCTCCCCGGCCGCGTCGGCCGGCTCCTCCCCGCCGTCCAGCAACGCGGTCAGCGCCGCCCCGGTGACCCGGCGGAAGGTCCGCCCGACCCGCTTGCGGTCCAGCACCGCCACCTCGAGCTGGTTGGCGGCGATGGTCCGCGCCGTACCACCCTCGCCACCGACGCTGCCCAGCGCCTTCACCGCGACCTTGACCGCCTCGGCCAGCGACATGTCCGGACGGTGCTCCGACTTGAGCACCCCGGAGATCGCCTCCGCCTGGCCGCCCATCGCCATCCGGCCCGGCTCGTCGTTCACCGACCCGTCGTAGGTGAGCCGGTAGAGCTCGTCCTCCTCCGCCGAGGCGCCCACCTGCGCCACGCAGAGCTCCACCTCGAACGGCTTCGACTGCTCGGTGAAGATCGTGCCGAGGATCTGCGCGTACCAGTTCGCGATGGCCCGGCCGGTCACGTCCCGCCGGTCGTAGCTGAGGCCGTTGAGATCGGCCATCCGCACCCCGGCACGCCGCAGGTTCTCGAACTCGTTGTACCGACCGACCGCGGCGAAGCCGATCCGGTCGTAGATCTCACTGACCTTGTGCAGGGCGCTGGAGAGATTCTCCGCGACGAAGAGCACCCCACCCGAATAGCTCAGGACCACCGCGCTACGACCCCGGGCGATGCCCTTGCGGGCCAGCTCGGAGCGGTCGCGCATGATCTGTTCGGGCGAAGCGTAGAACTGCATGGCCACGACGGCGGTTCTCCTTCAGGCGCTGTGCTGACGGCTGCTGGTTGCTGCTGACTGGGGAGCGGGGTCAGCCGCCCGGGTTCTCCATCCGGCCCGCCACGACGCTCTCCGCGAGCGTGGCGGTCTCCTCCGCGGTGAGCCGGTGCGTCCCCTCCGCCGTCGCGGTCATCACCACCGGGTAGATCCGGCGGGTCAGGTCCGGGCCACCGGTGGCGGTGTCGTCGTCGGCCGCGTCGTAGAGCGCCTCCACCGCGAGCCGGGTCGCCTCCTCGATGGAGAGCCCGGCGCGGAACCGCTTCTTCAGGGCGGACCGGGCGAAGATCGAACCGGAGCCGATCGCGTCGTACCCGGTCTCCTCGTACGGGCCACCGGTGACATCGAAGCTGAAGATCCGACCGGCCCGCGCGGGATCGGGGGCGGCCAGGTCGAAGCCGGCGAAGAGCGGGATCACCGCGAGGCCCTGCATCGCCGCGCCAAGGTTGCCCCGGATCATCGCGGCGAGCCGGTTGGCCTTACCGTCGAGCGAGAGCATCGCGCCCTCGATCTTCTCGTAGTGCTCCAGCTCCACCTGGAACAGCCGCATCAGCTCGATGCCGATGCCCGCGGTGCCAGCGATACCGACCAGCGAGTACGCGTCGGCCGGGTGCACCTTCTCGATGTCCCGCTGGGCGATCAGGTTGCCCATGGTGGCCCGCCGGTCGCCGGCCATCACCACGCCACCCGCGGCAGAGATGGCCACAATGGTCGTCGCGTGCGGCGCGAGGTCGGCGGCCATGCCCGGCGGCAGCGCCCGTCGACCCGGCAGCAGCTCCGGCGCCACCCGACTCAGGAACTGGGTGAAGGAGGACGTCCCCGCGTTGGTGAACTCAGCTGCCAGACGCCCGGATGGATCAAAACCCGCTGCCACGTGGTTCCTCTCAGGTACGTGATCGCCCCGGCCAACCGTGACTGGTCGTCACGGAACTGACCAAGACCACCGTTGCAGTTGAAGCAGAGTATCCCGCGCACCCACCCGGTGCGGTGATCGTGGTCCACATGTTGCGGCGCGGAGGTGCCGCAGATCGCGCAGACCCCATCCTGCTCGGCCAGAAGCTCGTCGAACTCCTTCTGCCCGATGCCGTACCGCCGCCGCAGGTGGTACTCCCGCGTTCCGCCGTAGAGCCGCTGTGCCGTCTCCTTACCGCGCGCGTTGTGGCACGGCTTGCAATAGCTGTGCCGGCCGCTGGCCTTGGTTGAGGTGGTGGGAAAGTCGGCCAGCGGCTTGATCTGCTCGCAGTCCGGACACCACTTCAGGCCGTCTCCCACCGGCGTCGGCGATCTGCGCTGCGGCGCGATGCCACGCCTGCGACGACTCGCCTCCGACCGGGTCGCCGCACATGCCTTGCAGTAGAAGGCGAGGCCGTCGACCCGGCGGCGATTACGGTGGAACTCGGTGAGAGGAAGTACTCGTCCGCATTGCGGGCAGGGCTTGTCCGTCGCATTGGGCGAATCGGACATGTGCCCTATTCCCCGCCTTTCTGAACATAGCCCCTCACGAATTCCTCGGCGTTTTCCTCGAGGACGGAGTCGATCTCGTCGAGCAGGTCGTCGACGTCCTCGGTGATCTCGGCGTGCCGCTCGGCGACCTCCGGGTTCGCCTCGGTGGTGACGTCCTCGATCTCCTCGCCCTGGCGCGCCTTGCCCGACTGGGACTGACCGCCGCTGTCACGAGTAGCCATGTGGTGCCTCCTCCACGATCGCTTGCCAGAAACTTACCTCGCGGAAGCGACGAAAACCGGTCACGCGACCGGCTTTCGCCCCCGTCCGCCGACTCAGCCGCCGGTCAACGTCTCCAGCAGGTCCTTCGCGCTCTCACAGCGGTCGAACAGCGCGCCGACGTGTCGCCGCGTACCCCGCTCGGGCTCCATCATCGGCACCCGGACGAGCGACTCCCGGCCGATGTCGAAGATCACCGAGTCCCAGCTCGCCGCGACCACCTCAGAGGGGAACTGGGCCAGGCAGCGGCCCCGGAAGTAGGCCCGGGTGTCCTCCGGCGGCTCGGTCATCGCCCGGCGGCTCTCGTCCTCGCTCAGCAGCGTCTTCATCGACCCACGCGACACCAGCCGGTGGTAGAGGCCCTTCTCCGGCCGTACGTCGGAGTACTGGAGGTCGACGAGCTGGAGCTTGTGCGATCCCCAGCCGAGCTTCTCCCGCTCCCGGTAGCCCTCCAGCAGCCGCAGCTTGGCCACCCAGTCCAGCTCGTCGGCGCAGAGCATGACGTCCCGGCCGAGCCGGTCCAGCACGCTCTCCCACCGCTCCAGCACGTCCAGGGTCTGCGCGTCGGCGTCGGCACCGTACCGGTCGTCCACGAAGGACCGGACCCGCTCGTAGTACGCCCACTGCACGTCCAGGGCGGTCAGCCGGCGGCCGTCGCGCAGCCGCATCCGGTGGGTCAGCGACGGATCGTGGCTGACCGTCCGCAGCTCGCTGACCGGGTCGGCGATGCCCAGGTCCGGACCGAGTGCCTTCTCCTCGATCATGGTCAGGATCAGGGCGGTGGTGCCGACCTTCAGGTACGTGGAGATCTCCGACAGGTTGGCGTCGCCGATGATGACGTGCAGCCGGCGGTACTTGTCGGCGTCCGCGTGCGGCTCGTCCCGGGTGTTGATGATGGGCCGCTTGAGGGTGGTCTCCAGGCCCACCTCGACCTCGAAGAAGTCGGCCCGCTGGGAAATCTGGAAGCCGCTCTGCCCGCCGTCCTGGCCGATGCCGACCCGGCCGGCACCGCAGACGATCTGCCGGGTGACGAAGAACGGCGTCAGGTACGCCACGATGTCGGCGAAGGGCGTCTGCCGGCGCATCAGGTAGTTCTCGTGCGCGCCGTAGCTGGCGCCCTTGTTGTCGGTGTTGTTCTTGTACAGGTGGATCGGGTGGGTGCCGGGGATGGTGGCCGCCCGCCGGGCCGCCTCCGCCATCACTCGCTCCCCCGCCTTGTCCCAGCGCACCACGTCACGCGGGTTGGTCACCTCGGGGGTGGAGTACTCCGGGTGGGCGTGGTCGACGTAGAGCCGCGCGCCGTTGGTGAGGATGACATTGGCCAGGCCCAGGTCCTCGTCGGCCAGTGCCTCGGCGGGGTCGTAGGCGGCGCCGGAGTAGGTGAAGCCGCGGGCGTCGCGCAGCGGTGATTCCTCTTCGTAGTCCCAGCGCGCCCGGCCGCCCCGGTTGAGTTCGGGACGTGCGCCGTAGGCGTTGACCACCTGCGACGAGGTGACCATCGGGTTGGCTCCGGCCTGGCCAGGCACGGAGATGCCGTACTCGACCTCGGTTCCCATGATCCGTCGTACGCTCATCGACCTGCCCGCTCCGCTCGCCAACGTGCTCCGGTGTCACGTTGAGCGTAGTCCGCGTCACGCGGGAAGTGGGCGCGGCGGACCGCCCGGGTACGGCGAAAAGGATCTTTTTCGAGCGTCCGCCCGGGACGCGCGGGAGCCCGCGGCGTGTCGCGCCACGGGCTCCCGACCGTCGATGGGTTACAGGTACTGGCCGGTGTTGCTGGCGGTCTCGATGGACCGACCGGACTCAGTGCCCTTGCCGCCGGAGACGAGCGTTCGGATGTAGACGATCCGCTCGCCCTTCTTGCCGGAGATCCGGGCCCAGTCGTCCGGGTTGGTGGTGTTGGGCAGATCCTCGTTCTCCCGGAACTCGTCGACGCAGGCGTCGAGGAGGTGCTGGAGCCGCAGCCCCTTGCGCCCGGAGGTGAGGAACGCCTTGATGGCCATCTTCTTGCCCCGGTCGACGATGTTCTGGATCATCGCGCCGGAGTTGAAGTCCTTGAAGTAGAGGACTTCCTTGTCGCCGTTGGCGTAGGTGACCTCGAGGAAGCGGTTCTCCTCGGTCTCCGAGTACATCCGCAGCACGACCGCGTCGATCATGGCCGCGACGGTGGCCTGGGGGTCACTGCCGTGCTCGGCCAGGTCGTCCGGGTGCAGCGGCAGCCCGGAGAGGATGTACTTGGAGAAGATGTCCTTGGCCGCCTCGGCGTCCGGACGCTCGATCTTGATCTTCACGTCGAGCCGGCCGGGCCGCAGGATGGCCGGGTCGATCATGTCCTCGCGGTTGGAGGCGCCGATCACGATGACGTTCTCCAGCCCCTCCACGCCGTCGATCTCGCTGAGGAGCTGCGGGACGATGGTGTTCTCCACGTCCGAGGAGACGCCGGAGCCCCGGGTCCGGAAGATCGAGTCCATCTCGTCGAAGAACACGATGACCGGGGTGCCCTCGCTGGCCTTCTCCCGCGCCCGCTGGAAGATCAGCCGGATGTGCCGCTCGGTCTCACCGACGTACTTGTTGAGCAGCTCGGGGCCCTTGATGTTGAGGAAGAAGCTGGTGTGCTTCTCCTTGCCCTCCCGCTCGGCGATCTTCTTCGCCAGCGAGTTGGCCACCGCCTTGGCGATCAGCGTCTTGCCGCAGCCCGGCGGGCCGTAGAGCAGGATGCCCTTCGGCGGCCGGAGCTGGTGCTCACGGAACAGGTCGGCGTGCAGGAAGGGCAGCTCCACCGCGTCGCGGATCTGCTCGATCTGCGCCTGGAGGCCACCGATGTCGGTGTAGCCGACGTCGGGCACCTCCTCGAGGACGAGCTCCTCGACCTCACTCTTCGGGATGCGCTCGTACGCGTACGCCGAACGCGGCTCGATCATGAGTGAGTCGCCGGCCCGGATCGGCGAGCCGATCAGGGTCTCGGCGAGGTGCACGATCCGCTCCTCGTCGGAGTGGGAGACCACCAGCGCCCGGTCGCCCGGCTCGCCGGCGGGACCCGCCAGCACCTCCTTGAGCATCACGACCTCACCGACCCGCTCGTAGCCGAACGCGTCGACGATGTTCAACGCGTCGTTGAGCAGGACCTCCTGGCCGCGACGGAGTTCGCTCGCGTCCAGTGAGGGTGAGACGGCCACCCGGAGCTTGCGACCGCCGGTGAAGATGTCCACCGTGCCGTCGTCGTGCCGGGCGAGGAAGACACCGTAACCGCTGGGCGGCTGCGCCAGCCGGTCGATCTCCTCCTTGAGCGTCACGATCTGCGCGCGAGCCTCCTTGAGGGTGCTCACGAGCCGTTCGTTGTTCTCGGTCAGCCGCGCCAACTGTGCCTGGGTGGCCGCCAGGCGCTCTTCGAGCTGCCGGACGTGTCGGGGGCTCTCGGTCAACTTGCGCCGCACCAGAGCGAGTTCCTCTTGGAGAAACGCGACCTGCGTGGAGAGATCGTGGGCCTCCTTCTCCCACCGTGCGGCGCGCGAATCCGCGTCGTCGCTGCGTGCCACGTCCCACCTCCCCGGGGGGCTTGAACGTTCTGCCCTAACACTAACCGCTATGAGCCCGATTCGGTCCCACGCAACGCGCTGAACCTTGATCTCTGGGACGCGGACGAGACGGGTCCGGGGGTTCGGGTACCGTCGGGGGCGGAAACAGAAGCATGGGGGTGCAGCGATGCCGGAGGTCGCGACCGACCAGTTGCAGGTCTGGGTGGACCAGGACCTGTGCACGGGCGACGGGCTCTGCGTGCAGTACGCGCCGGAGGTCTTCGAGTTCGACGTCGACGGCCTGGCGTACGTCAAGGGCACCGACGGCGAGCTGCGGATGACCCCGGGCGCCCGGGTGGACGTCCCGGCCCACCTGCGCCTCGAGGTGATCGACTCGGCGAAGGAATGCCCCGGCGAGTGCATCCACGTCGTCCGGGACGACGGGGTCGAGGTCGCCGGCCCGGACGCCGACTGAGCCCGCCCGGCGACTGGCCCCGGACCCCGACCGAGCTGACCCCGGACCCCGATAGAGCCCGGCCGGCGACCGAGCTGACCCCGGACCCCGACGGAGCCCGGCCGGCGACTCGTTTCGGACGCCGGCCCCGCCCCGAAGGCTGGGGCTGACCCCGGACGCCCGCCACGCCCGGCCCACCCGCCGCCGCCCGCGCCCGGCCCACCGCCGCAGCGCGGACGACCGGCCCGGTCAGAGGACCGGACGACCGACCACCGAGGCGACAAGCCGGGCGAACTCCTCCAGCCGGGCGATCTGCCCCGCGCCGCCGTCGTCGAGCGTCTTACCGAAGCGCAACGCGTCGTGCCGGGGCGCCCCCGCCACCTCGTCACCGGGCGGCGCCTCGTCCATCGAGGTCAGCAGCAGGTAGACGTCGATGCTGTCGACCCGGATCTCGCCGCTGTCGGCGCGGGTGAGGCGGCGACGGCAGCCGACCTCGGTGACGGTGGAGACCGGCACCACCCGCAGGGAGGAGGTCATCGAACCGGGTGGGCCCTCCCCCGGCGGCACGTCCTCGCCGTGCCAGAGGATCAGTCGACTGCCGTCGCAGACGACCACCTCCTGCCACACGCCGTTGACCTCGTTGACGAAGCGTTCCAGGGTGAAGCCCAGCACGGACGCGCCGCGCAGCACCCCGCCGAGCGCCTCCAATGCCACGTCGGGGTCCCGCAGGTAGGCCCGGGCCGCCGATTCGAGATCCTGGTACGGCGACCAGTCCGGGAAGACCGCAGGCAGGTCACCGCCGCCGATGCCCGGCCGGCTCATGCCACCGCCTCCCTCCGCTCGACGTTGCCGTCGTGACCGTCACGGGGCGTCCGTCTCCTCCGGCGCGACTCCGTCCGGCTCGGCTGTCCGGGTCGCCGCCAGCCGGGCCGCCTCGGCGTCCCGCAGCAAC
This sequence comes from Micromonospora pallida, assembly GCF_900090325.1. Classification (NCBI taxonomy): domain Bacteria; kingdom Bacillati; phylum Actinomycetota; class Actinomycetes; order Micromonosporales; family Micromonosporaceae; genus Micromonospora; species Micromonospora pallida. The sequence continues at coordinate 1,556,895 of NZ_FMHW01000002.1, read as the reverse complement.
TGCCGGCGCTGCGCGTACGCCTCGGTGCCCTTGCTGGGCTTGCGCCGCCGGGGCGGCGCGGTGACGCCGGGGGCGAGCTTACGCGCGGACACCAGGAAGGCGGTGTGCGCGATCATCCGGTGGTCGGGGCGGACCGCCAGGCCCTCGGCGTGCCAGTCCCGCACCAGCGACTCCCAGGCCCGCGGCTCGGTCCAGCCACCCCGCTCGCGCAGCGCCTCCACCAGTTCGGAGAGCTGCGGCGTGGTGGCCACGTACCCGATCAGGACCCCACCGGGGACGAGGGCCCGCTCGACCATGTCGAGCATCTCCCACGGGGCGAGCATGTCCAGGATGATCCGGTCGAACCCGGTCTCCGGGCAGTCGGCGACGTCGCCGACGTTCAGCCGCCACGCCGGGTGCGGGCCGTTGAAGAACGCCTCGACGTTGCGGCGGGCGATCTGGGCGAAGTCGTCGCGCACCTCGTAGGAGTGCAGCTCGCCCCCGGTGCCCACCGCGCGCAGCAGCGAGCAGCTCAACGCACCGGAGCCGGCGCCGGCCTCGAGGACCTTCGCGCCGGGGAAGATGTCGCCCATCGCGACGATCTGCGCCGAGTCCTTCGGGTAGATGACCTGCGCGCCGCGCGGCATGGAGAGCACGTAGTCCGACAGCAGCGGCCGCAGGGCCAGGAAGGCGGTGCCGCCGCCGGAGGTGGTCACCACGCTGCCGTCGGGCTGACCGATCAGCGCGTCGTGTTCGAGGATGCCACGGTGGGTGTGAAAGGCCTTGCCCGGTTCCAGGGTGACCGTGTGCATGCGCCCCTTCGGGTCGGTGAGCTGGACCCGGTCACCGGGGCGGAACGGCCCGCGGTGCACGGGAGGCAGCGCCGCCGGTTCGGCGGGCACCGGGATGCCGTTCTCGGCCGGCGGGGCGGTGGGGTGTGCGGTCACGTGTTCATCTTCCGTTTGGGTTCCAGGAGCTGCGCCAGATCCGCGATGTGCAGAACGCCGACGACATCTTCGCCTGACGTCACGACGTACTGTGCGCCCGGGTGGGTCTGCACGGCCTCCACCACGCGTTCCCCGTCCAGCCCGACCGGGAGGGCGGGCACCCCGGCCAGCGACCGGGCCACCTCGTCGACGGCCAGCCAGGGCCGCCGCTCGGGTGGCACCGCCGCGACGCGGGCCGGGTCGACCAGGGCGACCGGGCGACCGGCGGCGTCGGTGACGGCGAGCGCGGCGTCCGGGGGCCCGTTCTCGGCCCGGCGGCGCTGCGCCTCGGCCAGTGGGGTGCCGCTGGGCACCCCGAGTACCGGGCGGGCCAGCCGGGACAGGTCGACCAGCGGGAACCGTCGGCTCATCCGGGCGAGCCGGATCGACTGACCGGCGCCCCGCCAGAGCGTCACGGCGACCAGTAGCACCAGGGGCAGCGCCAGCGGCGCCAGCACGTCCCGCACGGTCAGCAGGGTGACCAGGACCGCCGTGCCCAGGGCGACCGCCCGCCCGACCCAGCCGGCTATCTCGGTGGCGAGGTGCCGGTCGCGGGTGGCCGACCAGATCGCCGCCCGCAGCGCCCGCCCGCCGTCCAGCGGCAGGCCGGGCAGGATGTTGAAGATCGCCACGACGACGTTGCTCACCGCGAGCTGGAAGGCGAGCTGGTGGAACAGGGTGCGGTCGGGCAGGGCGAGGGTGGCTGCCACGGCGGCTACGCCGAGCACCGCCGAGACCGCCGGTCCGGCGAGGGAGATCAGCAGGTCCACCCGGGGTGTCGGGGCGTCCCGGTCCATCTCGGTGTACCCGCCGAGCAGTTCGAGGGTGATCCCGCGCACGCCGATGCCGTACCGGCGGGCGGTCAGGGCGTGCCCGAGTTCGTGCAGCAGCACTGAGCCGAGCAGCGAGACCACGAAGCCGAGGCCGATGAGGTAGCCGCCGAGTGGGGAAAGGCCGAGCCGCTGGCGGGCGAACACCGCGTACAGGACGGTGACCAGCAGGGCGAGCAGGACCATCGAGGTGTTCAGGTGCAGCGGCACCCCGAACACCCGGCCCACGGCCAGGCCGGAACGTCGGTCGGGCCGGGCACGTGGTCGGGGCTTCTCCTCCATCGGTTCGATGCTACGGACCCGTGCCGGGCGCACGTCCGGGCCGGTCCGGCACGGGTGGCGCGCGGCTGACCGGGGAGCGGCGCGGACGGCAGCGGCGGGGACGTGGGCTGGCGTGGGCGGCAACGGCGGGGGCGTGGGCGGACCGGGAGCGGCGGAGATGCCGGTGTCACACCGGTGCCCTAACCTTCGTGGGCATGACGGCGGAACCGGTGACCACACGGCAGCAGACGGCTACGGCACAGGTGCCGCCGACGGTACGGGCGTCGCTGTCCCCGTCCCGGGCTGCCGACTTCAAGACCTGCCCGCTGCTCTACCGGTTCCGCAGCATCGACCGGCTGCCGGAGCGCCCGTCGGTGGAGCAGGTCCGGGGCACGCTGGTGCACGCCGTGCTGGAGCGGCTGTTCGACCTGCCGGCCGACGGCCGGACCCCGGTCGCCGCCGGTGACCTGGTCGCCCCCCAGTGGGACCGGCTGGTCACCGAGCAGCCGGAGCTGGCGGCGCTGTTCCCCGACGGCGACCCGGCTGCCGTGGCCGAGTTCCTCCGCTCCGCCGCCGCCCTGCTGGACGGGTACTTCACCGTCGAGGACCCGCGCCGGCTGGAGCCGGCCGAGCGGGAGAGTCTGATCTCCGCGGTGGTCGACGACGAGCTGCTGATCCGGGGTTACCTCGACCGGCTCGACGTGGCGCCGGACGGGGCGCTACGGGTGGTCGACTACAAGACCGGCGGCGCGCCGAGGGAGGCGTTCGAGGCCCGCGCGCTGTTCCAGCTCAAGTTCTACGCCCTGGTGCTGTGGCGCACCCGGGGCGTGGTGCCACGGGTGCTGCGCCTGCTCTACCTGCGCGACGCCGAGGTCTGCGACTACACCCCCGACGCCGAGGAGCTGGCCCGGTTCGAGCGTACGGTGGTGGCCCTGTGGCGGGCGATCGAACAGGCCACCGAGCGCCGGGACTTCCGACCCCGGCCCAGCCGGCTCTGCGACTGGTGCAGCCACCAGGCGCTCTGCCCGACCTTCGGCGGGACGCCACCGCCGTTCCCGGAGGCGGCGGCGAGCGCCGATCCGCTGCGGGACGCCCGTTCCCGGCCGGCTCCGCCGCCGGGCGCGGACGAGTGAGGGGACGAGTCGCTCTCCTCCGTGAGGATGAGGCGGGGTTCACCGTCGGCGACGATCATCGCGTCCCGGTGGCGGCTAGCGTCGTGGTGTGACCGAGTTCCCCCACTGGCTACGACAGCGTCCGCTCACCGCGGACGTGCTGTCCGTCGGCGGCCTGGTGTTGCTGGAGGTCGTGTTCACCCTGCTCGCGCCCCGGGACCTCTGGCCCCGGCAGTTGCCGGTGGCGATCGGCTGGAGCCTGGTCTGCGCCGCGCCGGTGGCGATCCGCCGGGTGGCGCCGTGGCTGGCGGTGGGCGCCACGGTGCTGACCCTGGCCCTGCCGGCCCTGCTCGGGTACACCCCGGCCGCGCAGAGCATCACGTTCGTGGTGTTGACGTACACGATGGCGGCGAACCGACCGACCCGGCCGGCGATCCTGGCGGCGGTGCTGCTCTGGTTGCCGGTCGCGCTGGTCAACGTGTTCGCGCCGCCGACGGGCGTGTTCGAGCTGACCCCCGCTCTCCTGGTGCTGAACAACCTGCTGATCGGCCTGGTGTCGTTCTCGGTGGGTCGGGCGGTGCACGCCCGCCGGACCTCCACCGAGGCGCTGCGGGAGCGGGCCCGGGTGGCGGAGGCGAACCAACGTTCCCTGGCCGAGCAGGCGGTCGCCGACGAGCGGCGGCGGATCGCCCGGGAACTGCACGACGTGGTGGCCCACCACGTCAGCGTGATGGGGGTGCTGGCCACCGGTGCCCGCCGGGTGCTGCGTCGGGATCCGGACGCCGCCGACGAGGCGATCGCCACGATCGAGGACACCAGCCGGTCCACGCTGCGGGAGATGCGCCGGCTGCTGGACGTGCTGCGGACCGACGAGCCGGCCGCCGAGCTGGCCCCGCAGCCCGGTCTGGCCGGCATCGAGACGCTGGTCGAGCAGGTCCGCGAGGCGGGTCTGCCGGTGACGCTGACGGTGGAGGGCAGCCCCGGCCCGCTGGAGGAGGGGGTGACCCTGACCGTCTACCGGATCGTGCAGGAGGCGCTCACCAACGCGCTGAAGCACGCCGGGCCGGCCACCGCGCAGGTCACCCTGACCTTCAGCGCGGTGTGGCTGGTCGTGGACGTCACCGACACCGGCCGGGGTCCGGGCGCCGACTCGCCCGACCGGATCGGGCACGGCCTGGTCGGCATGCGCGAACGGGTCGGCCTCTACGGTGGGAGCCTGCGCACCGGTCGGCTTCCCGGCGGCGGTTTCCGGGTCTACGCCACGTTACCGATGGAACAGCTCGCCCCGGACCCGGGAGCGGGCGCCCGGCACGGCAGGAGAGTGGATTGACCGAGAGTACGACGCGACCGGTGCGGGTGCTGCTCGCCGACGACCAGCCGCTGTTGCGTACCGGCTTCCGGATGGTGCTGGGGGCCGAGGACGACCTGGACATCGTCGCCGAGGCCGGCGACGGTGTCGAGGCGGTGGACCTGGCCCGCCGGCTGCTGCCCGACGTGGTGCTGATGGACATCCGGATGCCCCGGATGGACGGGGTCGCGGCGACCCGCGCGATCGTCGAGGCGCGCCTGCCGGTGCGGGTGCTGATCCTGACCACCTTCGACCTCGACGAGTACGTGGTGGGGGCGTTGCGGGCCGGGGCCAGCGGATTCCTCGCCAAGGACGTGCCGGCCGAGGACCTGGTCACCGCGATCCGGACGGTCGCGGCGGGCGAGGCGGTGGTGGCGCCCCGGATCCTGAAGCGGCTGCTGGACCGTTTCGCCGACCTGCTGCCCGACCCGTCGGCCACGCCGCCGAAGGCGCTGGGGTCGCTGACCGACCGGGAACGGGAGGTGCTGGTGCAGGTCGCCCGGGGCCTGTCCAACGCCGAGATCGCCCGGGCGTTGTCGGTCAGCGAGACGACGATCAAGACGCACGTCGGGCACGTCCTGACCAAGCTCGGCCTGCGCGACCGGGTGCAGGCGGTGGTGCTGGCGTACGAGTCGGGTCTGGTCCGCCCCCGGGGCTGACCCACGCCGACCTGCTCCGGCGAGTTGACTCGCGCCGACCGCTCCCGGCGCTGACCCACGCCGACCGCCCCTGGGCTGACTCGCGCCGACCTGCCTCGGTGGGTTGACGGGGCCACGTAGCGTGACGCACGGGAACGAGTGACCCGCTGTGTCGTTTGACCCTGACGTGGCGTCAGCACCGAAAATCGGCCCTGTCGATGCCCGGCCCGACGTCGCTCAGGGGTGACCCCGAGTAGGGATCGGGGCCCACCCCGCAGCGGGAAATCCGTTCCCGGTCCGCCTCCGGGGGGACGGTTCGGCCCGGCCGGGCGCCGACGATGAGAAACAAGCCGCACCGACCAGCGGGGGCGGTGCGGTGGCAGAAGCTACTCGAGGGGGAACGGTGACCGTAACGGTGGACCGCCACGCGCAGGTCGCAGCCCGCGCCAGTGAGGTGTGGAAGGTGTACGGCAGCGGCGAGGCCCAGGTTCTCGCGCTGCGCGGGGTGAGCGTGGAGTTCGAACGCGGACGCTTCACCGCGATCATGGGCCCGTCCGGGTCGGGCAAGTCGACGTTGATGCACTGCCTGGCCGGGTTGGACACGGTCACCCGGGGCACCGTATCGATCGGCGACACCACGGTGACCGGGCTGAAGGACGCCGGGCTGACGAAACTCCGCCGCGACCAGGTCGGTTTCATCTTCCAGCAGTTCAACCTGCTGCCGACGCTGACCGCCAAGGAGAACATCCTGCTGCCGCTGTCGATCGCCGGCCGCAAACCCGACCCGGCCTGGTACGACACGGTGATCGACACGGTCGGCCTGCGGGACCGGCTGGACCACCGGCCCAGCCAGCTCTCCGGCGGTCAGCAGCAGCGGGTCGCCTGTGCCCGTGCCCTGGTCTCCCGCCCCGACGTGATCTTCGCCGACGAGCCGACCGGCAACCTGGACTCCCGCTCCGGCGCGGAGGTGCTCCGCTTCCTGCGCGACTCGGTCCGCGAGCACGGGCAGACCATCGTGATGGTCACCCATGACCCGACCGCCGCCGCGTACGCCGACCGGGTGGTGTTCCTCGCCGACGGACAGATCGTCTCCGAACTGATCGAGCCGACCGCCGACACGGTGCTGGACACCATGAAGAAGCTGGACGTCCCGGCCGTCGAGGTGACCAACTGATGATCCGGGCGACGCTGAAGAGCCTGCTGGCCCGGAAGGTCCGGCTGCTCCTGTCCGGTCTGGCGGTGGTGCTGGGCGTCATGTTCGTCTCCGGGGCGTTCGTGCTCACCGACACCCTCGGCCGCTCCTTCGACTCGATCTTCGCCGACGTCTACGAGGGCGTCGACGTCGACGTCACCGCCAAGCCGAAGGTCGCGGTCGACCCGACCCAGCCCCAGCAGGTCGTGACGCCGTTCCCGGCCGCCACCCTGGACCGGGTCGACACGCTGCCCGGGGTGGCCGGGGCCACCGGCATGGTCAGCGCGCCGGGCCCCCAGTTGATCGGCCACAACGGCAAGGTGGTCCCCAGCCTGGGACCGCCGCAGATGGGTGGCAACTGGCTCGGCGAGAGCGACCTGGTGCGACTGCGCGAGGGACACGAACCCCGGACCGACGACGAGATCGTGGTCAACGTGGCCCTCGCCGAGGCGGCGAAGGTGTCCGTCGGGGACCGGGTCGGGGTGGTGTCCACCTTCGCACCGAAGCGCGAGTTCACCCTGGTCGGGATCTTCGGCTACAGCGGCGACCGGGACAGCATCGGCGGCGCGCAGGAGGTCGTGTTCACCACGCCGGTGGCGCAGCGGCTGGTGCTCGGCCAGCCCGACACGTACAGCAGCATCGCCCTGCGCGCCGAGGACGGCGTACGCCCGGAGACGCTGCGGGACGACGTCGCGGGGGTCCTCGGCGCCGAGTACGACGTGAAGACCGGCGCGCAGGCCTCGGAGGCGGCCGCGGCCGGGCTCAAGGAGGGGCTGTCGTTCTTCAACCAGATCCTGCTCGGCTTCGCCGCGGTGGCGCTGCTGGTCGGCACCTTCCTCATCCTCAACACGTTCTCGATCATCGTGGCGCAGCGCACCCGGGAACTGGCCCTGATGCGGGCGATCGGGGCGAGCGGCCGGCAGGTCATCGGCTCGGTGGTTCTCGAGGCGATCGCGGTGGGGCTGCTCGCCTCGGTGCTCGGCCTCGCCGCCGGCATCGGCATCGGCGCGCTGCTGGCGTACGTGTTCGGGCAGGTCGCCGGCGGGCTCGCCCTGGCCGGGTTGGCCGTGCCCCCGGCGGCGGTGATCAGCTCCTTCGCGGTGGGCATGCTGATCACGCTGGTGGCGGCGCTGTTGCCGGCGCTGCGGGCGGCCCGGATCCCGCCGATCGCGGCGATGCAGGACGTGGCCACGCCGGACCGGCCGCTGACCAAGGTCACCGTCGCCGGCGTGGTCGTCACCGGTGTCGGCGCCGTCCTGCTGGCGCTGGGCCTGACCGGCAACGCCGGCGGGAACACCCTGGCGACCATCCTCGGCGGGGTGCTGTTCGCGTTCGTCGGGGTGGCCCTGCTCACCCCGTTGATCAGCCGACCGGTGGTGTCCCTGCTCGGTGCCCTCTTCGCCTGGTCGGTGCCGGGCAAGCTGGGCCGGCTCAACTCCGGGCGCAACCCGCGCCGCACCGCCATCACCGCCGCCGCGCTGATGGTCGGTATCGCCCTGGTCACCGGCGTGACCGTGGTGCTGGACTCGGCGAAGTCGAGCATCGCCGACCGCGCGGCGGACACCATCGACGCCGAGCTGACCATCTCCGGGTCGCAGAGCGGCCCCCGGCAGCCGACCTTCGACCCGGCGGTGGTGGACCGGGCCGCCGCGCTGCCCGGGGTGAGCGCCGCCGTCGGGCTGTTCAACGACTTCGCCGAGGTCGAGGGGGAACGGCGGTACGTCAACGCCGCTACCGACCTGGCTGCTGCCGGCCGGATCTACCAGGCGACGGCCACCTCCGGGACCCTCGCCACGCTCCGGCCGGACCAGATCGCGCTCAGCGAGCCGGTGGCGAAGAACCGTGGCAAGGCAGTCGGCGACACCCTCACCGTCCAGTTCGCCCGGGGTGCCCGGCACACCTACACGGTCGTCGCGATCGTGCCCGAGGACCGGCTGCCCGGCTCGTACCTGCTGCCCCGCGAGAGCGCCGCGGACTTCACCGTCCCCCAGCCGTACCTGGCGCTGGTGCAGCTCGCCGACGGCACCAGCATCGAGCAGGTGCAGCCCCGCCTGGAGGAGTTGGTTGCCGACAGCCCGGAGGTGTCGGTCGCCGACCGGGCCGCCTTCGTCGAGCAGCAGACCGGCGTGTTCGACCAACTGCTCACGATGATCCAGATCCTGCTCGCGCTGGCGATCGTGATCGCCGTACTCGGGATCATCAACACGCTGGCCCTGTCGGTGCTGGAGCGTACCCGCGAGCTGGGCCTGCTGCGGGCGATCGGACTGCGGCGGTCGCAGACCATGCGGATGATCACCGTGGAGGCGGTGGTGATCTCGGTCTTCGGCGCGCTGCTCGGCGTGGCGGTTGGCTCCGGGCTCGGCGCGGCCGTGGTCCGGGCCCTCGAGGACGAGGGCATCACCGACCTGGTCCTGCCGTGGTCGCAGATGGGGGTGTTCCTGGGGCTCGCCGCCCTGATCGGGGTGATCGCCGCGGCCGTTCCGGCGGCCCGCGCCGCCCGGATCAACGTCCTCGGTGCCATCGCCCACGACTGATGAGGCAGCTTGGCTGGTTGATGGGCAGGTTGGTTGGTTGGTAGGAGGGGACCCCTGTTACCGCTTTTTGCGGAGCAGGGGTCCCCTGCTACCACCTGACGAGCAGCAGGGGAAGCCAGCTATCCGGCGGGTGGGGCGGCGGGCGGGTGGAGCAGGGCGGCCAGCACGGCCAGGTCCACGGCTGTCAGGCTCTCCCGCAGGTGCACCCCGTCGACCACCTCGACCGGCACCTCCAACGGCACGGCGAGCACCGCCGCCCCGGCGGCCAACGCGCTGGCCACCCCGGTCGGCGAGTCCTCGATCGCCACGCAACGGTCGATCGGCACCCCGAGCAGCCGCGCCGCCGTCAGGTACGGCTCCGGATGCGGTTTCGCCGCCACCACCTCGTCGCCGCAGACCACCACGTCGAAGTTGTCCCGGCCGAGGGTGTCCAACGCGATCTCCACCAGCCGCCGGCCGCTGGAGGTGACCAGGGCGGTCGGCAGGCCGGCCGCCCGTACCGCGCGCAGCAGGTCCGACGCGCCGGGCCGCCACCGCAGCCCGGTGCGGAACAGCCCCACGATCCGGTCATTGATCCACGCCGCGCTGACCTCCGGATCGCGCCACGGCTGCCCCAGGTCGGCGTGCAGCATGGCCATCGAGGCGGCCATGCTGCTGCCCACCATGGCGAGCCTGGTCCGCTCGGAGAGCTTCCCCCCGTACTCGACGGCCAGCTCGTGCAGCGCGATGTCCCAGAGCTTCTCACTGTCGACGAGGGTGCCGTCCATGTCGAAGAGCACGGCGGCGGGATGCGGGCTGCTCAGCGGATCCTCCCAGGGTGCGGCGGTCCCGGCGATCCTCGCAGCCCCGCCCGCCACCGGTGGCACCGGTCCCCGCGAGGGAGACGTGGATCAAACAGTCGCCGGCGGTCAGCTCAGGCCACAGGCGGAGAGGGTCTTCTCGTACCCGGAGAAGAACGCCTCGGTGCGCTGCCGGGCGGTGCCGTGCGAGCCCTCGGCGAACCACGGCTGGCCCGGTTCGTCGCCGACCGCGAGCAGCCCCTCCCGGAACTCCGCAAGATCGCCGTCCTCCAGGGCCAGCACGCCCGCCTGGACCGACCCGCCCAGGTACGCCCCGGCCATGCAGTCGGCCTGCAGCTCCTGCTCGATGGTGAACTCGTGGCGGACCCCGAGCCGGGCCTGGACGCCGTGGGCGTACTCGTGGCCGAGCAGGTAGTACAGGAACGCGTCGCCGATCTGCCGGAACGCCGCCACCGCCCAGGCCACGTCGTACGCGATGAAGTCCCCCGCCGGGCAGTACACCGCGTTGTTGCGGGGCACCGCCTGCCCACCGCAGGCGACCTCACCCTCCCGCTGGTACGGGACGATCCGCCGGACGGGCTGGAACCGCTGCCCGGAACCCCGGAACTGTGCCGACCAGTAGGTCTCCGCCGAGCTGACCGCGTCGCTGATGTCCTGTTTGAACGCCTCGACGCTGGTCGGGGAGTCCGCCCGGGTGGTTCCGTCCTGCGACGTCGTACCGGGGGTGGGCCCTCCCGGGCCGGGGTCGCCGTCGTCGGTGACCGGGCCGACCGCGCAGGCCGCCACCGCGACCAGCGCCACGACCAGGCCGGTGAGCGGGCCCCGGGATCGGCCAGCGGCGGTACGCGTCACGGTGCCCTCCCCGGCGTCGGCGGTACGCCAGCAGTACCCCGAGCGGGTCGCGATGATGCCTGCCACCGGTACCGGCCCCGGCACGCGTGCCCTGGTCGTCGTGCCGCGTCCGTTGTTCAGTCGAGCTGCGCCAGCGTCCGACCGATGTTGTGCTCGACGATCGCCAGCATGCCGGCGCGGTCCGGGAAGGGGCCGTCGAGCAACCGCAACGGTCCCTCCACCAGCGACAGGTGAAGCGCCAGCCGGTAGAACCGCAGCCGGTCGACGTCCAGGCCGCCGACGGCGAGGTGCCGGTAGCCCGCGCCGAACCGCAACTCCAGGAAGGCGTGCTCCCACTCGACGTCGAGGTAGCCGGCTCCCTCGACATCGATCAGCACCGGTTCGTCGCGGTCGTCGACGAGCACGTGGTCGGGTCCGAGTTCGCTGTGGATCAGCCCGAACCGGGTACGTGGGGACAGCACCGCGCACCGCTCACGGAGTGTGTCGGCCAGTCGATCCCGCACGTCGGCGATCCGGTCAACCCGAGAAGCGACCACGGCAAGCTGGCGGAGCGCCCGGTCCAACACCACCTGCTCGACCGACTGGTTCGGCTGGTTCGGCGACGGCCCACCGTTCCCGGGACGGCCGGCGCGGCCCGGCGACAATCTCCCGTCCCCGGGGCGGCCGGCGTGGTCCCGCGTCCGTCCGTGCATGGTCCGGACGGCCGCGCCGAGTCGACGCAACACCGCCCCGGCCCGGTCCGGATCCCGCACGGTCAGCCGTTCCAGGCTGCCGCCCCGGACATCCTCGACCGCCGCCACGTCGCCGGGAACCAAGCGCCGGCTCCGGTCCAGCAGGACGATCCCGGGAACCCGCACCCCGGCCTCGGTGAACTCCCGGTGGGCGGCCACGAAGAGATCGATGCCGGTATCGTCGGCGAAGAAGGTGTTCCGATCCGGGTCCACGGCAGCGGGCCAGTAGTTCTCGTCGTCGTTCCACACGTACCCGATGCCAGTCGTCCCGCCATCCAGGCTCAGCCGGTAGACGCCCTTGCGGGTGCCCCCGGTGAGCCGCTGCGCCGACCGCAGCCTCCGCCCGTACGCCGCCCACGCCACCGCGCCCAGATCCTCGGCCGTCAGATGTCCATGTCCGCCGGTCATTCGGTGCAGTCTGCCTCGACAAGGCGGTTCGGGCACGTCCCTCCTCCTGCGGCGACGGTGCGCGGCGGACCTCCCGGGCGTCCCACGGCGGGACAACGGAACTACGCTCGGCGTCGCACGACGGGGGCGGCGGCAGGGCCGTCGGAAAGGACAGCTCAGTGGCCATCGACCGCATCGGGCCGCCGTTGACCGGCGGCGAACGCGAGACGCTCCGCGCCTTCCTCGACTACCAGCGGGCGACCCTGGCGATGAAGTGCGCGGACCTGACCGACGAGGAACTGCGCCGCCGCTCCATGCCGCCGTCGACACTCACCCTGCTCGGGCTCGTCCGGCACATGGCGGAGGTCGAGCGCACCTGGTTCCGCCGGGTCATCAACGCCGAGGACATCCCGCTGGTCTGGTCCGACCGGGGTGACTACCAGATGGCGTACGACGCGCGCACGGCCGACCGCGCCGAGGCGTTCGACGCCTGGCAGACCGAGATCGCCCACGCCCGCCGGATCGAACGGGACGCCGAGTCGCTCGACGTCACCGGCCACCAGGCGCGCTGGGGCAAGGACGTGTCGCTGCGGCTGGTGATGGTGCACGTGACCCTTGAGTACGCCCGACACAACGGGCACGCCGACTTCCTCCGCGAGGGCATCGACGGCGTCGTCGGAGCCTGACCGGCTGCTCTCCGTCGGGGTTTGACCAACCGCCGCGACGAACGTGGAGCCGGTATGGCGACGACAGCGGACGGCCCGCAGAGGAGCCGGTACGCCCGGCACCGCAGCGGCCCAGCCCGCCCGGAGGTCGTCCTCACTGTCCATCGCAGTCCGAGCCGACCGCGCCCAGTTGGCCACCCGTCGTCCTCAGCATGACCGCTGCCTCGCGCACGATGTCCTGCTCGAGAGGAGCGCGTCTGGCCGCGCCGTCCTCCCACAAGTCGGCCAGGAAGGCGAACCTGACAAGGGACTCCGGGTACATCAACCCACCGGCGTAGCAGGCGATGGCATGCGCGCCGTCCACCGGCGGGATGGCCCCGGACACGATACGACGCGCATACGACCAGACCGTCTCCCAGATGGCCTGGTCCTCGTCGGGCAGCCCGGGCAGACCCAACTCGTCGATCACCTGGTCCAACAGCTCACGCGCCTCGCGGTGCTCCTCGTGCGAGAGGCCCGCGAGTTCTCGCAGCGACGGACTGTCCAGCCCGTCAGCAAGCGCCTGCGCCGCGATCAGCGGCAGCTTCTCGCTGGCCACCTCACCCAGCAGCACGCGTACCCCGACGTCTCGCATGTCGATCACAAGCCGAGTCTCATGACGCCGGTGAACCCTGTCCAGACGAATCTGATCGTGTTCTCGTCCGGGGCCCAGTCGGTCCCCTCGCTCCAGCCTGATCGACGAGTCTAGACTTCTGCGATGCACAGCGCCGACGACCGAGGCTCGCGCCCTGGCGAGCCCCCACCCGAGGTGCGCATCGGCACACCGGAACGTCGCGCAGCGGAGGCCGCGCTCGAGGTCCATCTCGGTGAGAAGCGACTGGACCCGGACGAGTTCGAGCGGCGGGTACGGGCCTGCCGACTGGCACGCCACCAGACGGAGCTAGTACGGATATTCGCCGACCTTCCGGCGCCCCACCCCGAACTGCCGTCTGCCGCTCCCGCTTCCCGAGCCGAACCGGACGAGGACATGCCCCCGGTCGCGGTGGCGGGTTGCCTGACGTTGGGGCTGGGCCTGCCGGTGGCCGTCGTACTCGGGGTGGTCTACGGCACGTGGTGGGCCCTTGCCGTACCGGTGGCGATGACCGTGGCGATGACCTACATCGAGCACCTACGCCAGTCAGCGCGTCGACGCACCGGGAACAGCGACCCGAACCCTTCCGACTGACCGGCGCCCCGGACGGAGTACCTCAGGACCACCCGAGGCGACCGGCGGGGACGTCGACATCGGAGGTTAAACAGTCGGCACGTGCCAGTGGAGGACTTCCCGGACTGCCGTGGTGACATCATCGAGGGATGCCCGTGATCGAAGTTGTGCTCGGTGACATCACCAGCGAGGCCGTCGACGCCATCGTCACCGCTGCCAACGAGTCGCTGCTGGGTGGCGGCGGCGTGGATGGGGCGATTCACCGTGCGGCCGGACCGCAGTTGGCCCATGCGGGTGCCGCACTGGCGCCCTGCGATACCGGCGATGCGGTCGCCACCCCGGCGTTCGACCTGGACCCACCAGTACGCCATGTCATCCACACGGTCGGTCCGGTGTGGGAGGGCGGCGGCCATGGTGAGGCCGACATCCTGACGTCGTGCTATCGACGTAGCCTCGAGGTTGCCGACGAGGTCGGGGCCCGCAGCGTCGCCTTCCCCGCCATCGCCACCGGCGTGTACGGATTCCCCGCCGCCCGGGCAGCAGAAATTGCGATCTCGACCATCAGAGCAACGCCCACGAATGTCGAACGCGTCCGGCTGGTCGCCTTCGACGAAGAAACGTACGAGCTGCTGACCGCTGCGACGCAGGGGTGACCGGCGGCGCGACACGCCCCGGCAGAGCCTCCTCGTCCGGCCCTGTTGCTGTGGCCATCACCGCTGGCGACGATCGACCTATGAGGAAGTTGGCACGGCCCACGGCATTCGCGATGACCGTCTTGGCGCTCGGGATGACGTCCGGCTGCACCACTACGGGCGAGCCACCTGCCGACGACATCACCGCATCTGCGCCCATGACCACCCCGGCCACAGCGTCCCGCCCGATTGACGCAGACGCCCTCGTATCCCTTGAGCGAAAAGCCGCGTACGAGATACCCACGAGAAATCAGGAAGTCATTGCCGACGGCGCCGTCGTCTTCAAGAACTCTTCCGACACCGCGATACGCATCAAACAGGTAGAACCTGTGCTTGGGAGTGGCGGCAACGGCCTGGAGGTTGTGGGCACCAAGATCGCTCCGCTTCGGAACGCTTCAGACGAGCGGGTTGGGATACGGCGACAGTTCCCACCGAGCCGGTCCGTGGCAGACCGCTGGCAGGACGCTGTGGGCGCCATGATCGAGCCAGAAAGCGCCGCCTCCGCCTACGAGCTCATAATCGGCTTCAGCGTTCAAACAGGCACACATCGCATCACCGCCATCCGCATCGAATTCGAGGCAGACGGGCTCGTTTTCCACACCGACCTCAGCCACGACCTGACCCTGTGCCGAATGGCAACTCCCTCAAGTACCGCTTGTTGACGTACGCGGTCAGGCGAACTCGGGACGGACGTACCCGACGACACGATTAGGCAGTGCCATCCTCCTCGGGGGCCTCGATTCGGCTGCACATGACCTCGATGTCGCCAGAACGGATCATCTCGTCAACCGCTGCCACCATCGCCGCAACACCGGGCTCAGGGACGATCACCTGGTCAGAACACCAGAAGTAGCGACCACCGCCGGTTTCCCCGGTCCTGGCGTCCTTGTTCAGAATTTCTCTTACTGCGTCGAGAGTGAAGAAGGTGGCGTACCGGTGGGCGCCGTCATCAAGGTAGATGTGGGCATCGACGTTGTCGACCGTCTCGGGCTCTTGACCGCCGCCGAGCATGAATTGCACGACAGCGCCATCCGTCTCGACGACGTGTCCGTACATGTCATCCGGCAAGCCGTGAATCTCGCGTACTCCGTCACCCACCATGACGCGCACTGCAGCTTCCCCACTTCGGTCCCGGAGTCGCCCGGGTGCGGGACCTGCCCGCACTGTCAGCTCGGAAATCGCGTTGATCTAGATGCTGCATAGCGACATCCTGAGGTCAGGCGGCACGCGGCGTGTCTGCCTCGCCAATCGGGCGTCCGTTGCTGCCCCGTACTGACCGCCGCATCGGGCACGCTACGGGCACTGTCATCTGACGTCGAGGAGGATCGTCATGGCGTTGGTCAAGAAGGGCTCTCGGCTCATCACGGTTGACGGGACCGCCTACAGGTGGCGAGTGCGCGGCAGACCAACCTACGCCCAGGGGCTGTGTGAGCGACCCCTCGCTGTCGCTGTGGAACAGGTCGACTGCAAGGGCAGGTTGTTGCTGGTCAGCATGCCTCAGGACCATCCAAGCAACTGGATTGGCGGGCCGGCAGCGCCTGTTCTCCCGTCGACGGTCGCGGTGATTGTCCGGAGGGCATTGGCCGAGGGGTGGCAACCCACCCGGCCAGGCACGGCCTTCCATTTGACTGCGTCCGTGGGCTGATGACACGACGCTTCGGTGACCGGGCCACGTTCGCGGTGGAGATCGGCGAGGTCGAGCCGCACCAACTCCGCGTCGTCGACTTGTGGGCGGCTGGCAGAAGGCTGACGACCGAGGACGACTGGGCCTTCCTCCCGTTCTTCATCCGCGTTGTGCGGTCGAGCGCGGCACAGGTGCGCCGACGCGACGTCAAGCCCTGTCCCTTCCCGGGCCGCACGCCGGAGGAGATCTTCCGGCTGCTCCACACAGACGAGACGGAGTTCCGGGAGCAGTTCTGGTTCTTGCAGTGGGGGGAGACCGTCGACAACGTCTCCATGTACGCCTACCTGGACGACGATCTAGTAATCCTCTTCGCGTTCTGGCAGGCAGACCATCCCTTTCCAGAGGACCTGGGCAAGGTCTTCGTCGCCAGGATCCCACCGAAAGAGTTTGTGGCCACCGTCGAGGAAACAGCCGATCTGCTGGACGTCGAGTTGGTTAACGCCGATCCGCCTCGGTGAGCGAACCGCCACGCTCCACCTCAGCCACGCCGGCCCCGGCTTCACCCTGCGGGTCTACACCCACCTCCTATCGAGCAGCGAGGACCGTCCCGCCGCACAATCGGTGCCGCCTTCGGCCACGGCCTGCCGGACCCGACGGCCTGGCCACGACCCAGAGCGCCACGGGGACAGCGTTTCCGCAGCTCAAGCCCCACGACAGGTCACTTGGCGTTGAAGTAGTTCGCCTCCGGGTGGTGCACCACGATCGCGTCGGTGGCCTGCTCCGGCTCCAACTGGAACTCCTCCGACAGCCGTACCCCGATCCGGTCCGCCCCGAGTAGATCCACGATCTTCACCCGGTCCTCCAGGTCCGGGCAGGCCGGGTAGCCGAACGCGTACCGGCAGCCCCGGTAGTCGTTGCGCAGCAGCCCGGCCAGGTCCGCCGGGTCGTCGTCGGCGACGGTACGCCCCGACGGCAGCACCAGCTCGGACCGGACCCGCCGGTGCCAGTACTCGGCGAGCGCCTCGGTGAGCTGCACGGAGAGGCCGTGCACCTCGAGGTAGTCGCGGTACTCGTTACGGGCGAACAGCTTCGCCGCGTACTCGCTGATCGGCTGCCCGACAGTGACCAACTGCAACGCCACCACGTCCAACTGCTCGCCGCGCGGCTTGAAGAAGTCGGCCAGGCAGAGCCGGCGCTCCTGCCGCTGCCGGGGGAACGAGAACCGGGCCCGCTCGGTCTGGCCGTTCTCGTCCAGCACCACGAGGTCGTTGCCCTCGGCGTAGGCCGGGAAGTACCCGTACACCACCGCCGCCTCGAGGACCTTGTCGGCGGCGAGCCGGTCCAGCCAGTACCGCAGCCGGGGCCGCCCCTCGGTCTCCACCAGTTCCTCGTACGACGGCCCCTCGCCGCCCCGGGAGCCACGCAGCCCCCACTGGCCGAGGAAGGTCGCCCGCTCGTCGAGCAGAGCCGCGTACTCGGCGAGCGGCAGGCCCTTGACCACCCGGGTGCCGAAGAACGGCGGGGTGGGCACGTCCACGTCGGTCGCCACGTCGGAGCGGACCGAGGCGTCGTCCAGCTCCGGCAGCGACTCGGTGACCATCGCCCGCTGCCGCTCGCGGCGCGCCCGCCGGGCCGCCAGCGCCGCCTCCCGCTCCGGGTCCACCACGGGCGCCCCGCCGCGCTTGGCGGTCATCACCCGGTCCATCAGGGTCAGGCCCTCGAACGCGTCCCGGGCGTAGTGCACGTCGCCGGGGAACATCGCCCGCAGGTCGTCCTCGACGTACGCGCGGGTCAGCGCCGCGCCGCCCAGCAGCACCGGCCACCGCTCGGCGACGCCCCGGGCCGCCATCTCGGCGAGGTTCTCCTTCATGATGACCGTGCTCTTGACCAGCAGGCCGGACATGCCGATCGCATCCGCGCGGTGCTGCTCGGCGGCCTCCAGGATCGCGTTGACCGGCTGCTTGATGCCGATGTTCACGACCTCGTAGCCGTTGTTCGACAGGATGATGTCGACCAGGTTCTTGCCGATGTCGTGGACGTCGCCCTTGACCGTGGCCAGCACGATCCGGCCCTTGCCGCCGTCGTCGGCCTTCTCCATGTGCGGTTCGAGGTACGCCACCGCGGTCTTCATCACCTCGGCGGACTGGAGCACGAACGGCAGCTGCATCTGGCCGGAGCCGAACAGCTCGCCGACCACCTTCATGCCGTCCAGCAGGATGTCGTTGATGATCAACAGGGGTGCGGTGCCGGCGGCCATCGCCGCCTCCAGGTCGGCCTCCAGGCCGTTGCGCTCCCCGTCGATGATCCGCCGCTTGAGCCGCTCGTTCAGCGGCAGCGCGGCAAGTTCCTCCGCCCGGGACGCCCGCGCCGAGGCCGCGTCCACCCCCTCGAAGAGGTCGATGAACCGCTGGAGCGGATCGTAACCCTCCCGCCGGCGGTCGTAGACCATGTCGAGGGCGACCTCGCGCTGCTCGTCCGGGATCTTCGTCATCGGCAGGATCTTGCTGGCGTGCACGATCGCGCTGGTCAGCCCGGCCTGCACACACTCGTGCAGGAAGACCGAGTTGAGCACCTGCCGGGCCGCCGCGTTCAGCCCGAACGAGACGTTGGAGACGCCCAGGGTGAAGTTGATGCCCGGGTACCGGCGGGTGATCTCCCGGATCGCCTCGATCGTCTCGATCGCGTCCCGACGGGTCTCCTCCTGACCGGTGGAGATCGGGAAGGTCAGCGTGTCGACCATGATGTCCGGCAGTCGCATGCCCCACCGGCCGGTCAGGTCGTCGACGATCCGGGAGGCGATGCGGACCTTGTCGGCCGAGGTACGGGCCTGCCCCTCCTCGTCGATGCACATCACCACCACCGCGGCGCCGTGCTCCCGGATCACCGGCATCACCCGGCCGAAGCGGGACTCCGGTCCGTCGCCGTCCTCGTAGTTGACCGAGTTGACCACGCACCGGCCGCCGAGCATCTCCAGGCCGGCCTCGATGACCTGCGGCTCGGTCGAGTCCAGCATGATCGGCAGCGTGGAGGCGGTGGCGAACCGTCCGGCCAGCTCCCGCATGTCCTGCGAACCGTCCCGGCCGACGTAGTCCACGCAGAGGTCGAGCAGGTGCGAGCCGTCCCGGGCCTGCCCCCGGGCGATCTCCACACAGGACTGCCAGTCCCCGGCGAGCATCGCCTCACGGAACGCCTTGGAGCCGTTGGCGTTGGTCCGCTCCCCCACCATCAGCACCGTGGCGTCCTGGGCGAAGGGCACGTTGTGGTAGATCGAGGAGACGCCCGGCTCCTGCACCGGCTGCCGGGACGCCGGACGGACGCCGTGCAGCCGCTCGGACACCACCCGGATGTGCTCCGGCGTGGTGCCGCAGCAGCCGCCGATCAGCGAGACGCCGTACTCGGTGACGAAGCGCTCCAGCGCGTCGGCCAGCTCGTCCGGGGTGAGCGGGTATTCCGCCCCGTCGGCGGTCAGCACCGGCAGGCCCGCGTTCGGCATCACCGACAGCGGCACCCGGGCGTGCTGGGAGAGGTAGCGCAGGTGCTCGCTCATCTCCGCCGGTCCGGTGGCGCAGTTCAGCCCGATCAGGTCGATGCCCAGCGGCTCCAGGGCGGTCAGCGCCGCACCGATCTCGCTGCCCAGCAGCATGGTGCCGGTGGTCTCGACGGTGACGTGGCAGATCAGCGGCACGGTCGTCCCGGTCTCGGCCATCGCCCGGCGGGAACCGACCACGGCCGCCTTGACCTGGAGCAGGTCCTGGCTGGTCTCCACGATCAGCGCGTCCGCGCCACCGGCGATCAGCCCGGCCGCGTTCTCCTGGTACGCGTCGCGCAGGGTCGCGTACGCCGCGTGCCCGAGGGTGGGCAGCTTGGTGCCGGGGCCGATCGACCCGATCACGAACCGGGGACGCTCCGCGGTGCTCCACGCGTCGGCGGCCTCCCGGGCGATCCGCGCACCGGCCTCCGACAGCTCCCGGATGCGGTGCTGGATGTCGTACTCGGCGAGGTTGGCGAGGTTCGCGCCGAAGGTGTTCGTCTCGACGCAGTCGCTCCCGGCGGCCAGGTAGGCCTCATGCACCGAACGCACCACGTCCGGCCTGGTCACGTTGAGGATCTCGTTGCAGCCTTCGTAGCCCTCGAAGTCGTCGAGGGTCAGGTCAGCCGCCTGGAGCATCGTCCCCATCGCGCCGTCCGCGATGAGGATCCGGTCTGACAGCACATTCAGCAACGGGGTCCGCACCCGTTCAGGTTAGTGCGAACTCTCGTGTCGTGGTGGAGCGGTACTCGGCGCTCTCACATTCTGCCGCCGACCCACCCGTCCGCCGCGCCGACTGGTCGTCCCGGTTCGCCCCGGTCCGCGCGCCATGGGCGGCCGGCCGCCGCCCCGACCGGCGCGGCCGACGGGCCGCACGCGACGCCGGCACGTAGGCTGGCGACGTGAGGGACAACAGGGACGCCACCGCGCGGGACGGTCACACCACCACGCGTGGTGCCGGTGCCGGCCGGGACGAGCAGGGTGAGGTGACGGCGTGACCGAGTTCGACGGGCTGCCGGTGCTGCGCTCTCCGGTGGCCATCGCCGCCTTCGAGGGCTGGAACGACGCCGCGGACGCCTCCACCGCTGCCGTGGAGCACCTGGAGCAGGTCTGGGAGGCCCGCCAGGTCGCCGAGCTGGATCCGGAGGACTTCTACGACTTCCAGGTCAGCCGGCCGACGATCACCATGGCCGAGGGCGAGACCCGGCGGGTCGAGTGGCCCACCACACGGTTCATGGTGGCCAGCCCGGAGGGGACCGACCGGGACGTGGTGCTGATCCGGGGCATCGAGCCGAGCATGCGCTGGCGCACCTTCTGTGAACAGGTGCTGGAGTTGTGCCACAGCCTCGAGGTCGAGCGGGTGGTGCTGCTCGGCGCGCTGCTGGCGGACGTGCCGTACACCCGGCCACTGCCGATCAGCGGCAGCGCCTCGGACGCAGAGGCCGCCCAGCGCTACCAGCTCACCCCCACCCGCTACGACGGCCCGACCGGCATCGTCGGGGTGCTCCACGACGCCTGCACCCGGGCCGAGGTCGACGCGGTCTCGTTCTGGGTGCACGTGCCGCACTACGCCAACAACCCGCCCTGCCCGAAGGCCACCCTCGCCCTGCTGCACCGGGTCGAGGAGGTGCTCGACCTGCCGGTGCCGATGGCCGACCTGGCCGAGGAGGCCGCCGAGTGGGAGCAGCGGGTGCGCAGCGCCGCCGAGCAGGACGCCGAACTCGGTGAGTACGTCCGGGAGCTGGAGGAGCGGGTCGGCGACGCCGGCATTACCCCGTTGACCGGGGACGAGATCGCCCAGGAGTTCGAGAAGTACCTGCGCCGGCGGGGTGGTTCCGCCGGGCCGACCGCCGGTTCCTGGTAGCCGCCCACTCCCCCGACGAGCCGACCGGGCCCGGGACGTCAGTGCGACGTCCCGGGCCCGTCGTCGTTCGCCCGCCGATCGTTCGCGTCTGCCGTTCCTGTCGACTGGGAAGGCGCGGCGGGGTGGCGGAGGCAGCACCCTCTACCGCATCCTAGGAACCTAGCTGTTCTGGGATGGGAGGAGTGTCGTGCAGATCAACCCGGGGGCCGCCGAGTTCCCGCACCGCCAGATCGCCGACCAGTTGAAGGCACGGGTGCGGCGCGGGGACTGGGCGCCCGGCGAGCGGCTGCCCTCCATCCCGGCCATCGCCGAGATGTTCGGGGTGGCCAAGCAGACCGTCCAGCGCGCCGTCGACCAGCTACGGGTCGAGGGCATCCTGATCACCAAACCCGGCTCGGGTACGTACGTCCGGGGCACCCGGCGCCGGCTCAACCGGCTCTCCCGGGGCCGCTATGGCGGCTTCCGGGGCTACCACGCCGACCTGGCCGCCCGGTACCGGCAACACCTGGTCGGCGTCGGGCGCGCCCCCGCCCCACCCGAGGTGGCCGATGTCTTCGGCGTACCGGACGGCACCGAACTGCTGGTCCGGCGGCACCTGGTCCGCACCGAGGACACCCCGGTCGAGGTGGGGGCGTCGTGGTTCCTGCCGACCGACACCGCCGGCACCTCGCTGGAACGGGCCGAGGCGTTCGGCCGGCCGCTCTACCAGGAGGCGGAAGAGGCCACCGGCCGACGGTACGTCACCGCGACCGACACGATCAGCGCCCGCCAGCCCAGCCGGGAGGAGGCGGAGACCCTCCAGATTCGGCCGGACACGCCGGTGCTGCACCTGCTGCACGTGGCGTACGACGCCGCGCGCAAGCCGATCGAGGTGGCCCAGGCCACCTGGCCGGGGCCGATGACCACGCTCACCGAGGAGTACAAGGTCCCCGGCCCGACCCCGGACCCCGATCCCGACCCGGGGCTCGTACTCGGCTGACCGGCACACCGGGCCGGCCGCCGACCGACGCGGCCGGCGGCCATACCCCCGGTCAGGTCAGAGGCGGATGCCGAGCAGGGCGTCCACCGTCGTGGTGACCAGTGCCGGGGCGTCCGGGTCGTCGGCCGCGCCGGCCAGCGTCCCGTCCGCCCACTGGTCGACCAGCGCCAACGCCCCCGGGGTGTCCAGGTCGTCGGCGAGGCGTCCGCGTACCCCGGCCAGCAGCGCCGCGCCGGACGGCCCGGCGGGGGCGGCGGCGGCCTGCCGCCAGCGGGCCAGCCGCTCTGCGGCGGCGGCGAACAGGTCGTCGGTCCAGGAGCGGTCGTCGCGGTAGTGCCCGGCCATCAGGGCGAGCCGCACCGCCATCGGGTCGACCCGGTCGGCCCGCAGCCGGGACACGAAGACCAGGTTCCCCCGGGACTTGGACATCTTCTCGCCGTCCAGGCCGATCATGCCGGCGTGGACGTAGTGCGTGGCGAACGGGGCCTGCCCGGTGAGCCGCTCGGCGTGCGCCGCCGAGCACTCGTGGTGCGGGAAGATCAGGTCGTTGCCGCCGCCCTGGACGTCGATCCGGTCACCGAGCAGGTTCAACGCGATCACCGTGCACTCGATGTGCCAGCCGGGCCGTCCCGGGCCCAGGTCGCCGCCGGGCCAGGACGGCTCGTCCGGGCGCTCGCCGCGCCACAGCAACGGGTCGAGAGGGTCGCGCTTGCCGGGCCGCTGGGGGTCGCCGCCCCGTTCCGGGAAGATCTCCAGCATCTCCGCACGGGAGAGGTTGGACTCGTAGCCGAAGCGGCCGGTGGCGGTGACGTCGTAGTAGACGTCGCCGGTGCCGTCGTCAAGGCGGTACGCGGCGCCCTCCTTGAGCAGCAGCAACACCCGGTCGGCGATGTCCGGGATCGACTCGACCGCGCCGACGTAGTGCGCCGGTGGGATGATCCGCAGCGCCTCCATGTCCTCGCGGAACAGGGCGGTCTCCCGCATCGCCAGGACCTTCCAGTCCTCGCCGTCGCGCTCGGCCCGTTCCAGCAGCGGGTCGTCGATGTCGGTGACGTTCTGCACGTACCGGACCGGACGGCCGGCGTCCCGCCACATTCGCTGGACGAGATCGAACGTGATCATGGTGGCGGCGTGCCCGAGATGGGTAGCGTCGTACGGCGTGATGCCGCAGACGTACATGGTCGCCGTACCTTCCGGATCACTGCGGTGGACACCGCGCCGCGCCGAGTCGAACAACGTCAGCGGCTCGCCCCTGCCCGGCAGCCGTGGCACCTCGTGTCCCGCCCATGACTCCATGCCCGCCAGCCTAACGAGCCGTACGACACCGGGGACGACCCGAGTTGGTGATCAAGCCGACAGGCTCCCCGACGGCGTGGCCGCGTACGGGGACGGGAGCGCAGATCAGATGGGCGGCCAGGGCATCGCCGGCCATTCCTCGGACGGCTGGGGAAAGCGGTCGGCCTCCCGCAACGCCGCCACCCGGGCCGCCAGCCGGCGGATCTCGGTCAGCGTCAGGTGCGCGGCCAGTTCCTCGCCGAGCGGTCCGTGTACCTGGCGGGAGAGCCCGTCGAGCATCCCCGTCGCGTCCGGCGGCAACTGCCGGCCGGCCCAGCCCCAGAGCACCGTACGCAGCTTGTCGTCCACGTGGAAGGTCACCCCGTGGTCCACGCCGTAGATCCGGTCGTCCGGACCGACCAGCACGTGCCCGCCCTTGCGATCGGCGTTGTTGAGCACTGCGTCCAGCACCGCCAGCCGGGCCAGGCGTGGATCGTCGGCGTGCGCCAGCGCGTACGGGGTGCCGTCGTCGTCCCGGGCGGCGGCGATCGGAAACCAGCGCGGCGGCACCGCGTCCGCCGGCACGAACTCGACCAACGGCTCGGCATCGGCCGGCTCGTCGATCCAGAGCTGGCAGGAGCCGAGGCCGAACGGCCCGTCCCGCAGCACCGTCGGCGGCACCAGGTCCCAGCCGGTGGCCCGGGAGACCAGGTACGCGGCGACCTCCCGGCCGGCAAGGGTGCCGTCGGGGAAATCCCAGAGCGGACGCTCGCCCCGGACCGGCTTGTAGACGCAGCGGACGGTCACCCCGTCCAGGGTCAGCGTGCCTCGCAGGGTGGTGTTGGAGGCGTCCACGAGCCGCCCCTCCAGAGCGAACTCACCCTCGTGGAGCAGCCGCAGCGCAGCGCTCTCCTCCTCGGAGGGCCGGATGTCCGACAAGGTCACCGGTGATAGCCGTTGTGCCGGGGGCAGAGGTGGCCGGACGGGTCGAGCGGCTGGCCGCAGAGCGGGCAGGGCTGCCGTCCCGCGTTGACCACCCGGCGGGCCCGCTCGATGAACCGACGGGTGTCCTGCGGGGTCAACCGCACCCGGAGCCGGTCCAGGTCGTCGTCCGGCTCGTCGTCGTCCTCGTCCTCGTCGTCCTCGTCGTCGTCCTCCGCGCCCAGCGTGACCTCGACCTCCGCCTCGCCCACGGCGATCGCCTCGATCACCACGGTCGACGTGTCGACGTCGAACGCCAGGCCCAGGGTGCCGACCCGGAACTCCTCGTCCACCGGCGTGTCCAGGGGGTCGTTGTCGGCGATCCCGGTGGCCGGCAGCTCGGGCAACTCGACGCCGAACCGCCGTTGCGCCTCGGTGAGGAGTTCCTCCAGCTTCTCGGCCAGCAGAGAGACCTGGACCTTCTCCAGCGCGACGCTGACCACCCGGCCACCGCCGCGTGCCTGGAGGAAGAACGTCCGCTCCCCCGGCGGCCCCACGGTCCCAGCGACGAACCGCTCCGGCGGCTCGAAGGCGTGCACCTGGTGGGTCATAACCACGACCCTATCCGGCCATCGGAACGGGCGCGCACCCCACCGACCCAGAATCGTCGTCCGGGCTGCCGGGACCGGGCCGGGCGGCCAGCCGTCCCGATCGTCACCCGGCCGGGCGCGGTCACCGGCCGGCTCCCGCGCCGCCGCCCACCGCGGCGTCCGAGTCCGTCGACCGGGCCGCCCGGCGTCGCCGTTTCCGGGCCGGGGGGACGAGCCCGGCCAGATCACCGCCGGTGTCGTTGAGCCGCAGCAGGAACGGCCGGGTCGGGGTGTAGCGGATCGCGGTCACCGACGCCGGGTCGGCCACGATCCGCTGGAACAGATCCAGGTGTACGCCGAGCGCGTCCGCCACGATGGCCTTGATCACATCGCCGTGGCTGCACGCCAGCCAGACCGCCTCCGGTCCGTGCTCGGCGGTGATCCGGGCGTCCCAGGAGCGCACCGCCGCGACCGCGCGGGCCGCCATCGCGGCCATCGCCTCTCCACCGGGGAACACCACCGCGCTCGGATGCTGCTGCACCACCGGCCAGAGCGGGTCCTTCGCCAGCTTCTTGAGCGGCTGCCCCTC
This sequence comes from Micromonospora pallida, assembly GCF_900090325.1. Lineage (NCBI taxonomy): Bacteria > Bacillati > Actinomycetota > Actinomycetes > Micromonosporales > Micromonosporaceae > Micromonospora > Micromonospora pallida. The sequence continues at coordinate 1,531,313 of NZ_FMHW01000002.1, read as the reverse complement.
CCACTCCCCGTAGCCGCACTCGATCAGCCCGTCCTCGACGGTGGGGGCCGTCCCGGGCAGGGCCAGTTCCAGGGTCTGCCGACAGCGGATCAGCGGACTGGTCACCACGGCGGCCAGCGGCAGGACACGCAGTCGCTCCCCCACCGCGCGAGCCTGGTGTCGACCCGTCTCGTCCAGTTCGACCGGTTGTCGACCAGCCAGCCCACCGTCGGCGTTCGCCGTCGTCCGGCCGTGTCGCAGAAGCAGAAGGGTCGCCACGCTGACCACCCTATGGCCTGACTCGGCACTCCCCCTGTTCCCCCACTCCCCCGCCCGGCCCCGCTCCCCGCCCGGCCCCGCTCCGCCGCCGGCCTCCCGACGGCGTCGAGCAGCTCCGGTCGGCTCACCCTCTCCCACCTTGTCGATCATGGGCTTTGGGCACCTCCCAAACCTCGCATTCATCATCAATCAGGCGCCACAACTCGGTGATCGACGGAGTGCTGGTTGGTGTGGCTCGGGCTTTGGTTTGTGTCGCTCCCGGGGATCGGTGTCCGGTTCGACGGTGTGTGTCAGGTTACGGGTGGCGGCCTCGGCTGGGGCTCGGCTGGAATGTCGGCCGGTCAGCCGTCGTTACACTCTCTGGACGACCGAGGTAGCAGGCCCCGCACCCCCCACCCCCTCGGGTGGTGGTCGGGTGGAATGCCGGCGGGCTGGCGGTCGTTACATCTGGACCCGGCGTGGTGAGCCCCGCTCCCCGCCGCACCCCCCCTTTGATCTTTCCCCCCTCTTTTGGGCGCCGGACGGTGCTCGCACACCCCTGTCCCCCTGGGGTGTGCCGACCCCCGAATGGAGTACCCCTCTCATGGCTACGAAGCTGCTGCGTAAGACTGTTCTCGGTGTTGCTGGTCTGGCCTTCGCCGGTGGTGTCATCGGCGGTCCGGTCGGCACCGTCCTCGACACCACTGCCGCCCACGCCGCCACCCCGGCCGCCGTGGTGCAGGCCGACAAGCCGGACACCAGCAAGCTGATCCCGCACGGTGTGCAGGGCGCCCAGTCGCGGATCCCGCTCAACACCGAGCAGACCGACAACGCGAAGGCGATCATCAAGGCCACCAAGAAGACCGGCATGAACGAACGGGCCGCCGTGGTCGCCATCGCCACGAGCCTGCAGGAGTCGAAGCTGGAGAACCTGGGCCACCTCGGTGACCGCAACGACCACGACTCGCAGGGCCTGTTCCAGCAGCGCCCCTCCAGCGGCTGGGGCACGGTCGAGCAGATCACCGACCCCGAATACTCGACCACCGCGTTCCTCAACGGGCTGAAGGGCGTGGACGGCTGGCAGGACATGCCGCTCACCCAGGCCGCCCAGACCGTGCAGGTGTCCGCCTACCCGGACCACTACGCCCAGTGGGAAACCCAGGCCGCTGACCTCGTCGCCCAGCACTGGAACAGCTGACACACAGAACGCCTGACACACCAAACACCGTGTGGGCCGGCACCCCGAACCCCGGGGTGCCGGCCCACACGCGTACCCAGGTCGGTCAGGTGGCCGAGATGGTGCCGGTCATCAGCAGCGCCAGCACGAGAGTGCCGAGCGCGACGCGGTAGAGGACGAAGACGTACAGGGTGTGGTGCGCGACGTAGCGGAGCAGCCAGGCAATGGCCGCGTAGCCGATGGCAAAGGCGATCACCGTTGCCACCACCATCTGGGCCACGCTGGGCACCGAGGTGCCCGGTGCTGCCGGCTCGAAGACGTCACCCAGGCTGAACACCCCGGACATCACCACGGCCGGGATGGCCAGCAGGAACGAGTAGCGGGCCGCCGCCTCCCGGGTCAGGTTGAGAAAGAGGCCGGCGGTGAGCGTACCGCCGGAGCGGGACACGCCCGGGATCAGCGCCATCGCCTGGGCGAAGCCCATCACGATGCCATCCTTCATCCGGAAGTTCTCCAGGGTGCGGGTCTGCCGACCCCAGTACTCGGCGAAGGCCAGCACGAACGCGAAGAGGATCAGGGTGGTCGCCACCAGCCACAGGTTGCGGGCGGCGGTCTGGATCTGGTCCTTGAACAGGAAACCGAACGCGCCGATCGGGATCGAGCCGACGATCACGTACCAGCCCATCCGGTAGTCGAGGCTGGACCGCACCGACTTGTCGCGGATGCCGATCAGCCAGACCTTGGTGATCCGCCAGATGTCCTTGGCGAAGTAGAGCAGCACGGCCGCCTCGGTGCCGAGCTGGGTGACGGCGGTGAACGACGCCCCGGCGTCCCGCTCGAAGAAGATCGCCGACGTGATCCGCAGGTGGCCGGACGAGCTGACCGGGAGAAACTCGGTGAGTCCCTGGACGATGCCGAGGACGATCGCCTCGATCCAGCTCACTCGCCCACCCCGGCCAGTTCCAGAGCCTCGGCGCAGGTACGCAGGGTCTGTACCCCGCTCTCCCGGTCGGCGACGAAGAGGGTCAGCGACAGGGTGGTGACGCCGGCGGCGGCGTACTCGCGCATCCGCTCGGCGATGCGCTCCTTCGGGCCGAGCAACGAGGTGCGGTCGACGAACTCCAGCGGCACCGCGGCGGCCGCGTCCCGCTGCCGCTTGGCGAGGTAGAGGTCCTGCACCTCGCGGGCCGCGTCGCCGTAGCCCATCCGGGTAGCGAGCTGGTTGTAGAAGTTCTGCTGGCGGCTGCCCATGCCGCCGATGTAGAGCGCGGCGTACCAGCGGACCAGCTCGGCGCAGGCGTCGACGTCGTCGCCGACCACCACCGGCACCGACGGTACGACGTCGAAGCCGGCGAGGTCCTTGCCGACCTTCGCCCGGCCGGCGCGGACGGCGGCGAGCTGCTCCTCGGCGAACTCGGGCGCGTAGAAGATGGCCAGCCAGCCGTCGGCGATCTCCCCGGCCAGTTCCAGGTTCTTCGGGCCCACGGCGGCGAGGTAGATCGGGATGTGCTGGCGCGGCGGGTGGAACCCGAGCCGGAGGGCCTTGCCGGGGCCGTCGGGTAGCGGGAGTGTGTAGTGGTCGCCGGCGTAGGCGACCTCCTTGCGGGCGACGGCGAGCTTGACGATGTCGACGTACTCGCGGGTGCGGGCGAGCGGCTTGGCGAACCGGACGCCGTGCCAGCCCTCGGAGACCTGCGGGCCGGAGACGCCGAGCCCGAGCCGGAACCGGCCACCGGAGAGCGCGTCGATGGTGGTCGCGGTCATCGCGGTCGCCGCCGGGCTACGCGCCGGGATCTGCATCACCGCGCTGCCCACGTCGATCCGTTCGGTCTGCCCGGCGATCCACGCCAGCATGCTCGGCGAGTCGGAGCCGTAGGCCTCCGCCGCCCACACCACCGAGTAGCCGAGCCGGTCCGCTTCCTGGACCAGAGCCAGATGGTCGGCCGGCGTGCTCCACGCCGTCTGGTATCCGAGGCTGAGCCCGAGTCGCAACTGGTCCTCCCCCATCCCGCACCACGAGTCGCACAAGGTTACGCAATGGCGGCGAACGGACCGATCACCGCCTCGCTCGTGCACCGTGTGCCGGAGCGTCGGAGAAGTGAGCGTCGGAGAAGTGAGCGTCGGAGAAGTGACGGAGGCGAGGATGTCGGCCAAGCCCCGATTCCGAATAAGGTTCACCCATGCAACAGCGACCGCTCGGCCGAAGCGGGCTGGCGGTTTCCCGGCTCGCGCTCGGCACCATGACGTGGGGCCGGGACACCGACGCCGACGACGCGGCTGCCCAACTCAAGAGCTACCTCGACGCGGGCGGCAACCTGGTCGACACCGCCGACGTCTACGGCGACGGGGACGCCGAGGCGGTGATCGGCTCACTGCTGGGCACCCTCGTGCCCCGCGAGGACCTGCTCATCGCGACCAAGGCGGGGCTACGGCCGGGCACCCGGCGCCGCCGGGACGGGTCCCGGGGACACCTGCTGCGTACGCTGGACGCCTCGCTGCGCCGACTCGGCACCGACCACGTCGACCTGTGGCAGGTGCACGGGTACGACCCGGAGACCCCGCTGGAGGAGACGCTGTCGGCGCTCGACCACGCGGTCACCAGCGGCCGGGTCCGGTACGTGGGGGTGTCGAACTTCTCCGGCTGGCAGACTGCCCGGGCCGCCGCCTGGCAGGCCGCCTACCCCGGCCGCGCGCCGGTGGTCGCCGCGCAGGTCGAGTACTCCCTGCTGGAACGGGGCGTCGAACGGGAGGTGCTGCCGGCCTGCGCGGCCATGGGGCTCGGTGTGCTGCCCTGGTCCCCACTCGGCCGGGGGGTGCTGACCGGGAAGTACCGGCACGGCCGGCCCGCCGACTCGCGGGCCACCTCGGCGCACTTCGGCCCGTTCGTCGCCACCTACCTGGAGCCGCGCTGCTCCAGCATCGTGGAGGCGGTGGTGATCGCCGCCGGTGGGCTCGGCGTGTCGCCGCTGGAGGTGGCGCTGGCCTGGGTACGGGACCGGCCGGGCGTGGTCGCTCCGATCCTCGGCGCCCGGACCGTCGGGCAGCTCCTCGGCGCGTTGCAGGTCGAGCGGATGACCCTGCCGGAGGAGATCACCATTGCGCTCGACGACGTCTCGGCGCTGGAGGTCGGCTATCCGGAGCGGGACGGCTGACGCGCCCGCCGCGTCCCGGCGGCGGGCCGGCACGTCTCCCGGCGGGGTGGCACGTTCGCACCGGGACGGACCGTTTCCCGACGGCGCGACACATTCGTGCTGGGGGCGGCGGGCGTCACGGCGAGCGGGGTGGCGTCGCGTCGCCGGGCTGGGCAGCATAGGGGCCATGGACTACGAGTACGCGCCGCTGCGGTTGCCGCCGAACGTCGACCGGGTGACCGCCGCGGTGCAACTGGCGATCCAGGCCGAGTACGCCGGTTGGGAGCTGGCCCGGGTACGGCTGTACCGGGACGGCACCCGGCAGGTGATGCTCCGCCGCCGTCGGGTCAACCAGCCGCAGCCCGGCCTGTCCTACTGACGACGGCGCCCGACCGAAGGACACCGGGCCGGCACGGGCCCGGTGTCCGGCGGGGTGGTCAGTGGGTGTGCCCCACCTCGTCCTCGTCCAGGTCGAGGAAGGGGTGCTCGTCGAGCCGGCCGACCAGCCGGTCGTCGGCGGCCGGCTGGAACGGGCCGACCGGGTCGTCGTCGTCGAACGACTCCAGGTCGACCGGGGTGCCCACCTCGCTGACCATCACCACCCCGTCGAGTGGTTCCAGCTCGGGCACGTCCAGCGCGCTCAGCGACCCGTCGCCGCTCTGCAACAGCTCCAGCACGGCCTCGCCGACGCCCTCGACCGGGGCCGGCTCGTCGTCAGGCGGGGTGCCCTCCCGGCGGGCCGCCTCGGCCGCCCGGATCAGCGCCGACACGCTCGGCACCCGGTAGTCGCGGCGCTGGCGTACGGAGATCACCTGCGGGTGCGGGTCGGTGGGCTCGACGCCCTCGCCACCCGGGCCGAAGTGCGCGTCGGCCTCGTTCGGGTCGATCGACTCCACGTCCCACGGGGTGACCTCGCCGAAGGCGTCGAGGAGCTGCTCGTCGTAGGCGAAGGAGGCGTTGTTCAACTCGACGTACGCCTGCCAGACGTCGTCGTCGTCGACTCGGCCCTGGGCGGCGCGTACCGCGGCCAGGTGCCGACGGGCCGCGTCGATCACCCGCTCGAGGGCAGCGTCCAGCTCAGCGTGCTGGTCGGTCATCAGAGAAAGTCCCTTTCGCGATGGGGGAAGAAAGCCGTACCGGAGGCGCGTCGCGGCGGCGCCGGTCAGCAGGTGCGGAGGAACCGGTCGAGAACCCGCACGCCGAACTGTAGTCCGTCCACCGGGACCCGCTCGTCGATGCCGTGGAACAACGCGGAGAAATTGAGGTCGGGCGGCAGCCGGAGCGGGGCGAACCCGAAGCAACGGATTCCGAGCCGGGAGAACGCCTTGGCGTCGGTGCCGCCGGACAGCATGTACGGCACCGGGCGGGCACCCGGGTCCTCGGCACGCAGCGCGGCGGACATCGCCTCCACCAGCTCCCCGTCGAAGGTGGTCTCCAGCGCGGGCTGACGCTGGACGTACTCGATCTCGATGCCCGGACCGGCCAGCTCACGCAGTTGCCGCTCCAGCATCTCCGACTGGCCGGGCAGGCTGCGGCAGTCGATGGTGGCGGTGGCCCGGCCGGGGATGACGTTGTCCTTGTAGCCGGCGGCCAGCCGGGTCGGGTTGGCGGTGCTGCGGACCGTGGCGCCGATGATGTTGGCGATCGGGCCGAGCTTGGCGATGGCGGTCTCCGGGTCGTCCGGGTCCAGCTCGACGTCGAGCACCTCGGAGACCGCCTCGAGGAAGGCCCGGACGGTCGGGGTGACGGTCAGCGGGAAGCGGTGCCGCCCGATCCGGGACACCGCCTCGGCGAGCAGGGTGACCGCGTTGTCGTCGTGGACGAACGAGCCGTGCCCGGGGCGGCCCTTGGCGTGCAGCCGCAGCCAGTCGATGCCCTTCTCGGCGGTCTCGATGAGGTAGAGCCGGGTGGCCTCGTCGACGGTGTAGGAGAAGCCGCCGACCTCGCCGATCGCCTCGGTGCAGCCGTCGAAGAGGTGCCGGTGCTGTTCGGCGAGGAAGTGCGCGCCGTAGTCGCTGCCGGCCTCCTCGTCGGCGGTGTACGCCAGCACGATGTCGCGCGGCGGCCGGACGCCGGTGCGCTGCCAGTGGCGGACCACGGCCAGCACCATCGCGTCGAAGTCCTTCATGTCGATCGCGCCGCGTCCCCACACGTACCCGTCGCGGACCTCCCCGGAGAAGGGGTGCACCGACCACTCGTCGGCGTCGGCGGGGACGACGTCCAGGTGACCGTGCACCAGCAGCGCGCCCCGGCCCGGGTCGGTGCCGAGGATCCGGGCGACCACGTTGGCGCGGCCGGGGGCGGACTCCAGCAGGGTGGCCTCGACGCCGACCTCGGCGAGCTTCTCCGCGACGTACTCGGCCGCCTGCCGCTCCCCGGCGCTGGTGGCGTTGTCGCCGGTGTTGGTGGTGTCGATGCGGAGCAGGTCGCGGCAGAGGTCCACGACCTCGGCGGTCGGGTCGGGCAGGGCGGCTACGGGGTCGGTCATGGGGTTCTTCTTACCAGCCGTACCACGCCGGCCACGAGCCCGTACGCACGATGTGCCGGACCCGCCCCGGACGCTCCATCTGCGACCGTTGGTCCCCGCCGGGTTCGGCGGGCCGGTTTCGGCCGACGGCCGGCCGGGTACCGCCGGTGCCACCGCCGGCGCCGGCCGCCGGTCGGGCCCGTCCCCGCCGAGGAGGCACCCATGAGCGTCTCGCTGCCACCGTTGCCGCCCGCCGAGGGCGACGAGGGGTACCGGCCCGGCGGCCGGAGCGTGGTCGACATCATCGGCGAGGAGCACCGACGGCTCACCGCGTTGGTCGAGGAGCTGGCCGACCCGGCCACCGGCCCCGACCGGCGACGGGCGGTGGCCGAGGTGTTCGCCGCCGAGGTCTCCCGGCATCTCTCCGGCGAGGAGCAGTACCTCTACCCGGCGTTGCGCGGCGCGCTGCCCGACGGCGCGGAGCTGGCCGAACGGGACGTCGAGACCGACACGGCGCTGCGGCGGGCCGTCCAGGCGGCCGACCCCGGGCACGCCGCCGAGGTACGCGAGCGGTGGCGTCAGCACGTGGCGGCGGTCGACCCGGCCCTGGGCCGGCTGCGCGCGGCGGCCACCGAGGAGGAGCTGATCCGGCTCGGCAACCGGTTCGTCATCGCCGAGGAGGCGGCGCCGACCCGTCCGCACCCGGGGACGCCGACCGCCCCACCGTGGAACCGGATCGTCGAGCCGGCCGTCGGCGTGGTGGACAAGATCCGCGACGCGGTGACCGGCCGCCGGACGTACCCAACGGATCTCGATCGCGAGTGATCGGAAAGGCCCGCTGGTCAGGTCTCATCATCCATCGGACGTCATCGAAACGCGAAAGGTCTTCCGGAAGTCCCGACCTGGTCATACCGTCACGTCATGAACCTGGAGTTGCGACACCTCAGGGTGGTCTGCGCGATCGCGGAGACCGGCAGCGTGACGAAGGCGGCCTCGACCCTCGGACTGGCACAACCGGCGCTCACCGCGCAGCTCCAGCGCATCGAGCGGGCGCTCGGCGGTGCGCTGTTCGACCGTGACCGGCGCGGCGCCCGGCCGACCGCGCTCGGCGAACTGGTGCTGGCCCGGGCCCGGGTGCTGCTGCCGGCGATGAAGGGCCTCCAGGACGAGGCGGCCCGGCTGGCCAGCGCGGGGGACGCGTTGAGCCGATACCGGTTCGGCGGGGTGAACAGCCCCATCCTGGGACGACTGGTGCACCGGATCGCCGCCGACCAGCCGACCGCGCCGATCAGCACGTACGCCTCGTGGTCGGTCGACGAGCTGTCCCAACTGGTCTTCAACGGGCGGTTGGACTACGTGTTGACCGGGGTGTGCGGCGACGCCGCCCCGTCGGCGGAGTTCGGGCTGAGCTGGCGGGAGGTCGCCGTCGACCCGGTCTTCGTGCTGTTGCCGGAGCCGCATCCGGCGGCCGACGGGGACGAGGTCCCGCTGACGGCGCTGCGGCACGAGCAGTGGGCGGCAGCGCCCGGCGACGGCTGCTTCGGCGACTGCTTCGCCGCTGCCTGCGCACGAGCCGGCTTCACTCCCCGGAAGGTGTACGAGACGGACATGCGCGGCTGTGTGGACCTGGTCGAGGCGGGGGTCGCGGTGGCGCTGTGCCAGGCCACCTTCCGGCCGATGCCCGGCCTGGTGACCCGGCGGCTGGCCGGTAACCCGTTGCGCTGGCGGCTGCTGCTCGGCTGGCATCCGGAGTCTCCGGCAGCCCGGTTCGCCGAGGGGGTGCTGGCGGCGGCGATCGCGGCGTACCGTGACTCCCTCGCGCCGCACCCGGCGTACCTGCGGTGGCTGGTGGACAACCCGGAGTTCGGCGCACGGCGACGAACCCCGGTGTGAGCCGGCAGTTCCCGGAGCGACTCCGGCGGAGACGGCTTGCGGGTGGCACGGGCGGTCAGGAACTCCTCGATCAGCACCGCGGCTGGCAGCCGGTGGCGGGTGCGAAGTCCCGGACGCCGGGTAACAGGGGGAACATGACCGACATCGACCGGCCCGGCGACGACCGGGAGACCGCCCGGCGGGCCGCCACCACGCACACCGCTGCCGCCCGGGACGTGGAGACCTTCCTGCGTACCCTGCCGGCCACGCCCGGACCGGAACACGTCGCCGAGTACGCCAACCTGCTCAGCCGGGAGGAGCGGGCCCGCTCCGACCGGCAGGCCGCCGTGGACGCTCTCGGCCTCACCGTGGGCAGCATCGAGGCGCAGTAAGCGCCTGACCGTGCGGTCGGCTCGCCACGCTCGAGTTGCGCCGTGGGTGGCGTCGAGACGCAGGAGGCCCGGGCCACCCGGCCCGGGCCACTGTCACATCGGTGTGGTCAGCGCTCCACGAGCGGGTCGTGTCCCATGTCGAGCAGGGAGTGCCGCCACGCGTTGTCGGCGTTGCCGCCGGACGGTTTCTGCGCCGTCAGGCCGTCGATCCGGTCGACCGCGTCCTGCATGACCCGGATGTCGTCCGGGGTCAGGTCCACCTTGCGCTTGCTGAGTACGGCGAGGATGTGCCGGCCCGGTTGGGGCAGGTCGAGGTCGGGGTTCGGGCCGAACGCCGCCTCCCCCGACCCGCGGGTGAGCAGCCACTGCCGCAACTGCTCCGAGGGCATGTTCACCCGTTCGTGGAACTCCTCCCAGAGCAGTTCCACGTCCGCGTCGAGTCTCGCCTCGCGTACCATCACGCCTCCTCTCCGGGTCCGGGCTCGGCCGGCTGCACGTTGTCCGACAGGGCCCCGGGCCCCTCCGGCGGCACCTGTACCCGGGTCGGGTTCGCCGTCGGCGGGGCCACTATGGGCTCGGTCCGCTCCGCGTCGTCCTGGTACTCCTCGGGCTCGCTCACCGGCGGCCTCCGCTCGTCGGGACGGTCATCGGGGATGGGTCGTCGTCGCCGGTTGGTGCCCGCCTCGTTCCCCGGCGGTGACGTCGAAGGCGAGCGCGCCCTCCCGGGCGTCCACGGTCACCCGCTGGCCGGGTGAGATCTCCCCCTCCAGCAGCATCCGGGACAGCTGGTTGTCGATCTCGCGTTGGATCACCCGGCGCAGCGGGCGGGCCCCGAACTCCGGCTGGTACCCGTGCTCGGCGAGCCAGTCGACGCCCGCCTCGGTGACCTCGACGGTGATGTCCTGCCCGTGCAGCCGGCGGCGGGTCTCCTCCAGCAGCAGGCCGGTGATCTGCCGGAGTTGCTCGGCCTCCAGCCGGCGGAAGATGATGATCTCGTCGATCCGGTTGAGGAACTCCGGACGGAAGTTCTCCTGGAGCCGGCGCATCAGCCGTTCCCGCAGTTCGTCGCGTTCCTGGTCGGTGCCGGCCGCGCCGGCCCCGAAGCCGACCGCGCGCTGGGCGCCGGTGATCAGCTCGGAACCCAGGTTGCTGGTCATGATCATTACGGTGTTGCGGAAGTTGACCGTCCGGCCCTGACTGTCGGTGAGCCGCCCGTCGTCGAGCACCTGGAGCAGGATGTTGAACACGTCCGGGTGGGCCTTCTCGATCTCGTCCAGCAGCACCACCGCGTACGGGCGGCGGCGGACCGCCTCGGTGAGCTGGCCGGCCTCCTCGTACCCGACGTAGCCGGGCGGCGCGCCCACCAGTCGGCTGACCATGTGCCGTTCCTGGAACTCGCTCATGTCCAGCCGGACCATCCGGTCGGCGTCGCCGAAGAGCGCCTCCGCCAGAGCCCGGGCCAGTTCGGTCTTGCCGACGCCGGTGGGGCCGAGGAAGAGGAAGCTGCCCATCGGCCGGTCCGGGTCGGCCAGCCCGGTCCGGGAGCGGCGGACCGCCTCGGCGACCGCGGTCACCGCGTCCTCCTGGCCGACCACCCGCTCGTGCAGGTGCCCCTCCAGGCGCAGCAGCCGGTCCCGTTCCTCCTCGGTGAGCTGGCTGACCGGAATGCCGGTGGCCCGGGAGACCACCTCGGCGATCTCCGCCGGCCCCACCTCGGGCACCTGGGGAGCCTCGGTCTCGCCCCGGGCCATCCGGAGCTGCTCCTCGATCTCGTGCAGCCGGTCGCGCAGGGACGAGGCGCGCTCGTACTGTTCGTCGGCGACGGCCTGGTCCTTGTCCCGGCGTACGTCGTCGAGCTGGCGCTCCAGCTCCCGCACGTCCGCCGCCGGGGTCCGGGTCCGCAGCCGCACCCGCGCGCCGGCCTGGTCGATCAGGTCGATCGCCTTGTCCGGCAGGTACCGGTCGGTGACGTACCGGTCGGCGAGTTCGGCGGCGGCGACCAGCGACTCGTCGGTGAAGCGCACCTGGTGGTGGGCCTCGTACCGGTCGCGCAGGCCGCGCAGGATGGCCACGGTGTCCTCGACGGTCGGCTCCGGCACCAGCACCGGTTGGAAGCGGCGGGCCAGCGCGGCGTCCTTCTCGATGCTGCGCCGGTACTCGTCCAGCGTGGTCGCGCCGATCACCCGCAGCTCGCCCCGTGCCAGGGCCGGCTTGAGCATGTTGGACGCGTCCATGCCGCCCTCGCTGCCGGCCCCGCCGGCCCCGACCAGGGTGTGGATCTCGTCCAGGAAGATGATCAGCTCGTCGCGGTGGGCGCGGATCTCGTCGACCACCTTCTTCAGCCGTTCCTCGAAGTCGCCCCGGTAGCGGGTGCCGGCGACCAGACCGGCCAGGTCGAGCTGGATCACCCGCTTGCCGAGCAGCGTCTGCGGTACGTCGCCGTCGCAGATCCGCTCGGCCAGCCCCTCGACGATCGCGGTCTTGCCGACCCCGGCCTCGCCGATCAGCACCGGGTTGTTCTTGGTACGGCGGGACAGGATCTCCACCGCCTGCTCGATCTCGTCGCTACGGCCGATCACCGGGTCGATCCGGTCGGCCTTGGCGAGGTCGGTCAGGTCCTGGCCGTACTGGTCCAGTGTGGGCGTGCCCCGGTCCGGTGGTGCAGTCATCGGTCCCCGCTCCGCCCCCGCCGCCTGCAGGGACTCCGGTTGGATCCGCCCGGCCGCCAGCATCCGCCCGGCCGGCGACTCCGGGTTGAGCGGTAGGGCCATCAGGATGTGCTCGGGGCCGATGTAGTTGGCCCCGATCGCCCGGGCGAGCTGGTGGGCGTCCAGCAGCGCCCGCTTGGCCGCCGGGGTGAGGGAGAGGTTCGGCGGGACCTCGCCGCCGGGTGCCCCGTCGCCGCGCCCGCCGAGGGCGTTGAGCAGGGTGTCCGGGTCCGCGCCGGCCCGACCGACCAGTTCCCGTAGCGGCTGGCGTTGCAGGGCGGCCCAGAGCAGGTGGTCGGTGTCCAGGTCGTTGCTGCGTCGCTGGGCCGCCCGGCGGGCCGCGTCGGCCAGCATCTCCCGGGCGTCGGCGGTCATCAGCCGGGTGATGTCCACCCGGTGCGCGGGCCGGCCGCCGCCCTCCCCCCGGCCGAAGTAGCGGGCCAGGAACTCGTCCCACGGGTCGGCGCCGAAGTCAGCGGGTCCCCACATGAGCAGTCCTCCCGGATCGGCGGCGACAGGATCGACACGCAGGGCTACCCGAGGCTGGCCCCGACAAACGCGTCCGGGTGGCAGGGTGGAGGCATGGAGACGACCCCGCTGCTGATCGTGGACGCCGCCAACGTGGTCGGGAGCCGCCCGGACGGGTGGTGGCGGGACCGGGTCGGCGCGACCACCCGGCTGCGCGACCGGCTGGTGCCGGTGGGCGGTCGGGGCGTACCACCGGAGCTTCCCGCCCCGGTCGAGGTGGTGCTGGTGGTGGAGGGGGCCGCCCGGGACGTGCCGGCCACCGACGGGGTGCGGGTGGTGTCCGCCGCCGGGTCCGGCGACGACGCGATCGTCGACCTGGTCGGCGCCGAGACGGGACGGCGGCTCGTGGTGGTGACCGCGGACCGGGCGCTGCGGGAACGGGTCCGGACGCTCGGCGCGGAGGTGTACGGGCCCCGTTGGCTGCGCGGCGAGCGCGACACGCCGATCCCCGGCGGCGACACCGGTCCGGCCGGCACGCACGTCGGGGGTCGGTAAGGGACAGCGTGGCGGTAACGCGCACAGGGCGGATGTTCTCTCCCACACCGGAATAGGCTCTAATGGAGTCCTCCCCGCCCCCAGGAGGTTGCACCGTGGCGAGCGTCGCCGAGCTCAAGGCCGCCATCGATGTCGCACTTCAGCAGATCGGTGAAGGGCAGACAGCGGTGCAGGCGGCCGGCGAGAAGCTGGCCGAGGCACAGCAGACCCTCGCCGGCGCGCTGGAGGGCAGCGGACACGAGACCGTCGAGGCGGCGCAGGCCTCACTGACCCAGGCCAGCCAGGAGTTGGAGGAGTGTCTCGCCGCGACGCTGGTCGCGGTGGAGCAGGCGCAGCTCTACGTCTCCACGCTCTGAGCCCATGTCGATCATCGAGGACATCGGAGCCCAGGTCCGCGCCGCGTCGGACGAGCTGCCGCTGGCCCCGCTGGCCCAGGCGCTGGAGAAGTTCGCCCTGGCCACCGAGCGGCTGCGCTGGGTCCGGCAGGAGTCGTCGAACCCGATGGGGGTGCCGGAGCTGTCGGCGGCCGTCGAGCACGCCGAGTCGGCCGGGCACGCCCTGCGGGTGGCCCAGGAGCAGCTCGCCAGCTACCTGGCGGCCATCGGACTGGGCGCGGACGGCGCTCCGGCGGCGAAGCCGCAGCCCCGCCAGCCGGGGCACGACGCGCCCCGCGGCGACGCGCCGCCGGGTGCGGTCCCGACCGACGACCCGTCCCCGGCCCCGGCGGTGCGCCGCTGGTGGGCGGTGCGGGTCGCGGAGCTGACCGGCGGGTCCGAGGGCGAACCGACCGGCCCGGACGAGCAGGTGGCCGACTCCCGGGAGCTGTTGCGTCGGGTGGTCGGCGGGGTGAAGGCCGGTGACCGGACCCGGCTGCACACCGAGTTACGCCGGGCACACGCCGACGTCGGGCTGGGCCTGGCGACGGTGACCCCGCCGCTGCTGCGGGAGCTGGCCGGGGAACTGCTGGGACATCCACCGAAGGCCCCCGACCTGCCGAAACTCCGCAACGAGCTGGACGGGCGGGTCCGCGACCTGTTGCCCGGCCTGCCGCCGCCGGTGCTGGAGACCGTACTCACCCGGGTCTGCCGGATGCCCCCGCCACGGCAGCGCGACGGCGACGAGCAGCCGCATCCGGCCGACCCGGCGGTCACCGCCGGCGTGGTGACCGGCCTGCTGCTGGCCCGGCTCGGCCGGGACCTGCCGGCCGAACGGCCCGACGACGAGCGGGCACCGGGGGCTGCCGGCGGCGCGGACGCACCGCCGCCCCGGGCGGCGTCCGACCCCACGCGCGGCAGGCCCGGTCCGCATGGCTGACCGTCGGGCCCAGCTGGTGGGCCGGGTCCGGGGGTTGCTCTCCGAGGCGCTGGGCTCGGCCCGGGGCCGACTGACCGCCGCCCGGGCCGAGCTGGAGACCGGGCAGGACCGGCTGACCCGGGTACGGCGGGCCGCCGCCACGGTGCCGCAGCGGGTCGGCGCCGAGCGGGACCGCCGGCTCGCCGAGATCGACTCCCGGTACTCGACGCGGATCGCGGAGCTGGTCCGGCGGGCCGCGGCCGCCGCCGAGCGGGAGGCGCCGGGCGCGGCGTCGGCCGACTGGTCCAGATGGGCGCCCACCCCGACCGGACGGGCCGACACACCGGGCGCGGTCCGCGTCGGCACCGTCCGGATCCCCGGCGCGGAGCCGGTGCCCGCCCTGGTGCCGCTGCTGGACGCCGGGCACGTCCACCTCACCGGCGAGCACCGCGCTGCCTGCGACGCGGTGGTCTCCGCGCTGCTGCTACGCAGCATCGGCCGCACCGACCCGGGCACTGTCCGGTTGATCGGGTACGACCCGGAGCACCTCGGTGGCGGTCTGGCCGGGTTCGCCCCGCTCGGCACCGCCGGGCTGCTCACCTTCGTCGGTCCGGGCGGGTTGGCCCGGCTCCTGGACGACCTGGTGGAGCAGATCCGCCGGATCAACGAGACGGTGCTGGCCGGTGAGCACTCCTCGCTGCGGGAGCTGGCCGCGGCCACCGGGCGGCGGCCGGAGCCGTGGCGGGTGGCCGTACTGCTCGGCGGGGACGAACTCTCCCGGCACGAGCGCGGCCAGCTCGACCGGGTGGTCCGCACCGGGGCGGCCTGCGGGGTGCACCTGGTGGTCCGGGGCATTCCGCTGCCGGACGACCCGACCGTGCAGCGGGTGCTGGTCGCCCGCGGCGACGTACGGATCGGCGGCCCCACCGGCCTGCCGGTACGCCTCGACCCGCCGCCCCCGGCGACACTGGTCACCGAGACCTGCCGGCAGGTGGCGAGCACGGTCAACGCCGGCCCGGCCCCGACCCCGTTCACCGAGCTGCTCCCCCCGCCCGGCGAGATGTGGCAGGAGGACTCGTCGACCGCGCTGGTCGCGCCGATCGGCGAGGGGCCGAGCGGCCGGCCGGTGCTGCTCACCCTCGGCGACTACCCACCGCACGCGCTGATCGGCGGCCCGTCCGGCACCGGCAAGACCAATCTGATCTTCGCCTGGATCGGCGCGCTGGCCTCCCGCTACTCCCCCGCCGAGCTGGAGTTCTACCTGCTCGACTTCAAGGAGGGGGTGTCCTTCGCCCGGTTCGCGCAGGGACGGCGGGACCCGAGCTGGCTGCCGCACATGCGCCTGGTCGGCATCAACGTCAACACCGACCGGGAGTTCGGGCTGGCCCTGTTGCGCTTCCTCGCCGAGGAGCTGCGCCGCCGGGCGGACGCGGCCAAGCAGCACGAGGTCACCAAGCTCGCCGAGCTGCGGGCGGTCGACCCGAAGGGGCACTGGCCCCGGATCGTGGCGGTGGTCGACGAGTTCCAGATGCTGCTCGCCGGCCGGGACGTGGTCGCCCGGGAGGCCGCCGACCTGCTGGAGGACCTGGCCCGCCGGGGCCGTTCGCAGGGCATCCACCTGGTGCTCGCCTCGCAGGACGTACGGGGCATCGAGGCGCTGTGGGGCCGTCCCGCGCTGGTCGCCCAGTTCACCCTCCGGATCGCGCTGCCGAAGGCACTGCGGATCCTCGCCGAGCGCAACGACGCGGCCCAGTCCCTGCCCCGGCACCACGCGGTGATCAACGCGGAGTCCGGGATGGTGGAGGGGAACGAGATCGCCCGGATCCCGTCAGCCAGCGAGTGGGAGACCTGGAGCGAACTCCAGCACAGGCTGTGGCGGATGCGCCCGCCGGACGCCGCCCCGGCCCGCCTCTTCGACGGTGACGCGATCCCCCGGCTCGCCGACGCCCCCGACTTCCGGGCGCTGGCCCCGGCCCGGCAACCCGGCGGGCCGCGCGGCCCGGTCGCCCTGCTCGGGGAGATCATCGACGTGCAGGCCCGTTCGGCGGCGCTGCGGCTGCCCCGGGCGCCCGGCCGGAACCTCGCGGTGCTCGGCACCCGGGTCGACGAGGCGTGCGCGGTGCTCGACGCCGTCGGCCGTTCCCTGGCCCGGCAACACGAGCCCGGGTCGGCCCGGTTCTCCATCGCCTGCCTCGACCCGGACGCCGACCACGCCGCCCGGTCCCTCTACGAGGACCTCGCCGACGACGCAGCCTGGTACGACGAGGAAACGGTGCCGGAACTGGTCGCCGAGACGGCCGAGGCGCTGGCCGGGCCGGGCACCCCGACCACCCCGCACTACCTACTGCTCTACGCGGTCGACGCGGCGGCGGGCCGGCTGGGCGCGCGGGTCGGCCGGCGCACCGGGTTGGAGCACCTGCGGCAGATCCTGCACGACGGGCCGGAGCGGCGCACCCACGTGCTGGCCTGGTGGCGGGGCGTGGCGCGGATGCGCAACGACCTGGGCGGACCGGCCTCGCGGACCGACCAGATCGGGGCGTGGGTGGCCCTGGACGTGCAGGGCGGGGAACTGGGTTCGTCGCTCTACCCGGGCACCGGCGGCCCGGACTGGTACCCGCGCCCCTGGCGGGGCCTCTTCTTCGACCGGGCGGTGCACCGGACCGGTCAGACGATCATCCCGTATGGACTTCCTCGATGAACGAACCGGTGACCAGTGAGTCGTACGCCGCGCACCTGCGCCGGCTGGCGGAGCTGACCGCGCAGGCGGCAGCGCAGCGTGCCGAGGCGGTGGGCTGGCACGACCGGCAGTGCGCCGCCGCCGAGCGGGCCGTACGGGAGGCCACCGAACAGGTCCACCAGGCCGAGGCGGAGGTGGCCGAGGCGACCGAGCTGGTGGAACGGGTGGACGCGGAGGCGGCCCACCTGTGGCAGGTGCTGCGCGGTCGGCTCGGCGCCGGCGCCCGCCGCCTCGGTGATCCGCCCGGTGCCGCGCGGAACGCGTCGGGTGACCCGACGATGCTGCTGGACGGAGCGCGCGAGCTGCTGGACCGTACCCGGCAGCCGGGTGACCTACCCGGATCGGTGAACCCGCTGCTGGCGCTCTGCGGGGTGGTCGGCGCGGTGCTGGCGTACGCGGTGGGGGTCGGCGCCCGGACACTGGGTGAGCGGTACGGCGGCGACCTGGCGGTCGGGATGCCGGTGATCGCGTTGGTGGTGTCGCTGCTCGGGCCGCTGATCGGGCTGGGGCCGGCCAAGCTGCTCGCCGACCGGCGGCACGCGCTGCTCGGCCCTCGCCCGATGACCGTGGTCCTGGTCGCCGGCCTGCTCACCACCGCCCTCCTCCTGGCCCTCCGCCTCTGACCCCCGCCCCCGCTTCTGCGTCCGGTCGCGCCGAGGCTGAGCGGGGCCCACCACACGGGCAGCACGTCGGTCACCCCGCGCGGCTCCTGACCGCTACCCCGCTACCCCGCTTCTGCGCGGCGGCGTGACGCGGCGGGTCAGGCGGGGATGAGGATGGCTTCGTGGAGGAGGCGGCGGGTCAGGACGAGGCGGTCGGCGTCGGACTCGAGGCCCCGCAGGTCGCCGACCCGGGACACGGCGCCGGTGAGCAGTGCCCGTACCGCTTCGGCGCACTGCGCCGGCAGCGAGATGGTGCGGTCGAAGACGCGCAGGGCGATCCGGTCCGCGCCGGCGGGGACGAGCTGCCAACGCAGTCCGGCCCGCACGGTGACCGTGCTGTCGGCGGTCAGCTCGCGGATCGCGGCGGCCTGGGCGAGCGGACGGATCGGCGCGGGGCGGGCGGCGGGCCAGGCCCGTTGCCGCAGCCGGCCGGCGACCGCCGTCGGGTCGGCGCGCAGCAGCCAGTCCCGCAGCGCCTCGACCGTCTCGGTCAGCTCGGGTTCCACCGCGTCCGGGTCGGCCAGGTCCACGCCGAACGGGAGGGTGGCCCGCAGGCGCGGGTCCTCGGCGGCGAGGGCGAGCAGTTCCTCGACGATCGCGTACCGGGTGAGCGCCCGGACGCCGATGGTCAGGTGCAGCGAGCTGGATTCCTGCGCCTGAGCGCTGTGCAGCCAGCCCCGGGGCAGGTAGAGCGCGTCGCCGGGGGCGAGCACCACGTCCAGCGCGGCGGGTCCCTCGGCGGTGGCACCGACCTCGTCGGCGCGCCCGCCCCACGGTTGCCGTTCCAGCGGGTCGGGGAGCACCGGGGGGTGGATCCGCCAACGCTTACGGCCGTCGACCTGGAGCACGAAGACGTCGTGGGTGTCGTAGTGGGTGGCGAAGCCCTGGTTGCCCGGCGGGGTGAGGTAGGCGTTGACCTGCAACGGCTGGCCGACGGCCAGGCCCAGGTCGCGGGCGAGGTCGATCAGCGCCGGCCAGGTGCGGTGCAGTCCCTGCAGGACCAGGGTGGCCCCGTTGGCGTACTGCTCCAGGACCCGTTCGTCGAGGACCTGGTCACTGATCTCGGCGCCGGCCCCGCCACCGCCGGTCCAGCGCGCCGCCGGCACGAGCTGGCCGTCCCGGGCGATCCGCAGGAACGGGGTACGCAGTCCGCGCCGACTGAGCAGCTCGTCGGCGTCGGCGGGGCTGAACAGGTCGGTGAAGCCGGCCGGGTTGGGCAGTTCGTCGGCCCGGGACAGCAGCGGCGTGCGTCCCCAGTGGGCGGCGGCGAACTTGTCCGGCTCGACGGCGACACACCGGGCGAGCGCCGCGAGAGCGGCGGACGGAACCGCCGGGCGGCCGTGGCCACCCGGCGGGTCGATGGTCGGCACTGCCGGTTACCGGGCGCTGCCGTCGGCGCCACCGTCCTGCTGACCGGGAGTGGCACCGCCGTCGGCCGGTCCCTCCGCGCCACCGTCGGCGCCACCGTCCTGCTGGCCCGGAGTGGCACCGCCGTCGGCCGGTCCCTCCGCGCCACCGTCGGCGCCACCGTCCTGCTGGCCCGGAGTGGCACCACCGTCAGCCGGACCCTCCGCGCCGCCGCCGCTGGTCGTGGTGATGTCGTCGTCGTTCAGTGCCATCGGTACTCCCTCGGGATGCGCCGCCCCGTCCTGGGTCAGGGGTTCGTCGTGCCGCCGGTGGTACCCGGCGCACGATCTCCTCTAACCACACGGTAGGCCGCACTTCCCCGACATACCGCTGGTTCCAGACATCCGGTCACGCTCACCCACCCCGTCGATCATGGAGTTAGGGCACCGCTCCAACCCGTACAACCGCCACAAACAGTGGCGCCACAACTCCATGATCGACGGAGTGGGGGGCGTGGCCCGACGGCCCGCCGGGTCGGTGGGCCGTCGGGGCCGGGCGAGGTCGGTCAGGGAATCATCCGGGCCAGGTCGCTGGGCATGGTGGCCCGTACGTCGTCCCACTCGCCCTGGGTGACGTGCCGGCGCAAAGTGTCCAGCACCACCTGTACCACCTGTTCCGGGCCGCCCTCGGTGTCGAACGGGAAGCCCTGCCGGACCTCGAAGAGGAAGTCGTCCCGGTTGAGCTTCACCGGCACGTTCGACGGGTCCCAGCCGTCGAAGTAGACGCCCCGCACCAGCACCGGCAACTGCGCGGAGAACTCCACGCACTCCTGCACCGGCATCCGGTCCCGCAGCAGGTGCAGCACCGTACGCAGGGCCGCGAAGGACTGGTTGCGACGGTCCTTCGACCAGCCGTAGGCCTGCTCGATGTCCTTGAGGATCAGATTGGTCTTGTCCAGCGATGACTCGAACACCGAGTTCGGTTCGTTAGCCATGTGCCTACCCCCGTCCGTCGGTCTCCCACCGTCGATGGTCGTCACGCCACGGCGGCCCGGTCGGCCCCCGCCACTGCCGGGCCGGGCCGACCCGACGCGGCCGGGCCGCACAGCCGGACGGGTGCGTCCGCGTCCCGGCCACGCCTACCACGCGCCGGTGGTCCGGTACGACCCGAACCGTCATCTCGACCACCCCGTCTCCGCGTCGTCGCGCGTGCGCGGCGACAACCGCACACAGCTGCCACGATGGCCCGGGGCCGGGTGAGGTGGCGTCACCCCGACCGGGTGAATCACCTCCGGCGGGTCAGCCGGTGCCGAGCAGCCGGGCCAGGGTGGCCGCGTTGGTCTGGGCGTAGTCGCGATAGCAGTTGTTCAGGAGCACGTGCGTACGCTCGGCCTGGCCGGCCAGCTCGCGCAGCCTCGGGGCCCAGTCGCGCAGCTCCCGGTCGGAGTAGTGGTAGCCGAACTTCTCGTGGATGTCCTTGCTGGTCCACCGGTCGCTGTGGCCGTGGAAGCGGACCACCGCCAGGTCGGCGGTGGCTGCCAGCACCGGTGGCACCGACGAACGGTGACCCTGGGGCATGTCCACGCAGACGTACGTCAGCCGGTGTTGGCGCAGGAAGTCGAGGGTCTCCTCGGCGTTGTCCCCGGCGAACCAGGAGGCGTGCCGGAACTCGAAGGCCGGCCGCAGCGGGGCGCACCGCCGGGCCACCTCCAGCAGGTACTGCTTGTTCTCCCTGCGGATGGTGAACCAGGGCGGGAACTGGAACAGCAACGCGCCGAGCTTGCCGGCGGCGACCAGCGGATCCAGGGCGGTGAGGAACCGGGTCCAGACCTCCTCGTACGCCTGGGCCGGCAGGTCACCCGGGTAGATGTTCCGTTTCTCCGTCTCCGGGCGCAGATCCTTGTGCAGCGCGCCCACCCGGGTCGGGTGTCCGGTGAGCAGGCTGAACGCCTTGACGTTGAAGGTGAAGCCCGCCGGGGTGCGTTCGGCCCAGAGCCGGGCGGTCCGCTCGGCCGGCGGCGCGTAGTAGGTGGCGTCCACCTCGACCAGCGGGAACTGGCGGGCGTAGTGGGCCAGTCGCCGCTCCGGGGTGTCCGCCTCCGACGGGTACCAGCCGGACTCCAGCAGCGTCGAATCCGTCCAGGAGGCGGTGCCGACCAGGATCCGGTCCACGGCGGTCAACGCCACCGCCCCGGCGGCGGGACCGGGGCGGTGGATGGCGTACGGGCGCTCAGGCGGCCCGCCGTTCCCGGGACTGCTTGCAGGTCACACAGGTGGTGGCGGAGGGGAAGATCTCGAGCCGCTCGACCGGGATCGACGTGGAGCAGCCCTCGCAGTGGCCGTAGGTGCCCTCCTCCAGTCGGGCCAGGGCGTGCTCGAACTGGGCCCGCCGGTCGAGGATGGTCCGCAGCAGGGACTGGGCGGTGTCCCGCTCGGCGGTCTTGGTGCCGCTGTCGGCCTGGTCGTCCCCGGCGGTGTCGCCGACCTCGACCAGCCGGAGCACCTGGCTCTCCACCATCGCCTGCTCGTACTCCGTGGAGAGTTCGTCGTAGCGGGCCTGCAGGGCGAGGCGGATCCGGTCGATCTCCTCCTGGGATCGCCCCGTACCGACCGTGTCGTGGACGAGCATCGCTGTCTGCCTTTCCTCGGGTTCCTGGACCCCGGGTAGCCGGGTGTGCACCCGACGACGGTCCGCTTGTGAGCCGGGCGATTACCCACGCCCACCGACGATCAAACCGGGGATTTTCGGCAGCCGGCTCCGGCGTCGTCCCCTTCCGGGCGGCCCGGGGTCGTTCGCTCGCCGGGTGGCTCGGCGTCGTTCGCTCTCCGGGCGGCCCGGGGTCGTTCGCTCGCCGGGTGGCTCATCCGGTCGGTGCGGTCTCCACCAGCGCCGGGTGCCGAGGGTCGTCGAGGCGGACCACCACGTCAGCGAAGTCCTGCGGGGCGACCTCCTCGGCGTACCGGGCGAAGGCGGGCAGCGTCCACGCCTGCGCGGCGTCGGTCCGGCGGCGCAGCGCGGCCGGCGAGAGCACCAGGTGGACGGTGACGTCGAAGGGCAGTCCGCCGCCGAGCAGCAACGGGCCGCTGACCAGGACCACACCGCCGGGTGGCAGGTGCACGTACCCGGCGCGGCTGGCCCGGTCGGCGCGGGCGTCCCAGAGGGACGGCAGCAGGTGGCCGGTGCCGTCGGGGCCCGCCGGGTCCAGGACCTCGCGGCGCAGCCCCGCCTCGTCGAACCAGCCCAGGTAGTACGAGTCGGGGTTGGTCCGGCCGTGTTCGAGTCTGACCGACGCCGGACGCAGGAAGTCGGTGGTGCGTACGTGCAGCACCGGCCGGCCCGCCGCGCGCAACGGGTCGACCAGCGCCCCGGCCAGGGCGTCCGGGTCGGCGGCGGGTGGACCGTCCACGGCGACCCGCAGTCGTCCGGCGACCGGGGCCCCGACCAGCCGCTCGGTCAACGCGACGACGAGCCGTTCGGGGGAGATGGGGCGGATCCGCATCCGACCATGGTGCCGGACCGGCCCGGGGCGTTCCCCCGGACCGGAACACAGACCGGCCCCTCGAGCGGGGCTCGGGGCCGGTGGCGTCAGCCGGTACGGTCGACGGTGATCCGGGCGTCGTCGGCGAGCCGGTAACCGACGCCGTAGACCGTGGTGACCAGGGGCACGTCCACCCCGACCTTGCCGCGTAGCCGCCGGACGTGCACGTCGACGGTGCGCACCCCGGCGTGCTCGTACCCCCAGACGGCGTTGAGCAGTTGCAGCCGGGTGAAGACCCGGCGGGGGTGCGCGACCAGGTGCAACAGCAGGTCGAACTCCAGCCGGGTCAGCGGCAGCGGCTCCCCGTCGCGCAGCACCGACCGGGAGGCGGCGAGGATGTGCAGCGCCGGCACGGTCGGCGCGGCCTGGGGGCGGGACGACGACCGGCCGGCCGGGACGGGATCCGGTCGCCGTTCCGGCGCGGGGCCGGTGACGACGACCCCCTCTCCCCGTTCCAACAGCTCCCGGGCCGCTTCGAGCAGCCGCCGGGCGGGTGGGGTCAGCGCCTCCTCGGAATAGAGCGGGATGGACAGGGTCACGGTGAGGACCGGGGCCGCTGTGCTGGACGGACGGCGCTGGCCGGCGGGAGGACGACCGGGGACTGCGGGCTGGGACGTATGCCATCCGGCGCGCGACGAGGCGGGGCTGACCGACATGGTCCTCCTTGGCTGGTCCAGTGTCTCCCCACGGCCCGGGAACGCTCCTGTGGATCGATATTTCCCGGTCCCCGTTCGAGAATCAAGGGCGGCCGTGTTGCTGGAATGTGACAATCGACGAACGCTTTGGAGCCGAGTGCTCGCTCTGCGTACGGCGTTTGATGATTACAGCAGAAGCGCCGAGATGAAAAGGAACGGGGGTACCTTGCGGCTTTCACCTCCATCTGTCGGCGCTTTCGGGAGATCCGACCCCGGCCGCCAGGGTCAGTGGTCGCGGTCGATGAGCACCGGCGCGTCGTCGGCGAGCCGGTAGCCGACCCCGTGCACGGTGGTCACCAGCGGGACGTCGTCACCGACCTTGGCACGTAACCGACGGACATGCACGTCCACCGTTCGGGTGACAGAGTGTTCGTGACCCCAGACTCCGGTCAGCAGTTGTCGCCGGGTGAAGACCCGCCGCGGGTGCTCGGCGAGGAAGAGCAGCAGGTCGAACTCGATGCGGGTCAGGCCCAGGACCCGGGAGCCGCGGCGCGCGTCCCGGGCGGCGACCGCGACGAGCACGGTGTCCGGGCTGGACGGATCAGGGCGGGGTGCCGGCTCCGGGTGGGGCTCCGCGGGCGCGGGGACGGCCGGCGCGAGCCGGTCCGTGCCGCGTACCCGCAGGACCCCCTCACCGGTCTCGGCCAGTTCGTTGAGCAGTTCGACCAGGCGGGCCAGGCGCGGGGTGACCGCACCGGAGGCGACGTCGACGGTGATGGTCAGGACCGGGGTCGCCCGGGGTCGCGGCGGCGCGACCAGGCGTGGCGTCGGGTACGGACGCGCGGACGTGGCGAAGACGGACATGCTGCCTCCCTGCTGGGCTGCCGCGCGACGCGCCGGGGTCGGCGGTCAGTACGGCGTGGGTCGGACGGCCACCGGCGCGACGGTTGACGCCGGGGGCCGCAGAACGGTCGGGCCGAGCGTGGGTAGCCCGGCGATGGACCAGGCGGCGAAGCCGCCGACGACGTCGGTGGCCCGGTGCAGGCCGAGGTCCTGCAACGCGGCCGCGGCGAGCGACGAGGTGTAGCCCTCCTGGCAGAGGATCACGACCCGCAGGTCGTAGTCGACGGCCTGCGGCAGCCGCGCGGCGCAGCGTGGATCGAACCGCCACTCGAGGACGTTGCGCTCGATGGCGAGCGCGCCCGGGACCGTGCCGTACGCGGCCCGCTGGGCGGCCGGCCGGATGTCGACCAGCAACGCGCCACGCCGGTACGCCACGTGGGCCTGCTCCGGGTCGAGCCGACGCAACCGGGCCCGCGCGGCGGCGAGGATCTCGTCGATGCCCCGGGAGCCGGCCGGCACGGTCACGGAGGGACCAGTCGGCGCGGTCACGGAGGCGCCGGTCGGCGCGGTCACGGAGGGCCTGGCCGGCGCGGTCGCGGAAGGGCTGGTCGGCGTGGTGGTCGCTCCCAGCGACGGGGCAACGGACGGGCCGGACAGCGCGGTCACCGACGATGCAGGCCGGGTGGCGGACGAGCCGGGCGGGGTGACGGACGGGTCGGGCAGACAGCGGTGGGGCATGGTGGGTCCTCCGGTGGGACGAGGGTCGCCGACGCCGCCGGCGGGCAACGGGGTTCGGGAACTCACCAGGCGACGCCCGCGCGGGCGACCTCGGCGGCCCGAAGGCGGCCGTCGGTGAGAAGGTAGCGGGTCATCCGGCGCAGGGCCGGCCGGTAGACGTGCAGGCTCACCGCCGGCTCGTCGCCCCGGTTGGTCACCCGGTGCACGTGGCGCGCCCCGAACCGGCGGCCGGTGCCCCCGGGGAGCGAATGCGGGCGCAGCCGCCCACCGGAGACGACCTCCTCGGTCAGCGTGCCGGAGACCACCAGGAAGGCACCGGCGGAACCGCCGTGGTCATGCAGGTCGGTGCCTTGACCGGGCAGCCAGGTGAGCAGCCAGACCTCGTGGTCCGGTCCGGACGCGAGCCGGGTGTACCACCGCTCGACGGGGTCGAACCGGACCGGCAGCGGCGGCACGGCGTGCCGGCGGGCGACGGCGAGCAGGTCCGGCTCACGCGGATGGTCCATGGCTGGCTCCTCGGGACGCTAAGCGGGGCAGCGAACCCAGAATAACCACTAAAACCTATCTGGTTAGTAGGCATTCCCGAATGTCGGGATGCGGGTCGCGGGGGTGCTGAGATGTTTGCAGGGGTCCCCTCCTCGACAAAAAGCGGTAACAGGGGACCCCTGCTACCACCTCACCCCGTCGAGGTCAGCGTCGGACCGGTGGCTCCACCCGGTAGCCGGGCACCGAGGGCCAGCGGACCGTTAACAGCACGGACTCCTGCTCGGCGTACCAGGAGTGGTCGACGCCCCGACCCCAGACGACGTAGTCACCAGGCTCGCGCAGACAGACTGTCCGGTCCGGCAGTTCCACCCGGAACGCCCCGCTGACCAGCACCAGCAGGGCGGTACGGCGCTCGCCGGTCGCCCACCGGGAGCGGCTCTCCCCCGCCGCGTGCACCCCCCACTTCACCTCCACGTCAGTGCTGTGGCGCGGGTGTCCGGCGGGCATGAAGTGGCCCAGCAGCCAGCCGCCGTCACCGGCCCCGTCCACGCCCGCGTTGCCCACGTACACGGTCTCGTCCACGCTTCTCCCCATCCGTCGCGAGGCGCAGCAGGTTAACAGCACGGAAAGTGGCCCGCCGCGATACCCGCGCGACCGGTATACAGGAGACCGTGGAGGATCCCCTACCCGAACAGATGCGGGTCGCCGCCGGGACGCTGCTGGCCGCCCTGGACGACCCGGCCCGGACCCGGGCCGTGCACGCCTTCGACGACGACGCCCGCCGCCACCTGGAGTACCGCCCGCGTCCCCGGCCCGGGGCCTGCCTGGCGGACCTCGACCGGGCCGGCCGCAAGGCCACCCACCGGCTGCTCGCCACGGCGCTGAGCCCGCACGCGTACGCCCAGGCTATGGCGATCATGGCCCTCGAGGAGGTGCTCGACCGGGCGGAGGGCTGGCGCCGGGGCCGGCACAGCGACGACTACTGGGTGGCCGTCTTCGGCGATCCGGCGCGCGACGACCGGTGGGCGTGGCGGGTGGAGGGGCACCACATGTCGGTCAGCATGACCGTGGTGGACGACCAGGTCGCCGCCGCCCCGGTCTTCCTCGGCGCGAACCCGGCCACGGTCCGGTACGCCGGCCGTACCGTCTCCCGGCCCCTGGCCGCCGAGGAGGATCTCGCACGGGCGCTGCTGGAGACGATGGGCGCGCCCGCCCGGGCCGCCGCCATCGTCACCGACCAGGCTCCCGACGACATCATCAGCGCGACCCGCCCCACCGCGCCCGACCGGATCGACCCGCTCGGGGTGTCCGCCAGCCGTCTCGGGCCGACCGGCCGGGCGCTGCTCGACCAGTTGGTCGCCCTCTACCTGGACCGGCTCCCGCCCGAACTGGCCGCCCGGGAGGCCCGCCGGATCGACGGCGGGGAGCTGCACTTCGCCTGGGCCGGACCGACCGGACCCGGACAGCGCCACTACTACCGGGTCCAGGGCGAGGACCTGCTGATCGAGTACGACAACACCGCCGCCGACGGCAACCACGCGCACACCGTGCTACGCCGCCCGTCGGCCGACTTCGGCGCGGACCTGCTCGCCGCCCACCACGCCGAGGCCCATCCCCGTACCGGGTGAAGCCGGCCGGGCCGCCGGTGGGCAACGCCGCGCGGGGTGGTCAGCCGGGCTTGACCGCCTCGATCAGGAAGCGTCGGGCGTACGCGACGAACGGCCCCTCGGCCACGATCCGGTCGTGCAGGCGGCGCAGTTGCGGCCGGTACCGGTCCACGGTGAAGTCCGGGACCGTCCAGATCACCTTGCGCAGGAAGTAGACCACCGCCGCGACATCGTGGAAGACCGTCCGCAGGGTGGCCGTACGCAGGTCGACCACGCGCAGCCCGGCGGCCTCGGCGGTGGCCGCCGCCCACTCCGGCCGCTGGTCGTCGCGGAGCGGCCGGGGGCCCACCAGCGCCTCGGCGAGTTCCCGGACCGTGCCGGCGCCGATCTGCTGGGACAGGAAACGACCGCCGGGGCGCAGTACCCGGGCCACCTCCGGCCACCGGGGGCGCACCGGGTGCCGGCTCACCACCAGGTCGAACGCGGCGTCCCGGAAGGGCAGCGCCGGCCGGTCCGCGACGGCCACCACGGTCGCGCCCAGACCCTCGAGGGTACGGCGGGCGACCTCGACGTTCGGCGGCCACGCCTCGGTGGCGACCAGCAGGCGGGGCGGCCGGGGTATGCCGGCGAGCACCTCGCCACCGCCGGTGTCGATGTCGAGAGCGGCGTCGGCTCGCGTCATCCGGTCGGCCAGCAGCCCGGCGTAGCCCCAGGGGGAACGCTCCTCGCTGGCCCGCCCGCGCAGCCAGGAAAAGTCCCAGCCCTGGACGGGCACGGCAGCGCCCTCGGCCACCAGGTCGTCGAAGTCGGTGTCGGCCATCGCAGCAGTCTCGGCCGGACGGACCTGCCCCGGCAACGCGTTTCCGGCCCGAGGCTGGCCGGCACCCGGCTGGTCCGGCCGGCGGTTGGGTCAGTTGACCGGACGGGTGGCGGGGCGGGTCAGGTCGACGGTGGACCCGCTCACCGCGCCGAGCGACTCCAGCCCGCCCGCCTCAACACGACCACGGTCGAAGACCCGGACCAGGCGGGTGCCGAGCCGGACCCCGACCGCGCCCACCCCGAGCGCGACCAGCTCGGTGACCAGCAGCGCGGCGGAGGCGCCCCGGCCGGGCGTGTCGGCCCGGACCAGGCAGCTCACCACGAAGATCGCCGCCATCGCGACGTTGACCAGATTGAAGCTGATCGCGGTGCGGCGGGTGCGACCGGCCGGCACGTCCCAGAGGTCGACCATCCCGGCCACCCCGGCCATCCCGGCGGCGACCAGCGCCGCCACCGCCGTCCAGTAGCCCACCTCACCGAGGAAGGCCGGACCACCGACGAGGTGGAACAGGTCGAACAGGGTCGCGCAGACGAAGAGTCCGAACGGAAAGGTCACCAGCATGGGTTGGATCGGGTGCCCCTGCACCCGCAGTCGGCTCTGCATGTGCCCTCCCCCGGTTCGGCTGCGGCCCCGGAGTTGCTACCCGGACCCGGCGCGACGAAACGGTCATCCCTCCCGAGGCCGGGAGACGGTGACCACCAGCCGCTCGGCGACCTCCCGCAACGGGATGGAGAGCGCCGAGGCGGCGCTGCGCAACACCTGGAGCGCCTCCGGTGCCGGACAACCCCGCTGGGTCATGATGACACCGATGGCCTGCCCCACCACACCCTCCTGAAGTAGAGTTTCGTCGATCTCATCGGCCAGCGCCGCCTGCCGCGCCCGGCCACGTACCCCGGCCAGCAGCAGACCGGCGTGCTCGGCGAGGAGCATGGCGGTGAGCTGGCGCCGGGCAGTCAGCGCGTCCGGCGCGTCGGCGTACAGGTTGATCGCGCCGATGACCTGGTCGTCGACGTCCACCGGGGCAGCGAGCACCCCCCGGACGCCGAGCGCCCGGGCCCGCGCCGTCCAGGCCGGCCAGCGTTCCTCGGTCGCCAGGTCGGCGGAGAGGAGCATCTCCCGGCGGTGGATAGCGCTCATCGCCGGGGACTCCGGGCCGTGCCCGAAGTCGTCCAACTCGGCCAGGCGCGGGTCCGAGGCGGCCACGCCGGCCGGTTCGCCGGCCCGCAGTACGGTGAACCCGCACCAGGTCACCCCGGGTACCGCGTCCCGGGCGACGGTGACCAGCCGGGTCAGCGCCTCGTCGAAGTCGGTGGTGTCGAGCAGGGCGGCGGTCAGTTCGCGCAGCAGTGCCGCGGTCTCCAGGACGCCCAGGTGCTCCGTGACCGGTTCGTGTGTTTCCAGGTTCACCGGGGCACGGCCTCCGTGGCCCCCGCGCCGGACGCGGCTTTCCGCACCGCCAGCATCGTCATCAGTTTCCTTGTCTCCCGACTCGACGGACCCGCGCTTCTACCCCAGGGAACCTGGCCCGAAACGAGGTAGAGCGGGCTCCTCCCGGCAACCGCGGGAGGAGCCCGTCAATCAGCGGGAACCGCTGCTCAGTCGCCGTCCCACCGAGGCGATCAACCGGTCCAGCTCGGAACCGAACGGGTTGTCGTGCACGAGGTACGTCCAGGTGGCGCTGGGCCGGACGAGCTCTCCGGCGTCCGGCTCCCAGTCCTCGTCGAACTCGGTCTCGGTGAAGGTCGCGATGGTCCGCGTCTCGATCTCGGGGATCAACGCGTTGAAGGCCGGTACGGCGGCCCGGTGGAACTCGTCGAGCGGGTCCAGCCGCCCCAGCGCCCGCAGGTGCACACCCTCGCGAACCTCGGAGAGCTCGGCGAGGTGCTCTGCCCAGAGTCGGTCGGTGTGGTAGAGGGCGATCCACCTGGCGGCCCGGGTGAGCAGGTCCTCGTCCATCTCGCCGGCCTTCTCCGGCACCCGGTCCAGCAGCATCAGCGCGGCGACCTCACTGGTCAGCAGCCGCTCGCGCCGCTCGGCGAGCGCCTTGCGCTGCTGCTCGATGACCACGCTGTACCGCCAGGTGTTGCGGTGGATCTCGTGGTTGACGCCCTCGGCGACCCGCTGGGCGTGTTCCACCGCGTAGTCGACCTGGGTGTCGGTGACCAGACCGTCGGCGTTCATCCGAGGCGACGCCGGGACGGTGTCGCCGGCGTGCCGGGTGACCAGGTCGTCCTCCAGGCTGACGAGGAAGACCGACCCGCCCGGGTCACCCTGCCGACCGGCGCGACCCCGGAGCTGGTCGTCGACCCGGCGGCTGTCGTGCCGGCCGCTGCCCATCACGTACAGGCCGCCCAGCTCGGCGACCCGCTCCCGGTCGGACTGGTCGCTGCCGCCGAGGCGGATGTCGACACCCCGACCGGCCATCTGGGTGGAGACGGTCACCGCGCCGTACGCGCCGGCCTCGGCGATGATCGTCGCCTCCTCGTCGTCGTTCTTGGCGTTGAGCACCACGCACGGCACGCCGGCCGCGTTGAGCCCGGCGGCGAGCTGCTCGGACTCCTTGACGTCGAGGGTGCCGACCAGTACCGGCCGGCCGACCTCGTGGCAGCGCTTGATCTCGTCGATCAGCGCCTCCTCCTTCTCCGCCCGGGTCGCGTAGATCCGGTCCGGGTCGTCCTCCCGTACACACGGGGTGTTCGGTGGGATCACCGCGACCTCGAGGGAGAAGAACTCGCGGAGCTGGTCGCCGACGAGCACCGCGGTGGCGGTCATCCCGCAGAGCTTCGGGTAGAGGCCGATGAACGCCTGGACGGTGATGGTGCCGAGCACCTCGCCCTCGGCGGTGGCGTCGAGGCCCTCCTTGGCCTCCACCGCCGCCTGGAGCCCGTCGGGCCAGCGGCGGCGCTGGGCGACCCGGCCGCGCATCTCGTCGATCAGCTCCACCGTGCCGTCGCGGACGATGTAGTCGACGTCCCGGTGCAGCAGCGCGTGCGCGTGCAGCGCCACGTTCACCGCCGAAAGCTGCTCCACGTTCTCCTCGGCGTACAGGTCGACCTCGTCGCCGAGCTTGGCCTCGACGGCGGCCAGGCCGGCGGTGGTGAAGGCGGCGCTGCGGCCGTCCTCGGCGACCGTGTAGTGCTTGCCCTTGCGCAGGCCGCGCACGATCGCGGCGGCGGCGTGCACCGGGTCCTGCTCGCCGGGCACCGCGCCGGCCAGCACCATCGGCACCCGGGCCTCGTCGATCAGGATCGAGTCGGCCTCGTCCACGATCGCGGTGCGCAGCTCCGGCTGCACCCGGTCGTCGACGTCGGTGACCAACTGGTCGCGCAGGTAGTCGAAGCCGGCCTCGCTGACCGATACGTAGGTGACGTCCCGGCCGTACGCCTCCTGCCGCTCCTCGCGGGTGGAGGACTCGTTGACCCAGCCGACGGTGAGCCCGAGCAGGGTGTAGACCGGCTCCATCCACTGCGCGTCCCGGCGGGCCAGGTAGTCGTTGACGGTGAGCACGTGCACCGGGCCGTTGCCCAACCGGACGTGGCCGTACGCGGCGACGGCCGCGGTGAGCGTCTTGCCCTCACCGGTGGCCATCTCGGCGACCTTGCCGGACAGCAGCGCCATCGCGCCGAGCAACTGCACATCGTACGGGCGCTGGTCGAGCCCTCGGCGGGCCGCCTCGCGGCCGATCGCGCAGATCTCGACGTACCCGGAGGCGGCCCCGGCGGCCTCGGTCAGCTCGCCGTCGTCGAGCGCGGCGAGGTCCTCCTCCCGCGCCTCGATCTGCGGCAGCAGCTTCTCCAGCGGGGCCAGGTCAACCGTGCTGCCCGGCCGCTGAAGGAAGCGCCGGAACCTGCTCTTCAACCGTTGCGACACACCCATGAGCGGCAACGGTACGCGACCCGGGCCGGCTCGTGCGGCCCGGTCACCGCGACCGGGCCCGACGTGTCGCCGCACCGGCCGCCGGCACCGGAGATCGACGCTGGCCGGACCGGCGGCGCTCAGTTCACCAGAAGCTGGTGGGTGGCGAGTTCGCGGTAGAGCGGGCTGGTGTCGGTCAGTTCGTCGTGGGGGCCGACGGCGACCACCCGACCGCCCTCGAGCACCACGATCTGGTCGGCGTCGACCACCGTCGAGAGCCGGTGCGCGACGATCAGCAGGGTCCGCCGGACAGCGACCGCGTCGATGGCCCGGCGCAGTGCCGCCTCGCTGCGGGCGTCGAGGTTGCTGGTCGGCTCGTCGAGCAGCAGCACCGGCGGCCCGGCCAGCAACGCCCGGGCGATGGCCAGCCGTTGCCGCTCCCCGCCGCTGAGCAGCACCCCGCCCTCACCTACCTGCACGTCCAGGCCCTCCGCCGTCCGGGTCACCAGGTGACGCAGGTTGACCTCGTCCAGCACGGCGAGCAGCCGCTCCTCGGTGGCGTCGGCGGCGGTGAGCAGGAGATTCTGCCGCAGCGTGCCGGCGAGCACCGGAGCCTCCTGCTCGACGTAGCCGAGCCGGGCCCGCAGCGCGTCGCGGGGCAGGTCGCGGACGTCGACGCCGTCCAACCGCAGGCTGCCGGCACTGACCTCGTAGAAGCGCTCGACCAGCGCCAGCAGGGTGGACTTGCCGGCACCGGAGGGGCCGACCAGAGCGGTGCGGGTCCCGGCGGGGACGGTGAAGCTGACCTCGTGCAGCACCGGCGGTCCGCCCGGGTAGCCGAAGCCGACCCGGTCGAACTCGATCGTCGCCGGGTGGCCGCCGCCGGCGACCGGCGGGCGCGGTGCGACGGCCACCGGGAGCCGCTCCCCGACGGCAGCCGGGCCCTCCGCGACGCTGGCGGGCGTCGGGCGCTCCGCGACGCTGGCGGGGGCCGGGTCCTCCGCGACGGCGATCGGGGCAGGTTGCCCGACGGTGGCCGGGTGCGCGCCGACCGGCTCCGCCCGGCGGGGTGCGTCGGCCGCCCCCTCGACCGGCACGGTGAGGATCTCCTCGATCCGTTGGAGCGCGCCGAGGCCGGTCTGGAGCTGGGTGAACGCGCTGAGCGCCTGTCCCAGCGGCAGGACCAGGAAGAAGAGGAACATGATGAACGCGACCAGGTCCCCGACGCTGAGCGCCCCGGCGGCCACCCGGGCCCCGCCCACCCCGAGCACCAGCAGGAACGCCCCCTGGATGGTGATCGAGCCGATCGGGCCGACCACCGCCTGTACCCGGGCGACTCGCAGCCCCGCCGCGTACGCCTGCTCGGCGCTGGTCACGACGGTGCCGGTCTCCCGCTGCTCGGCCCGGCTGGCCCGGATGGTCCGGGCCGCCGAGATGGCCCGCTCGACGGCGGAGGTCATCTCCCCGATGCGTTCCTGGGCGGCGCGGGACAGGTCACGCACCCGTCGGGCCACGGTGAGGGCGAAGCCTAGCCCGACCGCCACCCCGGCGAGGGTGACGCCGAACAGGAACGGGTCGAGCAGGATCATCGCGATGGCCGCGCCGACCACGGTGACCACCCCGGTCACCAGCTCGAACAGTCCCGAGGTGACCACCGCCCGCAGGAGGGTGGTGTCCGCGCCGACCCGGGAGAGCAGGTCGCCGGTACGGCGCTGGTCGTACTCGCCGATCGGCAGCCGCAGCAGGTGGCTGGCGAGCCGGCGGCGGGTGGTGAGCACCAGTCCCTCGGCGGTGCGTTGCAGCAGGTAGTCACGGAAGCCGTAGAGCACAGCCCCACCCACGAGCACGGCGAGGAGCACACCGACCAGGGAACCTACCGGCCGGGACGCGGAGACCGCGTCGAGCAACGCCCGGGTGAGCAGCGGCTGGGCGAGCGCCGCCCCGGCGCCGGCCAGCGACAACACCGCCACCACGACGAGGGTGCCCCGGTGGGCGCGCAGGTACGGCAGGAGGGCGGCGAGTCCGACACGCGGGGTGGCTCCGGTGGTCACCGGATCACGGTAGCCGCCGCCCGCCTCCACCCCGCGCCACCCTGCCCGGTGGTTGCAGGGGTCCCCTGCTCATCAAAAAGCGGTAGGAAGGGTCCCCTGCAACCACCTCAACCCCTGCAACCACCTCAGCATTGAGCGCAACCACCTCAAACAGTGCGCGCGACCACCTCAGCAGGTCAGTACGACCTGGAGTTCCTGGCGGCGGCGCTCGGCCAGGTCGGTCAGCAGGGTCGGGGCCTCGTCGAACGGGACGGTCGCCGAGACCAGGTGCTTGCGGATCAGGTCACCGTGGGCCCGCAGCAACTCGATCGTCTCGGCGGAGAGCCGCTCCCGGTCCCAGGTGGGGGCGAGGCCGCGTGGCACCCGGCCGATCTGGGCGCAGCGCACCGAGAGCCCGTTGTGGTGGAACTCCTCGCCGAGCCGTACCTCGTCCGCGCCGGCCTGGTAGAAGGCCAGGTCGACGACGGTGCCCTGCGGGCGCAGCAGCCGCAACGCCAGGTGCAGCGCCCAGGCCTGGCCCCGGCACTGGAACACCACGTCCGCGCCCCGGTCCCCCGGACCGTGCGCCCAGCGGGTCTTCAGCACCACCGCCGGATCGTCGGCGTCCGGGTCGAGGGTCTCCAGGCCGAGCGCCTCGGCGACCCGACGACGCTGCGGGGTCGGGTCGAGCACCACCACCGAGGCGGCACCGCCCCGCTGGGCGAACAGGGCGGTGAGCAGGGCCACCACGCCGCTGCCGACCACTGCGACCCGGCGGCCGGCCACCCCGTCGGCGAGCGACCGCACGTCGGTGCCGTGCAGGTCGGCGGCGGCGTGCAGCAGGCCGTTGGCGCAGATCGGTCCCATGTGCGCGACGTAGACGCCGAGCAGCGGGTCGAGGTCGTCCGGGAGCGGGACGAACCGCTCGGCGACCGGGTCGGCCAGGTAGCCGGTGCGGTGGCCGTAGGTCATCGCACCGACGGCGCCGGCCGGCACCGCCGGGGTGGCGCTCTCCACGACCCGGCCGACCTGCATGTACCCCAGCCGTCGGACCGGGTACGGGGTGCTCGCCGCGCCGGGTTGGAACAGGCCGAGGTCGGTGTTCCAGGTGACGTGCAGGTACGGGTTGGTGCCCTTGACGTAGCTCAGCTCGGTGCCGGCGGAGACGCCACTATAGAGCGTCTCGACCCGAAAGGTGCCCTCGCGCAGTTCGCCCGCGTCCTGCTCGACCAGCTCGACCCGGCCGGGGCCGCTGACCACCACGACCTTGTCACGCACCGACGGTCACCCCCATCCGGCTCGGCGCGGGCAGGGCCACCGCTCGGCCGGTGCGCGCGCTCTCGGCGACCGCGCAGGCCAGCCGTTGGGTGCCGAGCGCCTCGGCGTACGGGACCCGGACGTCGTCGCCGACGCCCCGGACCGCGTCGACGAAGGCCCGGTCGACGGCGACCCTGGCCCCGTCCGGGTCGGCGTCGTACCGGTGTTGCCCGTCGGCGTCGCACACCACGAGGCCGTCCTCGGCCAGCGTCAACGCCAGCCCGTCGGCGACGATCTCCAGCCCGGCCCGGTGTTTCCAGCCGAGCACGCAGGCGGCGGTGAGGGTGCCGACCGCGCCGTTGGCGAACCGTGCCGCGGCCACGGTGACCGAGTCGATGTCGGCGCCGTCGACCGGTGGCGGTGTGCCGTCGCCGTACGCGGTGACCTCGGTGATCTCGCCGACCAGCACCCGGATCAGGTCGAGCACGTGCGCGGCCTGCTCGACGACCGGTCCGCCGGAGCGGTCTCGGCGGGTCCACCAGGCCACCGGCGGGACCTTGTCCAGCCAACTGCCGCTGACCAGCCGGACCGGGCGGTCGGCGAGCAGTTCGCGGGCCTGCTCCACCACGTACAGGTAGCGCCAGTGGTGGCCGACCGCGGTGAGCAGCCCCCGCCGGGCGACGCGTTCGGCGATCCGCTCGGCGGTGTCCAGGTCGATGGCGACGGGCTTCTCGACGAACATCGGCACCCCGGCGTCGATCACTGCCTCCTCCACCGGCCCGTGCGCGAATGGCGGCACGCAGACGTACACCGCGTCCGGTGCCGTGGCAAGGAGTTCCCCGACGTCGGGAAACACCTGGCCGCCGTACCGGCCGGCGAGGTCGGCCGCCGCGTCGTGGGCGACGTCGGTCACCCCGACCAGTTCGACATCCTCGAATCCGCTGAGCACCTCGGCGTGCCGTTGCGCCACGCCTCCGGCACCCACCAGTCCCACCCGACACGTACCCATCCAGCGTCCTCCCAGCACGACTGTCCGTACCTGAGGGGACTGCCCCGGTGACGCTGGGTACAAACGTTTACCTGGGGGAAATGGGACAGCCGGGCCTTCTGGTCAGGATGGTGGTGGCGACGCGGTTATAGGCGGTCGTGGTGGGGAACACTCCGGCCCACGTCCCGCGCGCGATTCTTTAGCGGACGGCATCGAAGACGGAGGTGTGCTCGTGCGGGACACGGATGCGATGGTCTCACCGGTGGTCGAGGCGTGGGCGACCTATCGGACCGCCTCGGCGCGAGAGTGGACGGCACGGCATCTCGTCCACGCGAAGGGGGACAGTCGGGTCAGCGTGGTGCTGCCGGCCCGCAACGAGGAGGCCACGGTCGGGGCGATCGTGTCGACGATCCGGGAGCACCTGGTGGACCGGGTGCCCCTGGTCGACGAGCTGATCGTGGTGGACTCCCGGTCCACCGACCGGACCGCCCGGGTGGCCCGCGCCGCCGGGGCCGAGGTGGTCAGTCAGGACGAGATGACCCGGTCGCTGCCCCGGCTGACCGGCAAGGGGGACGCGCTCTGGGCCGGGCTGGCCGCCGCCCGGGGGGACGTGGTGGCCTTCGTCGACGCCGACCTGCGGGAGTTCCGTCCGCACTTCGTGACCGGGCTGCTCGGGCCGCTGCTGACCGATCCCAGCGTCGACTTCGTCAAGGGCTTCTACCACCGGCCGCTGGTCGGGCAGGCAAGCGTCGAGCCGGACGGGGGCGGCCGGGTGACCGAGCTGATGGCCCGTCCGCTGCTCAACCTGTTCTGGCCCGAGCTGGCCGGCTTCGTCCAACCGCTGGCCGGGGAGTACGCCGGGCGCCGCGAGGTGCTGTCCCGGGTGCCGTTCGTCTCCGGCTACGGCGTGGAGACGGCCATGCTGATCGACCTGCTGGAGCTGGTCGGCCTGGACGCGCTGGCCCAGGTCGACCTGGGTGAGCGCAAGCACCGCCACCAGGACACCGCCGCCCTCGGGCGGATGTCGGCGCAGATCATGCTCACCGTCTGGTCCCGGCTGCAACGACGGGGCTGGGCCCACCCGGACGCCTGGCCGGCCGGGCTGCTCACCCAGTTCCGGCGGGGCGGCTCGGACACGCTGCCGAACCTCGACCGGGAGATCGTCGTCAACGACGTCTCGATCGAGGAGCGTCCGCCGCTGGCGGAGCTGCGCCATCTCGTTCCCCGTCGCCGCGTGGCCGCGGCGTGACCGCCGGCCGAGCCGGCTCCCAGGAGAGGAAAGCCGGATGAGCCTTACCGTCCTGATGAACGCCGGCCCGTGGCTGTCGGTGCCGCCGCCCGGGTACGGCGGGATCGAGAACGTGGTCGCCACGCTCGTGCCGGAGCTGCGCCGGCTCGGGGTGCGGGTGGTCCTCGCCTCGGTCGACACCAGCGCCCTGCCGGTCGACGAACTGGTGTCGGTCTTCCCCGACGGGCAGTTCTCCGCGCTGCAACGCCCGTACAACCAGGTCTGCGGGGTGGCCCAGGCGCACCTGGCCGGGGTGGTCCGGGAGCTGCACTCCCGCGACGACATCGACCTGGTCCACGACCACGTGGAGGCGGTCGGGCTGGCCACCCTGGCCGCGATGGGCCCGGACGCCCCGCCGGCCCTGCACACCCTGCACTGGGATCTCGCCAAGCACCCCGCGCTCTACGGCCACCTCGACGGCGGGGACCGGGTCCGGGTCAACGGGGTGTCCGCGTCCCAGGTCGCCCGGGCCCCGCAGGCGCTACGCGAACACTCGGTCGGGCACGTGCACCTGGCCACCCCGCTGGCCGTGGACGCCCTCCGCCAACCCCGGCCGCTCACGGGCGACCACGTGGTCGTACTGGGCCGGATCAACCCGGGCAAGGGACAGGACGTCGCGGCCCGGCTGGCCCACCGGTGCGGCTTCCCGCTGGTGCTGGCCGGCCCGGTCGGGCCGTACCACCGGCCGCAGGACCTCGCCGCGGCGGGTGACGAGGCCCGGCAGAACCCGGACGTGCGGTTCTTCCTGGACGAGGTGGCCCCGCACGTCGACGGCGACCGGGTGCGCTGGGTGGGCACGGTGGCCGGTCGGGACCGCGACGACCTGGTGGCCTCCGCCCGGGTCACCCTGTTCCCGCTGCGCTGGGAGGAGCCGGGTGGCACGGCGGTGGTGGAGTCGCTGGCGCTCGGCACCCCGGTGGTCGCCACCGCGCGGGGCTGCCTGCCGGAACTGATCGACCACGGCCGCACCGGCCTGCTGACCGACGACGAGGAGCAACTCGGCGAGCTGGTGCTGGCGGCCGGTCGGATCGACCCGACGGAGTGCCGGCGGGAGGCCGCCGCCCGGTTCACCCCGGCGGTGATGGCCCAGCGGTACGTCGAGCTGTACGAACGGGTCCGGCAGCTCGCCTCGGCCCGGTTGCAGCCGGCCTGACCCTTCGCACCCCGCGGCGGCGGGCACCCCCGGACGGCGTTTCGACGCGCTGTCCGGGGGTACTTGTCGATCACCAACAACGGACCCCAGCTACTACGGAGCGAGGCCCATGTCGAGGCGGATCACCTGTCAGGTGCGCGAGGACTCGCCGGTGACGGAGGTCCGGCTCGCCGGCATCCTCGACGTGGCGAGCATGCGGTCGGTGCACACCGTGCTGCACCGGTGCCTCACCGCCCAGCCGGACGCGCTCGTCGTCGACCTGTCCGCGCTGACCGTCCGGGACCGGCTGGCGCTGTCCGTCTTCGCCGCCGCCGCCCGGCAGGCGGCGGACTGGCCCGCGGTGCCGATGGTGCTCTGCGCCCCACCGCCGGAGGCGGCGGCCTGGCTCGCCGAGTCCACCACCTGCCGGGTGCTGCCGGTCTGCCGCGACCGCGCGGAGGCGACCCGGGAGGCCGGCGCCACCGCCGCGCCCCGCCTGCGGGCCCGACTCCAGCCGGTCGCGGACGCCTGCCGTCGCGCCCGGGAGCTGGCCCGGGACGCCTGCGCCCGGTGGAACGTGCCGGAGATGGTCGGCCCGACCACGCTGGTGCTCAGCGAACTGGTCGGCAACGTGGTCCGGCACGCCGGCACCCCGATGCAGGTCACGCTGACGTTGCGCCGGCCGTACCTGCACGTCGCGGTGGAGGACGGCAGCCGGTCCGCCGCCCGCCCCGCCGACCCGGACCACCGCGCGGAGGGTGGGCGCGGGCTGCTGCTGGTGCGGGAGCTGACCCAGCGCTGGGGCAGCACCCCGGCCGGGGACGGCAAGGTGGTCTGGGCCATGCTGCCCGCCGTGTAGCATTGCGCCCAATTTTTCCCTTCTCGCCTGGTTTCATAGGGAGGGCGGCGGGTAGCCACGCCCGTCCGATCCGGCGCGCGGGGCAGGGTGAGAAACGGCATGACGACATCGACCACCACAGGTCCGGGCCGGGACCGGGGGCCGGCGATCCTCGCGCCGGCCCGGTTCGGCGGTTATCCGGGTCCGGTCCGACCGGCGCTGCCCGGCGGAAAGCTGGTCCGGTTCCTCGCCACCACCGACCACAAGCAGATCGGGCTGCTGTACCTGCTCACCTCGTTCGGTTTCTTCCTGGTCGCCGGGGTGCAGGCCATGCTCATGCGCGGCGAGCTGGCCCGGCCGGGACTGCAGTACCTCTCCCCCGAGCAGTACAACCAGCTCTTCACCTCGCACGGCACGATCATGCTGCTGCTCTTCGCCACCCCGGCCGCGTTCGGTTTCGGCAACTACCTGGTGCCGATCCAGATCGGCGCGCCGGACGTCTCCTTTCCCCGGCTCAACGCGCTGGCCTACTGGCTCTACCTGTTCGGTGGCCTGCTGGTCCTCGGCGGGTTCTTCACCCCCGGCGGATCGGCGGACTTCGGCTGGACCGCGTACACCCCGCTGAGCCGGATCGAGAACTCCCCCGGGATCGGCGCGAACATGTGGGTGATCGGCCTGGTGCTCTCCGGCCTCGGCACCATCCTCGGCGCGGTCAACCTGATCGCCACGACCCTCACCCTGCGTTCCCCGGGCATGACCATGTTCCGGATGCCGATCTTCACCTGGAACATGCTGCTCACCAGCCTGCTGGTGGTCCTGGTCTTCCCGCTGCTGGCCGCCGCGCTGCTCGCGCTCGCCGCCGACCGCCTCCTCGGCTCGCACGTGTACGACCCGGACACCGGTGGCCCGCTGCTCTGGCAGCACCTGTTCTGGTTCTTCGGCCATCCCGAGGTGTACATCATCGCGCTGCCGTTCTTCGGCATCATCACCGAGATCATCCCGGTCTTCGCCCGCAAGCCGATCTTCGGCTACAAGGGCCTGGTAGGCGCGACGATCGCGATCACCATCCTGTCGATGACCGTCTGGGCGCACCACATGTTCGGCACGGGCCAGGTCCTGTTGGCCTTCTTCAGCATCCTGAGTTACCTGATCGCGGTGCCCACCGGGGTGAAGTTCTTCAACTGGATCGGCACCCTGTGGAAGGGGCAGATCACCTTCGAGACGCCGATGCTCTTCGCCGTCGGGTTCCTGGTGACCTTCCTGCTCGGCGGGCTGACCGGGGTGCTGCTGGCCTCCCCGCCGGCCGACTTCCACCTCACCGACACGTACTTCGCGGTGGCGCACTTCCACTACGTGCTCTTCGGCACCGTGGTCTTCGCGCTCTTCGGCGGCTTCTACTTCTGGTGGCCGAAGATGACCGGGCGGCTGCTCGACGAACGACTCGGCAAGGCGCACTTCTGGACGATGTTCATCGGCTTCCACGGCACGTTCCTGGTCCAGCACTGGCTGGGCGCCGAGGGCTTCCCCCGCCGGTACGTCGACTACCTGCCCACCGACGGCTTCACCACCCTGAACACGGTGTCGACGATCTCCTCGTTCGTGCTCGGCATCTCCACCCTGTTCTTCATGTGGAACGCCTGGAAGTCCTGGCGGTACGGGGCGATGGTCACGGTCGACGACCCGTGGGGCTTCGGCAACTCGCTGGAGTGGGCGACCACCTGCCCGCCTCCGCTGCGCAACTTCGACCGGATGCCCCGGATCCGCTCTGAACGTCCCGCCTTCGACGCCAAGTACGGGCCACTCGTCGCCGACCTCGGCCGCGACCTGCCCCAACGCTCCACCCGTCCGCCTCAGCGGTTCAGCGAGGAACTGCACCACGAGCGGCACATACCGGAGTCGCCGAGCGCGGCGGGGGCGCAGGGGGCCCGGGAAGCCGCCGCCTACCAACCGGCGCCGCAGTCCGGGGCCCGTCCGGTGGACGTGCCCGCGCCGGAGGAGGTGCTCCGGCCGAGCTTCGAGGAGACCGAGGAGCCGGAGAACCCGTTCGGTTCCCAGTCGGAACCCCACGTGGGCGACGAGCGCTGGCGGCACCCACACGGTCCGGACGACGACCAACCACCGCAGCGGTGACCCCGCCGGGCCGCTGGCCGTCTGGTCACTGTGCCGGACGGCCAGCGGCCCAGTGGTTTGTTTGTTTGCAGGGGTCCCCTCCTCGACAGAAAGCGGTAACAGGGGACCCCTGCTACCACCTGGCCCAGGCGGACCGGCGGGACGGTGCGGTGCGGACGGAACCGGGCTGATCGGTCAGCGGCGGGGCGCGGTGGCGGGTGCGAGACCGGCAGCGGTGAGCGAACGCCGTACGGCCGGCTGCGCCCCGGTCAGCCGCAGCGGCACCCCGCTGCGCTGGGCGGCGTCCCGGCCGGCCACCAGCGCGGCGACTCCACCGGCGTCGACGCCACCCGCGCCGTCCAGGTCCACCACCACCTCGCGGGGCTGGCCAGTCAACGCGCCGAGCACGGCCCGACGCAACTGGTCCGCGCTGTCCCGGTCCACCTCGCCGCCGACCTCCACCACCACCCGGTCACCGGCGTGCCGTACGGCGATCCGGGTCCGGGCGCTCTCCGCCTCCGCGCCGTTCTGCCAGGGCGGCGGGGCGTCGGCGAGCATCGCCTGGCGCAGCCAGGTCAGCGCCCGGGACAGCAGCCGGGAGACGTGCATCTGGGAGATGCCGAACCGGGCGGCGATCTCGGCCTGGGTCTGGTTGCCGTAGAAGCGCATGGCCAGGATCCGCCGTTCCCGCCAGGGCAACCGGTGCAGCAGGCCGCTGACCGTGACCCGGTCGTCGACCGACTCCAGCGCGTTGTCCGACTCCCCCACCAGGTCGCCGAACTCCGCCGAGCTCTCCCCGCCCACCGGCGCGTTCAGCGAGGCGGGGCTGTACCCGGCCGCCGACTCCAGGGCGGCGAGGATCTCCTCCTGCGGGGTCTCCAACCGCTCGGCCAACTCCGCCACCGTCGGGGTGCGGGAGAGTTCGCTGGTCAGCGCGGCGGTGGCCTGGCCGACCTCGAGGATCAGGTCGCGCAGCCGACGGGGCACGTGCACTCCCCAGGTGCGGTCCCGGAAGTGCCGTTTGATCTCCCCCACGATGGTGATCGCCGCGTACGCGGTGAACGAACCACGTTCCGGGTCGTACCGGTCGACGGCGTTGACCAGCCCCAGCCGGGCGACCTGTTCCAGGTCCTCCAACGGCTCGCCCCGGCCCCGGTACCGCCGGGCCAGCCGGCCGGCGAACGGCAGGGCGAACCGGACCAGGTCGTCCCGGGCCTCCTGCCGCCGTTCGGGCGGAAGGCCCTCGATCCGCGCCGCGTAGGCCAACGCTGCCGCGTCGAGGTCCTCCAGGCCCCGGTCGGTCGGTGACGGGGTGGTTGTCGTGGGCTGTCCGAACATCCGCGCCTCCCTCGGGAAGGTCCCCGCCCCACCCGCAGGACGGTCACGGACGCGACGAGGCGCCGCACCCGGTGCGGAAAAGGGCGGAAGGTAGGGAATGCCGACGAGCGACAACAGCATGCCGCGCAGCCCGTGCCGACCGGGCCGTGGCAGCCAGCGGTGTTTCCGCTCTGTAGGTACTCAACCACGGGACGACCAGGTCACGAGGATGTTTCGCCAGGCTGGCCCGGCCGGGTTCCGGGCCGTCACGCGGGCCCGGCGAGGTCCGCTGGTCCGCGTGGGCGCCAGCAGGCCACCGGCCGGCAGCGGACTCAGCCCACCAGCAGCCCGTGGGCGCTGCCGCTGGCCCGCAGCGCGGCCAGTGCCGCGTCCGCCCGCAGTGGCGGCGGGACCGGCAGGTCGTACGGCTGGTTTCGGAGGACCTCGGTGGCCCGGCGGGTCGGCACCGAGGTGACCGGGTAGCCCCGCGCGGCGGTCCGGTCCACGGCCCGGCGGCGGCGGCCGAACGCGGCGACGGCGAGCCACTGCGGCAGTCCGGCCAACGCCGGCGAGGGCACCCCCGGCGGCTCCGGCAGGACGTCCACCGAGGTGAACGGCTCGCTGCCGGCGAGCCACCACTCGACGGCCGAGACCCGGCGCCGGGTCGCGTTCTCACACCAGTACGGCACCAGCCCGGCCCGGACCACCTGCCACGGGTCGAGCAGTCGGCCGCACTCGACCACCAGCCGGTCACCGGTCTTGCCGGCGGCGCGCAGCCAGCCCCGGTACAGGTCGGCGGTGGCCGCGCTGAGCACCTCCGGCTGGGGGAAGAGCACCCGGCGCAGGGGGTGTCCCCGGAGTCCGGCCCACTCCCGGGCACCGCGCTCGAACCCGCCCTCGACGCCGTTCTCGGCGAGGGCCTGGGCGCAGGAGACCTCCGGCGGGTCCCAGTGGGCGTGGTCGCCACCGGCGGAGTGGAGCACCTGACGTAGCGCCGGGCTGTCCGGGTGGAAGTCGACCGGGTCGAGGCCGCTGGCCGGGCAGCCGACCTGGAAGCTGTGCCCCTGCCCGTCGTCGCGTACCGGCCAGGTGCGGGCGTCCCGGAGCAGCAGCACGGACGCGCCGGGCTCCAGCCGGGCGGCCAGGAACCGGGCGTACGCGCGCGGCAGGCACCGCCAGCGCACCCCCAGCGCGACGGTCGCCCCGGCCAGCGCGCCCCGGCTGGCCGGGCAGTGGACCTGCCGGACGTGCACGTCGGTGTTGCCGCGCAGCAACCGCTCGGCCAGTGCCGCGCCGTGCTCCCGGGCCGCGCGGGGGTGGTCCACCACGCCGTCCTTCCAGCGCACGCTCATCTCGAAGCCGGCGGGCAGCCACGGCACGCCCAGCGCCACCGCGAGGTGTACGGCCGCGCCGTGCGCCGAGCCGAGCACCACGCCCGGATACCGCCGTTGGGGGTACTGGTCGACAAACCAGTCGGCCACCCGTTCGACGTCCACCTCGGCCGCCCGCTCCACGGGCAGCGCGACCCGGCCGGCGGTACGGGCCACCGCCGCCCGGCGTACCGGTTCCGGCGCGCCGGGAAACCGCGCCAGCGTGGGCGGGTGACCGAGGTCGGCGCAGTCCACACCGCGCAGCGCCCGGGCGGCTGCCGCCACCAGGACCCGGGCGGTACTGCCGGGCGCCACCACGCGCTCACCGGCAGGACCGGTGCCGTCGGCCGTGGGCCCGGTCCGCGTCCCGCGTCCCGGCCCGACCGTCCCTCGTTCGCTCGCCACGCGGCACG
Source organism: Micromonospora pallida (assembly GCF_900090325.1). Classification (NCBI taxonomy): domain Bacteria; kingdom Bacillati; phylum Actinomycetota; class Actinomycetes; order Micromonosporales; family Micromonosporaceae; genus Micromonospora; species Micromonospora pallida. The sequence goes on along the minus strand of NZ_FMHW01000002.1, from coordinate 1,487,003 downwards.
GCTTCCCGTCCGGATGGGGTTCAAACGGGGCGTCCGCCACCGGGCGGGGGGATTCAGCGGGCTTCGGCCTGGGACTGAACAATTGCCGACACCGGCCGCACCGTCGTGGTCACCACAGGAAGCCCGCGCGTAGCCTCGACGACACGAGACGCGGGTGCCCGGAGGTGTCCCATGCCGATCCTGCCAGTGATCGCCATCGTGGCCGTCGGTGCGAAGGTCGCCGAACTGGTCTACCGACGAGTCACGCCCGGCCGCCGGGTGACCGGTCAGCCGGAGTTCCTCCGCCCACCGACCCCCGAGGCCAGCCGGGTCAGCCGCCCCACGAGCTGACCAGCCGTACGGCTACCGTCCCGGGGCCGGACGGTCCTGCGGAGGCTGACGGTCCGCTGAGGCGCCGTCCCGCTCCTGCTGACAGAGGTAGCACAGGTCGGCGTCGTAGTGGTGTGGGCACTTGGCCTCCTTGGGCCCGTCGTCCCCTCTGCTGCCGGTCACGTCGCGCTCCCTTCTCCGCCGGAGGCACCGGTCGGCGTCCGGCGGGCCCGCAGCCGGCGGTACTCGTCGCGCAGAATCCAGCCGACCTCCAGCCCGGTCAGCAGCAGCCCCACACCGAAGGCCGTCCAGCGCCACGCCGCCTCGGAACCGGCCACCGCGGCCCCGCCGCCGTACGAGGTGGGCGGCGCGGCGACCAGCGTCAACGCCAGCCCGAGCAGGCCGATGGCGGTGTTGTAGGCGAGCTGCACCCACCGTTGCGCGCGGAACCAGGACGCCAGGTGCGCGCGTTGGATCCGGGCCCGGATCTCCTCGTCCTGTTCGGCGGGCAGGTCGTTGACCGGTCCCCAGGCCAGCGCGTCGGCCCGGCTGTAGAGCCGGGCGCGGGACCGGAAGCCGAGCTGGATGGAGAGCACGAACGCGGCGACGACCAGGAGGAGGACCAGGATGACCGCACCCGGCCAGCGGAACGAGGACGGCGCCTGCCCGACGCTGGCCAGCAGCGCGATGGAGAAGCCGGCCAGCAGTGGCGCGGCCACGCCGTTCTTCGCGTCCGTCGCCGCCGGTTGTCCGTACTCGGCCGGGGCCGCCCACATGGGTGGGGTGGGCGGGTCGGGCAGGCGCGACGGGTGAGCCACACGGCGTATTGTGGCACGACTCCACCACGGACAGTCTGATGTGGACAGCAGGCGGACGAGGTTGGGAGCCACCATGGCGGTGTCGGAACTCGTCGCCCGCGTCCGCGCGCGCGTCGCGGCGGCCCGACGGGACGGCGACCCGGCGGCGGTGCTGGACGCGGTGGACGCCGCACTCGACGCGGTGCGACAGCTCGCCGACCGGGTGTCGCCGGTCGGTGACGACCTGGCCGAGCTGTGCGCCGTCGAGGGCGCCCTGTGGCACGACCGGTACGCGCTCGGCGGGGCGGCGGCGGACCTCGACCGAGCGGTGGAAGCCGGCCGCCGGGGCGTCCGGTCGACCACCGACGTGCGGCGGCGGGGCGACCGGCTGACGTCCCTGATGACCGCCCTCGCCACCCGGTACGAGTCCGGACGCTCCGCGGCCGACCTCACCGAGTTGGTCGACACCGCCGAACTGGCCGCCGACCACCCCGGCCTCGACGACAGGCGGCGCCGGCCCGCCGCGCGGACGGCCGCCGAGGCGTTGCGCGAACGGTCCACCCGGACCGGCGACCTGGCCGACCTGCGGCGGGCGGTCGCCCGGCACGAGCAGTGCGGCACGCTCACTCCGACCACCGACCCGGAGCACGCCCTCTACATCTCGGCGCTGACCGAGGCCCGGTACGCGCTGGTGGAGCGGACCGCGCCGACGGCCCGCTCGGAGCCGACCTCAGGGCAGCGGCCGGCGCTGACGCTGCGGATGGTGGACCCGACGGCCGACGGCTGGACGTGGGAGCTGTCCACCGGCGGCGAGCCAGTCGCGACCCGTCGCGTGACGTTCCGGGGCGGGCCGTGGTCCGAGCTGTTCGAGGACCTCTCCGGATACCTCAGCCGGTATGCCGTCCCGGAACTGGACCCGCAGCACCTGCGGGACATGCTCCGTCCGGTCGGCCAGTGGGTGACCCGCGAGCTGCTCGGGCCCGAGCTGGCCGGACAGCTCGCCGACCGGCTGCCGGCCACCCTGACGGTACGGCTCGACCCCGCCTGGCACCGGCTCCTCGGCTCCCCGCTGGAGCTCGCCGTGGTCGACGGGCGTTCCCTGGCCGAGCGCGGGACCTCCGTGGTGTACGGGGTGGACGGTGCGGCCAGCGGCCCTTCGGGCTCGCCGCTGCGGGTGCTGGCCGTCTTCCCGCTGCCGAACGACACCGCCCCGCTCGGCCTGCGGGCCGAACGGCTGGCCGTCGAGGACGTGGTCCGGCGTGCCGTCGCCGCCGGTCAACCGGTGGAGCTGACCTGCCTCCAGTACGGTGTCACCCGGCACACGCTGCGCCGGGTGGTCGCCGGCGGCGACTGGGACGTGGTGCACGTCGCCGGGCACGGCCAGCATTCCGGGCTGCTGCTCGAGGACGAGGCGGGTGGCTCCGATCCGGTCTCGAGCGACGACCTGGTCGAGCTGCTGTCACCGCTGGCCGGGCGGACCGCCCTGGTCGTGCTCGGCTGTTGCAGCAGTGGGGCCAACCGGGCGGCCCGGCTGCTCGGCCAACTCGAGGGCGCTCCGGCGCGTACCACCGGCGACGGTGACCCGGCCGCGCCGGAACGGGCACACGGTCTGGCCGCCCGGCTCACCGCGGCCCTGGGCGCCAGCGTGGTGGCGATGCGGTTCGCCGTCGACGACGACGCCGCCCGCGACTACGCGATCGGTCTGTACGAGGGGCTGCTGCTCGACGGGCTCAGCGTCGACCAGGCCAGCCTCCGGTCGGTGACCGGGGTCCGGGGCGGGGCGGGAAACGGGGCGCTCGCCGTCCTGGCGCCGGTCACCCCGGTCCTGTACGCGCCCGGTACGCCCCCCGGCGTCCTGCTGCCGGCTGTCTCGCCGGAGCACCCGGTTCCTCCAGCGTCGGCAGCCGGATCACTGTTCGTGGGTCGTACCGCGCTGCTGGCCCGGATGTGGGCGCTGCTGGGTCCGGCCGGCGACGCCCCCGCGCTGGCCCTGGTCGGTCCGCCCGGCATCGGCAAGACCGCCTGCGCCCGGGAGTTCGCCGCGACCGCCGGGCGGGCCTTCGACCGGGTGGTCCCGCTCGACCTGACCGAGTCGCCCACGCCGGCCGAGGCCGCCCGCGCGCTCCTGGCCGGGCTGGGCCGACCGGACGGCGACTGGGCCGCCGTTCGCGCCGTGCTGGCCGGCGGCCGGATCCTGGTCGTCGTGGACCCGCTCGACGGCGTCCTCGGCGAAGACGCGGCGGTGCCGCCCGAGTGGCGGGAGGCATTGGCGGCGCTGGTCGACCACGGTGGTGCCAGTCGAGTCCTGTTCACCGCCCGCCGTACGGTCGACGCCCTGCCCGCCGGGTGCGTGTCCGTCCCGGTCGGCGTCCTCTCCGGCACCGAGGCCACGGCGTTGTTCGCCGCGCTGCCGAACCTGGGACGGATGCTGCGGGCCTCCCGTGCCGTCCCGCCCGGGACGGCCCCGGAACTGCTCCTCACCGTGTCCCGGGTCCTGGTGACCACGAACGGCCATCCGGGCCTGCTCCGGACCTTCGACACGTTCGGTACCGACCTGGTCCGGCTGCATGACGCGTACGCCGACTTCACGAGGCTGGCGACCGGCACCGGTCCCCCGGTGCCCGGGCCACGGTGGCGACGGGTGGTGGCGGGCGGCCGATGGGCCCGGGCCAGCCTGGCCCGGCTCACCGCCGACCAGCGGGTGCTGCTCCTGCTGCTGGCCACGTTGCCCCACTACGCCCAGCATCTCCTCGACGAGCACTGGCCGGGCTGGTGGCGTCGACACGGGGGCAGCGGCGACCCGCCACCCACCGGACCGCTGCTCCAGCAGCTCTCCGACACGCTGCTGATGGTCACCGGGCCGACCGGCACCGACGGGTTCCACCGGGTCGACCCGATCGTCGCCGCCCAGCTCGCCGAGACACCCCCGGACCGGACCGCCGTCGCGGACGTACACGCCGCCGTGGCCGACCTCCACCTCCTGCTGTGGTGGCGCGCGGCGACGGACCCGCCGGACGGCGGACCGGTCTCGACGGTGGCCGCCGCCAACGCGGCGCTCTGGGCGGCCACCGCGTTGGCCGAAGCGGGTCGGCTCGACGAGGCGGCCCACGTGCTCGTCGCGCAGCTCGACCTTGATCCGCCCATGGACCTGGTCCGGACGTTGGCGGTGGGCGGGCGGGGTCTCTACCACCGGGCCACAGAGCCGCGTACGCGGGCGACGGCCGCCCTCGCGTACGGTCTCGCGCTCGCCCGGTACTCGCCGGACGCCGGGCACCGGCACCTCACCACCCTGTACGAGCTGTACCGGTCCGACCACCCCGACGTGGCCGCCCGCGCCGGCGTCGGCATGCTGGGCCTCCAGCTCGACCTGGGCCGGACCGAGGCGTTCTCGCCCCTGGCCGACCAGGTGGCACAGCTCGTGCCCGACGGCGGTGACCTGCGGGCGGGGCTGGCGCTCCAACTCCGCTACGAACGCCTGCGCCACCTGCTGCTCTGCGACGAACCGGAGTCCGCCCTCGCCGGGGCCGAGGCGCTCCTGGCCGAGTACGACACCCCGACACCGGCTGCGGATCCCCCGCCCGGGCCGGCCGCCGCCACCCCGGCCGAGGCCACCGCCCGGATGGTTCGCCACCTGGCCGTCGACCGGGCGTTGACGTCCGCCATCCTGGCGTGCGGGATGCTGGGTCGCCCGGAGGACCAGCTTCGGTACGCCGAACAGCTCTGGATGGAGCGGGCCCGCCGCCGGGACACGCCGGAGTCCCTCGCCGAGGCGATGCTGCACAAGGCCAACGCCCTGGGCCAACTGGGCCGGTTCGCGGAGGCCCGCCGGTTCCTCGACCGCTGCCAGCGGGAGTTCAGCCGGCACCCGGGCTTCGAGCACCTGACCATCGCGGTGACCCTGCGCGTCGCGCTCGACGTCCAGGACGGGCAGTCGACCGACCTGGAGAGTCTGCACCGGCAACTCCTGGCGCTGCGGTACCGGATCGGTGACGCCCTGGTCATGCTGGCATCGGCGCACCTCGCCCTCTACGGGGCGATGGTGACGCGGTTGTCGACGCAGGACGACGCCGGCACGGACGAAAAGGAACCCTCGTCGGCCGCCCTCGCCGGGCACCTGCTCGCCGCCGTGGCCGCACTGTGGGTGGCCGGCCAGCGGACGGCGGCCCGACGGGCCCTCGACGAGTGGGACATCGTCCTGGCCGACCTGCGGGAGGAGGACCCGTCCCAGCGGTGGGACTTCGCCTGGATCGACCGGACGCTGGCCGAGGAACTCGGCTGGGCGGCGCCGCTCGCCGAACGACTGCGGCAGCACTCCGGTGACCGGCTGGCCGAGGCCGAGGAGTCGTTCCTGGGCCTGATCGACACGATGTTCGAGGCGGACCGGGCACGCCAGGAGGAACGGCAGGACCGGATCCGTGCGGCCCGGGAGGAGTTGGCACCGGTGTTCGAGGTGATCCTGGCGGCGGCCCAGGGCGACCCGGACGCCCGGGCCGAACTCGAGGAGGCCTGCCAGCGCTGGGCGCAGGACGAGGCCACCCGACCCTGGGCGGAGGCATTCCGCGCGCTGGCCAACGGCTGCGACCTGGAAACCCTGATCGACCTGGTCGCGGTCGACGGCGTCACCATCCTCGCGCCCCTACTGCGCGACCTAGCGGCCCTCAACCACATCCACCTGCCCTAACCCCACCCCGTCCCCCACGCCCGCCCGGCCCCCACCCCCGCCCCGTCGATCATGGACTTTGGGCACCGAGCAAACCAGCACAATAACGGCCAACCACCCGCCACAACTCCATGATCGACGAGGGCGAGGGCGAGGGCGGGGCGGGTGGGCGGGTGGGCGGGTGGGCGGGTGGGGCGGCTCAGGCGCCGCGGCCGGGCGTGCCGGCGTCCACGTAGCGCAACACCGCCCCGACCCCGTCGGTCAGCTCCGGGGCCTCGTCCGGCCCCAGCACGGTCACCGCCGCGTCCGTACCAACCAGGGCCCGCACCAGCGCCGCGTCGGCCCGTACCCGCTGGGGGTGGTCGACGGCCATCGCGGTGAGCTGTCCCGGGTCGGTGGCGATCTCGGTCGGCTCCGGGCCGATCCAGAGTTCCTCGGTCGAGGACGGGTCGTCCACGATCAGCATGGTGTCGACCTGGTTGCGTTGCAGCGCGCCGACCACCGCGTCCAGCCCCGCACCGACGTCCTCCTGGACGCCGAACCGGTTCAGCGTCTCCCGGATCCGCCGGTCGGCCACCTCGGCGACGGCCTGCACGGTGATGTCCTCCATGGCCGTGAAGTCAGCGCCCCCGGTCCGTTTGCCGGCGTCGGTGCGGACCATCCGGTCCTGCCAGCGTGCGGGCAACTGGGCGGCGATCACGCCGGTGGCCCGGACGTCCCCGGCGAGGACCACCACCTCCGCGCCGACCCGCTCGGCCAGCGCGACCGCCGCCGCGGCGGCGTCGCCCCCGTTGCGGTGCCACGCCTCGGTCGCGGCACGCTGGTAGCGGGACTGGGACCAGCCGCCGGGCTGTACCCGGTGCAACTGGTAGCTCTCCCGTCCCCGCACGTGGGCCCGGCGCGGCACCCCGCCGGCGCTGACCGCCACCACGTCCGCGCCGGTCCGGTCGGCCAGCACCCGCACCCAGGCGACCTGCTCGCCCCGTTGGGCGACCAGGGGCATGGTGTGCGGCAGTGGACCGTACCCGGCCAGGTCCCGTACCGGCGGCGCGGCGAGGTACTCGGTCAGCACCACGCGGCCCCGGCTGGCGAATACGGCCAGTCCGTAGTCGCCGGCCAGCGGGGCGTGACCCCGGACCGTCCGGTCCAGCGCCGCCACGGTCTCCGGGTCCGCCCCCTGTTCGGCGAGGCGGTCCGCCAGGGCACGCCACCGCAGGTCCAGGGCGGGGCGTGCGTCCTGGGTGTCCCGTGAGGCGTCCAGGTAGACCGAACACCACGGTCCGGGACGCTCGAAGAGCGGGCTCAGGAAGGACAGCTCCATGCTCGACCCCTTTCCGGCTCGGCCCCGCGCTTACCCGTACCGGACGGGATGTCACCTCTGCCGCCGACGCCCGGCGCGGGGCGGGGGTCGGCGGCCGGACGCGCCGTGAGTCCGTTCACTCATGTCGTTCAACTCACTCGACCGATACGATCGGTGCACAGAACAGAACATTCGGTGGTGATGATGGACAGCGACCTCCAACGCCCGCGGATCCTCCGCCCGAACGGCCGGATCTTCACCGGGCGGGTGGTCCGTTTCATGGACGGCTACACCCGCGAGATGAAGGTGGGGCAGTCGATCCTGGTGGCGGTGATGACCGCGGCCGGCCTGACCCAGGTGCTGACCCTGCTGGTGCGGACCCTGTTCAAGGCCGGCGCGGGTGGGTCGGCCCGGCGCACCTTCAAGGAACTCAAGCAGGGCCCCGAGTTCCTGGTGACCCCGATGCGCCTACGCGACACCGATGGGCAGCTCTACGAGGTCGAGTTGCACGGCCACCTGGCGCAGAGCGCGGTGCACCCCGGCGACCACGTCCAGCTCACCCTCCGCGACCAGGGTGACCCGGATCTGCCGCCACGGATCGAGCGGATCGTCAACATCACCACCACCCAGTGGCTGACCCCGCGTCCACCGACGGTCTGGTCCCACCTCGGCCCGCCGCTGCTGCTCCAGGCCTTCGTCGGGGTGCTGCTGGTCGGGCTGGTGCTGGCCTGGGCGGTACTGATCTGAGCCGGGGCCGGGTTTGCCGGCCCGGTGCGTCGGGCAGAGAGCCCGGCATGTTCCCCGGTTTCACGCTGACCGAGATCGACGTCGGGCCGGTGCGTCTGCGGGTACGCCACGGCGGCTCCGGTCCACCGGTGGTGCTGCTGCACGGCCACCCCCGTACCCATGCCACCTGGCAGTGGGTGGCGCCCCGGCTCGCCGACCGGTACACGGTGGTCTGTCCCGACCTGCGTGGCTACGGCGGCTCGGGCAAGCCGGCGACCACGCCCGACGCCGCGCCGTACTCGAAGCGGGCCATGGCCGGCGACGTGGTGGCGCTGATGCGGCGACTCGGGCACGAGCGTTTCGCGGTGGTCGGCCACGACCGGGGGTGCTACGTGGCGATGCGTACCGCACTGGACCACCCGGAGCGGGTGACGCGGCTCGGGGTGCTCGACGGCGTGCCGATCGGGGAGGCGCTGGCCCGCTGCGACGCCCGGTTCGCCGCCCGGTGGTGGCACTGGTTCTTCCTCGGCCAGCGGGACAAGGCCGCGGAGCGGGTGATCAACGCCGACCCGGACGCCTGGTACGGCGGCTCACCGGAGCAGATGGGCCCGGAGGCGTACGCCGACTACCGGCGGGCCATCCACGACCCGGCCACCGTGCACGCGATGTGCGAGGACTACCGGGCCGGCCTGGGCCCGGACCGGGCCGCCGACGACGCCGACCGGGCGGCGGGGCGGCGGATCGCCTGCCCGGTTCTGTTCGTCCACTCCGCCCGAGACGACCTGGCCGACCTCTATGGTGACCCGGCGACGATCTGGCGGGACTGGGCCGACGACGTGCACGCCACCTCGATCGACTGCGGGCACCACATGGCCGAGGAGGCGCCGGAGCGGCTCGCTGCCGAGTTGGCCGCCTTCCTGGCACGCTGAGCGCCGCACCCCGGCGGCGCTGGTCGTCCGCCGCCCAGCGGCCGGGTCAGCCGACCGGGATCGGGGCGCGCTCCGGTACGGCCGCCGGGGCGAGCCGGCCCCGGCGGCGGGCCCAGCGCTCGAAGACCAGCGTGGCGAACGGCGGGACCGCACAGAGCAGGGCCACCGCCGTGGTCCCCCAGCCCCACCGCTGCTGGCGGGCGACCACCAGGGCCAGCAGGCCGTACGCCATGAAGAGCCCGCCGTGGACGGGCCCGAAGACCTGGACGCCGATCTCGTTGCCGGGCGGACCGTACTTGGCCGCCATGCCGAGCAGCAGGCCCAGCCAGGAGCACGCCTCGGCGACCGCCACCGCCACGAACCACCGGGTCACCTTTTCGCGCACGTCCTCTCCCCTCTCGCGGGGCCATGTTAGGGGCGCCGGTGGGTAAACGACACGCGGGTGACCGGCGACGCGAGCCGAATCACGCCGAACGGCGGTGGACGGGGAAAGGGACCTCCGGTTCTTCCCCGCACCGCCGAGACGTGCGAGGTTGGAGGTGCCAAAGGTGACAGGGTGGTGACCATGGGCGAGGACGTCGGCGTACGCGCCTTCACTCGGGAGGACCGGGCCCGGTACCGGGAGAAGGTCCGCCGCTGTCTCGACGTCTTCGCGGAGATGCTGCGGGAGTCCCGGTTCGAGTTCGAGCGCCCGACGACCGGGCTGGAGATCGAACTCAACCTGGTCGACGACGCGGCGATGCCGGCGATGCGCAACGCCGACGTGCTCGCCGCCGTGGCCGACCCGAGCTTCCAGACGGAGCTGGGCCAGTTCAACGTGGAGATCAACGTCGCGCCCCGACGGCTCGCCGGCACCGGCACCGCCGAGTTCGAGCAGAGCGTCCGGGCCAGTCTGAACGCCGCGGAGGAGAAGGCCCGCACGGTCGGCGCGCACATGGTCATGATCGGGATCCTGCCGACGCTACGGCCCGAGCACCTCACCGTCGGCACGCTCTCGGCGAACCCGCGCTACCAGCTCCTCAACGAGCAGATCTTCGCCGCCCGGGGCGAGGACCTGCGGATCGCGATCAGCGGCGTGGAGCGGCTGGCGACCACCGCCGACACCATCACCCCGGAGGCCGCCTGCACCAGCACCCAGTTCCACCTCCAGGTCAGCCCGGCCCGGTTCGCCGACTACTGGAACGCCGCGCAGGCCGTCGCCGGGGTGCAGGTCGCCCTGGGGGCCAACGCGCCGCTGCTGTTCGGCCGGGAGCTGTGGCGGGAGACCCGGATCCCGCTGTTCGAGCAGGCCACCGACACCCGCGCCGAGGAGATCAAGGCCCAGGGGGTACGCCCCCGGGTCTGGTTCGGGGACCGCTGGATCACCAGCGTCTTCGACCTGTTCGAGGAGAACGTGCGGTACTACCCGGCGCTGCTGCCGATCTGCGACCCGGAGGACCCGGCCGAGACACTGGCCGCCGGGGACGTGCCGCAGCTCGCCGAGCTGCGGTTGCACAACGGCACCATCTACCGGTGGAACCGGCCGGTCTACGACGTGGTGCGCGGCCGGCCACACCTGCGGATCGAGAACCGGGTCCTGCCGGCCGGGCCGACCGTGCTGGACACCGTCGCCAACGGCGCCTTCTACTTCGGGCTGGTCCGGGCGCTGGCCGAGTCGGACCGCCCGCTGTGGTCCCAGATGTCGTTCAGCGCGGCCGAGGAGAACTTCCACGCCTGCGCCCGGCACGGCATCGACGCGCAGGTCTTCTGGCCGGGACTGGGCTACCTGCCGGTCAGCGAGCTGGTGCTGCGCCGGCTGCTGCCCCTGGCCCACCAGGGCCTGGACGGGTGGGGGCTGGACCCGGCGGAGCGCGACCGGCTGCTCGGGATCATCGAGGGCCGCTGCCTGACCGGGCGCAACGGCGCGACCTGGCAGGTGGCCACCCTGCACCGGTTCGAGAACGAGGACCACGTCGACCGGCCGGAGGCGCTGCGCCGGATGCTCGGCCACTACGTCGACCTGATGCACAGCAACCGGCCGGTCCACGAGTGGCCGCTGCCCTGAGCCCCGGCCGCCCGGGCTCACGAGGCGGAGAGCCGGGTGCCCGGGACGCCGCCGCTGGCCGGCCGGGACGCGGACGGCCCGGGCGTCACCAGGGTGACGGGTCGTCGCGAAGCCGGCTGTAGAGGTACCCGTCACGCCACCGGCCGGCCCGGAACTCGCAGGACCGGACGACGCCCTCGAACTGGAAGCCCGCCCTGGTCAGCGCCCGCTGTTCAGCGGCATTCTCCGGCTGGGTGCCGGCTTGGATGCGCTGGGCCGGGGTGTGCGTGAAGAGGTAGTCGCAGAGCATCGCCTGCGCCCGCCAACCGACGCCACGCCCCCGCCACTCGGGCAGCAGGGCGATGCCGATCTCCCAGTGCCGGGCGTACCTCCCGTACCAGCCGGCCTGGTAGCCGACGAAACCGGCTGCCACCCGACGAGCCTCGCCGGGGTCGCCGGCGTCGGCCGGGTGGTCGTCCGACGCACCGTCGGGGTCGGCAGGTTCGCTGTCGGGTCGTCCACAGTTGACCTCGACGATCAGCCGGCCGTCATCCAACCCGAGGTAGCCGTCGGCGGCGAACCGCCGGGCCGGCTCCCCGGCGTCCCGGAAGCCGGCCCAGTCCGGGCCGATCAGGCCCGGCTCAGCGAGGAACCGGCGGAACATGGCCAGGTCGTCCTCGGTGACCGGGCGGAGCCGGACGCCGAGCCAGCCGGAGCCGTTCACCGGGCGTGTCCGCCGGACACCTGGAGCACCTGGTCGGTGCTCCAGCACACCCGGTGGGCGGCGAGGAGGACTACGGCCGGCAAATCGGTCAGCAGCAACGCCATGCCGCCCATCCTCGCATCCAGGCGGGCCGGGTCAAGATCGGGCGGTCACAGGGCGACGATCGCCGCCGTCTCGGCGGGCAACTCGACGCCGTCCCGCATGACGGTGACCCCGGTGCCGGTGGTGAGCAGGACCTGACGCACCACGCCGGGCAGGTCGACCCGCTGCGGTTTGTCGGCCAGGTTCGCCACCACCACGCACTCCCCTCGCCGGACCGCCAGGAACCGGTCGCCGTGGCGGACGTCGACCAGGTCCAGCCGGGGGTCGGAGAGGTCCGGCCGGGCCTTGCGCAACGCGATCAGGCGCCGGTGGAACTCCAGCATCTCCCGGTGCGCCGGCTTGTCCAGTTCGGCCCAGTCCAGTCGGGACCGGGCGAAGGTCTGCGGGTCCTGCGGGTCCGGCACGTCCCCCGGCGGCCAGCCGTGCGCGGCGAACTCCCGCCGCCGGCCGGTGGCGACCGCGTCGGCCAGCTCCGGCTCGGGGTGGCTGGTGAAGAACTGCCACGGGGTGGTCGTGCCCCACTCCTCCCCCATGAACAACATCGGGGTGAACGGCGCGGTCATCAGCAGGGTCGCGCCGACCCTCAGCATCGCCGGGGAGAGGGTGGCGGAGATCCGGTCCCCGGTGGCGCGGTTGCCGATCTGGTCGTGGTTCTGCAGGTACGCCACGAACCGGTGCCCGGGCACCCGCTGCCGGTCGACCGGTCGCCCGTGGCTGCGGTTACGGAAGCTCGACCAGGTGCCGGCGTGGAAGAACGCGCCGGTCAGCACCGTCTCCAGGCACTCCAGCGAGCCGAAGTCGGCGTAGTAGCCCTGCCGTTCCCCGGTGAGCAGGGTGTGCAGGGCGTGGTGGGCGTCGTCGTTCCACTGCGCGTGCAGGCCCATCCCGCCCGCCTCGCGGGGCGTGATCAGCCGGGGGTCGTTCAGGTCGGACTCGGCGATCAGCGACAGCGGCCGGCCGAGGTGGGTGGCGAGGGACTCCACCTCCACCGCCAACTCCTCCAGCAGCGGCACCGCCCGGTGGTCGGTGAGCGCGTGCACCGCGTCCAGCCGCAGGCCGTCGACGTGGTAGTCGCGCAGCCACATCAGCACACTGTCGATGATGTAGCGGCGGACCTCGTCGGAGTGCGGTCCGTCCAGGTTGACCGACCGGCCCCACGGGTTGGTGCCCTCGGCGAGGTACGGCCCGAACAGCGGCGCGTACGCCCCGGAGGGGCCGAAATGGTTGTAGACGACGTCGAGGATCACCCCCAGTCCCCGGCGGTGCGCCGCGTCGACCAGCCGTTTCAGGCCGTCGGGGCCGCCGTAGGCGTGGTGCGGGGCATACCAGCACACCCCGTCGTAGCCCCAGTTGTGTTCGCCGTTGAAGGCGTTGACCGGGAGCAGTTCGATCATGTCGACCCCGAGGTCGACCAGGTGGTCGAGGCGGTCGATCACCGCGTCGAAGGTGCCCTCCGGGGTGAACGTGCCGACGTGCAGCTCGTACAGGATGCTGCCGGGCAGTTGCCGGCCGGTCCACGCCTGGTCCCGCCACCCGAAGGCGGCGTGGTCGTAGAGCCGGCTCGGCCCGTGCACGCCCACCGGCTGCCAGGGCGAACGCGGGTCCGGCAGGGCGCGCTCGTCGTCGTCGAGGAGGAACGCGTAGTCGGTGCCGGGTCCGGCGTCGGGCACCTCGGCCCACCACCAGCCGCCCGGCCGGGTGGTCATCTCCCGGTCGGCGTCGTCGACCCGCAGCCGGACCCGGTTCGCCTCCGGTGCCCACACGGTGAACTCGGTCATAATGCCTCCCCGGTGGGAGCCAGCAACGCGACGGGATAGGTGCCGAGCAGATCGGCCAACGGCACCCGTCCGCCAGCGTAGACGCGCCCGGTGAACAGCTCGGTCATGGTGTAAACGGGAAGCGACACGTACGTGTCGTCCCACCCACCCCGGCGGTCCAGCGTCACCGGCAGCCGGGTCGCCACCACCAGGGCGCCGCCGGTGTCGAAGCAGACGGCGTGCGCCGTCGCCGGCCCGTGCGCCCGCACCGGGCGGTGGTCGCCGAACAGCTCGGGCCGGTTCCGACGCAGCCGCAGGGTCCGGGAGACCACCAGCAGCTTCGCCGCGCCACCCAGGTCGACCGGGGGCTGCCAGCCGGCGTCCAGGCGGGCCAGCAGGTCCCGCCGTACGGCGAAGTCGACCGGCCGGCGGTTGTCCGGGTCCACCAGGGAGTTGTCCCACAGCTCGGTGCCCTGGTAGACGTCGGGGACACCGGGCATGGCGAGCTGGACGAGCTTCTGCCCAAGCGCGTTCGACCAGCCGGCCCCGGTGATCTCCGCGGCGAACGCGGTAATCGAGGCGTGCAGGCCCGGGTCGTCGTACATCCGGTCGACCAAGGCGTGCAGGGCCCGTTCGAAGACCGGGTCCGGGTCGGTCCAGCTCGTCGAGTCGGCGGCCTCCCGGGCGGCCTTCTCCACGTACGCGTGCAGCCGTTCCCGCTCGATCGGCCAGGCGCCGACGACGGTCTGCCAGAGCAGGTGGGCGAAGGCCGGGTCGGGCAGCGGCGCCTCGGTCGTCCACCGGCCGACCTGCCGGGCCCAGCGTCGCGGCAGCTCGGACAGGACGGCGAGCCGGGCCCGGACGTCCTCGCCGCGCTTGGTGTCGTGGGTGGAGAGTGTGGTCATCGCCGTCGGCCAGCGGCGCTGCCGGGCGGCGGCGAAGCGGTGGAACTCCGCCGGCGGGGTGCCGAAGTGCGCGGGGCTGCCGCCGACCTCGTTGAGCGCGACGAACCGACTCCACCGGTAGTAGGCGGTGTCCTCCACCCCCTTGGCCATCACCGCGCCGGTGAGCTGTGGGAACCGCTGGCCGAGTTCGTCGTCCGGGTCGCGCAGCCGGGCGGTGAGCGCGTCCAGGGCGGCGGTCAGGTCGGGCCGGCGGCGGCCGGCCTCGGCGCGGGCGGCGGCCAGGTGGCGGGCGCCCTCGGGCGGGTAGCCCCGGTAGACCGGGAAGTTGGCGGCCAGTTCGGCGAGGGCGGCGCGGGCGTCAGCCGGGTCGATCTCGGGGGCGAGGGCGGCCAGCCGGGACAGCTCGGCGGCGAGCAGCCGGGTGGCGGCGGCGAGCTTGGTGCCGTGGATCAGCTCGGGCCAGGAGGTGGCGGTGCCGGTGAGCCGGGTGTCCAGGGCGGTGAAGTCGCTCTCGGCGTGCCCATCGACGAAGAGGCCGCAGACCGGGGCGAGCGCCTCGTATCCGGTGGTCCCGTCGACCGGCCAGTCCGGCAGTTCCTCGCCGTACTCGAGGATCTTCTCCACGATGATCCAGGCGGCGGGGGCCGCGGCCCGCAGCCGGGCCAGGTAGCCGGCCGGGTCGCGCAGCCCGTCGGGGTGGTCGACCCGGATGCCGTCGACCTCTCCGGCCGCCACCCAGCGCAGCACCTCGGCGTGCGTGGCGGCGAAGACCGCCGGATCCTCCACCCGCAGCCCGGCCAGGTCGGCGATGGCGAAGAACCGCCGGTACGTCAGCTCGGCGTCACCGCGTCGCCAGGAGACCAGCTCGTAGTGCTGCCGGTCGTGGACCTCCCGGGCGCTGCCCGCCCCGGTGCCGTCGGCGATCGGGAAGCGGTGGTCGTGGTAGCGCAGCTCCCCGTCGGCCAGTGTGAGGTCGTCCAGCGCGTCGGGACTGTCGGCGAGCACCGGCAGCAGCAGTCGTCCCCGGTCCCAGTCGATGTCGAACCAGCACGCGTACGCCGAGTCCCGGCCTCGCCGCAGCACGTCCCACCAGGCCGGGTTGGCCGCCGGCCGGGCCACCCCGGCATGGTTGGGGACGATGTCCACGACCAGGCCGAGGCCGGCGGCGCGGAGCGCGGCGACCAGCCGCCGCCGGGCCGCCTCGCCGCCGAGTTCCGGGTTGACCGCCCGGTGGTCCACCACGTCGTAGCCGTGCGCGGAACCGGGGGTGGCGGTCAGCAGCGGCGCGCTGTAGAGGTGGGTGACGCCCAGGTCGGCGAGGTAGCCGGCGAGGCCGGCGGTGGCGTCCAGGTCGAACCCGGGCCGGACCTGCACCCGGTAGGTGGCCCCGACGCGCCGGCCGGACGACGCGCCGTCCCGGCGGGGCGCAGGATCCGGCCCCGACGCCCGCGCGGGTTCGTGGGTCACCGGCATCAGACCGTCCTCTCCAGGACCACCAGGGAGCGGTCCGGCACCCGCAGTGTGCCGCCCGCGCCGACCACCGTCGTGTCGTCCGGGTCCGGGTCGGCGGTGCTGATCACGCGCTGCCACTTCTGGCCGAACTCCCCGCCGGGGAGGGTGAAGTCCAGCGGCGCGTCGTGGGCGTTGAAGCAGAGCAGGAAGGAGTCGTCCCGGTGGCGCTGGCCGTACTGGCCGCGCTCGCGGATGCCCTCGCCGTTGACAAAGAGGGTGACCGCGCGGCCGAAGTCGTTGCCCCAGTCACCGCCGTTCATCTCCCGGCCGTCCGGGGTGTACCAGGCGAGGTCGGGCAGGGGCTGCTCGGCGGTGCGGCCGTCGACCGGCAGGCCGGTGAAGAAGCGTCGGCGGCGGAACACCTGGTGGCGGGCGCGGAAGGCGGTGAGCGTACGGACGAAGTCGAGCAGTTGCTCGTCGACGGTGTCCCAGTCAATCCAGGTCAGCTCGCCGTCCTGGCAGTAGGCGTTGTTGTTGCCGTGCTGGGTACGGCCCAGCTCGTCGCCGTGGCCGATCATCGGCACGCCCTGGGAGAGCATCAGGGTGGCCAGGAAATTGCGCCGCTGCCGGGCCCGCAGGGCGAGCACGCCCGCGTCGTCGGTGGGGCCCTCGACGCCGCAGTTCCAGGACCGGTTGTGGCTCTCGCCGTCCCGGTTCTCCTCGCCGTTGGCCTCGTTGTGCTTCTCGTTGTACGACACCAGGTCGGCGAGGGTAAACCCGTCGTGGCAGGTGACGAAGTTGATGCTGTGGAACGGCTTGCGCCCGTCGTCCTGGTAGAGGTCGGCGGAGCCGGAGATCCGGGAGGCGAACTCGGCCAGGGTGGCCGGTTCCCCCCGCCAGAAGTCCCGGACGGTGTCCCGGTACTTGCCGTTCCACTCGGTCCACACCGGCGGGAAGTTGCCGACCTGGTAGCCGCCGGGTCCGACGTCCCAGGGCTCGGCGATCAGCTTGACCTGGCTGACCACCGGGTCCTGCTGGACCACCTCGAAGAAGGTGGAGAGGCGGTCCACCTCGTAGAACTCCCGGGCCAGGGTGGCGGCGAGGTCGAACCGGAACCCGTCGACGTGCATCTCCTGCACCCAGTACCGCAGCGAGTCCATGATCAGCTGGAGGGAGTGCGGGCTGCGGACGTTGAGGCTGTTGCCGGTGCCGGTGTAGTCGACATAGTGACGTCGATCCTCCTCCGACAGGCGATAGTAGCTGGGGTTGTCCACCCCCTTGAAGCTGAGCGACGGCCCGAGGTGGTTGCCCTCGGCGGTGTGGTTGTAGACCACGTCGAGGATCACCTCGATGCCGGCGGCGTGCAGCGCCTTCACCATCCCCCGGAACTCCTGCACCTGCTGGCCGAGCCGGCCCAGGGCGGAGTAGCCGTGGTGCGGGGCGAAGAAGCCGATGGTGTTGTAGCCCCAGTAGTTGCGCAGGCCCAGGTCGGCCAGGCGGTGGTCGTGCACGAACTGGTGCACCGGCATCAGCTCGATCGCGGTCACCCCGAGCCGGGTCAGGTGCTCGATCATCGGCGGGGAGGCGATCCCGGCGTACGTGCCGCGCAGTTCCTCGGGGATGGCCGGGTGCCGCATGGTCAGGCCGCGCACGTGCGCCTCGTAGATCACCGAGTGGTGGTACGGGGTCCGGGGCGGCCGGTCGTTACCCCAGTCGAAGTACGGGTTGACCACCACCGACTTGGGCATGAACGGCGCCGAGTCGGCCTCGGACATTCGGTCCGGGTCGCCCAGTTCGTAGTCGTAGACGGCCGGATCCCACCGCACGTCCCCGTCGATGGCCTTGGCGTACGGGTCGAGCAGCAGCTTGTGCGGGTTGCCGCGCAGCCCGTTCGCCGGGTCGTACGGCCCGTGCACCCGGTAGCCGTACCGCTGCCCCGGCTCGACGCCGGGGAGGTACGCGTGCCAGACGTGGGCGTCGACCTCGCGCAGCCGTACCCGCCGTTCGGCGCCGGTGTCCCACTCGTCGAAGAGGCAGAGGTCGACCGCCTCGGCCACCTCGGAGAAGATCGCGAAGTTGGTGCCCATCCCGTCGTACGTGGCGCCCAGGGGGTATCGCTCACCCGGCCAGACCTGCATGTCGCTCCTTCGGGCATTCGTCGGCGGCGTCGTCGCAGGCAGGGCCCGCCACGCGCACGCCGGTATTGCCCCGCCACGCCGCGTGCCAATCCACCCGATCGACCGAGGACCGCACCGGCCCACCGGCCTGCCCCGGTTTCAAACCTCAGGGTGGTCCTCCTCACCTTTCGCCCGCTCGGGATGCGCATCGCCGGTCGATGCCTTTTCCTTGGTGCGGGCGCGTGCGACCCGCGCGCCAGACCGGCCCACTCGGCCACCACCCACCACTCCTGCGCCGTCGACGTGTCGGCGTGTGCCCTCCTGCCTGGACGGAGAAAACCTGTGACGACCCCGCGGGCCGGCGACCACCTCGCGAGCCCCTCGGACCGGGCCTGCCGGCCCACCCTCTCCTCCCGCCCCCAGGTCCCGCAGCCTGCCGGGTCCACGTCCCGTCCCCGCCGGATCCTGATGCTCTCCTGGGAGTACCCGCCGGTGCTCGTCGGCGGGCTCGGCCGGCACGTGCACGCCCTGTCGGTGGCCCTGGCCGCCGCCGGGCACGAGGTCACCGTCGTCACCCGGCACGCCGAGGGCGCTCCGCTGGAGGAGTACGCCGACGGCGTGCGGATCGTCCGGGCGGCCGAGGACCCGGTGACCTTCCCGCTGGCCACCGGTTCGCTGCTGGCCTGGACGATGGCGTTCAACCACACCCTCACCCGGGCCGCGCTGCGCGCCGCCGAGTCCGGTTCGTACGACGTGGTGCACGCCCACGACTGGCTGGTCGCGCACACCGCGATGACCCTCCGGGACCACCTGGACGTGCCGCTGGTGAGCACGATCCACGCCACCGAGGCGGGCCGGCACCAGGGCTGGCTGCCGGAGGAGATGAACCGCACCATCCACGCGGTCGAGCACTGGCTGAGCAACGAGTCCGGCCGGGTGATCGTCTGCTCCGGGTACATGCGGGACGAGGTGAGCGGGCTGTTCGGCGTGCCCGCCGGGCGGGTCGACGTGGTGCCCAACGGGGTCGAGCCGCACCGCTGGAAGGCTCCGGTGGCGGCGGTCGCCGCCGCCCGTCGCCGGTTCGCCGGGGACGGGCCGCTGGTCACCTTCGCCGGCCGGCTGGTCTACGAGAAGGGCGTGCAGCACCTGCTCGCCGGCCTGCCCCGGCTGCGGGACCGGCACCCCGGGCTGCGCGCGGTGATCGTCGGCGACGGCCCGTACCGGGGTGAGCTGGAGGCCGAGGTGCACCGGCTCGGCCTGGCCGACACGGTCAGCCTGCCCGGTTTCCTCGGCGGGACCGACCTGCCCGCGGTGATGGCCGCGTCGGACTGCTTCGCGGTGCCGAGCATCTACGAGCCGTTCGGCATGGTGGCCCTGGAGGGGGCGGCGGCCGGCGCGCCGCTGGCGGTGTCCGCCACCGGTGGCCTCGCCGAGATCGTCGAGCCCGGGGTGACCGGCATGACCTTCCGCCCGCAGGACCCGGAGTCGCTCAGCGCGGCGGTCGACGCGCTGCTGTCGGACACCGAGCGCGCCCGGATGCTGGCCCGCCGGGCCCGCGTCCTGGTGCACGAGCAGTACGGCTGGGCGGCCATCGCGCAGCGGACCGCGGCCACCTACGCCACCGCCATGGCCGGCTCCTCGTCGTTCACCGCCGAGCAGGCCGCCCAGCGGATGGCGTACGGCCGCCCGGCCGCGCCCCCGGTGCACGACGGCAACCTGCTCGCCGCCGCCGGTCTGCGCTGAGTCGGCCGCCGGGCCTGGCACACCGCTCCCCCGGGTCGCGGTGGACCAGGATGCGCAGCGCGTTGCGGTGCGACCACAGGGCCGCGCCCGGGCCCGGCGGTCACACGCCCGCGTCGACGCGGGGCCCCGGCGGCCAGCGCGGGTGCAGTGGGGCGCGGTGGGGTGGGCCGCACAACGTGACGGGCCGCCAGCCCCGGTCGGGGTGGCGGCCCGTCACGTGCGGGGTCGTGGAACGTCAGCGCTCCTCGCGCGGTACGTAGGAGCGCTCCGCGGCGCCGGTGTAGAGCTGACGCGGACGGCCGATCTTGGTCTCCGGGTCACCGATCATCTCGCGCCACTGGGCGATCCAGCCGGGCAACCGGCCGAGCGCGAAGAGCACCGTGAACATCTTGGTGGGGAAACCCATGGCCTTGTAGATGAGGCCGGTGTAGAAGTCCACGTTCGGGTAGAGCTTGCGGGAGACGAAGAAGTCGTCGGCGAGGGCGATCTCCTCGAGCTGCATCGCGAGGTCGAGCAGCGGGTCCGGCTTGGCCATCCGGCCGAGCACGTCCTGGGCGGCCTTCTTCACGATGGCGGCGCGCGGGTCGTAGTTCTTGTAGACCCGGTGGCCGAAGCCCATCAGCTTGACCCCGTCGGCCTTGTCCTTGACCTTGCGGACGAAGGACTGTACGTCACCGCCGTCGGCCTGGATGCGCTGGAGCATCTCCAGCACCGCCTGGTTGGCGCCGCCGTGCAGCGGGCCGAAAAGCGCGTTCACCCCGGCCGAGACCGAGGCGAACAGGTTGGCGTTGCTGGAGCCGACCAGGCGGACCGTGGACGTCGAGCAGTTCTGCTCGTGGTCGGCGTGCAGGATGAAGAGCATGTCCAGCACGCGGGCCATCACCGGGTCGACGTCGTACGGCTCGGCCGGGACCCCGAAGGTCATCCGGAGGAAGTTGTCCACGTAGCCGAGCGAGTTGTCCGGGTAGAGCATCGCCTGCCCGATGGACTTCTTGTGTGCGTACGAGGCGATGGTGGGGACCTTGGCCATCAACCGGACGGTGGACATCTCCACGTGCTCGGCGTCGAACGGGTCCAGGCTGTCCTGGTAGAAGGTCGAGATGGCGCTCACCGCCGAGGAGAGCACCGCCATCGGGTGCGCGTCGCGCGGGAAGCCGTCGAAGAAGCGCCGCATCTCCTCGTGCAGCATCGAGTGCCGGCGGATCCGCTCGCTGAACTCGGCGAGCTGGGTCTCGGTCGGCAGCTCGCCGTAGATGAGCAGGTAGGAGACCTCCAGGAAGGAGGACTTCTCAGCCAGTTGCTCGATCGGGTAGCCCCGGTACCGCAGGATGCCGGCGTCACCGTCGATGTAGGTGATCGCCGAGGAGCAGGCCGCGGTGTTGACGAAGCCGGGGTCGTACGTGACGAGCCCGGTCTCCGCCAGCAACTTACCGGCCCGGATTCCGGCGGGACCTTCGACTGCGGACTGCACCGGCATCGAAAGCTGCCCACCGGGGTGTTCGAGCTTGACTTCCGTCATCTGTCCCTCGCTTCGCCGGCCGAATCTACGTTGAAGGCGCCTTCGCTTTTTGACGAAGGTGCCTTCGCTTTTACCGTAAACGCGATCCCTGTGACACCGCTCGGCATGGTTGGGCGGTGAGGGATGCGTCACCCGATTCCCTATCAGCGGAGTCGGAAACCCCGTCGTGCTGGGCGGAAGCGGACGACCGGCGGCGATCGGACAGGTTCCGACAGTGACGACGAATGATGAGTGGAAATCATCCGAAACCATCCCGACATCGACGGTGGTAAGCCCCCCAACCCGGCCCGGATCCGCCGTCCGGGGTCGGCGGTGGACGGCGAAACCCGTACCACGCAAGGGGTGGACACGTGGCCGAAATCACTCCGCGAACGCCCCTGTCCGGGGTGTCAAAATCAGTCGACCGGCGTCAGCCGGCGCACCGTCCCGTCGGGGGCGATCTGGTAGACGTCGAGCCGGTTCGGACCGGGCCGGAAGAGCGCGTCGTCGGCCAGCAGCGCGGCGAACCGCCGTCCGCCCGGGTCGGGCGGAACCACCGGCACGACCGCGCCGATCCGGCCGTTGACCGCCACGGCCAGCAGGGTGCCGTCGGGTATCCGGTCGGGGACGGTGCCCCAGACCAGCGCGGGCAGTTGGCCGGCGGCCGGGTCGACATCGCGGAACGCGTCGAGGTTCGCCACCCGGACCGTGCCGTCGGCCGGCTGGTCGCCGACGGTGGTGCCCACCAGCGGGTGGGACGCGGGTGGGGCGGGCGGGACGGGGACGCCACCGGGCAGGGTCAGCGGCTCCCCCGGCCGGTCGTAGAAGAGCTTGTCGGCGCGGTCCCGGGGGGCCTGTCGCGCGGACCGCCCGTCGACCGGCCCCGGCAGCCCGATCCGGGCCAGGTCCGCCACGGTCGGCAGCAGGTCGACGTGCTCCCAGTTCCGGTCGTCGACCCGGCCGGCCCGCTGGCCGGGCTCCTTGACGAAGGTCGGCACCCAGGCCACCTCACCCGGGGACCGGCGGATCGCGTCCAGTCCCCGCCCCTGGAAACCGGTGGTGAAGCTGACCCCGTGGTCGGCGGTGACCACCAGCAGCGCCTGGTCGTAGAGGCCGGTGGCGCGCAGCGTCCGCAGCGTCTCGCCGATCAACCGGTCGGTGTAGCCCAGTTGCGCCAGGTGCCGGCGCCGGCCCAGGTCGGCCCAGCCGGCGCCGTCGTCCGGCAGGTCGTCCGGGGCCTCGTACCGGGCGCCCGACGGCAGGTACGCCCACGGGCTGTGCGGCATCAGCAGGTGCAGGAAGTGCAGCGTGGGCTGCGCGGCGGGGCGCAGGCCGGCCAGGAAGCTGGTGAACCGGGCCGGTTGATGGTCGTCCAGGCTGTCCCAGCGGAACTTCGGGTCCGTCGGGGGCGGCTCGGCCGCGTCGAGTCCCACCTCGGCGGCGGTCGGCTCGCGGTAGCTCGCCTCCGGGTCGACCCGGCTCTCCACCGGCGCGACGAGCTGGCGCAACAGGTCGGCGGTGGACCGGACCAGCACCCCGAGCCCCTGCTCGGGGCCGATCGGCTGGTCGCAGCGGCTGGGCGGGCAGAGCCGGGTGATGCTCTCCTGGACGCGCATGTCGTAGCGGCCACCGAGGGCGGTGAAGAGGTTCTCCGGGTACCGGGAGTAGTGCGGGGCGTCCGGTCGGGCTGGGTAGCGGCCGGTCAGCATCGCCGGGAGCGCGTACGGGGTCCAGCCGCTGACCCCGGTGGCGTTGCGGTACCAGGTCGACCCGGCGGCCAGTTCGGCGAAGTGCGGGAACCGGGCCGCGTCGATCCGCCCGTCCGGGCCGAGCAGCGACACCAGCGGAAACTCGTCGAGGACCAGCATCACCACCGGCGGGTGCCCGCCGGGTCCGGTGGCCGCCCCCGCCCCGCGCCGCCGTCGGAGCGCGGCAGCACCACCGCCGAGGCGGGCGAGACGAGGACGAACAGGGCGACGAAGACCGGCGGCCCGACGGCGGCGGCCCGGAGCACCCGTCCGGGCACCCGCCAACGCCGGTGGGCCGCCGCGAGCGCCACTCCCGCCGCCCCGGCCACCACCAGCAGCGGTACGCCCCGCAGCGGGGTCGTCTCCCGGCCCACCTGAACGGCGAGGACGGCGAGCAGCAGCGCGACGAGCACCCGGTGCGCGGCCAGCCGGACGCGCCGTCCGGCCAGCCGGGTCAACGCGCCGAGCCCGGCCAGCGCCGCGGTGGGCGCCACGACGATCAGGGCGAGCAGCGTCCCGGCCTCACCCGGGGTGGCCCGGTGGAACAGGAAGAAGTCGGGGCTGCGGCCGAGCACGTCCAGCAGCGGCTGGGTGACGGTCAGGCCGACCAGGGCGGCCACCTCCAGCAGCCGGCCCAGTTCGACCCGCCAGGCCGACGACCCGGGCACGGGCACCGGATCGGCCCCGACCTCCTCCGGGGCCGCGATGGTCCGTTCAGTCACCCACGATCCCGAGGTACAGGGTCCGGGTCCCGGAGGGCAGGTCGAGGCGACGGACGATCCGACACCGCGCGCCGAGCAGCCGCTCGAACACCTCGGTCCGGTAGTCCGGGAACAGGCCCACCGGCTTGTTGGCCGACAGCCGCCGCGCCATCGGGTCGTCGGGGTGCACGAACTCCGCCACGATCCGCCCGCCGGGACGGGTCAGCCCGACCAGGCAGTCGACCACCTCGGGCAGGGGCACGTTGCGTCCGATCGCCAGGTGGTGCACGACCGCGAGGGCGAGTACGACGTCGGCGTCGGCCCGGTCGGTGAAGGAGGCCCGTTCGACCCCGCGCCAACCCCCTCCGGGCGACGGGTCGGCGAGGTCCATCACCAGGGGCAGGACGCGACCCTCCCGGTCGGCGCGCAGCCGCCGGTAGAGCCGGTCGACGACCCCGGGGTCCTGTTCGACGGCGACCACCTGGTCGGCGAGCCGGGCGGCGAGCCGGGCGTACCGGCCGTCGTTGGCTCCGAGGTCGAGGGCGAGCCGGGGCCGTGGCCCGGCCGCCAGCGCGGCCTCGACGAAGCGTTCCTTGGCGGCCCGGTCCTCCGCCGAGTAGCCACAGGTGCGCTGGTAGTCCGCCCAGTGGCTCTCCGTCGCCGGGTGGTCCAGCCGCTCGACGAGCCGGGTGAGGCCCCGGACGGTGGCCAGCGCCAGTTCCCGGGAGTACCCGGCGGCGCGGAGCTGGTCGCGAACGGCGGCGGTGCTGGCGGTGGCGTGTCGCCGCTGCATCGCCGCGTGCAGGTGCACGTGGGTCGGCACGCCGGGCAGCAGGCGGCGGACGCCCCGGAACAGCGGCCGGAGCTGGTCGGCCTCGATGCCGTCGACCCGGGCCCGCAGCCAGGGCTGGAAGTCCACGCCGAGATGGGCCTGGAGCAGCAGCGGGTAGAGCAACGTCTGGCAGAACTGCCGGTAACCCGCCCAGGGTTCGCCCTCCCGGACCGGCTCGAACGACCCCACGTCGATGAAGACCGGCTCCACGCCGCGCCACTGGACGTTGTAGGCCGAGCCGTCCTTCAGGGTGAACCCGTGGTCGAGGGCGGCGCGGAGGATCTCCAGGTGCAGCAGCGCGGCGTCGCGCAGCATGCCGAACGACCACTCGTACGGGTGGGAGACGAACGGGATCCGTTCGTGCCGCAGCACGGTCGTCCAAGGCACGCCGGGCAGCGGGTCGACCGGTTCGGTGCCGCAGACCTTGCCGGCGGCGAGCAGGGTCCGGAAGAACTCCGTACCGGCCAGGGTCCGGTAGTCCCGGGCGGCCTGCTCGTCGAGGCCGCGCAGCACGTCGCCGCCGAGGTGGAACACCTGGTTGGTCGGGTCACGGAAGGAGCCGGGCTCGGTCCGGAGTCCGGTGTCGGGGATCGTCATCGCCGGTCAGTGCCGGTCGGTGCGCTGCCGCCGGAACCGGTCGGCCAGCCGGCGCCAGTAGAGCTTGGCGGCCACCGCCGCCCCGGCCACGCCGCCCACCACCGCCTGCACGATCAGGCTGCCGGATCCCGCGTCCAGGTAGGCCAGGTGCATCACCGACCTGCTCCCTTCCTCGCCGTTCGGAGTGAGTCCGGCAAGCACCCACCTAAGGCGGTTTGCCCTAAAAGCCGGACTTGTCACCACACACCGTACGCCGCCGCCCGTCCCCACGGGCCCACACCGCCCGACCAGCCCGTTGATCAAGAGGTTCAGGTCAGAAAGCACCGGTTCCGGTGACGCCAACTTCTTGATCGCCAGGCCGGGGCGGGGGTGGCCGCGCCGAGGGGGTGCGGGCGGGGGTGGTGGGTGGGGGCGCTGGGGTGGGGTGGGGGTGGGGGTGGGGGTGGGGGCCGATTTGTTCAAGACGGGTGGGGTGGGGCGGGCCTACCTTCAGGGGCATGACACCACGTTTCGACATGGTCGGGATGGTGACCACCGACCTGGCCCGCACCCTGGACTTCTACCGTCGCCTCGGCGTCGACGTGCCGCCCGGCGCGGAGAACGAGCCGCACGTGGAGGTCACCCTGCCCGGCGGGGTCCGGCTGGCCTGGGACACCGTGGCGACGGTGCGCTCCTTCGACCCGGACTGGCAGCCGGGCGGCGGCGGACCCCGGGTGAGCCTGGCGTTCCGCTGCGCCGACCCAGCCGAGGTCGACCGGTACTACGCGGAGCTGACCGGGGCCGGCTTCACCGGCCACCTCGCCCCGTGGGACGCCTTCTGGGGGCAGCGGTACGCCGTCCTGCACGACCCGGAGGGCAACGGCGTGGATCTCTACGCCCCGCTACCGGACTGAGCCGGCCGGAGCAGCACGGTCGGCGGCACCCCGGCCAGGGCCCGCACGTCGCGGGTCAGGTGCGCCTGGTCGGCGTACCCGCTGCGGGCGGCCACCTCGGCCAACGGCGTACCGGTGCGGGCCAGGGCCAGCGCCCGTCGCATCCGCAGAATGCGGGCGAGGGTCTTCGGGCCGTACCCGAACAGGGCCAGACAGCGACGGTGCAGGACGCGCGGGTCGAGGCCCACCTCGGCGGCGGTCGTGGCGACCGTGGCCCCGGCCGCCAGCCGGCCGGCGACCCGGACGCCCAGCGGGTCCACGCCGCCGGCCGCGCGCAACCGCGTCAGCGCGACCGCCGTCAGGGCCTCCCCCGGGGCCCGGTCCGCCCGCTCGGCCAGCTCGGCGGTCGCCCGGTCGCCCCACAGGTCGGCCAGCGGCACCCGCCGGTCCCGCAGTTCGTCGGCGGGCACGCCGAGCACCGCCGGCCCGGTGCCGGGCGGCAACCGCAGGCCGACCCACCGCTCCCCCGGGCCGCTGACCGAGAGGTACGCCGTCCGGTCCGGCCCGGCCACCAGCAGCCCCGACCGACTGGACCAGAGCAGGTCCAGGCACCCGTCGGGCAACACCCGGGTCGCGACGGTGTCCGCCGGGACGGTGCTGGTCCACAGCACCGTCCCGGCGATCGGCGCCCGACGTTCCCGATACACACCCCCACCCTGCCACCCACCAGGCCCCGCCCACCCGACCGCCCGGTTGATCAAGAGGTTTGGGTCAGCAAGCGTCGGTTCCGGTGACGCCAACTTCTTGATCAACTGCGGTGGTCGGGTAGGGTGGGGTGGGGGTCAGCGGCGGTGGTGCATTGCGGCGCGCAGCAGCACGAAGCGCAGCACCGTGGCGGCCAGGTTCGCCGCGACCAGCACCACCAACTCCACCAGGCGGGGCGGGGTGGCGGTCACCGCGTGCAGCCCGGCGAGCGCGCCGCTGGTCAGCGCCAGCCCGAGCCCGAAGGCGAGCAAGCCCTGCAGGTGGTGCCGGCCGGCGTGCCGGCGACCGCTGATGCCGAAGGTGAGCCGCCGGTTCGCCGCCGTGTTCCCCACCGCCGTGACTAGCAAGGCCAGCAGGTTCGCCGGTTGCGCGCCGAGCACGCTCCGGGCGGCCAAAAAGATCACCAGGTACGCGAGGGTGCTCGCCACCCCCACCGCCGCGAACCGGGCCACCTGCCGGGGCAGCCCGACCGGCACCCGGTCCGGCGGCGCGCGCAGCGGGGCCCGGCCGAGCTGTCCGCGCAACTCGGTCAGGGGCAGCGCGCCGGTGAGCAGGGCCCGTCCGAGCCGCCCGATACCCCGTACGTCCGCCACGGCGGTGGCGACGATGTCCACCCGGCTGTCCGGGTCGTCGACCCAGTCCACCGGCACCTCGTGGATACGCAGCCCGGCCCGCTCGGCGAGCACCAGCAACTCGGTGTCGAAGAACCAGCCGGTGTCCTCGACCAGCGGCAGCAGCCGGGCCGCCACGTCCAACCGGATCGCCTTGAACCCGCACTGCGCGTCGGAGAAACGGGTGGACAGGGTGCCGCGCAGCAACAGGTTGTAGCCCCGGGAGATCACCTCCCGCTTGGCCCCCCGGACCACCCGCGAGCTGCGCGCCAACCGGGTGCCGATGGCCAGGTCCGAGTGACCGGAGATGAGCGGGGCGACCAGCGGCAACAGCGCGGCCAGGTCGGTGCTGAGGTCCACGTCCATGTACGCCAGCACGGAACCGGGTGAGGCCGACCAGGCCGCCCGCAACGCCCGACCACGGCCCTTCGCGTCCAGGTGCAGCACCTCGACGCCGGGCAGTTCGGCGGCGATCCCCTGCGCCACCGCCAGGGTGGCGTCGGTGCTGGCGTTGTCGGCGATGGTGATCCGGAACGGGTACGGGAAGTTTCCGGCCAGGTGGGCGTGCAGCCAGCGGACGCAGGGGCCGAGGCCGACCTCCTCGTTGTAGACGGGCACCACCACGTCCAGCAGGGTCGGCGGCGCGTCCCGCCAGGCCGGCACGACCGATCCGATTTCCGGGGAGTACGTCATGCTCAGCCCTGCTTTCCGCTGCTCAGGTCGTAGAGGGTGACGCTGTCGACGGTCTGCGCCGTGAAGTTCTCGGCGACCCAGGCGGCGATCTCGGCCGAGGCGTTGCTGCCGCTGTTGGCCCGGAAGCCACCGCCGCCGAGGAAGAAGTGGATCTCGCCGTCGGCGACGTACCGCTGGAACTCGGCGAGCGTGGGCGACGGGTCACTGCCGTTGAAGCCGCCGATCGCCATCACCGGTTCGCCGGTGGCCAACTGGTAGCCGGAGGCGTTGTTCGATCCGACGGTGGCGGCGATCCAGGTGTAGTCGTCGCTGTCGGACTCGAGCAGGGCGCGCAGTTCCGCGCTCGGTTCGGTGGCGTTGAGCAGCCCGCCCATGCCACCACCCCGGGTCACGTTCCCGCCGCCCGGTGCCGCCCCGCCGGTCGAGCCGCCGGGCAACTGGCCGGTCATGCCGCCGGGAGCCTGCCCGCCGGTCGTGCCGCCCGGCGCCTGACCGGCACCGGGGAGCTGGCCGCCGCCGGGGAAGCCCGGGAACCCGCCGCCGCCCGGCCCGGTCTGGCCGTCGGTCTGGCCGTCCTGGCCGGGCCGGCCGCCGTCCCCGCCGGGGAACTGGCCGTCGTCGGGCCGCTGCATCCGGCCCGGGCCGCCACCGAAGCCGGCCTGGACCGCCGGCCCGGCGCTGGGGATGGAGCCGGTGTGCGGCGTGCCGGCGGTCTGCACCGCGTACGCCGCCGGACCGGCCAGTGCCGTCACCGCCCCCACAGCCAACACCAGCGGGGTCAGCCGGCGGGCGAGCCGGCCGGAGGCCAGCACCAGCAGTGCCGCCGCCAGTCCGGCCACCAGCACCACCGTCCGCAGCCAGGGGTACCAGTCGGGGCTGCGCCCGAGCAGCGTCCACGACCACCAGGCGGTGACGGCGACGGTGACCGCCAGCGCCCCGGTGGCGAACCAGCCGCGCCAGCGGGGCGCGGGCCGCCCGGACGGCACCGCGACGACACCGGCCGCGCTCGCGCCGTCGGCCCCGAGCTGGACCGGGCCGGCGGACCGGACCGAGTCGGCGGACCGGACCGAGTCGGCCTCAGCAGAGCCGGCCGGGCCGGTTTCGGCGGAGCCGGCCGGAAGGGGGATGGCGGCGGCGCTGCCGGCGCGGTGCCGCCAGAGCAGGGTGGCGCCGATGCCGACCAGGGCGCCGACCGCCGGGGCCAGGGCGACCGTGTAGTACGCGTGGAAGATGCCGTCCATGAGGCTGAAAACCGCGCCGGTGACCAGCAGCCAGCCGCCCCAGAGCAGCAGGCCGGCCCGCGTACGGTCGGTCCGGGTCGCCCGGCCGGTCAGCAGCAGCCCGGCGGCGAGCAGGATCAGCGCGGCCGGGAGCAGCCAGGAGATCTGCCCACCGACCTCGGTGTCGAACATCCGCAGCAGACCGGTCTGTCCGGAGAACGGCCCGCCGCCGCGCGACCCGACGCTGCCGACCTCGTCGCCGGTGAGCCGGCCGAGCCCGTTGTAGCCGAGAGTCAGTTCGAGGATGCTGTTGGTCTGCGAGCCGCCGACGTAGGGGCGGGCGCTCGCCGGGACCAGCTCGACGATCGCCACCCACCAGCCAGCGGCGGCCACCAGGCCCAGTCCGGCGAGGAGGAGCTGCCGGATCCGTCGCCAGAACCCGGTCGGCGCGGCACCAGGTAGACCCCGGCGAAGACCGGCACCACCAGGAACGCCTGGAGCATCTTGGTCAGGAAGCCGAACCCGACGAGCGCCCCGACCAGCACGATCCACCGGGTCGAGGCCGCTTCCAGGGCCCGTACGGTGGCGTAGGCAGCGACGGTGAGCAGGAGCACCAGCAGGGCGTCCGGATTGTTGAACCGGAACATCAGCGTGGCGACCGGGGTGAGCGCGAGCACCGTACCGGCAATCAGCCCGGCGGCCGGGCCGTACCAGCGGCGGACGGTCGCGTACAGCACGCCGACCGTGGCGACGCCGAGCAGCGCCTGCGGGACGAGGATCGACCACGAGCTGAGCCCGAAGACGCGTACGGAGAGGGCCATCAGCCACAGCGACGCCGGGGTCTTGTCGACGGTGATCGAGTTGGCCGCGTCGGAGGAGCCGTAGAGGAACGCCGTCCAGCTCTCCGAGCCGGCCTGCACGGCGGCCGAGTAGTACGCGTTCGCCCAGCCGGACTCCCCCAGCCCCCACAGGTAGAGCAGGGCGGTCCCGACCAGCAGCACGGCCAACGCCGGCCGGGTCCAGATCGCGCGGGCCGCCGCCGGTGCGGGCTGCGGCGGGGGTGGGACGGGGTGCGGGTCCGGCACGACGGCCGGGGCGGGGACCGGCTCGGGCGCGGTCAGCAGGGTCTCTGTTCTCTCCATGCCGGCAAGCCTCGGCGGCTCGGCTGGCCCGCCCCCGTGAGAAGCCTATGACCCCGCTGTGCGATGCGGCAGCCGGACCGTGAACACGGTCCGGCCGGGCCGACTGTCCACAGTGACCTGCCCATGGTGGGCCTCCACCACGGCCGCCACGATGGCCAGACCGAGGCCGGTGCTGCCGTGCGCCCGCGAACGGGAGCTGTCCCCCGGGCGAACCGCTCGAACACCTCCGGTTGCAGCTCGGCCGGGACACCGGGGCCGTCGTCGGCGACGGTCAGCACGGCGGCGTCCGGTTCGGCACGCAGCGTGGTGGTGACCGTGCTGCCGGACGGGGTGTGCACCCGGGCGTTGGTCAGCAGGTTCGTCAGGACCTGGTGCAGCCGGGCGGCGTCGCCGGGCACCTCGACCGCCTCGTCGGGCAGGTCGAGCTGCCAACGGTGCTCGGGGCCGGCGACGTGCGCGTCGCTGACCGCGTCGACCACCAGCGCGGAGAGGTCGACCGGCTCGGAGACCAGGGGTCGCCCGGAGTCGAGTCGGGCCAGCAGCAGCAGGTCGTCCACGAGGCTGGTCATCCGGGCGCTCTCCGACTCCACCCGGCGCAGCGCGTGCGCCACGTCGGGCGGGGCCTGCGCCCGTCCCCGGCGGGCCACCTCCGCGTAGCCGCGGATGGCGGCGAGCGGGGTACGCAGCTCGTGGCTGGCGTCGGCGACGAACTGGCGTACCCGGGTCTCGCTGGCCTGGCGGGCGGCGAGGGCGGCGGCGACGTGCCCGAGCATCCGGTTGAGCGCGGCGCCGACCTGGCCGACCTCGGTACGCGGATCGGTGTCGGCGGCCGGCACCCGGACCGACAGGGCGACCTCGCCCCGGTCCAACGGCAGTTCGGTGACCCGGGTGGCGGTGGCGGCGACCCGGCGCAGCGGACGCAGCGTGGCCTGGACGATCAGCGCACCGGCCGAGCCGGCGAGCAGCAGGCCGACGGTGGCGAGACCGGCCTGCGCGGCGACCATCCACCAGACGGTCTCCTGCACGCCGGCCAGGGGCACACCGAGTGCCCGGGTGGTGCCGTCCCGGAACTCCTGCGCCACGAACCGGTACTCGCCCCGCTCGCCGAGGTCGACGGTGCGGGGCCGCCCGTCGGTGGGCAGTCGGGTGATCGCCGCGACCTGATCCGGGGCCACCGTCTCGTCGTCCTCGCCGACGGTACGCGTCAGGGCGGCGAGGACCTCGCCGTCGGCGGTCTGGGCGACGATCGTGCCGGTCGGGAAGCTGGGCGGGATACGCAGAAGGCGACCCTCGACGATGTCCGGCAGCGGCCCGCCGGGCGCGGCCGGTCCCCGGGGCTGCCAGGTCGAGTCCAGCTGGTCGTCGACCTGGGCGATCAGGAAGTGCCGCAGCGCCACCGTGGTGACGCCGCCGACCCCGACGCTGACCAGAGCGAGCAGCGCGACGACGATGGCCACCAGCCGGGCGCGCAGGGACCAGCCGGCCAGCCAGCGCCGCAGCGACCAGCGGGGGCCAGGCTCACGGGGCTGGCTTGAGGACATACCCCGCCCCACGCAGCGTGTGGATCATCGGCTCCCGGCCGGCGTCGATCTTCTTCCGCAGGTACGAGATGTACAGCTCGACGACGTTCGCCTGGCCCCCGAAGTCGTAGTTCCAGACATGGTCGAGGATCTGCGCCTTGCTGAGCACCCGGCGGGGGTTGCGCATCAGGTAGCGGAGCAGTTCGAACTCGGTGGCGGTGAGGGTGATCAGGTCGTCGCCCCGGCGTACCTCGTGGCTGTCCTCGTCCAGACTGAGGTCGCCGACGATGAGGACGGCCTCCTCGCGGGCCGCGACGGCCAGCCCGGCGCGCCGCAGCAGCGCCCGGAGCCGGGCGATCACCTCCTCCAGGCTGAACGGCTTGGTGACGTAGTCGTCACCGCCGACGGTCAGCCCGGCGATCCGGTCCTGCACCGCGTCCCGGGCGGTCAGGAAGAGCACCGGCACGTTCGGGGCCTGCTCGCGCAGCCGGCGCAGTACCTGGAAGCCGTCCAGGTCGGGCAGCATGACGTCGAGCACCACCACGTCCGGGCGGACCTGGCGGACGCTGCTCAGCGCGGACATGCCGTTGCCGGCGGTCGCCACCTGCCAACCCTCGTAGCGCAGCGCCATGGCGAGCAGGTCGGTCAGGGTCGGCTCGTCGTCGACCACCAGCACCCGGACCGGCCCGCCGTCCGGACGGCGCAACTCGACCCGGCCCGGCAGCGCATGCCCATCGGTCACCATGGCCACATCCTGACCCGAGGCACTGTGTCCCACCTCGGCGTTTCCTGTGCGCCACCTGTGCGGCGCCCACACCCCCAGCAACGGAGACACCACCGTCCTCGTTCTCGATAGCGTACGAATCGTGTCTTTCTGTCGGAGGGTGACATGCGCGCGATCGGCAGGGGGCTCGCCGGGGTGACGGCGGTAGCCGCGCTGGCGGCCTGCGGTGGTACCGGCGTCGACTCACCGGCCGGCGGGCAGCAGGCCGGGCTACCCCCGCCGGTGACCGGTACGCCGGCCGTCCGAGCCGGGTGGACCTCCTGCGCGGTCGACGCGCCCACCGAGTTCGGCGATGCCTCGTGGGCCGCCCTCACCCTGCCGCGCCTCGGCACCGACTTCGTGCCCACGGCCGCGATCCACTGCCAACTCGAGCCGAAGCAACGCGCCAAAGGCGGCGTGGACCTGGTCCTCACCGAGAGCCGGGCCACCGAGTTGACGGCTCTGCTCGCCGCGCTGCGTCTGTCCGACACCCCGCCCACCACCGACGCCTGCAACCTGGACGCACCCCCGGTGCCGAACCTGCTGCTGCTCGACGGAGAGGGCCGGTGGATCCGGCCGGGGCTGCCGGTCGACGGCTGCGGCAAACCGCTCCCCGAAGTACTGGAGGCCGTACGTGGCCTGCGGCTGACCACCGTCACCGAGAAGGTCGTACGGGAACTCGAGTCGGCCGAGGCGTCCGCTTCCGGATGCGGCCAGGAGTCGTCGGACGTGGTGGCCACCGAGACCGGGGATCCGGCGTCCCTCGCGCGACCGGGCCGGGTGGCGATCTCGTTCCCGTCCACCGTGCCCCTGCGGTTGTGCGTGTTCCGGGTGCCGGTGAAGCAGCAGGGGACGCCTCAGCCCGCCGGGACCTTCGAGTACGGACTGGTCCTCCCACAGCAGCGACGCGAATCCGTCGAGCGGGCGTTGACCGCACTGCCTCCGGCGAAGAAGTGCACGGGCGCCGCGGACCGGTTCGCCGTGCTGTGGGCGACCGACCGCACGGGTGGCGAGGTCTACGTCGAACTCGACCACTGCCGGCGGGTCCTGACCAGGCCGATGTCCGGCCCGCCGATCCTGGCCCAGGCCGACACCACGCTCGTCGGACTACTCCGCAGGAAGTCCTGACTTCCGTCAGGGGCGGTGGCTGCCGATCAGCAGATGTGTCCGTCGGGTCCGGCCGGTCGGCTCAGGTCGAGGTCTGCCCGTCGAGCGTCTCGCGCAGGATGTCGGCGTGCCCGGCGTGCTGGGCGGTCTCGGCGATGACATGCATCAGCACCCGACGCACGCTGCGCACCTCTCTCTGTTCGTTCCAGGGCGCCTCCGGCATCGGGTAGGTCGCGGACAGGTCGGGGAGGGCGGCGACGACCTCAGCGCTGCGGGCGGCGACCTGCTCGTAACGGGCGAGGATCCCGGTGAGCGTCTCGCCGGGTCCCATCCGGAAGTCGTTCTGGTGGTCGATCGCCCACTGCGGGACCTCGCGCGCGGTACCGGCCATGAAGTCGGCCCAGGTGACCCCCTCGGGCATGTCGAAGCGGAGCGCCGACGGGCCCTCGACCACGAACCGCAGCCATCCCTCCTCCATCGACGTGACGTGCTTGATCAGCCCGCCCAGGCACAGCGCACTGGCCGTCGGGCGCTCGCCGAGTTGCTCGTCGCTGAGCCCGCGGACGGTGTTGGTCAGGGCGGATCGCGCCGTCGCGAGTGCGGCGATCAGGTCGGCCCGCTCGGTGTCGAGGGTCAAGGGGGGCGTGGCGGTGGTGGTCACGGTGTTCGGGCCCTTCGGTTTGTCGTCGTTGAGTGGCACGCGACCACAGTCGCAGGCAAAGCGGTCAGGAAGTGTCCGCTTCTCCGGGCAGTATGGGGATCATGCCGAAAACTTCAGCGCGACTGCTGGCGTTGCTCTCGCTGCTCCAGACCCGCCGGGACTGGCCGGGGGCGCTGCTGGCCGAGCGGCTGGACATCAGCCCACGCACCGTGCGGCGGGACGTCGACCGGCTACGCGAGCTCGGCTATCCCATCGTGGCCTTCAAGGGACCCGACGGTGGGTACCGGCTCGACGCCGGCGCGCAGTTGCCTCCGTTGCTGTTCGACGACGAGCAGGCCGTCGCGCTGGCGATCGCACTCCAGATCGCCACCACCACTCGTGCCGGCATCGAGGAGGCCGCCGCACGCGCGCTGCACACCGTCCGGCAGGTCATGCCTGCCCGGCTGCGCCACCGGATCGACACCATCCAGGTCACCGCCGTCGAGCGGCCCACGATCCGGCCGGACCATAAGGTCGACAGCACCGTGCTCCTGGCGCTCAGCGCCGCCGTCCACGCCCGCGAGGTGCTCCGCTTCGACTATCCCCCATCAGCGGTGGCCGACCACGGCGCCCAGACCCCGCCGCGCCGGGTGCAGCCGCACCACCTCGTCACCTGGGGTGGGCGCTGGTATCTCGTCGCCTGGGACCTCGACCGTCAGGACTGGCGTACCTTCCGCGCCGACCGGATCACTCCGCGCACCCCCACCGGACCCCGCTTCACCCCGCGCGAGCTGCCCGGAGGTGAGGTCGCCGCCTTCGTGGTCAGCAGGTTCTGGGGCTCTGGCGACTGGCCCTGTCGCGGCGAGGTGATCCTCGACCTACCCGCCGCCGTGGTGTCCCGTTACACCAGTGACGGAGTCGTCGAGGAACTCGGTCCGGACCGCTGCCGGCTCGTCCTGGGCTCGTGGTCGTGGCACGGTCTGGCCGCCGCCATCGGCAGGTTCGACGCCGACATCGAGGTCGTCGGTCCGGCCGAACTCAGGGACGCCTTCGCGCACCTGGCCCGCCGCTACGCCGACGCCGCGACCGGTGTCCGCACCAGGTAGGCGCACCGAACCCGAGGAGCCATCGGCTCTACTAATGGTTCTGCGCCACGAGGCGGTCGCTGATCTCGTTCGGCGGCACCGGGTGACCGAAGTGCCACCCCTGCCCGTTGTCGCAGCCGGTCGCACTGATGCGGTCGGCCTGCTCGGCGGTTTCGATACCCTCGGCGGTCACGGTGAGGCCGAGCCGGTGGCCGAGCGTGACGACGGTGGCGAGGAAGTCGTCATCGGTGCCGGGGCGGTGCGTCGCCGTCGGCCGGAACGCCGGCGTCGACGGACGGGTCAGGCTGGCGTCGAGTTTGAGGCCGTGCAGTGGCAGGGCGCGGAGGTTGGCCAGGTTCGCGTACCCGACGCCGAAGTCGTCGATGACGATGCGGACGCCGAGTTTCATCAGCGCGGTCAGGGTGTCTATCACGACGCCGGTCAGTTCGATCACGGCCTGCTCGGTGACCTCGAGCTGAAGCAGGTCCGGCGGCAGGCCGGTCCGGTCAAGGACCTGCGAGACCGCCCCGGCCATGCCGTCCTGGCGGAGCTGGCGCACCGACACGTTCACGCTCGCGTACAGGCCGGGTTGGCGGCGCTGCCACCGGCTGGCCTGGTGGCAGGCCTGCTCCAGCAGTTGGTTGCCCATCGCCACGACCAGGCCGGTGCGTTCGGCGAGTTCGACGAACCGTCCGGCGCCCAGCAGGCCGAGCTGGGGATGCTGCCAGCGCGCCAACGCCTCCACCCCGGTCAACCGTCCGGATCGGAGGTCGACGATGGGCTGGTAGGCGAGGGTGAACTCGCCCCGTCGCAGGGCCGCCGGCATGGCCACCGACAGCCGGTACCGCGCGGCGTCGGCTTTGCTGCGGTCCCGGTCGAACTGGCGCCAGGTCGCCTTCCCGTCCGCCTTGGCCCAGTGCAGCGCGATCTCGCTGGCCCGCAGCAGCTTCGCGGCGTTGCCGTCACGGACCGGTCCCTCGGCGACGCCCGCGCTCGCCGTCATCGGCACCTCGGTGTCGGCGACGTGGAACGGGGCAGCCAACGCGGCCAGCGCCTGGTCCAGGATCTTGATCGCGTCCTCGGCGCAGGTGGTGCCGACGACCAGGATCGCGAACCGGTCACTGTCCAGCCGGGCCACCAACTCGACCCGCGGGTCGGTGATCGCGTCGAGCCGGCCGGCGATGTCCCGGAGCAGCAGATCGCCCACCTGATGCCCGAGTACGTCGTTGACCGCCGCGAAGTCGTCGATGTCGACGCAGCAGACGCCGGCCCGGTCGAACGGTGTGCCGGCGGCGGACAGCCGCCCCAGCCGCTCGGTGAACAACGTCAGGTTGGGCAGACCGGTCAGCTGGTCGTGGGTGGCGAAGCGGCGGAACCGGGCCTCGCTGACCCGCAACGCCTCCTCGGCCCGGGTGTGTGCGGCCAGTGCGGCCAGCCGGACCGAGTCCTGGGCCTGCAGACTGCGGTCGTGCGCGGCGGACACGAAGCCGACCGCGATCTCGGCCAGCAGCCCGCTCAGCCGGGCGCTGAGCGTCGGGTCGGCAGCCATACGCAGATCGGTGAGCAGCCGCGAGCCGACGATCGCGATCGTCCGACCGAGCGCCTCCGGTGCCCCGAAGCCCGCGGCCACCAGGTCGGCGCCGATCCGCTGGCCGTCACCGGCGTCCGCCTGGTCGCCGAGGATCCCGGCGACCAGGCGGACAGTCAGCCCGGTGACGACACGGTGCCGCTCCTCGGCGCTGATCGGGACGTAGTGGGCCCGGTGCAACGCCGTGGCCCACACCCTGGCGAACTCCTCGACGCCCTGGCGGCGCCGGTGGTCGACCCCGGAGACCTCGGGCCGACCAGTCACCTGCGGCATCCAACTCCGACATAGAAGCTCATCTGCTCGGGATTCTCCCCGACGTCGGCCGGGTTCTCGGGCCGCCACAGCGGCGACCAGACCACCCCGGGCTCCACCAGGTCGAGGCCGGCGAAGAGGTCCTCCACCCGGGCCCGCGGACGGGCGGTGACCGGCGTGCTCGTCCGGCTGCTGAGCCGGGCGCCCTCCCCCATCTCGTCCGGCCGGCTGTCGGTGGTGACATGGCTGATCGCCACGCAACTGCCCGGGGCCAGCGCCGTCCACAGTCGCCGGACCAGACCCCACGGATCGTCCTCGTCGGGGATCGCGTGCACGACCGACACGAGCAGCAGGCCGACCGGCCGGTCGAGGTCCAGAAGCCGGCGGGTCTCCGGATGGTCGAGGATGGCCTCCGGATGACGCAGGTCCTCGAGCAGCGCGACGGCGTTCGGCTGACCGGCGAGGATCTGCGTGCTGTGCGCCACCGCTACCGGGTCGATGTCCACATAGACCACGCGGGCGTCCGAATCCACCTGCTGGGCGATCTCGTGCACGTTGCCCACCGTCGGGATGCCGGACCCGATGTCCAGGAACTGTCGCACCCCCTGGTCGAGCATGAACCGCACCGCGCGGTGCAGGAACTCCCGGTTCGCCCGCGCCACCATGCGCAGGCCCGGCACCGCCGCCATGGCCTGGCGGGCGAACTCCCGGTCGACCTCGAAGTTGTGCGAGCCGCCGAGCCAGTAGTCGTAGGCTCGGGCAACGCTCGGCCGGGTGAGATCAACGTCGTCTGGTGCCCAATCCGGCCGCTCCATTGCCGCCCTTCCTTACCGATGGTGACGTATCCGGCTCCACCCCCACCAGGGGATCTTTCGCTCGATGAGCGCACCGGGATCATGAAAGGTTAATGGTAACGAACCCTGCCGTTCTTCGCGATCACGGCCACCGCTCGATCCTGACCCGGGAGACAGGGATCGGACCGCATTCCCCGCCACCGGGCCGATTCGGACGATGATGGGCCGCCGAGGCCGAGGGAGCCGCTGTTCGCCCAGCTCAACGAGGGTCGATCCGGTACCGCGAGTTAGGGCAGGCAAACCTCACCAGCTACGGTAAGCCGAACCTGACCTCGTCGTCGTAGGAGCGCTGTGACCACCGTCGCCCACCGGGCAGCCACCCTCGGCCACCGTGCCGGCACCGGGGGTGGGCGCCGGCTCTGGGTCGCCCTGGCGGCCGCGCTGGTGCTGCTCGTCACCGTGCTGGCCAGCTTCGCCCTCGGCAGCCGGTCGCTCCCCGTGGACCAGGTGTGGTCCGCGCTGGTCGCGCCGGACGGCGGGGAGGCGAGCACCATCGTCCGCGAGCTCCGGTTGCCGCGTACGGCGCTCGGCCTCGCCGTCGGCCTGGCGCTCGCGGTGGCCGGCGTGCTCTTCCAGGCGCTCACCCGCAACCCGCTGGCCGAACCACGGATCCTCGGCATCAGCGCCGGCGCGTCGTTCGGCGTGGTGCTGGCCATCTCCGTGTTCGGGGTGGGCACGCTGGCCGGCTACGTGTGGTTCGGGATCGGCGGCGCGGTGCTCGCCGGGTTGCTGGTCCTCGCCGTCGCCGCCCGGGCCTGGGAGGGCGCCAGTCCGATCACCCTCGCGCTGGTCGGCGCGGCCCTGGACGCCAGTCTCGCCTCGATGGTGTACGCGCTGCTCAGCATCGACGCCCGCACCTTCGAGGAGTACCGGTTCTGGGTGGTCGGCGGACTCGCCGGCCGGGACCTCTCCGTCGCCGTGCAGGTGGTGCCGTTCGTGCTCGCCGGACTGGCGCTGGCCGCCCTGGTCGCCCGGGGCCTGGACGCGCTCGCCCTCGGCGACGACGTGGCCCGTGGCCTCGGCCACCGGATCGGGCTGGTCCGGCTCGGGGGCGGTGCCGCCGCCGTGCTGCTGACCGGGGCCGCCGTCGCCGCCGCCGGGCCGGTCGCGTTCGTCGGGCTGGCCGTGCCGCACATGGCCCGGGCGCTGGTCGGCGCCGACCACCGCTGGACCCTCGCGGTCTCCGCGCTGCTCGGACCGGCGCTGCTGCTGGGCGCCGACATCGTCGGCCGGCTGGTCGCCCCGCCCGGCGAGATACCCGCCGGCATCGTCACGGCGCTGGTCGGCGCGCCTCTGCTCGCCGTGCTGGTGCGGCGTGCCCGGTTGGTGACCGCGTGAGCACCATCGCCCGAACCAGTGGTGCCCGTTCCGTCGGCTCGGCGGCCCACCGGCTACCGGGTCGGTCACTGCTCCGGGTCGGCCCGGTGAGCGTGCAGATCCGACGCCGTTCGGTGCTGGTCGCCGCCACGTTGACCGGGCTGCTGGCGGTGGCCGGGGTGGTGAGCCTCTCCCTCGGCACCCCGTACGTCGCCGCAGTCGACGTCCTGCGGGCGCTCTCCGGTGTCGGCACCCCGTACGACCTGGTCGTCCTGGAGTTGCGGCTGCCCCGGCTGGTACTGGCGGCGGTGGCCGGCGCGGCGTTCGGGGTGGCCGGGACGCTGATCCAGAGCGTCTCCCGTAATCCACTCGCGAGTCCGGACGTCATCGGTATCACCCAGGGTGCCGGGCTCGCCGCGACGATCGCCCTGACCAGCGGCGCGGCGGCGGTGGTGGTCGGGCCGGCGGCGCTGGCCGGCGGTCTCGTGGCCGCCGCCGGGGTGCTCGCCCTCGGTGCCCGGCACGGGCTCGCCGCCCAGCGGTTCGTGCTGGCCGGGGTAGCGGTCGCGTTCGCCCTGCGGGCGCTGACCGAGGTGGTCATGCTCACTGCCGACCCGATCGACGGTCTCCGGGCGCAGATCTGGCTGGTCGGCACGCTCGCCGGCAAGGGCTGGACGGAGTCCGCCTGGATCGCCGCCACGCTGCTCGTCCTGCTGCCCGTGCTGGTCTGGTCCGGTTGGGCGCTGAACAGCGCCGCGCTGGACGACGACACCGCCCGGGGCATCGGCCTGCGTCCGGTGGCCCGCCGGATCGGGCTCGCCGGCACCGGCGTGCTCGCCGCCGCGATGGTCACCGCCCAGGTCGGCGCGGTGGACTTCGTCGCCCTGGTCGCGCCGCAGGTGGCACGGCGGCTGGTCCGGGCGGAACGGCCACCGCTGCTCTGCTCCGCGTTGCTCGGCGCCCTGCTGCTGGTGCTGGCCGACCTGGCCGCCCGGCGGCTCTTCGCGCCCACCCAACTCCCGGCCGGCGTGCTGACCGCCGCGATCGGCGGCCCCTACCTGATCTTCCTGCTGCTGCGGGGTCGCCGGAGGTCGTCGTGACCACCGCCGGCACCCGACGCCCCGCCGGGCCCTCTTCCGTCGCCACCGCCGCTGCCGTCGCGGCTGCCCCGAACCCCGCCGAGGAGGCGTGATGCTCTCCACCCGCGACCTGGTCGTCGGCTACGACGAGCGGACCGTGCTGGACGGGCTGGACCTGGACCTGCCCGCCGACGCGTTCACCGTGATCGTCGGGCCGAACGCCTGCGGCAAGTCGACCCTGCTCCGGACCATGGCCCGGCTGCTCACCCCGCGACGCGGCACCGTGCTGCTGGACGGCGCCGCCATCCGGGAGCTGCCAACGAGGGAGGTGGCCCGCCGGCTCGGCGTGCTGCCGCAGAGCCCGCTGGTGCCCGAGGGCGTCACCGTGGCCGACCTGGTCGGCCGGGGCCGGCAGCCGTACCAACGCTGGTGGCGGCAGTGGTCGGAGCAGGACAGCGAAGCGGTGGACCGGGCGATGACCCTGGCGGACGTCGCCGACCTCGCGACCCGGCCGGTGGACACCCTCTCCGGCGGCCAGCGGCAACGGGTGTGGATCGCCATGACCCTCGCCCAGGACACCGAGGCACTGCTGCTGGACGAGCCGACCACCTTCCTCGACCTGGCCCACCAGGTGGAGGTGCTGGACCTGCTGCACCGGCTGCGCACCGAACGCGGTCGCACCGTGGTCGCCGTGCTGCACGACCTCAACCAGGCCGCCCGCTACGCCGACCACCTGATCGCGATGCGGGCCGGCGCCGTGGTGGCCGCCGGTCCGCCGCGCGAGATCCTCACCGCGGACCTGGTCCGAGCGGTGTTCGGGCTCGACTGCGTGGTCGTGCCCTGCCCGGTGACCGGCGCTCCGCTGGTGGTGCCCGCCCTGACCACTCCCACGCTGGCCGCCGCTGCCGGCACCTCCTCGGCCGCCGGATCGTCCGGCGCCGTACCCGTCGCCGACGAGGAAGCCCTCGCCGGCTCGTCCCCCTCGGAAGGAATCTGATGCGTCGTCTCGTCGCCGCCCTCGCCGCGGCCGTCGCCCTCGGCGTCGGACTCACCGCCTGCGGTGAGAGCGACCCGGTTGCCGGTACGGCTGGTGGGGAGACCGTGGAGATCACCCACGCCATGGGCGCCACCAAGATCCCGGTCGAGCCCAAGCGGGTCGTCGTCCTGGACACCGACAAGATCGACACCGCGTTGACCCTCGGGGTCACACCGGTCGGCGCCGCCACCGCCGGCGAGGCGAGGAGCTGGCCGACCTACTTCGGCGAGGAGAAGCTCGCCGGCATCAAGGAGGTCGGCGTCCTCACCGAACCCGACCTGGAGGCGATCAACGCCCTGAAGCCCGACCTCATCCTCGGCAGCAAGTTCCGGCAGGAGAAGTTCTACGACGAGCTGTCCGCCATCGCGCCGACGGTCTTCACCGAGATGGTCGGCATCACCTGGAAGGAGAACTTCCTCCTCGACGGCAAGGCGCTCGGCAAGGAGCAGGAGGCCAAGGACCAGCTCGCCCAGTACGAGGCACGGGCGAAGAAGTTCGGCACCGACCTCGGTGACGCCGCCAACCGCAAGATCTCCATCGTCCGGTTCATGCCCACCGAGATCCGCGTGTACGGACCCGACTCGTTCTCCGGCATCGTGCTCGGCGACACCGGCCTGGGCCGCCCCGAGCGGCAGCTGCTCGCCGGCAAGGAGGACAAGCGGATGGACCGGGTCAGCCCGGAGCGGATCAGCGAGGTCGACGGTGACGTCGTCTTCGTGACCGCGTACGGCGAGAAGGCCGCCGCCGAGCAGGCCAAGGTCACTGGCGGCACGCTCTGGAAGGGCCTGTCGGCCGTCCAGGCGGGCAAGG
This sequence comes from Micromonospora pallida, assembly GCF_900090325.1. Taxonomy (NCBI): domain Bacteria; kingdom Bacillati; phylum Actinomycetota; class Actinomycetes; order Micromonosporales; family Micromonosporaceae; genus Micromonospora; species Micromonospora pallida. The sequence goes on along the minus strand of NZ_FMHW01000002.1, from coordinate 1,444,729 downwards.
CGCACGTGGTCTCCGACGAGATCTGGATGACCGGCATCGGCATCGGCGCCGCCAACAAGATCCTCGACGACCTGGCGAAGTACCTGGCCGCCTGATCGCCTCCCCTGCCGAACGGCCCCTGGCCCGGTCCCGCCCTGTCGTGGCGGGCCGGGCCAGGGGCCGTTTCGTCACGTCGATCATGGACTTTGGGCACCGCCGAAATCCGACAATCATCACTCGTCAGGCGCCACAACTCCATGATCGACGCATGGTTGCGCTCCCGGGCGGGGTGGCTGTGGGCGGCGCTCGTGTGCACCCTTGACGGGCTCCACGTCGCTCATTAGGGTCCGGGCCGTAATAGTGTTGACGAACGGAGACGCCAATGCCCCTCAGCCGTCGAGCACTCCTCGCGGGTAGCGCCGCCACCACGGCTTCCCTGGCAGTCGGGCAGGGCGTGCTCTCCTCGCCGGCCGCTGCGGCGGACGACGCCCTCACCCCGACCAATTTCGGTCCCGCCTCTTTGACCGCCGCTGTACGCGGTGCCGCCGTCGTCGGCGACCGTGTCTTCATCACCTCACGCTTCAACACCCCCGAGGGGAAGATGCGCCTCGGTGAGTTCGACGTCCACACCGGCGAGAACCACGCCATCGTGGATCTGGTGATTCCCAGCAACGGTGGCCAGAAGGCCGCCGCGGACGGCAGGTACGTCTACATCGGCCCGGCCGGCAGCGCCCACGTCTACCGGTACGACCCACAGACCCGGGAGGTCGTGGCCTGGGCGCGGGCCGGCGGGGCGACCACCTGGTACTACGACATGGTGGTGCACGGAGAGCACCTGTACGTCGGCACGTACCCGGACTGCACGGTGAAGCGGATCCGGCTGGCCGACGCCACCGTCGAGACGTACGGCCGGATCTCGACCTCGCAGTACGCGGCGGCCGTGGCGGTCGACGACGAGTACGTCTACGGCGGCTCGGCCGCCCCCGGCACCCTCCTGGTCTGGCCGAAGGCCGGCGGCACACCGACCAACCTGACGCCGCACCTCAGCTCCTCCCCCGTGGGCATCCTCGACATGACCGTCAAGGACGGGATCATCTACGTCGCCAGCGGCCGACAGCTGATCTCCTTCCGCCGCGACGGCTCCGAGCGGGTCTCCCGGGACATCCCGGTGGAGGACCGCTACGTCGACCAGGTCACCGTCGGCAGCGACGGCAAGGTGTACGCGCTGTGCCGACTGACCACCAACCTGTACGAGGTGACGCCCGACGGCCTGACCAAGGTGGGCCAGCCCCTCGCCGACGTGGAGAACCAGTTGCTCGCCCCGCTGCCCGGTGGGGCGCTGCTCGGCGTCAGCGGGTTGGGGCACGTGTGGAAGGCGACCCCCGGTGGCCCGGCGACGGTGTGGCAAACCGCCACCCGCGGCTTCGGCTACCCGGAGACCATCCAGTCGATGATGCGGCACACCCGTAACACGATCTGGGTCGGCGGGCACTACGCCATGACGGTGCACCGCCCCGAGACCGGCACGAGCGACCGTTTCGACATCAACGGCGAGGTCAAGGCGATGGCCGAGGGCAAGGCCGGCGTCGTGTACGCGGGCCTGTACCCGAGCACGCAGATCGTCTCGGTCGACCCGGACAGCTACACCATCACGGTGCTGGGGCTGCTCGGCAACGAGCAGTTGCGCACCAAGCGGATCCACCACGACAAGCCGCGCAACCAGCTGATCGTCGCGTCCAGCCCGCAGACCACCAAGCACACCGGCGCGCTGACCTTCGTCGACCTGACCGACAACACCTTCGACACGCACCGGGAGTTCCTGCCCGAGCAGAGCGTCATGGACGTCGTCGTGCAGGGCACCACCGCGTACATCGTCGGAGACACATACGGCGAGGGCACCAGCGGGCCCATCCGCAAGGTCGCCCAGGTGGCGGCCGTGGACATCGTCACGCGACAGCTGCTGTGGCGGGAGGAGATCAAGCCCGACTGGCTGTCGTACGAGAGCCTCCACGTGGTGGGCAACCTGCTCTACGCGATGGGCCGCCGCCCGCGCGGCGCGTGGTTCGCCTACGACCTGCACACCCGCACCATCGTGATGGAGGGCGACCTCGGCGGCTACGGCCAGTTCAACGGGGTCGACGGTCGGGTCTTCTCCTGGGTGCACTGGACGAACGACATCTGCGAACTGCCGACCGTCCCCGGCGGCGAGGTCACCACGCTGTACGACAACGTGCCGCGCGGCTGGTACAACAACCCGTCGTTCCACTTCACCCCGGACGGCAGGTCCACCTGGGGCATGCTCGGCAACGACCTGGCCCACTTCCCCCTGCCAAAGAAGTAGCGCAACAGGGTGGGGGACGCGTTCCGGTAGCGGGACGCGGCCCGACGCCGAACAGACGGCACCCGAGCAGGTACGACACCACTTCCTCAGCCGCCAGCTCGCCCTCACCCTGCTGTTCTCACCAGCCCAGCGCGGGCTCGCCCAACACCTGGCCCCCGACCGCCGCCGCGAGGTCGTACGCGAGGTCGGGCCGCGCCGGATGCACGTGGACGTAGAGGCTGTGGCCGGGCGGCGCCGGGGTGTGCCACAGTTCCACGCCGTTGATGGCGAGTTGGAAGCCAGTCCGGGTGTGGTTACCCGGCCAGCAGACGTCCCACGAGATCGACGCGCGGTCCGTGGCCACGGCGGCCAGGATGGTGTCGGCCAGGTCGTTCGGCAGCGGATGCTCGTGGATGAGGATCTCGGCGCGGATCGGCGGGACCTGCCGGAGCGCCGCCACGACCTCGGTCGTCAGATCCGTGATCACGTACGCGCTGCCGTCCCGCCCGACGCTCGGCCGCTCGTCCGCCGGAAGCCAAGGCTCCAGAACGCTCCAGGTCCGCTGCAGCAGGGCGGCCGGAATGGTCAGCGACACGTCGGGGCCGACGCCCAGGTAACGGTCCAGCCCCCGCGTGTCGGTTTCCACGCGGGCCAGGATGTCCTTCGGGCAGCCGCAGCCGGTCCAGGCGAGGGCCAGCAGGCGCTGGGCCATGGCGGACGCGGCGTCGAGGTCGTCACCGGTGTGGATCCGATAGACGGCGGAGTTCCCCGTGATCCGTAGTGTCCCAGGCCATACGGGAGCGACCGAAAGGGGTTTTCGGACCGTGGTCGATGCGGGTGCGGGTCGGCAGGTGACCTCAACCGGTGACGTCGAGGCGGAACAGGTCGGCGGCGTTGCGCCAGGCGACCCGTTCGGCCAGCTCCGGATCCAGGTCGGCGGCGAGCACCGCCCCGTACGCGGCGGCCGGGTCGATCAGCGTGGCGTCGGTGCCGAACAGCAGCCGCCGGGGGTCGACCGCCGCGGCGACCGCGGCGAAGCGTCCCGCCTCGGTGTGCGAGAAGCACGGTTCGAGCCAGAGCCGGTCGACCGCGTTCGCCGCCTCGATCGCGTGCCGCCAGCCGTTGGCGCCCATGTGCCCGGCGATGGCCCGCAAGGTGGGGATGTCCACGCAGGCCTGGGCCAGGTCCAGCGGAGTGGCGTTCCAGGTGTGCACCAGGGCGGGCAGGTCGTGCGCGGCGACCAGTTCCAGCGCCGCCCGGGTCTGCGGGGAGGTCACCGGGGAGTCGGCGTAGTCGGTGTGGATCTTCACGCCGACGAAGCGTCCGGTGGGCAGCAGCTCGCGCAGGTCCCGTTCGGCGTCGTCGAGGCGGCGCGGGTTGACCGTGAGATAGCCGAGCAGCCGTTCGCTGCGCTCCAGCGTCCGGGCCATCGCCCGGTTGCCGGCGGTCACGTCGTAGATCACCGCCTCGGTGGCCGACACGACGGCGAGGTCGATGCCGTAGCGGTCCATCACCGCGAGGTTGGTGGCGAGGTCGCCGACGTCCATGCTGAAGAACCACGGTCCCCAGTGGGCGTGCACGTCGATGATCATGCTGACGGCCTTGGGATCCAGTGGGCGTGCACGTCGATGATCATGTCGGCGGCTCCAGGATCCGCTGGGCGTTGCCGCCCGCCACGGCGGCCACCTCGGCCGGGGTGAGGCCGCTGCGGGCCAGCCGGAGCCGGGGCACGACGGCCTCGTACCAGGGCGTCCGGGAGCCGTAGAGCAGGCGCTCGACGCCGAGGTGTTCCGCGACGGTCTCCAGCGCGTCGGGCGAGTTGAGCAGGCGGGTGGAGGTGTGGAAGCCCGGTTCGTCACGGGCGGCCACCACGAAGTCGCCCAGGTGGTAGAAGTGCGTGTCGAGGAAGACGACGGTGGCCCCGGCCAGCGGACGCCAGAACCGGCGGACGTCGCCACCGGTCAGCACGACCAGCCCGGCCTCGGTGGCGCGGCGGGCGACGTGCCGCACGGAGGGGAAGTCCGCCTCGACCTTCTGCTCGTCGGGGAAGAGCCGCACCGCGCGGAAGCCCCGCTCGGCCAGCCGGACCACCTCCCGCTCGGCTCCGAGCGGGTCACGCAGGTCGACTCCACCCACCGGGAGCACGTCCGGGCCGGCGAGGGCCGCCGCCTCGTCGTTGCCGGTGGTCATGTCGAACAGGGCGGCCCGCAGGCTGGCCACGGCCGCCCGGCCGATCCCGTTGGCGGCCAGGGCGGCGGCCACCTGCCGGGGGTCGCCGGTGGGTCCGGGACGGTCGGCGTACCGGCCGACCAGCACGTCGACGTCGAGGGTGACGGTGGGCAGGTCGCCGGCGGTGAACGGGCCCGTCACGGCCGCCCCGCCGGGCCACCAGCCCCAGCACCACGGCGAGCCACCGCGAGCACCCGGGCCCGGTCGTCGGCGGGCAACACCGGGCCGTACGGGTCGACGGCGTACGCGGCCGGGATCCGTCCCTCGGCGGCGGCGATCCAGAGCATCCGGCGCACGTAGCCCTCCATCGGCTCGGTGAAGGTCACCTCGGCGAGCCGGTCCAGGCGCGCGGAGGCGGCGACGAAGTCGGCGTACCGCTGCTCCGCGAAGGCCCGGAGCACCTCGGCGGTGACGGGCACCGCGGCGGCGGCGAGGCCGACCAGGGCGGCCTGCGCGCCCCACATGAGGGACGGGCCGAACATGCGGTCCTCCCCGGTGATGGCGAGACGGTCGGCGGCGTGGGCGGAGGCGAGCGCCGCCTGGCAGGCCACCGCGTCGTGCAGCCGGGCGACCTTGACCCCGGCGACGCCGGGGTGGGCGAGCAGGTCGGCCAGGTCCGCCGGACGGTAGGGCCGCAGGTAGAGGTCGAAGGCGAGCATCGGCAGCCCGGCGGCCCGCCAGATCGCGTCGTGGTGGGCGAGCGGGTCGGCCTCGACCGGGAAGACCAGCACCCCGGCCGCGCCGAGGTCGGCGGCGCGGGCGGCCTCGGCGGCGACCTGGTCGGTGCGCTCCCCCGGCCGGCCGCCCACTCCGACGATGACCGGTACGCCGGTGTCGACCGCGCACCGGGTGACCAGTTCACGGGCCATCTCGACGAGGTGGGGGCCGCGTCCGGTGTGCGCGAGTACCGCGAGGGCGTCCACGCCGTCGTCCACCAGCCCCCGCAGGTAGCGGCCGAGCAGCGCGGGGTCGATCGCACCGGCGGCGTCCATGGGTGTCGCGGCGGCGGCGACGAGGCGCCAGCGCAGCCGGTCCCGCAGCGCGGCGGCGGCCGGGGCCAGCTCCGCGGGACGCGACGCCCTGGTATCGGCGATGATCATGCTGTCACGGCGGCGCGGACGGCCTGCGCGATCTCGTCGACGTGGTCGTCGGTGTACCGCTCGTTCCAGTCGACGACCAGCAGGGTCGAGTCGATCAGCCGTTCGGCGGCCGGGCAGAGGCCCGGCCCGTAGGTGGGCACCTTGTCGGCGGGCGGCGCGGTGAGCGGGTAGCGGGTGCCGCCGTACACCGGGGCCTCGGTGAGCACCGGCGCGCAGTGCAGCGGCTGCTCGAGGTAGCCGGCGCGGGCCGGAATCCCGGCGGCGGCGAGCCGCGCGGCGACCGCCCGGTTGGTCAGCGGCGGGTCCAGCACGATCGGGAAGAGCCACCAGGCGTGGGCGTCGACGTCGGCGGGCAGGCGCACGCCGGGCAGGTCGGCCAGGGCGGCGTGCAGCCGGGCCGCGGTCCGGCGCCGGTCGGCGAGCACGCCGGGCAGCTTGGCGAGCTGGGCGCGGGCGACCGCGCCGGCCAGCTCCGTCATCCGGTAGTTCATGCCGAGGCTGGCGTGCTGCCGGCCGCCGTCGCGCGGCCAGCCCTTGTCGGCGAAGAGCCGCATCCGCCGAGCCAGCACCGGGTCGTCGGTGATCGTCAGTCCGCCGTCGCCGCAGGTGATGTGCTTCCACTGCTGGAGGCTGAAGCAGCCGATCGTGCCGGCGGTGCCGGCGAGGGTGCCGTCGGGGTAGCGGGCGAGCCACGCCTGGGCGCAGTCCTCGATCAGCGGCACCCCGGCGTCGTCGGCCACCGCGCGGAGGTCGGCGGTGGCGCCGAAGAGGTGCACCGCGAGGATCGCCTTCGTGCGCGGTCCGATCGCGGCGGCGACGGCCGCCGGGTCCAGGTTCCCGGTGTACGGGTCGACGTCGGCGAAGACCGGCACGGCGTTCTGGGCGAGGATGGGCGCGACGGTGCCGAAGTCACTGATCGGCGAGGTGATGATCTCGTCGCCGGGGTCGGGGGCGACGGCGGCGACGGCCAGGTGCAGGGCTGCCGTACCGGAGCTGGCGGCCACGGCGTGCGCGACGCCGTGCAGGTCGGCCATCTCCCGTTCCAGGGCCTTCACCTCGGTGCCCCAGACGGAGCTGAGCATGCCCGACTGGAGGACGCGGGCGACGCCGGCCAGTTCCTCCTCGCCGAGGGTCCGGCCGTCGGCACTGCCCATGCTGGGAAACGACACGCATCCTCCCGGGGTTTCACGAATACCGGGCCTGACCGTAATCTTGACCACCAGAACACGCAACCCTTCAGGAGGCAGCTGTGAGCATCGAGATCGGGGTCGTCGGGCCGCACGACCTGGTCGACGACGTGGCAGCCACCTGCGAGGAGCAGCCGGGCGTCACGGCCCGCCGACTGCACTACTACCACGAGTCACAGGCGCCGGCCCTGGTGGAGGCGCACGGCGCCCAGGTCCAGGGCTGGCTGTTCACCGGCGTCGTGCCGTACACCCTGGCCCGGGAGGCGAACGTCCTACATCGTCCGGCCGCCTTCGTCGACTACACCGGCGCCACGCTGTTGCAGGCCACCGTACGGCTGCTGCGCGACGGGCGCGACGTCACCCGGCTCTCGATCGACACCGTCACCGGCACGGACGTGGCGGCGACCTTCGGCGAGGCGGGCCTGCCGGTCGACCGGGTCCGCTCGCTGCCGTACCGGGGCGGGCTCAGCTCCGACGACGTCGTCGCCTTCCACCGGCGGCAGCACCGGGCCGGCGCCCAGGTCGCCGTCACCTGCATCAGTTCGGTGTACGAGGTGCTGCGCCACGAGATGACGGCGTACCGGCTCGCGCCCTCCGTGCACTCGGTACGCACGGCGCTGCGCCAGTTGCTGCTGCACGCCGACAGCCAGGCCCAGGAGGACGCCCAGATCGCGCTCGGCCTGGCCAGCCTCTCCGACGGCGACGCCGGGCTGCTCAAGGAGGTCGCCACCCTCGGCGGCACGCTGGCCAGGTTCGCGCCGGACACGCATCTGATCGTCACCACCCGTGGTCCGCTGCACGACGAGACGGCGGGCTTCACCACGTTGCCGATGCTGCGTCGGCTCGCCGACCGGCACGACCGCGTCCAGATCGGCTTCGGCCTCGGCCGCAGCGCGGCGGAGGCGGAGAACCTGGCGCGCCGCGCGCTGAGCCGGGCCCGCCGGGTCGGGCCCATCACGGCAGTGCTCTCCCTGCGCGGCGACACCGACATCGTGCTGGAGTCGACCATGCCGACGCCGCAGCCGGCCGAGGCCAACCTGGCGGTCATCGCGCAGCGGGTCGGCCTGTCGGTGCCGACGCTGCTGCGGCTGCGGGAGGTCCGTGCCGCGGCCGGCGAGGAGCCGCTGACAAGCCGGGAGGTGGCCGACCATCTCAAGGTGCAGCAGCGCACCGCCCGACGGATGCTGCACCGCCTCGAACTGGCCGGGCTGGCCGAACGGCTCGGCAACCTGGCCTCCGGCACCAGCGGCCGCCCGCTGACCCTCTACCGCCTCACCCTCTGAACCGTCCGAGCCCGCTGCCAGGGGGCCCGGTCCGTGCCCCGTGACACGGACCGGGCCACGTCACCTCAGGACAACCACTGGTCCAGGTGCTCGGCGACGAACGGGTCGTCGCGCAGGTGCGGGTACGCGGCGTGCACCCGGTCGAGTTCGGCGAGCTGGCCGGGCGACAGCTCCTCGGCCGGGTCGAGGCACCAGCGGCCGGCCAGCAGACCCTGCCGACGCAGCACCTCGTGGATGCCGGGGATGCAGCCGTGGTAGCCGTTCGCGGCGTCGAAGATGGCGGCGTTGGCGTCGGTGAGGTGCCCGTCCAGGGTGAGCAGCCGGCGCAGCGCCGCGTCGTCGCCGCCCCGGGCGGCCCGGGCGTCGTCGAGCAGGTCCACCGCGGTACGCGCCCAGACTGCCCACTGGCCGAGCAGACCGCCGACGAACTCCACCTCCACCGGCCGGCCGTCCACGACCACCCGGTGCGGTGCGACCAGGTCGGCGAGGATGTGGTCGTCGTTGCCGGTGTAGAGGGCCAGGTCGCCCTGCCGGCCGGCGGCGCACACGCCGTGCAGCACGTCCAGCGTGCGGTAGCGGTCGAAGGGCGCGACCTTGATGCCGACCACGCAGTCCAGCGCGGCGAGCCGGGACCAGAATCCCCGGGACAGCTCCCGTCCGCCCACCGCTGGCTGGAGATAGAAGCCGATCACCGGCAGCACCTCGCCGACCGCGCGGGCCCGCTCGATCAGCGCGTCCTCGTCCAGCGGGGCGTACGGCGACAGCAGGACCAGGTGGTAGCCGAGCGAGGCGGCCAGTTCGGCCTCGCGGACCGCCTGGGCGGTGTCGCCGCAGGCCCCCGCGACCAGGATGGCGTCCGAACCCGCGGCCGTCTCGGCGGCCAGTTCCAGCACCGGGGCGAGCAGGCCGACCTGGGGATCGTGGATGGCGAACTGGGTGGTGTGCACGCCGACGGCGATACCGCCCGCGCCGGAGGCGAGGTAGTAGCGGGTCAACGCCCGCTGCCGACGCTCGTCGAGCCGCCGGTCGGCGTCGAGGGCGAGCGGGTGGGCGGGGATGACACAGCCCCGCGCGAACCGGGCCAGGGCCTCGCTCTGACGGGTCTGGGATGCGGTCAACACGATCTCTCCTAGAAGTTGCCGTCGCGGCGCTGGAATCCGGTCGGCTTGCCGAGCAGGGGACGGCCGTCGGCGACCCACTCCGCCGTCAGGTCGATCAGCTCGGCGACCGGCACGTCGGGGTAGCCGAAGAGCCGGTGGCAGAGCTGGGCGTTGGACAGCAGCGCGGTCGGCGCCTCGGTGCCGGTGAGGTGCGCCTCGCGGCCCATCCGGGCGGCGAGCGCGGTGGCGATCTGACGGATGGAGACGAGTTCCGGCCCGGTCAGGTTCAACACGAACGGCGGTGTCCGGGTGTGGTGCAGGGCGCGCAGGGTGACCTCGTTGGCGTAGCCCTGCCAGACGATGTTGGCGTGGCCCATGGTGACGTCGACCGGCTGGCCGGCCAGGACCGCGGCGGCGACATCGACGAGGACGCCGTAGCGCATCTCGACGGCGTAGTTGAGCCGGATCAGCGCCAGTGGGGTGTCGTCGCGGAGGGAGAAGTGGGTCAGGACGCGTTCGCGGCCCAGGCAGGACATGGCGTACTCGCCGACCGGCTCGACCGGCGTCTGCTCGACGCAGCCGCCGCTGGTGACCGGCACCAGGGGGTAGACGTTTCCGGTGCTCAGCGCGACGATGCGCGAGCCGGCGAAGCGCTGCGCGACCCGGCCGGGCAGGTAGGCGTTGGTGGCCCAGGTGGCGTGCTCCCGGCCGGACGTGCCGAACTTGGCCCCGACCAGGAAGAGCACGTTCGCCGCGTCGGGCAGCGCGGCCAAGGCGGCGTCGTCGGAGATGTCCGCCTCGACGACCTCCGCGCCCTCGGCGCGCAGCGCGTCGGCGAGCCCGGGTTCGGAGAAGCGGGACACGGTGATCACCCGCGCGCCGGTGCCCGCCGCGGCGACGCCGCGCAGCGCCAGCCGGACCAGGCTCGGACCGAGCTTGCCGCCCGCGCCCAGGACGAGGATGTCGCCGTCGAGCTTGCGCAGGTCGTCCACCAGGACGTCCCGCGGACGCGAGAGCCGCTCCTCCAGTTCCGCCACCGTACGCATGCCAGAGCACCCCTTCCTCAGTAACGGTCATGACCGTAACTTCCGCACAGAGGGGCGTCAAGGTCTTGGAGTCCTGCTTCCGTCCCGGCAACACAACCCCGTGTCGATTACGGACGCGACCGCGCCGCGCGACAGCCCCGCCGGACGCGCGCCGAGGCGAACCGGAGGCGTTCCCGGGGCGGGCCGCCGGGCCGGGAACGCCTCCGGCCAGCGCGCGGGCAGAGGTGAGGACGTCGAGCCGGGGGCTCAGGCCAGCGCGCGGGCGGAGGTGAGGACGTCGAGCACCGCGCGGGTCTGCGCCCACGGCACCGGGCTCGGCGCGCCGTGCACCATGGCGAGGAAGGCGTCGACAGTGGACCGGAAGCCCAGTTCGTCCGCGCCGCCGCGGAGCACCACCCGCCGTTCGCCGGCGACGGTGTGGACGGTCACCTCGTACGACTCCCCCTCGCTGACGCCGAGCACCTCGACGGTGCCGAGCACACCGTTGTCCCAGCGGAGGGCCAGCACGCCGGTGTCCTCCGAACGCAGGCCGTGGTGGTGGCGTACCGCGCCGGCGGCGCCGACCAGCCGGACCGCCGGCCCCAGCAGCGCGACCAGCAGCTCCACCCCGTGCAGGCCCATCATCACCAGCGTGCCGCCGCCCACCGTCGGGTCGTCCTGCCACGGGTTGTAGCCGGTGGCCCAGAGGCCCACGTCGTGTCGCACCGTCGCGCGGACCGCCAGCACCTGATCCCGGGGCACGTCGAACCCGACGAACTCCGGGGCGAACCGCAGCACGGACGAGGTGAGCACCAGCTCCGGCGAGCGCGACACCACCTGTTCCAGCCGGTCGAACTGTTCCCGGGTGGCCGCCGCGGGCTTGTTGACGAAGCAGGGGAGCTTGCGGTCGAGGATCCGGCCCAGCGCCGCCGGCACGTCCGAGGTGGGCACGGTGAGGACCACGCCGTCCGGACCGGCGGCGAGCAGCGCGTCGAGGTCCGGGACCACCACGGCATCCGGCTGCTCGGCCCGGAACCGGGCCAGCCGCTGCGGGTCGGGCTCCCACACCACCAGCTCCGCCACGTTCCGCAGGGTCCGGGCGTCGGTGTACGGGTGGCTGGTGGCGAGTCCGGCGAGGGCGATGCGCATGAGCGCAGAGGCTACCCAGCCCGCCGCCGACCACGCCACCGCAGGTCAGCGTGGCCAGGAGCCGGGATTCCGCAGGTCAGCCTCAGGACTCCGACGACCTCAGCCGGTCTGCGCGAGCAGGTCCGGGGTGACCTCGTGGCACAACGGGTCACCCCGGAGGAACCGGGCGACCTCCGCCACGACGATGTCCCCGGCCCGCCGCCGGGACTCGACCGTGCCCGCCGACTCGTGCGGCGTCAGCAGCACGTTCGGCAGCGCCCGCAGCGGATGGTCGACCGGCAGTGGCTCGGCGTCGAAGACGTCCAACGCGGCGTCGATCCGCCCGGTGGCCAGTTCGGCCAGCAGCGCGGCCTCGTCGACCAACGCGGCGCGGGCGGTGTTGACCAGCAGGGCGCCGTCGGGCAGGAGGGCCAACTCCCGCGCGCCGATCATGCGGGTGGTTTCCGGCAGCACCGGCGCGTGCAGGGAGACCACCCGGGAGCGGGCGAGCAGGTCGGCCAGGTCGGTCCGCTCGACGCCGAGCAGGTCGGCCTGCTCCGACGACAGGTACGGGTCGCTGACCAGCACCCGCGCGCCGAGCGCGCGCACCAGCCCCAGGTACGCCCGTCCGGTGCGGGATGCGCCGACCACCCCGACGGTCGCGCCGCGTAGTTCCCGGCGGGGCGGAGCCGCCTTCGCCGTCGCCCAGTCCACCCCGGTACGCAGCGCGTGGTCGAAGCGGTGCAGCCGGTGCAGCAGGGCGAGGGTGAGCGCGAGGGCCTGCTCCCCCACCGCGTACCCCATCGCGTCGCCGGCTTGGGTGACGCGGACGCCCCGGGCGAAGCTCTCCGGGGTGACGAACGGCTTCACGCTGGCCCCGGTGTGCGCGAGCAGCCGCAGCCGGGGTGCGGCGGCGAGCACCCCGGCGGTCAGCGGGGCGGTGCCCCAGCCGGTGACCACCACGTCGGCGTCGGCGAGCAGCGCCGCGAGCACCGTCGGGTCCCCGACGTCGGCGCCGGGTGGCGGCAGCCGTACCGCGCCCGACCGGGCCAGGGCGGCGATGCCGGCGGGGTCGAGGAACAGCGCGCGGACCTGCGGTGATGCCGCGACCGCGATGACCGTGCCGCTCACCCCTTGATGCCCGTGGTCGCGACGCCCTCCTGGAAGTAGCGCTGCCCGACCAGGTACGCCATGAAGATCGGCACGAACGCCACCACCGAGCCGGCGAGCAGCACGTTCAACGGGACGCTCTCCTGCTGGAGCGAGGCGATGCCGGTGGTCAGGGTCCGCATGTCGAGACTCTGCCCGACGATGAGCGGCCAGAGGAAGTCGTTCCAGTGCCAGAGGAAGACGAAGACCCCGAGGGTCGCCAGGATCGGCTTGATCAGCGGCAACACGATCGAGACGTACACCCGCCACTCGGAGCAGCCGTCGAGGCGGGCCGCCTCGAAGATCGAGTCGGGCAGCGAGGCGATGAACTGCCGCATGAGGAAGACCGCCTGGGCGTTGGCCAGGGTCGGCACGATCATGCCCCAGTAGGTGTCCACCCCGTTCAGCTCGCTGATGATGATGAACGTCGGGATCATCGTGACGTGGTACGGCACCATCAGCATGGCCAGGAACGACCAGAACAGCGTCTCCTTGCCCGGGAACCGTTTCTTGGCGAAGGCGTAGCCGGCCATCGAGGCGAACAGCAGCACGCCGACCACCGACACCACCGAGTAGACGATGGTGTTCCACATCCAGCGCAGCACGCTCTTGGCCCCGACGACCTGGTCGTACGCCTCGGTGGAGAACGGCCAGGGCAGCAGGCTGTCCGGGAAGGTGACCGGTCCGGTCGGCTTGAACGACAGCACGACCATCGCGTAGAAGGGGAAGAGGGTGATCGCGGCGCCCACCAGCAGCAGCACCGTCCGCGTGACGAGCCAGCCGCGGCCGGGCCGACCCGCCCGGTACCTCCGGCGTCGTCCGCGACCAGGCGCGACGGTCGCCTCGGCGACGGCGACGGGCACCGGCGTAACGGTCTCGGTCACTTTTCCTCCCTCCCGAGGGTCAACCGCTGGATCAGCGCCACCACGATCGTCATCACGAACAGCGCGACCCCGATGGCGCTGGCGTAACCCAGGTCGAAGTACTTGAAGCCCTGGTCGTAGAGGAGGTAGACCAGGCTGTAGCTGGCCCGTACCGGCCCGCCGCTGGTCATCACGTAGATCATGTCGAAGACCTGGACGGCGACGGTGGTCTCGATGATGGCGACGAAGAACAGCGCCGGTCGGAGCTGCGGCAGCGTGACGTAGCGGAACCGCTGCCAGGCCGAGGCGCCGTCGGTCAGCGCGGCCTCCTCCAGCTCGGCGGGGATGTCCTGCAGGCGGGCGAGCAGGATGAGCATGCCGTAGCCGAAGCGGGACCAGACCGAGACCAGCACCACGGCCGGGATGACCAGCACACTGTCGGCGAGCCAGGAACCCTGCGGCAGGCCGAGCGCGCCCATCGCCTGGGACCACGGACCGCCCTCGGAGAAGACCCAGGTGAAGATCACCCCGGCGAGGACCAGGCTGGTCACCACCGGCAGGAAGAACACCGACCGGAACAGCTTCACGCCGCGGAAGGCGCGCCGGGTCAGCAGGGCCATGCCGAGCGACGCCAGCATCGACAGGGGTACGGAGAGCGCGGTGAAGACGACCGTCACGCGCAACGCCGACCAGAAGGTCGGGTCGTCGACCAGCCGCCGAAAGTTCTCCAGACCGACGAAGGCGGTGTCGCCTCCGATGGTGTAGTCGGTGAAGCCGAGGACCACCCCGGCGATCGCCGGTCCGAACCGGAACAGGGCGAACAACACCAGGAACGGCAGGACGAAGAGCAGTGCGGTGCCGGCCTCCCGGGCGGACGGGCGGCGGACGCGTCGTCGGCGATTCGCCGGCAATGCAACCATGTGACAACCTTTCCGGCGCCGCGCGGTGGGCGTGCTCGCCGCCCACCGCGCGGTGCGTGGTGACTAGCCGAGCAGCGCGTTGGCGGCCTTCGCCGCGTCGTCGAGCGCCTGGTCGACGGACTTCTTGCCGAGCAGGGCGGCCTGGATCTCCGGGGAGAGGACGCCCTGGATGTCGCGGGCCTTCTCGTGCAGCGGGCCGACGGTGCTGCTGCCGACCTGCTTCTCCTGCTCACCGAGGATCGGGTCGCCGGCGTACAGCGAGCCGGTGGACTTGTGCGGGGAGAAGAAGCCGGAGGCGAGGTCGTACTTCTTGGTCTGCTCGGCGTTGGTCGCGAAGGCGAGCCACTTGCCGGCCGCCTCCTTGTCCTTGGCGTTCTTCAACATCGACAGCGAGCCGACGGTGCCGTAGCCGATCTGCTTGGTTCCGGTGAAGTGCGGGACGATCTGGACGTTCTCCTTGCCCCAGACCTTCTCGACCTCGCTCACCGGCACGTACCACGCGCAGCCGACCTTGTCCTGCGCGATGCGGGTCTGCTCGATCGGCGGCGTGGCGGTGATCAGGGACTTGTCGACGTAGCCGCCGTCGACGAGCTGCTTGAGGAAGTTCAGCGCGCTCTTGCCCTCGGCGCTGTTGAACGTGACCGACTTGCCGTCGGGGCTGAACACGTCGCCCCCGGCCTGCCAGAGCAGCGGGTAGAAGGTCTGGTTCAGGGTCTGCTTGGCGTCACCGGCGTAGGCGACGATGTCGTAGCCCTTGGCCTTGAACTTCGGGGCCAGGGTGAGCAGGTCGTTCCAGCTCGTCGGGTAGGTCGTCTCGCCGACGGCCGTGAAGACCTTCTTGTTGCAGACCGGGGTGGCAGCGCTGGTGAGGATCGGAGCGCCCATCATCTTGCCGTCGATGCTCACCGACTGCACCACGTTCTCGTGCAGGTCGCTCTTGGTCGCCTCGTCGAGGTACTTGTCGACCGGCTCGATGTTGCGGGCGTACTTGGGCAGCTGGTCGGGGATGAGGTAGACGACGTCCGGTCCCTTGTTGCCGGCGATCGCGGTGGCCAGCGCCTGGTCGCGGTTGGCCCACGGGAAGATCTCGGTCTTGACCTTGATGCCCGGGTTGGCGGTCTCGAACGCCTTGGCGGCCTCGTCCCAGTAGGCCCGGTGCTTCGCCTCGTCGAAGATCACCGGGTAGATCCACATTGTCACGGTCTTGTCGGAGTCACCGGATCCGGAGCCACCACAGCCGGTGACCGCGAGGGCGGCCGTGAGGGCCACCGCGACAGCCGACAGGCTCTTCCGAACATGCATCTCGCGTCCTTCCGGGGGAGGTCAGGTGGGCAGTACATTAACTTACGGTCCGGGCCGATACTAGAGCCGAGCACCGTCGAGATCACATCGTCACTGTTCGTACGACCAGCGCAGCAAATCAATCCCCACCCGTAATAGTTAAGGACTCCGATGACCGTCACTCTTGCCGTCGTCGGCGCCGGCAGCCGCGGCAGCACCTACGCCGGCTACGCGCTCCGCCACCCCGAGCGGGCGCGCGTCGTCGCGGTCGCCGAACCACGAACCGCGCACCGTGCGGCCCTCGCCGACGCGCACCGGATACCGAAGCCGGAGCGGTTCGGGTCCTGGCGGGACCTGGTGGCACGGCCACGGCTGGCCGACGCGGTCGTGCTCGCCACCCCCGACCGGGAACACGCGGAGCCGGCGGCCCGACTCGCCGCGCTCGGTTACCACGTCCTGCTGGAGAAGCCGATCGCGCCGACCGAGGCGGAGTGCGTGACGGTCGCCGACGCGGCGGAACGCGCCGGCGTGCTGCTCGCCGTCTGCCACGTACTGCGGTACACCCGCTACACGGACGAGGTGAAACGGCACCTCGACGCCGGCGCGTTGGGACGGATCATCGGGGTCGAGCACCTCGAGCCGGTCGGCTGGTGGCACTTCGCCCACTCGTACGTGCGCGGCAACTGGCGCCGCGCCGACGACTCGTCGAGCAGCCTGCTCGCCAAGTGCTGCCACGACCTGGACTGGCTGCGCTACGTGGTGGACGACGATCCGGTCCAGGTCAGCAGCGTGGGCGCGCTGCGACACTTCCGGCCGGACCAGCGCCCCGAAGGGGCCGCCGACCGCTGCCTCGACTGCCGGGTGGAGGCAGGCTGCCCCTACTCCGCAGTGCGGTTCTACCGCGACTGCCTCGCGGCCCCGGATCGCCACGAGTGGCCGCTGTCGGTGGTGACCCGCGACCTGACGCCGCACGGCGTCGACGTGGCGCTACGGGAGGGCCCGTACGGGCGGTGCGTCTATGCCAGCGACAACGACGTCGTCGACCACCAGAGCGTGACCGTGACCTTCGCCGGTGGGGCCACCGCCACCCTGACCATGAGCGCCTTCACCCCGGGCGGGCACCGGCGTACCCGGATCATGGGCACGCACGGCTACCTGGAGGGCGACGGCGAGCAGGTCACCGTCACCGACTTCGTCACCGGCGGGACCGTCACCACGGACACCCGGGGCGGGGGCGCCGATGCCGGATCCGGACACGGCGGCGGCGACATTGCCCTGATGGCCGCCTTCGTCGAGGCCGTGGCCAGCGGCGACCGCACCCGGATCCGGTCGGGACCCCGGGAGTCGCTGGACAGCCACCGGATGGCGTTCGCCGCCGAACGCAGCCGGCTGGCCGGCGGAGTGCCGGTCGCCCTCGCCGCGCCGTCGGCGTGAGTCGGACGCGACCGTCGGGGTCACCGTCACCGGTGACCCCGACGGTCGGCCACGTGCGGGCCTCGGTCAGGCGCGGACGTAGTCCGCGAGGTGCTCGCCGGTGAGGGTGGAGCGGGCGGTGACCAGGTCGGCGGGGGTGCCCTCGAAAACGATCCGGCCGCCGTCGTGACCGGCGCCCGGACCGAGGTCGATGATCCAGTCGGCGTGCGCCATGACCGCCTGGTGGTGCTCGATGACGATCACCGACTTGCCGGCGTCGACCAGTCGGTCGAGCAGGGCGAGCAGGTGTTCGACGTCGGCCAGGTGGAGGCCGGTGGTCGGCTCGTCGAGGACGTAGACGCCGCCCTTCTCGGCCATGTGGGTGGCCAGCTTGAGCCGCTGCCGCTCGCCGCCGGAGAGCGTGGTGAGCGGCTGGCCGAGGCTGAGATAGCCGAGCCCGACGTCGGCGAGCCGGGTGAGGATGGCGTGCGCGGCGGGCGTGCGCGCCTCGCCCGCGCCGAAGAACTCCTCGGCCTCGGTCACCGACATCGCCAGGACCTCGCTGATGTTCCGGCCGCCGAGGTGGTACTCCAGCACCGCCGCCTGGAACCGCTTCCCCTCGCAGTCCTCGCAGGTGCTGGCGACGCCGGCCATCATGCCCAGGTCGGTGTAGATGACGCCGGCGCCGTTGCAGGTGGGGCAGGCGCCCTCGGAGTTGGCGCTGAACAGCGCCGGCTTCACGCCGTTGGCCTTCGCGAACGCCTTGCGGATCGGGTCGAGCAGCCCGGTGTACGTCGCCGGGTTGCTCCGTCGCGAGCCACGGATCGCGCCCTGGTCGATCGACACCACCCCCGCGCCGGCCGGAATCGACCCGTGCACGAGCGAGCTCTTGCCGGAGCCGGCGACGCCGGTGAGGACCACGAGCACCCCGAGCGGGATGTCGACGTCCACCGACTGCAGGTTGTTGGCCGTCGCGCCACGGATCTCCAGCGCGCCGGTCGGCCGGCGTACGGTCTCCTTGAGGGTGGCCCGGTCGTCGAGGTGGCGTCCGGTGAGGGTGCCGCTGGCCCGCAGCCCCTCGACGGTGCCCTCGAAGCAGACGGTGCCGCCCCCCGTGCCCGCGCCCGGACCGAGGTCGACGACATGGTCGGCGATCGCGATCGTCTCCGGCTTGTGCTCCACGACCAGCACCGTGTTGCCCTTGTCCCGCAGGCGCAGCAGCAGGTCGTTCATCCGCTGGATGTCATGTGGGTGCAGGCCGATGGTGGGCTCGTCGAAGACGTACGTGACGTCGGTGAGCGCGGAGCCCAGGTGACGGATCAGCTTCGTCCGCTGCGCCTCGCCGCCGGACAGCGTGCCGGACGGACGGGCGAGCGAGAGGTAGCCCAGTCCGATCCCCACGAACGAGTCGAGCGTGTGCTGCAACGTCGTGAGCAGCGGCGCCACGGACGGCTCGTCGAGGCCGCGCACCCACTCGGCGAGGTCGCTGATCTGCATCGCGCACGCGTCGGCGATGTTGATTCCCTTGATCTTCGACGACCGGGCCTCCTTGCTCAGCCGGGTGCCCTCGCACTCGGGGCAGGTCGTGAACGTCACCGCCCGCTCCACGAAGGCGCGGATGTGCGGCTGCATCGCGTCGACGTCCTTGGCCAGGAACGACTTCTGGATCTTCGGGATCAGCCCCTCGTACGTGACGTTGATTCCCTCGACCTTGACCTTGGTCGGCTCCCGGTAGAGGAGATCCTGCAGTTCCTTCTTGGTGTACTTGCGGATGGGCTTGTCCGGGTCGAAGAAGCCGGAGCCCCGGAAGATGCGGCCGTACCAGCCTTCCATGCTGTAGCCGGGGATCGTGATCGCGCCCTCGTTCAGCGACAGGCTGTCGTCGTACAGCGCGGACAGGTCGAAGTCGGTGACCGAGCCCATGCCCTCGCAGCGCGAGCACATGCCGCCGAGCCGGGTGAAGGTCGCCTTCTCGGTCTTCGTCTTCCCCTCGCCCCGCTCGACGGTGATCGCGCCGCTGGCCTTCACCGAGGGGACGTTGAACGAGAACGCGTTGGCCGACCCGATGTACGGCTGGCCGAGCCGGCTGAAAAGGATGCGCAGCATCGCGTTGGCGTCGGTGGCGGTGCCGACGGTGGAGCGGGGGTTGGCGCCCAGCCGCTCCTGGTCGACGATGATCGCCGTGGTCAGCCCCTCCAGCAGGTCGACCTCCGGCCGGGAGAGCGTCGGCATGAAGCCCTGCACGAACGCGCTGTAGGTCTCGTTGATCATCCGCTGCGACTCGGCGGCGATCGTGCCGAACACCAGCGAGCTCTTGCCCGAGCCGGAGACGCCGGTGAACACCGTGAGGCGGCGCTTCGGGATCTCGACGCTGACGTCCTTGAGGTTGTTCTCGCGCGCCCCCTGCACGCGGATCATGTCGTGGCTGTCGGCGGCGTGCGGCGTGGACGACCGGTCGTCCGTCCTCGTGGCCTTGCTCATCGTTTCTCCAACTGTTGGGCGGGCCGCCTGCGCGGCCTCCGTCGGCGTCGCCCGGCCTGGGCTGACCAGCTTCGAGCAGTACGTCTTCCGTCGCCTCGGCCCCCGGCGCCCCTACTGCGCCACGCGGCCCGCCCCCGGTAAAGCTGTCGGACCGGCCAGCGGCTGTCGCGCGTCAGCTCGCGGTCGGGCGGCTCGCGCCAGGCCATGCGGGGACCTGCGGAACCAGCCGTACGCCGGGGCCGACGCGCACGGGTCGGAGCCGGCGCGTACGGCGCACCGGTCACCCCCGTTCCTGTGCCACCGCGCCGGTCTCGAGGACCTCGACGTCGCCCCGATCATAGACACGTCGCCGGTACGGCCCGGCTTCAGCCGAACGGCCCGAATGGCGACCGTGGAACGGGTCGCTGCTGGTCGGTGGCGTCGCGGGCGGGGCCTGGTGGTGGTCGTCCCGGCGGCAGCACCAGGGTGGCTGCCCCATCGGCTGCGCGTGCGGCACCACCTGATCATCCCCGGTACGGTTCCGGCGTGACCATCCTGCGTTCGCTGCTGCTGTTCGTCCTCGCCGCCGTCGCCGAGATCGGCGGAGCCTGGCTGATCTGGCAGGGCTGGCGGGAACACCGTGGCCTGTGGTGGATCGCCGGGGGCGTCATCGCCCTCGGCGCGTACGGGTTCGTCGCGTCCCTGCAACCCGACCCGAACTTCGGCCGCATCCTCGCCGCCTACGGCGGCGTCTTCGTCGCCGGCTCCCTCGTCTGGGGCATGGTGGTCGACAAGTTCCGCCCCGACCGGTGGGACGTCGTCGGTGCGGTCATCTGCCTCGTCGGGGTGGCCATCATCATGTACGCGCCCCGCGCCACCACCGGCTCCTGACCTGCCCCGGTTCCACCGGTCAGCCGGCGGTGGGTCGACCCCGCACGTCGCTCCCCCCGTCCTCGGCACCAGGCCGACACCGGGTTGATTAGTACAGCATCGGATGTACTATTGGTGGCGTGGAGACGTTGACGTACGGGCAGGTGCTGGCCCGTTTCGGCCATGCCCTGTCGGATCCGACCCGGGCGCGGCTGCTGCTGGCCCTGCGCGACGGGCCGGGATATCCGGCGGAGCTGGCCGAACTGCTGGGTACGACCCGGCAGAATCTGTCGAACCACCTGTCCTGCCTGCGCGGCTGCGGCCTGGTGGTCACGGTGCCGGAAGGGCGGCGGACCCGGTACGAGCTGGCCGACGCGCGACTGGCGCACGCGCTCGGGGACCTGTTGGGGCTGGTGCTGGCGGTCGACCCGGCCGCCTGCCCGGACTCCGACGAGAAGGGCTGTTGCTGATGAGCCTGCCCCTGATCAACCTGGCACCGGCCGGGCCGTCGGCGGCCCGCCGGGCGGTACTCACCAGCCGGGTGCGGCTGCTGGTCGCCGCGACGATCACCTACAACATCATCGAGGCGGTCGTGGCGATCACGGCCGGCACGATCGCGTCGTCCACCGCGCTGATCGGCTTCGGGCTGGACTCGGTGATCGAGGTGTCGTCGGCGGCGGCGGTGGCGTGGCAGTTCGCCGGCCGCGACCCGGAGTCTCGGGAGAAGGTCGCGCTGCGGATCATCGCGGTCTCGTTCTTCGCCCTCGCCGCGTACGTCACCGTCGAGTCGGTGCGCGCCCTGATCGGCGGGGCCGAGGCGGAACACTCCAGCGTCGGCCTAGTGCTGGCCGCCCTGTCGCTGGCGATCATGCCGGTGCTCTCGTACGCCCAGCGCCGCGCCGGCCGGGAACTCGGTTCCCGTTCGGCGGTCGCCGACTCCAAGCAGACCCTGCTGTGCACCTACCTGTCCGCCGTCGTCCTCGTCGGCCTGGGGCTGAACAGCCTGTTCGGCTGGTCCTGGGCCGACCCGGTCGCCGCGCTGGTCATCGCCGCCGTCGCGGTCAAGGAAGGCCGCGAGGCCTGGCGCGGCGACACCTGCTGCGCCGTGCCGATGACCGCCCCGGTCGGCGCACCGGCCGACGCCCAGGCCGCCGCGGCGGGCGCGTGCGGCTGCCGGCCGAACTGTTCCTGCTGCTCGGAGGAGGAGAAATGATCACACGAACACTCGGGCGGCGGATGCCGCCGACGGTGCGGGCCGCCCTCGACGCCGAACTGGCCACCGCCCGCACCGCGACCGAGGCATCGACCGCGTGGCGAGCCGCCGAACGCGCGCACATCCTGTCGCAGCCGTGGCCGTGGCCGCACACGGTGGTGCACGCCGCCATGCTGCGCCGCGCCCTGCGCGAACGGGACCGCGTCGAGGCGGTCGGGCAGGTGATCCGGCTCGCCGTCGCCGGGCCCGGATCCGCGCTGGGCCGCTACCCGACCGGCAACACCGGCCGGGCCCGGGTCCCGCTGACTCAACCGATGCCGATCCCCGCCGACCTCGCCGCCCTGCTCGCGTCCGCGTCCGGCACGAAAGCCGAGCCGGTCAGCTGATCCGGCAGCCGGCGGCGGCCGCCACCGTCGGACACAGGCCGGCTGCGTCACCGGTTGGTGCAGAAGTCCGGTTGCGGGGTGCCGGCCGGGGCGAACTTGGCCACGGTGGCCAGGGTCTGCCCGTCGTCGGCCAGGGCGACCCACAACACCTCACCAGCGGGGATGACGTCGGGGCGGACGACGAAGCCGCCGTCGCCCGTGGCCTGGAACGCGTACAGCTCCGGATGCAGTTCCCGCGACGGCGGGCCGGTCAGCGGTGGATGATGCGGCGGGACGACCAACGGTGCGCCGAGCACATCGAGGCAGTCGTGGGTCGAGGCGACCAGTTCGATGCGTACGCCACGGTCCTTGAGGTCCGCCTCGGCTCGTGCCACGTCAGCGGCGTCGGTGCTGTTCATGGTGACGACGAGCCCGCCGTCGGCGGCGGCCTCGATGGCGTAGGCGGCGTGGCCCACGGTCGCCGCGGTGACCGCCGCACCGGCCGCGGTCATGATCGCGGTGGCCCCGATCAGCCATCGCTTACGGCGTGCCGGCGGCGGGGCACTCGGTAGTTCGGTCCTGAGTTGGGCGAGCAAACGGTCTTCGAACGTCATGGCGTCTTCGCCTCCACGGGTGCGGGGGTGTCGGTGAGGGCGCGACGGGCGCGGAACAGCGACCGGCCACGCGTTGGCGTCGGTCCGCCTCCCGGGCACGTTGCCGTGCGGCGCTGGCGATGTGGTTGCGTGCAATGCCGTACAACCAGGCCACCGGATTGCCGCGGTCGGGACGGTAGGTCGCGGCCGAGGCGATGACCGCGGAGAACACCTCGGCGGTGATGTCGGCGGCGAGGTGCGGGTCGTCGACCCGGCGGGTGACGAAGCGCAGCACCGCGTCGACGTGGGCACGGTAGAAGGCGGTGAAGGTTTCCGGGTCGGTCAGCGGGGGCGGGCGGCCCATCGGCGGCTCCTCGGTGCGGCAGGCGGCGACATCTGTACTTGGTCGGCAGCACGTACCGCGTTATGGGGCGGACGGGGCACCAACATTTGTTGGTCCCACAAAGAGTTGGCGGTGTGCCGAATGCGTGGCCCTACGATCGGTCCCCATGGCGCGGCGCACCGCATCCGCCTCGTTACTCCCCGCAGTCCTGCTGTTCGTGTTGCTCGTCGGCCCGGCCGGGACCGCCGCGTCCCAGCCCACCGGCACGGCGTCGTCCGTGGCGCGCCCAGAACAGGCTCGCGGAGTGGGCGAGTCCGGGTGCGACCACGGGTGGGACTACGGCGACGCGTCCCCGCCGTATCCGACCACGCGGGCGCAGCACGGGCCACGACACCGGATCACCGTGATCGGGAGGCTGACCATCGGCACCTCGGTCACCGCCGACCGGAACGGCCGCCCCGGCGACGGTGACGTCGACGACGGCCTCGCCACGCCGGTGCGCCTCTCCGCCGACGCGCCCCAGGTGACCGTGCGGGTCCGCAACACCAGCGGGTCCCCGGCACTGCTGGCCGGCTGGCTGGACACCGACCGCGACGGTTTCTCCGCGAGCGAGCGGGCGGTGGTCCGGGTGCCCGTCGGCGCCAGAAACGTGACCCTGCGCTGGCCGGCACCGGCCGGCGCCCCGGCCGGTGCCGGCCAACTGCGCCTCCGCCTCTACCCGGGCCGACCGGTCCACCCCGACCCGACCGGTGTGGCGGTCGGCGGCGAGGTCGAGGACTACCGGGTCACCCTCGTGGGCGCGCCGCAGCCCACGCCCACCAGCCCGGCACCACAGCCGACCCCGACCCAACCGACGCCCCAGCCCACGCCGACGACCGGGGCGCCGCAGCCTGGGCCGCCGACACCAACACCGACCCGGACGTCGAGCCCGACGCCCGGAACGACACCCACCCCGACCGCGACGAGCCCACCGGCACCGACCCCACCGAGCCGCCCCATGTCCGCAGGGGTCCGGACGCCCACCCGGGCCGAACCCTCGCCACCGCGCCGTGGATTGCCGCTGACCTGGTCCGTCGCGCTCCTGATCGTGGCCCCGGCCGCGGCCGGGGCGGCACACGCCGTCGGCCGCTCCGCCCGCCGCAGCCGCTAGCCACCCCGGAGGAGAGCATGTCGACCCTGTTGGCCAGCCTGGTCGTGATGGCGGTCGCCGCCGCTGTCGGCACGGGCGGCTTCCTGCTGGTGTCCCGGTACGTGCCCGAGCGCTGGCTGATCGCGGACTCGGGCGCGGCGGGCGCCATGTACGCGACCGTCAGCATGGTGTACGCCATCTTCATCGCGATCGGGGCGATCGCCGTGTGGGAGCCGCACGCCGAAGCGGGCCAGTACACCCGCCAGGAGGCCCACGACCTGTCCGAGGCGTACTGGTGGGCGGGTCATCTCGACGCGACGAGCGGCGCCCAGGTCCGGTCGCTGATCACCGCGTACGGCCAGTCGGCGGTACGACAGGAGTGGCCTCGGCTGCGGGCTGACCGGACCGGAGACCCGGCCACCGAGGCGCGCTTCGACGAGCTGCGCGCCGCCGCGGTCGCGGTCCGCACCAGTGACGAGCAGCAGGAGAAGGCGGCGCAGAACGTGCTCGACCGGCTCGAGAGCGCCGCTGACGCCCGACGTATCCGACTGTCCGCCGCAGCGGACGGAATGCCACCGCTGCTGTGGCCGGCGCTCGTCCTCGGTGGCGCGGTGGGCATCGGGTTCCTGTACCTGTTCGGTCTGGCGCGGACGTTTCCGAACGGTCTGATGATCGCGACCGTCACCGCCATGACGGCGCTGTCGCTGTTCATCCTCTACCAGCTCGAGTTCCCGTTCAGCCGGGCGTTGTCCGTCGGGCCGGAGCCGTTGACGGCCATGCTCACGACACTTGGCGCATCGTAGCCATGCCGACACAGCGGGTTGTATAGTTTGCCGCCGATGACCACTGTGGACCCACCACTCGGCCGGAGGATCGCGCTCGCCCGGCAGCACCGGGGCCTGTCCCGCCGGGCACTGGGCGACCTGGTGGGCCGCAGCGCCGAGTGGGTCCGTCAGGTGGAGCGGGGCGACCGGCCGGTGGACCGGCTCTCCGTTCTCCTCCAGCTCGCCACCGTGTTGCAGGTCGCCGACGTGGCGGCCTTCGTCGCCAGCGCCACGGCCCGCCCGGTCGCCCCACCCCGGTCGCCACTGGACCTGACGGCACTGCGCGACGCGGTGTTCACCCTGCCCGCCGCCGCGCTCCGACGCCCCGGAGCGCCGTCGGCGGAAGGCGGGACGGCGGACGCGGCAAACGCCCGGCCGGATGGCACCCTCGGCGACGAGGTGACCTGGCTGTGGGCCGAATGGCAGAACTCGGCGGAGCCCTACACCCGTACGCTCGGCCGCCTCCCGGCCGTCCTGCGCGCGGCGACCGGCGAGGCCGCGGCCCACGCCTACCGGCTGGCGTGTCAGCTGGCGAGTCGGGTCGGCGACGGGACCACCGCGCTGGCGGCGGCGCAGCACGCGGTGCTCGCGGCGCGCGACGGCGGCTGCGCCTGCACCACGGCCGCCGCCATCGGCACGTACGCGCAGACCCTCGCCCACCTCGGGGCGCTGCCCAGCGCCGAGGCGGCCTGCGACACGGCACTGCGCACCGTGGGTGACTGCGCCTGCGCGGCCCGCCCGGCGGTGGCCGGCCGGCTGCACCTGGCCGCCGCGCGGATCGCGACCGCCGGGAACGCCGCGCACGCCGCCCGGCGCTGGCTGAGCCGCGCGGCCGGGTACGCCCGTGAGGCGGCCCCGGACGATCCACGGAGCCCGTTCGGCGTCCAGGACGTGGCCCTGCAGGCGGTCCGGGTCGCGTTGCGGCTCGGTCACCTGTCGGACGCGTTGCGGCTGTCCGCCCGCGTCGAGCCGGACAGCATGCCGGACCGGGCCCGGCGCAGCCGTGGCTTCATCACCCTCGCCTGCGTACACGCGCGGGCCCGGAGCGCACCCGGCACCCTGCTCGCCCTCGGCAAGGCCGAGCAGGCCTGCGCCGAGGAGCTTCGGGTGAACCGGTACGCCCGGCGGGCCATCACCGACCTGCTGTCGAACGACGACGGGCTCGTCCGGGCCGACGCCTGGGCCCTCGCCGGCCGCGCCGGCCTCGCCTGATCACCGGCCGCGCGAGCGGTCGGCCACCGGCGGCCCGACGAACGCTGGCCGCCGGATCGGGTGCCGCGCCCGGCGCGCGCCACGATATCAGTAGATATCGGTACACGCCAGCATATTGACGGGTATATCGCTGCTCCATTGTGGATCGTCCATGGCTGACACATGCTCTGCCCGCAGAAAGCTCGCGAACGCAAGTTGCGTAAACCCTTCGCGCGCAGGCATGCGCGGATCCCTCGGTCACAGAACGGCGGTGGCACCGTGTCGGTAACCGGATCGGACAGGTCCTCGGACAGCACGCAGCACGAGAACGCACAGACCAGCCTCAGCACCGCGGGGGCACGCACCCTCGCGACCACCACCAAGTCCGCCCCGCAGATGCAGGAGATCTCCTCCCGCTGGCTGCTCAGGGTGTTGCCCTGGGTCGACGTGGTCGGCGGCACGTACCGGGTGAACCGGCGACTGTCCTACGTCGTCGGCGACGGGCGGCTCTCCTTCACCAACACCGGCGCACAGGTCCAACTCGTGCCCGGCGAGCTGCGTGAACTGCCCGCGCTGCGCGGCTTCGCCGACGAGGGCGTGCTCGCCGCGATCGCCGACCGGTTCACCCAGCACGAGTACGCGGCCGGCGAGACCATCCTGCCGGCCGGTGGGCCGGTCGACCGGGTGCTCGCCATCGCCCACGGCAAGGTCACCAAGCTCGGCGAAGGACAGTACGGCGGCCAGTCCGTGCGGGGCGTGCTCGCCGACGGCGACTACCTCGGCGACGCGGCGCTCACCGACGCCGAGGCGACCTGGGACACCACCGCGCAGGCCACCACCCGGTGCATCGTCCTGGAGTTGCCGGTGAGCGAGTTCCGGGAGCTCGCCGACCGGACCCCGGCGCTGCGCGCGCACCTGGACGCGTACCGGGAGGCCACCGGGAAACCCCAGAACCGGCTCGGGGAGGCGGCGATCGAACTGGCCGCCGGACACACCGGCGAGCCCCGGCTGCCCAGCACGTTCGTCGACTACGACGCCGCGCCGCGCGAGTACGAGCTGTCCGTCGCGCAGACCGTACTGCGGGTGCACACCCGGGTCGCCGATCTCTACAACCACCCGATGAACCAGCTCGAGGAGCAACTCCGGCTGACCGTCGAGGCGCTGCGGGAACGGCAGGAGCACGAGATGGTCAACAACCGCGAGTTCGGCCTGCTGCACAACGCGGACCTGCGGCAGCGCATCCACACCCGTACCGGCCCGCCCACCCCGGACGACATGGACGAGCTGCTGGCCCGCCGGCGCAACACCCGGTTCATCCTGGCCCACCCGAAGGCCATCGCCGCGTTCGGCCGGGAGTGCACCCGGCGCGGGCTCTATCCGTCCAGCATCGACATGAACGGCCACACCGTCCCGGCCTGGCGGGGCGTGCCGATCCTGCCCTGCAACAAGATCCCGGTCAGCCCGACGCTCACCACGTCGATCATCGCGATGCGGACCGGGGTCGAGGACCAGGGCGTCGTCGGCCTGCACCAGACCGGGTTGCCGGACGAGTACCAGCCGAGCCTCTCCGTACGGTTCATGAGCATCGACGAGAAGGCGGTGATGAACTACCTGGTGACCGCGTACTTCTCGGCGGCCGTGCTGGTGCCGGACGCGCTCGGCGTGCTGGAGGACGTCGAGGTCGGCCACTACGGCGACGTGCCGCAGCGGTCCGGGAGCTGACCCATGGCGGACACCGATCGGAGGGCGGCCGCCGGGGTGCTGGTGACGCCCGCGCTACAGGCGGCCGTCGCCACGCTTCCGGCGGCGATGACGCGGGTGGTCGGCTACCACTTCGGTTGGCTCGATGCCGCTGGTCAGCCGGCCGGTGTGTACCGCGGCAAGGCGCTGCGGCCGGCGTTCACGCTGGCCGCGGCGCGGGCCGTCGGGGCCGATCCGGGGTCGGCCCTGCCGGCCGCGGTCGCCGTCGAGCTCGTGCACAACTTCTCGCTCCTGCACGACGACGTGATGGACCGGGACACGACCCGCCGGCACCGGCCGACCGCGTGGACCGTGTTCGGCACGGACAACGCGATACTCGCCGGCAACGCCCTGCTCACCCTCGCGCTGGACCTGGTCGCGTCGGAGGTCGCCGCCACCCGGCTGCTCGCCGCCGCCGTGCAGGAACTGCTCGGCGGGCAGGCGGCGGACCTGTGCCTGGAGCGGCGGACGTCCGCGTCGGTCGCCGAGGCGCGGGAGATGGCGCTCGCCAAGACCGGCGCGCTGTTCGGCGCCGCGTGCGCCCTGGGCGCGCTGGCCGCCGGCAAACGGGCGGCGGACGTGGACCGCCTCACCGCGTTCGGGCGTCAGCTCGGGCTCGCCTTCCAGTTCGTCGACGACCTCCTCGGCATCTGGGGCGACCCGGCGACCACCGGCAAGCCGGTCCACTCCGACCTGCGCAGCCGCAAGAAGTCGCTGCCGGTCGTCGCGGCGCTGAACGCCGCCACCCCGGAGAGCGACCGGCTCGCCGCGCTCTACGGTCGGGAACGCGCGCTCGACGAGGACGAGCTGCGCGAGGCGGCCGACCTGGTGGTGGCGGCGGGCGGCCGGGCGTACGCGCAGAAGCAGGCCGAGGCGCTGGTCGACGACGCCCTGGCCAGCATCTCCGACCTCGCGCCGGAGGCGTCCGCGGACCTCGCGGCGCTCGCCGGCCTCGCCGTACGACGGGAGCGGTGAGCCGATGCCCGCCTTCACGCTGCCCGACTTCTACCTGCCGCATCCGGCCCGACGGAACCCGCACGAGCAGCACGCCCGGGAGCACTCCACCGCGTGGGCCCGGCAGATGGGCATGCTGGACTACCGCGCGCCGTCCGGCAACCTGGTCTGGGACGAGGCCGACCTCGCCGCGCACGACTACGCGCTGATGTGCGCGTACACCCACCCGGACTGCGACGCGCCGACCCTCGATCTGATCACCGACTGGTACGTCTGGGTGTTCTTCTTCGACGACCACTTCCTCGAACTGTTCAAGCAGGGACAGGACATCGAGGGCGGCCGACGGCACCTCGAACGCCTCGAGGAGTTCATGGGTTCGCCGACCCGGGCCCCGGAGAACCCGGCCGAGGCGGGGCTGGCCGACCTCTGGGCCCGTACCGTGCCGGTGATGTCGGACTGCTGGCGGCAGCGGTTCGTCACCAGCACCCACAACCTGATGGTGGAGTCGCTGTGGGAGCTGGACAACATCTCCCGGCACCGGGTCGCGAACCCCATCGAGTACATCGAGATGCGCCGGCGCGTCGGCGGCGCGCCGTGGTCGGCGAACCTCGTCGAGGTGGCGATCGGCAGCGAGGTCCCGGCGACACTGGCGGCGACCCGGCCGCTACGGGTGCTGCGGGACACCTTCTCCGACGCCGTACACCTGCGCAACGACCTGTTCTCGTACGAGCGGGAGGTGACCCGCGAGGGCGAGAACGCGAACGCCGTGCTGGCGTTCGAGCAGTTCCTCGACGTGCCCACGCAGCGCGCCGCGGACCTCGTCGGCGAGCTGCTCACCTCCCGACTCCAGCAGTACGAGCACACCGCCCTCACCGAGATCCCGCTGCTCTTCGCCGAGCACGGCACGCCGCCGGACGAGCAGCTCGCCGTGTCCCGGTACGCGCAGGCGTTGCAGGACTGGCAGGCCGGCGGCCACGAGTGGCACGCCCGGTCCAGCCGCTACACGAAGGTCACCAGGCGGCCGGTGCTCGTACCGGGGGTGGCCGTGCCGTACTCGCTCGCCGCGTCCGGGCTCGGCCGGCGCGTCGCCGCGCACGACCACGTGCTCGCCGACCGGCACGTCGGGCACCTCCCCCTGCCCGAGGTGTACATGCCGTTCCGGTTGCGGGTGAGCCCGCACCTCGCGGCCGCCCGGCGGCACGGTGCCGAGTGGGCGGCGGCGATGGGGATGTTCGCGCCGGTCGCCGGGCGCCGCATGTGGGACGCGAAGCTCTTCGCCGGCTTCGACTTCGCCTACTGCGCCGCGATGATCGCCGCGGACGCGACCCCCGAGCAGCTCGACGTGTCCACCGACTGGCTGGCCTGGGGCACCTACGGCGATGACCTCTACGCGGTGCAGTGGGGACGGGTCGGCGACTTCGTCGGCGCCAAGGTGGCGACCGCACGGCTCTCGCTGTTCATGCCGCTGGACGGCCCGCCACCACCACCCACCTCGCCGCTGGAGGCCGGCCTCGCCGACCTGTGGCGGCGTACCGCCGGCCCGATGCGGCCGGACGCCCGGCGACAGTTCCGCACGGACGTGGAGGCCATGACCTCGGCGTGGATGTGGGAGCTGACGAACGAGATGCAGCACCGGATCCCCGACCCGGTGGACTACGTCGAGATGCGCCGCGCCACGTTCGGTTCGGACCTGACGGCGAGCCTCGCCCGACTACGGCTGGCCACGTCGCTGCCGGCGGAACTCTTCGACACCCGGGTGATGCGGCAGCTCACGAACGCCGCCCAGGACTACGCGTGCTTCACCAACGACCTGTTCAGCTACCAGAAGGAGATCCAGTACGAGGACGAGATCCACAACATGGTCTTCGTCCTGGAGCGTTTCCTCGGTTGTCCCCGGCTGACCGCCCGTGACCTGGTGGCCCGGTTGATGCACGACCGGATGCGGCAGATCGAACACCTCATGGCGGTGGAGATGCCGGCGTTCTTCGAGCTTCAACGGCTCGACGGTCCGACCCGCGAGGCACTGGTCTGCTACGCGGACCAGCTCAAGGACTGGCTGTCCGGAATCCTCGAGTGGCACCGCGCGTGCGCCCGCTACGCGCCCGGTCCACTCGCCGCCCGGTTCCACCCGTCGATCGGCCCTTCGCCGGTCCGGGACCTGCTGTCCCGTGGCCGAGTACATACCACATAGGAACGGTACGACCTGCTTGGTGCCGACGTCCCGGCGTTCGCTTCGAAGTCGACTTTCGACACTGGCCTGACAGGCGAAGCGAACGCCGGGACGACGGCATGCCTGCATGAGGGCGGCGCGCACCGCCCTGTCGGGGTCGACAACGCACCACGCGGCCTGGCTGTCGATCATGACGGCATTCGGTGTGAGGGGCCATGCCCTACATTGATGCGGGAGCTGTCGGTCCAGCCTGGAGGCGCAGCGTGACCCGAGGAAGGTTGTCATGGGGAGCGGTGTGGGCAATCCTCGCCGCCGGCCTGGCAGTCATCGCGGTCGTCTGGGTCGTGGTGGGGAACGAGAAGTTCGAGATCCTACTCGGCGTCGCCGGTGCCGTCACCGGCCTGCTCGGCCTCCTCCTGCCCTTTGCCGGCAGGCGACAGGAATCCGGCTCCCGGACCGTACCTACAGCGCAACCGGCCATGCAGGTCAGCGGGGAGTTCCGCGCCACGGCCGTGCACCACGGTGCCGACTTCGCCACCCACGTCGGCCTCCTGCTGCTCTTCGGCTGGGGCTTCATCGACTCGACCGACCGACGGTTGGCGTTGCCCGAGGACGCCTCCGCCATGACCGAGGCGATCGGCTTTCTCATCGTCCTGGGAACGGCGATGGCCTCAGCCTACTTCTTCGCCAAGAGCATCGCGATCGCCACGAACGCGTTCCAGCGCTATCCTCGCCTGCTCATCGACGGTCGCGGGCTGCTCGTCACCGTGGGGCAGGACAAGGACGAGCAGGTCACCATCCCGTGGAGTGACGTCGCCACCGTCGATGTCGTCGACCTGGGCCGGACCCCAACCCTGATGGTCGGCCTCGCCGGCTCATCGGCTCTGGCCCGTCACGCGGTGCTGAGGAAACTCTGGCGGCAGGACCAGGGCAGACACAGCTTACGTCTCACCGGCTTCCCCGTGGAGGGGGTCCGCGCCGCACTGTCCACCTTCGCTGGCGCCCGGTACGACGGCGGTTCCCCCCGGGCCGGTCGGCTCCTGACCTGTGGTGCGACGGAGTCGGGACCTACCCGGACCCGTGGGGCGTGCCGCTCCGTCTTCGGAACTCGACCAACCCGGCGAACGTTCGTGGTCAGCTCACGACGGGGAAGACAGGTGAGCTATCGCGCCCGTCACCGCGAGGTGGCGGGCGGTCTCGGCCCGGATGCCCTCGGCGGCGAGCACGCTTCGCTGCTGTCCCGTGTAGCCGATGCAGTCGAGGAAGACCAGGTCGGCTCCGCCGGCGGCGACCTCCCGGCCGGCGGCGGCCACCTCGTCGAGTCCGGCCGTGTACGGGTCCACGGCCGCCGCGACGACCGGACGGCCCAGGCGTTCTGACCATCGTTCCCGGATGTCCGCCAACTGTTCCGGCATGGGGCACAGCACGCCCAGGCGCCCCGTACCGACGAGTTCCGCCATGAGTTCGTGGGCGAGTTCCTCCGCGTGGAGCACCGGCACCGACGCCGGGCCGTGCTCGACGCGGCCGGTGCACAGCACGAGGACGGCGCCGCAGTCGTCGGCCACGCACCGCCGGATGGCGTCGTCGAGGGCCGGGGCGATGCTCGTCGCCCCGAGCCGGGCGCGCGAGCCGTCCCGCAGGCGGGAGACCAGGGTACGTTCCCCGCCGCGTGGTTCGAGCCGGGCGATGCCGTCCGCGTCGAGGAGGTCCAGCGCGCCGTGTTCGACCCAGTCGACGGCGGAGAGGGCGATCTCGACGTCGGGGATCAGGTCGACACGGGGCGCCTGGCCGATCGTGACGAGACCGAGCCTCGGCCGCCCGCGACGTACCGTTTCGGACATCAGGCTGCCACCTTCTCGGGTAGGTCGGCGGCGGCGACGCCGCGCTCGACGATGCTGCGTCGTACGGCCCGGTCGACCCGCGCGGTGGGGTCGGCGACCGGGATCGCGGCGAGCAGCGCCTTGGTGTACGGGTGCTGCGGCCTGGTGAAGATCTCCTCGACGGTGCCCTGCTCGACGACGCGGCCCTGGCTCATCACGACGATCTCGTCGGCCATCATCTCGACCACGGAGAGGTCGTGCGAGATGAAGACGTAGGTGAGTCCGAGGTCCTTCTGCAACTGCTTCATCAGGTCGAGCACCTGTGCCTGCACCGACACGTCGAGCGCCGACACGGGCTCGTCGCAGACGACCAGGCTCGGGTTGAGGATGAGGGCCCGCGCGATGCCGATCCGCTGACGCTGGCCACCGGAGAACTCGTGCGGGAAGCGGTCGATGGCGTCCTCCCCCAGGCCGACGGTCTTGAGCACCTCGACGATGCGGGCGCGGATCGCCGCGTCGTCGAGGTCCGTGTGCAGGCGCAGCGGCTCGGCGAGGGCCCGGTGGATCGTCCACCGTGGGTCGAGCGAGGCGTACGTGTCCTGGAAGACGATCTGCATCTCCGAGCGGAGCCGACGCATCTCGTCGTCGCTCGCCGCGAGCAGGTCGGCCCCGTTGAAGGTGACCGCCCCCGACGTCGGCTCGTGCAGGCGCAGCAGGGCACGCCCGGTCGTCGACTTGCCCGATCCGGACTCGCCCACGATGGCGAGCGTGCGGCCCCGACGCACCCGGAAGGAGACGCCGTCGACGGCTCGGACGACCTCCGCCGGACGTCCCAGCCGGCGACGGCGCCCGGTGAAGACCTTCGTCAGGTCGGTCACCTCGAGCAGCACCGGCGCGTCGTCGTCGGCTGCCTCGGTGGGGGCGGCCGGGTCTCCCTCGACGGGAACCGGTGTCGAAGCGTCACCCGCCGTGCCCTCTTCGGCGAGCGCCTCGACCGCCTCGACGACGTGCGCGTGGGCGGAGGGGATGAAGCTGAGCAGCCGCTTGGTGTAGTCGGCCTGGGGCGCGGCGAAGAGCTGCTCGGTCGTCGCCGTCTCCTGCAACTCACCGCCGTACATCACGGCGACCCGCTGGCAGGTCTGGGCGACGACCCCGAGGTCGTGCGTGATGAGCAGGACGGCTGTGCCGTGCTGCTCCTGCAGGTCCATGATGAGGTCGAGGATCTGCAACTGGGTGGTCACGTCGAGCGCGGTCGTCGGCTCGTCGGCGATGAGCAGCTTCGGCTCGCACGCCATGGCCATGGCGATCATGACCCGCTGGCGCATCCCGCCGGACAGTTCGTGCGGGTATCCGGCGAGGACGCGGGCGGTGTCGCGGATGCCCACCATGTCGAGCAGGTGGCCGGCCCGGTCCATCGCCTGTCGCCGGCCGAGGCGCATGTGCTGGCGCAGCGGCTCGGTGAGCTGGTCGCGGATGGTGAACACCGGGTTCAGCGCGGTCATCGGCTCCTGGAAGATCGTGGCGATGTCCTTGCCCCGGATCCGGCGCATCTGCCGGTCGGACAGCGCGGCGAGGTCGCGCCCGTCGAAGCGGATGTGCCCGCCGGTGATACGCGCCTGCCGCGCCGGGAGCAGCCCCGTGATCGACATGGCGGTGACGCTCTTGCCCGAGCCCGACTCGCCGACCAGCCCGACCATCTCGCCGCGCGAGATGGTCAGGTCGAGGTTCCGGACGGGGTGGATCGGGCCACGGGACGTGTCGATGCGGATCGACAGGTTCTCGATCGACAGCAGGGTGTCAGCCATGTCCGTGCTCCTTGTTCCGTGTGCCGCGTGAGCTCGCCGCCCGCGCCCGCTCAGGCGGACGTGGGAGTTCCGCTCGTCTGGAGGTGGGTGGCCGAGCCGTAGAGGTTCTCCAGGAGCGTCGCCTGGCCCTCGTCGTAGAAGGACACCGCGCCCCCGGTGAAGCCCTTGGCGACCTCGACGGAGAAACGCGCGGCCAGGGCGATGTCGACCTCGTGGCTCGCGCCGGTGGCGCAGCCGGCGACGGGCGTCACCGTCGTGATGGCGACCCCGACGACCGGCGCGGCCGTCGCGACGGCCGGCTGGAGGATCGAGTTGATGTGGTGCAGGCCGTTGCCGTACGGGGTGATGTCCTGGGTGGACAGCGCGAAGACGACGGCCGGCTCACCCGACACGGTCTCCAGGACGCTGACCAGGTCGGCGCTGGTGGGGAGGATGTAGCCGGCGCGGACCGTCGGGGAGATGGCGATGCCCCGGTGGTTGACGATGCGGTTGCCCTTGGTGGTGTCGATGGACAGGACGGCGTCCATCTCGGAGGTGACCTCGTGCTCGTTCATCGCGGTGATGTCGACGGGCGAGTCCATGAAGGGCACCGGGTCGTGCGGCCGGGTCGGCGCGTCCGGGCAGATGTGGGTCGAGATGACGACGTCGCCGGGCAGGATGTCGCCCCGGGCGTGCATCGCGAGGAGCTTGGCGGCGGTGGCGATGGCGGCGGTCGCCCCGTCACCGTCGGACACGTAGCCGATGAGTTCCGGCCGGGCGCCGAGACCGCCGAGACGGCCGACGACACCGAGCGTCGGGGCGTCGCCGCCGACGGTCTTGCCGCGGCTGCCCGGGACGGTGACCTGGATGAAGTCGGTCGAACCCTTCTCGCCGGCCACCGTCTCGACGACGATCGAGCATGCGTCGTCGCCGAGGGTGCGCAGGTGCTCGGCGACGAGTTTGCCCGAGGCGTCGGGACGGTCGAGCAGGTCGAGGACGGTGAGCACGTGGGACAGCACGATCATTCGCTTTCGACAGCGGTCTCGGCGACGCCGAGGTACCGGAGGGTGGTCAGGGCGTAGGTCTTCGCGGCGAGGACGACGTCGGCGGCGGGCGCCTTCTCGTCGAAGCCGTGGATGGTGGCCAGCTCCGCCGGCCCGTACTGGAGCACCGGGATGCCGTGGCTGCGGAAGGTGCGGGCGTCGGAGGAGGCCCACTGGAGCACCCCCTCCGTGGTGGGGTCCCCGGTCAGCTCGCGCAGGGCGGCGACGAGTTCGGCCACGATCGGGTCGCTCGGCAGCGTCCAGTTCGGCTCGCTGCGGAAGCCGGTCGGCTCGATCGTCGCCTCGACGCCCGCCTCGGCGAGCAGTTCCTGGACCCGGGCCAGGACCTCGGCCCGGGACAACCCGATCGGCACCCGGGTGTCGACGTCGACCACGCACCGGTCCGCGACGACGTTGGACGACGTGCCGCCGTGGATCGTGCCGATGTTGACGGTGACGTGCTCGAAGACGGCGCCGATGCCGGGGGCGTAGCCCTCGCGCTCCTCGGCGAACGTCTTCGACCGCTCGATGAGGTCGACGACGTCCGCCGGCGGCGCCGGCTTCATGTCCCAGAGCTGTTGCAGGGCGATGACGGCCTTGGCCGCGAGGAGGTTCGCGTTGACGCCGTGCAGCGGCTGGAGGCTGCCGTGCCCCGGCTTGCCGTCGATCGTCATCCGGAACCAGTTGCTGCCCTTCTGGCCGATCGTCGGGTGCGTACGCTCGGCGGGCTCGGCGATGATCGCGCCGGTCGCGCCGTCGAGGACGCCCTGGTCGAGGAGCCAGTCCGCGCCGCGCGAACCGCCCTGCTCCTCGTCCGGGACCGCCGCGAGCGACAGCTTCCCGGCCAGCGGGACACCGAGGCGGTGCAGGACGACGAGCGTGTGGATGACCCCGGCGAGGCCGGCCTTCATGTCGCTTGCCCCGCGCCCACGGAGGTAACCGTCGACGATGTCCCCCGCGAACGGGGGGAACGTCCAACGGTTCAGGTCACCGACGGGGACGACGTCGGTGTGACCGGCGAGCACCAGATGCCGCGCCGAGTTGGAGTCGTCGTCCACCGCGGCGTTGCTCGCAGCACGGTGGACGACGACGCTGAGGCGACCATCTCCGGCGTCGTGGACCTCGGGGTCGAGGCCAGCGGCGCGCAGGTGGTCGGCGATGAAGTTGCCGACGTCCGTGCAGTCCCCCGGAGGGTTCTCGCTCGGGATCCGGATGAGGTCTCCGGCGAGCGTCAGCAGTTCGTCCCGGGTGCGCTCGATCTCGTCGAGGACGCGGGTCTCCCAGTCGGGGGTGTGGTGGTCACGTCGGCTCCAGGTGTGGTCTTCGCCCGCAGGGGTGGGATTGACGAGCAGGGCGGGGAGGAGGCGTGCCACCGGGCGCGGCGGCACGCCTCCCCTGCGTCAGCCCTTGTTGCTCATCTGGAAGTAGCGGATGATCCCGTCGGGGTACGAGGTGTACCCCTGCACGCCCTCGCGCTGTGCGACGACGATGTTGTACTCGTACAGGTACGCCCACGGCGCCTGGGTGTTGATGATCTCCTGCGCCTTGCCGTACAGGTCGTTGCGGACCTTCTGGTCGGGCTCGGTCGCGGCCTTCTTCCAGAGGTTGTCGACCTCGGCGTTGTGGAAGTTGGCGTAGTTGCTCGTGCCGTCGCTGGTCAGCAGCAGGCCGAGGTGGTAGCCCGGGTCGTTGACGAAGGAGGTCCAGCGGGTGATGTAGCTCTGCACCTTGTTCGTCGCGAGCGCCTCGAGGAACTGCGGCCGCGCCATGTTCTTGATGTTCATCTTCACGCCGATCTTCGCCAGCTCGGCCTGGATGAGGACGGCGTCGTCCGACCAGTCCTGGAAGCCGCTACCGAGGGTGAAGTCGAAGCTGAAGCCGTTCGGGTAGCCGGCCTCGGCGAGCAGCGACTTGGCCTTGTCCAGGTCGTACGAGTAGACGTAGCCGGCGTCGCTGAAGCCCGGGGTCGAGCTGGCCACCGACGAGCGCATCGGGGACGCCTGGCCCTTCATGACGTCGTTGACGAGCTTCTCGTACGGGATCGCGTACGAGACGGCCTGCCGGACCTTCGGGTTGTCGAACGGCTTGATCTGGTTGTTCATCCCGAAGAAGAGGACCTTGTTGCTGGCCCGGGAGTCGATGGTGACGCCGGACTGCTTCGACAGGGCGTCGACGTCCTTCGCCGGCACCTCGAGCGCCACGTCGACCTCGCCCTTGCTGAGGAGCTGGACGCGGTTGCTCGCCTCGCCGATGAACTTGGTGTTGATGGTGCGCAGGGCCGGCTTCTCACCCCAGTAGTCGTCCTTGCGCTCGAGCACGGCCTCGGTCGCCGGGTCCCACTTCTTCAGCTGGTAGGGGCCGGAGCCGGCGGTGTTCGTGTCGAGCCACTTGGCGCCGCCCTCGGCGTTGACCTTGTCGATGTTGATGATCGAGAACGAGTACATCGGCAGGATCTGGAGGAAGAGGTGGTTCGGCGCGGTGAGGTCGATCTTCACCGTCTGCGGGTCGACCGCGGTCACGGTGGAGATACCGGCCATACCGTAGAGGAAGCTCGCCGAGCTCGACTTCTTGATGAAGTCGAACGACTTGACGACGTCGTCGGAGTCCAGGGGCGAGCCGTCCTCGAACTTCACGCCCTGCCGCAGGGTGAAGGTGTAGCTCTTCGAGTCGGGGCTCGCCTCCCACTTCTCCGCCAGCATCGGCACGATGGTGTCCGTCTTGGCGGTCGGCTTGCCGTCCACCGTCGTGCGGTCGTACGTGACGAGCTGGTCGTAGGCGGCCACGACGAACGTGTCGGAGGTGACGTCGTTCGCCTCGGCGGGGTTGAGGGTCTTGCCGCCCTCCGAGTAGGCGACCACGAGGG
Organism: Micromonospora pallida; assembly: GCF_900090325.1. Taxonomy (NCBI): domain Bacteria; kingdom Bacillati; phylum Actinomycetota; class Actinomycetes; order Micromonosporales; family Micromonosporaceae; genus Micromonospora; species Micromonospora pallida. The sequence continues at coordinate 1,406,390 of NZ_FMHW01000002.1, read as the reverse complement.
TGTCCTTGCCGGCCCCATCGGCCTGCGAGGAACCGCCCTGGTTGGCGTTGGCTCCACAGCCGGCGGCAAGGAAGGTGGCGGCGACCGCGGCGGCCAGGGTGGCGCTGCGCTTCACGCTGTTCTCCTTCGGATCAGGGTGGGGGTTGATTGGGCGGATGGGCTGGCGTCCGTGACAGGTCCGCACCGGGTCATCGGCTCGTCCGCAGGCGCGGGTCGAGGACGTCACGAAGGCCGTCGCCGATGAGGTTGAAGCCGAGAATCGAGGTGGCGATGGCGATGCCCGGGAAGAGGGTCATCCACCACTCGCCGCTGATGATGTAGCCACGGCCGTCCGAGATCATCACGCCCCACTCCGGCGTCGGCGGCTGCGCGCCGAGGCCGATGAAGCTGAGCGAGGCGGCCGTGAGGATCGCGTAACCCATGCCGAGGGTCGCTCGGACGAGGATCGGCGCGACGGTGTTCGGGACGATGTGGCGGATGAGGATCGTCCGGTCCCGCAGGCCCAGGGCGCGTCCCGCCTCGACGAAGTCGCGCTCCCGCAGCGAGCGGGTCTGGCTGTAGACGATGCGGGCGAACTCGGGGATACCGACGACGCCCACCGCGACCATCGCGCTGGCCAGGCCCGGGCCGAGCGCGGCGGCGATGGCCATGGCCAGGACGAGCGACGGGAACGCGAGCAGCACGTCCATCACCCGCATGAGCACCGTGCTCACCGCGCCGCCGACGAAGCCGGAGATGGCGCCGATCGGGACACCGATGAGCAGCGAGATCCCGACGGCGATGAGGCCGGTCCAGAGCGAGATCCGCCCGCCGGCGAGCACCCGGGCGAGGATGTCGCGGCCGAAGTTGTCCGTACCGAAGAGGTGTTCGCTGGAGGGCGGCTCGAGGAGCCCGCCGACGCCGGTCTCGGTGGGCGAGTACGGCAGCAGGTTGGCCAGCAGCGCGCCGATGGTCCAGATCGCGATGAAGACGAGACCGACCATCGCCAGACGGTTGCGGACCAGCAGTCGCCAGGCGGTCGTGGGCCGCGACCTCGCCTGGTCGGCCGACGCGACCGGGCGGCCCGGCGCGGTGGCGGACACGGTGGTGTCAGGCATTCTCGATCCTCGGGTCCAGGCGGGCGTTGAACAGGTCGACGCAGAGGTTGACGGTCAGGTAGACGACCGCGGCGAGCAGCGTGAAGGCCTGCACCGGCGCGTAGTCGGTGGCGAGCACGGACTGGACGACGTAGGCGCCGATGCCGGGCCAGCTGAAGACCGTCTCGGTGATGACCGCACCGCCGAGGAGCTGGCCGAACTGGAGGCCGACGACGGTCACGATGACCGGGGCGGCGTTCTTCAGCGCGTGCTTGAGGATGACCTTGGCCGGCGGCAGGCCCTTGGATCGGGCGGTGCGCACGTAGTCCTGGTTGATCACCTCGAGCATCTCGGACCGGGTCATCCGGGCGATGATCGCCGTGCTTCCGGTGGCGAGACACATGGCCGGCCAGATGATGTGAGCCAGCGCCGACTTGAGCGCGACGAAGTCACCGGTCATCAGCGAGTCGAGGACGTAGAAACCGGTGATCGACGTCGGCGGGTTCACGTCCTGGGCGATGCGGCCCAGCGGAGCCGGCTCCCAGCCGAGCTTGTTGTAGAAGATGAAGATCACGAGCAGGGCCAGCCAGAACAGCGGCATGGACGCCCCGACCAGCGAGAAGATGCGGCTGGCGTGGTCGATGGGCCGGTCGCGCCGGGTCGCGCTGATCACCCCGATCGGGACCCCGACGAGCAGCGAGATGAGGATCGCCACGACGGCGAGTTCGACCGTCGCCGGCAGTCGGGAGGCGAAGTCCGTGAGGACCGGTTGCCCGGTGTGCCAGGCGAACCCGAAGTCCCCCTCGAAGAGGCCGCGCACGTAGGAGACGAACTGGGCGACCAGGGGCTGGTCGAGGCCCATGTCGGCGCGGATCTTCTCGACGGTCGCCGGGTCGGCCTGCTCCCCCGCGAGCGTCCGGGCCGGGTCACCGGGCAGGACGCGAGTGAGCAGGAAGATGCAGAGCACGACACCGAACAGTGCCGGGATCATCGCGAGGACTCGTCGCACCACGTGGTTCACGGCCACCTCCAATCTGCGCTTCGTTGGGTCTGACCTGGCCTTTGCGCCACCCAGGATTCGCTCGCCCGGCAGCCACCTGCAATACTTTCTCTGTATATGAGAAGGCATCCCTAGCGGGCCGGGGTGCGGTAAGTTCTCTTTCGTCCCAGCCATCCCGGAGGCCCCATGTCAGACACCGGCGCCCGCCCCCGCTCGCCGCTCCAGACCGTGGACCGCGCCCTGGAGGTCCTGCTGTCGTTCACCGAACGGCGTCGTGACTGGGGCGTCCTGGAGCTGGCCGAAGCCTTCGCCATCGACAAGTCGAGCGCGCAGCGGATCCTCGCCGCGCTCGCCGCGCGGGGCTTCCTCAGCGCCGACCCGGTGACCCGGCGCTACAGCCTCGGACCGACCATGTGGCGGATGGCCGCCGTCTGGGAACGCACGGGCGGACTGGCCGCCCTGGCGCAGCGGGTGCTCGAGCCGCTCGCCTTCCAGACCGACCGGACCGCCATCTTCGCCGTCCCGGACGGTCTCCACGTCCGCTGCGTCGCCGCCGTCAACGGCGGCGGACCGCTGCGGAGTCACCCACTGGTCGGCGAGCTGTACCCGGCCAACGCCGGAGCCACCTCCCGGGCCTACTTCGCTTTCCTGGACAGCAACGAACGGCGCGCGCTTATTTCCGGTCGCGTCTTCGCCACCTTCACCGAGCTGACCAGGACCGACGAGCACGAGCTGGAACGACTCTTCGTCGAGGCGGTCGCGCAGGGCTACGCCTACTCCGAGGGGGAATACGACTACGCCACCCGGGCGCTCGCCGTACCCATCATGCTCAGGGGGCGGCCGGTCGGCTCGCTCAGCCTCGGCGAGAGCAAGTATCCGGCCCGTCCGGACGACATCCGGGACCACCTGCCCGCACTACAGACCGCCGCGGAGCAACTCTCCGCCCTGCTCGACAACCGGGCGAACAACTCGGCCGTCGCGGTCCGGCAGACCGAGCCGACAAAAGCCCACTGAACGCCGCGCCGGACGAACCAGACCGGCCGCACCAAGGAGACACCAATGCCCCAGGGCCAGCCGAACCTACTGCTCCTGTCCAACTCGACCGCCCCGGGGCGGGCCTACCTGGAGCACGCGCGCGACGCCATCCTCCAGGTACTCGACGGCCGGCGCTCGCTCGTGTTCGTCCCGTTCGCGCTGGCCGACCACGACGGCTACACCGACGCCGTCCGACGGGCCCTGGAGCCACTCGGCGTCGCCGTCCGGGGCGCCCACGAGGGCACGCCACGCGACCTGGTCGCCGACGCCGAGGCGGTCTTCGTCGGCGGCGGCAACACCTTCCGGCTCGTCAAGGCGATCCACGACCTCGGCCTGCTCGACGTCGTCCGCGCCCGGGTGGCCGAGGGAATGCCCTACCTCGGGTCGAGCGCCGGCACCAACGTCGCGACGCCGACCCTGCGTACGACGAACGACATGCCCATCGTCGCGCCGCCGTCGTTCGAGACCTTCGGTCTCGTGCCCTTCCAGATCAACCCGCACTACCTCGACCCGGACCCGTCCTCGACGCACCAGGGAGAGACCCGGGAGGAGCGGATCACCCAGTTCCTTGAGGAGAACGACGTCCCGGTGCTCGGCATGCGCGAGGGCACCTGGCTGCGGGTGAGCGACGGGGTGATGCGGCTCGACGGCGTGAGCGCCGGCGGGCGGGTGTTCTGCCGGGGGTCCGAGCCGGTTGAGGTGCCGAGCGGCACCGACGTGACCTGGCTCGTCGAGCGGGTGGGTTCGTTCGACGTCGGCGGCTGAGGCCGATCGCTCGGCCGTGCCCGTCCCGGCCGGTAGCCGGCCGGCGCCCGGCCCGGTCCGCCGCGCGGTTTCGCCAAAGCTGCGGTGTCCGCCGTACTCGGACACCGCAGCTTTGGCGACATGGAGTCGATCAAGCTGCCCCGGACACCGTACCGGTCAGCAGGCGCACCTGGAGCGACTCGACGTACCGCCCCCGGACGTCGCCGAGCGCCACCCTGGGCGCGGTGGAGAAGAACTGGCGTTCCTGGTCGGAGACCGACTCCCGGGACCGGAACTGCCGAATCCAGACGAACTCGTCCGGATCCTCGGTGTTGACCCAGGCCGCCGGGACCGGGATGCCGACGAGGTGGTGCAGCGGGACCAGCGTCTGGTGGAAGAAGGGCAGCCAGTCGGCCATCAGCCCCGGCCGGATCCGGTAGATCCGAAGCTGGGAGATGCCGACCTCCCGCTTTAGCGGGGGCCCTGGTCGCGGCCCCCGGGCCAGAACCTCCCCCGCCTCCTCCACGGCCGCCGCCGGACTGGTGAGCACCGGCACCGGCCCCCCGATCAGGCTGGCCGCGTTGGCCATCGACGCCTGCGCCAGGACCAGCACGTCCACCTGGCCGGCGAGGTCGGCGGCCACCGTACGGATCGCCTCGTCGTGCCGGGCCTGGTCCCCGGCCTTCAGGTGGTCGAAGGCGCCGTCGCAGAGCCGGTCCACGACCTCGACGGTGGTGCCCTGCTCGGCGGCGACCCGCTCGATGACGGCGCGGCTGGCGGCCCGGTTGGATTCCAGGGTCGCCAGCAGACCTACCCGGCGGTATCCGACGGCGCGCCGCGCCATCGGCCGGTCGACGCGGATCACCGGCACCTGCCTGGTGGCCGCGACCACGTCCGTGGCCGGGCCGAGGGTCGAGCAGGTGACGACCACCGCGTCGGCGCCCCCGTCGACGGCCGAGTCGACGTGCCGCTGGAGCGTCGTCACCGCCCGGTCGAACGCCAGGCCCGGCTCGGCCGTCGCGGTACCGAACAGCTCCTCGTCGACGATGTGCCGGGTGGTGACGGCCGCGACGCGGTCCCGGGCAACGTCCTCGAACACCGGAGCCAGGCCGGGAACGGTGTGGACGAACGCGACCGTCCGTCCCGCCGAGGACGTCTGCCACCGGGCACCGGAGTCGGTGCGGTCCGTCACGGGCGCACCACCACCTTGCCGGGCAGTTGCCGGATGTCGGCCATCCGCTCCGGCAGCTCCGCGACCTTCAGCTCGCCCTCGATGAAGGGGGCCAGGTCGACCCGCCCGGACAGCACGAGTTCCTGAAGCCGCTCCCAGCTCGACCAGATCCGGCGGCCGTACACACCCTTCCAGTTGATCACCCGCAGGTTCACGTCCCGGGTGATGTGCACACCGACCGGCGTGGACGAGTGGCCGACCGACACGAGGGTGCCCTCCAGGCCGAGCGTGCCGAACATCGCCTCGTACGCGGCGGGCGCCCCGGACACCTCGAAGCCGATCTCGACACCGCCGAGGGGGCCGATCCGGCGGGCGTGCTCGGCCAGCTCGGCGGCCTGCTCACCGGTGAACGTGGTGGCGCCGAGCGCCGCCGCGCGTTCCCGGCGGGCCGGGTTCGGCTCGAGGACCAGCACCTCGCCGGCCCCCAGCGCCCGCAGCTCGGCGATGAGGAACAGTCCGACCGGCCCGGCACCGGTGATGGCGATGCTCCGGCCGGCGACGTCGCCGGCCTGCTGGATGGCGTGCATGGCGACACCGGCGGACTCGAACAGCACGGCCTCCGGGCCGATCTCGTCGGCGAGCGGGAAGCAGGCGGTCTCCGGGACGGCGAGCAGCGGCGCGAAGGCCCCGTTGCGGCTCACGCCGGGGATGCTGATGTTCAGGCAGTTGTGCCGCGCGTCCCGGCGACACGCCTCGCAGGTGCCGCACCACACGTGCGACTCCCCCGCAATGCGCTGACCGACCGTGACGGCCTGGACGCCCTCGCCCACCGCGACCACCCGGCCGCAGTACTCGTGACCCATGGTCAGCGGGAACGACGGGCCCCAGGCTGCCGCGCCAGCGGTCCAGTCGGCGAGGGTGTAGTCCGTCCCGCAGACCGAGGCCGCCTCCACCTCGATGAGCACCTCCCCGGGCCCCGGGGTGGGCTCGGGCACGTCCGCTACCTCGATACCCGGGTACGGGCCGGTCTTGATCACAGCTTCCATCGGTGACTCTCCGTTCGAGGGGTCGGGTCAGTCCACCGCGGCCAGGGCAGCGGTCGACTTGGGGTGGGTGGGCGTGGTGACGTGGTGGTTGTCGGCGAACGGCAGCCACCGGGTCTCGGGCAGCGTGGCCAGCACGGCGATGCCGACGACGTACAGCCCGACCAGGACGCCGACGATGCTCCAGGTGGTGCCCGTCGACGACAGCAGCAGGGCGGCGGCGAACGGCGCGGTGGAGCCGGCGATGAGGTTGTTCAGGGTGTAGACGGTGGCGTGGCCCGAGTACCGGACGGCGGTCGGGAACGGCTCGGCGAAGAAGGCGGCCAGCACACCGGCCGACATGAACTGCGAACCCTGGCTGACCAGCATGGCCAGCAGCATGACCGGGATGTTCCTGGTGTCCAGCAGCGGGAACAGCGCCACCGAACCGATGAGGGACGTGGTCATCGTGGCCATCAGCACCCGGGTACGGCCGAACCGGTCGGACAGCGCCCCGCCGAGCGGCACCAGCGCGAGGCCGAAGAGGTTCAGCACGAGCACCAGGCCGAACGTGATCGAGCTGGACATGCCCAAGCTGTTGACGATGTACGCCAGGGCGTACGTGCTGACGACGTAGCTCAGCGCGGTGTTCGGGAGCCAGACCAGGATGAGCCGGATCATCGTCGACCGGTGCGTGCGGAACAGTTCCCGGAGCGGACGCCGGGCCTGGGCGCCGATCCGGCTCGCCTCGACGAAGACCGGTGACTCCTCGACGTGCCGCCGGATGAAGTAGCCGACGACCGCGATCAGCGCGCCGATGACGAACGGGATCCGCCAGCCCCAACTGTTCAACACGGTCTCGCCGAGCAGGGCGCCGGTGCCGAGCATGAACAGGGCCACGAGAACCTGGCCGAGCGGGTTGCCGAAGTTCACCATCGCCCCGAAGAGGCCGCGTCGGCCGTCCGGCGCGTACTCCAGCGCCATGACCTGCGCCGAGCTGGCCTCGCCGCCGAGGCAGAAGCCCTGTAGGAAGCGCAGCAGGACGAGGATCGCCGGGGCGGCCACCCCGATGGAGTGGTAGCCGGGGAGCAGGGCGATGGCCAGCGACACCGCGCCCATCATGGTCAGCGAGACGACCATGGCCTTCTTCCGGCCGGCCCGGTCCGCCATCTTGGCGAAGGCGACCGCGCCGAGCGGCCGGGCGAGGAAACCCACCCCGAACGTCGCGAACGACTGGATGACCGCCACGGCCGGCGTGGACGTGGGAAAGAAGACCTGGGGGAACACGACGCCCGCGAGGGCGCCGTACAACGCGAAGTCGAACCATTCCAGGGTGGTCCCGACGGTGGTGGCGGTCAGGACTCTCCGGTGCGATGTTCGGGGTGAGGTGGCGGATGCCATGGGGGACCTCCGGTGGTGGGCGGTGTGGGGGTGGTTACCAGGCGGGCGGAGGGGTCGGGACTACCCGCGATCGGGCCTACCTGAGGTGCTCGACGGTGATGAACTCCAGCGTCGTGTCCCCGTCGTTGACGAGGTCGTGCAGGAGGTAGGCGCCGTCGCGGAAGACGAAGTGGCGGGTGTCGCCCTTGCGGTAGGCGACGCGGCGGGTCGTTCCGTCGTCGGTGTGCTGGACGGACGCGCCGTCGTGCAGGGCGGTCCAGAAATAGTCCAGGGTGTGCCGGTGCGCCGGCAGGCGCTGGCCGGGCGGCACCTCGATATGCCAGACCCGCACCCGGTCGTCCTCCGAGAGCACCCGGGAGCCGATCACCTTGTTGAAGGCGTTCCGCTCGAATTCCTGTTTCAGTTCGGCGCTCCAGCCCTCGAAGCCGGAGGCGATCAACTCGCCCGCGAGTGGCAACTCGCCGATGTCGTTGGACTGCGTGGGCACAACGGATCCTTCCTGTCCAGGTTGCCCCACGCTAGGAGCAGCCACGGATAGGCACCAGCCCCGATTTTGCTGTCACCGCGATAGTCTGCGGCTATCGCTTCGGTGCCGCGCACACGTTCCTCAACTCGTCGAGAAACGCCTTCGCGAGATTGGGAACCGGTGCCGTCCCGTACACGTAGAGGTCGCGGGTCAGGGGCGTGGCCAGGGATCTGGCGAACCGTCGGAGCGGCGGCGGCACGACGTTGTCCGGCACGATCGTCGGGCCGAGTCCGACGGTCGCGAGCCGCACGGCCACATCGGTCTGACTGGTGAAGACCGCACTTTCCGGCGCTATTCCGACGGTCGCGAAAATATCGTCGTGAATGCTGGACAGACCGTGGTCGCGGGAGAACAGAACCCAGGGACGGTCACCGAGTCGGGCTATGTCGACCGATGCGGAGGAAAGGAGTTCGTCACCCTGGGGAAGCACCACGACGAATTCCTCGGAACCGATGAACTCGGTGACCTCGAACGCCGTCGACGGTTTGGGGCCCACCGCGAAGTCGTGCAGGCCCTGCGCCGTGTACCGCTCCAACTCCCGCGAGCTGCGGTACTCCTGGAGGAAGGCGCGCACCCCCGGCCGCCGCGAGCGCCAGGCCAGCAGCGCGTCCGGCACCAGCCCGGCGGCGATCGACAGTACCGTGGCGAACCGCAGATCCCCCTGCTCGCCGCCGAGGGCGAGGGTCGCGAACCGCTTCGCGCGTTCCGCCGCGGCCAGGGTGACGCGCGCCTCCCGCAGGAACACCCGGCCGGCGGGGGTCAGCGTCACCCCGCGCGCCTGCCGGTTCAACAACGGGCCGCCGACCTCGCGTTCGAGCGCGGCGAGCTGCGCCGACAGGGACGGCTGGGCGATGAAGAGGGCGTCCGCCGCCTTGCGGATCGAGCCGTGATCGGCCACCGTCACGAAGTACGTCAACTGCCGGAGTCTCATACGCCAACACCCGCTCGTCCCTACGAATCCGGGCGGCTCCACTCCGACGGACCACCCGAAGTCACCGCCCTGAGCTGCGAAGACGTTATCGGGTCACGGTGTCGGGGCGGAGACGGGGGCGTCGGTGGACACCGGACGGATGGCTGGCGTCACGGAACGTACGGAAGCGCGGGCCGGCAGCGCGTCAGGCGCTCGCCACGATGCGGTTCTCCCACGCCCAGGCCGCGATCTCGACCCGGTTACGCGCGTCCAGCTTCGTCTGGATCCCGGAGACGTGGCTCTTGACCGTGCTCAGCGAGATGAACAATTCGGCGGCGATCTCCCGGTTGGTACGTCCCCGGGCGATCTCCCGAACCACCTCGATCTCCCGTTCGGTGAGCCTGGGGACCTGCCGGCCGGCGGTCGGTCGGACGGTGGACGTGACGTGCCGGAGCAACCGCAGTGTCACCGACGGCGACACCAGCGCGTCGCCCTGGTGGGCGGCGCGCACCGCCTCCACCAGCAGCGCCGGCCCGGCGTCCTTGAGGAGGAAGCCGACCGCGCCGTGGCGCAGCGCCCCGTAGACGTACTCGTCGAGGTCGAAGGTGGTCACCACGACGACCCGGAGCGGCTGGGCGACCTGGGGTCCGGCGAGCGCCCGGGTCACCTCGAGGCCGTCGAGTCGGGGCATCCGGATGTCCACCAGGCAGACGTCGGGGCGGAGCCGACGGGCCTGGGCGATCGCGTCGACACCGTCGACGGCCTCGGCCACCACGGTGATGTCCGGCTGGTCCTCGAGGATGAGCCGCAGGCCACCACGCACCATGGCCTGGTCGTCGGCGATCAGCACCCGGATGGTCAACGGTTCGTCCTGGTGGGTAGGGGCAGGGTGGCCAGCACCGACCAGCCGCCGGCGGACCGGGGGCCGACCCGTAGGTCGCCACCGAGGCTCTCGACGCGTTCCCGCATGCCGACCAGACCGTACCCGCCGCGGTGGCCGTACCGGGCGGGCGCGGGCGACGCGTCGTCCACCACCTGGACCGTGACCTCCGCGTCGTGCTGTTCGACGGTTACGGTGACCGCTCGGGCGTGCGGCGCGTGCCGGGCCACGTTCGTCAGCGCCTCCTGCACGATCCGGTAGACGGTGCTGGCCACCTCCGGTGGCCAGTCGTCCGTCCGCTCGGGCATCCGCAGTCGCGCCGGCGGCCCCTGCCGCGTGAACCGGTCGACCAGGGCGCTGAGCTGCTCGGTCCCCCCGGGCGAGGCGAGCTCCGCGTCGGCGGCGTCGCGGAGCAGGCCGACCACCCGACGCATCGCCGCGAGCGCCTCGGAGCCGGCGGACTCGATGCCGGCGAGGGTGCCGGGCACCTTCTCGGGTTGCCTGCCGGCGACCAGTTGGGCGGCCTGGGCCTGGAGGACGATGCCGGTGATGTGGTGGGTGACCACATCGTGCAGTTCGCGGGCCAGTTCCAGCCGCTCGTCCTGGCGGATCTTCTCGACGGTGGCCTGTCTGCGGACGTCGACCAGGCGCAGGGAGAGCCCGACCGCGACGGCGGTCAGCCAGGCCAGCCCGGCCAGGCTGGTGACGGGAGCGATGCCCGGGGCGGGGAGGGCGGCGATCTGACTGCCCACGACGATGCCGAGCCCGCCGGCGGCCACGGCGCCCGCCGGCACGCGCGGGAGGGTACGCACCGCGGCGCCGACCAGCACCGCCAGCGCGAGTGCCATCGCCGGGCCCGGCTCGGCCGGCAGGTGGGCCAGCCGGGCCACCAGCACGGTCAGCGCAGCGACGGTGAGCCCGGCGGCGGCCAACCAGGCCCGGTGCCACCGGCGCAGCAGGGCGAGCAGACACACCACCACGGCGGCGGCCCCGCCGAACAGCCAGTAGCGGACGCCCCAACTGTCCGCGAGCGCGACGATCTCGACGACGATCGCCAGCAGGAAGGCACCGCCGAGCGCCACGTCGGTGGCGAGCCGGTTCGTCACCCCGCCGAGGCCACGGGACCGGTCCACGGGGACCGTGCCCCCGGGGTCGGTCAGCGAAGAGACGCTCATGCCAGCCAGGTTAGGGAAACCGTGGGCGGGGCGAACCGGTCAAAAGTACAGTCCGACCGGCGGGGCCGCACCGCCAACGGGTCACCGCAGCGGGGCCGCACCACCGATGCGCGACGGCGGTCACCGTGGCGGGGGCGACGCGGAGCCGAAACCGGTGTCCAGGTCCGGCTGGTCGGGCATCCGCTGCCCGTCCCGCCCAGCCTGGGCCAGCCGGCTGCGGCGGTGCCCGTAGAGGAAGTAGACCACCAGACCCAGCGCCATCCAGGCGAAGAAACGCAGCCAGGTCTCGACGGTGAGGAACAGCATCAGCACGGCGCAGGCGACCATGGCGAGCACCGGTATCACCGGTCCCCAGGGGACGCGGAAGCCGCGCGGCAGGTCCGGCCGGGTGCGGCGCAGAATAATGACCGCCGCCGCGACCAGCACGAACGCGAAGAGGGTACCGATGTTGACCAGCTCGGCGAGTTCCTCGAGCGGGATGAACCCGGCGAGCACGGCCACCACCAGACCCACGATGACGGTGATGCGGTACGGGGTGCCGTAGCGGGGATGCACCTGGCTCAGCCAGCGCGGCAGCAGGCCGTCCCGGCTCATGGCGAACGCGACCCGGCTCTGCCCCAGCATCAGGACCATGACCACCGTGGTCAGCCCGGCGAGCGCGCCGATGGTGATCAGGTTGGCGATGAACGGCTGGCCGACGGCCTGGAACGCGGCGGCCAGCGGCGCCTTCGTGTCGAGCTGGGCGTAGTGCTGCATGCCCACCACCACCAGCGAGACGGCTACGTAGAGCGACGTGCAGACCGCCAGGGAACCGAGGATCCCGCGCGGCACGTCGCGCTGCGGGAGCCGGGTCTCCTCGGCCGCGGTGGCCACGATGTCGAAGCCGATGAACGCGAAGAACACCAGCGCCGCCGCGGCGAAGATCCCGCTGATCCCGAAGTTGGCGGGCGCCTGCCCGAAGACGGCCTCCAGCAGGGTCGCGTCCGCGCCGGCACCGCCCTGCGCCGGCTCGGCCGGTGGGACGAACGGTGCGTAGTTGCCGCCCCGGACGAAGAACAGCCCGGCGACGATCACGAACAGCACGACCGCCACCTTGATGGTGACCACCACGGCGTTCAGCCGGGACGAGATCTTGATACCGCCGACCAGGACCGCGGTGAGGATCAGCACGATGAGCGTGGCGGGCACATTGAACACGCTGCCCTCGCCGCCGCTGACCGCGGCCGGCAGCGTCACCCCGAGCGTCTCCATGAGCACCGCGAAGTACTGGGACCACCCCACCGCCACCGTGGCGCCGGCCAGTACGAACTCCAGGATCAGATCCCACCCGATGATCCACGCGACCAACTCGCCGAGCGTCGCGTAGGAGTAGGTGTAGGCGCTGCCGGCGACCGGCACGGTGGACGCGAACTCCGCGTAGCACAACGCGGCCAGCGCGCAGGCGACCCCGGCGATGACGAAGGACAACGCCACCGCCGGCCCGGCGGTCTGGTTCGCGGCCACCCCGGTCAGCACGAAGATGCCCGTACCGATGATGACGCCGATGCCGAACACGGTGAGATCCAGACCGGTCAGCTCCTTGCGGAGCCGGTGCTCCGGCTGCTCCGTGTCGCGGATCGACTGCTCGACCGACTTCCTGCGCAGGACACTCACGACCGGATCACCGAATTGCCGCCAGGATGCCCCGTCCTTGAGGGCGGGGAGGAATGGCGGCCCCACTGTCATCCATGATCATCCTTTCGGGTAGGTTTGTCCTATGCGGACGGCGTACAAGTGCCGGGCATACCCGACACCCGAACAAGCAGCGGTGCTCAACCGCACGTTCGGGTGCGTGCGCGTGGTGTGGAACCGCACCCTGGCCGCCCGTACCGACCGCTGGCGCACCACCCGTGAAGGCACCTCCTACGCGGAGACGGACCGGACGTTGACGGAACTCAAGAAGCAACCCGAGTGGGCGTTTCTGAGGGAGGTCAGTTCGGTGCCGTTGCAGCAGACCCTGCGGCACCAGGACGCGGCGATGACCGGGTTCTTCGCGAAACGGTCCCGGTATCCGCGTTTCAAGTCCCGGCATGGTCGGCAGTCGGCGTCGTTCACCCGGTCGGCGTTCCGCCTGCGCGACGGCAGGCTGTCCCTCGGAAAGACGCCGGGTGTGCTGGCATTCGTCTGGTCGTGGCACGGCATCGACCCAGCTGGGCTGGATCCGACGATGGTCACAGTGTCCCGTGACCCGGACGGCCGCTGGTACGTGACCCTCACCGTCGACATCGACACCCCCACCGCGCCCGAACCCACCGGTCAGGCAGTAGGGGTCGACCTCGGGTTGACCGATTTCGCGGTGCTGTCCACCGGCGACCGTATCCCCCACCCGAGGCACATGGAGCGTCGAGAGCGTCGCCTGAAGCGCTACCAGCGGATGATGGCCCGCCGACAACGGGGCTCGGCGAACCGGGCCAAGGCGAGACGGAAAGTGGCTCGGGCGCACGCGCGGGTACGCGAAGCCCGCCGAGACTTCCTCCACCAACAGTCCACGGCTCTGGTGCGCCGGTTCGACGCCATCGCCGTGGAAGACCTCGCCGTGGGCAACATGGTCCGCAACCGGCGTCTGGCGAAGGCGATCTCCCGCACCGGGTGGGCCGAGTTCCGTACCCTGCTCGCCTACAAGACGCAGCGCGCCGGCCGGCACCTCGTAGTGGTCGACCGCTGGTAACCGTCCTCGAAGACCTGCTCGGCGTGCGGGCATGTCCTCGCCACGCTCTCCCTGGGCACCCGCCACTGGCGGTGTCCGTCCTGCGGCACCCGACACGACCGGGACGTCAACGCCGCCCAGAACATCGCCGTCGCGGCCGGGCTGGCCGAGACCATAAACGCCTGCGGAGCGGACGTCAGACACGAGAGTTCTCCTTCCGTGCGGTCCGCGATGAACCAGGAAACCCCACCCGCGAGGGTGGGAATCTCCCGCCGTTAGGCCGGAGAGGATGTCAACTCACCGCCTCGCCCGCCATCCGGCTAACGACTGACCCGGAACGACGGCGGGTAAACCTGGAACGTTCCGCTGATCTGTCTACCTCTGTGAACGGAAGCGGTCAGGCCCTCAGGCGCCGACCGGCGCGGCGGCGGGGTCGGCGGGCGGTGGTGCCGGCCGTTCGGCACGGATCTGGTCCAGCGCGGCCTCGATGGCCGCCTGCTGCGCGGCGGCGGAGTAGGTGTCCAGATCGACGGCGGCCAGGACGTTGAGCCCCTCCACGAGCGCGACCAGTGCCGTGGCGCTCAGCGCGGTCTGCTCCGGACTCCAGTCGGGGCGGCAGGTCGCCACAAGACGCTGGATCCGGCCCACGAAGGCGCGGTTGTGGGATTGGTGCAACCGGGCGAGTTCGGGATCGGCGAGCGCGGCGGCCAGGAAACCCACCCACACCCGGGCCTCTTCACGCTTGTCGTCGCTGCCGGAGGCCACCTGCATCAGGACGGCCCGCAGCGCGTCCAGCGGTTCGGGGCCGGACGCCTGGGCCGCGTCGGCACGGGCGGCGGTGCGCTCGTGCAGCAGGGTACGGGCGTGGACGAGCAGGGCCTGCTTGTCCGGGAACGTGTGCAGCACCAGGCCCGTGCTGCATCCGGCGCGCTCGGCCACCGCCCGCAGGGTCAGCCCCGGCAGGCCGTGGTCGGCGAGCACCGACCAGGTGGCCGTCGACAGCCGCTCCTGGTGGCCCTGGAGATCACGTCGTCTGGCCATGCCCGCCCCTTCGCCGTCGCCCGCCGCGATAGCGTAACATCCGTTACCGGAACAGTTGTTACGGATAGATGAGGGTATGAACTGTGCAGGTCAGGGTGGGGTCGGAGTCCTGGGACGGGGTCGACGGGACGCGGCTGCGCGCCGCGCAACGCGCGGAGCTGGACGCGCGGTACGGCAACGACGACCACGAGCCGGGGGCGGCCCCGACCGCTGAGGACATCGGCGTGTTCCTCGTCGCCCGCGACGCGGACGGCGCGGCGGTGGGCTGCGGGGCGCTGCGGCTGCTGGGGCCGGACTCGGCGGAGATCAAGCGGATGTACGTCGAGCCGGCGGTTCGGGGCACCGGAGCGGCGGTGGCGATCCTGCGCGCCCTGGAACACGAGGCACGCCACCGTGGCGTGGTGAAGCTGCTCCTGGAGACCGGCACGGCCCAACCGGACGCGATGCGCTTCTACGAGCGAGAGGGGTACGACCGCATCGACAACTTCGGCCCGTACCAGGGTGAGGCGTTGTCGGTCTGCTACGCCCGCCAGCTTTGATTCCCTCCCGGTCACTGCCGGCGCGAGGGGCGCAGACCACGGCCCTGGCGTGACCAAGATCCGCCAATCGCTTGACACGGCCCGCCCGCTGTACGACCCTGCGAACCGCAGCTCAGGACGACGTCAGTCGACCCGCCGCCGGCAAACAACAGGGGGTCGTCGTGCTCGCACCAGCCGTCCGGGTGCTGCGCTGACATGCTCGAGAGCATCGGGATCGGCCCTCACGAGGAGCGAATCTACGAGGAGCTCGTCGCCGGGCCGGCCGCCGACGAACGCGAGTTGGCCGACCGCACCGGGCTGGCCGAACCGGACGTCGAGCAGGCCCTCGCCCAGTTGGCGCACCGGGGCCTGGTGGTGGTGCGTCCCGAGCAACAGCACCGACTGCACGCCGCGCCGCCGGACATCACCCTGCGGTTGATGGCACTGCAACGCCTGGACGATCTCCACAAGGCGCAACTGGCCATCGCCCAGCTCTCGCAGCGTTACCAGCGAAGCGGCACGCCAGGTGGCGGGACCGAACCGGTCGAGGTGGTCGAGGGCGCGACGGCGATCGCCGAACGCTACGGCCAGTTGCAGCGGAACGCCCGCCGGGAGATCCAGTCCCTGGTGGCGGCGCCCGTCATCGCCGTGCCCCCCACCGCCAACGCCGGCCAACAGGACGCGCTGCGGGCCGGGGTGCGCTACCGAGTCGTCTACGAACGGACGACGTTGGAGGGGGACGGCCAGCCGACCCCGCTGCTGCTCGACGAGTGGGCGGCGCTGGGTGAGGAGATGCGGGTCGCGATCGAGGTGCCGTTCAAGGGCAGCATCTTCGACGAAGAGGTCGTGCTGGTCGTCCTTCGTCACCTGCCGCCCGGCGCGGCGGCGAAGGCGTTGGTCGTCCACACGCCCGCCCTCGTCGAGGCGCTCTGCTGGGTCTTCCGCCGGGTCTGGGAGTCCGCCGTGCCGGTGCCCACCGCGCTGGCCACACCTGCGGACGGCCCGCTGGCCCCCGACGACCGGCGGCTGCTCTCGTTGCTCCTCGCCGGCTACACCGACCAGGCGATCGCCACCCAGGTAGGGGTGAGCATGCGCACCATCCAGCGGCGGGTTCAGCGGCTACTGGTACTCGCCGGGGTGCAGACCCGGATCCAGCTCGGCTGGCAGGCGGCCCGCCGTCGCTGGATCTGACCCGGCACGGTCACCGACGACGGCCTCCCCCGCCGTCGTCCCGACTCCGCGTCGCATTCCCGCCAATGCGTAAAACCGCCAGCTCAGCGGGCTGATCAACAACTTGTGCTGGTGACAGGATCCCTCCATCCACTCGCCTCACAGCACGAGGACGCCCATGCCACGTCACATCACCGCGCACCCGTACCGGCACCGGCGGACCGCAGCGGCGCTCGCCGCCGCCGTCGTCGCGGCCGGCGGCCTGTCGCTCCTGTCCGCGCCCGTCCAGGCACAGCCGTCGACCGGTACGGGCGACAAGCTCGGCAACCACGACCGGGCCCTGATCGCGCAGTACTCCCGCCAACACCTCCGGCGGAGCGCCCCGGCCGACGCCGGGCAGCCGACCCCCGACTTCGTGACCCTGATGATCGCCGTCCGGGACGGCCGGACCGAACAGGCCGAGCAGGCGCTGGCCGCGCTCGGCGCCGACGTCACGAGGACGGAGGCCCGGATCGGCTACCTCAAGGCCAACGTGCCGTTCGACGACGTCGAGAAGGTCCTCGCCCTCGATGACGTCGTCCGGGTGGACGTCGACGAACTGCTCAAGCTGGACGACACCCGTCCGGACCTGGGGACCACCAGCACGACGGTCACCGCCGAAGCCGGGGCCACGCCACCGGCGCCCTCCGCGACGACCCCGGCCGACAACGCCTACCTGCCCACCAACGAGACGAAGTCGGTCGACTTCAAGGCCGCACATCCCACGTACGACGGTCGCGGCGTGACCATCGGCGTCATGGACACCGGGATCGACCCGACGCATCCGGCCCTCGCGACCACCACGACCGGGGAACGCAAGCTCGTCGACACGGTCGTCGCCACCTCCCAGCGGAACTTCATCGACCTGCTGTTCGACTCCACCTGGTACAGCATGACGCCGGCGAACCGGGTCACCGGTCCGACGTTCACCGATCCGCTGCTCCGGCAGACGTGGACCGGCCCCGCCGAGGGCGGCCTGTCCATCTCGGTCAAGCGGATCTCGATGTCCAGCCTGGCCGGCACCTACCTGGGCGTGCTCTACCGGGAGTCCGACCAGGCGGTGTGGGTGGACACCGACCAGGACCGCGACTTCACCGACGAGGAGCTGATGCGGCCGTTCAGGGCCGCCAGCCAGATCGGGTACCTGGGCATCGACAACCCGGCCACCCCGGTCAACGAGCGGGTGCCCTTCACCGTCGACCTGGAGCTGGACATCTCGTCCAACGGGACCGACGCGGTGAACATCAACACGCTCAACGAGGGCCACGGCACCCACGTCGCCGGCATCGCCGCCGCCAACGACATGTTCGGCGGCGCCATGGACGGTCAGGCGCCCGGCGCCAAGCTGGTGTCCATGCGGGCGTGCCACGCCCTCGGCTGCTCCACCGCCGCTCTCACCGACGGCATGATCGAGCTGGCCACGGTCCACGGCGTGGACGTGATCAACATGTCCATCGGCTCCAGCCCGGCCCTCAACGACGGCCAGAGCGCGCAGGCCCTGCTCTACAACCGCCTGATCGACGAGACCGGTGTGCAGATGTTCGTCTCGGCCGGGAACTCGGGTGCGGGCGCCAACACCCTCGGCGACCCGACCGGCGCCGACCGGGTGGTCAGCGTCGGCGCCTCGGTCTCCCGCGACACCTGGTGGGTCAACTACGGCTCGAAGGTCGCCGTCGACCACGACATCATGCCGTTCTCCTCGCGGGGGCCGCGCGAGGACGGCGGATTCAAGCCCGACATCACCGCTCCCGGCTCCGCCGTCGCGCCGACACCGAACTGGATCGCCAGCGCGTCGGTCGCCGAGACCGGCTACACCCTGCCCCCGGGCTACTCGATGTTCAACGGCACCTCGATGTCGTCCCCGCAGGCCGCCGGTGCCGCCGCGCTGCTGCTCTCCGCCGCCAAGCAGTCGGGGATCAGCGTGACCCCGGCCGAGCTGCGCAACGCCATCTACTCCTCGGCCGACTTCCACTCGAACGTTGACGTCATCGCCCAGGGCCGCGGCCAGCTGAACGTCGAGGACGCCTGGAAGTACCTGCGGACGGACGACCGGGGCGTCGCCAGCGACGACGTGACCGTCTCCGCTCCGGTGTGCACCGTGCTCTCCGGCCAGTTGCGGACGCCGCACCGCGGCAGCGGCCTGTTCAACGACTGCGCGCCGGACAGCGGCGGCCAGCGGGTCGGTGAGTCCCGCAGCTACCCGGTCACCCTGACCCGGACCAGTGGCCCCGCCGACCCGGTGCGGTACCAGCTGCGGCTCGTCGGCGACGACGGCACCTTCCACGCGCCGCAGACCGTCGCCCTGGCCAAGGACGTGCCCACCACGATCCAGGTGACCGCCAGCCCGCGCACCGAGGGCACCCACGACGCGATGCTGGTCGTCGACAGCGCCCGGACCAAGGCCGTCGAGCAGTACGCCATGCTCGTGGTCGAGGCCGCCGCGCCGCTCACGGTCGGTACGACCTGGTCGGCCGAGGGAACGGTGTCCCGTAACGGCACCGTGCACTACTCGGTGGCGGTTCCCGCCGGCGCCACGGCCATGACGGTCGACCTGTCCGGCCTCGCCGAGGGCAGCCAGACCCGCTGGTGGGCGTTCAGCCCGCAGGGCGTCAACGGCGAGGACTCCGCCGCCGGCACCATCTACTGCTACGCGAACTACTTCGACGGCAACGGTTGCGACCCGCTGCGCCGCACCTACGTCGACCCCGAGCCGGGGGTGTGGGAGTTCGTGGTCGAGTCCCGGCGTACCAGCCCGCTGGGCGACAACCCGTTCCGCCTGGAGGCGTCCATCACCCGCTGACGGCGGTGGACCGGACCGACCGGCTGGAGCCCGACCCCAGCCGGTCGGTGGGCTGGTTCCGCCGCTCAGCGTTCCCGGTCCGGGGCCAGGAAGGCCCGCACGATCGGGGTCACCTCGGCAGCGAACTCGTCGAAGAAGCCGTGCCGTCCACCGTCGTGGATCCGCATCGTGGCGTCGGGGATCCACGCGGCGATCAGCTCCGCGTTCTCGACCGGGACCATCAGGTCGTCGCTGCCGTGCAGGACGAGGGTCGGTGCGGTGATCCGGCCGAGGATCGAGGACGCGTCGTGCGCGTCGCTCACCCGTAGGTGTGCCCGCCTGGCCTGCGGCGTCATCGTCGGGTCGCCGAACAGTCGGCTCTCCGCCGCCCGATGCTGCCCGGCCGGCGTGTAGAAGAGGTCCGCCAGCGCCTGCCGGCGCGCCCACCCGTTCGGGTCGGCGAGGGAACGCCGCACCTGCTGACTGCGCTCTCGGGCGTACGGTCCGCCGGGCGAGGTGGCCGCGAGCACGAGGCGGTCGACCCGGTCCGGGTGGTACGCCGCGAGCATCTGGGCCACCCGACCGCCCATCGACGTGCCGTAGACCCGCGCGCTGGGGTGGCCGAGCGCGTCAAGGACGTCAACGGCGTCGGCCGCGAACGAGGTCGTAGACCAGTCACCGGGTTCGCTGTGGGTGTGACCGGTGCCCCGGTAGTCGAAGGTCACCGTCCGGTAGCGGTCCTCGAAACCCTCCCGGAGGCCGTCCCACCACCGGTGGGAGTTCGCCTGTCCGGGTAGCAGTAGCAGCGGTGGCGCGTCGTCCGGGCCGCCGAGCTGCACGCTGAGGCGCGCGCCGTCGGCTGCCCGTACGGTCGTGGTCGTCATCGGTTGCGGGATCCCTTCACGGTGACGGTGGTGGATCGGTCGCGGGCGGGGTCCAGCGGTCGGGTGCGGCGTAGCCAGGCGGCGAGCAGTCCGGCGACGACCAGCAGGACCACCGCCAGCGCCACCACCGCGGGCCAGCCGCCGGCCGTCCAGGCGTGCCCGGCGAGGCTGCCGAAGACCGACGCACCCAGGTAGTAGCAGAACAGGTAGCTGGCGGCGGCCTGCCCGGCGGCCACGCCCCCGGCGTACGCGCGGGCCGGCACCCAGCCGCTGACCACCCCGTGCACGGTGAAGAACCCGACGGCCAGCACGGCCAGGCCGAGCACAACGACCGGCAACGAATCCGGCAACGTGACGAGCGCCCCGGCGATGGCGACCAGGCAACCGATCGGGGCGACCGTGCGGCGGCCGTACCGGTCGACCAGCCGGCCCGCGACCGTGGAGGCCACCGCCCCCACCGGGTAGGCCAGGAACACCAGGCCCGCCGCGCCGACGCTCAGTCCGAACGGCGCGGCGGTGAGCCGGAATCCCGTCACGTTGTAGACGGCGACGAACGCGCCCATCGTGCAGGCACCGATGGCGGACATCGCGATCAGCGCGCGGTCGGTCAGCGGCCCCCGGGCCAGGGTGACCAGGTGGCGCAGGTGGGCCGGTGCGGCGACGAAGTTCCGCGAGGGCGGCAGCGTGAGGCGGACGACAGCGGCGCAGACCAGCCCGATGGCAGCAGTGGCCGCGAGTGCCCAGCGCCAGTCGGCGACGTCGGCGACCAGGCCGGTCACCAGCCGGCCCGTCATCCCGCCAAGGGCGGTGCCGCCGATGTAGAGACCCGCCGCGCGGGCCTGCGTGTCGGTGTGCAGTTCCTCGCGCAGGTAGGCGGTGGCAACCGCCGGCAGCCCGGCGAGGGTGATCCCGAGCAGCAGCCGCAGGGTGAGCAGCGCGGGCCAGCCCGGTGCGACCGCGCAGGCGAACGTGATCAGCCCGGACGCGACCAGGGAGAGGAGGATGAGTCGGGTCCGCCCCAGCACCTCCGAGGCGGTCCCGGCGACGAGCAGGGCGACGCCGAGGCCGACGGTGGTCAGCGAGAGCGTCAGGGTGCTCTGCGCGGCGGAGACGTGGAACGTCGCCGCGATCTCGGGCAGCAGCGCCTGCGTGTTGTACAGCAGCATGAACGTGGCCAGGCCGGCGGCGAAGAGCGCCGCCGTGACCCGGCGGTAGCCCGCCTCGCCGGTGCGGTAGCCGACCGGTGGGGGTGCGTCGAGAACGGCGGTCACCAGCCCACTCTGCGCCGGCCAGACCGCATACGGCAAATGCATGAAGTCGATGATCGCCATACGTCTTGCGTATACTCTGGCGCATGCAGGTGGAAGATTTCCGCAGGTTGCTCGCGCTCGGCGACCACGAGCAGATCACCGACGCCGCCGTGGCGCTGCGGATGAGCCAACCCAGCCTGTCCCGGCTCCTCGCCCGGGTGGAGGACGAACTCGGCACCCGCCTGTTCGAGCGGGACGCCAAGGGTGTGCATCCCAACCCGTACGGCACGCTGGTCCTCGCCGGCGCCCGCGACATCGTCGAGCGGTACGACCGGCTCCGCCGTGACCTGGCGGACCTGCTCGATCCCGAAGCCGGCACCGTCCGGCTGGCGTTCCTGGACTCGATGGCCGCCTCGCTGGTGCCCCGGGTCCTGCGGGACTTCCGGCAGGAGGCCCCCCGCGTCCACGTCGCGCTGCGCCAGGCATCGGGACACGAGATCATGCGGGACCTCGAATCGGGTTCTGCCGAACTGCTGATCACCTGGCCCCGCCCCTCGGGCGGCCACGGTTGGCTGCCGCTGCAACGGCAGCGGCTGGTGCTCGTCGTCCCCGCCGGCCACCGGCTCGCCGGGCGTCGACGGATCAAGCTGGACGAGATCGCCACCGAGGACGTGGTGACCGTGCCCACCGGATTCGGGTTCCGTTCGCTGGTCGACGAGCTGTTCGCGGCGGCCGGGGTGGCGCCCCGGATCTCCTTCGAGAGCGGCGACCTGGCCACCGTCGAGGGGATCGTCGGCGCCGGGCTCGGCGTCGCGCTCCTGCCCGACCAGCTCGCCGGCACGTCGAACACCGTCGGCATCCCGGTCGCCGCCCCCGGCGCCGAACGCACGGTCGGACTGACCTGGCGTACGGACCGCGTGCTGCCGCCACCGGCGGCCCGGTTCCTGGCATTCGCGCGGAACCTCACACCGTACGACTGACGCGCGGCCCGGCGGCCCGCCGCGGTCGACATCGGGCCGCCGGCAGTCACGCGGTGCGGCGAGTCACGGGAAGAGGTGCCGGTGGACGGGGTGATGGCGGAAACCCCCGCCCCGGTACGGGGAGCTGTGGCTGGCCGTGCGGGTGCCGGCGATCGCGGTACGCAGCACCGCGTCGAGGTGGTAGTCCGGGTGCACCCCGTCCTCGCTGAGCGTCGACGTGACGGTCAGGTCGAGCATGTCGCCCGCCTCGACCGGCTGTTCGGAGTCGAAGAGCGGGAAGTAGATGGACGCCCAGTTGCTGGCCACCCGCAGCGCGTCCAGTGGCTCCCCGTCCGGCAGGCACCAGAGCCGCAGCCAGGTCAGCACCCCGTCCATCACGCCCGGACGGTCAATGGTGAGGCGGACCGACCGTCGCTGTTCCAGCGGCAGGTGCCCGTTGAGGTCGAGGACCTCCACCACCTGACCCTCGCCGAGCAGCGCGTCGCGGGACGGGTGGGTGACGCGCAGGCGTACGTCGAACGGGGCGCCGTGCCAGTCGAAGATGGTCTTCAGGTAGCCGAGCGAGTCCGCCGCGAAGGCCACCGGACCGCCGGCGAAGAGCTGCCGGAAGGCGACCGGCGCGGCGAGGGTGACGCACCGGTGCGGCACGACGGTGGCGTACGGGGTGAGGTGCCGGCGCCGCGCGTCGGTGAGCACCGCGGCGGCCCCCTCGGCCCCGGCCAGCGATCCGATGATCTCGGCGACGCACACGTCCGCTTTCGGGGTGATGTCGAGGTCGGTGGAGTTCCCGTGAAGAAGGGTGATGCGTTCTCCGGCACCCGGGTCGGCCAGCCACGTCCCGGCCCGGCGGTACGACTCCGCCATTGCCTCCAGCGCGACGACCTGGCGGGCGCCGTGGCGCAGGCTCTCCCGCGCCCAGAGCAGGTCCGCTCCGGTGCCGATGTCGAGCACCACCCGGCCGGCGGTCAACCGGGCCAGGGCGGCGCGGAACCGTCGGTTGCGTTCCTCGTCGTCGGTCATCCGCGCGTACGACACCGTGTCGTAGCACGGGTACTCGCCGATGCTGGGGCCGAGGGTGGGGACGCCGGGCGCCGGGGCAGGGGCCGAATCCACCAGGACCCGCACGGTCGACCCGGCCACCATCAGGTCGACGGAAGTCGTCATCTTGCTCCTCGATCAGAAGGGGCTGTGGGCCGCTCAGTCCAGGTAGTTCTCCGGTCCCCCGGTGCGGACGGTGTCCAACGTGACGCAGTGGAAGCCGCCGCCGAGCGCCCGGGCGTGGCGCAGCCGGTGCGGCAGCACGGTGATGCCGCGCTTCTCGAGGAGGGCGATCAGCTCCGGATGGTCGGCGTCGACGATGGCGTGCTCCTCGTCGACCATCAGCAGGTTCATGGTGATCCAGTGCTCGCTCAGGGTGGGCTGCGAGGTCGCGGGTCGGGCCGGCTCCGGGCACCACAGCACCTCCCAGCCGCGCAGCGGTTCCGGCACCGCGTCCGGCCTGATCCGGCCCGGGTTGAGCAGCACCAGGCCGGGACGGAGGAAGGCGATGGTGCTGTCGATGTGGGTGTAGCCGTAGACCCCGCGCAGCGGGTGGATCCGGAGGTCCCCGAGCAGCCGGACGGTGGATTCCAGCCAGCGCAGGCCGAGTTCGTTACCGCTGCGGGACACCTGGTAGAACAGGTCGCGGCCGAGCCGGAGCACGTTGGCGGCGTCGAAGACCGGCTCGCTCTCCCCCAGCTCGGGCAGGCCGTCCGGGTCGAGCGGGTACAGCTCGTCGGCCAGTTGCGGGCGGGGCGCGGCCAGCCAGGTGGCGCCGCGGAGCAGGTACTCCTGGAAGAGCGGGCGCAGCCCGAACAGCTCGAAGTAGCGGGACCGGGTCGGGCTGGGGGTCTCGATGATGGCGGAGCCGACGACCAGCGTGAGGTCGCGCGGGCAGTACGACTTGAATCCGGCGCTGCGCCACTGGGGCGTACCGAACTCGACGCTGTGGTCGACGACCGCCGGCCGGCGGACGGTCACGCCCAGCCCACGCAGGCTGGCGCAGAGTTCGGCCAGGTCCTCGTTCGTCTCCTCGACGATCTGCGCCGGCACCGCGCCCACCTCGAGTTCACCCAGCTCAGCCCGGGTCAGCTTCGGGAAGCAGGTCAGCCACGCCGACGGGTCGTCCTGCCCGGGGAGGCGGATGTGGGTGGCGTCCCCGACGACGATCTCGCGGAGCGGGGTGAACTCGTCCCAGGAGTTGACCGCCGGCAGACCGCGACGGTCCGGGGTGGACGGGGCAGGCGTGGTGACGATCTGGTCTCCGGTCAAGGTCAGTATCCCGTCCTGTCGTCAATGCTGGATTCGTGGGTCGGCACCAGGAAGCTGCGCTCGTAGGTGAGCACCACCTCGCCGGTGGCCTTGATCCCGGTGGTGCGGCAGGTCACGATGCCCTCTCCCGGCCGGCTGGCGGAGAGCCGCTTGGCGGTCACCTCGCTCTCGGCGTACAGGGTGTCGCCGACGAAGACCGGGTGCGACAGGCGGATCCGGTCCCAGCCGAGGTTGGCGATGGCCCGGCCGCTGGTGCTGCGGGCGGTCATCCCGCCGACGATGCTCAGCGTCACCAGGCTGGAGACGATCGGCTTGCCCCACCGACCCTGGGCGGCGTACGCGCTGTCGATGTGCAGCGGCGCGGCGTTCATGCTCAACATGCTCATCAGCACGTTGTCCATCTCCGTCACGGTACGGCCGGGGCGGTGCTCGATCACCGTGCCGACGACGATCTCGTCGTAGTAGAAACCGACCTGCTCCCGGTACCGGTTCTCCCCCACCCGGCGGTACCCGGTCGGCTGGGCCCGGTCCGCGGTCGGCTCCTCTTCCCGCTCAGTCGGCACCGGTCAGCTCCCGCACATGGTCGGTGAAGGTTTTCAGGGTCTGCCGGTCGATGTCCGCACGGATCATGATCCGCAGCCCGGCCTGGCCCTGCGGCACGATCGGAAAGAACACCGCAGAGCTGTAGAAGCCCCGCCGGTACAGCTCCGCGGAGAGCTGGACCGCCCGGTCGGTGTCGCCCACGGTGATCCGGCGTACCGGCAGGCCGTTGCCCGCGAACGAGGTGGGCAGGAGCTGGTCGAAGTACGCCACGTTGTCGTGGAGTCGGCGCTGCAACTCACCCAGTTCGGGTGAGCGGTGGATGGCGGCGCTCGCCAACGAGGCACCCACCAGTGGCAGGGCCATGTTCTGCGACCAGCCCACCGGCCCGGCGTGCCGGGTCAGGAAGCCGTGCATCGCCGGGTCGCCGAGCATGGCCACGCCGCCGCCGGTGCCGAAGCCCTTACCCAGGCTGGTGACGATGATCGTGCGCGGGTTCATGGTCAGCCGGGAGCGGACGAATCCCTCCCCCCGCTCGCCCATGATGGACAGCGAGTGCGAGTCGTCGATGAACAGGAACAACCCGTACCGGTCCTGGAGTTCCAACAGGCCGTCCAGGGCGGCGGTACCGCCCATCGAGTACGCGCCGTCGGCGACGTACGCCACGCTGGGGTAGCGCCGGCAGACGTCCTCCAGGTAGTCCAGGTCGTTGTGGTCGCAGGTGAGGACGAGGCTCTCCTCGGCGCAGATGGGCTTCACGTACGACATGCAGAAGTGGCAGAAGCGGTCGAAGACCATGACCCGGGGGCCGCCCGGTGCGAGGTGCCCGGAGGCGACCAGGGGCAGGATGCCGGCGGTGAGCGCGCTGCACGAGCTGCCGGGCAGCACCCGGGCGCCGAACAGCTCGCCCAGTTCGTCCTCCAGGCGGGCCAGCAGTTGGTGCCGGATGCGGGTGGTGGAGGTGACCAGCCAGGTGGTGCCGGCCTCGCGCAGCGCCGACACGGCACCGTCGATCACCGCCGGATGGTGGTTCAGCCCGAGGTACGCGCAGGAACACATGTTGACGAACTCGTGGCCGGTCTCCCGGTCGACGAGCCGGTTGTTCGAGTCGCCCGAGGGCGTGTCGACCCTGATGCCGGTCAGGCCGTGGTCGGCGGCGGCCTGCCACACCGGGTCGGCCGTGCGGATCATCTTCTCCGCGTTGCGATACCGGTGCGGTCCGGTGATGTCCTGTCGCGCGTCTGTGCTCGTCACTTTTCCTCTCCCTGCCGATGGGGCGGACGGCTGGTGGCCCGGCGGCGGTCAGCCGGACGGGTCGAACTCGTCGAGCAACCGCTGGGACGCCTCGAAGAAGGGCCGTCCCACCATCACGCCGTCAACGGTGGTGATGCCCTGGCCGCTGCGCTGTCCGGCGGCCACCACCCGCCGGGCCGCCTCGATCGACTCCGCGTCCGGCGAGAAGACCTGGTTGATGACGGCCACCTGGCGGGGATGCAGGGCGATCTTGCCGCTGAACCCGAGGTCCTGGGCGAGGGCCGCCTCCCGCCGCAGCGCGGCCAGGTCCTGGAGTTCGAAGGTCGGCGAGTCGATCGCCTCGACTTCGGACGCCCGGGCGGCGTTCACCACCCGGGTACGGGCCTGCACAAGCGGCTCCCAGCTCAGCCGAATGCCGAGGGCGGACGCGTAGTCCGCGGAGCCGAAGATCAGTGCCCGCGGTCGGGGCGAGGTCGCCGCGATCGCCGCCGCGTTCTCCACTCCACGCGGCGTCTCGATCACCGCGAAGAGTTCCAGGTCCGGCCGGACCGGCCGGAGGAGCTGCGCCACGATCTCGACGTCCCGGGGCGACTCCACCTTGGGCACCAGCACGATGGCCGGCGTGACCGGATACTCGCGCAGGGCGAGCAGGTCCCGCATACCGTCCGGCTCGGTGAGCACGTTGACCCGGACGGCGCACCGGCGACCGGCCGCGCTCGGGCTGCTGAAGAACGCCGTGGCCCGGGACCGGGCGTCGGCCTTGGCCGGTGCCGGCACCGAATCCTCCAGGTCGACCAGGCAGATGTCGGCTCCGGAGCGGTGGCATTTGACGTACCGGTCGGCGGCGGTCGCCGGGGTGCAGAGCACGGAACGGCAGTACCGGGTGAACATCACATCTCCCGGCGTACGTCGATCAGGACCTTGCCGGTGGTGGCCCGGGCGGCGACCGCCGCGTGTGCCGCGCCGACCTCGGACAGCGCCACGGTCCGGTCGACGTGCACGGTGAGCCGACCGTGCGCGGCCAGCGCGAAGAGCCGCTCGGCGATGCCGGACAGCAGTTCCCGGTGGTCGACCACGTGCCGCATCCAGAACCCGGCGCAGCCGATGGAACCCCGGGCCAACTGTGCCGTGGTCAGCGCGACGACGCCGGTCACGTCGTCGACGTCGGCCACGGCCGGCAGGTCGCCCCCGGCGGTTCCGGGACCGTCGGCGGCTGCGGGGCGCCAGCCCAGACAGACCAGCCGCCCGAACGGCGCCAGGCCGGCCAGCCCGGCGCGGGCCACCGGGCCGCCCACCGAGTCGACGAACAGGTCCACGCCCATGCCGCCGGCCGCCTCCCGTAGCCGGTCGGCCAACTCCGGGTCGGCCGGGTCCAGCGCCACGTCCGCGCCGAGCCCCTTGACGAACTGCCGTTTGGCCGGGGTGGACGCGAGCCCGATCACCGGGGAGGCACCGAGCGCCACCGCGAGCTGCACGGCGAGGTGACCGACTCCCCCGGCCGCCGCCGAGACCGCCACGCTCTCCCCGGCCCGCAGCCGACCGGCCAGCAGTAGCGCCCCGTACGCGGTGCCGCCCTGCTCGAACAGGCCCAGCGCCTGCGCATCGTCGATGCCCGCCGGGACCTCCACGGTGTACGCGTCCCGCGCCGCCACCACCTCGGCGTACCCGCCGCCCTGGCGCAGCAGCGCGACCACCCGCCGGCCGTCGACCCGACGGCGGCCCACCGCCTCCACGCCGGGCACCGCCGGCAGCGGCAGTTCCGGGTGGGCACCGGCCCGCTGCACGAGATCGTCGAAGTTGACCCCGGTCAGGGTCACGTCGATCAGGCACTCCCCCAGTCCGGGCAGCGGTTCGGGTACCCGTTCGACGCGGAGCACGTCCGGGCCACCGGGGTGGCGCAGGACCACCGCCCGCATCTGCCGGCTCATCGCTCCCCCGCGAAGAGACCGCCCAGTTTGTGG
Organism: Micromonospora pallida; assembly: GCF_900090325.1. Taxonomy (NCBI): domain Bacteria; kingdom Bacillati; phylum Actinomycetota; class Actinomycetes; order Micromonosporales; family Micromonosporaceae; genus Micromonospora; species Micromonospora pallida. The sequence continues at coordinate 1,378,038 of NZ_FMHW01000002.1, read as the reverse complement.
TGCATCTCCTCGGCGGTGGCCAGGGCGTCCGCGATCGCACAGCAGTCGACGGTGCCGTCCCCGTCGTCCGAGGTGATCACGACTCCGGTGCGGCTGATCGGGTCGTAGCCGAGGCCGGCTGCGGCGAGCCGCTCGACGGCTGCCGGGAACGACGGCACGGCCCAGCCGCCGCGCTCGAGGAAGACCCGTTTCTCCCGGTGGTCGGCGTCCACCACCCGGCCGTCGAGCACCAGGTGCACGTGGGTGGAGCCGGTGAGGCGGCAGTTCGTCTCGGTGAAGAGCACCTGCCCGTCCGGGGTGTGGATGGCGTCGGCGCTGACCACACCCCGGTAACCGAGGACGCGCAGCGAGTCCGTCAGCCGCTGGGCGCCGTCGAGCAACGTCGCCCGGGTCCGCGCGTCGATCGTCTGGGCCGGCAGCACCGCGCCGATCGCCACCGGCTCCATCAACAGCTCACCCAAACCGATCAGCCGGGCTCCCCGGTCGCCGATGAGGTACTCTGCGTAAACGGTGGTGGAGCCGGGGAAGAACCGCTCGACCACCAGCTTGTCGGCGCGACCGGCGGTGAGCCATTCCCAGCGTTGCTCCAGGTAGGTCAGCACGGCGGGCCGGTCCGGCAGCACCACCACCCGGGGTGCGCCCGCGGGCGCGACACCGGCGGTACGGCTGAGGATCTCGTTGCCGAACCCGCCACCGTTGAACTCCAGCTTCACCATCACGCTGTGGCCCTGGTCGAACAGGTCGGTGACGGCTTCCAGGGCCTGCTCCGGCCGGGTGACCACGGTGCCCGGGGCGATCGGTACGCCGGCTCCGGCGGCCAGCGCCCGGAACCCGGCCTTGCTGTTGACCAGCGCGTCGCCGGCCTGGGCGCTGAACGGGTACCCGGGTAGGGCCGCCTCGGCCGCCAACGCTCGGGCGAGTCCGGCGACGGAAAGATCCTTGTAGATGGCGAGGATCTCGTCCGGTGGCCGGCTACCGAGGGCGCGGCGGAGCTGGTCCCGGAATCCGGGGTCGGCCAGCCGGTCCGGGGTGAGGATGTCCGCGCCGAGGCTGCCGGGTGGCGGGACCACGATGGTGAGCGAGGCGGGGTCGGTGCCGGTCAGGCCGGTGACATAGGTCAGGTACTCCGGTGCCGGGGCGAACGGCAGCACCAGCAGGTCACCGTCCCGGGCGAACCAGAGCATGCGCTGGGCGACACAGCCGCCGCTGCGGAGCTGTGCGGGGGTCAGCGCCGCGAGATCACCGACCATCTCCGCGGTCCGACTGTTGCCGATGATCAATGTGGCCATGGCCGCTCCATCGCTGTCGGCGGTATGCCTGGTCACGGCTCCGCCCAGCCGCGATCGGCCGGCACCGAGCAGGGGATGGGAGACGGACCTGGGTCACCGCCATGACCCATAAATCAATAGATGAGCATCTTTCAATGTTACCGAGAGTCACGGTAGCAACGGACGTGAGCCACAGCAAGGGAAGATGTGACCTACACCACTGGCAGTGGAGCGCGACAAACCCGTAGAAACCGAGCCGGGTCAGGTCCAGGCACGATCGAGGGCCAGCGCGAGCCGCCTGGTCCACTGCTCGGCGGTGCCCGTGACCGCTGGGTACTCGTCGGCGAAGTTGGTCCAGTCGACCTGCCAGGACAGCACCGTCTCGGCCGTGAAACCGTCGGCTTCGGCACCGAGTTCCGGTCGCATCAGCCCGCGGACGAGGGCTCGGTCGACGGTGGTGTGTTCGGCGAGCAGGACGGCGTCGTAGAGGTCCTTGCCCTGCGGGTACATGTCGGTGGCCAGCCACAGCAGCTTCCACGCCAACGACAGCGAAGCGGGTGCGGCCCGTACCAGCCCGTCGACGTAGGGCAGGACCAGCAGCTCGGGCGGGAGGGGAAGCTGCTCACCGAAGACGATGTCGATCTGTACGTGGCCGTCCGGTGCGTCCGGTGCGGTGAACGGGACGACGAGGCGGCGGCCGTCGGCGCGCTCGTAGGTCCAGATGGCGGACTCGCTGATCCGGTCCGGTAGCAGGCCGGCGTCCGGGATGGCGCGGATGGCCGTCTTGACGTCATCGAGCAGCATGCGGGCGTCGGCGCTGTCGCTGGACACGGTGTGCGGGGTGACGACGAAGTCGAGGTCACCCGGTTCCCGGGCGGCATCACCGACCCAGGCCAGCATGGTCACGCTGCCACGCAGGACCAGATGCTGCCCCCAGGTCGTCGCCCCGACGGCCGCCAGGACCCGGTTCATGACGGCGCGGCGGGCGTGGCGCCACCGCCGCCCGGTGGCCGCCACGAGGAAGTCGGGCTCCCCCGCGCGGTAGGCGTTGCCGTACTGCTTGAGAGCAGGATCGAACGCCGCCCACTGGCGGACGATCGGGCTGTCCGGCAATGCCTGATAGGTCGGCGGGTAGCCCCGGGAGCCAGCCGCCGCCGGACGCCTCCGGTGCTCGTGGTCCCGTGTCCCGATGTTGGCCTTCGCCGCGGATGAATCCAGCCAGCCCTGGTCGTGGTGGACGGCGCTGTCGAACACCACGTACTCCTGCTCCACCGTGATGATGTCGTGGCCGGCGGCCCGAAGCGCCCTGACCAGCTCGTCCAGTCGCCGCCGGGCCGTGGCGAGCCCGACACCGTGGCAACGCTGGGTGACGAACCGTTCCTGCGCGCCGTCGGCCCGCTCCCGCCGCGCGTTACGCGACAGTCGCGCCCCGTACGCCTCGACCAGCTCGGCGAGGGCCACCCGGTCCACCACCCTCGGGCTGGGCAACAACAGCTTGACGTGGTGCTCGAAGTACCGACCCGCCGGCTCGACCGCCGACTCCTCGTCCGACTGCGGTACGCCGACGCACCACGGCGCCGCCTCGATCTTCGAACGACAGGGGTGGATGCACGCCTCGCCCAGTTCGCGCTGCCAACGCTGCACCGTGGTGTGCTGTTCGGTCAGGGTGCCCCGCCCGGTCAGGGTGAGCATCGGTTGCGAGGCGTACGCACCACGGTCGAGCACGATGTGGACGAACTTCAGACCACGCTGAGCGGCGAACGCGGACAGCCTCTCGGCGTCGTAGGCATTGGCCGTGATGTGGATCTCGAAGTCCCCCGATACCTCACGCACCGGCGCAGTCTAGGGCGCACCCAGCGCGCCGAGAAACGCGATTAGGTAGGCGCGAGCCACCCATGGTCACTCTGCGCGTCCAGGCCGGGATGGCGTCAGGTTGTACTGCGAGTGCGCTTCCCGGGCGTTGACGGCTGCCCGGGCGTCGTCGGGGCGGAGCCTGGCGCATCCTCAGAGGTGGCGCAGCGCGGTCAGGGCGTGCTCGGTCGCGTCGAAGCCGGCCAGTACGCCGGCCCGGAGCGGGCGGACGGCCTCGTGGTACTCGGCGGCGTGGGCGTCGACGGCCACCGTGGCGGCCGGCCGGGTCATGTGCCGCGCGGCCGTCGGCACGTCGGCGTACGGTGCGTCGGGACCGGCCGCGGCGGCGACGACGGCCGCGCCGAGGGCGGTGCCCTCCCGCTCGGGCGCGACGGCGGTGGGCACGCCGAGCACGTCGGAGAAGATCCGGACGACCAGGGCGGACTGGGCGAAGCCGCCGGTAACGATGACGCGCCGGAGGTCCGCGCCGGTCGCCTGCCGCAGCAGGTCGAGGCAGTCGCGTTGATCGTGGGCGAGTCCCTCGACGACGGCCCGGAGCAGTTCGGCCGCGCCGTGTCGCCCACCCAGGCCGAGCACCGCGCCCCGTACGTCCGACCGGTGCACAGGGGTCTCGCGACCGCCGAGGTAGGGCAGGAAGAGCAGCCCGCCGGCCCCGGGCGGCACCTCGGCGGCGGCCGCCTCGACGGCGCTGCGGTCCGGTGCGGACAACAGGTCGCGCGCCCAGTCCAGCGTCATCCCGCCGACCGGTTGCAGGGTCTCCACGGCTGAGTGGCCCGGCACTGGCGCCGCCATCGTGCGTAGCCCGGGGTAGGTGGGACGCCCCGGCACGAACGCCCCGAGCGAGAAGCTGGTGCCGAGGTTCAGGTACGCCGTACCCGGCGCCAGCCCGCCCACCCCGATGCCGGCGCACTGCCCGTCGCCGGCGCCCGCGACGACCGGCAGGCCCACGGGCAGGCCGGTGCGCCGGGCCACCTCGGGCCGTAGCCCACCGATCCGGTCGCCGGGGGCCGCCAGCTCGGGGACCTGCTGTCGGGTCAGGCCGGCGGCGCGCAGCAACTCCGGTGACCAGTCCCGGGTGGCGAGGTCGACCAGGGCGGTGGAGTCGGCGCTGGCCCAGGAGGTGACCGCGACGCCGGTGAGATAGTGCGAGACGTACGCGTGCACGTCGAGCACCTGGTGGGTACGGCGCAGCGTGTCCGGCTCGTGTTCGGCGAGCCAGGCCAGCTTGTAGAGCGACGGCAGGGTGGACCGCGGCTTGCCGGTGGCCGCCTGCACGGCGTCGCCACCGAGGCGAGCCACCTGCTCCTCGGCACGGTTGTCCAGCCACAGGATCGCCGGGCGGATCGGGTGGTGGTCACGGTCCACGCAGACGAACGTCTCGCGCTGGTGGGTGATGCCGAGCGCGAGGGGCCGGTGGCTGGGGGGCAGCAGGTCGGCGACCGAGGTGAGGGCGTCGGCGAGGCCCTCTGCCCACTGGGTGGCGTCCTGTTCGTACCAGCCGGGGCGGGGCGAGGTGGTGGTGACGTAGCGCCGGGACTCGCAGACGGTCTCCCCGGAGAGGTCGAACACGACCGCCTTGCACGCCGAGGTGGAGCAGTCGAGGGCGACGATCACCGGTACGGTCACGCCATCATGGTGCCATTGACCTGCGATTCAGGCTTCGGAGGAGTCCGGGGCGGTGGTGCCCTCCGGGGCGACGACGACGTTCGCGCCGTCGCGGCGGAGGGCCTGCACGTGTTCGCCGGCGGTCTTCGCGTCGACGATGACCGTGTCGAACTCGCTGAGCGGGCCCAGCGCGTGCAGGGCGCGTCGTTCGAACTTCGAGTGGTCGACGTAGGCGATCCGGGTGCGGGCGGCCTCGAACATCGCCCGCTTCACCAGGACGGTGTCGTGGTGCTGGTGGAAGCAGATGCCGTCGGTGACGGCGGAGGTGGACATGAAGAACACGTCCGCGCGGAGGTTGCGTAACGCGCCGAGGGTCACCGAGCCCATGAACGCCCGGCACCACGGGTAGTACTGGCCGCCGAGGGCCAGCAGGGCCAGTTCCGGTTGGGTGACCACGGCGTCCATCACGGGCTGGAAGTTCGTGATGACGGTCAGCGGCTGCCGCTGGTAGAGCTGGGCGGCCAGGTGCAGGCCGGTGGTGGAGTCGTCGAGGATGATCGACTGCCCGGGCTCGATCATGCCGAGGGCGACGGTGGCGAGCGCGACCTTCTCGCTCGCGTTGAGCCGGGTACGGTACTCGGTGCTGGACTCCGACAGGGTGCTGGCCAGGGCGGTGGCCATGCCGCGGGTCTTGCGGAGCAGCCCCTGGGCGGCGAGCGCGTCGAGGTCGCGGTGCACCGTCATCACGCTGACGCCGAAGGCCTCGGCGAGTTCCTCGATCCGTACGGAGCCGGCCGACATGACCATCTCGGTGATGCCGCTCTGCCGTGCGTCCCGCCCGACGCGGTTCTCCGCCGGCTCTGCCATCCCGGTGACTCCTCCATCGATCGGAGATAGATCGTAACGGTGGAGGTGGCCCGCGTCGCGGGCCACCTCCATCGGACTACTCTTCGTTGGCGATGTCGCCGGAGGCCAGGTTCTTGGCGATCAGCTCGGGCAGGCGCTGGAGGAACGCGTCCTTCTCGCTGACCACGTTGGCGTAGTACTTGTCGACGTTCTCCGGGGTGATCGCCGGCATCGTGTAGGTGTACTTCTTCTCGACGGTCTCGCCGTTGGCCACCTTCTGGGCGACGGCCAGGCCGGCCGACATCTCGACCCGACCGTGCTGGAGGGACGAGCCGATGAAGGTGCCGTTCTTGACCGCGTCGAGTCCGTCCTGGATGCCGTCGATGCCGACCACCGGAAGCTGCTTGCCGGCCTCGGCGAGGGCCTGCACGGCACCCAGACCCATGTCGTCGTTCTCGGACACGATGCCGTCGAGCTGGTCACCGAAGCTGGACAGCCAGTTCTTCGTCTTGTTGACCGCCTCGTCGCGCTTCCAGTTGGCGGTGTCCTTGGCCAGGACCTTGATGTCCGGGTACTTGGCCAGGGTCTGCTCGATGCCCTTGGTGCGGTCCAGCTCGGGCGAGGAGCCGAGTGGCCCCTGCAGGATCACGATGTTGCCCTTGCCGTTCAGCTTCTTGGCCATCATCTCCATCTCCTGCGCCCCGGCGGCCACGTCGTCGGGGAGCACTGCGGAGGTGAGGGCGTCGCCGGCGGCCAGCGCGGTGTTGACCGCGATCACCGGGATGTCGGCGGCCTTCGCCGCGGCCATCTGCGGGCCGAGGGAGTCGGCCTGCACCGGGACGATGATGATCGCGTCGACCTTCTGGTTGATGAGCTGGTCCACCTGGCTGGCCTGGGTGGACACGTCACCGCCGGCCGAGTTCCAGAGCAACTGGATGTTGTTGGCCTTGGCGTAGGCGTTCATGCCCTCCTGGCCCTGGCTGATGAAGGAGGACATGTCGTAGACGGTGACGCCGACGCGGAGCTGCTTCTCGCCGTCGCCGCCCTGGGCGGCCGGGTCGCCGGCGCCGCAGGCGGTGGTGGCGAGCAGGGCGAGTGGTACCGCGGCGATGCCGACGCGGCGAAGGACGGACATCTTCATCGGTATTGCCTTTCGGTGATGGTGGTGGTGCGGGGACTAGCTGGTGCGGCGTTTCGTGGCCCACACGTCGACCGCGACGGCGGCGACGATGAGCACACCGCTGATGACCGCCTGCCAGTACGCGGGGACGATCAGGATGTCCAGGCCGTTGTTGAGGGTCTGGATGAGCAGCAGGCCGAGGAGGGTGCCCCAGACGGAGCCGCGCCCGCCGAGCAGGCTCGCTCCGCCGATGACCACGGCGGCGATGGCGTCCAGTTCGTACCCGGCGCCGAGGTTCGGCGGACCGGAGATCACCCGGGAGGAGAGCATCACGCCGGAGAGTCCGGCGAGGCCCCCGCTGATGACGTAGACGCTGGTCAGGATGCGCCGGGTGCGTACCCCGGCGACCTCGGCCGCGACCCGGTTGCCGCCGACGGCGTAGATGCGCAGGCCGAAGGAGGTCTTCTTGAGGACGAGGAACGCGGCCACGAACCCGACGGCCATGATGAGGACGGGGACCGCGATGCCGAACACCTCGGTGTTGGCGATCTTCCCGTAGGAGGCGGGCAGGCCGTTGATCGGCGCGCCGTTGCCGATCACGTAGGCGAGCCCTGAGCCGGCGGTCAGCGTACCGAGCGTGGCGACGAACGGCGCGACGTTCAGCCGGCTCACCACCAGGCCGTTGATCAGGCCCAGCAGCAGACCGACGCCGATGCCGGCGACGACGGCCAGCCAGAGCGAGTCGGGGTTCTTGACGACGACCGACGCGGAGGTCATCGCGCTGGCCGCGATGACGCTGCCGATCGACAGGTCGATGCCGCCGGTGAGGATGACGAACGTCTGGCCGAGCGCGACGAGGGCGAACGGCGCGGCCGAGACGAGGATCGTGAGCGCGTTCTCCGGGGTCGCGAAGCGCAGGCTCCGGTAGCTGAAGTACGCCATGACCAGCAGCAACACCAGCACCATCGAGTTGCGGATGGCGAAGTTCGTCAGGGTGGTCCGGTCGAACCGGCGCTTCTCCGGTACGGCGTCCACGGGAGGAAGCTTTCCCGCGGTCGGGGTGGTCGTGGTCATCGGGACTCCGGATTTCTCAGTGGCGGACAACGGCTTCCTGGCCGCTGGCGAAGCGGAAGATCTTTTCTTGGACGTCCTCGGCGTCGAGGTCGGCGCGGGACAGCGAGCCGGCGATGCCGCCCGCCCGCAGCACGTGCACCCGGTGGCTCAGGCCGATCAGCTCGGGCATGTCGGAGCTGACCAGGATGACGGCGATCCCGGACGCGGCGAGCCGGCGGACAATGCCGTAGATCTCGCCCCGGGCGCCCACGTCGACGCCCCGGGTCGGCTCGTCGAGCAGCAGCACCGAGCAGTTCTGGGTCAGCCAGCGGGCCAGCACGACCTTCTGCTGGTTGCCGCCGGAGAGGTTGCCGACGAGCTGGTTGAGGCCCTTCGACTTGAGCCGGACGGACGTGGTGGCCTCCGCGACGGCCTCGGTACGACGACCGTCGCGCAGCCAGCCACCGAGGGAGAACGCGCCGAGGTGGGGCAGGCTGCCGTTGTCGAGCACCGACTGGGTGAGCACGAGACCGGCGCCCTTGCGGTCCTCGGGTACGTGCGCGATGCCGGCCCGGATCGCCTCGACGACGCTGCCGCGCCGGACCGACCGGCCGTTCACCTCGATGGTGCCGGCCACCGACGGGCGGACGCCGAAGATCGCCTCGACGATCTCGGTCCGGCCGGCGCCGACGAGGCCGCCCAGGCCCAGGATCTCCCCCGGCGGACCTCGAGGTCGACGGTGGGGCCCTGCTGCTGCAACCGTAGCCCGGTGACCCGCAGGCCGACCTCGTCCTGGGCGGGGGTGATCTCGGGGAAGAGGTTGTCGAGGTCGCGGCCGATCATCGCCCGGACGATGCCGTCCTCGGTGGTGTCGGCCAGCGGGGCCTGGAGGACGAGCCGGCCGTCCCGCAGCACCACGACGCGGTCGGCCAGTTCCTGGATCTCGGCCATCCGGTGGGTGGTGTACAGCATGGCGACGCCCTGCTTCTTCAGGGCGTGGACGACCTCGTACAGGCGCTCGACCTCCCGGTCGGGGATGGCCGAGGTGGGCTCGTCGAGCAGCAGCACCTTGGCGCCCCAGGTGGTGGCCTTGGCGATCTCCACGAGCTGGATCAGGGCGATGGAGAGGTCGCCGATCCGCCGGCGCGGGTCGATGTCGACGCCGTACGTGTCGAGCATGGCCCGGGCCTGCTTGATCATCTCGCGGCGGTCCAGGGCGCCGAAGCGGGTGCGCAGTTCCCGGCCGACGAAGAGGTTCTCGTAGACCGCCAGGTCGGGGTACGGGCCAGTTCCTGCGGCACGATGCCGACGCCGAGCCGGCGCGCGGCCTGGGGGTCGGCCTGGACGAGCGGCGAGCCGGCCACGACCACCTCGCCCGCGTCGGCCTTCAACTGCCCCGTGACGATCTTCATGAGGGTCGACTTGCCGGCCCCGTTCTCCCCGGCCAGCACGGTGAGCTCACCGGCGTGCAGGTCGAAGGAGATGTCGCGCAGCACAGGCACACCACCGAAACCCGTGGCGATGTTGCTCAGCCGTAACGCCGGCGTCATGAGAACTCCTCGTTGGTCTGGATGTGACGGACGCTATGTTAGGACGATGTTAGAAGTCAACCCTCTTGACGTTCGATATCACGCCTGCAATGTTAAGTCGTACCCCTCACCGCGACAGAAGGCGCTTCGATGACCAAGCTCTTCGACGACCCCGAACGCTTCAGCGACGACATGCTCGCGGGGTTCCTCGACGCCTACGCGGGCCGCGTGACCGGCGTCCCCGGCGGCGTGGTCCGCGCGACCGAGACCCCGCCCGGCAAGGTGGCGGTGGTCGTCGGCGGCGGCTCCGGCCACTACCCCGCCTTCTGTGGCGTGGTGGGTCCGGGCTTCGCCGACGGCGCGGTGGTCGGCAACATCTTCACGTCGCCCTCGACCCAGGAGGCGTACGAGGTCGGCCGCGCCGCCGCCAACACCGGCGGCCTGCTCTTCAGCACCGGCAACTACGCCGGCGACGTCATGAACTTCACCCTCGCCCAGCAGCGCCTACAGGCCGAGGGCATCGACACCCGGGTGGTGTTCGTCACCGACGACATCGCCAGCGCGCCCGCCGACGAGACCCACCGTCGCCGGGGCATCGCCGGTGACTTCGTGGTGTTCAAGGTCGCCGGGGCCGCCGCCGAGGCCGGCTACGACCTGGACGACGTCGAGCGGGTCGCCCGGCACGCCAACGACCGCACCCGGACCCTCGGCGTCGCCTTCGCCGGCTGCACCATGCCGGGCGCCACCGAGCCCCTGTTCGACGTGGCCCCCGGCACCATGGGCGTCGGCCTGGGCATCCACGGCGAGCCGGGCATCGCCGAAGCCGAGCTGCCCCGGGCCGCCGACCTCGCCCAGCGGCTGGTGGCGGGCGTCCTGGCCGAGGCGCCGGCGGACGGCGACCGACGCATCGGCGTGATCCTCAACGGCCTGGGCGCCACCAAGTACGAGGAACTGTTCGTGGTCTGGCGCACTGCCGCCAAGCTGCTGCGCGACGCCGGCTGGACCATCGTCGACCCCGAGGTCGGCGAGCTGGTGACCAGCCTCGACATGGCCGGCTGCTCCCTCACCCTGGTCTTCCTCGACGAGGAACTCGAGCGGCTGTGGCGCGCGCCAGCGGACACCCCGGCGTACCGCAAGGGCGCGCTGACCCAGGTCGACGGCCCGCGCCGCACGACGGCCGACACCAGCGCGGGCGGCGTGGGCCAGGGCAGCGCGGACGAGGAGGGCCGCGCCGTGGCCGCCGTCGTCGTCGCGGCGCTCGACGCGATGGCCGACACGGTCGCCGCCGCCGAGCAGGAACTGGGCCGCATCGACGCGGTCGCCGGAGACGGCGACCACGGCCGGGGCATGGTCCGCGGCACCCGCTCGGCGGTCGAGGCCGCCCGCACCGCCGCCGAGGCCGGGCACGGACCGGGCGGGGTCCTGGTGGCCGCCGGTGACGCGTGGGCAGCGAAGGCCGGTGGCACGTCCGGCGTGCTCTGGGGCGCGGCGCTCGCCGCGCTCGGCCGCGCCGTCGGCGACTCCCGCCCCGACGCCACCACGGTCGCCGCCGGGGTACGCGCCGGCTACACCGCCCTCACCACGCTCGGCGGCGCGAAGCCCGGCGACAAGACCATGATCGACGCCCTCCTGCCGTTCACCGAGACGCTCGAGACGGCCGTGGCCGCCGGCTCGCCGCTCACCGACGCGTGGGCCACCGCAGTGGACGTGGCGACCACCGCCGCCGCCGACACCGCCCAGCTCCGGCCGCAGGTCGGCCGGGCGCGACCGCTCGCCGAGAAGAGCATCGGCACCCCTGACGCCGGCGCCACCTCCATGGCCCTGTGCCTGCGCGCCGTCGGCACCGTACTGGAAGGAAAGCAGCAGTGACAGAGCAAAAGCTCCGGATCGTGGTCGGCAGCGACTCGGCCGGCAGTAGCTACCGGGACGCCCTCAGCCGCGACCTCGCCGCCGACCCCCGGGTCGCCGAGGTGATCGACGTCGGAGTCGGCGGCGACGACGACACCGCGTACCCGCACGTCGCCACGACAGCGGCCCGACTGGTCGCCGACGGCAAGGCGGACCGGGCCCTGCTGGTCTGCGGCACCGGCCTCGGCGTGGCCATCAGCGCCAACAAGGTCCCCGGCATCCGCGCGGTGACCGCCCACGACAGTTACTCGGTCGAGCGCTCGGTGCTCAGCAACAACGCCCAGGTGCTCTGCTTCGGCGAGCGCGTCATCGGCCTGGAACTCGCCCGCCGGCTGGCGTCCGAATGGCTGGGCTACCACTTCGACCCGGCCTCGGCGTCCGCCGCCAAGGTCGCCGCCATCAGCTCGTACGAGGAGGCGGCGTGACCACCGTGGACCTGTCCTTCTCCCTCGACGGCAAGGTCGCCGTGGTCACCGGCGGCGCCTCCGGCATCGGCGCGGCCATCGCCGCCGCGTACGCGGCCAAGGGCGCCAAGGTGGTGATCCTCGACCGGGCCGTCCCCGAGGACGGCGAGTTGACCGCCGTCTCCTGCGACGTCACCGACGAGGCGTCCGTGACCGCCGCCGTCGACCAGGTCATGCGGTTGCACGGCCGGATCGACGTGCTGGTCAACAGCGCCGGTGTGGCGCTGCTCGCGCCGGCCGAGGAACTGTCGATGGCGGCGTGGAACACCACCCTGGCGGTGAACCTGACCGGCGCGTTCCTGCTGACCCAGAAGGTCGGCCGGATCATGCTCGACCAGGGACGCGGCAAGGTGATCAACCTGGCCTCCCAGGCGGCGACCGTCGCCCTGCACGCGCACGCCGCGTACTGCGCCTCCAAGTTCGGCCTGGTCGGGCTCACCAAGGTGCTCGCCTCGGAGTGGGCCGGCCGGGGCGTCACCGTCAACACGATCAGCCCCACCGTGGTGCTGACCGACCTCGGCCGCAAGGCCTGGGAAGGCCCCAAGGGCGACCGGCTGAAGGAGCAGATCCCGACCGGGCGGTTCGCGTACCCCGACGAGATCGCCGCGGCGGCGATCTACCTGGCCTCCGACGCCGCCGACATGGTCAACGGCGCGGACCTGCTGGTCGACGGCGGCTACACGATCCGCTGACCAGCGGCCACGGGGCGTTTCCGGTCGACTGTCGACGCTGTGCCGTGCGCGACGGTCCGGCTCCACCGAGCCGGACCGCCGCCGCGCCGGCTGGCCTCACGCCGGCCCCGCCGCCAACCATGCCTGAGGTGTCTATGGTTGGCGCATCGACCTTCGACGAATGAGACGCGCCGGTGCCGGGAGCGGCTCCGCTGGGCTCAAGCCGGACTGGGCCGCGCTGGGGGCGGTCAGTGGTGTCGTCGCGGCCATCCTCGCCTTCGTCGCCTACGCGTGGCCCCGAACCCCTCCCCCGGAGCATCCGGCCCCGGGCTCAGGAACGGTCTCCGTCCAGGCGACCACGCCGGATACGCCGGTCCAGACGCCACCCGATTCGACGACGGCGCCCGAACCGAGCGCGACGCCCCCTCGACCAGTCGAGACGACGTCCCGAGCACCCAACCCCAGGCCGTCGCTGTCGCTGGCACCGTTGCTCCCCGCCGGCTGCGAGGAGGCCCTAGCGGTCGTCGACCGGTACTACCGGACGGCGGGCTCGACCGAGCTGAGCCAGCAGGCCGCCGCGACGCAGGCCTACCAGGGGATGATGCGCGCGAGCACGGCCGCCGAAGGGGCCGTCTACCAGGTGACGGTGGCGCTGTCGCGGGACTTCTCAGACATGCGCTTCATCCTGTCGGGCGGGGTGTCGGGAGACTACGCCGCAGCGCAGGCCCGGACGAACCGGGACGCCCAGACGCTACGGGACGTTTGCGCCCCGAACTGACCTTCGGCGGACGGTCGGCGACTCTGTCCGGAAACCGGCGGCCGGACGGGTGAACGCGAAAGAAGGGAGGCCCGCCGCGAGACGCGGCGGGCCTCCGGTCAGCTCCGTCAGAAGCAGGTGCCGATGCCACCGATCGCCGGGTTCGCCCGGTCGTGGTAGTGGACCGTGCCGGTCGAGTCCTCCATGAGGCCACCCCAGATGGTGCAGCCGCCCTTGACGTACGCCCGGGTCGGGCCGGCCGCCCACAGCCGGTTGCCGTCGTCGATCTGGGTGGGCAGGTACTGCGCGGCGAGGTAGACCTGGGTACGGGTCAGCGAGCCGGCGTACGCGGACTTGATGGTGACCGTGCAGCCGTACCCGACGATCGGGTTGTACATCAGGTAGACGGTGCCGAGCAGCTCGCCGGTCTGCCCGTGGTGGATCGGGTCCTGGTCCTGGACGGTGTAGCCGAGCCCGCAGAGCGACTGCGGCGTGACCGGGTTGGTGTTCGCCTGCGCGGCGGCACCGGACCCGACGACGAGCCCGACCGTGACGGCGAGCGCGATCCCGATCCGGCGGATGGTGCGATACATCTACGTCCCCCTCGTTCTTTGCCTCAGCGGCTGCGGGACCAGGATGGTCGGCCGGCGGTCACGGAGCGAATGTGGCAGGTAGACACTCCGCAATCCCGTCGAATGTGCGGTCCCCCAATTCCGGCCGACGCCACCTGGGCAGGAGCGACGCCATTCATCGATGACCACCGAATATGACGTACTTCGCACGAGAACCCGACGCTCCCAGCCCCCGGCACGCGGCTGGGTGGTAAGCGGATCAGGGTCATGATGCTCCTTGGGCGTTACGGGCGAACGGATCGGTGCTCACTTCCGGCTCTTCCTCAGGTCCGATAGCCGGTGTCGTCCGCAGTCTGATCGCCGCGTATCCGGCGGCGACCAGGAGCGCGACCGACGGCAGCGCGATGCCCCAGCGGACACCGAAGTACTCGGCGGTAGCACCGACAACGACGGCCCCGAGGGGGATGAATCCCATGTACGCGGCGTTGTAGGCAGCCAGCGCCGGTCCCTGCTCGCTGTCGCTGGCGCGGTGCTGAATAAAAACAACGACGGTCGTGGTGAACAGGGACAGCGCCATACCAACGCCGGCCATCGCGGCACCGAACCAGACGGAACTGGTGGCCATCGCGGCGAACAGGGCCACGATGCCGAAGGCCGTTGCCCAGGTCACGTACTCACCGGTGGTGGGCGTGGAACGGCGGGCCGAGATGATGCTACCGACGATCGCGCCAACTGCGGTGCACATGCCGATCAACCCGTAGGTGACGGAGTCGTCGTGCAGGACGGTGACGACCATCAACGGGCCGGTGATCTGGAACTGGTAGGCGAACCCGCCGAGCAGCAGGGTGAGCAGCAGCGCTGGACGGATCGCCTGGGGGATCCGGTTGAGCCGCGCCCCACTTCCGGGTCCCTGCCCGGCGGCCGTCGCGCCACCAGTCGAATCGCCACGGACGCGTCGCACGTAATGCAGGGAGAAGACCACCGCCAGGTAGGACACGGCATTGAGGACGAAAACCCATCCCTCGCCCACGGCGGCGATCAGGAATCCGGCCACAGCCGGGCCGCCGATGCGGGCCCCACCGACGGCCGTGGAGTAGGTACCGACCGCACGACGCAACCGCTCGATACCGACGAGATCCTTCATAAACATCTGGCGCGCCGGAGAATCGACCACGTGGACACACCCGAGTAGCAAAGCCATGGCACCGATCCACCAGGCACTCGCCCAACCGAAGACGAGCAGCGGCACCGCGAGCAGGACCGACACCGCCATCTGCGCATACTGGGTGATCAGGAGTGTGCGGCGACGTGACATCCGGCCAACCACCCGCCCAACCGGGCGGCTCAACACCAGCATGGGCAGGAACTGAACCGCCGCGACGAGGGACAGGATCAGGGCATTTCCTCCCGCCACCCGGTTGACCAGCCAGTAAAGCGCGGTGTACTCCATGAACGTCCCGAAACTCGACACCGCTTGACCTGCGACATAGACCTTGAAAGCCGTGTCGCCTGCCAACCCGTGGCGGGGGCCGCTCCCCAGTGATTCCATCTGCACTCCCCCGACCAGCAACCTTCGAATTCCTGAAACCGGATGATAGCAGAGAGTTTTAGCCAACCGTGAATGATCTAATAGACGAGCGTCTCCCAATTGAGCGATATTCCGAGAGCCTTCCCCAGTATTGGCAAAAATCCCGCGGCCTGAAACGAAGAACTCAATCGGGGTTGTTGCGCCGAACAATTCCAGGCCTTGTCCAGCCGCGATCCACGTGCGCAACCTCAAACGAGCCTTCGCCGCCTTCACCAGCGACAAATCGCTTCCCTCAACCGCCTGCTCGATCGACTGGTGAGCCACCAACCCCGGCCCGTCAGTCGGCGGCTCCGCCCCGGCGTAGCCGGGCTTCCCGACCACTGATCGCACACTGACGCACGCTCTTGCCCCGACCAGCCATGATGTCCCCCGTGAAGATCGCCAACACCGACCACTCCGGTGGCCAGCGGCCCTGCCGCTGCCGCAATGCGGCCCACTGCCACGCCGCCGGTCACTGCCACAGCCAGGTCGGCCGACGTCGTCAGGGACCCGGCTGCAAGGGCCGCAAGGGGGCCCTGGACTCCTGTGGCGACGACCCTTGCAGCAGCAGTCCGGGCTGCTGCGACTTCGGGCTCTACTCCACCCTGCTGACCCTGGGCGCCGCCGTGGCAGGCACCGTCGGCGGTCAGGCGTCCGCCCGTGGGGACCGGTCAGCCGGCAGTCGACCGGGAACCCTGGACCGGGCCGGTCTCGCCGCGATCCGGGGCTACCGCCGTTGGCTGTCGCACCGCTGGCCAGGGCAGTGTCGCTACACCCCGACCTGTAGTGCGTACGGACTCGCCGCCGTCGACCGCTACGGGCTGGCCGTCGGCGGGCGGCTCGCGGCGGCCCGGCTGCGCCGCTGCCGGCCTGAGGTGCCGCTCGGCACCGTCGACCCGCTTTCCTGACCGGCCTCACTCAACGCGGCCGGCCGGCGCCCGCCCGGGATTCGGGCGGGCGCCGGGGCGCGATCCACGTGCTGCGGTCACCTGCCGGGCAGGTCAGCCAGCGGATGTCCAGGAGGACCGGATCAGTTCCCGCTCGGTGGCGGCAAGGTGCGCGGTCACGGCGAGCCAGGCCCAGGCGTACCGGTCCGGGTCCGGATCGGCGAGCCGGCCGAACGCGTCCCGACCGCGCCGGTCGGACTCGTCGGCGAGCGCCGTGGCCACCGCGGCGGCGGTGGTGAAGCCGGCGCGGCGCAACGGACCAGCCAGCCCGGCCCCCTCCCCCCGAGCCGCCTCGCCGACGGCGCGGCGGCCCCCGGAGACGGCCAGCTCCACCAGCCGGCGGACCCGCCACAGCGGGGACTCCGCGACCGCGTCGGCGTTGACGGCGAGCACCGGTTCGGTCATCGTGGCCGGGTCGCGTGGCGGCAGGTGGCCGCCCTGGATCTGGTCGTAGCCGAGATCCGCCCGGCCCTGCCAGTCCGCCGGCAGCCGCAGCGTCGCGGCGGCACCGGGCACCGGGCCGACCGCGAGTGGACGCAGCGTGCTCGCCCGGTCCGGGTCGAGCCGGCCGACCACCCGGATCCGCAGGCCCGGCCAGGAGGCGAGCCGCCGCAGGTTGGTCACGTGGGCCAGCACCGGGTGGGCGTTGACCGGCACCAGCCGGATCAGCGGCCCGTCCGGCACCGGCGCCCGGTCCGCTGCGCCGTCGACGGCGGGAGCCAGCTCGCGGGCCAGCACCTGGTCACCGACGGCACCCACCACCATCAGGTCACAGCCGACCAGCGCGACACCGGCACGGGCCGGGTCCTCCGGGTCGTCGACGGCGAGTTGGGCGCTCACCACCTCGGCGAGCGGCCGGGCGAACAGCGCCGCCAGCGGGCCGGTGGACCAGTCGGTCCCGGGGAACGGGGTGGCCCGGACCCCCTTGCCGGCACCGAGCCGGCCGTCCGGGGAGACGGTGGTGCCGGTGATCCGCAGGCCGCCGCGCGCGAGCACCGCGTGGTTGACCGCGACCGAGCCCATCTCGGTGACCGCCCGGGCGCAGTCCTTGGCACGGTCCGGCCCGCCCGGTTTCACGTCGCCGAAGGAGAGCTGACGCCCGTCGGCGGCGACCAGGTGGGTGACCACCCCGCCGTACCCGGTCGCGCTGATCACCGGTTCCCGGCAGACGCCGTACACCTCGAGGGTGCCGTCCGGCTGGTAGGACCGGCGGAGGATGCCGACCAGCGCCGGGTCGGGATCGCCGGCGGCCAGCCGGCCGGCCACGTACAGCAGGTCGTGCAGCACCTCGACCAGGTCGGCCAGCCGGTGGCCGGTCTGTCGTCCCCGGTGACCACGCAGGCCGCGTACCGTACGCAACGCGGCGCTCTCGGCACGGGGCAGGCCGGCCAGCCGGGCGCTGTGCGCGGCCCGCAGCAGTTCGGCCTGGAGGACCGCGCCGGCAGCCGGCACGCCGGCCGCGAGCACCGCGGCGGCGGCCCGCCACAGCGCGTCGGCGGCGGCCCGTTGCGCCTTCGTCGGTGCCGTGTCCCCGGTGGTACGACCGGCGCCCGCGTCAGCCGACTTTCCGGTCCGCCCGGCCTTCCGGGTGCGCCCGCTGGCCGCGCCGGTGCCGCCCGGCTTGGCCGGAGCAGCGGTGGTGGACGCCGGGTGGGTGGCCGGGTCGGCGACCGGGCAGGCGACCAGGACCGCCGTCCGGTGCAGGCAGCGGGGCGACAGCAGACAGCTGCACCGCACCTGGTCCGGGTCGGTGATCGCGCCGGTCGGTCCGGGCGTCAGGGAGACCAGGGCCTCGGGGCCACAGTCGACCGTCACGCCACCGTCGACCCGGCCGACCGGCACCCCGGTCAGCCGGTCGACGGTGGCGTCCAGTCGCTTGTGCAGCCGGGGTGGCAGGGCCGCCACCGCCGCGGCGGCGACCCCGGGCAGCACCGGCGGCAACCGGTCGGTGTCCACGGCGGTGAGGGTGCGCTCGGTCAACGTGATCCTCCGCGTACGCGGTCGCCCACCCAGCGGGCGAGTTCGAGCGGGCTGAGAGCGGCGACCGGCATCCCGGCCGCGACGAGCTGCTCGGCGACCGGCACCGAGTAGCAGGGCACGCCCCGGTCGTTCAGCGCGGCGCAGCCGAGCAGGTGCACGCCGGAACTGGCCAGCGTGCGGACCTCACCGAGCAGCCCGGCCAGCGGGTAGCCCTCCTCGAAGTCGCTGACCACGGCGACGATGGTGCGGCTCGGCACGGTCACCAGCGAGCGGGCATGGGCCAGCCCGGCGGCGATGTGCGTACCGCCGCCGACGCGCACCTCAAGCAGCAGCGACAACGGGTCGTCGACCCGGTCGGTCAGGTCGACCACCTCGGTGGAGAAGGCGAGGAAGTGGGTGGACAGGGTGGGCACGCCACCCAGGACGGCGGCAGTCAACGCCGACCACACCACCGACGCCTCCATCGAGCCGGAGACGTCGACCACCAGCACCAGCCGCCAGTCGGCCTCCCGGCGGGTCCGGGTGTTGAAGATCGGCCGTTCCGGCACCACCACCGTCCGCCCGTCGCCGAGCCGCTG
Organism: Micromonospora pallida; assembly: GCF_900090325.1. Taxonomy (NCBI): domain Bacteria; kingdom Bacillati; phylum Actinomycetota; class Actinomycetes; order Micromonosporales; family Micromonosporaceae; genus Micromonospora; species Micromonospora pallida. Next base: position 1,359,301 of record NZ_FMHW01000002.1, on the reverse strand, counting down.
GGTGTGCGCCAGGTTCGCCCGCAGCGTACGGGCGAGGTTGATCCGGCCGCCGGGACGGCGGGACGGACGCGGGTTGGTCAGCCCGGTCAACGCCGGACGTAGCTGCGTGCTCAACTGTTTGGTCAGCTCCTCGACCAGCCGCCGGACCAGGGGCCGCAGCTGGGCCAGCTTCGCCTCGGGCAGGCCGCCGGCCAGCGACAGCACCGAGGTCAGCAGCTCCATCGAGGGACGTACCGCGGCCGGGTCCAGTTCGGACAGCATGTCGGTACGGCCGTTCTCGACCGCCCGGGCGATGACCTCCTCGCGTACCGAGGTGCCGAACAGCGCCTCGAGTTCGTCGGCCCACTCGCGGGCGGTCGGGAAGGAGGCTTCCTGCCCACCGCCGGTCGCCTGGCCGAACTCGGTGGCGCCCTCGCCCCGCCCCGCCCCGTACAGCTCGTCGAGCGCGCGGGCGTAGCGGCGGGCGTCGGCCGGCAGCCGGTCGGGTTGGCGGCCGAGCAGCAGCCGCCACCGGTCCGTGGGCGTGAGCCCGGTGGTCGGCGCGTCCGGCCCGGGTGCGGCGGAGGCGTCGACGGGAGCGTCGGTGGAGCCGGCCGGCGTGCCCGGGATCGGGATGCTGCGGGCGACCAGGGCGGCCCGGCCGGCCGCGTCGGCGGCGGCCCAACGGGCCAGCAGCTCGGGCGGGGCGGACAGGGCCAGGTCGAGCCGGTCGCCCAGCCGTTCCGCGACGGTGTCCAGCAACCGGCCCCGGGCCGCCGGGGTGAGCACGTCGAACCCGCCCCGCAGTGCCGGCAGCCGGTCCAGGAACTCGGTGTCGGTGAGTCGCTCGATCCGCTCCAGCAGCGGGTCCAGAGCGGCCGGGGCGGACTGCAACAGCGGATGCGCGGCGGTCAGCAGACCACCGAGCGCCCGGTGCAGGTGCCGCCGGGCGTCCGGTCCGGTCGCCGCGTCGATCCAGCCGGCCACCCGGTTGCCCAGGGTCGCCAGGTCGGTCAGGTCGAGCAGCACCCGGGCGGCCAGGGCGGCGCCCTGGATCAGCGCCGAACCGGTGCGGGCCAGGTGGTCGAGGGCCTCGGCCAGGCGCAGGCCGATCCGCTCCTCGCCGGCCCGGACCGCGAGGTCGACCAGGGCGACGGCGTCGGCCGTGTCGTCACTGCCGGCGAGGCCGGGCAGCCCGCGTACCGCCGCGTCCAGCAGCACGACGGCCAGCTCGGCGGCGCGGGCCCGGCCGTCGGCGGTGGTGCCGGGCAGGTGTTCCCGGCGCAGCGCCTCCAGCAGGTCCAGTGCGGCCAGCAGCTCGGGCAGCGTGGCGGTGCCCGGCAGCACCACGGCGGCCAGCTCGAGCCGGTCGGTGACCAGCTCGGGCAGGTCGCACCGGGCGGCGTCGCGCAGCCCGGTGAGCAACTGCTCGGCGGTGGGGCCCCCGTCGGCAGTCTCCCGGCGGAACCGCTCCCGCAGGGTGCCGGCCGCGGCCAGCGCCGCGGTCACCCCGCGTACGCCGACCAGGTCCAGCCGGGCCGCCACGGACGGCGTCCAGGCCAGCTGCCACCGGGTGGTCAGGGCGGCGCCGTCGCCGGTGCCGGAGACCTCGATCCGCTCGCCGTAGCCGACGCCACAGGTCTGGAGGCGTTGCAGCAGGATCTCCCGCCGCCCGTCCAGCTCGGTGCGCAGCGGGTCCAGCCGGACCTCGCGGGACTTCGGGCTGGCCGGGTTGGGCAGCCGCAGCGAGGTGAGTTCCGCCTCCACGGCGGGGCCCAGCCCGGAGCGGGGCGTACCGGGGGCGATCCGGCCCCGCTCGGCGCCGACCAGCACGGTCTCCAGTGCCCTGGCCAGGGCCCGGCCCCGGCCGAGCAGTTCGCCCTGGCCGAGCACGGTGGTCACCGCCTCCAGCACCTCGCCCCGGCCGGGGGCGGGCAGGTCCCGCAGTCGGGCCAGGTCGTCGGCGAGCCGTACCGTCTCGGCGGCCTCGCCGGTGCCGGCGGTGTGCCCGGCCGAGCGGAGTTCCCGGCACAGGTCGGTGACCGCGCGGGCGGCGGCGGCCCGGATCCGCTCCGGGTCGCCGGCGGCGGTGAAGACGGACTGCTGCCAGCGCGGGTCGCGGATCCCGGCCGGATAGCCGGAGCGGGAGTCGAGCAGGTCGAACGCGTACGGCACCAGCGAGGTGACCGCCGGGCCGCCGTCGGCCGACCCGGGGCGGGTCGTCACCGACCGGACCGAACCGGTCGAGGCGGCGACGGGCTGGGCGGAGGAGGCGGCCTTCCGGGCCGGGCCGGCGTCGGTCGACGGGACGGCTTCGGCCAACGGAGCAGCGTCGGTCGACGGGCCGGCATCGGTCGACGGGGCGGTGAGCAGGGCCGGGGCGTGGAAGGCCCCGACCACCGCGGCGACCCGCCGGCCGTCCGCGCCGGCCTCGGCCAGCACCATGCGCATATGCCGCTCACGGGCCAGGTCCCGGGCGGGTACGCCGTTGCCGCTGGCGCTGTCGGTACGCATCGCCCAGCCGACGCCGAGGGCGGCCCGGCGGACCGCCTCGGGCGCACAGCCCGGGGCCCGTACCTCGACCACCCGGTCCCACAGGTCGTCGCCGTCCCGACCGGTGCCGCTGGCGCTGAGCGCGGCGGCGTAGCCGGACCGGCGCAGACCGGGCACCGGCGCGTCGGCGTCCGGGTCCGGAGCGGCGGTCGGCTCGGGGCCAGCGGTCGGGGCCGGGTCGGTGGGGTCGGCGGTCCAGCCCGGATCGGCCAGCGGCAGGTCGCAGCAGACCACCTCGACGTCGTGCTGCCGGGCCCAGCGGATCGCGGCCAGCTCCGGGGAGAAGTCGGCGAACGGGTAGAAGCCCATCGGCCCGTCCGCGCCGTGGCTGCCGACCAGGGCCAGCGGGGCCCGGGCGGCCGGGTCGGACAGGAACGGCAGCCAGCGCTGGAAGTCGGCCGGCAGCTCGACACAGACCACCTCGGCCCCGGCGGCGTCCAGCAGGTCCGGGACCACCGCCGCCAGGGCCGGGCTGTGGTGCCGTACCCCGATCAGGTACGGCCGGACCGAACCGGCGAGCGCGTCGACCACGGCGCGCGGGTCATCCGTCGTCGGGTCGGCGCCCGGCGGGGCCGCGCCGGGCGACGTGCGGGAGGGGGTCGTCACCGCAGGTTCTCCCGCAGGTCCCAGAGCCGCCGCCACATCGCCGAGCCGTCCTCGGCGCGGCGGCGGACCGGGCCGTCCCAGTAGCCGAGCAGCCGGGCATGGTCGTTCTGGTCGTCCTTGCGGACCACGCCGAGCAGGTGTCCGGGCACCAGGTCGAGCACGTCCCCGCTGGGCAGGTACGCGGCGGCCAGGCCGAGCGACGCCGTCACCTGCACCGCCTCGGCGGTGGACATCACCGTGCCGGGCCGTTCCACGTCCCAACCCTCGCCGGACCGGCCGGACCGCAGGTCACGGAAGACGGTGACCAGGGCGTCCAGCACCGCGTCGTCCACCGTGTACGCCGCTCCGGCGCGCTGCACGGCGGCGGTGGCCTGCCGGCGGACCAGGTCGGTCTCGGCGTCCACGTCCGCGATGGGGTGGATGGTCTCGAAGTTGAACCGGCGCTTCAGCGCCGAGGACATCTCCGACACGCCCCGGTCCCGCAGGTTGGCGGTGGCGATCACGGTGAACCCGGGCACCGCCCGGATCAGGCCGTCCTCGCCGCCGGCCAACTCGGGCACGTTCATCCGCCGGTCGGACAGGATCGACACCAGCGCGTCCTGCACCTCGGGCAGGCAGCGGGTGACCTCCTCGATCCGGACCACCCGGCCGCTGCGCATCGCGGTCAGCACCGGCGAGTCGACCAGCGCCTGCGGGGTCGGGCCCTGGGCGAGCAGCAGGGCGTAGTTCCAGCCGTACCGGAAGGCGTCCTCGGTGGTGCCGGCGGTGCCCTGCACGGTCAGCGCGCTGGTGCCGCAGATCGCGGCGGCCAGCAACTCCGACAGCATCGACTTGGCGGTACCGGGCTCGCCGACCAGCAGCAGACCCCGCTCACCGGCCAGGGTGACCACGCACCGCTCGACCAGGCTCCGCTCACCGACGAACTTCGACGGAATGGTCATGCTGGCCGGCAGGACGGTGCCGTCCGGGCCGGTGCGCCGGTCGGCGGGCAGCGTCAACGCCTCGCCGTCGCTGCCCCGGATGAAGGTGACCACGGCGCGCGGGGTCAGCGCCCAGCCCGGCGGCCGGGCCCCGTCGTCGTACGCGGCCAGGAAGGCCAGCTCGTCGGCGTACCGCTGCTCGGCGGAGAGGACCTGGGCGGCGGTCTCCGGCGCCGAAGTGGGGCGGACGTGTTCCGTCACGGTCACTGGTGTTCCTCGATCTCTCTGGCTCGGATGGGTGTTCGGGAAGGGGTCGACGGCCGGTGGTGCCGCGACGGCCGGCACGGTCGTCGCGGCACCACTCGCCCTCGGGGTCAGCGTCGGGTGGGCAGGTTGTCGAAGCGGGGCCGGTCGCCGTCGCGGAGGCGTCGCCAGGCCCGCCGGTACAGGTCGGCGGCCGGTTCGAGGGGCACGGTCACGCCGAGCCCGGCCGTACCGTCGGGGGCCAGGTCGAACAGGGCGACCTTCCAGCCCTCGATCGGCGCCTGCCCGCTGCCGCGCTCCAGCCACGGGCCGGGCAGGAACAGCGACCGGCCGGCCCGGGATCGGCTGGCCTCGAGGACCAGGTCGGTGCTGGCAAGTTCGGCGCGGGCCGCCTTCAGCCGGACCGGCTTCCAGCCGGTCCACTTCGCCGTCTGGCGGTCGGTCGGGTCCGGCATGGCCAGCAGCATCAGGTACAGCGCCGCCGCGTCGGTGCCCAAGCCGTGTTCCCCGGCCACCTCGGCGACCAGGTCGGGCACCGAGCGGGTCGGATCCTGCGCCCACCAGGTCCCGTCCGCCGCCCGCGCGCCGCCCGCCGGCTCCCCCGGGTCGCCGAGCAGCGCCGCGAACCGCGGGTCGCGGACCAGGCGCAGCGCCACCTCCATCGGGTACGGCTTGGCCGCGTCCCCCCGCAGCGCCGGCAGGTACGGGTCGGTCCCCTCGGCGTCGAGCAGGTCCGGCCGCAGCGCGGGCGACGGTTGGCTGTCGTGGGTGGCCAGAACGATGGCGCCGTACCGTTCCCAGCCCTGGCCGGTCTCCGACGGGGTGCCCGCCACCTGGCGGAACCTGGGCAGGGAGACGTACTGGTCGAGGTCGAGCAGCAGGCCGGGGTTGGCCAGCCGGTCCCGGATCGCGGCCAGCGCGGCCGGCATCGCGGCCCGGCACGGGTCGCCGGCCGGCGTGTGGTGGGCGACCCACGCGGCCAGGGCCACCGTGGAGCGCAGCACCTCACCGGTGAAGCCCGTGGCCCGGTCGTCGACCGGCCGGGCCCGGTCGCCCCTGATCTCGAAGGCCACGTCGGTGCTCAGCTCGGCCGAACGGGCGGGGTCGAGCAGCGCCGGCAGTGCCTTCGCGGGCTCCCAGCCGGTGCGGAGCGCACGCACCGCCTCGGCGAGCAACTGCTCGGGCACCACCACCCGGCGTCCCAGGGCGGCGTTCCAGGCCGCCGCGGCGGCGGTCACGTCCGGACCGTCGGTCCACAGCCGGGCCGGGTCGTCCGGCAGCAGCGCCGAGACCACGGCGCGCCGGACCTCCGGGCTGGCCTCGTTCAGCATCCCGAAGGCCAGCTTGACCTCGCCGACCTGCTTGATCCCGAGTGCCTTGCGCAGCTCGGTCGGCACGGTGTTCGCCGAGTCCGCGTACGGCAGGCCGGCCAGCACCAGCTTCGCGGCGGTGGGGGTGACACCGGTCAGCTCGGCGAACCGCTCGGCCGCTTCCGGCCGCCAGGGCAGTGGGCCGCGCGTGGCCCACTCGGTGAGGAAGCCGGCCAGCCAGTCCGCCGGCCGTTCGTCACCGACCGGAGCCGAGGACTGCACCGTGTACGGCTCGGGCACCACGAACCCGCCGACCGGGTCGTGGTACAGCGCGTCGAAGGAGTCGCCGGTGGTCGTGCCGTTGTAGTCCAGGAAGGCGATGAACGCCCCGTCGGGCAACGGCAGGATGCCCCGCTTGGGATACCAGCGCGTGCTGTCGCGGTCGACCAGTTCGTCGTCCAGCAGGTGCAGCGTGAACCGACGCCACCGGGCCGGTTCGGCCGCGCTCAGGTCGAGCTGGTCCAGTTCGGTGAGCAGGGCGCGCAGCGTCTCCCGCTGGTCGTCCGGGGTGATCGCCGCGACGGCCCGGTAGGCGACGGCCGCGACCCGGCCGAGCATGGGCCACCAGCGCACGGTGTTCGGCAGCCCCGGTCCGTCGAGGTGCAGCCGGGCGGTGGGCTCGCTTTCGGTGCTGGCCCGCTGGGTGGCGAACGTCCGGAACTGGATGAAGGTGTTGGGCGCGCTGCTCACCCCGTGGCCCGTGCCGAGCAGACCGTCCAGCGCCACCTGGAGCTGCCGGTCGGTGGGCCCGGTCACGGTGGGCGCCGGCGCCACCGGCTTCGGGGCGGACAGCGACCTGGTCAGCCGCTCGGTCACCGCGTCCAGGTCGGTGCGGACCCGGGCGGCCCGCCGCAGCACCTCGGTCACCCCAGCCACCAGCGCGTCGTGGCTGACCTCCGGCAACGTCGAACGGACCAACTCGACCAGCGTGTCCTGCTCGCCTTCGCCGGCAACGGCCGGTCCGGAGCCGGTGGTGGCTGCGCCGGAGCCGGTGGTGCCGGCCGTGGACGGCGACACTGCGGCGGCCCGGCCGGTGATGGCCTGGGCGGCCAGGGGCATCCCGGATCGGATCGCCGCCTGGGCAGCGGCCCGTGCGGCTGCCTCGGCCAGGGCGGCGCGGCGTTCGTCGAGGGCCACCTTGAACAGCGCGGCGGCGGTCTCCCGGTCCAGCTGTCGCAGGGCGGTGGAGCCGGCCGGGTCCCGGGGCAGCAGGTGGCCGATGAAGTTCGGTCCCGACGGCAGGGCCACGCCGGGGCTGTGGCCCTGGCCGACGGCCGACACCACGCCGTCCGGGTCGACCAGGGCGAAGCCCTTGAGGACGGCCCGTGGCCGGTCGTCGCCGGGCAGCACCAGCGCCGCGATCGGCTCCTGCCCCGGAGCGACGGTGACGGTACGACCGGCCAGGTCCTCGCCGCGTACCGAGCCGTCCGACAGGGTGACCACCCGCCAGCCGAGCAGACCGTCCACCGGTACGGCGGCCGGGGTGGCCCGGTCGGACAGGGCGGGCCGCAGCCAGCTCGCCGACTCCTTGAGGTGGCCGCCGCCGGTCGGGAGGTCGGCCAGGAACCGGGGCAGGCTGCGCCGGCCGTGGGTGTCGCTGACCGGGTCGTACTCGTGCCAGCCGTGGTTGCCGTCGTCCCCGCGCCCATAGGTCCAATGGGTGGTGCCGTCGGTGATGACCGGCCGTTCCTCCGGGACAGCGGTGTCACCGACGTGCAGCACGCCGCCGCCGGTGGTCCGCCCGCCGCCGGCCAACGGCAGGGTGATCTCGTTCGTACGCCGCTGGCTGCCGTGCGTACGGCCGACGATGGGCTGCGGCTCGCCGGGCGCCGAGTGCCAGTAGCCGCGCAGTTCGTAGCCGAGTTCCTGGGAACGCCAGTAGACCAGCAGGTGGCCGTCGACGTAGTGGTAGCCGGGCTGACCCCACAGGTCGCCGGCCGGGATACGCAGGTCGTGGCGGAGCACGATGCCCTCGGCGCCGAGCACCCGCACCGTGGTCGGCCCACCCAGGATCAGGTACGGCCAGGCGTCCTGTCGGGTCACCTCGACCCGCTGGTCACCGTCGGTCACCTCCTGCCAGGCCAGCTCCCAGTCCGGCCAGCCCAGCTCTTCGACGATCCCGCCGCGCAGGCTGCGGACGACGTGCCCGGTGAGGTCCACGCCGAGCCGCTGCCCGAGGTCGCCGACCTGGGTGGGGTCACCGGGCCCGTCGAGGTCGTCGAAGACCAGGCGCAGCGCGCCGACCGGGAGCTTGCCCAGCCAGTCCACCGCCTCCGGCAGGTACGGCAGTCCGGTGGCGAACCGGTCGCGGACGCGGTCCCGCAGCCACTCGGTCAGCAACGGCCGAATGCCCGGCGTCTCGACCATCCGGGGCAGGGCGAAGGACTGGTTGTCGAGCTGGTCGAGGCCCCGGCGCAGGGCTGCGGTGAACCGGTCGTCGCCGACCACGGCGCGCAGGTCCCGCTTCCCCTCGGTCTTGACCCACTGCGCCAGGTCCAGGATGTCGTTGCTCTTCGGCGGGGTCACCGGCACGCCGAGGGCGAGCAGCAGGTCGAGCAGTTCCAGGTCACCGTCGTGGCTGAGGGTCTCACCGCTGTCGGCCAGTTCGGCGCGCAGCCGGTCGGCCATCCGCTCGACGAGTGGGTACAGCGCCGGCAGCCGGCGGCGGCGGTAGCCGGAGTTGACCTTGCTCACGAAGCGGCCCAGCCAGCCCACGGAACCGTCCTGCGGGCGGGCCCGGTCCGGCACGTCCGGGTCGGACAGTCCAGCGACCGCACCGGTGTCGGTCAACAGGGTCAGCCACGCGACCAGGTTGTCCCGGTCGGCCGGCATCAGGTCGAGCAGGCTGCCGCGGATCCCCGGGTCGCGCCCGGCGAGCGTCGTCACCGCCGGCATGTGCGCCTTCCACCAGCCGGCCGGCGCGTCGGCGACCACCGGCAGCCGGAGCAGCTCGGTCAGGTAGGCCGCCTCCCGGTCGGCGACGGCGGCGGCTCCGGCCTTGCCGGCGGCCTTGACCAACCGGTTCACCGCGGCACCCGACTGGACGGACGGCACCACGCCGGCGGTCGCGGCCCGCAGCGCCAGCCGGCAGAACCGGTCCAGCGCCTCGTCGGCCGGCAACTGGGCGGACAGTTCCTTCGCGTAGCCGGCCAACGCGGTCGCGGAGACCACCTTGGCCGCCGTGAACTCCAGGTAGACCTCGTCCAGGCGGCTCAGGTCGACCGGCAGGCCGTGCTGCGCCTCCGCCTTGCGCGCCTTGTTGAACAACTGCGTCGCGTAGGTGTCCTGCCCGGCGGCCAGGAACACCCGCGCTGCCTGCTCGAAGAACGTCGGCAGGAGGTGCGGCAGCGTAGTCGCGAACCGCTCGGCGATCGCCTGGTGCCCGTCCAGGGCGGCCTTCGGCCGGGACCGTACCTGCTTGGCCAGCTTCTGCAACTCCGGCACCACCGCCAACGCGTGCCGGCCGTCCGCCGGGTGGTGGACCAGCACCCACTCCGGGAAGGCCAACGCGCGGCGCGGGCCCAGCCCGACGACGGTCGGTTCGGCGGCCGGGGCCAGGCCGAGGAACCCGACGGCCAGGTCCTCGCCCTCGCCGAGGGCGTCGTCGACGAGCCGGACCACCGGCCGGTCGTCGAGGGCCGGGTGCTGGTAGGTACGGGCGGTGAGCGGCACCGCCCGGTCGCCGGCCCCGGCGGTGTCGGTCGGCAGCACCGCGCCGGCGGTCAGCAGGCTCTCGGCCCAGTCCTCGCCCGAGCTGGTCGTCATCTCGGTCACGCCGTCTTCCCCGTTCCGGTCACGGCGCCGGACAGGGCCGTCGCCATCCGCATTCCTTCCGACCAGGCCACCGGCCCGATCTCGGTCAACCGCAGCGTCGGTCCGTCCACCACCGACCAGGAGAGGCTGCCCAGGGTCGCCTCGGAGTCCCAGTAGTCCTCGTCGAACCACATGGCGGCCTCGACCGTGCGGCCGGCTTCCCAGACCCGGCACCTCACCTGGGATCCGGAGACCTGGAAGCCGAGCGTGGCGGCCCGGGCGGCCAGCCGGTTGGGGACCGTGGCGCCCCGGAAGTCGGTGATGGCGGTGTCCCGGTCCCGCAGGTTGGCGGGTCTGTCCCAGGTGCCCCGGTGCAGTTGCTCGATCCGCTGGGTCACGTCCAGTTCCTCGGCGAACTCGCGCAGGTCGACCAGGTCGGGCAGGCGTACCGGGTGGGGCAGCGTGGCGCTGGCCGGGGAGAGCCGGACGGTGTCCCCGTCGAGGTTGACCACCCGCAGGTCACCGGTGTCGGTGACGTCCCGCAGGAAGCCCGACTCGGCCGGGTCGTCCCCGAGCACCACGAGGTCACGCAGCGCGTCCTGCCAGGCCGGGTCCGGCCAGACCCGGGCCAGCAGCCCGGTCGGCACCGGCAGGGAGGACACCACCCAGGCGTCGACCTGGGCCAGGCATTCTGCGGCGTGCCGGTCCAGCCACTGGGCGAGCTGCCGCAACCGGTCCACCTCGGGGTCGTCCCGCAACACCTTCGGCAGGGTCTTCAGTGGACGGCCGGTGGCACGTGGGCCGGTGGTCCGGGCCGCCACCTTTCCGTCCACGAGAGAGATCTCGTACGAGTCTCCCACCGGTAGCCAGCCCATCAGGAATACCCTCCGCAGTGGCAAACAGCCAGATTTCATCTGGAATCGGCCATGATCGACAACGCAGCGCACGCTAACAGTAGTGACCGACACAACCGAGTCCGGCCGGCGGGATCCCGGGGTCGGTACCGGTGGAACGCGAACGGCCGGACCTGCGGGAGTCGCAGGTCCAGTCGGTGCGAGGCCATGGTCAGCGGCAACCAAGGAACGCAGTTCAGTGACCCAGGTCACACGAAATGGTCAGTGGCTGGCTGCCGGGGTCCACTTTGGGGGCCACCCCGACCCCGACAGTCCTGGAAGCATGTGCCCGTGCGACTCTCGACACGCACGCCCCGAACCGGCCGCTCTACCCCGATGTCCTCGACGTCCTGCGCCGCCTCCGCGCTGCCCGGATACGGCTGGTAGCGCTCAGCGACGCCACGCCGCAGCAGACGCTGATGGTGGGAGACCTCGCCGCCAAGGACGGCGGGGCCGCCGAGACGGGCATCACCACCCTGATCCTGCCGCGAGCCCTTGCTCACCCCGGCAGGCCCCGGCTCGGCCCGCTCGCGCAACTGGTTGCCGCGGAAGAGGATCAGACGATCCGAGCAGGCAGCCTCGAACCAGCCGATTGACGGGACCGCCGGTCCTCGGCGCGGTCGGCCAGCAGTGCTCGCTGGGTGAGCGGGTCCAGGAACCCACCGCGCCGAGGATGGTCAAGCCGTATCCGGTCAGCCTTTGATCGCCTGGTTCGCCGCGTCCTGTGCCTTCCGCAGTCCCTCGGCGACGCCAAGCTGGCCGAGGAAGACCTGTTGCAGGATCGGGTTGGTCGCGGTGCCGCCCGCGCCGACCCGGGGGCCGACCGGGGCGGGGAACGTGGTGCCGGTGGACGAGTCGAGGAAGGGCTTCAGGTCGACGCCGAGCTTCTGCCAGTACTCGACGAACGCCGGCTGGGCCGCGGTGACACCGGGGAACGCGTACCCGCCGGCGGCGATCGGCCGGGCTCCCTCGGCCGAGCCGATCCACCTGAGCACCTTGACGGTGGCCTCCCGGTGCCGGGTCTTCGCCGAGGCGACCGCCGCCACGCCGTGCACCACGCCGACCCGGCCGGCCGGTCCCTTGAGCAACGGCGCCAGCCCCCAGGGGAAACCGGCCCCCTCCTGGACGCTCTTCAGGTGGTACGGCCCGGACTGGAACAGCGCGATCTTGCCCTGGGTGAACAGCTGCAGCGCCTTGTCGCCGTTGGTGTTGGTGTCCGCCGCCGACGGGGCGACGTGGTGCTTGTTGATGAGGTCGACCACGTACTGCACGGCCTCGACCGTCTTGGGCTGGTCAGCGAAGTTGAACGGGTCGCCGTCCTGCCAGGTGCCGCCGTTGGAGCCGACGAAGTCCCAGACGATGGCCTGCGAGTCGAAGGCCGCGTTGAACCCGAACTGCGTGATCTTGTCAGGGTCGAAGCCCGGCTGGTCGGCGGTCCTGCCGGCGGAGTCGACGGTGAGCCGGCGGGCGGCCGGCAGGAAGGTGTCGGCGACGCCGGTCGGGTCCCAGCTCAGATTCGCCGGGTCGACGCCGGCCTTGGCCACCAGGTCCTTGTTGTAGTAGAGGGCGATGGAGTCCCACAGCTGCGGTACGCCCCACAACTTGCCGTTGCGGGTGTAGAGGTCCACGACCGACTGGGTCCAGCCCGCCTTCTCCGCACCGAGGTCGTCGCCGACCGGCAGCAACTGGTTGTTGTCGGCGTAGAGGCCGAAGTTCGAGGTGTTCGTCCAGAAGATGTCGGCGGCGGTGCCCGAGGCGACGTCGGTGGGCAGCTTGGTCCAGTAGTCGGCCCACGGGACCAGCTCGACGTTGACCTTGATGCCGGGGTTCCGCTTCTCGAACTCGGCGAACGACTCCTCGTACGCCTTGGCGACCTGGTCGTCCCAGAGCCGGAAGGTGACGGTGGTGTCGCCGGACGAGGCGTCGTCGTCTCCCCCGACGGAGCAGCCGCCGAGGACGAGCGTCGCGGCGGCGAGCGCGGCGAGCAGCCGAGGTGTTCTCACGGAGCGGTCCCTCATTTCATGCCGGTGATGGTGATGGACTTGACGATGTGCCGTTGGAAGACCAGGAACAGCACGAGCAGTGGCAGGGTGGCGAGCGTGGTGGCGGCCATGACCAGGGTCCAGTTGCCGTTGAACTGGCTCTGCAGGGCGGCCGTGGCGACGGTGAGGACCCGCCACCGTTCGCTGCTGGTGATCACGAGTGGCCAGAGAAAGTCGTTCCAGTGCGTGACCACGGTGATGACCAGCAGCGTGGCCAGGATCGGGCGGCTCAGCGGCAGGATCACGTGCCGGAGCGCGCGCAGGTGTCCTCCGCCGTCCAGGCGTACCGCGTCGATCAGGTCCTCGGGGATGCCGCGGAAGAACTCGCGGAGCAGGAAGATGGCGTACGGCGAGCCGAAGAGCGTGGGCAGCACGATGCCCCAGAAGGTGTCCCGCAGCTCGAGCCAGCTCAGCATCGTGAAGCGCGGCACCAGGGTGGCCACGAAGGGCACCATCAGCGTGGACAGGTAGACCCAGAACACCACGTCGCGGCCGGGGAAACGCAGCCGGGCGAACGCGTACGCGGCGAGCACCGAGCAGGTCAACTGGCCGAGCACGACGACGATGACGACCTGCACGGTGATCACCAGCGGCGGCACCAGGGTGTGTTCGCCGATCACCAGCTCCGCGTAGTTCTGCCCGGTGGGCGGCGAGGGCACGGCCAGCGGCGACTGCTGGGCGAACTGCTGCGGTGTCTTCACCGAGGTCTGCACGCTCAGCAGGTACGGGGCGAGGGTCAGGAGCGCCCCGAGGGCCAGCGCGAGGTAGGTTGCGGCGTTGGCCAGCACTCGACGGGTCACCACGTTCAGCCCACCTCGTACGTCGTGTGTCGGCGGAAGTACGCCTGCTGGGCGAGCGTCACGGCGGCCAGCAGCAGGAACAGCACCACCGACATCGCCGCCGCGCGGCCCATCCGGAACGAGGTGAACGCCTCCTGGTAGATGGCCGAGGCGATCACCTGGGTACGCCCGGCCGGGCCACCCTGGGTCATCGCGTACACCGTGTCGAACACCTGGAAGCTGGAGATCACCTGGGTGGTCAGGACGAAGAACATGGTCGGGCGCAGCATCGGCAGGGTGACCCGCCAGAAGGTCTGCCACCCGTTCGCGCCGTCGATCCGCGCCGCCTCGTGGTACTGCTCGGGTATGCCGGCCAGACCGGCGAGGAAGAACAGGGTGACGTAGCCGACCTGCGTCCACACGGTGACCGCGGCGACCGAGGGCAGCGCGAGCGTCGGGCTGGTCAGCCACTCCACCCGGTGCCCGAGCAACGCGTTGACGGCGCCGTCGGACGGGTCGAACAGCCACCTCCACACCACGCCGAGGGCGAGTGGCGCGGAGACCCACGGCAGCACGAAGATCGCCCGGAAGAGGACGGATCCCGGCAGTCGGCGGTCCAGCAGCAGGGCCGTGCAGATCCCGAGCACGACCTGCACGGGGATCACCAGCAGTACGAACGAGGCGGTGACCGCGAGCGAGCGGCCGAAGGCCGGGTCGGTGAGGATCGACCGGTAGTTGTCGAGGCCGACCCAGCGGGCCGGGCTGACCAGGTCCCACCGGTGCAGGCTGATGCCGATGACCACGATGACCGGCACCAGCAGGAAGCCGACCACACCGACGAGGCTCGGGCCGAGGAAGGCGTACCCGGTCAGCGTCTGCCGCCGGCGCTGCCGACGCCGGGCGGCCGACACCGCGACCGTCCGGACGGGCTCTGGCCCGGTCGGCCGGTTCGACGCTACGACGGCCATCAGGCGGCCACCGGCAGCCCGGCGATCGCCGCCGTCGCCCGCCGCAGCTGGCAGCGCTCGCCCGACAGGATCATGTCGCCGAGAAACCCGTACCGGGCCGGCAGCTCGCGCAGTTCGGTGACGATGATGTCGAGGAAGACGACCCCTGGCACGAAGGGGTCCGGTTGCCCACCGCTCTGTTGCACGCCCCACATGATAGAAAGCCACCTAACACTATCGGAATAGTAGGTGACCGCCTTCCGGTCGGGCCCTCGGGTCGCTCCTGGTCGGCCTGCGCACCACCATGGAGATGCGAGCTGGTCGCGCGCCTCTCGACATCCGCTGTGGATGGCGACGCTCAGGAATTCACATCAGCCGTACCCGTCTGTCCTTGGTGGACGCCGGCCAGGGCCGTGGCGAACCATCCGGTGATGGTGGTGGGGTGCGTGATGGCCGTGCCCACGACGACGGCCCATGCCCCGGCGCGAAGAGCCTGGGCCGCCTGCGCCGGGGTGTGGATCCGCCCCTCGGCGACCACCGGGACGTCGACGGCGGCCGCGAGCCGGGCGACCAACTCGAGGTCGGGCCCGGTTCCCTTGTTGCGGCCCGTCGCTCATCGGCGATGTGGTCGCTGGGCACCGCCCGCGTCGACTGTCCTCCGTACCGCGTCGAGCACCAGCTCAGGCTGACCGTAGTGCACGTAGTGATCGTCGATGGCCGCGACCACGTGCTGTCCTCGGCTGGACAGCGCGGCCAGTCGGGCGTGCTGGTCCAACGCCTCGCGCGGCTGCCCGGCCGCGGAGATCACCACCACCGGCCAGGTCCGCCACGCTCCCGGACGTACCGTCGACTGCACCAGCCGGGCACTGTCCGCGGAGGCCGCGGCCTCGTCGGCGGCTGCGGCCATGCTGGTGCTTCGATAGACGACCGCAGCGTGCGCACGTACCGCCGGGGGCGCGTCGGCGGGCACGGCGAGGCCCGGGAACAGGCGCACCAGGCCGGTCCGGGCCGCGAACCGAAAGGCCGTCATCTGCGTACGGACGATCGGTGCGCTCGCCTCCAACTCACCGATCCCACGCTCGTCGGTGACATCCACCAGCACCATGCCGGCGGTCTCGCCGGGCCAGCGGTCGGCGAACAGGCGCACCACGAACCCACCGAACGAGTGCCCCACCAGGACGAAGGGGCCTCGTTCACCAGCCCGGTCCAGGAGTGTGTGCAACTCCTCGGCCAGCCGCCCGGCGTCTCGCCGACCGGGGCCCGGGTCACTCCACGCGTAGCCGGCCCGGTCGTAGCTGCATGCCCGTACCCGGGCGGTTCCGGCGGTCAGCCGCTGGTGCAGCGTCGCCCAGGTCGTGGACGACTCGCCGAGCCCCGCCTCGAAGACCACCGTCGGTGCGCCACCGGCCGCTCCGGTGCAGTGCAGGTGCAGCCGATGCCCGCCGACGTCGATCGACCGGCCCGGCGCCGGATGCCGTCGATCGTCGTCCCGCCTCGACAGCGTCTCGTAGCTCCACCCGGCGCCACTGACCACCGCGAACACGGCGACCAGACCAGCGAGAACCCGTACCAGGACTCGCCGCCGGCGTGTCCGGGTAGGTCGGTCCGCGCCGGGCGTCCCGGTCTTTTCAAGATCTTCTTCCACGTCCCCCGACGGTAGGTGGCCGTCACCGTCGCGCCGTCGCCCTCCGGTCGCGCCCGTCGTCCTACCGGGGTCGCTGACGGGACCGCCGGCCCTCGGTCCTGTGGTGGATGAACGGTTCGACCTGGGTCGGGGATTTCCCCTACGGCCGCCGCCGCATCGACGTCGTTTCGGCGATACCGCGCGGTCCGGGCAGCCCGGACGGGCCAGGATCGCCGAAAGCGTGGCGGGCCCCACCCGCCACGCCGATGTCGGGTCAGATCCGGTCGACGATGTCGGCGAGGGCGCTCGGCTCACCGACGTTGCCCGGCACGACGACGTAGGTCGCGGCCCGGGCGGTGACGTCCAGGTCCCACACCGACACGCCGTGGAGCACCTGACCCCGTACGGTCGCCGAGGTGACGCCCAGGCCGGTGCTCGCCACCTCCGCCGAGGTGATGCCGCCCTTGGCCACCACCACGCGCACGTCGTCGGCGAGGGCGCGGACCGCAGTGGTGAGCGCGGCCATCACCGCCTCCCCGTGCGCGAGGGTGTTGTGCTCGTCGCGGCGGGTCCGTTCCGAGCTGACCACCGCGATGCCGTCGTTCGCCAGGGCCGTACGCGCGGCGGGCACGACCGCGCGGCCGGCGGCCGTGCTGTCGGTCAGGGCGGCTGCGGTGTCGATGGTCAGCCGGACCGGCCCGTGCCGCCGGTCCAGCTCCGCCAACTGGGCGGTCGCGCCGGAGGTATGCGAGCCGCAGACGACCAGCGCCGGGCCCCGCCCGTCGGCGAGCGGCGGCGACAGCAGACCCCGGCTGACCGCGTCGGCGCACCGGGCGGCCAGGGGCGCGGCGGACCGGACGACGACCGGCCGGCCGGCACGCTGCGCCGCCCGCAGGCCGCGGTGGATCAGGTCGATGTCCTCGTCCGTCTCCGCGTCCGGCGTCACCACGGCGCGGCCGGGGGCGGCGAGCAGGGCGGCGGCGACCGCGTCGCCCCGGGAGGAGCGGAGCTGCTCCAGCGGCACCGGGAACGCCTCCGCCCAGCCGAGGTCCCGCACGTACCGGGTGAGTTCGGAGTGGCGGAACGGGAAGACCGGGTCGGCGGCGTACTCGGTCTGGTGGGCGGGGACCGGCCCGGTGGCGGTACGCACGTAGTGCACGCCGCCCACGGTGGTCCGCCCACCGGCGGGGAACGCCGGCACGAACAGGACCGGGCTGTCGTCGGTGGTGAACACGTCCGTCTCGGCGAAGACGTGCCCGCGCAGGGTGGAGTCCCCGCGCAGCACCACCTGCACCGGCACACCGAGCGCCGCCGAGGCGACCTCGACCTCGTCCCGGATGCGCCGGCACCGGGCCACGGCGGTGGCCCGGTCCACGGCCCGGGAGTTGGTCTGCAGGTAGACCGCGTCCACCTCGCGCAGGGTGGCGGTCAGCAGGTCGGCGTCCCAGCTCAGCAGCACCCGCACTCCGCTGGCGGACTGGGTGCCGGTCGGGTCGTCGTCCAGCACCACCGTCTTCGGCGCGGCGGCCGGTCCGCCGCCCGCCGCCGCGCCGCCGCTCACGCCAGCTCCCCGAGAACCTTCTCGACGATCCGGTCGGTGGCCAGGCCGTACCGGTCGTGCAGGGTGGGCAGGGCGCCTGCGGCCAGGAACTCGTCCGGGAGTGCGACCGGCACGATCCGCTTGGCGACCCCGGCCCGGACGGCGGCCGAGGCGACCGTCTCGAACAGCCCGCCGACCACGGTGTGGTTCTCCAGGGTGACCACCAGCCGGTCGGAGTCGACCTCGGCGAGGACGGTGGCCGCGTCGAACGGCTTGATGGTCGGCGCGTGCACCACCGCCACGTCGACGTGGTGCTCGGCGAGCCGCTCGGCCGCCTGCAACGCGCGCATGGTCATCAGGCCGCTGGAGACGAACACGACGTCCCGGCCGCCGCGCAGCACCGCCGCCTTGCCGAGCTGGAAGGTGTAGTCGTACTCGTCGAGGACGGTGGGCACCTTGCCGCGCAGCAGGCGTAGGTAAGTGGGGCCCTCGGACGCGGCGAGCTGGGGCACCGCCTGGGCGATGTCCACCGAGTCGCACGGGTCGACGATGGTCAGGTTCGGCATGCCCCGGAAGATGGCGATGTCCTCGGTCGCCTGGTGGCTCGGGCCGTACCCGGTGGTCAGGCCGGGCAGACCGCCGACGATGTTGACGTTCAGGTTCGGCTCGGCGATGTCCAGGCAGAGGAAGTCGTACGCCCGCCGGGCGGCGAAGACCGCGTACGTCGAGGCGAACGGCACCAGGCCGACTTCCGCCATGCCCGCCGCCGCGCCCAGCAGCAACTGCTCGGCCATGCCCATCTGGAAGAACCGGTGCGGGTGCGCCTGGGCGAAGACGTGCATGTCGGTGTACTTGCCGAGGTCGGCGGTCAGCCCCACCACGCGCGGGTCCTGCTCGGCGAGGGCGGCCAGGGCGTGCCCGAACGGCGCGCTGTCGGTGCGCTGGCCCGGATCGGCGAACGAGGCGATCATCGCCGAGGTGGTCAGCCGCCGGGTCGCGGTCGCGCTGGTCATCGTGCCTCCACTTTCTGGTACCCGTCGGTCAACTGCTGGCGGCACACTTCCCACTCGTCGGGGTCGATCCGCATGAAGTGTGCCTTCTCCCGGGTCTCCAGCAGCGGCACGCCCCGGCCGATCCGGGTGTCGCAGAGGATCACCGACGGCCGGCCGGTCAGCTCCGACTGCGCGGCGACCGCGTCGAACGCGGCGAGCAGCGCCTCGACGTCGTTGCCGTCGACCCGCTGGGTGAACCAGCCGGACGCCGCCCACTTCTCCTCGGCCGGCTCGATGTGCAGCACGGTCTCGGTCCGTCCGTCGGCCTGCAAGGCGTTCATGTCGACCAGCGCGGTGAGCCGGCCGAGCTTGTGGTGCGCGGCGCCCATGGCCGCCTCCCACGTCGAGCCCTCGTCCAGTTCGCCGTCGGAGAGGAAGTTGATCACCCGGGCCGGGTTGCCCTGGTGGCGCAGGCCCAGCGCCATCCCCACCGCCACGGTCAGCCCGTGGCCCAGCGAGCCGCCGGAGATCTCCATGCCCGGGGTGTAGGACGCCATGCCGGACATCGGCAGCCGGGACTCGTCCGATCCGTACGTCTCCAGCTCCTCCACCGGCACCACGCCCGCCTCGGCGAGGGCGGCGTACAGCGCGATCGCGTAGTGGCCGGTGGAGAGGAGGAAGCGGTCCCGCTCCGCCCAGTGCGGGTCGTCCGCCCGGTAGCGGAGCTGGTCGACGTAGGCGGCGGCCAGCATGTCGGCGGCGCCGAGGCCCTGGCCGACGTAGCCCTGCCCCTGGACCTCGCCCATGTCGAGGATGTGGTGCCGCATCCGGTAGGCGGCGGCGCGTACCCGCTCGACCCGGGTCGGCAGGTCCGACCGGTCGAGCTGGGGTTCAGCGATCGTGCTCACGTGTTTCCCCGTTTCTCTTCGTCAGACAAGTGCCGGCTTGGTCGGGACCGGGGCGCTGCGGTCCTCCCCCACCACGGCGGGGGCGGTCTCCCGGGTGAAGACGGCGGCGGTGGTCGAGACGACGCCGAGCAGGCTGAACAGCACGGCGGGGCCGATCCAGCCGATCCAGCCGTACAGGGCGGTCGCCGCGAACGGCAGCAGGCCGGCGATCAGCGACGCCCCGTTGTAGCCCAGGGAGATGCCGGAGGAGCGCACGTCCCGCGGGAACTGCTCGGAGAACCAGGACGACTCGACCGCGAAGATCGGGTCGTGGCTGAGCAGCAGCCCCAGGGCGACGGCGACCACCACCATGACGACCGCGCCCGTGTTGATCAGCAGGAACATCGGCACGCCGAAGGCGATCGTGAACACCGAGCCGATGAGGAAGACCCGCTTGCGGCCGATCCGGTCGGAGAGGGCGCCGAAGGCCAGGTGGCTGCCGAGGCCCAGCGCGGAGCCGACGAGGGTGCCGATCAGCACGTTCTCCTTGCTGGTCAGCTCGGCGAGCACCACGTACGAGAGCATGAAGCTGGTGGTGACGTAGTAGCCGCCGGTCTCGGCGAGCCGCAGCGCGACGATCTTGAGGATGACCCGCCAGTCGCGCCGGAGGACCTCGAGCGCCGGGGCCTTGCGGATCTCGTTGTTGGCCTTCATCTCGGTGAAGTCGGGCGACTCGGTGACCCGCATCCGGATGAACAGACCGACCGCGACCATCACGATGGAGAACAGGAACGGCGCGCGCCACACCCAGTCGCCGGTGAACAGCGCCTCGCTGAGCAGGAAGGCGCCGTTGGCGAGCAGCAGGCCGGCGGGGATGCCGATCTGGGGTACCGCGCCGAAGAAGCCGCGGCGACGGGCGGGGGCGTGCTCGACGGCCATCAGGACCGCGCCACCCCACTCGGCGCCGAAGCCGATGCCCTGGAGGATGCGCAGCAGGATCAGCAGGATCGGCGCGACGATGCCGATCTGGCCGTACGTCGGCAGCACGCCGACCAGGACGGTGGCGACGCCCATCAGGATGAGCGACCACATCAGTACGGCCTTGCGGCCGATCCGGTCACCGTAGTGGCCGGCGAGGTAGCCGCCGAGGGGCCGGAAGAGGAAGCCGATGGCGAGGGTGGCGAAGGACGCCAGAACGCCGACCAGCTTCTCCTCGGTGTGGAAGAAGACGGTGCCGAAGTAGGCGGCCGAGGCGGTGCCGTAGATGAAGAAGTCGTAGCTCTCGACGGCTGTGCCGATCATCGAGGCGAACGAGACCTTCGCCGCGCCGGCGTGGCGGGGTGCGGCGGCGGATGCAGCAGTCATCGCCTGCTCCTTGGTGGGGTGTGCGGGGGTGGGGGACTCAGTAGGTTTCGATGACGCGGGAGTCGTCGCGCGTCGCCAGGCCGGCCTCGGCCGCCTGCTCGTAGCGGGCCCGGGCGAGGTCGAGCAGAGGGGTCTGCGCGTCGGCGGTCCGGGCCGCGGCGGCCACCAGGCCGCTGTCCTTGACGAAGATGTTGATCGTGCTGGTGACCTCGACGTCGGTGCCCTCGAGCATGCGCGGGCCACGGTCGGAGAGCATCCAGGAGCCGGCCGCGCCCTGTTCCACGAGGGCGAGCACCTTCCGCTGGTCGAGGCCGAGCTTGCCGGCGAGGGCGAGCGCCTCCGCGGCGGCCACGATGTGCACCGAGCAGAGGTGCTGGTTGACGACCTTGATCGCCTGACCGTCGCCGACGGTCTCGCCGACGGTGTGCGGGGTGCCGAGGTGGGCGAGCACCGGGCCCGCCGCAGCCACGTCCGCCGGGTCGCCGGCGGCGAACAGGGTCAGTTCGCCGGTCCGGGCGCGGGCGACGCCGCCGGTGACGGGTGCGTCGACGACGCGTACGCCGGCCGCCGTCAGCCGGGCGGCCTGCTCGCGTACGGAATCCGGTCCGACCGTGCTCATGACGATCCACCGTTGCCCGGTCAGGTCGGTGGTCAGCGCGTCGGTGACCAGCTCGTCGAGCTGTGCCGGGGTGGCGACCATGACGATCACGTACTCCGCGCGCGGGGCGTCGGAGAACCGCTCGGCGGCCGTCATCCCGGCGGCGGTCGCCCGCTCCTGGGCGGCCGGCATCGGGTCCACGCCGGTCACCGGGTAGCCGGCGGCGACGAGTCGGGTCGCCATCGGCAGACCGATGGCACCGACGCCAACGAAGACGACGCGTGGATTACTCATCGCTGTCCTTCCGATGTACGACGGCCGGGCGCCCGCCATCGGCCGGTCCGCGGTGTGCGTCCGGTTTCCGGGCAGCGTCCAGCCGGTGCGCGGCCGATCGCCGCGTCACTGGTGGTTACGGTGTGGGGTCTAGCTGGCTCCGGTGAGCGACGACCAGAGGGTGAAGTGCCGTCGCATCGCGACCCGGGCGCCTTCGCTGTCACGATCGGCGATTGCCTCGACGATGCTGTAGTGCACCGTGTCGACGACCCGGCTCGTGCCGGACGCCGCCGGTTCCCGCGTGGCTGCGAGACGTCGGCGTTCGACCACTTCCTGCCGCAGGGCGTGGCTGAGCCCGTCGTGCAGCAGGGTGAAGATGGGGTTGTCCACGATTTGGTTGAGCCGGCTGTGGAACTCCAGGTCCGCCTCGAGGGCGCGGTCCTCCTGGCCGGCGCTGCTGGCCTCGACCATCTGGTCCACGAGGCCACGCAGGTCGTCGACGTCGTCGGCGGTGGCCAGTCGGGCCGCTGCCTCGGCGACCGAGATCTCGAGCATCTCCCGGGCCGAGGAGAACTGCGCGTGACTCAGGTGGCCGAGCTGCCGACACAGGTCGAAGTAGAGCCGGATGAAGTCGGCGTCAGGTGCGTTCAGGTACGAACCACGGCCCTGGGTACGGTCCAGGAAGCCGAGGATCTCCAGCATCGAGAGCTGCTCGCGGAGGGCCCCACGGCTCATGTCCAGCGAGGTCACCAGGTCGCGCTCGGTGGGCAGCCGCAGCCGGCCGGTCTCGGGTTCGACGATGGCGCGCTCGGAGAGACTCTGCACCAGTGCGCTCAGGTCCATCCCCACGCGACTCACCTCCCCGACCTTTGGTTCGACCAATTGCCTCGAGGTTAGGCCGGCGTTACCAGCTCGTCAACACATTGGTTGGACCTTTTTCGGGTCTGATCGCCGCAGCAACCTGTCCGCCGGCCGGTCGCAGCCACCGAATCCGGTTTGTCAGATTTGCCGGATAAAGCCAGTGCTGACGGTAGCGGGGGCGTCGGCACTCACCGGCGGGCCGGCACGCTATCCCACGAGAAAGCAGAGTCGGCGGTCAGGCGGGTCACCCCTCCCCCGCCCCGACCTCAGCCCCCGGCGGGGCTTCAGGCCGGCGGGGCTTCAGGCAGCGGGCGGCGTACCCGGGGGTCGGCGAGGGCGCGGGCCACGACGGCCAGCACCCCGCCGGCACACAGCGTCGGGGCGCCCACCAGGAACTCCTCCCGGTCCAGCCACTCCACGCGCTCGACGCCGGACCGGTCCAGCAGGGCCTGGTCCAGTGACAACGGCGCGTCGTCCGAGTAGCAGCCGCGTGCCCCGTCCCCCACCCAGAGAACCCAGTGGAAGGGGCCGAGTCGCTCCGGCCCGGCGTCGGACTCGTCGTACGGCTCGAGCCACCGGTCCCGCGGGGGCAGCGGCTCCACGCCCACCTCCCGCCCCTCGACCAGGTCGGCGAACCGCGCCGGCGGCCAGCCCGGATCGTCCGTCGGCAGTACCAGCTCGACCAGGTCCTCGGCGTGTTCCGGACAAGAGCAGGCGGGCTGCTGGGGCGGCGTCCACCGGCCGACCCGAGATCGAAAGAAACCCATGGCGGCATGGTAGGGAGAGCGGGACGCCGCCCGGTACCCCGTGCATACCGCCGGGGTAAGTCCTGGTGAACAGTCAGCCAGCCGGGCCGGGGCCGGGCTGGCGACGGGTCGTCAGGCGGCGAGCGCGGCGTACCGGCCGGCGCGTTCCAGCAGGCTGTGGTGGCTGCCGGACTCGACGATCCGCCCGTGGTCGAGCACGGCGATCTGGTCCGCCTCCCGCACGGTGGAGAGCCGGTGCGCGATGGTGATGGTGGTACGCCCTCGGGCCACCTCGTCGAACGCCCGTTGCACCGCGCGCTCGGTCTCGGTGTCCAGCGCGCTGGTCGCCTCGTCCAGGATCAGGATGCGTGGGTCGCGCAGCAGCGTACGGGCGATCGCGAGACGCTGCTTCTCGCCGCCCGAGAAGCGGTGCCCCCGCGAGCCGACGACCGTGTCGTACCCGTCGGGCAGCCCGGCGATCAGGTCGTGGATCTGGGCGGACCGCGCGGCGGCCTCGATCTCGGCGTCGCTGGCGTCCGGGCGCGCGTAGCGCAGGTTCTCCCGCACCGTGGTGTGCAGCAGGTACGTCTCCTGGCTGACCACGCCGACGATCCCGGCCAGGTCGGCCAGGCGCAGGTGACGCAGGTCGACACCGTCGACGGTGATCCGGCCGCTCGTCGGGTCGTACAGCCGGCTGACCAGCGCGGCGAGAGTGCTCTTGCCGGAGCCGGTCTCGCCGACCAGGGCCAGGCTGGTGCCGGCTGGCACGTCGAGGGTGACCCCGGCGACGGCGGCGGTGTCGCTGCCCGGGTAGCGGAAGGTCACGTCGGTGAGGCGCAGGTCGCCCCGGACCCGACGGGGGTCGACGTCGACCGGCTTGGCGGGGTCGCCCACCTCGACCGGCAGGTCCAGGTACTCGAAGATCCGGGCGAACAGCGCCAGCGAGGCGGTCACCGAGACACCCACGTTGAGCAGGCCCATCAGCGGACGGAACAGCCCGCCCTGCAAGGCGGTGAAGGCGACCAGGGTGCCGATGCTGAGCGTGCCGGCGGTGCCGGGCAGGCCGGCGCTGAGGTAGAGGACCGCCGGGATGGCGGCGAACACGATGCTCATCGTGGCCATCCGCCACCGTCCGGCCAGCTCGGTGCGGAGTTCGAGGTCGACCAGGCGGGCCGACGACGCGGCGAAGCGCGCGGCCAGGGCGGGGCCGGTGCCGAGGGTCTTGGCCAGCTGCACGCCGCTGACCGACAGCCCCTCCTCGACGGTGACGTTCAGGTCGGCCAGCTCGCGCTGACGCCGTGCGGTGATCTCGCGGCGCAGGTGGGCGACCCGACGGGTCAGCCAGATGGCCGGCGGCAGCACGACGAGGGAGACCAGGGAGAGCCGCCAGGAGAGCGCGGCCATCGCCGCCGCGGTGGCGACCACGGTGGTCAGGTTGGACGCGATCGAGGTCGCGGTCGAGGTGACCACGCTCTGCATGCCGCCGATGTCGTTGGTGATCCGGGACTGCACCTCGCCGGTGCGGGTGCGGGTGAAGAACGCCAGCGACTGCCGTTGCAGGTGGGTGAAGACGTCGGTGCGCAGCCGGTGCATGACCTGCTGCCCGATCCGGGTGGAGATCCAGGTCTGCGCCACGCCCAGCACCGAGGTCAGGGCGGCGACCCCGACCATGCCGGCCACCAGCCAGACCAGCAGCGTCAGCTCACGCTCCGGCAGCGCCCGGTCGATCACGGCACGGAGCAGGAAGGGCGAGGCCATGGCGAGCACCGAGGACACCACGATGATCGCGGTGACCGTGGCGAGCCCGCTCCGGTGTCGGGCGAAGAGCCGGCCGATACGCCGCAGCGACACCTGGCGGGCCTGCTCCTTCTCGGCGGCGCTGACCTTGCGGGGGCCGCGGTCGCGGCCGGAGTGGGTGGGTTCCAAGGGGCGCTCCCTCACGTAGGCAATACTGAGGTTACCTCAACATGAGGGAGCAACAGCTTCTGCTGATACCGTATTCCCTGTGACTGGAGAAACGGACGAGCCGGCCGAGGACGGCCTCGCCGAGGCGTTCTGGGCGGTGACGCGGCGGCTGCGCCACCGCACCCGGGAGACGCTCGCGCCGTGGGACGTCACGCCCGGCCAGTCCCGGGCGCTCGCCGTACTGATCCGGCACCGCGCGCTGCGGCTCAGTGCGCTCGCCGAGCACCTGCGCATCGCCCCACGCTCGGCCACCGAGGTGGTGGACGACCTGGAGACGCGCGGGCTCGTGGCACGCCGACCCGACCCGGCGGACCGGCGCGCCACCCTGGTCGCGCCGACCGAGGCGGGTACGCGCGTCGGCGTCGCCATCCACTCCGCCCGCCGGGCCGCCGCCGAGGACCTCTTCGGGCACCTCCCACCGGCCGACCGGCAACAGCTCGCCCGCATCCTGCGTACGCTGCGCGACTGACCGACCGCCCACCGGTTACTGCGACCGGGTGCCGCCGGGTTCGACGCCCGGGCACCGGTAGCCGCGACAGGCAGGGTCGCTCAGCGGCCCGCCCTGAGCCAGAGCACCATCAGCGCCGCGCCGCCACCGCCCAGCGCGATCATCACCCAACGGGGCAATGCCTGCGACACCGGGGCCGGGGCGCAACCTGTGGGGTGGTAGTCCACCGTCAGCTCGGCATGCAACGCCGGGAGCCGCCGGTCGGGAAAGGCGGCCTGGTCGATGCCGCAGATGACCGGACCGTCGGCAGTGTCGGCCCGCACCAGCCGGCCAGCAGCATCCCCAGGAATGCCACCAGCCCCGCAAGGGGCACCGCTGGATAGACCCGGGGGATCATGCAGCACCTGCCATTGCGTCAGCGCTCTTCCAGCTCCCGCTTCAACCGGTTCAGGGTCTCGCGCATGCCGTCCCGGTTGACCGTCGGGCGGGTGCCCGCGGCCTTGCCGGTGAAGACCTTCCCGAGGACGTGCGCCGTGCGGTTGCGACGGTCCTGCCAGTACTCGGTCACCTCGGTGCCACCGTCGGTCGCCGTGAACCGGTAGCCCCAGCGGGCTACCGGTTGGCCGAAGGTGGTGACGTCGAAGGCGAACTCGCAGTCCGGCGTCGCGGTGACGACCCGGCAGGTGGTGAACCAGAGGTACGGACCCCGCCGGTTCCAGCCGACGAAGCGGTCCGGCCGTCCGCCGTCGCGCCGGGTGACCCAGACCGCGAAGCACTCCGGGCTCCACCGGGCCATCCGCCGGACGTCGGCGACGGCCGTGTAGACCTTCTCCGCTGGTGCCGCGATGGTGATCCGTTCGGCGACTTCCGGGCCCGGGCCGGCTGACTGCGACGTCATGCGGAGAGCATAGAGGTCACTCGCTGCGCCACGGGAGACCGTCCGGCAGGTCCGTGCTGACCCGGCCGGGGAACACCGGACTGCGCCGCTGTCGGAAGGAGGCGAACCCCTCCTGCGCGTCGGGATTCTGCACGGCTCCGGCGGCAAGGCGGGAGTCCAGCCGCTGCACCGGATACGGCGAGTCCAACGCGCTCATCCGGTAGAGCATCTGTCGGATGACCGCCACGGACACCGGCGCGGTCGTGGCGATGATCGTCCGGGCCAGTTGGTACGCCTTGTCGAGCAACTGCTCCGGCTCGTAGACACTGTGGACCAGCCCGGCGGAGAGCGCCTCGGCCGCGTCGAAGGCCCGCCCACTGATCATCCAGTCCATCGCGCAGCCCATCCCGACCAGCCGCGGGAGGAACCAGGCGGACGCGCCCTCGGCGTAGATGCCGCGCCGGCTGAACACGTACCCGAACCGCGCGTCGGTGGCGGCGAGGCGGTAGTCGGCCGGCAGGATGATGGTCGCCCCGGCGCCGACGGCCGCGCCGCGGATCGCGGCGATGACCGGCTTGTTCATCGCGAAGATCCGCATCGAGCACCGCCCTGCGGGCTCGGCCCAGTCACCGCCGTCCGGATCGTCGGGCGTGTCCAGCTCCGAGATGGACAGCTCCAGCCCGGCGCAGAAGTGTTCGCCCGCCCCGGTGAGGACGACCACCCGGACGTCGTCGTCCTGGTCGGCACGGTCGAAGGCGTGGGCGAGCTCGTCGGCCATCCGAACCGTGTAGACGTTGCGCTCCTCCGGCCGGTTCAGCGAGATCGTCGCGATCCGGTCGGAAACGGCGTAGATGATCTCGCGATACGCGTCCACGCGGGCCACCTTAGATCAACGTGAGTTCCACCAGCAATCGTCCATAGTCGAGTGTTTGACCGAAGACGAAACCCGTTCGACACATGCTTGATCGCTTGCCGTCCATCGGGCACACTTCCGCCGTGTCCTCCAGTGTCTTCGACCTCTACCGCCGTCACCTGGGCGATGGGCAGGGTCGGGTTGCGGCCATGCTCAACACGCCACTGGAAGTCGGCGCCGAGGGTGCGGTCGTCCACACCGCCGACGGTCGCCAACTGCTGAACTGCGCCGGGTACGGCGTGTTCTTCGTCGGCGCCGGCCATCCGACCGTGCTCGCAGCGGTGCGCGACCAGCTCGACCGGCAGGCGCTGTCCACCCGGGTGCTGTTGAACGAACCGGCGGCGCGGGCCGCCGAGGCGCTGACCTCGGTGGCGCCCGACGGGCTCGACAAGGTGCACTTCGCCAACTCCGGCGCGGAGGCGGTGGAGACCGCCATCAAGCTCGCCCGGGTGAACGGGCGACACCGGCTGGTCTCCATGCACAGTGGCTACCACGGCAAGACGACCGGGGCGCTCTCGCTCACCGCGCGGTCGCTCTACCAGGATCCGTTCCGCCCGCTGCTGCCCGACGTGGTCCACGTTCGGTTCGGTGACCTGGACGAGCTGGCCGCCGTCGTCGACCGCGATGTCTGCGTGGTGGTGGAGCCGGTGCAGAGCGAGGGCGGGGTGATCATCCCGGAGCCCGGCTACCTCAAGGCCGTCGAGGCGCTCTGCCGCGACCGGGGTGCGCTGCTCGTCCTCGACGAGGTGATGACCGGGCTCGGGCGTCTCGGGACCTGGTGGGGCGCGGAACGCGACGGTGTCCGGCCGGACATGCTGCTGGTCGGCAAGGCGCTCAGCGGTGGTCTGACGCCGGTCGCGGCGACCCTGGCGACGGCGGACGTCTTCGCGCCGCTCGACAAGGACCCGTACCTGCACACGTCCACGTTCTCCGCGGCCCCGATAGCGATGGCCGCGGTCCGGGCGACGGTCGAGGTGATCCGGGACGAGGGGCTGGTCGACCGGGCGGGGAGTCTGGGCGCACGGCTGCTGGCGGCGATGACCTCGGCGGCGGAGCCGATCGGGCACCTGGTGGCCGAGATCCGCGGCGCCGGGCTGCTCATCGGTGTCGAGTTCCGGGCCGGTCACCACGCTGCGGAGTTCCTGATGGACCTGCTCGACAACGACGTGCTGGTCAACCACTCGATGAACGCACACCCGGTGCTCCGGCTGACCCCCCGGCCACGATGACGCCGGAAGAGGAGAGCCGGCTGATCGCCTCGTTCGGGCGGGCCTGCGCCGCGCTGGCCGACCGCTTCCCCGCCGCGACGACGGGCTCCCCCGCATGACGAAGCGTACCGTCCTGGTCACCGGCGCCAGCGGCGTCGTGGGTACGGCCCTGCTGCCCGAGCTGGCCGGGCACGACGTGATAGCCGGGGTGTTCCGCCGCCTGCCGGCCGGCTCAGACCGGATGGTCCGGCTGGACCTGCACGCTCCCTCGCTCGGGCTCGACCCGCGCGCCTACCGGGAGCTCTGCGCGGAGGTCGACGTGGTGGTCCACTCGGCTGCCATCGTCAACTTCTCGGCCGACCAGGCCGAGGTCGACCGGCTCAACATCGAGGGCCTCGGCCGGGTAATCGAGTTCGCCGCAGAGGCGGACGCCGTCCTGGTCCACGTCAGCACCGCCTACGTGTCCCGGCACGGCCAGAGCGGTGGTGGCGGCCGGCTGGGCACGGAGAAGACCGCCGCGCGGACCGACGAGTACGTGACGTCGAAGTACCTCGGCGAACGGATGGTCCG
Organism: Micromonospora pallida; assembly: GCF_900090325.1. Lineage (NCBI taxonomy): Bacteria > Bacillati > Actinomycetota > Actinomycetes > Micromonosporales > Micromonosporaceae > Micromonospora > Micromonospora pallida. The sequence goes on along the minus strand of NZ_FMHW01000002.1, from coordinate 1,330,328 downwards.
CGACAGCGGCATCGACGCGGTGGTCGTCCGTCCGGCGATCGTCATCGGCGACTCCCGCACCGGCGTGATCCGGCAGAAGCAGGGTGTCCACCAGCTCGCCGAGTTCCTGCTGACCGGGCAACTGCCGTTCATTCCCGCCCACCCCGGCACGTTCTTCGACCTGGTCCCGCAGGACATGGTCGCCCGGGGCATCCGGGCGGTGATCGACGCCGACCTGCGCGAGGGCGACTACTGGCTGACCGCCGGGCCGGCCGGCCTGCCGGTGGAGCGTTACCTCGATCTGGTCACGGAGGTCGGCCGGCAGTACGGCATGGCCGTGCCCACCGGACGACTGGCCGATCCGTCGATCGTGGACCGACTGGTGCGGCCCGCGTTCGCGGACGTCCTCCCCGCCGAGGACCTGGCCCGGTTGGACGGGGTGGTGGCGGTCTGCGGGCTGGTCATCATCCCCGAGTTGCTGCCCACGTCGTTCGGGACGATCCCCAACGGACCGGAAGCGATGTCCCCGACTGATCTCGAGGACGCCTGGCGGGTTTCCCTGCACCAACTTGTCCAGGGGTTGCGGCAGTGATCGCCAACCCGAACTGAGGAGGCCACTCGATGGAGTGCTCGGTCGTCGTGCACGCCCTACTGCCCAAGGCGGACGCCAAGGACTCGTTCGACCGGTTGGCCGACTTCGCCGCGTATCCGGAGTTCACCGACACCGTACGGACGGTCGGGGTGACCCGGATCAGTCCGACCGAGGTGGAGTCGACCTGGGAGGTCAACTTCCGTAAGGGCATCCTGGTCTGGGCCGAGCGCGACGAGATCGACCCCGTCGGCCGTCGGATCGGCTTCGACCAGATCAGGGGCGATTTCGCGATGTTCACCGGCGCGTGGCAGGTGGTGGAGGTCGGCGACGACGTACGGGTGGAGTTCTCCAGCCGGTTCGACCTCGGCATCGCCTCCCTGGCGAGCCTGATCGACCCGGTGGCGTGTGCCGCGCTGCGGGACGCGGTCCGGGACATCCTGCTCGGACTCTTCGGCTCCGACATCGAGGTCCACACCGTAGAGGCCGCCCCCCTGGCCTGACCAGAAGCCCTCCAAGCCGCACCCGCGCTGACGCACGGGTGCGGCTTTCCCGTCTCCCCCACCCCGCCCGCCCTCACCCCCACCCACTCCGTCGATCATGGAGTTCGGGCACCTCATCAGCCTCACATTCGCCGCAAAACAGGCGCCACAACTCCATGATCGACGGGGCAACGGGGCGACGGCGAGAGATGGGCATTTTCATTGATGGGGATCTCTGCCAAGATCTACCGCAGGCTTCGAATGTCGTCGACGTGTGGGGGTCTGACGATGCGGCCGGCAGAAGGTGCTGAGGCGACAACCCATCCCCTGGAGGACAAGTGATCACGAGAAGGCGTCTTATCGTCGCCGCCGGTGCGACGGTTGTCGCTGCCGGACCGCTGGCCCGTCCCGCCGCGGCCGCGCTGCCGCCGGTCGACATGGAAGCGGTGATCAAGGCGGCGCAGATCGACCCGCGTCGGCCGGACACCGCGCTGACCCCGGGCGCCAAGGACAGTGTGCTGCTGGTGGAGCGGGCCCTCCAGGCCAGGGGGCTGCTGGCCTCGACCTACATCGACGGGCACTTCGGCACCAGCACCATCGCCGCGTACGCGGCGTACCAGAGGTCGCTGGGCTACAGCGGCCTCGACGCGACCGGCCTGCCCGGCCCGACGTCGCTGCGGCTACTGGGCGAGAACCGCTACACCGTCGTCAAGGCGATCTCGCCCGGCAGTGTGGTGAGCCTTCGTGGCGTGCAGGTCAACACCCGCACCAGGGCGATGCTGTTCGAGGCCGAACGGCTGCTCGGCTGGCAGCTCAGCATCACGCAGGGCTCGTACAACACCAGTGTGGGCGCTTCCGCCGGCACGCACGACGGCGGTGGCGCCCTCGACCTGTCGGTCAGCGGGCTCTCCTCGACCACCCGGACCACCGTGCTGCGCCAGTTGCGCACGGTGGGCTTCGCCGCCTGGCTGCGCACGCCGGACCAGGGGGACTGGGGCTACCACATCCACGCCATCGCGCTCTCCGACACCGACCAGTCGACCGGTGCGCGCAACCAGGCCGGCGACTACTACCTCGGCCTCAACGGACTGGCGAACCGGGGCGCCGACGACGGTCCGGCGGTCAGCCCCAAGCGGACCTGGGAGGAGTACCAGCGCACGCTCTGACCGGGGGCGGACCAGCCGTCACAGCCACCACATCAGCAGGAGGAAAGTTGTCCATCCGTAGCAACCGCGTTCTGCGCGGCGTCGTCGCCGTCCTGACCACGGCTCTCACGACGGCGGCGGTCGGTGTCGTCAGCGCCACCGCCGCCTCGGCCGCCGTCAACACGTCCCCCGGTTTCCTGGTGGTCTACAACAACAACATCGAGAACTGGCTGCCGAGCTCCTGTGCCGACGGCAAGATCTGGGACCGGCTGGTCACCTACATCAAGGGCCGGCCGCTGAGCCCGGACATCTTCACCGTCCAGCAGGTGTCGAACCAGGCGCAGCTGAACACGTTGACCCAGTACCTCTCCGACCAACTGCCCGGCACGTACGCCGGCCAGATCGCGATCGCCGAGCCGGGTTCGATGGGCTACACCAGCACCTGCGGCAAGATGAAGAACCAGCAGAGCAACGCGGTCATCTACCGCTCGGACCGGTTCACCTACGAGGCCGCCACCCGCTGGCGTTCCGACGCCCCCGAGAACTACAACGCGGGCACCGGCCCCTGCCTGAATCTCGAACCCACCACCACCAGCCAGGACCGGGTGCACAACATCGCCATCCGGTTGCACGACAACATCGCCAACCAGGACGTCTCGGTGGCCTCGATCCACTGGCCGACCAACACCTGGTACGGCCCGAAGTGTGCCGCCGAGAACATCAAGGAGGCCGACGAGGCGATGGGCCGGCTCGGCGGCGACCTCAAGATCGTCGCGGGTGACGCCAATGCCGAACCCGACGACGCGGATTGGTGGAACGACGCCAAGGCCTACGGGTACCGGGACCCGATCGCCGAGAAGTGCGGCAGCCGCAACTGCTCCTCGGCGCACGACACGCTCGGCAGCCGGCGGATCGACTTCCTGCTGGTCAAGAGCGGCAACGGCTTCAACAACGCCGGTACCATCAGCACGTCGTTGACCGGCGGCGAGTACTCGGACCACCTCGCCGTCGCCTCCTACGTCAACTACTGACAACCGACGGGGCGGCACCGCACGCGGGCCGGCTGTCTTTCCGAGCCGACCTCGGGTGCGGTGCCGCCGCGCCCACCTCTGCACCGCGGCCAGCCCCGCTGGGCAGGCTCTGCCGCCATGACACGGGTTGTTGCCGCAGACGTCTTCCGCAACGGCGCGACCCGGAACCGCGGGGACGCCGAGCCGTTCGGTCACAGCGGTGACGGGTCGTCGCGCAGCCGGCTGTAGAGCCATACGTCACGCCACGCGCCAGCCCGGAACTCGCCGGCCCGCACGACCCCCTCCAACTGGAAGCCGGCCTTTCCCAACGACCGTTGCTCGGCGGCGTTCTCGGGGTGGGTGCTGGCCTGGATGCGCTGCGCCGGGGTGTGGCTGAACAGGTAGTCGCAGAGCAGCGCCTGGGCCCGCCAGCCGATGCCCTGGCCGCGCCACTCGGGCAGCAGCACGATACCGATCTCCCAGTAGGGCGTCCGCCCGCCGTACTGGCTCTGGAGATAACTGAGAAAGCCCGCCGGGGCGTCCGCTGCCGGTTCGACCTGCACGATCAGGCCGCCGACCCGCTCGCCGAGATAGCCGTCCTCGGCGAAGCGGCGGGCCGGCGCGGCGGCGTCCCGGAAGCCGGCCCAGTCGAGCCCGACCAGCCCGGGTTCGACCACGAACCGGCGCAACATCGCCAGGTCGTCCTCGGTCACCGGGCGCAGCCGTACGGTCGAGCCGGGCGCGGGCGCCTGGTGCACGATGCCGGCCACCGGCGGGTGGGAGCTGTCCATCCTCCGTACCGTAGTGACGGGCCGGGCCGCCCACTGCCCCGCGCCGACGGCCCGTCAGGCCCTAGTCGATCAGCCCGTCAGGCCCTAGTCGATCAGGTCGAAGAAGTCGTCCTTCGCCAAGTCGACCTTGTCCGGGCTGGCCTCCACGACCGACATCAACCGACCGACGGCGTCGCCGAGCCGCTGGCGTGCCACCGCGTCCAGGGTGAGGTTCGCCAGGCCGGACTCCAGCCGGGACAGTTCCTCGAGCACACCGAGCGCGGTGGTGGCCCGGTCGGGCAGCAACTCGCCCCGCAGGTAGCCGACCAGTTCGCGGACGTTCGGATAGTCGAGGACCAGGGTGGCCGGCAGGGTGAGCCCGGTCGCGGTGGCGAGCCGGTTGCGCAGTTCCACTGCGGTCAGCGAGTCGAACCCGAGGTCGGTCAGCGTGCGCGAGCTGTCCAGGTCGTCGCTCGACGAGTGGCCTAGGACTCGGGCGACCTCGGCCAGCACCATGTCGCGCAATACCTGGTCCTGGTCGGCGGGGGCCAACCCGGGCAGGATGCGGGCGAGATCCTTGCCCCCCGGGATGGTCCCACCGGCCGGGCCGCTCCCGTCGCCTCGCAGCGTCGACCTGGTGCCCGGGTGCGCCGGAGCGGCGGTCCCGGATCCGGCCGCCTGGTCGGGGGTCATCAGGTCGTGCAGCACCGCCGGAATCGCTCGCCGGTCGTGCCGACTCAGCAGTGCGGTGTCGACGTCGGCGAGGACCCGCGTCATCGCGTCGGAGTCGAGCGCCAGGTCCAGCAGGTCGAGTCCGCGCTCCGCCGTGAGCGGCGCCAGCCCGATCTCCCGCATCCGGCGCAGCCCGGCGGCGCTGACCTGTTCGGCCATGCCGTCCGGCAGCTCCCAGAGGCCCCACGCCAGCGACTGCGCCGGCAACCCGTGCGCGCGTCGATGCTGGGCGAGGGCGTCGAGGTAAGCGTTGGCGGCCGCGTATCCCGACTGCCCGGGGGACCCGAGCAGGCCGGCGGCGGAGGAGAAGAGGACGAACGCGGCCAGGTCGGTGTCCCTGGTCAGTTCGTGCAGCAGCCCTGCGCCGTCCGCCTTCGGCCGCAGCACCGCGGCCACCCGCTGTGACGTCTGCGACTCGACGACACCGTCGTCCAGCACGCCGGCCAGATGCAGCACCGCCGTGAGGGGACGCTCGGCGGGTATGGACCCGAGCAGGTCCGCCAGGGCGGTCGGGTCGGCGACGTCGCACGCGACGACGCGGACCGACTCGGCACCCCACTTCTCCACCTCACCGGCCAGGTCGGTGGCGCCGGGCGCGTCGGCGCCCCGTCGGGAGACGAGCACCAGGTGCCGGGCTCTCCCCCGCTCGACCAGATGCCGGGTCACGAGCCGCCCCAGGGCGCCGGTCGCCCCGGTGACGAGGACCGTCCCGTCCGGGTTCCACGGGCGTGGCCCGGTAGGCGCGGCGTCCGCCGGGACAGCGGCCTCGGCCGCAGGCTGGAGTCGGGGTACCAGCAGGCGGCCGGCGCTGATGGTGACCTGCGGCTCGCCGCTGGCCGCAGCCGTGGCCAGCGCCGACCACGACTCGGGGGCGTCGTCCACGTCGATCAGCGTGAACCGGCCGGGATGCTCGGACTGCGTCGACCGCAGCAGCCCCCACGCCGCCGCCTGGGCGAGGTCCTGCGGCGGGTCGCCGACCGCCTGCCGGGTCACCACGGCCAGTCGGGCGGCGCCGTACCGGGCCTCCGCCAGCCACCGGTGGACCAGGGCGAGCGCGGCCGAGACCGTACGGTATGGCACGCCGCCGCCTCCCGGCAGCTCGGCGAAGACCACGTCGGGCACCTGGTCCGACGCCGTCAGATGGTCGAGCCAGACCACGGGCGCGTCGGACCGGGCCGCGTCGGTCGGCACCCACCGCAGTTCGTACGAGTCGGAGCCGGCAGCCGGGCCGACGGCGAGCCGGTCGGGGGTGATAGGGCGCAGGGCGAGCTGCCGGACCGAGACGACCGGCGCGCCGGACGGGTCGGCGAGGACCACGCCGACGCCCTCCCCGCTGCGGTTCAGCCGTACCCGGAGTGCCGTGGCGCCGTGGGCGTGCACCTGTAGGCCGGTCCACGAGAACGGCAGCGCGAGCCCGCCGTCCGAGCCAGCGTCCCCGAGCAGGCCGAGCGCGTGCAGCGACGCGTCGAGCAGGGCCGGGTGCAGCATGAACCGGTCGCCCGAATCACCCGCTCCGGCGGGCAGGGCCACGTCGGCGAAGATCTCGTCCCCCCGCTGCCACGCCCGTTCGAGGCCCTGGAAGACCGGCCCGTAGCCGTAGCCGCTGGCGCGCAGGGTGGTGTAGAACCCGTCCGTGGTCAGCGGCCGTGCGCCCGGCGGCGGCCAGATCCTCAGCCGGGTGGCGTCGCTGGTCCGCATCGGGGCGACGGCTCCGGTCGCGTGGGAGGTCCACGGCCCGTCGGGGTGACGCGCCTGGATCGCCAGCGAGCGGGTTCCGTCACCCACCGGTTCGGCGACGACCACCCGGGTCTCGACCACGCCGGTCTCCGGCAGCACCAGCGGGGTGTGCAACAGGAGTTCGACCACCTCGGCGCAGCCGGCGCGGTCGCCGGCCCGGGCCGCCAGTTCCGCCAGCAGGGCCCCGGGAACGACGACGGCACCACCGATGCGGTGGTCGGCGAGCCACGGTTGCGCGGCGAGCGACAGCTCATCGGTCAGCAGCAGTCCGGCCTCGCCCGACGCGCCCGGCGACTCGACCGGTTCGCCCGGGAGCCCCTGGACCGACGGCGTCAGCCAGTACCGCCTGCGCTGGAACGGGTAGGTGGGCAGTTCCACGGGTGGGACGGCCGCGCCGGACACTGCACTCCAGTCGACCGTCACGCCCCGGACGTACAGGCTGGCCAACGCCGCGTGGACCGAGGCGGCCTCGTCGCGTCCGGTGCGCAGCAGTGGCACGGCGACCGTCCGTTCGCCGGTCGCGTCGGCGGCGTCCAGGTCGCCGACGGACTCAAGGACCAGCGCCGACAACACGCCGCCAGGCCCGACCTCCAGGAACCGGGTGACCCCCTGCTCGCGGAGCCGACGCACGCTCTCGGCGAACCGCACCGGCCGCCGTACGTGCCGGGTCCAGTGCCCCGGGGTGATCGCGTCGATCGTCCGCCCCGTCTCGTTGGCGACCAGGGCGATGTCGAGCGGCCGGTGGGTGAGTTCCGCCTCCAGCTCGCCGAACTCGGCGAGCATCGGGTCCATCAGCGGGGAGTGGAACGCATGACTGACCCGCAGCCGGGTGGTCTTGCGGCCCTGCGCGGCGAACGTGTCGGCCACGCCCTGGACCGCGTCCTCCGGCCCGGCGAGGACGACCGAGGTCGGGCCGTTGACGGCGGCGAGACCCACGCGCAGCGCCGGGTCGGCGATCAGCGGTTCGACCTCGTGCGGTGCGGCCTGGATCGCGACCATCGCGCCGCCGGTGGGCAGCGCCTGCATCAACCGGCCCCGGGCGACGACGAGCCGGGCGGCGTCGTCCAGCGACAGGGCGCCGGCCACGTGGGCTGCGGCGATCTCCCCCACCGAGTGGCCGAGGACGACGTCCGGCCGGACGCCCCGGTGCCGCAGGAGGCGGTACAGCGCCACCTCCACGGCGAAGAGCGCCGGCTGGGTGTAGCCGGTCTGGTCGAGCAGCTCCGGGTCGTCGATCACCGTCCGGAGGGGACGGTCCAGGTACTGGTCCAGGGCGGCACAGACCTCGTCGTACGCCTCGGCGAACCACGGATCGGCGGCGGCCAGCTCCCGTCCCATCGCGGGTCGCTGCGATCCCTGGCCGGCGAAGACCAGGGCCAGCTTGCCCTCGGTGGCCGTACCGGTGGTCACCGCCGGGTGGTCCTGCCCGGCGGCGAGCGCGGCGAGACCGTCGCGGTGGAGGACGACGGCACGGTGTTCGAACGAGGTACGCGCGGCCGCCGCGGCCGCCACCGCCGGCAGGTCCGGGTGGGCGGTGAGGAAGGCGTCGAGGCGACCGGCCTGCTCGCGGAGCGCGGGGGCGGTCCGCGCGGAGACCACCAGCGGTGCCGCCGGTCCCCCGTGGCCGGCCGGACCGGTGGGCTCCGCCGGCGGCGCCTCCTCCAGGATCACGTGGGCGTTGGTGCCGCTGATGCCGAACGACGAGACGGCCGCGCGGCGCGGCACGGCCCTGGACGGCCAGGGCTGCTCGTCGGTGAGCAGCCGCAGCGGACCGGCGGACCAGTCCACGTACGGGGTCGGCTCGTCGACGTGCAGCGTGCGGGGCAGCCGACCGTTGCGCAGCGCGAGGACCATCTTGATGACCCCGGCCACGCCGGCCGCGGCCTGGGCGTGGCCGATGTTGGACTTCACCGACCCGAGCCAGAGCGGGGTCCGCCGGCCGGGGCCGTACGCGCCGAGCAACGCCCCGGCCTCGATCGGGTCCCCCAGCCGCGTGCCGGTGCCGTGCGCCTCCACCGCGTCCACGTCGGACGGTAGGAGTCCCGCGTCGGCGAGGGCGTCGGCGATCAGCCGCTGCTGGGACGGCCCGTTCGGCGCGGTCAGTCCGTTGGACGCCCCGTCGGAGTTGACCGCGCTGCCCCGCAGGATCGCCAGCACCCGCCGCCCGTGTCGGCGGGCGTCGGCGAGGCGCTCGAGGACCAGCACGCCGGCTCCCTCGGCCCACCCGGTCCCGTCGGCCGCCGCAGCGAACGACCGGCACCGGCCGTCCGGTGAGAGCCCGCGCTGTCGGCTGAACTCGGTGAACAGCAACGGTGTGCCGAGCACGGTCACCCCGCCGGCCAGCGCGAGGGCACATTCACCGGCGCGCAGCGACCGGGCCGCCAGATGCAGGGCGACCAGCGACGACGAGCAGGCCGTGTCCACCGACAACGACGGGCCTTCCAGGCCGAACGTGTACGACACCCGGCCGGACACGACGCTGGCCGCGTTGCCGGCGAGCAGGAAACCGCCGACCTCCGGCGGGATGGAGCCGAGGCCCGGTGCGTAGTCGTTGCCGATCACCCCGGTGAACACTCCGGTGCGGCTCCCCCGCAGCGCGCGTGGGTCGAGGCCGGCGCGTTCCAACGCCTCCCAGGAGATCTCCAGCATCAACCGCTGTTGCGGGTCGGTGGCCAGCGCCTCCCGGGGCGACAACCCGAAGAAGCCGGCGTCGAAATCCCCGGCGTCGTGGAGGAAACCGCCGTGCCGGGCGTACGTCGAGCCGGGGTGGTCCGGGTCGGGGTGGTACACGGCCGGGTCCCAGCCCCGGTCGGTGGGGAACGGCCCGATCCGGTCCCGTCCCTCGGCGAGATCGGCCCAGAACTCGTCCGGAGTGGACACTCCGCCCGGGAAGCGACAGGCCATTCCCACGATGGCGATCGCCTCACCGTCGTCCTCCGGTGCGGCGTCCTCCGTCCGCTCCGCCGGACGGGGGACGACCGGGCTTCCGGTCTCGGCCGGGTGGCCGGCTTGCTCGGCCAGGTACTCGGCGAGGGCCGACGGGTGGGGATAGTCGAAGGCGAGCGTGCCGGAGAGCGCCAGTCCGCTCGCGTCCGCGAGTCGCTCGGCCAACTCGAGCGCGGTCAGCGAGTCGAATCCCAGGTCGGCGAAGGCCCCGTCGGGAGGAATCTCCGCAGGCGGGCGCCCGAGCACCGCGGCCGCCTCGGTGCGGACGACCTCCAACCACCACTGCTTCTCGGGGTCACCCATCGGTCGCCACCTTTCCGCGAACGTCAACCACAGCGCCTCGGTGACCCACCCACCGAGTGGCCGCCAATCCTCCATGGACGGTAGCGATCAGCACAACCGCCGACACCGGCGATCCCGCCGCCGAAGCCTATATGCACGGTGGATGTCGCTGCCCTATCCTGTGCGCCATGATCCTGGCGCGACCCGCATGAGTCGTTTCGTCGACACCATCGTCGGCACCGCCGCAGCGTCACCACGCGGCATGGTCACCGGAGCACCGGCACGCCCGGTCCGGCGAAGTTGGGGACAGTTGCACACCGCCGCCCGGCGTACCGCGGCGGCGCTGGTCGAGGGGGACTCGCCCCCCGGCAGGCGGTCGCGGTCCTGGCCGGTGACCCCGGGGAGGTCGCCCGGGTCGCCCAGGGCATCTGGCTGGCCGGCGGCAGCCTGACCATGCTGCACCAGCCGACCCCGCGGACCGACCTGGCCGTCTGGCGCGACGACACGCTGCGGGTGCTCCGCATGATCGACGCTCGCCTGGTGCTCGTGGGCGCCCCGTTCGAGGCGATGGCCGACGTGCTCCGCGCGGAGGGCATCGCGTACCGGATGATCGCCGACCTGGACAGCGACCGCGAGTTCACCGTCGTGCCGGCCGCCGAGGACGACACCGCGCTGCTCCAGTTGACCAGTGGTTCGACCGCCGAGCCGAAGGCGGTCCAGATCACCCACCGCAACATCTGTGCGAACCTCGTCGACACCGCGGCCCGCCTGGACTGCGGCGACGACGACGTGGTGGTCAGCTGGCTACCGCTCTTCCACGACATGGGAATGGTCGGCTGCCTGCTGCTCCCGATGTTCAGCGGCGCCGACCTGGTCAGCGTCACTCCCGCGGAGTTCCTCGGCCGTCCGATGGTGTGGGCCGAGCTGATGAGCCAGTACGGCGGCACGATCACGGCGGCGCCGAACTTCGCGTACGCGATCCTGACCCGGCAGCTCGCCCGCGCCGAAGCCGGTTCGCTCGACCTGTCACGGATGAAGTCCGCCTGTAACGGCGCCGAGCCGATCGACCCGTCCACGGTGGAGGCCTTCGTCGCGGCCGGGGCCCGGTTCGGCCTGCGTCCCGAAGCGGTGAACTGCTGCTACGGCGCGGCGGAGAGTGCCCTGGTCATCTCGCTGTCGGACCTCTCCGAGCCGATGATCCTCGACACCATCGACGCCCTGGAGCTGGAGAAGAACCGGCGGGCCGTGCCGGTTCGCGACGACCACGCCACCGGCGTGCGTCGGCTCCCCCTGCTCGGTGTCGCCGTCCCGACCGTCACCGTCCGCGTGGTCGACGAGTCCGGAGCCGAGCTGGCCGACCGCGAGGTCGGCCGGGTGCAGCTACGCGGCGACTCGGTGACCGCGAGCTACCTCACCGAGCAGGGGCCGGCCGCGTCCCTGGACGACGACGGTTGGCTGGACATCGGCGACGAGGGCTACCTGGTCGACGGTCGGCTCGTGATCTGCGGACGCGCCAAGGACGTCATCATCATGGCTGGCCGCAACATCTACCCGACCGACATCGAGCGCGCGGCCGCCACGGTCGACGGCGTTCGGGAAGGCAACGTCGCCGCGGTGCGGCTGATGGCCGGCGACGGCGTGGCGCGGGAGTCGTTCGCGGTACTGGTCGAGTCCCGGCTGGTCGGTGACGCGGCAGCCGAGCAGGCACTACGCGACGCCATCGTCAACCGGGTCATCGCCGACGTCGACGCCCGTCCCGCGTCGGTCGTCGTCCTGCCGCCGGCCTCGCTGCCGAAAACCCCGTCCGGCAAGCTGCGTCGTGCGGCGGCCCGCGCGCTCATCCCACGCTGACCACACCCCTGACCGCCGGTCGTTGGAGGAACCTCGATGCGATCACTTGACGAGGCGCGTGCCCTGTGCGAGTCCTATCTCCCTGGGCTGCTCGACGGGTTGTCGAAGATTCCCTTCGACCAGCGGGAGGCGCCCGGCGGGGCCACCCTGCCGGTGTTCCGGGCCAGCGGCGGCCCCAGCCTGGTGATCCCGAAGGACTACGGCGGGCTCGGTGCCACCCCGCTGGAGGCGGTACGGGTCACCCGCGCGATCGGCGCCCACGCGCCGTCGCTGGCGGTCGGAACCACGATGCACCACTTCTCGGTGGCGACACTGTTCACCTTCGCCGAGAGCATCAAGAACTCCGGCATGGAGTGGGCCCTGTTGGAGGCGATCACCAGCCGCAACCTGCTGGTCTCGTCCGGGTTCGCCGAGGGCCGCCCGGCCCAGGGGATCCTCTCCCCCACGATGACGGCGACGCCGGCCCCGGGCGGGTACCGGATCAACGGGTCGAAGAAGCCGTGCAGCCTGAGCCACTCGATGGACCTGCTCACGGCCAGCGTGACGGTGCCGGCGGCGAACGGCGGGCTGCAGACGGCGTTCCTGCTCATGCCGTCCACGCTGCGCGGCATCACGCGGCACCCGTTCTGGGGCAGCAGTGTGCTCGCCGGCGCGGAGAGCGACGAGGTCCGGCTGACCGATGTGTACATCGAGGAGGAGTTGGTCATCCCGACCGAGAACGGTCCGGACGGGATGCTCGACGATCTGCAGACGACCGGGTTCATCTGGTTCGAGCTGCTCATCACCGCCTCGTACCTGGGGATGGCGAGCGCGCTCGTCGAACGCGCGTTGGCCGCCGGACGCGGTGCGATCACCGACCGGGCCGCGCTGGGCACCCGGCTGGAGACGGCCACGCAGTTGCTGGAGGGCACGGCCCGCGCCATGATGGCCGGCGAGACGGACAACGACGCGCTGGCCCGCGCGCTGGCGGCCCGCTACGGCGCGCAGGACGCCATCACCGACGCCGCCCGACAGGCGGTCGAGATGCTCGGCGGAATGTCGTTCATCAGCTCCCCGGACGTGGCCTACCTCGTCGCCGCCTGCCAGTGCGTCGCCTTCCACCCGCCGTCGCGGGCCAGCGTCGCGTCGGCGCTTGTCGACTACCTCGACGGGACCGGCCCGTTCGTCATGTCCGACGCCCTACCGTCCGCCGCCGCGCAGCCGCAGACCGGGGGCGCTGCTCCCGCGCCGGCCCCGCGCCCCGAACCCGTGCCGGCTCCACGGTCCGAATCCGTGCCGGTGACCGACACCGCCCACACGCCGGCTCGGCAGCCCGAAGCCGCGTCCGTCAGTGAGACGGTTCCCGCGACGGACGCCGTCCGGACGCCGGTCTCCGTGCCCGCGACGGACGCCGCCGGCTCTCCCACCCTGGCCGCACCGGTCGCCAGCCCCGCTGCGCTCGCGCGCCCGGTGGTCCCCCACGACGCCCCGACCGCGACGCCGGGCAGTGCCGGGCGGTCGACGATGACCACGGACGGCGCCGCCGAGTGGGAGAACGCGACGTCCCTGTTCGACGGGGCGGAGGGCCTTCGGCTCACCGTACGTGACTGCGACCTGCCCTACTGGTTCGACAACGTCCCGCAACGGACCCTGCGCGGCAACGTCTTCGGCTACGCGCCGGAGCTCGTCACCCCGGACTTCCTCCACGAGCCGGGGCCACTGCGGGACGCGCTCGTCCAGGAGGTGGCCTTCCGCGCGTTGGCCGAGGAGCGGGCCGCCCGCGCGATCGGCTACATCGTGGCGTGCGCGCCGGACTCCGCGACGATGGAGTTCTACGCCACCCAGCTGATGGACGAGACCCGGCACGCCATGATCTTCCGCAACCACCTGCGGAACCTCGGCATCGAGGAGCGCGACATCGCCGACGTCATCGCCCAGCAGACCGCGACCGACCAGGCGACCATCCTCGACCCGTTGGAAGAGTTGGGCATGCCGATCGTGCGTGACCAGCGGGACTTCATCGGCGGCGTGGTGCTGCTGACGATCCTGGTCGAGGGCTTCCTCGCCCCGTCGTTCGAACTCAGCGAACGCAAGTGGCGACCGCTCGATCCCCGGATGGCGGACATGGAGAAGGGCGCCGGCATCGACGAGGTGCGTCACCTGGCCGTCGGCACCTCGATCATCCGCGAACACCTGCAACAGCACCCCGACGAGAAGGAGCGCCTCGTCGAGCTGATCCGCGGTGGCATGCGACTGTGGGAGCAGCTACCTGTCGCCGACCAGCTCAACCGCTGGGAGAACTGGTTCCAGGAGGGCATCGCGCCGCACCTGGCGACGATCGGTGACTACGAGGTCTGGGACGGACGCCGACTGATCGACACCACGCCGGAGGAGCGCATCGAAAAGGCTCTCGAGGTCACGAAGACGGTGCACTCCACCCGCCTCACCGACATGGGTCTCGGCCGGGCGCTGATCTTCTGACCGGCCCGCGCTGGCTCACCACGAGGGTGAACGTCCGGCAGCGTAAGAAGCTCACCACCCGGCTGATGGCGTCGCTGCTGCGTGACGATCTTCCAGCCACGCTTACGTTTTTGCGTGCGGGTGCCGACCCGAATGCGGCGGGCCGTGATGGTACGACACCCCTCTATCTGGCCTCGGTACAGAACGTGCCTGTGGTGGTGCGGATCCTCTTGACTGCCGGCGCGGACCCGAACGTCGAGAGCGGGCACAGCGACGAGGGCACACCATTGACGGGGGCTGCGGCTCGCCGGTCCATCGCAGTTTGGGGCGGGAGTCCGGCAGGGTGCGACGCCGGAAGTCATGGTCGAGCCTGTTCAGGAGCCGGCGAAATTCTGCCCGGGCTCGCGGCGGCAGGATCTGGGTAACGGCATTCAACCCGTCTCTGACCACTGCTTTGTCGAGGTACCAGCAACCTGGGCAGGTGGGGCATTCGGAAGTGACGAGTCGCAACCTGCCGCCAGCTTGGCGTAGGAAGTCGCGGTAGCGGTCCAGGAGGAAGGCGGCATTACCCGGCCGGATATCGCATCCGTGGTCGATCCGCCCTGCGTGTTCGGCCCATGCTGGGGGATAGTTGCTGTGCTCGGCTGCCCGGTGACCACACGTCGATGCGGGAATCGGTGCGGCGGTCATTCCTTGTGGCGAGCGGTTCGCGGCATGGGCGTGTGTTCGCGGTCGCCGTCTCGGGCCAGTTCCCGCAGGATCAGGTCGCGGTAGACGTAGAAGGCGTGTCGTCTGGTGTCAGCGCGCAGCGGTCCTGCCCAGGATCTGCTGCATCTGATCAACATGCAGAGCCGGGTTGGCCTCGGCGGCCTCGGCCAGTTCGGGATCGTCGAGAAGCGCGGTGATCCGCGATGCGGGCAGGCGTGGGCTGCTTGCCATCGCCTGTCGTACGGTGGCGTCCGGGTCGGTGGTGAGGCGGTCGACGAGTTCGGGGGCGGCGTGCGCGTCGAGGGCGACGAGCCGTCGTACCGCCGGGTCGGGGTCGTCGGCGAGGATGGCGACGACGTCCTCCGGCAGCTCGGTGTTGCGGGCCGCTCGGCGACGCAGCAGCGGATCGACCGACCGGGCCCACCGCAGCGCGTCGGCGAGTTCCGGCACCGCGTCGTCGGCGGGATAGGGGATCCAGCGGCAGCGGACGTCCGCGGTGCCGTAGTGTCCGTCGCCCGTCACGGTGGTCACGTCGATGTCGATCCTGGCCCGCTGCTGCTCGGTGAGTCGGGGATGGTTGGAGAGCGCGGTGCGGACCTCGACCGCTGGGTCGGCGGCGAGCCTGGCGAGCTGGTCGTCGGTCAGGTCGACGCGGCCGGTGACTGCCTGCCGGACCGACGGGTCGGGGTGGCGCAGGAGTGTCTCGACCACGTCGGGCGGGACGGTCGGGTTCCTGCCCATCACCTGCAGCGCGTCCGTGTCGCCGCTGGCCAGCACCTGATCGATCAGGGCGCGGGACAGTGGACGCTGCAGCACGTACCAGAAGGCGTGACAGTGCTGGTCCGGCAGATCCGCGGGCTGCATCACCTGCTGCCGGTGTGCGACGGCCGCTGCGGCGGCCGCCCGTACCTCGGGCGCTTCGTCCTCCAGCAGCGCCTGGCGCGACCGCTCGTCCAGCAGGTACAGGGAACCGGCCGCGAATCCGCGCACCCCGGGCCGGGGGTGCGCGGCAGCCAGCCGGAACAGCCGCAGCTCATACCCGGTCGCATGGCACAACTCGCCGAACAACTCCTCGCGGATGAACAGCATGTCGGAGGGCGGGTCGTCGAGCTCGGCCAACAACCTCATCAGCACGTCGTCCGGCAACGGCTCCTGACCGGGCTGGCCGAACGCGCTCAGTCTCACCCGCCACACCGGGTCGGCCAGCAGCTCGGCGCGCGCCACAGCGTCAACGTGCGGGTGGGCGGCCAGCGCCGCGCGGACCCTCGGCGAGGGATGACGCAGCATCGCATCCCGCACCGGCAGGGGCAGCACGCGGCGGCGACGTAGCCCCTCGCACGCCTGCTCCGGCCACGCCTCCACCAGCCGCAGCAGCACGTCGACCGGTGCTGCCGGGTTCCTCGCCAGCCCCCGCAGCACGGGCGAAGGAGACAAACACCGATCCAACCAGGCATCACCGATCACCGGCCGCACCCTACGCCCACGCCCGTCGTCACGGACCCGGCATGTTGGCTGCACACCATCAGCGGCATCAGCGAGCCTCTGGGGGCCGGATGGAGACCGAGCGCGATTCGGCCGTTGCTACCGATGCGCTGGACCGCACCCTGACCGTGAAGGAGACGGTCGCCGCCCGGGTTGCTGCGGGGGCCGAGGTGGCCCGCCGGTGCGCGCCAGGGCTCGGGCGCGCGGATCCATCGACCTGGCGTCCCCTACGCGATTGTGTGGAATACTGCCCGAAACGGAACCATTAGGGCAGATTCACATGGTCATGCGGGATGGGGCACCTGAGTTCCCGGGGAGTCGGGAGCCCCGCAGCGGGCCGGTTTCGTGGAACTGCTCTTCGACGTGGTGCTCGTCTTCGCCTTCAACCGCCTTGCTGACCGACTGGCCGAGCAGCTGGACTGGCACGGTTTCTACTCGGCTCTGGTGCTGTTGATGGCCCTGTGGTGGCTCTGGTACCGCATGGCCTGGACGGCGAACCGGTACGACCCCGCCCGGCCGATGATTCAGGTCATGGTCATCGTGACCATGCTCGGTGCCCTGCTGATGGCCGCTGCGTTGCCGGCGGCCTTCGAGGAACGCGGGGTCGTCTTCGCGGCGGTCTTCGTCGCCGTCGACGTGCTTCGACATCTCTGGCTCGTGCTGTTCGGCGGGAAGGGGCACGAGCAACTCGTCAGTGCCCGGATCGTCTTCTGGGCGTGCCTCGCCGCAGTGCCGTGGATCGCCGGGATCTTCGCCGACGGGGACATCCGGCTGGTCTGGTGGAGCGTTGCGGTCCTCATCTCCTACGCTGGCGGGTTACTCGACTTCCCGACCCCATGGTTGGGCCGGGCGGGCCTGCGGGGCCAGCCGATCGCGGAGGAGCACCTGACCGAGCGCTACCGGCAGGTGCTGATTATTGCCTTCGGTGAATCCATTCTGACGTCGGGCATCGAGTTCAGCCCGTATGGCTTCGAGCGGGAGCGGACGGCCGCACTGCTGGTGGCGTTCCTGATCACGGTGCTGCTGTGGCAGATCTACTACTACCGGGCAGGAGAGTTGCTCTCCCACGCCATCGCCTCGTCCCGGGCTCCGGCCTACGTCGGTAACCTGGCGGCGGGCGCGCACCTGGTCATGGTCATCGGCGTCGCGGTCACCGGCGTCGCGGACAAGCTGATCATCGCGCACCCCCTCGGCGAGACCGAGGTGGCCTGGGGCGTGACCATTTTCGGCGGGCCGGCGTTGTTCCTGGTCGGCCGGGCGATGCTCGACTACGTCGCATTCAGCCGGGTCTCCTGGTCGCGGCCGATCGGGATAGCGCTGCTCGCGCTCCTGGCCCCGCTGACCCTCGCGCTACCGCCGTTGCTGGTTGCCCTCAGCGCCGCCCTGGTGCTGGCCGGCATCACCACCTCCAACGTGATCTCCTGGCGGCTGTTTCCGAGGAAGACGGCTCCGCCGCCCGGCGTACCGCCCGGGAGGTGAGTCAGCCGCCAGCGTCCGCGCCGAGCTGCAGCGCGTCGACGCCAAGGCCGGCGGCTACCACGCCCACTGCGCCACCGGCTCCCAACGCCAGGCCACTGACCTTCTCCACCTGCACCGCGCACGTACCGCTCGATGTCCACCCGCGCCGCAGCCAGCGGGTCAAGGCCGTGGTCGGTGCACCAGCGGAGGGAGACAGGCAGGTCGGACTCGGTATGGACGCGAGTCTGGCCACGATAACGGCCCAGGAAGGCGGAGGCGGCGCGCAGAAGGAGCTGATTGGCCGGTACGGCACTGGAAGCGGAAGCAGGATAGGTAGCCGTAAATCACCCTGCGTCGCCAGCGGCAATGAACGTCAGCCCACCCAGAGCGGCAGATCCGTGAGTCGCGAGCAGCTCAAACGGAACCCGGGCAACCCGGGAAGCGGATTGTCGTCCATTATCATCTTCGCGCTGCTGGCTGCTGGGGCCCGGCATTCCACCGGGAGGGAACATGGCGACGGACGTCTGGGGCGTCCTGGTCGAGGCGCAGCGGCTCCCGTGGTCGTTCACGCCTTTCGGGCACGTCGGCCCGTTGAAGTTCGGCATGACACACGACCAAGTTCAAGCCGCGGTGCATGGCGCCCTCAGCGTTGCCGTCTCGCAGGGCACCTCGGGCAGTGCAGGGTGGGCGGAATTCTGGCTGGAGCGACGCACTGACGCGAGGTTCTCCGGGCCGGCGGTCACCACCTACTACGACGAGTCGATCGGCCTGGCGGGCATCGCGATCAATGCACTACGTGGCCCACAGGTAACCCTGGAGGGAATGCGACTGGTGGGGCAAACACCCTCACGCCTGGAGAACGAGTTCACCGACTACCTCGTGGCTCACAGCAGGGAGCTACGGTACTCGCAGCGCGCCGATCCGTGCTCGCCACAGCTCGGGCTGGTGCTGCGGGCACAGCGAGCCGGCGACGTTGTGCTGAGCCGCCCAGTGATGGTGGCAAAGGCGTGGGCTGATCGCTGCTGGGACACCAGCGAAGGCCACATTCCGACACAGGAGTGGACGACCTTCGAGTGGTGACCCACGCCCGACCGCGCGCCGGTGGGCGTCTTCGTCAACCAACTTGGCCACCATCGCTGATGTCGGCGCGCCGAGGGCACCAAGATCGGATACACGCCGACCGGGCGCCGCAGGTACGGTCCATGGTCGCGTACGCACTTGGGAAGCTCGGCAACCGCGAGGCGACTCCGGCATTGCTGCGGCTGCCCGACGATCCCGATTCGCATGTCCGCGAGAACGCCCGGAAGGCGCTCGGCTCGGTCGGCGGGCCGGCCGCGGTCGACGCGCTGCTCGCGACGAACCGGCCGTCGAGGTCGTACGTGGCGCCGGCCGGGGTGCAGCCGACGAGCGCGAACCGCTCCCGCGGCCGGGGCGGCAGGTCGACGAACAGCCCTTCGATCTCGGCGCGCAGCGCCAGCGGCACATCGATCTCGTAGGACTGGTCGTAGCCGACGTCGCCGATGAGCAGCCAGCGCAGAGAGCTCGACGGAGCATCGGGAGCTTGTTCAGATCCGGCCTTCGGCAGCGGCTCCAAGGATGGGAGACTGCGGCGTGAGTTGGTCGCTCTTCGTGATACCGCTGCACGGTCTCTCTCGCAACGGGATGTCGGAGTGGATCGCGTCGGCGAGATTCGTGCGAGGCAGGCCCGACCGGGTGCCGGAGGCTCTGCCGTTGCCCTCGGTCATCGAGGTGCTCAACGCCCTCCGTTCGTCGGGCTGCCACGGGACGAACTGGTTCGAGATCGTCGGCGAAGAGGCCGGCTCGCGGTTGCCGGAGTGTCCGAACCCAGGCACCTGCGCGAGCACTGGCGGACTGGATCTGGGGGAGGTCAGCGTATACACAGCCGGTAGAGCGAGCAGCTTGCCGCCGGTTCCGGCGGATGCGGTGGTGGAAACGGTGACCTTCCGTAAGCCGAACGGCGTGGCGGCGCTGAGCGCGGCATGTGCCTTGGCGTCGGTCGGGGGCCCTCAGTTGGTCTTCGATGAGACGGCCACCGAGGCATTGGTGGTCTGGCCTGGCGACGGCGTCGGAAAACTGGGAGACGACTGGCCCTGGTGACCCACCACGGTCGCGATGCCGGCGCTGATGCCCAGCAGCTCCGCGCCCGCCTGCAGAAGTGAGACGGCCTTGGGGGTAGGAACTCCGGCGGCACGCACGACCTTGGCGAGGTCGTTCCGAAACTCGTCGTACATGCCGCTCTTCAGCCAGCCGATCTGCGGACGGCCGCGGTCGCACCCGGATCGAGCCACCACGGCGTCCACTGAGTAGCCCCATCGGAGGTGGCCGATGGGCCCGCTTCTGGGTGCGGTTCGCGCGCTTGCCAGGATGTGACGCGTTTGGCAAATTGTGCACCCGAGCTGATTCGAGGGAGAGCGATGCGAGACGCAACGGGCGTGGCCCTCGGCGCTCGGCCGCCGGGGGACGACGTCGAGACGCTGTTCACCCGCCACTTCGTCGCGCAGGCCAGTCGACCGGTCGGCCTCCTCGATGTACCGGTGGGCGGCCTCCATCCCGGACACCGCTGCCTGCTCGCCACCGACGGCATGGTGAGCACCACGCTCGAGGCGTACCACCTGGAGCCGATCGCGGCCCAACCGGTCAGCCAGGGCGACGCGCGGCTGGATGCCACGGATGCCCACTGGCTCGCGGTGCCGTCGGCGGCTACCGCGTTCCGGCGGCGGGTGGCGCTACGGGGGGCCGTCTCCGACACGCTGTACGTCGTCGCGGAGTCGTTGCTGGTGCCGTCCCGGCTGCCGGCCGGGTTCGGCGACGCCATCGACCGGTTCCCCTCGGGGCTCGGCGCCGCCCTGCTGGCCAGCGGCATCGAGAGTCGCCGCGAGCTGCTGTGGTTCGGCGCCGGAACGGTCCCCGACTGGTACCCGGTGGCGGCTGGCCGGCACGCGCTGCAGCGCACCTATCGGGTGGTGCACGGCGGAGAGCCCGTCGCGCTGATCACCGAAAGCTTCCTGTGATGGACCGGTCCGCCGAGCTGGATCAACTGACCGGCGTGCTCGCCCGGGTGGCCCGGGTCGACCCGACGCGGGTCGCCGTCCGTGCCAGGGATGGCGAGGTGACCTATCACGAACTCCACGAACTGCTGGTGGCCGCCGCGTCCCGACCGGTCGCGGGCGTGAGTGTGCTGCCGGTGTCCGGGCTGGCGTCCGATGTGGTCGCCTTGCTGACCCGGGCGGCGGCCGGGCAGAACGTGCTGGTGATCGACGCGCAGACGACCGAATGGGAGCGCGACCGGGTCGAGGCGTCGGCCCCGGAGCACGAGGTCGACCGGCCGCAGTGGCTGGCGTTGTGCACGTCCGGAACCTCCGGCCTGCCCAAGGTGGTCCCGCTGGACTGGCGCCTCGACTTCCTGCCCAACGCGCTCGCGTTCGCCGAGGCCGCGGGATACCGCGAGGACGACGTGATCTGGTGCGGTACGCCGCTGCACCACCGGTACTGCCTGGCCGCCGGGGTGCTCGGTGGGCTGCTGTCGGGGTCGACCGTGCTGCTGATGCCGGGCATGCTCGGGCCGGCCGAGTTCGGGCGGCGGCTGCGCGAGGAACGGGTGACCGTTCTGTTGTCGGTGCCGTACCTCTACGGCTTCTACGCCCAGGAGTTGGCCCGCGTTCCGGACGACGTCGGTGGCCTGGCGCTGCGCCGCTGCGTCGCGGCGGGTGAACCGCTTCCGACGCAGGTCGCGCGAGCCTGGCAAGAGGCCACGGGTCTGCCCCTGCTCTCCCACCTCGGCAGAACCGAGGACGGGCAGCTGACCCTGGGCTGCGGCGAGCCGGACGAGGGCGTGGGTCGGCCGCTCGACGACACCGAACTGCGGGTGGACGCCGACGGCGTCATCGCCACCCGTCGACGGGCCGCCCCGGCTGACCCGTCCGGCCCCGCCACCCCGTCCGGCTCTGCGGCCCCGTCCGACATCGCGGCCCGGGACGGCCGGCGCGATGGTGGCTGGCCCGGCCCCGCCGACGGCGGCCGGGACGGCTGGCGCCGTACGGGTGACCTCGGGTACCTCGACGAGCGGGGCAACCTGCACGTCACCGGTCGGGCCACCGAGCGGCTCAACGTGGCGGGCAAGAAGGTCGACCCGGTGGAGGTCGAGCAGGCGCTGCGGATGTGCCCGGGGGTGTCCGACTGCGTGGTGGCCGGTGTGCCCGGACCGACCGGTGACGAACTGGTCGGCTTCGTGGTCGGCCGTGGCCCGACCGACGCCGAACTACGCCGTCACCTCGGTGAGCTGCTCTCGCCGTACAAGGTCCCCCGCCGATTCGTCCGGCTGGACCGGGTCCCCCGGAGCCGGACCGGCAAGCCGCAGCGTGGCCTGCTGGTGTCCGGGCTGCTGGCGGGCGAATCGACGGCGGCTGCCGGGCCCCGGAGCGGCGCGTCGGCCCACCACGCGCCGTCGCCCGACAGCCCCTCGGCGCTCGACTCCAGCGGAAAGGCATCCCGATGAACGCCGACCACGAGGGACCCGACGGCCGGCCGGAGCCGATCGCCGTCGTCGGCATGGCCGCCCGGCTGCCCGGCGCGCGGTCGGTTGACGAGTTCTGGCGCAACCTCGTCGACGGCGTCGAATCGGTACGCCGATTCAGCGCCGAGGAGCAGATCGCCGCCGGTGTGCCGGAGCACATCGTCCACCAGCCGGGCTTCGTACCGGCGGCGGCGGTGCTCGACGACATCGACCACTTCGAGCCCGCGTTCTTCGGTCTGAGCCCCCGCGAGGCCGAGCTGCGCGATCCCCAGCAGCGGCTGTTCCTGGAGATCGCCCACGAGGCGTTGGAGAACGCCGGGTACGACCCGTCCCGCTATCCGGACCGGATCGGCGTCTTCGCGGGGGTGGGCGCCAACGGATACCTCCAGCACCACCTGGTGCCGCAGGCCGTCGAGGCGGGCGCCGAGGGCATGTCGGTCGGTATCGCCAACGACCACGACTTCGTCTCGACGCTGGTCTCCTGGGCGTTGGACCTGCGCGGGCCGAGCATGACGATCAACTCGGCCTGCTCGACATCGCTGGTGGCCCTGCACGCGGCCTGCGCGGCCCTGCGGTCGGGCGACTGCGAGATGGCGCTGGCCGGCGCGTCGAACGTGCTGGTCCCGCACGGCTACGGATACCTGCACCAGCCGGGCGGGGTGCTGTCCCATGACGGGCACTGCCGGGCGTTCGACGCCGACGCGGACGGCACGTTGTGGGGCAGCGGAGCCGGCGCCGTGCTGCTCAAGCCACTGTCGGCCGCGCTGCGTGACGGTGACACGGTGTACGCGACGATCCTCGGCTCGGCGGTCAACAACGACGGCGCCAAGGACAGCTTCACCGCGCCCAGCTCGACCGGCCAACGCGAGGCGATCACGGCGGCCCTGGACGCGGCCGGCGTGGATCCGCGCACCGTCGGTTACGTCGAGGCGCACGGCACGGCGACCGCGTTGGGCGACCCGATCGAGGTGGGCGCGCTGGCCGAGGTGTACGGCCGGGACAGCGCCGACACCGGCTGGTGCTGGCTCGGCGCGGTGAAGACCAACATCGGGCATCTGATCAGTGCCGCCGGCATCGCCGGGCTGGTCAAGGCGGTGCTAACCGTGCAGCACGGCCTGATCCCGCCGACCCTGCACTACCGGCGACCCAATCCGGGGATCGACTTCGCGAAGAGCCCGTTCCGCGTGGTGTCGACGCTCACGCCGTGGCGCGGCGCCGGCCGGCCCCGGCGGGCCGGCGTCAGCGCGTTCGGCATCGGCGGCACGAACGCCCACGTCATCGTCGAACAGCCGCCACCGGTGACCCCCCGCGCCGGCGCCAGCGGCCCGGTGCTGCTGCCGTTGTCGGCCCGTACGGAGACCGCACTGGCCGAGGTGGTCGCCGGGCTGGGCGAGCACCTGTCCACGTACGACCAGGTCGACATCGGGGACGTCGCGTACACCGCACAGGTGGGGCGGCGCCAACTGCGCCACCGGGCGTTCGTCGTGGCGGCCGACACCTACCAGGCCGCGTACACGCTCACCGAGGGCGCCGGCGACGCGTCCCGGCTGCGGACCGGGTACGCCACGTCGACCCCGCCCGACGTCGCCTTCCTCTTCTCCGGGCAGGGCGCCCAGCACCCCGGCATGGGTCGCGGCCTGTACGACCGGTACCCGGTCTTCCGGGCGGCCGTGGACGAGTGCGCCGAACTGCTCCGGGAGCATCTCGGCCGGGACCTCCGCGACGTTGTGTACCCGACGGCGGACGGCGCCGAGTCGGATCTCGACCAGACCTGGCTCACCCAGCCGGCGCTGTTCACCGTCGAGTACGCGCTGGCCCGGCTCTGGCAGTCGTGGGGCGTACGCCCGAAGGCGATGATCGGGCACAGCGTCGGTGAGTACGTGGCGGCCTGCCTGGCCGGCGTGTTCACCCTGCCGGACGCGTTGCGGGCGGTGGCCGCGCGGGGACGCTTGATGCAGTCCATGCCGGCCGGGGCGATGCTGGCCGTACCGCTCGACGAGGACCGGCTGCGGTCGCTGCTGCCCGACACGCTGGACCTGGCCGGCGTGAACGGGCCCGGCCGGTGCGTGGTCGCCGGCCCCAGCACCGAGATCGACGAGTTCGCGGCGGAACTGGCCGGGCGCGGCGTCGCCTCGACCGCGATTCGCACGTCGCACGCGTTCCACTCGGCGATGATGGAGCCGGTCCTCGACGAGTACGCGGACCTGCTGGCGACGCTCAGCCTGCGGCCCCCACGGACGCCCTTTCTGTCCAACGTGACCGGTGACTGGATCACCGACGCCCAGGCGACCAGCCCGCGCTACTGGGCCGACCACCTGCGCGGCACCGTCCGCTTCGCCGCCTGCGTCGACCGGCTGCTCGACGCCCCGACCGGTAGCGAGCCGACCAGCGACAAGCCAGCGACCGGCGGTCCGACCAGTGGTGGGCCGGCCGCCGGGCCCGGGTGGGTACTCGTCGAGGTCGGTCCCGGCCGGACCCTGGTCGACCTGGTCCGGGCCGGGCACCAGGGCACCGACCTGCTGGTGACGCCCAGCCTGCCGAGGCCACGGGAGTCGTCGGCGGAATCGGACCAGGTCGCCGTGCTGACCGCGCTGGGCAACGGGTGGCTGCGCGGCCTCGAGGTGGACTGGGCGGCGCTCGGCGAGCCGGGTTCCCGGCGGATCCCGCTACCCAGCTATCCGTTCGAGCGCAAGCGGTACTGGATCGAGCGCGACGCGGACCGACCGGCGCGGCCGGCCCGCAGCGGCCCGCTGGCGCTGGAGGACTGGTTCGAGGTGCCCGGCTGGCGGCAGGCCAGCGTGCCGGCCCCCGCCGACGACGCGCTCACCGGCCAGCGGGTCCTCCTGCTCTGCCCGGACAATCCGCCCGGTGAGCTGCTCGCCGCCGCGCTCGCCGACCGAGGCGCGGCCCTGGTCCGGGTACGGATCGGCGCTGGCTACGCCCGACCGGCGGCCGACGAGTTCACCGTGGACCCGACCTCCCGGGAGGATCACGCCCGGGTGCTGGCCGCGCTGCGCGCCGACGGCACCCCACCGGACCGGATCGTCGCCGCGTGGGGACTGCTGCCGGCGCCCGGAGCAGCCGACGGGCTGGACCCGAACCGGGTCACCGAGGGCCTGCGGCGCTGCTTCTACGGGCTGCTCGCGCTGGCCCAGGCGGTCGCCGAGGAGCAGGCCACGCAGACCGCCGGGCAGCAGATCCCCGGGGAGCAGGTCGCCGCGCTGCGGGTGGACGTGTGCACGGCGCACGCGCAGGACGTCGACGGGACCGACCTGCTGGCGCCCGAGTTGGCGGTGGCGGCGGGGGTGTGCCGGGTCGGGCCGGTGGAGCTGCCGGAGTTGGCCTGGCGGCTCTTCGACACCGACCTTCCCACCGACAGCCGGGCACTGGCCGGGTCCGTCGCCGCACTGGCCGCCGCGATCGCCCATCCGGCCACCGACGAACTGGTCGCGCTACGGCGTGGCCGGCGCTGGCTGCCCACCATCGAACCGGTACGGCTGCGCCCCGAGTCGCTCGCCGGACCGGGCTGGGTCGAGGGGGGCGTGTACCTGATCACCGGCGGCACCGGGGGTCTGGGCCTGGCCATCGCGGAGCATCTCGCCGCGCACGCGCACGCCCGGGTCGCCCTGCTGGCCCGTACCCAACCGCCGCCGGAGTCCCGGTGGGACGAGTGGTTGGCCGCCCACCCGGCCGACGCCACCAGCCAGGTGATTCACACCGTGCGACGGATTCGCCAACTGGGCGGCGAGGCGCTGCTGGTACGCGGCGACGTCGCGGACGCCGGCCAGCTCGCCCGCGCCCGCGACGAGGTGCTCGACCGGTTCGGGACCGTGCACGGGCTGATCCACGCGGCCGGTGTCCCGGGCGGCGGGATGATCGAGGTCAAGCTGCCGGCCGACGCCGCCACGGTCCTCGCCCCCAAGGTCGACGGGCTGGTCGCGCTGGCCGACGTCTTCGCCGCGCTGCCGCTCGACGTCGTGGTGCTCTGTTCCTCGGTCACCGCGCTCGCGGGCGGGCTCGGGCAGGTCGACTACTGTGCCGCGAACGCCTTCATGGACGCCTACGCGCGTAGTCCGCTCCGGTTCGCCGCGCGGACGGTCTCGGTGAACTGGGGTGGCTGGACCGATGTCGGCATGGCAGCCCGGGCGGGCGGCCTCGGCACCGCGCCGGGGCACGACAGGGAGCCCGACCTGCCGGTTCCCTACCACGGCCACCCCTGGCTGACCGAGCTGACCCGGTTCGCCACCGGACAGGTCGTCCTGCGGGGGACGCTCGGTCCGGACACCCACTGGGTGCTCGACGAGCACCGCGTCCTCGGCGAACCGGTGCTGCCCGGCACGGCGGCGCTGGAGCTGATCCGCGCGGCCTTCGTCGCCGCCACCGACGGGGGCACCGGTCCGGTCGAGTTGCGGGACGTCCTGTTCCAGGCGCCGCTGACGGTCCCGGACGGGACCGAGGTGCGGGTGGAGGTCGCCCTGTCCGCCCCGGCAGAGGACGGCAGCCGTACGGCGACGGTCACCGGCAGCACCACCGCCGGCGTACGCCCATGTGCCCGCGCGACCGTCCGCCGGGCCGCCGACGAGGCGCCGTCGACCGTGGACGCCACCACGGTACGGGCCCGCTGCGCGCCCCGGCAGCACGCCGAGATGCCCACCGGCGGCGGGATGCTCGCCTTCGGTCCGCACTGGAGCAGCCTGCGCGCCGCGTACGCGGGGGACGGCGAGGAGCTGGCCGAGCTGGCCGCGCGCCCGATGGTCGCCGCCGAGATCGGTGTGCTGGCCCTGCACCCGGCCATGCTCGACGAGGCGACCGCGTTCGGCGCCGGGTACGGCGTACCGGCCGACCAGCGGTACCTGCCGCTGGGCTACGGGCGGGTCGTCGTACACGGGCCGTTGCCCGAACGGATCACCAGCCACCTGCGGCACCGGGGTGGTGACGCCGAGCGGGAGATCCTGCGCGCGGACTTCAGTATCGCCGACGCCGCCGGCCGGGAGGTGGTCGCGATCACCGACTTCACCCTGCGCCGGGTGGCGGACGACCCGCTGGCCGTGGCCACCGCGCCGACTGCCGCCCCGCCGGCCCCGGCTACCGCCCCGCAGGCCACGGCCGCTGCTCCAGCCCCGGCGGCGGCGGTGACCGGCCCGACCGGCGAGGTCGGCATCCGGCCGGCCGACGGGGCCGAGGCGCTGCGCCGGTTGGTCGCCGCCGATCTCGGACCGCAG
Organism: Micromonospora pallida; assembly: GCF_900090325.1. NCBI lineage: Bacteria > Bacillati > Actinomycetota > Actinomycetes > Micromonosporales > Micromonosporaceae > Micromonospora > Micromonospora pallida. The sequence goes on along the minus strand of NZ_FMHW01000002.1, from coordinate 1,302,962 downwards.
GTGGCGGTCGGGGTGCTCGGCGTCGACGAGATCCGCCGGGACGTCCGGCGACGGGCGAGCGCCACGGTCGCCGTGCTCCCCCGGCCGCGGTGCCGAACCACCACTCGGGGCGTGAGGGCCTGGGCCCGTACCGGGCGCCGACGGGCGAGGTCGAGGTGGCGCTCTGCGCCATGCTGTCGGAGATGCTCTCCGTACCGGACATCGGCGTCGACGACGACTTCTTCGAACTCGGCGGCAATTCCCTCGTCGCGGTCCAGCTCGTCTGGCGGCTCGGCGAGGTCTGGGAGGTGAAGCTGCCGATGCGGGCGCTGTACGAGGCACCGACGGTCGCGGGGCTGGCCGCGGCGGTGGAGACGGCCCGGACCGTGGCCGAGCCGGACGAGCCGGAGATCGAAGTGGTGCCGAGGGGCCGGGCATGACCGGGCCGGAGTCGGCCGACGCGCCGCTGTTCCCCGCCTCGTCGGCCCAGCGGCAGCTGTGGTTCCTCGAGCAGATCTATCCGGGTCGGCCGTTGAACAACCTCAACGTCGAGCTCCGTCCGGCGGGGACGCTGCGCCCCGATCCGCTGCGGGCCGCGCTGACCGCGCTGGTGGACCGGCACGAGGCGTTGCGTACCACGTTCCACCAGCGGGACGGGGCACTGCATCAGGCCATCGCCGCGCAGGCCGGCGAGGTGGACCTCTCGGTGAGCGACCTGCGCGACCTGACCGGGGAGCAGGCCCGCGACCGGCTGGCCGAGCTACGCCAGCGGGACGCCGCCGCCCTGTTCGACCTGGCTACCGGCCCGCTGCTGCGGGTCCGGCTGATCCACCTGCCGGGGAACACGCAGGTGATGATCCTGGTGGTGCACCACATCGTCGCCGACGCGACCTCGATCGGTGTGCTGACCGAGGACCTCGCCGCGCTGTACGCCCACGCCGCCGAGGGCACCGATCCGGGCCTGCCGCCGCTGCGTATCCAGTACCTGGACTACGCGGTGTGGCAGCAGAAGAAGCAGGAGCAGGCCAAGGCGGCCGAGGCGCTCGAGTGGTGGCGGGCGCAGCTCGCGGACCTGCCGACCGTGGAGCTGGCGCCCGGGCGACGCCGCCCGACCGAGGCGCTCGACAGCGGCGGGTGGTACGCCGAGGACTGGGACGCCGCCTTCGTCCACGACCTGCGGGCGGTCGCCCGTACGCAGGCCACCACGCTGTTCGCGGTGCTCCTCGCGGGGTACGCGGTCCTGCTGAACCAGCACACCGGCGGCACGGATCTGCCGGTCGGCACGCCGGTGCTCGGCCGGCCTACCGCCGAGCTGCGCCGGGTGGTCGGGCTGTTCGTCAACATGCTGGTCCTGCGGATGGACGTGTCCGGCGATCCGTCCTTCGGCGAGCTGCTGGCCCGGGCCCGGCGTACCGTCCAGGATGCCCTGGCCCACGAGGACACCCCGTTCGAACGGATCGTCGGCGCGGTCGCCCGGAGCCGCACCCTGGGCGTGACCGCGCTGTTCCAGGTGGGGATCAACATGGTCCCCGTACCGCCGCCGGCACCGGCCGGGCAGCCGGCGTTCCTGTCCGAGGGCACCGAGTTCAGCAACGGAACCGCCAAGTACGACCTGTTCCTGACCTTCAACGAGCGCCCCGACGGCGGGTTGCAGGTGGTGGTCGAGTGGCGGCGAGGTCTGCTGGCCGACCGGACCGCCCGCGGGCTACCCCGCCAGCTCCGCCGGATCCTGTCCGCCGCGCTCGCCGACCCGCGCACCCCGGTCACCGCGCTCCCGGTGGCTGACCCGTCCGGCGTCGCCACAGCCGGAGCCGATCTGGACGGAGCCGATCTGGACGCGGCCGACCTGGCGGTGGCGACCAGCGGCTCGGCGGCGGGCCTGGGTGCCGGGCTGCCGGCGGACGAGCGGCCGGCATCGGATACCCCACAGCCGGTGCCACCGATCGCGCAGTCCCGGATCGGGCTACCACCGCTGGACCAGGTCGAGGAGGTGCTCGCCGACGTCTTCGGCCGCGTCCTCGGCCACCCGTCGGTGGACCGGACCACCAGCTTCTTCGCGCTCGGCGGTGACTCGGTGGCCAGCCTGCGCCTGGTCGGCCTCGCCGCCGAGGCCGGCCTGGAGATCCTGCCCAGCGACGTGTTCCTCCACCAGACCGTCGCCGAGCTGGCCCGGGCGGCACGGCTGCCGGCGGCGCAGACGCCAACGACACCGGACGACGGCTCCGACCAGGCCGGTGTCAGCAAAACCGAGTCGACCGACCCGGCCGCGACCGACGTCGGGGGCCACCGAGCCAGCGACTTCCCCGACTCCGGTCTGTCCCAGGATCAACTCGATCGGATGATGGCCCGGCTGGCGGCCGCCTCGGGTCCACGCCGCGACGACCAGCCGTCGTGACCCCCGGCAGCCGGAGGGCGACGCGGTGACCGGCGGACCCGCGATCGAGGACATCTACCCGCTCACCCCGCTCCAGCAGACGATGCTGTTCCACGCCCTCGCGGCCCCACACGCCGGTCAGCACCTTCAGCAGCACGTCTACCAGGTGACCGGCCCGGTCACGGCCACCATGCTGCGCACCGCGTTCGAGGCATCGCTGCGGCGGCACACCGCCCTGCGTACCGGCTTCGTGTGGCAGGACGTCAGCCGCCCCGTCCAGGTGGTGTGGGCGGACGTCCCGCTGCCGTGGCAGGCCGAGGACCTGCGCGGGGCGGACACCGCCACGGTGGAGGCGCGCCTCGACCGGATACTGGCCGCACACCGGGCCGCCGGCTTCGATCTCACCGTCCCACCGCTGCTGCGGGTGGCGGCTCTGCGTACCGGCGAGGACCGGCTGCTCGTCGCCGTCACCGACCACCACCTGATCCTCGACGGCTGGAGCGAGGCCCTCCTCTCCGGCGAACTGGCCGAGCGGCTGCGCGCGGCGGTGTCCGGCCGGCCGGCCCGGCTGCCCGAAGCGCCCCCGTTCGGCCAGTACGTCCGGTGGCTGGCCGGGCGCCCCGGCGACGAGTCGGTCGGGTACTGGCGTTCCCGACTCCGCGACCTGCGCGTCCCCACCCCGCTCGGGGTGGACCGGCACGGCCGGTTCACTCCACCGGAGGCCGGCGTCGACGACCGCCGGCAAGAGTCGACCTGGTCCGACCCGGAGTTGTCCGAACGCCTGCTGAGGTTGCGGCAGCGCGGCATCCTGCCCGCCACCCTGGCGCACGCGGCCTGGGCGTTGCTGCTGGCGCGGTACGGCGGCCGGGACGACATCACGTTCGGTGTCACCCTGGCCGGGCGGGGCGCTTCCCTGCCGGCGATGGACACCCGGGTCGGCATGTACGCCAACACGCTGCCGCTGCGGCTGGCCGTCCGGTGGGACATGCCGGTCGGTCGCTGGCTCACCGAGGTGCAGCAGGGCCTGAGCGAGCTGAGCCGGCACGAACACAGCCCGCATCCACTGGTGCAGGCACAGTCGGGGATGCGGCGCGGGGACGCCCTCTTCGAGAGCGTCCTCGCCTTCCAGGGCTTCTGGGGCCGGGTCACCGGTGGCGCCGGGACGGGTGCGGCAGCCGAGGGCGATGTCCAGGTGACGCTGCTCCGGGCGGTCGAACACACCAGCGTGCCGCTGGCCGTCTCGGTGACGCTGCACGGGGACGACGTGTGGACCCGACTGGACTACGACGCGAACCGCTTCGACGACGACGCGATGAGCGCCACGCTACGGCGGTACCAGCGGTTGACCGCGCTGCTCGCCGCGGACCTGGATGCGCCACTCGGCGCGGTGCGGCTGCCCGGGACAGCGGAGGACGGCTCCGGCCGGCAGGTGGGCAACGCCGCCGGTACGCCGCACCGGGATCCGCCGGACGTGCTGTCCGCCGTACGACGGGCTGCCGACCGGTGGCCGTCAGCCGTCGCCGTCCGCGCGCCGGACGGGGTGTGTGACTACGCGGAACTGGTCCGCCGGTACACCCGCCTCGCGAAGGACATCGACACCGACACCGGCGACACCGAACCCGGCACCACCGTGGCGATTCTGGGCCACCCGTCGGTGGACCTCGTGGTGGCGGTGCTCGCGGTGCTGCACGTGCACGGCGCCTGCTGGATAGCCGACCCGGCGACCTGGGACGAGACACGACTGCGGGCCAGCGGTGCCCGACTGCTGGTGGCGAACGGCGTCGTCACGCCGTCCGGCTCCGGCCCACAGCGCGGCACCGAAGCGCCCCCGCCTGGTCAGGAACCCGGTACCGAAGCACCCCCGCCTGGTCAGGAACGCGGGGTCGACACCGCCACGCCGGGGATGACCGGATGGTGGGCCCCCGTCGGTGACCGGGACGACGTACGCGTGCCGGTCGGCCGGCCGGTGATCTCGACGGCGGCCGCCGCCGTCGCGGACGAACTGGTGCTGGCGCCCGGCGCGGAGGTCGCCTGCCGGTTGCCCCTGCCCTGGGCGCCGGCGTGGTCGCTGCTCGCCCCGCTCACCGTCGGTGGCTGTGTCCTCCTCGGTCCGGTCGAGCCCACCGGACCGGCGACGACGATCGGCACGCCGGGCCACTGGCTGGACCTGATCGCGGACGGCTGGCGTGGCGGGGGCGCAGTCGTGGTGGGCGAACCGCCGTCAGCCCACCTGCGTACCGCGCTGGCCGAACGGGCCAGACACGCGCACCTGGTCTACGCCCCGACGCCCGAGGCGGGCATCGTGTCCGCCACGCGGCTGGACGAGGAACACGCCGCCCCGGCAACTCCGGCACCGGACGCGTCCTACGCTGGCCGGGCCTCGACCGGTGCCCGGGGAGTGCCGATCGGACGACCGCTCCCGGGAGTTCGCGTCCGCCTGCGGGACGCGACCGGACAGCCAGTGCCCGACGGGGCACCCGGGTACCTCTGGCTCGACGGTGGATCACGCACCGGCGACCGGGTCCGGGTCCGGGCCGACGGCACGCTGGAGCTGCTGGGCAACGACCGGGACGGGGCCGAGGCGACCCTGGCCGGCCAGGCGTTGGGCGACCTGCCCGGGATCGCCGCCGCACTGGTGCTCACCGATGACACCGGCCAGCCGCGCGGCTGGTTCGAACCCGTCGAACGACCCGGCCCCGACCCGGCGGCGGTGTCGCGGCTGCTGCGACAGGTTCTGCCACCCACGCTGGCGCCGGCGGTGGTGACCGCTGTCGAGCGACTACCCCGGCGCTCGGACGGCCGGTGGGACCGCGCTGCGCTGCTCACCGGCCCGCACAGCGGAAGTAAACACGACGCGGCACCAGACCTCGGGCCGGTACGGCCGGACCAGATCACCGCGGTGCTGCGCTGGGGTGACGGCGGCAGTGCCGATACCCCGCCGGGCACCATCGTGGACCTGATCGCGGCGAACGCGCGCCGCTGTCCCGACGCGACCGCCGTTGACTTCCACGGTCAGCCGACCAGCTACGCCGAACTCTGGCACGCCGCCGGGGAGGTCGCCCGCTCGCTGGCCGCCCTCGGCGTACGGCCCGGCGGCATCGTGGCGCTCTGCCTGCCGCGCGGCCCGTCGATGGTGACGGCGGTACTCGGGATCCTCGCCAGCGGCGCGGCGTACCTGCCCGTCGACCCGGCGCTGCCGGCCGAGCGGGTCAGGTTCATGCTGACCGACGCCCGGATCGCGGCCGGGGTGGCCAGCACCGCGCTGGCCGGCCGGTTGTCCGCCAGCCCCGCGCCGCTGCTCACCCTCGACCCGAGCCGCCCGCTGTCCACCACGTCCGGGATCGGCGCGGTCGCCGCCGAGCCGGCCGATGCGGCGTACGTCCTCTACACCTCGGGAAGCACGGGGGCGCCCAAGGGGGTCGTGGTACCGCACGGTGCCGTGGTCGACTTCGTCACCCACGTCAACGCCGCGTACCGGATCCGGCCCGGCGACCGGGTGCTCGCCCACGCCGCGCTGAGCTTCGACGTGTCGGTGTTCGACCTGTTCGCCCCGTTGACCGCGGGCGCCACCGTGGTCCTCGCCGACGACGACGACCGGCTGTCGGCGCAGCGGCTGCAACGGTTGCTGACCGACCGGCAGGTCACGGTCGCCGAACTCCCCCCGGCGCTGATGCCGTCGCTCGACCCGGACCAGCTTCCCGACTTGCGTCTGGTGTCGGTGGGCGGCGAGCCACCCGCCGGGGCGTTGGTGGACGCCTGGCAGCGTCCGCACCGCGAGTTCTGGAACGGGTACGGCCCGACCGAGACGACAGTGGCGGTCACGCTCATGCGGTGCCGGCGGCCCGCGCACGGGCGGGTGCCCCCGATCGGCCGGCCGATGCCGAACCACCGCGCCTACGTACTGGATCCGGAGCTGCGGCTGGTCGCCCCGGGGCAGCCCGGAGAGTTGTGTGTCGCCGGCCCGGGGCTGGCGTGGGGATACCTCGGCCGCCACCCGCTCACCGCCGAGCGGTTCGTCCCGGACCCGTTCGGGGCGCCGGGCAGCCGGATGTACCGCACCGGGGACCTGGCCCGCTGGACCGACGACGGCCACCTCGAGTTCCTCGGCCGGCTCGACCGGCAGGTGAAGATCCGCGGGTTCCGGGTGGAGTTGGGCGAGGTCGAGTCGGCGCTGTGCGCGGTGCCGGGGGTGACGGGCGCGGTGGTCGAACTCGGGCCGCACGACACCGGGGCACCGACGCTGGTCGGCTACCTCACCGGCCCAGCGGTCCCGGGACTCACCGAACTGCGGGCCGCCGCCGGCCGGCTGCTGCCCTACTACATGCTGCCCGACCAGGTGGTCCACCTCGACGAGATGCCGTTGACCGCGACCGGCAAGGTGGACCGGTCCCGGCTGCCCGCTCCGCCGCCGCCGTCGGTCGCCGCCCGCCGACCCGACCCGTCGTACGACGGTCCGGCGGGGGTCGGCGCGGTGCTGGCGGACGAGATCGTCGGTCCGCTGCTGGCGGCCCGCCCGGCACCGGACGACGACTTCTTCGCCCTGGGTGGCGACTCGTTGGCGGCGGCCGTGATCGTCGGGCAGGTCCGCGACCGGTTCGGCGTGCCGGTCAGCCTGACCGAGTTCCTCGCCGAACCCACCCTGGCGCGGTTGGCCGCGCTGGTCGAACTGGCCACCGCTGACAAGGGGAAGATCCGTTGACGCACCTGGCTTTCCTGATCGCTCCGATGCACGGGCACGTCAACCCGACGCTGCCGGTGGCGCGGGAGTTGGTGGCCCGGGGTCACCGGGTGACCTACTGGCTGACCGCGCAGTTCCGGGACGCGATGGTCGGCACCGGCGCGGAGTTCCGGGAGATCCCGTCGCCGCCGCCGGATCCGCGCCTCCCGGCCGACACCGACCCGCTGGTCACCCTCGCGTTGATTCCGGCCCGGTTGGCCGCCGCCGCGGTCGAGGTGCTGCCCGGGGTGCTCGACGGGGTACGGGATCTCGGCCCCGACACGGTGGTCGTCTACGACCAGCTGTGCGTGTGGGGGCGGCTGGTGGCCGAGGTTGCCGGCCTGCCGGCGGCGATGCTCTGCACCACGTACGCGTCGAACGAGCGCTTCTCCTTCCTCACCGGGCCGCAGGCGCGGACCATTCCACGGATCCCGGCGGCCATGGAGGTGTTCGACGGCGACCTGGGCCGGCTCGCCGACCGGTACGGGACCCCGCGGTTGCCCCTGCCCGCCCTGTTCTTCCACGCCGAACCCGTCACGGTCGTCTTCACCACCCGTGAGTTCCATCCGGCGGCGGACACCTTCGACGACCGGTACACGTTCGTCGGCCCGACGGTGACCGCCGACCCGCCACGCGTCGCGGACCCCGCCGGCGACCTGGTGTACGTGTCGCTCGGCACGGTCTTCAACGACTGGCCGGAGCTGCTGCCGATCTGCGCCACGGCGTTCGACGGCGGCGACTGGCGGGTGGTGCTGTCCACCGGGGGCCGGGAAGTGCCACCGGCGCCGGACCACCTGACCGTGCTGCGGCACGCCCCGCAGGTCGCGTTGCTGGCCGAGGCCGCCGCATTCGTCACGCACGGCGGGATGGGCAGCACCATGGAGGCGCTACAGCAGGGCGTACCGCTGGTGGTGATCCCGCAGACGCCGGAGCAGGCGGTGACCGCGGAGCGAGTGGTCGACCTGGGCCTGGGGGTCCACCTGGACCGCGCCGCCACGACACCGGCCGCCCTCCGGGCCGCCGTGGAGCGGGTGGCCCGGGCCGGCGGCTACCGGCGGCAGCTCGCCCGGATGCGGGAGTCGGTGCGCGGCGCGGGCGGCGCGCGGACCGCGGCGGACGCCCTCGAACGGCGCTGCCGGTCCCGAGCGGAGGTGACCGCGTGAGAACCCAGGTCGGCATCATCGGCGCCGGACCGGCCGGACTCATGCTGGCCCACCTGCTGCACCGTGCGGGCATAGACACGGTGGTGCTGGAACGCCGCAGCCGCGAGCACGTACGGCAGCGGGTGCGGGCCGGCGTACTCGAACATTCCACCGTGAAGCTGCTGCGGGCGGTGGGACTGGGCGGTCGGTTGGATCGGGAGGGGATGCCGCACCACGGCCTGTCGTTACGCTTCGACCGGGCCGACCACCGCATCGCGCTGACCGACCTCACCGGCAGGGCCATCACCGTGTACGGGCAACAGGAGGTGGTCAAGGACCTGATCGACGCCCGCGAGACGGCCGGCGCACCGATCATGTTCGACGTCGACGAGGTGTCGGTGCACGATCCCGCCGGCGACCGGCCCCGGATCACCTTCACCGACGCCGACGGCACCGCCCGCGCCCTCGTCTGCGACGTCGTCGCCGGCTGCGACGGCTTCCACGGGGTCAGCCGCACCGCGTTCCCGCCCGACGCCCTGCGAACCTACCGGCGGGAGTACCCGTTCGCCTGGCTGGGCATCCTCGCCCGGACGCCGCCGTCGCACCACGAGCTGATCTACGCGTACTCGGATCGCGGGTTCGCGTTGCACAGCATGCGCTCGCCGGAGATCACCCGGCTCTACCTACAGGTGCCGGCCGACGAACGGATCACGGACTGGCCGGACGACCGGATCTGGGACGAGTTGGCCGTCCGGCTCGCCGTCGACGGGTTCGACCTGCGGTCCGGGCCGGTGCTGGAGAAGGGACTGACGTCCGTCCGCAGCGTGGTGACCGAGCCGATGCGGTACGGCCGGTTGCTGCTCGCCGGCGACGCCGCCCACATCGTGCCGCCGACCGGAGCGAAGGGCATGAACCTCGCCATCGCCGACGCGCTGGACCTCTCCCGGGCACTGGTCCCCTTCCTGTCGGGGCGGTCCACCGAACTGCTGGACGGCTACAGCGACCGTCGCCTGCACCGGGTCTGGCGGGCCGAGCACTTCTCCTGGTGGATGACCTCGATGCTGCACCGGTCCCCCGACGGCGACCCGTTCGAGCACCGCCTGCAACTGGCCCAGCTTCGCTACACCGTGTCGTCGCTCGCCGCCGCGACCAGCCTGGCCGAGAACTACGTGGGCCTGCCGTACGACCTCTCCATGCCAGGTTCGGCGTATCCGTAGTCCGCGCCCGGTACGACTGGCCCTGCCGGTCATGGTGGCGTTCGTCGATATCCTGACCACATGCGCCTTTCCCGTACGGGCCTCGGACCGCTGCTGCTACTTGCCCTCGCCGCCTGCTCTGGTCCCGATACGACTGCAACCGCGCCTTCCTCGTCGCCAGCCGCGCCGCCCCGACCCGGGCGGCTGGTATCGAGCGCCCACCCGTACACCGCCGACGGCCCCGCCACGCCCACGGACTACGGCACTCCTGGTACAGCGCACGCGAAGATCATGCGTGAACTGCAACAACAGGTACTGAACCAGGCCGGCTCGCCCGCGCACACGTCTGTGACGTGCGACAAGAAGTTCATCACCGGCAACGTGCAGGCGAAGTGCACGGTGAAGTTCGACGACCTCGCGGTGCCGATGGACGTGACCGCGTCGATCGCCGACCAGTACGTAACCTGGTCAGCCATCGCCTCGGTCGGCGTGCTGTCCCGGATAAACGTGGGCTGGCTGTGGAACAGCGAAGCAGTCAACAACGACGCCCGGCTGGGCACCGCGATGTGCGACGCCGAGATGCCCGACCAGGCGGTGTTCCCCTTCGGCACGACGCCGTTCCTCTGCTGGTACACCAAGGCGGACGGCGCCGTGGTGGAGAAGCAGGTGTCGGTCGGCCAGCGGGGCATCACCTTCGAGAAGGCCTGACCGAGCCATGATGAGGCTTCGGCAGGCCACCGAAACGCTCGGCCACACCGCCCATTGAGCCTCGAAGCGTAACCGGAGTCAGTTGGTACCTGTCGGTCGGCGGGACTGCGTCTCTACGCTCGACCAGCAGCCGTCCGGCCGTGACTGACTGCATGCCGGGTCACTGCGCTCCAGGAAGGGCTCCTGTCGACGGTGTTCGGGAGGAATCGACGATGGCATCGCGGGGAAGATTCAGACACGGCCCGGTCAAGGTGATCGGCGGCCGACGAGCGAGTGGTGCCGTATCGCCGAGGACCACGCGCCGCTTCGTCGGCTGAATCTTCCCGGCGTCGGGCTCGGCGCTCTCGGGGTCCTCGCCGGATTGCTCTGGCTCAAAGAGGTCACCGAACGAAAGACGCTGGTCAGGACGTTGCCGTCGATGCAGCGAAGCCTGAGTCGCAGCTGGCAGATGGCTTATCACGGCCCTCTGACCCTCGAGGGAAGAGCTGAATTCTGGCAATCAGCAGGCGCTATCCGTGGTTGTCTGGCTTTGGGTCGCGCCCCGTTTCACGAGCCATTAGGAGAAATGCGCCATCTGGGGGGATTTAGTTGACCAAACCATCATTCACCCGCCTTGCGGGGGCCGCCGCGCTGGCCGCCGTGATCAGCCTTGGGTCTGCCGCACCAGCGATGGCTGGGGGTGGCACGACGATCAACATCGATCCGGCGGACACCGGCACGACGGCGGCGGCGTTCGGCACTCATGCGTGCGACCCGAACCTCGGTGGTGGCCCCTTCCAGGCCGAGGACGTCTGGGTCTTCGCCCTGCCGGCTGCGAAGCAGCAGGGCACCTTCACCTCGCTGACCATCGAGTTCGCCACGGAGGGTGGCCCCGTCACGGAGACCATCACGACCACGCCCGCCGCTGACCGCGCGATTGTCGGCGACAGGGCGTGGATCAGGACGCCAGCCGGCCTGTCCTCGACCGGCGAGCTGGTGAATCCGTTCGCCCTCACCAACGCCACGGCGGTGATCACCGGCACCGACGGAACATTCGACCTGGCGCAGACCTGCCCGGCGACAGGCGGGACAGCCAGCCCGGGCCTGCCGGCGACCGGCGCGGGAATCTCCGGTCCGACGCTCGGCAAGCTCGTTGCGGGGGGCGGCAGCCTCATGGTGATCGGCCTCGTACTGCTCCTCGCGCAACGGCGTCGTCGCTTCGTCACATGACCTGAGCCGGTTCATCCGTACGCCAGGGTTCTGCCCCGGCAGGGCCGGGTCAGCCGTCGCCATGACGGGGATCTGCCGCTGGCCGGCACTCGAGACTTCGGGTGCCGGCCAGCGGACTGTCGTCCGGTCATCTCCCGCGTCCTTCGAGGGGTTCACCGCCGGGTTGCCGACGCGGGCTCGGGCTCACCGAGCGGTGGGAGCGGATCCGATGGTGACCACGCGTGCCCACCCGGGCGGTGAGTCCGGCACGTAGTCGGGGTCGTCCTCGTCCCATCGGCTGGCTCGGGGAAACAGTCCCACCACGGTCCGAGCGGACGGTCGTGCGGTCGGCCAGGGTGTCTGCCCGTCGGTCAGCACGACGAGGACGTCCGGGCCTGGTCTGTCGCGCAGCGCCCGGGCGAAACCGGCGCGCAGGTCCGTACCCCCGCCACCGACCAGCGGGATGTCCTCGGCGCGGCACAGCGGGCGTACGACCTGGGCTGCCGCGTCGCACGGCAGCACGGTGACCAGGTCGCGGCGGCCGCCCACGGCCCGGGAGATCGCGGCGACCTCGAGCAGGGCGCTGCCGAGTTCGGCGTCGCTGACCGAGCCGGAGGTGTCGATGATGACGCAGACCCGTGGGGGCCTGCGCCGCAGCGCCGGCAGGACGACGCCCGGTACGCCGGCGGAGCGCCGCGCCGGCCGGCCGTAGGTGTAGTCCTCGCCGACACCGGGCGCGGAGACCGCCGAGCGCACCGCCGCTCCCAGGAGTTCGCGCCACGGCTGCGGTGGGTGGAACGCCTGTTCCGCCCACCGCCGCCAGCCCTGGGGGACGTTTCCCGGCTGGCCGGTGATGCCCTCGGCCACCCGGAACCGCACCGCATCCAGTTCCTGGCGGCTGAGGGCGTGGCCGCCGTCCGGTCCGAGGTCCCACTCCCGCTGCCACCCGTCGGCGCCGCTGCCGCAGTCCAGCCAGGCCAGGTGCTGGCTACGCGGTCCGAGTCGGAACTGCCGCAGATAGTCCTCCATCAGCTGTCCCTCGGGCAGCAGCAGGGAGCCGGGCTCGACGGCGCCTTCGGGACGGGCCAGCCCGTCGCCGAAGACGTCGTCGTTGATCTCGCAGTCCGCGGCGATGTTCATCCGCAGCCGCTCCCCCGGCCCCGTCAGCCCGCGCTCCCGCGCGACCCGGTCGCTGCGCCCGTGATGGTCACGGAGCAGGTGCGACACCTCGTGTACCCACACTCCGGCGAGTTCCTCCACGGGGGTCAGCTCCACGAACGCGGGCGAGACGTAGCACCGCCAGTGCGGGTCCACCGCCATCGTCGGCACCCGCCGCGACTCCACCACGTGCAGGGCGAACAGCGCCGTCGCCAGGTAGGGCCGGACCCGGGCGGCGTGCAGCCGGGCGGCGAAGAGTTTGTCCCGGTCCAGCGTCCCGGCGTGGTCGAGGGTCATCGTCCGGTCCCCGCGACCGCCGCGACCCGGGCCGCCGTCTGGTCGGCCCGGCGGGACAGCGACACCGCTCCGGCGAGCCGGTCGATCGACGCGGGCACGACCCAGTCCTCCTGCCGCAGCCGGGCAAGGGTGGATGCGGGCACGACCACCAGGTCCGGGGCGCCGGTCTCCAGCGCCCGGACCAGCACTGTCCAGGCCGCCTCCCAGCGGGACCGCTCCGGACGCCGGCGTACCGCCTCCACCACGGCGTCCAGGACGGCCTGGCGTAGGTCACCGCGCTCGGGCAGGACGGCGGTGGCCGGGTCGGCGAGCAGCACCTCGGGGTCGGGGAGGTCCATCCGGTCCAGGCTGGCCAGCAGTTCCAGTCCGGGACCGTCGCCCACGGTGCCTCTGACCAGCATCGACAGGACCTCCCGGGAGGTGTCGGCCGCGGTGGCGAAGGCGATCAGCCGCAGGGTCATCTCCCAGCTGCGGGGCGACGGCCACGGCCCACCGCGACCAGCCTCACCGGTGGGCAGCCGGTGCACGAGCCCCGGGCGGGCCGACAGGAGCCCGCACACCGCGCGGCGGGCGAAGGCGACGGCATCCGGCAGCCGCTCGGGGTCGAGCCGGGGCAGCGTGGCCCGGGGCCAGGTCCCGTGCAGACCCCGTACGACGACCTCCTGGTCGTGGGTCCACTGAAGGTGGACGAAGCGGTTGGCCAGCGGCGGGCTCAGCTCCCAGCCGTCGGCCGCCGACGATCGTGGATTGGCGGCGGCCACGATACGAACCCCGGCCGGCAACCGCAGACTGCCGATCCGCCGCTCGAGCACGAGACGGAGCAGAGCGGCCTGCACGGCCGGCGGAGCGGTGGACAGTTCGTCCAGGAACAGCAGTCCGCGACCGGCGCGTACCAGGCGCACGGCCCAGTCCGGCGGCGCCATCGGAACGCCCTGGGTCGCCGGGTCGTCGCCGACGACCGGCAGCCCCGAGAAGTCGGACGGCTCGTGGACGCTGGCGATCACCGTCGTGAGCGGCAGGTCCAGGGACGCGGCGAGCTGGGTCAGCGCGGCGGTCTTGCCGATTCCCGGCTCGCCCCACAGCAGCACCGGCAGATCCGCCGCCACGGTCAGGGTCAGCGCCTCCAGCTGCGGATCGGAACGGGTCTCGGTGGTGGTGTCGGACAGCAGCGCGAGCAGCTCGGCGGCTACCTCGAGCTGCGGCGCGGGAGCGGTGTCGGGTTGCGGCGCGGGGGCGGTGTCGAGCTGCCGGGCGGAAGCGGTGTCGATCGAGGTACGGGTGGAAAGCATCTGAGATCACCTATGCGGTCGTGACGGGCCGGCCCGAAGCCGGGCGAGGGAAGGAGATCCCGCTGGTCAGCGGGCGATCGTGTGACGTGGGTGGGAGCGGTTGCCGCGCTTGCTCTGCCAGTCCTGGGAGCGGGGAGGAGGTCCCTGCTCGATCAGCCCGGACCGGAACAGCCCGTACGTGATCCGCCGCGACGCGGCGGTTTCCAGTTCCTCCCGCAACTCCCCGCTACGCAGGAGCGCGTCGGGTCCGAGCAGGGCCTCGACAGCGGCCAGCGCGCCGGCGGTGTCCCCGTGGTCCAGGCGGGCGCGGACGTCGGGAAGGCACTCCGGCCGGCGGTGCGCCTCGTCGACCGCCCGCAGGCAGGGCAGCGGGGTGCCGGTCAGCGCGGCCAGCAGTTCCTCCCGGCGGATCTCCGCCGGGTCGTGGTCCAGGGGTTGGAGTACCCCGTCCACCAGACCGATGCGGTGCCAGTCCCCCCGACAGGGCACGAGACCTGGCGTTGCCCCCGGGTCCTGGCCCTGGTCCGGGTCCGGGCATGCTGGGGCGGCCGGCTGACCGGGCGCCAGCGCACCGGCCACCAGCGGGTGGAGCCGGTCGACCTCGATCAGCCCGTGGCGCAGCAGCTCCAGGTCAGGCGTCATCCAGGTCGCCGCGTCGGGCAGCACCGGCAGCCCGACGACGCCACCAGCCCGCGACGCCCCGGCGATCCTCGGCGCAGGCGACGACCGTAGATCCGGGCCCGCCGGGGTGACGTCCAGGACCAGACGGCGTCGAGGCCCGATCCGCACCACCACGGCACCGCTGGCCCGGCCCTCGGCCTGGAGCAGCACCGCCGCTTCGGCCGCCCACCGGTGCACCGCGTAACCCCGGTCCCGCAACGCGTCCCATGATGGATCAGGGCGCATCGCGGCAGCGTTGTCGACGGCCAACTCCGGTGCGCCCGACCGGCTCCGCAGCTCCCCGGCCCGCCGCGCGTCCCACAGGTGACGGTGCAGGTCGAGGCGGAACCGACGATCGGGACGCGCCTGCGGATGAGGACAGTCGGCTTCGTCACGGGATCCGGCCCACAGTGCCAGACTGATCCGCTGACCCGCATCCGCCCAGCCCGGTGCCGTCCGGACGACGAGGTGCACCGGCTCGGCACCGTGGTGGTCCGCCGGGCCGTACCGGGCCAGCGAGACGGTCAGGCCCGGACGCAGCAGCCCGTCAGGCGCGATCCTCGGCATGTGCCAGCGCAGCAGGTCCGGCGCGAGGTGCCGGAGATCAGCCCGCAACCGGGCGGCCATGTCCCGGCCGTGGCAGCGAGCCACGGTACGCAGATCCAGATCGACGTCGACGCGAGCGGCGGCACACGCGCCGGCCCAGTCACCGACGCGACGACGAACGGTCGCGGCTTCGATCATCGAGGGCGGCACGGCGTACTCGCGTACGCGCCGCCAGAGGGAAAGGCGGGTATCCGCATTCGCGGCCGGGGAGCGCATCAGCACTCACCTTGCGCGAACGGGACCCCCAATCTGAGAAAAGGATTCATCGCGGCGGAGCATAGCGCCCCGCCGTCAGCCACGCCAAGACCAAATTCGGACCGTATCGCCTGGCGGGCCCGCGTCAGAACGGGGCGTCCACCGACAACCGGCGCACCTGCGTAAGGTACGGGTCCAACTCCCCCACCTCGAACCGGCAGGTGCCGATGACGTGCCAGAACTGACCGCCCGGATCGCCGTCCAGCTTGTACCGTCCGTCCGGGCTGACCGCAGCCCAGCCCTCCGGCAGGCCGATCAGGGTGGCGCGCAGCTGCGCGTGCTCCGGGTCCGCTACGTCCCACAGCCGGACGGTGCCGTCGTCACCGGCGCTGGCGAGCGTGCTGCTGTCCGGGCTGAACGCCACGGACCATACCCGCCGGGTGTGCGCGGCCAGGGTGCCGTGCAGCCGGCCAGTGCCCGGATCCCACAGCCGGATGATCAGGTCGTCCCCGGCGGTGGCGAGCAGCGCGCCGTTCGGGCTGAACGCGCAGGACCAGAGCCGGCCGGTGTGCTCGGTGAGCACCGTACGCCGCTCGCCGGTGAGCGCGTCCCACACCACGGCGGTGCC
Source organism: Micromonospora pallida (assembly GCF_900090325.1). Taxonomy (NCBI): domain Bacteria; kingdom Bacillati; phylum Actinomycetota; class Actinomycetes; order Micromonosporales; family Micromonosporaceae; genus Micromonospora; species Micromonospora pallida. Next base: position 1,286,825 of record NZ_FMHW01000002.1, on the reverse strand, counting down.
GTCGTTGCTGGCGCTGGCGAGCAGCGTCCCCTCGCTGTTGAAGCACACCGCGTACACCCGGTCGGTGTGCTGCTCCAGGGTGCGGCGACAGGTCGCGGTAGCGGCGTCCCAGAGCCGGACGAGCTGGTCGTCGCAGCCGGTGGCGATGACCTCGCCGTCCGGGCTGAACGCCACCGCCCGGACCCGGCCCCGGTGCGGGGTGAGGGTGGCGAAGTGCCGGCCGGTACGCCGGTACCACAGGCGGACCGTGTCGTCGTCGTTTGCGGTGGCCAGCGCGTCGCCGTCCGGGCTGAACGCGGCCGCCCAGACATGGTCGGTGTCCACGTTCAGCTCGCGTTCGTCGACCCCGGTGTCGGTGTTCCACAGGTGTACCCCGCCGTCGCCGCTCGGTGCGGCGACCAGCGGATCGCCCGGGCAGAACACCGCGGAGAGCAGCCGGTCGGCCGGACTGGCGAGCTGCCGGACCAGCCGCCCGGTGCGCGGTTCCCACAGCCGCACCACGCCGTCGTTGCCGCACGCGGCCAGCACCTCGCCGTCCTCCCGGAAGGACAGCGAGGTGACCCGCCGCCCGTGTCCGCGCAGGGTGTGCTGAAGCTGCCCGGACCGCACGTCCCAGAGCCGGGTGGTGCCGTCGTTGCTGCTGGTCGCCACCTGGACCTGGTCCGGCCGCCAGACCACCGGCCAGACCGAGCCGCGGTGCCGGGTCAGCTCGTGCCGGAGCTGGCCGTCGGCGGTGTCCCAGAGCTGGATCGCCCCGTCGCTGGCGGCCGTGGCGAGCATGGTGCCGTCGGCGTTGAACCGAACGCTGTAGATCGCGCCACGCTGCCGGCCCAGCGCCCGGACCGGGCGGCCGGTTTCCACGTTCCACAGTCGCAGCGCGCCATGTGTGTCGCCGGTGGCCATCAACCCGCCGTCGGGGTGCACGTCGAGGGCGTACACGTCGGCCTCGTGGCCGCGCGGCTGGCGCAGCAGTTCCCCGTCGGTGGCCCGGCGGATCCACACCCGGCCGTGCTGGCCGACGGCGACCAGCGAGCGGCCGTCCGGGGTGTGCACCACCCGGTAGACCACCTCCGGCTCCCGCACCTCGAAGGCGAGACTGCCCGAGGCGATGTCCCAGCCACGGACCACGCCGGCGCTGTCCACGACCACGACCCGCCGGCCGTCCGGGCTGAACGAGGTGCCCCAGATGGGCGCGGCGTGCCCGGGCCATTCCTGGCGCAGCCGGGCGGTGCGGGTGTCGTAGAGCCGGACCACGCCGGCCGCGTCGCCCACCACCAGCCGGCCCCGCGCGCCGTCGGTGAGCAGCGGCCACACCCAGCCGGCGAAGACATCCTCGATCACGTGCCGCACGTCGCCGTGATCGGCGTCCCACAGCCGTACGGTGAGGTCGGCCGCGCCGGTGACCAGGTGGTGCGAGGCGGCGTCGAAGCGGACCGCGTACACCCGCCCCCGGTGACCCTGCAGGGTCCGCACCGGCAGGCCGCTGGCCGTGTCGCAGATCAGCACACCCCCGTCGTCGCTGCCCACGGCGAGCACCGTGCCGTCCGGGCTGTACGCCGCCGGCACCGGCAGTCGGCCCACCTCGAAGCCGTACGAGACGCCGACGGCGGGCGGGGCCAGGCCCGGTGTCACCGGACGGCCCGGGGCGACCACCGCGCCGCGCAGCTCCGGCGCGCGCAGCAGTGCCGCGTCGGCGTTCACGTCGATCAGCGCGGCCCGGCGCCAACTGCTGCCGGCGACTCGCGCGTTGCGCAGATCGGCCCGGAACAGTCGAGCCCCGGCCAGTTCGGCTGCGCGCAGGTCGGCCCCGGCGAGGCGGGTCTGGTCCAGGCGGGCGCCGCGTAGCCGGGCGTGAGCCAGCCGGGCCCCGGTCAGGTTGGTGGCGACCAGGCGGGTGTCGGTCAGGTCCGCGCCGGTCAGATCCGCCTCGGCCAGCTCCCGGTGGGACAGGTCCTCACCGCGCAGCACCGCGCCACGCAGGTCGGCCCGGTCCGGCAGCCGCAGTCGGGCGCTGAGCCGCAAGGCGTTGGCCCGCACCGTCTCGCCGGCCGTCTCGTCGCCGAGCACTCGGGACGTCCAGGCGGTGCAGCGGGCCGAGTCGGCGAGGTCGCCGAGGAACTCCACGGCCAGCGTCGACAGCGGGCGTGTCGCCAGGGCCGAGGGGTCCTCGCCCTGGTTGAGCTGGGCGGCGATCCCTGCGGCGACCAGCCACTCCATCACGGAGGTGTGGATGAACCCGAACAGACCGTCGTCGGTACGCACCAGCAGGCTGCCCGCACCCACCGCGTGCGTCGCCTGCGGTCCGGAGAGCCGGGACTCGGCCAGCCCGGCGAGCTGCCCGGCGGTCTCGGCCAGTTCGGCCAGGCGCAGGTACGACTCCCCGCTCTCCCAGAGCTGGAACGCCAACCGGCTCACCGCGTGCCACAGCTCGGGACGGCGCAGGCTGACCGGCACACCCGGCACGCCCTGGGTACGCCGCTCCTCGAAGTCCAGCCAGGACTCCAGGATCTCCCGGTAGAGCGCGGCCGCGCTGAACGTGCCGCCCGCACCGGCCACGGCGGTCAGCCGTCCCTCGTCGAGGTTGGCGATGAAGCCGAGCATGCGCGGGTTGCGGGAGAGGCCGAGCAGGTCCTTCACCCCGCCGAGCAGGTCCATCCGCTCCCGGGCGGCCCGCTCGTCCCCACCGTAACGGTGCCGCAGGAAGGCCTCGATCTGCCCGGAGGTGAAGTCCTCGACGGCCAGCACCCGCCGGTGCGGCAGCATGCCGACCCGCTCGCCGAGCGCGGTGAGCACCTGCGAGTTGGTCTTGAAGTGCTGGGTGCGGCTGCTCACCACGATCTTGGCGTTGCCCTCGGCCGCCTGGAGCAACGTCTCCAGGTGGTCCGCCGCCCGGTCGTAGGTGACCCGGGCCACCAACTCGTCGAAGCCGTCGAAGAGCAGCACGATCCGCCCCTGGCGGAGCATGTAGCGGAACGCCTTCAGGTCGATCACCTGCTCGCCGTGGTTGGCCAGGTGCGCGGCGACCAGACCGTCGACCGAGTGTGCCTTGTCCAGCGCACGCAGCTCCACCAGGATCGGGATCAGGTCGGGGGCGGCGGTCGGCAGCCGGCGGGCCACCTCGCGCAACGCGAACGTCTTGCCCCGGCCGAAGTCACCGAGCACCAGCACGAACCGGCCGTCCGGCGCGGAGACCAGCTCGAGCAGTTCGTCCACCACATCCTCGCGGACCTGCTGGTCGGCGCCGACCAGGTGGCGATAGCGCTGCGGCACATACTGGCCGGGCGGGTAGAGCCGGTCGGCCTGCAGCCGGGCGGTCTGCGCGGCGACGTACTCGCGCAGGTCGAGCAGCCCCTGGAACTCGGTCAGGTGCAGCACCCGTACGCCACGCCGCTGGGCCTCCTCGGCCAGCCCGCGCGGGACCCGGTCGCCGTCGTAGACCAGCTCGGACGGGATGTCCGGGTCGGTGGCGTGCACCCGCCGGGCGAAGTGGTCGAGGTCCGTTGCGGTCGGGGTGCCGACGTACGCCCCGACCCGCTGCTGCCGGACCACCCCGTCGGCCCGGTAGGTGACGAACAGGTGCGGCGGCTCGGCCGCCACCCGACGGACCAGCACCCGGTCGTGGCGCGCCTCGCAGACCTCGGCCAGTCGGTCGAGCAGTCGGTCCAGCGGCGCCGCCGGGACCACCGCCGGTGTGGTGACCGGCGCATCCTGGATGGGCCCCTCGACGGCCGTGGGCAGCCGAGGGTCGGGCACCTGGGCCGGCCCGGCGGCTCCGAACGTCGCCTTCGCCCGCGGCCAGCTCACCGCCGTCGGCTCGCCCACGTCGTGCCGGTCGTCGCGGCCGAGCACCCAGCGGGTCATCCCGTCGGCGGCGAGCCGGAGCACCTGCGCCCGGCCGTCGCGGGACGCGGTGGCCAGCGGTACCACCGGATCGACCCGGGCGCCGGTCGGCGCGGCGTCGGAGAGCAGCAGGTTGAGCATCGGCCCGAGCAGGCGGTTGAACGATCCCCGGTCGCGCAGCGTCACCCCGTCCAGGACCGCCACCTCGTCGGCGTACGGGGTGCGCGGGCCGGGGACGTGCGCCATCGCGCCCAGCCGGAGCCAGCCGGACTGCTGGTAGTGGCGCAGCCGCTGGGCGAACCAGGTGGACTGGGCCTCGCCGAGGAAGCCGTACCGGTCCTCCTCGCGGTGCGTGACGGCGATGGTGGAGTTCAGCCCGGCCACCACCAGGCGCAGGTCCGGCACCGGGAACAGCGTCCAGGGTTGCTCGCTGTCGAAGATCCGGTCCTCGAGACCCTGGTAGAGGTCGTCGAAGAGCCGCGCGTAGTGCCGCCACTTCGGCCAGTACGGCGGCTGCGGGTCGACGTCGTCCGCCTCGCAGGTGGCGAAGTACGCGCGACTCGCGGCCATGGTCACGTCGCGCGGGCCGGGCACCACGACCAGACGGTGCGGCTCCAACCCGAGCAGCACCCGCAGCCCGGTGAGGAAACTCAACGCGTCGGAGAACTCGCGGGGGCTGCCGGACTCGGTCAGGTTGCCCGCCACCACCAGCAGGTCAGGTCGGGGAACCCCATCGTTCATCAGCAGGGTGAGGTCACCCATCAGGTGTTCCTGGAGCTCTCCGGGAGTGACCGGGGCACCGGGCTCGATCACACCCCGACCGAACCGCGGTCCGGCCACCTGGAGCACGGTCAGCGCCGTCCGCGCGGTCGGCACGGCCGCCGAGGCGGGCGGGAACGGTGGCGGGTTGATCGGCGTACGGCGGGCCCGGCGCGGGGCGGGCGGGCCGCCCACGGGCGTGGAGAGCACCCCGGCCGGGTCGGCGGGATGGTGCGGGAAGGCAGGTTGCCGGACGGGTTTGGCGCGGCCGTCGAGCGCCTCCCGGATCCGGTCCAGCACCCGGGAACGCGCCTGGTCGGGGTCGGTGACCCCGACCAGGTCGACGTACGTGATGGTGGCGAGCAGGCCGTCGATCGGGCAGTCCTCCACCCGGACGGTGACCAGCTTGTTGCCGGTGCCATCCGGGTCGGCGCGCAGCGCGGCCTGCCACTCGAGCTTCCCGTACGTGGAGTGCAGGTAGCGTTCCGACAGGACGGCCACCACGACGGCGGCCTCCCGGACCCCTCGGTCCATGAAGTCGATGAAGTTGGTGCCGGCCACGAAGTCCCACGCCTGGAGCATGGTGCGGTAGCCGGCGGCCTCGAACTCCCACGCCAGCCACGTCGCCCAGCGCTCGTCGGCGGGCGAGTAGCTGACGAAGAAGTCGATCGGGCGGTCGGACCGGGTCGGTTGCGCGCCTACAGCCACCTCGCCATTATGGCCACCCACCGTCAATCCGTCGCCACCATACGCGGTCGCCCGCCCCGTCGCGTCGGGGCCACTCGGGGGAGCAGCGGTGTGCGAGGATCCTGCCTTGTGGAGACCAGCGGCGAGCCACCGTCGGCCGCACCGGACCGATCCCGCTGGGGCCGGCTGCACGTACTGGACTGGATCGCGATCGCGCTTTTCGCAGGCGGTGTCCTCTGCGTCCTCACCGGGCTCCTCCCCCGCGCGGACGCCGAGGCCACCGTACGCCGGATCCTGCCGATCCTGATCTTCCTCGGCACCGTGGTGGTGCTGGCCGAACTGACCGCGGTGGCCGGGGTCTTCGACGCGCTCGCCGCCCGGGTGGCGATCACTGCGCGGGGCAACTTCGGCGCGCTGTTCTGGCTCTGCGTGGGGTTCGCCTCGGTGACCACGATCGCGCTCAACCTGGACACCACCGCCGTCCTGCTCACCCCGGTGATGATCGCCCTGGCCCGCAAGCTCGGCGTGCCGCCGATCCCGCTGGCGATGACCACGGTCTGGCTGGCCAACACGGCGAGCCTGCTGCTGCCCGTGTCCAACCTGACCAACATCCTGGCCAGCGACCGGATCGGCCTGGCCCCGGTGGCGTGGGCGGCCCGGATGTGGTGGCCGCAACTGGTCGCGATCGCGATCACCATGCTGCTGCTCTGGTGGTGGTACTGGCGGCCGGCGCGGGCCGGCGCCGACTCGTTCGTGCCACCGCCACCACACGTGCCGCCCGACCCCGTGCTCTACCGCACCGCGCTCGTGGCCTGCCTGCTGTTCGTCGCCGGGGTCCTCGCCGAGGTCGAGATCGGGCTCGCTTCCGGGGTGGCCGCCGCGATCCTGGTCGCCGGGTTCGCGGTCCGCGCCCGGGGCAGCCTGAGACTCCAACTGGTCCCCTGGCGGCTGCTGGTCTTCGTCACCGGGCTGTTCCTGGTGGTGCAGACCATCGGCCGCCACGGGCTGGACACCGTGATGGGCACGTTGATCGGCAGCGACCCGGGTACGGAGGGCGTACTGCGGGCCGGCGCCGTCGGCGCGTTCTTCGCCAACGTGGTCAACAACCTGCCCGCGTACGTGGCCGGGGAGGCGGTCATCGCCGCTGACCACCACACCCAGTTGCTGGCCCTGCTGGTGGGCACCAACGTCGGCCCGCTCGCCACCCCGTGGGCGTCGCTGGCCACGCTGATCTGGTACGAGCGCTGCCGGGCCGCCGGGGTCGCGGTCCCGCTGGGCCGGTTCGTGGCCACCAGCGCCGTCCTCGCCGCCCTGGCCACCACCGCCAGCGTCACCGCCCTGCTGGTCGCTCCGTCAGGCTGACCGGCCAGCGTCCCAGGGCCACCGTCCGCTGTCGCCGTTCACCAGCCGACGCTGGTCAGGCTGATCGGCGTGAGGCGGCGGACCTGCGGCTCGATCCACTGTGCCGCGGTCACCAGCTTGACCAGCCGGTCGATCGTCTCCGGCGGTCCGGCGACGAAGCTGCGCCGGTCAGCCGGGCACCCGTACCGGTCGTCGAAGCAGCCACCGTCGAGGGCCCGGACCACCATGCCGGCCTCGACAGCCAGCAGCATCCCGGCCGGCAGGTCGACCGCCTCCGGGCGGTAGCCGACGATGCCGTCGATGTCGCCCCGGGCCAACATCACCCAGGACAGCAGCGGCGCCCACAGTTGCAACACGCGCCGGGCGGTGGAGTCGAGCACCACCTTGAGGGCGCGGGCGGTGCTGTCGTCCCGGCGTACCTCGTGTCCCTGTGTCCAGGCCAGCACCGGCGCGGCCGGCACCGGCCGGTGCGGTGTGCGCAGCGGCTGGCCGGCCGGGCCGTCCACGTGCACGAAAGCGCCCTGGCCACGGACGGCCGACCAGGTACGACCGGCAACCGGGTCGTGCACCACCCCGAGCACCGGCGAGCCCCGGTCGCAGAGCGCGATCCCGACCACGTACGCGGGCAGCCCGATCGCCACGTTGTTGGTGCCGTCCAGCGGGTCCACCAGCCACGTCCAGGAGTCGTCGGTGGCGTACTCGCCGCCTTCCTCGGCGATCACGCCGTGTTCCGGCCAGCGGGCCCGGATCCGGTCGACGATCAGCCGTTCGGCGGCCAGGTCCAGGTCGGTGACCAGGTCCCCGGAGTCGTTCTTGGCCCGGGCGTGCAGCTCGCCACGGGTGCCCCGGCGCAACAGCCGCCCGGCGTCCCGGGCGGCCTCCACCGCGAACCGGTGCGCGTCACGCAGGTCCGATCCGCGCCCGCTCGGCTCCACGTCCATGTCTCCTCCAGCCCTCAGCCCCGTGCCACCAGTCGAGCGATCTCCCGCGCCATCCGCGCGGTCTCCGCCACGTCGCAGCGGTCCCGGCTTATCCGGTGGCTGCGCCCGTCCACCGCGCCGAGGCTGAGGTCGCACGAGCCGGGCGCGGCCCGGCCGAGCACCACGGTCACCGCCGGTTGCCCCGCGTCCACCTCGGAGGTGTGGAAGCCACCGGCGCGCAGCGCGTACGAGTTGCCGGCGGAGTGCGTCTCCACGGTGGCAGTCGTCGCCGTCACCAGCCGGTCGGTGGCCACCATCTCGTCGACGTCGTCCCGGCTGTGCACCTCGTACACCCGCCAGGCGGGGTCGGCGGGAGCCTCGGTCACCTCGATCAGCTCGTTGCGGATCCGCCCGTGCAGCACGTGACTGAGCAGGTCCCAGCTGTGCGAGTGCACGGTGGACGTGGTCGGCTGGACGGCCGGTGGCTCGGCTGGCCAGGCGTGCACGCAGATCCCGTCGGGGCCGGTGCGGTTCACCGGCAGGCAGGTGAAGCCGAGCGGATGCCGTACGGCCAGCAACGACCGCCGCACCTCGGCGACGTCGTCGAGGACGCCCAGCACCCAGTCGCGGAGCCGCTCCGACCGGGTGGCCCGATCGATCTCGCGTTCGAGGTCGGCGTAGCTCATCATGCGTACGGGTTCCTCGCCTGGATGGCCCGGCTCACGATGTCGGCGACCTCGCGGTCGCCGAAGGACCGGGGCAGTGGCAGTCCGAGCACGGTGAGCAGCCGGCGGACCTGCTCCACGGACGGCTCGTCGTCGAGTCTGACTTGCGCAGCAGCCTCGATCGGCACCCGCCGGCTCTGCTCACGGCTGTACTGCAACTCGATGTTGTAGCGGTTGTAGTAGAGCTCCTTGCGGTCGATTCTCAGCGCCGGGGTCTGCGGGTTCTCCTGGGTGATGATGACGCAGCTCGAGGAGAGGTCGTAGCGGAAGGTGGTCATCTGCGCGGAGACCCAGACGTCGATGGTGAGCAGCCCGGAGCGCTGCCGGTGCCAGCAGGCGGCCAGCACGGTCGCGTAGGACTCCTTGCGGGTGCGGTCGACGGTCCACCGCTCGCCTGGCTCGTCGGGGGCGAGGCTGCGCCGGAACCGAGCGTACCGCTCGCAGACCTCCTCGTCGGTCGGGTCGATGATCTCGATGGCGAAGTGCAGGGTGGCGTTACGCCGACGGGCGTGCTCCAGGCACTCGGGCAGGGTGACCGCCCGGGTGTAGGTGCCGGTGCCGCCCTTGAAGTTCCACCGGTCGGTGTGCCGGCGGGCCTCGGCCAGGGCCTGCCCGACCTCGCTGCCGTGCAGGACGCGGACCATGGAGACGCTGTCGATCGTCTCCCGGGCCCGGATCAGCGCCCCCTCCGGGCCGATGATCTCCTGCATCTGCGGTACCAGTTCGGCGAGCCGGTCGCGGGTGTCCCGGACCACCTGCCGTACCTCGCGATCGGCGGTCTCCCGGCGCAGCCGGTCGCGCAGCAGCGCCTGGGCGAGCACACCGAGGATGAGCAGGATGGCGCTGTTCACCACGTCCTGGCTGACGCCGTTGTTGAGCCCGAGGATCGCGACGACCAAGGCCAGGAGCAGCCCGATGAACGCGTCGAGATTCTTGACGACCCAGGTGAAGAGGCCGGCCATGAGATCCCCCGGTCGACGACGGAACCTCCATGATAGCTCTTTGTCAACCTGACGATCACGTGTTGTTTCGGGGCACCGCGTCCTGAGGCGACGGTGGATCGCCCAGTCGCCGGGCGGCGCAGATCAGCGACCCGCCGAGCGCCGGTGCGATCCGGGCAAGCAGTCGGGAGGTGACCCAGCGCCCGCCGGGCAGCCGCCACCCGACGTGGTTGGAACGCAGCGCCAACGGCGCGAACCCGGCCCGGCGCAGCGCCCGCCGCAGCAGCGACGCGGTGAACGGCCGGATGTGCAACCAGAGGTACGGGTGCAGCGGATCCACCTGGCGGGGCGCGCGGCCGGCGAGGAACGCCAGCCGGTCCTGGACGGTCGCCAGGTTCGGAGTGGTGAGCACCAGCAGCCCACCCGGGGCGAGGACCCGGTGGCACTCCCGCAGCAGCGCCACCGGGTCGTAGACGTGCTCGATCAGCTCACCGGTCAGCAGCCCGGCGAAACTGCCGGCGCGAAACGGCAGGCCGCGGGTGGCGTCCAGACAGACCGGCAGCGCCCGACCCGCGGTGGCCCGACGGGCCGCACCCAGCGCGGCCTCGGCCATGTCCGCCACCACGAGCGGCACGGGCAGCTCCGCCGGGTCGACCATGCTGCACGGGCCGCAGCCCAACTCCAGTACCGGCCCTCCCCCGAGGATGTCGTCGACCATCAGCCGGGCCGCGACCGCCCGGCGGACTCGGTGGTACGGGTCGTCGACGTACCCGTCGACCAGCGCGCCGTCGTGGTAACTACGCCGGTTGGCGCGCCGGCCGTGCGCCTGCGCGCTGCCCGACGAGGCCCCGGTCGCTGGCTCGGCCATCGCATCCTCCACTGCGCACGCCGCCTCCGGCGACGGCGATCGCCTCCAGCCTCGCATCATCCGGCGTCGCCCGGCGTGATCGCCGCGATGGCGCGCGCACCTGCCGGCGTGACGGCAGGGAACCGGCCGATCGCACCGTGCCGACGCCATTCGCCGTCCACGGCAGCTAACAATCCGTAACCAAACCAGGCACAAAGGAGCAACGCCGGGGCCGTAGGTCTTGAAGTCGGCGCGGTCCTGCCGTAGAAATTCTTCAGCAATATTCGACGAAATGAAGACTAACGACAGGCCGCCCCGCCCATCGCGCGGTGGCCGTCGTCCCCCGAAGTCCCTCGGCTGCCCGAACCGATTCGAGGAGAGAGCATGAACAGGCGTGACATCCTGCGGCGCAGCGCCGCCGCCGGCCTGCTGGCCACCCCTGCCGCCGGCCTGCTCGCCGGCTGCGCCACCTCCGGCGGTGGCGACAAGGGCAGCACCGAGGTGTACAAGGGCACCAAGAGCGAGCAGAACCCGCTGGGCGTGAAGGAGGACGCCCCGCTGGAGGTCGTGATCTTCAACGGTGGGTTCGGCGAGGACTACGCCAAGGCCCACGAGGCCATGTACACCGAGCGGTACCCCAAGGCGACGATCAAGCACTCGGCCACCCAGGAGATCAGCAAGACCCTCCAGCCGCGCTTCGTCGACGGCACCCCACCGGACGTGGTCAACAACTCCGGCGCCGGCCAGATCGACTTCAACGGCCTGGTCTCCCAGAACGCCCTCGCCGACCTCGGCGAACTGCTCTCGGCACCGAGCCTCGACATCCCCGGCAAGACCGTCCAGGAGACGCTGCTGCCGGGCGCGGTGGAGGTCGGCTCGTACGACGGCAAGTTCCTCGTGATGAACTACACCTACACCGTCTACGGCATCTGGCACTCCACCAAGCTCTTCGCCGACCGTGGCTGGGAGTACGCGAAGACCTGGGACGACCACATCGCCCTGTGCAAGAAGATCAAGGCCGCGGGCATCGCCCCCTGGACGTACGCGGGCAAGCACCCCCGCTACATGAGCTGGCCGGTGATCTCCACGGCGATCAAGTTCGGCGGCCCCTCCGTGGCCACGGCGATCGACAACCTGGAGCCCAACGCCTGGAAGTCCGACGCGATGAAGGCCGCCGCCGACGCCTGGCACCAGATCGTCAAGGACAAGTACATCCTCGACGGCTCGCCGGGGCTGGACCACGTGCAGTCGCAAACCGCGTGGTGCCAGGGCAAGGCCGCGTTCATCTCCTGCGGCTCCTGGCTGGAGAGCGAGCAGAAGTCCGTCACCCCGCCCGGGTTCAACATGACCGTGGCGCCGACGCCGAGCCTCGGCGGCGGCGACAAGCTGCCCTTCGAGGCGATCCGCGGCACCGCCGGCGAGCCGTTCATGGTGCCGGCCAAGGCGAAGAACGTCGCGGGCGGCCTGGACTACTTCCGGACCATGCTGTCGAAGAAGGGCGCCCAGGACTTCACGAAGAAGGTCTCCAGCCTGACCGTGGTGGCCGGGGCCACCGAGGGCGTGGAGCTGCCGTTCGGTCTCACCACCGTGGTCAAGGCGCTGGATGCCTCCGGGGCCAACGGCTTCAACTGGGTCTACAACAACTACTACCGCAAGCTGGAGCGCAACCTGGTCGACGCCGCGTGCGGCGAGTTCTTCAGCGGCCGGATCGGCCCGGCGGAGTTCCTGGACCTGTGCCAGAAGGGCGCCGACTCGATCGCCCAGGACAGCTCGATCACGAAGTACAAGCGCGCGGCGTGACACCCCGGCCGGGCGGGGCGCTGCCCCGCCCGGCCGCCGCCGGAGAGTAGGCACCATGAAACACGGCAAGTACCCGCTGATCGTCACCTTCCTGGTGCCGCCGCTGCTGCTGTACGTCGTCTTCGTCGTCTCGCCGTACCTACAGGCGTTCCAGATCTCCACCACCGACTGGCTGGGCTACTCGGCCGAGGCCAACCCGGTGGGCCTGGCCAACTTCCGGGCCCTGTGGCACGACGACTACGTCTGGAACGCGTTGAAGAACAACGCGATCCTGCTCGCCCTGGTGCCGGTGCTGACCATCGGGCTCGGCCTGTTCTTCGCCACCATGCTCAGCATGGGCGGGCGCCGGGGTCGGGCCGGAGTCACCGGGGTACGCGGCAGCGCGCTCTACCGCACCGTCTACTTCTTCCCACAGGTGCTCTCGGTGGTGATCATCGCGGCGCTGTGGAAGGAGGTCTACCAGCCCAACGCCGGGCTGCTCAACGGCATCCTGCGCGCGGTCGGGCTGCCCGCGCCGCCCTGGCTCGGCGACCCGCGTACCGCGTTCTGGTGCGTGCTGGCGGTGATGATCTGGGCCAACGTCGGGTTCTACGTGGTGCTCTTCGGCGCCGCCATGTCGGCGATCCCACGGGAGATCTACGAGGCGGTGCTGCTCGACGGCGCGTCCCGCTGGACGACGCTGCGCCGGATCACCATCCCGCTGCTGTGGGACACCGTGCAGGTTGCCTGGATCTACCTGGCCATCGCCGCGCTGGACGGCTTCATCCTGGTGCAGCTGATGACCAACGGCGGCCCCAACTTCTCCTCCGACGTCATCGGCGTGCGGCTGTACGACACCGCATTCGGCAGCGAGACCAAGTTCGGGTACGCCTCGGCGATCGGTGTGGTGATGTTCTTCCTGACCCTGTCGGTGGCCGTGCTGGCGCTGCGGGTCAGCCGACGGGAACGGATCGAACTGTCGTGACCACCCTCGACAAGACCACCGACGTCGCCGCCGGCCGGGGCCGGGCCGCCGGGGCCGACCGGGCGGTACGCCGCGACCTGGGCGTGGTGAACGTCCTCTCGCACGGCTTCCTGGCGCTCTGGGGCGCGCTGACCGTGCTCCCGCTGCTGTGGATGTTCCTCAGCTCGTTCAAGAGCAACGCGGAGATCCTGGCGGACCCGTGGGGCCTGCCCGGCGAGCTGCGTCTCGACAACTGGGTCCGGGCGTGGACCACCGCGCACATCGGCCAGTACTTCCTCAACAGCGCGATCGTCGTCACCGGCTCGGTCGCCCTCACCATGCTGATGGGTGCCACCGCCGCGTACGTCTTCGCCCGGTACGAGTTCCGGGGCCGTCAGCTCGCGTACTACCTGTTCGTCGGCGGCCTGATGTTCCCGGTCTTCCTGGCCCTGGTGCCGCTGTTCTTCGTTGTGAAGAACGCCGGGCTGTTCGGCACCTGGACGGGGCTGGTCCTGGTCTACGCCGCGTACTCGCTGCCGTTCACGGTCTTCTTCCTCACCGCGTTCTTCCGCACCCTGCCGACGTCGGTGGCGGAGGCGGCGCTGGTCGACGGCTGCGGCCACTTCCGGTTGTTCTTCCGGGTGATGCTGCCGATGGCCCGCCCGGGGATGATCAGCGTCGCCATCTTCAACTTCCTGAGCCACTGGAACCAGTTCCTGCTGCCGCAGGTGCTGTTGCAGGGCGACGACTCGAAGTGGATGCTGGCCCAGGGCCTGGCCGCGCTGTCGGTCAGCCAGGGCTACGCGGGCGACTACGCGCAGCTCTTCGCCGGCCTCAGCATCGCCGTGGTGCCGGTGCTGCTGGTGTACGTGGCCTTCCAGCGCCACGTCCAGTCGGGTCTGACCGCCGGCCAACTCAAGTAGTCAGCCGGCGTCGCCGGAGCAGAGGGCCGGCGAGCAATACGTCCGACCCGTTGTGCCGGATAGCAGATGTATGTCCGGTTTCGCCCTTGCCCGGGTACGGCAGTGGCGATGTGCGCGGCGCCGGTCGGCATGCTGCTCGCGGTGGCGGGGAACCAGCCGTTCGTGTCGCTCGTACCCGAGCCCCGCCGCTACCCGACGCTGCCCGGCATCCTGGCGTTGGCCGGCTTCACGGCCGGAGCGCCCCGGTGACCGCGGCGGGTTTCCCCACCAGCCTGGTCGCCCACTACGGCTACCTGGGCCTCGCCCTGCTCGTCGGAGTGGAAAGCTTCGGCGTGCCCGCGCCCGGGGAGACAGCGATCATCCTCGGTGCCGGATACGCAGCGCACGGCCACCTGGCCATCGTCGGAGTCGCGGTGACCGCGTTCCTGGCCGCGGTGATCGGGGACAGCATCGGCTACCTGATCGGCCGCACCGGCGGGCGGCGGCTCATCCTTCGGCACGGCCGCTACGTACGCCTGACGCCAGACCGGTTCGCCCGCCTGGAGACGGTGATGAGCCGGCACGGGCCGAAACTCGTCGCGGTCGCCCGGTTCGTCGAGGGCCTGCGGCAGTTCAACGGGCTCATCGCCGGCGCCACCGGCATGCCCTGGCGACGCTTCGTCGCCTACAACGCCCTCGGCGCCGCCGCCTGGGTGGCCGTGTGGGCGACCGCCGGGTATGTCGCCGGGGACCACATTCGCGCCGTCGTGGCGGACCTGCACCGCTTCCAGTGGTACCTGCTCGCCGCCGTGGCCCTCGCCGCCCTCGCCTACGCCGGATGGCGGCTCACCCGGCGCCTGTCCCGCCCCGAGTAGGCCGCCGGTTCCTGCTTCAGTTGCTCGGCACCCTCGAAGGTTCAGGCGGCCAGCAGCCCGACGCCGAGGCTCACCACCCCTGCGGCGAGAGAGAGCGCGCCCACATTTTCCCTTAGAAGGTGCACGTGACTTCTGCGCGTTCGGTGGCTGTCAGTGGGTGGCAACTGTTCTCGGCGCGACCTGACGTACGGCATCAGGTTCAACCAGGCATTCACTAACCGTCGTCGGGCTCGCGGCTGGTGACGGTGAACGCGTCGGCGCCGAGGGACAGCGACGCCTCGGCGGTGTGCGAGACGGTGTGAGGGGCGATGAGCGCGGCGGTACGCAGTGACAGACGTACGGGGCGGGGAAATCTCATCGCCCGTAGTCCCCACGTATCGCCACCGTCGGGGACAGCGAGGTTGACCACCGCCGAGGCGTCACGTACCACGCCGTACTGGGTGTGGGTGGCGGTGTAGTCGGCCAACGTGAGCTGGGCTTGCCCTGGCATGTCGGCCACCGGGGGCTGGGGTGAGCCGGACGGAATCACCGCTCGGGTCCAGTGGTCATCTGGAAACCAATCGGCGACCCCACGGGCCAGGCTGGGATTCCCGGCGATCCACTGCTCGGCCAACCGCCGGAACAACTGGTCGCGCTCCGCCCCGCGCTGCCCGGCGGCGGTGAGCACATCGGTGCCGGCACCGGCGAAGGCATCGCACAGCTCCCGCAGCGGAACCCGGCCGACACGCATCGCGTAGCGCACCGTCCGCATCTCGAGCATCGCCTGGCGGAGCACCACGGCGGCCTCCAACGCGCCGCCCTGCACCAGTGGCCGCTTGGACTGGCGAGGGTTACGCCTGGTGGAGTGGCCGCGCGGGGTGTACGCGTCCGCCGACTGGCCAGCGTGCGACAGGTGCCACGACGGGTCATCGAACCCGATGGAGGCCGAGGCAGCGAGAAGGCGACCCTGCGCACCGACACGGATCTCGACTCCGGCGGTATCAGCGGCCAGGGTGGCGCCGAACTCGTCACCGCTGTCGAACCGCACGTCCTGAACGTCGCTGAGGGTCAGTTGCACGACCGCGTCCCCGTGCCCGCCCGGCATGACGTAGCGGCGCGGAGCCGCGACGGCGACGTAGCCGCCGAGTTTGTGCCCGGCGCGTTCCACCTGCACGACGCGGACCTGCGCGCGGGCCAGGTCGTAGTCCTTCGCGACGCTCTCCACGGCCGCCGCGGTCAGCGGCGCAGTGCCGGGCTGAACCTGCCCCCGGTAGTCGCGGTAGTGCGCACCCCCGTGGACAAGCGGGGGCAGCAGAGGCTCCAACCGGTGTCCGGCGACCGCAGCCTGCTCGATCATCCATGCCCGACGGGACGGTCCCAGGTCTGCCATCCATACCAGCGCAGCCCTCGCGCGCCGCTCACGCAACCACGCCGGGCAACCGAGCGCCGTCTCGAACAGCGGGAAGGTGTTGTTGTCCCAGACGTCCGCGATCGCGGCGACAGCCTGCCGGTCGAACTGGCGGCCATCGGCCGCCAGTTCCCCGATGCGGGCCACCGAGCGGTCCAACAGCGCGGCGAACATCGACATGGCGGCCCCGGTCATGCCCGCGAAGCCTAGTCCCGCAAGGTCAGCCAGAGCGACGACCCGATGGATTGCTCCTGCCGGACCTTGGCTAGTTGTACAGCCAGAAGGCAGCACAACCGAGACACAACACAAGCAGGACGGCCGAGGCTACCAGCAGCACGAGCAGCGTCAGCAGTTCGTCGCTGCGCGTCGTCGGCGCAGGCGGCTCCGGCGACGAACTACTGTCGGCGCACTCGCGATCGGGCACATCCTGATCATGCCAGAGCGGCGGGTTACGCGGGTCTATACGGCCGTCGGTCAGGGATAGCCGCATCGTCATCCTGCCATTGGATTACCGCATGCCACGGACCGTCTGCCACGCCCGCGACGTCGACCTCGAACACACTCCCCTCCGGGAACCGCAAATCGTACGGACCACCCAGATCGAGCAGAAGCTGCCACGCCTCCGGATCGGGCTGACCGTCGCGGAGCCGTACGTTCCAGCCCTTCCTATCTACGACCTCTACACCTACCGGGTGAGTGATCGCCAAGGAGGAGTTCATGCCCCATTCCAGGACCGCAGGACCGTCGAACACGAGGACGGCCTCATTGACGGCGTCGCCGCTACGACCATCCACTGCCGTCCTCCCCCGGTCGTGTTCAAGCTACCGCCCCAGGCCAGTCGACGTCGCCAGGGCAGTCGAACGAGCCCATCGAGGCGCCCCTCAATCGGGCCACCCCGCTCGGAGCGATCCTGCGGCCCCTACCATCAGCGGCCATGGGCAGCCGGGCGAACTACGTAATCGTCCGAAACGGACGATCCGAGCGGTACGCGCAAGGCGGTGGCGCCGGCCACGGGCTCGACTACCACTTCGCTGGCGGGCCTGACATCACACTTCGCTGGCTCGCCCAACTCGGCGACTACCGGGACGACTTCTGGTTCGACGACCTGGTCTGCGAAGGCTGGGTGCTCATCGACGTCGACGCCCGACACCTACTGCGGTTCGGCGTATGGCCGCCGGTCACGCCGTCTCGTGGGACGAAACAGAGTCCTCCCCGGCGGGAAGACTCCACAGCATCATCTGGAAGGGGTCCTCGCCGCAGGTGAGCCAGGTGCCGTCGCCCAGCGCCATCGGGTCCTCCGTTACGGGCATCGGGTACTCGACCTGACCGAACACCTCTCCCCGCGCCGTGTCGATCAGCCAATGCCGCGGGTGGCCATGTCTCTCTATGGTGCTCGCGACTACCGTGCGGTCGTCGACGAAGCCGCACTGGTAGCCCCAGAAGGGCTCCTCCTCGGTATCTGCCCACGCCTGGAGATGCGGCGCAAGCCGGTGAGCGGCGACCTCGTGCGTCACCGCGCCGTCGGGCAGACGATGGATTGCCGGCTGCATCCCCCAGTGAGCGATCGTGAGGAACCGCGTACCGCACGGGCTGACATCGACGAGGCAACGGTCGTCGTCACCGATGCGGGCGACAGTGAGTCGAGTGCCGTCCCACCGACCCCACCGCAACGGCGCACCGTCCTGGCCCTCGCCGACTCTCAGGCCCATCTGACCAGGGTCAGGGTGCGGAACGTGGTGAGAGCCGGCGGCCCCGGTGTCCGTCGAAGCCCGTCCCAGAACCCGGCCGTCGACGGCGTCGAGCACGAGCCACTCCTCGTCGAACTCCGACTCGACGTCATCCGGCAGCGGGGTACACACGTGCGCCCACACCGTCGAGCCGTCCGCGCTGACCCAGCAGGAGCCCGAATCGGAATAGCGGTGTTCCTTGCTGCCTGCGTACTCCTCGTAGGAGTCGTGGAAGGACAAGCAGGAGTTCCAGCACGCGTGCAGCACCTTCCAGCGCAGCGCACCGGTTGCGTCGATCGCGTACAGCGCGTGCTGACCGCTGAAGACCGCCAGGTCGAGGGTCGGGCTCACCGCATCGGCCCCGCCCACCCCGCGCGGCCACGGCGCGGGAAACCGGGCCGCGGGACCATCGTCACCAGCACGGAGCCGGTCAAGGTCGTACGCCAACAGCTCGTCGTCCCGGCGGATCACGACGAGCCGGCGATGCGGCCACCGCTGGACGGCGGGCGTGTCCACGGTGCGAGGGGTATCGGGTACGCGAGGAGCGTTCGCCGGCACACGGAAGGACGACACCAGGCGAGGAGCGAAGAGCATCTGATCATCGTGTCAGGATCCGCCAGATGGAAGTTGGCGGATCCGGTAGGTCAACGCGACCGGAGACGACCAGGTGCATCATCGCTCGGCCGGTGCTGGATCGATGCGACCCGCAAGAAGAGCACCAGAGCCAGGACCAGAAAGGGTACGGACGCCAGCCACAGCAACAGCTTCGTGCCGGGGCTCGCCCCGAGCACGACCGGTAGTTCTGAGATGAGGGCAGCAGCGCCGGTCGCGCCGAGCAGCAAGCTCACCTGCCGGACCGAAGGCCCGGCACCGCCGCGGTGCACTCGGTCCGGCAAGGCGCCGCGCCACTCGAGCCATCCGCCGAGCAGGATCATCAACGTGCCACCCACGACCAGGATGTACGCGACCAGCGTGCCCATCAGCTACCTCTCCAACTGTCGACGGACCGAGGTGCCCCGGACCACGTACGGCATGAGCACCTCCCCGACCAAGGCGATTCGCCCGTGATAGCAAACCCCTTCTGCCGACAGCAGCAGCATTCGTGACAACTCAGTCAGCAGTGCGGCAGCGACGGCTGGTTGGTGGTTCGGTTCGCGTTGATGTAGCCGACGATTTCCCGGCCGCTGTAGACCACGACCTGGAACCAGCGGTTCGTGCCGTTCGACCATGATCCGTCCGTCCAGCACAGCGCCGTGACCCAGGTACCGCCCGGCACGGTGTACACCACCGCGCATGGGCCGATGTACGGGCAGCCCAGCAGCGACGTGGTTTGCGGAACGTACAGAGAGCCAACCGCAGCGGCGGGTACGGATGGCGCGACCAAGGCGAGGGCAAATGCTGCGGCGGCGGTGATTGTGGCGGCCAACTTCCGGATCATCATCCAGCCTCCTGACCTAACGTGGTGAGCCAGCTTCACACCGTTACCCACGTAAGGCCACCCTCCGATCGGATGAGACTTGACGTTCTCCCCCGTCTCAGGGCGGCGCGGATAGGAGCTTTCGCCCCGGACGAACAACTGCGCGCTGGTCGAGCAGAACCGATCCACCAGCGCGCATGACAGCACCGACGTGTCAGTTCAGCGCCGTGGACGGTTCCGGAAGGTACGTCGCGTACTTCTTCTTGATCAGCGAGTTGTAGGCGTAACCCCACAACCGGGTGCCGCGGAAGGTCCACACCCTACCGGCGGTCACGTCCACAACGGCGGGTTGAGCCAGCGCGGCGAAGCCGGCCAGATTCAGCCGGTAGGCCTTCTGGGTCAGGGCGGTGGCACCCGCCTCCGCCGTCGTCGTCACGAGAACCGGCAGCACGATGACGCCGGACTGCATGCCTCGCCACTGACCCTTGCGTGCCAACCCCAGGTTCACCACCGCATCGACGAACTCTCGCAGCACCGCCTCGTCGACCCGATCTGCCGGTGCGGCGACCGTGAAGATGTGCATCCTCGTCAGCGCCCGAGTCTGCGCCCGGTACCCGACCACGGCCGACGTCGAACCGACGCTTTCCTCCGTCACCGCACACCCGTCGGCAACCAACCGTTGCCGGACGACATCCAGATAGGCGTCCACAGAAATCATCTCAACGGCCCTCCTCTCGACTCCTCAACCGATCCAACAGAGAAGAGTAGGCCGGCACCACCACAACGGCAGACCCACCAGTTGTCCACCGCAGACGGCCAACAAGAACATCGCTGGTCGATCAGTTGATTCGGTCGCCTCCGCTGACGGCTACGCGTCTTCACCGAGCCTCGCCGTTTCCTTCGTCGGACCGGTCACGGGTGCGCTGCTGCTCGGTCAACCACCGGGCGACCGCTCGCTTGCCCGCCCGATAGTTGAGGTAGTCCTGCGCGTCGACCTTGCCGCCACTGTGTTTGTCCAGGATGGCGACCACCTGCTCGGCCGGAAGAGTGAAACTCTCCAGCGACAGCAGCTCGTACACCCGCCGCCCCTCGTGCCCGCGGCCGAAGCGCCTCCTGATCCGCACACCGGGCGCCACCCGGATCTCCAACTCCGGATTTTTCCAGTCGGCGCCCCTCTTCGCCACCGTCAACATCTCCACCGAACTCCACGGCAGCCGCGTCGTGGCACCACGCGCCCGAACAGTCATCCCCGCCTCGTCGACGTCGATGTAGAACGACCAGAAGAGGGCGGCCAACGCCAAGGCGGCACCGAGAAACACGGCCGCGCTCGATGTCCGGATGCCGAAGAACTACGCTGAACGCCACATTCTCCGGCATCGCTCCGCGCCGTATCGGGTGTTCGGATCAGGCGTGCGCTGTGGCGGCGACGTCGACGGCATCGCTGATCTTCTGAATCATTTCCGTGGTCTCGTCGGCGGTGATCGTCAGCGGGGGCGCTATCCGGATCACGCCGCGTTCGTGGCGTACCATCACTCCCGATCGGACGGCCGCGTTCCCGATGGCAGCGGCGGACTCCGGGCTGTCGGCCTCGATGGCGATCACCAGTCCGAGCCCGCGTACATCGGTGACGAGCGGGCTCGATTCGAGCTTCCGCAGTTCGTCCAGCAGCAGAGCACCCTGGGTTGCCGAGTTCTCGACGAGTTTCTCGTCGGCCATGACGTCGAGCACGGCGTTCCCGACAGCGCTCGCGACGGCGTGGCCGCCTGTCGTGTGCCCGTAACGGAGGCCGCGGGCGATCGGTTCCCGGGTGAACGTCGCCTTGATCGGCGAGGTGACCGTCACCGCGGCCAGCGGAAGGTAACCGCCGCTGATTCCCTTGCTCATCGTGACGATGTCGGGCGTGATCCCTTCGTGCTCGAAGCCGAACATCCGGCCAGTGCGGCCGAATCCGCAGAAGACCTCGTCGAGGATGAGCAACGTGCCGTGCTGGTCGCACAGTTGCCTGAGCCTGGCGAGGAATCCGTTCGGCAGCACGACACAGCCCCCGAGGCCCAGCAACGGCTCGACCATGACCGCTGCGGCGGGCGGGCCGGCCTCGATCGCCTGGGCGAACAGTGCGATAAGTGTGTCGGCGCCCTCTTCGGTGCGCAACGCGCGCGGTGATGCCGGCAGGGCGACGCGGTCGATCGGGAAGGGCGCGGACCATTCGCTGACGGTGAACGGCAACCCGGAGAGCTGCTGGGCCAGGTGGGTCGTCCCGTGGTAACCCGCCTCGAAGGTGATGACCCGATTGCGGCCCTCGCCGATGTTGTGCCAGTACTGGAGGGCGATCCTGAGGGCCGCCTCCGTGGCCTCCGAGCCGCTGTTGACGAGGCAGGTCTCGTTCAGCTCGCCCGGCAGGATCGCGGCCAGCCGCGACGCCAGCGTCTCGGCAGGGTCGTGGCTCGACACCATGGGGTCGTAGTGGACGAGTTTCTGGAGCTGTTGATTCGCGGCTTCGATCAGCCGTGGATGTCCGTGCCCGCACGACGCGTTCAGAACTCCGGAGACGCCGTCCAGGTACCAGTTGTCCTCCGCGTCACGGACGCGGTTGCCCCGCGCCTCGACGATGCGCAGCGAGCCGGCCTGCTGGGTGATCGGCGTCCAGGCCCGCCAGAGGGAACTCGTTGAAGTGGAACTGGTCATGTCTAACTCCCCAGGGACCGGTGGTCGGGTCTTCAGGACTTCCGCTCGGCAGTGCCCGAGATTGATGTGATGAGCGAGTGGTGCCGGCGAGAGCCGAACTCCTGGGCTCCGTAGCCGGCGGTCCGCCCAGAATTCGATCCCCGGGCCGCCGGCGCCGCGTCCTCGGATGCCTTGCGGTCGGTGCGCTGCGCGTCCAGGCCGAATGCCAGCCGTGCGCTCAACAGAGGGAGTCTGTCTGTCACCTGGTCCCCCCGTTCTCCGCTGTAAGTCGCGGTTCCGCAGCCTCGGGGCCGGCTCGGCGATGGGAATCCGGAAGCGTTGGGCTGCTGCCGGTGGATCTCGAGCTCGTCGTTGGAAACGGCAAGCACAAGGCCACGGCCACGTAGTCCGCCCCGCTGCGACCCGGAACAAGTTTGCGCGGACTCAGGCCTGCTGAGGTCCTAACAGGTAACAGGACCGTCCTCGTTGCCCTGCGTCCTCCCGCCCGTAGTGCGGCGGGCCGCCGCCGCAGCGGATGGTGAGGGCGCGGCATGGGCCTCGCGGCGCGACGGCCGTAGCCAGACCGCTCGATCCGCGTCTCGCCGGCCGGCTCGGTCGCTCATCTGCCGTCCCTCGGAGCCGTCCTGGAAAGCTCGTCCGGGAAGGACGTGTGAGTGAGTTTCTCGGAGATCCGCCAGATACGTCGGGCGTCCTCCTCGCTGCGCAGCCGGGAGTAGACGGGCTGTTCGGCGGGTGCCCCGGCAAGGTGCCCGAGACCGCTGGGACCGTAGAAGCGGGCGCCGCGTGCGTCCGGGGAGGTAGCCGCGAGCAGGGCCGGAAGCGCCGCCGTCTCGACCGTGCCGAGGAGGATGCCGCGGCGGGAGAGAGCGCGGATGATGCGTACGCCAGCGGTGTCCGTTGTCCGGCCCATCTCGGGACGCGCGGCCAACAGACTGGTCGGGGCGACTCCGGGGTGGGAGATGTTGCTGCTGATCCCCCAGCCGGCGGCCTGGCTACGTCGATCCAACTCGAGCCCGAACAGGCCGAACGCGATCTTGGACTGGCTGTACGCGCGGCGGCCGTGG
Organism: Micromonospora pallida; assembly: GCF_900090325.1. NCBI lineage: Bacteria > Bacillati > Actinomycetota > Actinomycetes > Micromonosporales > Micromonosporaceae > Micromonospora > Micromonospora pallida. The sequence goes on along the minus strand of NZ_FMHW01000002.1, from coordinate 1,263,944 downwards.
TAGGACCGTTCCCAGTTCAGGTCGTCCCAGTTGATGGCGTTCTCGTTCGCGGCGATACTGATCTGCGAGGTCACCCGCGCGCGCCCCGCTCGCAACAGGGGCAGCAGGTGGGAGACCAGAGCGAAGTGACCCAGGTGGTTGCTGCCGAACTGGAGCTCGAACCCTTCCTCGGTGGTCTGCCGGTCTGGTGGAGTCATCACGCCGGCGTTGTTGATAAGCATGTGGATCGGACGGTTCTCGCTGCGCAGCGTGGCACCGAGCGCGGCGACCGAGCCCAGCGACGACAGGTCGAGCTCGCGCAGGGACACGGCGGATTTCGGGTGCTGCCGCTTGATCTTCGTGACCGCCGCTTCGCCCTTCTGACGGTTGCGGACGGGCATGACGACTTCCGCACCGGCTGCGGCGAGGCGACTGGCCAGGACCAATCCGACGCCGTCGCTGGCGCCGGTGACGACGGCGAGTTTCCCGGAGAGGTCGGGAACGGTGATGTCCGGCTGTGTGCGTGCCATGCTGCTGCTCCTGGTTTCTCTTGATCGATCCCACGGTGGTACGCGGCGAAGGTGGGTGCGACTCCAGGCTGCACCGACACCACCGGGTCAACCACGGCCTACCGATCCGAGGCTTCCCGGACCGGGCCGACCGTGAAGGGGGGATCGACAATCCGAGGCTGCGGTCAGGCGCCAGTGGTAGAACAGCAGAGCGGCAACCAGGGAGGAAGCAGCCATGATCGATCGAGCCGGGCTCGCCGAGTTCCTCCGTCGCCGCCGAGAGTCATTGCAGCCCGAAGACGTCGGTCTCCCGCGCGGGCAGCGGCGCAGAACCACTGGTTTGCGCCGCGAAGAAGTCGCCACGCTCTGCCATATCTCCACCGACTACTACAGCCGGATCGAACGTGAGCGCGGACCTCACCCCTCCGAGCAGATGATCGCCTCGATCGCGCAGGGTCTACATCTGTCCCTCGACGAACGCGACCACCTGTTCCGCCTCGCCGGGCACAACCCTCCCACGAGAAGCGCGACCAGCGGACACATCAGTCCCGGTCTGCTCCGCATCTTCGACCGGCTCACCGACACCCCCGCCGAAATCGTCACCGAGCTCGGCGAAACACTGCGGCAGACCCCGCTCGGCGTCGCTCTCACCGGCGACCTCACCCGATACCGCGGCCCAGCCCGCAGCATCGGTTACCGGTGGTTCACCGACCCGGCCACCCGGGCCCTGTACCACCCCGACGACCACGCGCGGCACTCCCGCTTCTTCGCCGCCGGACTCCGTAGAACGGTCACCCTCCGCGGGCCTGACTCATGGGCTGCTCACCTGCAACACCTCCTGCTCGCCCGCAGCGAAGAATTCCGCACCGTCTGGAGCGAACACGAAGTCGGTGTCCGCCACAACGGCACCAAACGCTTCATGCACCCCGAGCTCGGCGCCCTCGAACTTGCCTGCCAGACACTTCTCGACCCCGATCAGTCACACTGCCTTCTCGTCTACACCGCCGTTCCCGGCAGTGAGAGCTACGAGAAACTACAGCTCCTATCCGTGATCGGAACCCACAGTGGCCTTACTCCTAACGTAATGACGGTGGGCGTGTCCTCGGGACGTGAGGAGCGTTCTGTCTGAACGTGAGGGATGACCGCAAGGCGTTGTGTGGGATCCTGTTCGTCCTCTGCACCGCGATCCAGTGGGAGTACCTGCCCCGGGAACTGGGATTCGGGTCAGACTGCGGCGGTGATCCCCCGCGCAAGGTCCGCGGCCTTCTCGGCAATCATCACCGTCGCCGCGTTGGTGTTGGTCGACACGATGGTCGGCATGACCGAGGCGTCGGCGATCCGCAGTCCGTACAACCCCTTCGCCCGGAGCTGCGGGTCCACAACCGCAAGCGAGTCCACGCCCATCCGGCACGAGCCGGCCGCATGTCCGTAGGACTGCACCGCCTCCCGGACGAACGCCGTGATCGTGGCGTCATCGGCGGCCAGAAGCGGGTGCGATTTCGCCCTCCAGTCGTCGAAGGCCGGCATCTCGCTGAGCTGCAGGGCGTGCCGGACACCGGACACCAGGGCCCGGATGTCGGTGGGTTCGTCGAGATAACGGAAGTCGATGCGGGGCGGCACCGCCGGGTCGGGGCTGGCCAGTTCCAGCACGCCCCGGCTGGCGGGACGCATGTGCCCGATGCCGAAGGTGTAGCCATGCTCGGGCGCCGACTGCCAGGGGTTGGTGAAGGGAACATGGATGAAGACGATCTGCAGGTCGATCGACGCCCGCCCGGGCTCACTGTCCAGCAGGAGCGTCGTCTCGCCGAGATTTCCGCTGGCGGGCGGGAGCGGGCGGCCGGCCTCGACGGTGAGGCCGGCCAGAATAATGTGGTCCTGGAGGCTCTGCCCCACGCCCGGCAGGTCGTGGAGTACCTTGACGCCGACGCGCTCCAGGGCCTGAGCGGGGCCGACCCCCGAGGTGAGCAGGAGGTGGGGCGTACCGATGGCGCCCGCGCAGAGAATGGTGTCGATCTCCGCCGCGTAGTGGCGCCGCTCGCCGTCGACGACCACGTCGACACCGAGGCACCGGTCACCGTCGATGACCACCCGCTCCACGAACGCTCCGGTCACCAGGCCGAGGTTCGCCCGGCCGAGCGCCGGTTCGAGGTACGCCGTCGCGGTGCTCTGCCGCTGCCCGTCAACGATGAGCAGGTCGTGGCTGCTGGCGCCGCGCAGCTCGGCGCCGTTCAGATCGTCGACGACCGGGTGGCCAGCCTGGGCCGCGGCGGCCAGGTAGGCCCGAGACAGCGGATGTAGCTGCGCGGCCGGTGCCGGACGGAGCGGGCCGGTCTGCCCCCGGTACGCCGGGTCGCCGTGGGCGGACGTCTCGGAACGCATGAAGTACGGCAGCACGGAGGCGTAGTCCCATCCGGTACAGCCGAGGTACGCCCAGGTGTCGAAGTCGCTACGGTCGCCGCGCAGGAAGGCCATCGCGTTGATGCTGCCGGTGCCGCCGACGGTACGTCCGCGCGGGATGTCATGGACCTTGCCGGTGCCGACCTGCCGGACGGTCCGGAAGGCCCAGTCCACCTCCGTCCGCTGCAGCGCCGGCCAGGTGGACGTCGTCGTGATCCGTTCGCTGAGATCGGCCCGGCCCGCCTCGATCAGCAGCACCCGGACCGCCGGGTCCTCGCTGAGCCGGGCGGCGAGAACGCACCCGGCCGTCCCAGCTCCCACCACGATGTAGTCGTAGTCGACGCGGGAGTCGCTCACAGGGACACCACGACTGTCTTGGTCTCGAGGTACTCCTCCAGCGACTCCCGGCAGGTCTCCCGGCCCCAGCCGGACTCCTTGGTGCCACCGAACGGGAGCGCCGAGTCGGCCGCCTGGTAGCAGTTGACCCACACCTGACCGGACTCGATTGCGGCGGCCATCCGGTGCGCCCGCGAGACGTCACGCGTCCACACGCCAGCGCCGAGGCCGAAGCGGGTGTTGTTGGCCAGTACCAGCACCTCCTCCTCGGTGTCGAACGGTACGACCGAGACGACCGGGCCGAAGATCTCCTCGTGCATGATCCGCGAATCCGGCCGGGCGTTGACGATGACAGTCGGCTCCACGAAGTAGCCGCCGGCGTAGGACTCGCCCTGCGGCGCGCGGCCGCCCGTGACCACCTCGGCGCCCTCGCTCACGCCGATCTCGACGTACCCGAGGACCTTGTCGCGGTGCTCGGCCGAGATCAACGGCCCCATCTGCGTGGCGGGGTCGGTACCTCGACCGAGCGTGATCGAGGCCGCGTGCTTCGCGAGCCGCTGGACGACCTCGTCGAAGACGCCGCGCTGCACGTAGAGGCGGGAGCCGGCGATGCAGCTCTCGCCCTGGGTGGCGAAGGCCGCGGCGGCTGCTCCGGCGATCACGGCGTCAAGGTCGGCGTCGTCGAAGACGATGTTGGGGGATTTTCCGCCCAGTTCGAGTGAGACGCGCTTGAGGTTGCCGGTGGCGGCTCGCACGATCGCCTTGCCGGTGGGTACCGAGCCGGTGAAGGTCACCTTGTCCACGCCGGGGTGCTCGACGAGGGCCGCGCCGGCGGTCTCACCGAACCCGGTCACGTAGTTCACCACGCCGGCCGGGATACCGGCCTCGACCGTGAGCTGCGCGAGCAGCGCGATGGAGATCGGGGTCTGCTCGGCCGGCTTGAGCACGATGGTGCACCCGGTGGCGAGAGCGGGCGCGAGCTTCTTGACGGCCATGAGCAGCGGCAGGTTCCACGGTACGATCGCAGCGACCACGCCCACCGGCTCTTTGAGGGTGTAGGCGTGGAACCTCCCGCCGTGGCTGGCCGGGTAGGAGATCGGAATCGTCTCGCCGGTGATCTTCGTTGTCCAGCCGGCGTAGTAGCGCAGTACGTCCACCGAGAACGGAATGTCGAAGTACCGCATCTCGTTGATCGGCTTTCCGCTGTCGATCGAGTCGAGCGCGGCGAGCCGCTCGGCGTTCTCCTCGATCAGGTCGGCCAGCCGCCAGATCAGCCGGCCGCGGGCCTGGGGGGTGAGCGACCGCCACGAGCCGCCTGGCGCGAAGGCGGCGCGGGCGGCCGCGACCGCCCGGTCGACGTCACTCGCGTCGCTGGCCGACACCTCGACGACCACCCTGCCGTCGGCGGGGTCATAGACCGGCAAGGTCCGACCGCTGGTAGCCGCCACCCACTCGCCGCCGATGAACATCTTCTCCGCGAGCCTGATGTCGGCCTCGACCGACGAGGCGGTCTGGAGCGCGCTCGTCATAGTGCAACCTCCTGAGAGAGTCCTGCCATACCAATAGACATCGTGGTGGCCATAACTCTTTGGCCAACGGTCGACCATGCTGGTATTCCAGCAATCCCGGTATGCGGCACCGCGCTGTGCGGGCGTACCGCCCTCAGCGGCGGGGAGCCAGCCGTACGCTGATGCTCTTCACGTGCGTGTAGTGGTACAGCGCCTCGATGCCCTTCTCCCGCCCGTAGCCGCTCTGCTTGTGCCCACCGAACGGCATCTGGACCGACTGGGTCGACCACGAGTTGACGTAGACCTGCCCGGCTTCGAGCGATTCGGCCACTCGGAAGGCACGGGAGACGTCCTCGGTGAAGACTCCCCCGACCAGGCCGAAATCCGAGTCGTTGGCGAGTGCGACGGCCTCCTGCTCGGTGTCGAAGGGGATGATCACCAGGACCGGTCCGAAGATCTCCTCCCGGGCGATCCGCATCTCGTTGTCGACGTCCGAGTAGATCGTGGGCTGGACGTAGAAGCCCCCGTCCAGCTCGGGATCGGTGACCACGCCGCCGCCGAGTTCGACCCGGGCGCCTTCCTCGGCGGCGATCGCGAAGTACCGCCGTACCGTGTCGTACTGGCCCTGCGTGATCATCGGACCCACGTCCCGGCCAGGGGCCAACCGCCGGGTGGCCTCGACCACCGCAGCGGTGAACCGCTCCTGGACCGACCGCTCGACCAGGAGCCGGGTTCCGGAGGAGCAGACCTGGCCCGCGTTGGTCATAAAGGCACGGACGGCCTCGGCCGCGGCGAAATCGAGGTCGGCGTCGGCGAAGACGATGTTGGCCGACTTGCCGCCGAGTTCGAGAGTGAGCGGGAGGATACGGTCCGCCGCGATGCGGCCGATGTCCTGCCCGACGCGGACCGAACCGGTGAAGGCGACCTTGCGCACCAGCGGGTGCTGCACGATCGCGGTCCCGACCTCGGCGCCGCGGCCGAGGACCACGTTGAGCACCCCCGGGGGTAGTCCTTCCTCGCTGGCGATGCGGGCCAGCGCCACGGTGGTCTGCGAGGTGCTTTCGGCGGGCTTGGCGACGATCGTGTTGCCGGCGGCGAGCGCCGGAGCGCAGGCCCGGGCTGCCTGGTTGAGCGGCAGGTTCCACGGCGTGATCACCCCGACCACCCCGAACGGTTCGCGCAGGGTGTAGACATGCAGGTCGGGCCGGATGTCGAGGACGTCGCCCGCCGGCAGGTTCACCAGGGCCGCGTAGAACTCGAAGTACTCCGCGGCGCCGCGGATCTCGGCTGCGGCGAGGGCGAGCGGCTTGCCGGTGTCGAGGCTCTCCAACTCGGCCAGCGCGTCGAGGTCCACGAGCAACCGCCGACCGATGGCCGCCAGGATCCGGCCGCGCTCCAGCGACGCGATCCGACGCCACCCGGATGCCGCGGTATGGGCCGCCCGCACGGCGAGGTCGACATCGGCGGCCGTGCCCTGGGCGACCTGCGCCCCGACGCCACCGGTCGCCGGATTCGTGCCGGAGCGGAACTCCCCGGCGGTGGGCGCGACGGCCTCACCGTCGATCCAGTGCAGCAACGGGGCGTTCACCGGTCACCGCCGATCAGCTCGTACATGGCGGTGTGGTCGACCTGCGGCGTGACCGCACCGGCGATCCGCCGCCACTGCCGGGCCACACCGTCCGCGACCTCGGTGGGCTGGCCGAGTTCGCGCGCCAGGTCGACGGCGATCCCGACGTCCTTGGCCATCAGGTGCAGCGCGAACCCCGAGTCGTAGCTGCCGCTGATCATGAACTGCGCGACCTTGTTCTCACTGGTGTTGGAACGTCCGGAGGAGCTGTTGAGCACCTCTGTCAGCGTCTCCGGTGGGATGCCGAACCGCTCCCCCAGCCGTAGGGCCTCCACCGTCACGGAGATGGTGGTGGCCGAGACCAGATTGTTCAGCGCCTTCGCCGTGTGCCCGGACCCGACGGGGCCGACCGGGATGACGGTACGGGCCAACCGTTGCAGCACCGGCCGTACCTCGGCCAGATCGGCGTCCTCCCCGCCGGCCAGGACCGCCAGCGTTCCGGCGACCGCGCCGCGCACCCCGCCGGAGACGGGGGCGTCGAGCATCCGCAGGCGCCGGGCGGCCAGCCGCTCGGCCAGCGCGCGGGTCCGCAGCGGCTCGGAGGAGCTCATGTCGACGACCAGCGTGCCGGGTCGCAGCGCCGCCGCGACCCCGTCGCCCTCGAGCACCGACTCGACGACCGCCGAGTTCGGCAGCATCAGGATCAGGGCGTCCACGGCACGGTAGGCATCGACCGTACGGGCAGTGACCGCCAACGGATGGTCGGTGACGAACCCCTCGGCGACCCCCGGCGCGGCGTCGGCGACGGTGAGCTGGTAGCCCGCGTCGTACAGTCGCGCGGCCATCGGCCAGCCCATCCTGCCGAGGCCGACGAACCCGAGGTGCTGGATTCCCCCGCCGGTCACTCGGCGTCCACGGTGGCGAAGACCTCGGCGGCGAGGCGGAAGCTCTCCAACGCGGCGGGCCCGCCGCAGTAGAAGGCGGTCTGCATGAGGACCTCCTTGATCTTCTCCCGGGAGACTCCGTTGTTCAGGGCACCGCGCACGTGCGCCTTGAACTCGTGTCCCCGGTTCAGAGCGGTGATCATGGCGAGGTTGATCAGGCTGCGCTCCTCCAGGCTGAGCCCCGGGCGGTTCCAGATGTCCCCCCAGCAGTACTTCGTCACGTACTCCTGCAGGTCGATGGAGAAGTCGGTGGCGGCGGCCAGCGAGGCGTCGACGTGGGCGTCGCCGAGTACCCGCCGGCGCATCGCGATGCCGGCTTCGTACAGGTCCTCGTTCACGGTGGGTGGATTCCTTCCGTACGGTGGTTCAGATCCGGGCCAGGTCGGCCCAGTCACGGATGACGAACGCGTCACCGGCGGCGGCGACGTGGCAGGCGGAGTGCCCGCCGAAGTGGGCCGGGAAGACGAGCAGGGAGCGGTCGGCGGCCTCGCCGAGCAGCCGGCGACGGGTGGCGCGGGCCAGCGCCGGGTCCTCGCAGAAGCAACTGTTGACGTCGGGTTCGGCGATCTGCACGGGTGAGTGCAGGATGTCGCCGACGAAGAGCGCACCAGCGCCCCTGGACTGCAGGCGCAGCACCGAGGAACCGGGCGTGTGCCCGGGCGCGGCCTGCAGCAGCAGGTCGGAGTCGATCCGGTACTCGCCGCTCCACAACTCGACCAGGCCGGCCCGGTGTACCGGCACGACACTGTCCTCGAACACGTTCTGGTTGCCGTCGGCGGGCGGTCGCGGGTGCTTCACCGGATCCCAGAACACGAAGTCCTCCTCGGTGATGAGGTAGCGCGCGTTCGGGAAGGTGGGCACCCACTCGCGGCCCTGTAGGCGGGTGTTCCACCCCACGTGGTCGACGTGCAGGTGGGTGTTGATGACGATGTCCACGTCCTCCGGGCGTACGCCGGCGTCCGCGAGGTTGGCCAGGTACGCGGTGTCGTGGTGGGCGTACACCGGCGCGTACGGGCGTTCCTTTCCGTTGCCGGCGCCGGTGTCCAGCAGGATCACCGCACCCTGGCTGCGGATCAGCCACGTGTGCAGCACCGACCGCAGCCGTCCCCGCCCGGCGTCGAAGAAGTCCGGGTCCAGCCAGTCGGCGTTGTCCCGCCAGTACCCCGGGTCGCTGTCGGGGAACAGGAAGCCGGGGGTGGCCGGGCTGGGGCCGGTGTACTCCTGGACCCGGGTGATCTCGACATCGCCGACTGTGACGCTCTGCGGCCCGTTCACCATGACCGGTTCGCCTCCGGGACCGGGTAGCTCGCCACGTTCTCGGGAGTGGCCGCGGCGAGCACGAAGTTCGCGGTTTCCATCACCTCGGGTGTGAAGCCACTGCCCTTTGCCAGCGTGCGGGTCTCGGCCATGTACGCGCTGCGGGCCTGGGCGGCGTCGGTCATCGACCGTTCCCGCTGCTCCCACACCGTCAGCGCTTCGCCGACGTCGTCGTACTGGTCGAGGGTGTGGGCGAGTTCGACCGCGTTGACGATGCCGACGCTGGCGCCCTGGCCGAGCGCCGGACACATGGCGTGCGCCGCGTCGCCGACCAGCACCGCCTGGCCGATCGACCAGGGGGTGACCCGGTTGGTCTGGTAGGTGTCGTGCCGGCCGCCCTCGGCCCGGCCGGCCAGTCGCACCGCCGTGGCCAGATGCGGGAAGCGCTCCGACCAGACCTCGACGTCGATCGGGATCCGTGAGGCGCGCTCGTTGGTGGTCGTCGCCATCATGCCCATGTAGATCTTGTCGGGCCCGGTGGGGATGAACAGGATGCGCATCGGGTCCGGCTCCAGGGTCCAGAAGTCGATGACCCGGTCCCACTCGGGCCCCTGGAACTCCTCGGGCCGCGGGATGAGGACCCGGCAGACTCCGTCCTGGTACTTCTTGCGCTCCTGGGTGAGGTCGCCCAGCGAGTTACGGACCGCAGAGCCGGCTCCGTCGGCACCGATCACCAGGTCGGCCGCCAGCCGGGTCCCGTCGGCCAGCAGCAGGCCGCCCTCCGGGTCGGCGCCGACGGCCCGGGAGCCGGTGACGATCTCGACCCCGGCCGCTCGGGCAGCCGCGACCAGCAGCGCGTGCAGCCTGGGGCGGGTGATCGCCCAGTACGGGTACCCGGCCAGTTCCGAGGAGACCGGCTCGCCGTTCAGGCTGGTGTCGTAGGTGGCGGGCGCCACGCCGTTCGCCCGGATCGCCGGGGCCACCCCGATGACCTCGAGAGCGAGCATGGCGTTGCGCCACAGGAGGATGCCGGCGCCGAAGTCACGCACCTCGTCGTTCTGCTCGTGCAGGCGTACGGTCCAGCCGCGCCGAGCGAGCGCGATGCTCACGGTGAGGCCGGCGAAGCCGGCACCCGCGACCTCGGCACACCGGGGGTGGCCGGTGGAACCGGCCGAGAAACTTCCTGTCATCTCAGTGCCTCCATGAACGGACAGATGGCTGCTCGACGGCCATGTCACCGTCACCCCGCCGAGTCCACCCACACGGTCATGCTCCCCCGAGCCAGCGTGTGGAAGTGCAGGTTGAAGCCAAGGACGACCGGGGTCAGGTCGGGATCGATCTCGAGTACCGGGACGTCGACCGCGTGCACGAGGAAGACGTAGCGGTGGCGGCCCGAGCCCGGCGGCGGGTTGGCACCGATGTACTGGCGCATCCGCAGGTCGTTGGGGAGGGTGAGGGAGCCCTCCGGCATCGGCCCGTCGGGGGCGCCGGCACCGACAGGCAGGGCCGTCACCGTTGCCGGGATGTTGGCGACGGCCCAGTGCATGAACCCGACCCCGGTGGGGGCGTCCGGGTCGTAACAGGTGATCGCGAAGCTCTTGGTCTCGGCCGGGAAGTCCGCCCAGGCCAGGTGGGGCGAGCTGTTGGTGCCCCCGATGTCCGGATCACGGAAGGTCAGTGGCATCTCCGCGCCGTCGACGAGGTCGTCGCTGAACACCCGCAGTGGCGGCGCAGGGGTCACGGCTGCGTAGGGGTCGTCGTTGATCAAGGTTTCTCCCGTTCTGATCACTTGTCGGCGACCGGTGTGGCGTCGACGTGCACCGTCCGGATCGTGGTGCGGATGTCCCAGGTGCCGGCCCAGCCGTCCGGCAGCGCGACCGCGCTGCCGGCGGTCAGCTCGTGAGAGGTACCGTCCGCGTCGGTGACGGTGGCCTCGCCGGAGACGACGTAGACGAACGACGCCGTTCCGGCCAGCCCGCCCTGACGCACTCCGGGTTCCCGCTCCTGGACGGCGCACCGGCCGTCGGGTCCGTCGAACACGACGGTCTCCGCGGTCGGCGGCGACCAGTCGGCCATTCCCGTCCGCACCGGGGCCGGCAGGTCGGCTTCGATCACGGCGGCCGCGGTCAGGAAGGCGGACGGCTGCACGCCCGCGCGGTACGGCGGCACCGGGGTCGTGTGCAGGTAGACCTTCCGGATGGTCTCGCGGATGTCCCAGGCGCCGACCCAGCCGTACGGCAACACGATCACGCTGCCGGCGGTCAGCTCGTGAGAGGTACCGTCCTCGTCCGTAATGGTGGCCTCGCCGGAAATGATGTACATGAACGAGCCCCGCTTGTCCTTGACACGGGGATAGACACCGGCGTCGCACGCCCAGACGGCGAAGAACACGCCGGCGGCGTCGTACAGAACTCTCTCGTAGGCGAAGGGCGCCCCTTGCAGGATCGGCTCCATCGAGATCTCGACGGGAAGCGGGCCGTCGAGCACGGCCGTGGCGTCCAGGAACACCGACGGATGCGTGGGCTGGTTCGTCGTCATGGTTGTCTCCCGGGGACGGTCAGCAGGCAGTTCGGGTCAGCTCGGCCGGCAGACTCGGCGGGGGCACTGCGGGCGCCTCGATGCCGAGCAGGTCGAACGAGGGGCGGTGCAGGATTCCGTGTAGTTCCTCGTCAGTGATGGGCGTGTGGGCGATCTGTCGCATCCGTGCGACGACCTGTTCTAGGGCGGTGGTGGCGCTGGCCGCGGCCACCATCGGAGAGTCGCTACCGAAGAGCACCTTGGAGAGGACGCCGTACTCCTTGGCGGCCGAGAAGGCGTTCGCCAACACCGTCGGACGGCTCGCGATCGCGGACGTGTCGGCAAAGACGTTGCGGTGCCGACGCATCACGACGACGGTTTCGTAGATCCACGGGTGACCCATGTGTGCGACCACGATCCGCAGGTCGGGAAAGGTGCACGCCACGTCGTCGAGCAGCAGCGGGTTGGCGTCGGGCAGCCGGCCGGCGTTCGCGAAGATCGCGCCTTGGTGGATCATCACGGGCAGGCCGAGCCGCTCCGCGGTCTTGAAGACCCGCATCGTCATGGGGTGCAGCGGCGAGGTTCCCTGGTAGATCGGCCCCATCTTGATGCCGACCAGCCCGAGTTCCGCGTGGCAGCGCTCCACCTCGTCGACCGCGTCGTGGCGGGTCGGGTCGACCGACATGAAGCCGACGGTCTGACCACCGACTTCTCGTACGAATGCGGCGACGGCATCGTTGGGGACCATGATCCCGGAGGCCTGCGCCTGGAGTCCGAAGACGATCGTACGCTCGGCGGGCGCGACGCCCCGGCGGTAGGACTCCACCGTGACCAGGTCGATCTCGTCGGATGCCAGCGTCTTCGAGACCCGCCCCAGCCCGTCCGTCCAGGGAGAGCACTGGTGCTCCCGGGTCCAGAAGTGCGTGTGAACGTCGGTGATCAAAGTCAGACCTCACTTCGCAGATAGGGAACGGCGAGCGCCTCCGGCGCCTTGTGCCGCCGTTTGCCCTCGACGGCGAGGGCGACGAGCGCCAGCACGTACGGCATGGCGAGCCACAGGGACGCCGGCAACGTCACGGCCGGTCGGACAACTGAGAGCACGACCAGCACCGCGACCACCGCCACGCCGGCAAGTTCGACGGCACCAGCCCGCCGCCGGTCGAGGCGGAAGATGGTCGCCGCACGCCGGACACGCCCGGTGCCGAGGGCGACCAGGATGAGGAGGGCCGCGGCGACCCATACCTCACGGGGGATGTCGCCGACGGCCTGCAGCCGCAACTGGGTGGCATCGGTGACCGCGAAGATCGCGACGGCGACGCCCAGCCCGCTCAGCCGCCAGCCGCCGAACAGGACGGCGGCGATCGCCAGATAGCCGCGCCCGCCGGTCATGGCCTCACGGAAGACACCCACGTCGCCGATGGAGATGTACGCGCCCGCCGCTCCGGCGCAGGCCCCCGAGAAGAGGACGCCGGCCCAGCGCAGCCCGCGGACGCTGACGCCGGCGGCGTCGACGGACACCGGATTCTCACCGGTCGCCTTCAGGTTGATGCCCCAGGTCGTCCGGGTCAGCGCCAGGGCCACGAGGACGACGACGACCGCCGTGGCATAGATGAAGGCGTCCTGGGTGAAGAGGGCGGACCCGAGGACGGGCACGTCCGAGAGCACCGGGATCGCGATTCGGGGCAGCGGGTCGAAGGCACGTGGCTGGCTGAAGAGGTCGTCGTTGAGGAACGTCGTCAGGCCGTAGCCGAGCAGGGCCAGTGCGATGCCGGAAACGATCTGGTCGACCTTGGCCTCGATCGCGAGCACGCCCATCAGCGCCCCGAACAGCAGACCGCCAACGATGCCGCCGAGGAACCCGACCGCGATGTTCCCGGTGCCGGCCATCACGAGGTAGCCGCCGAAGGCGCCGACGAGCAGCACACCTTCGAGCCCGACATTCATCACGCCGGCCCGCTCGGAGACGAGTTCCCCGGTGGCGGCAAGCAGGATCGGGGCGGCGATCGTGATCGCCGCGACGAGGAAGGCGATGTCGAAGATACCCATCTCAGGCCTCCTCGGTCCGGGCCCCGGTGCGGGCGGCGACGACGCCGGACCTCCGACGGGCGAGGGCAGGTTTGGTCGCGGCCGGCGCGCTCGCGCGGCGCTGCAGGACGATGGCCGCCACCAGCACCAGCACGATGACGGCGCCCTGGAGCACCGAGGCCAGCGAGGACGGCACGTCCAACTGGGCCTGCATGGCGGTCCCACCGACGTTCAGCGCGGAGAACACGACGGCGGTGACGACCACCCCGATCGGTGAGTTGCGCGCCAGCAGGGCGACCGCGATGCCGTTGAAGCCGACGCCGGCTTCGAATCCGTCACTCATCCAGGGCGCGGAACCGGCGAAGAGCAGCGCGGCGCCCGCGAGACCGGCGAACCCACCGGAGATCACAATGGCCGCGACCCCTTCGCGGACCGGATCGATGCCCGACCACCGGGCGGCCTCCGCGTTGCCACCGGCCACCCGCAGGCGGAAGCCGAACACGGTACGCGACAGCAGCAGCAGCACGGCGATCGCGCACACCGGGAGGAGCAGTACGTCGTACGACAGAGTGCGGCCGGGGATCGACTCGACGCTCGGCCACAGTGCGGCGGCCGGGAAGTTCGCCGACTGCGGTTGACCGTCCAGGGAACCCTGCAGCGGCCCCCGGACCAACCAGTGCGCGGCCTGAACCGCGACCAGGTTGAGCAGGAGCGACGACACGATCTCGAGTACCCCGCGCGAGGCCCACAACCAGGCGGTCAGGCCCGCCCAGAGTGCCCCGCCGAGGATGCCGGCGATGGCGGTGAGCACCACCGCGACCGGGCCGGGCAGGCTTCCGCACTGCAGCCCGACCGCCGTGGCCAGGGATCCACCGGCGAGGATCTGACCGGGAAAGCCGACATGCAGACGTCCGGCCCGGGTCGTCAGGATCCACCCGAGCGCGACCAGGAGCAGCGGCACCGCCTGGGTCAGGGTCGTACCGGCGTTGGTCGGCGTACCGAACGTGCCGCTCCAGAAGGCGTGGAAGGCGTCGGACGGCGCCACCCCGATCGCCACCAGCAGGAGCGCGCCGACGACCAGTGCCGCCAAGGCCACTCCCACCTGAACAAGCAACCGCATGATCAGGTCTTTCGACAGCATCACAAAGCCTCTCCGGACGAGGTCATGAGGGCGCCGAGGCTGGCGCGGGTGGCCTTCGCGGCGTCGACGACGCCCTGGATGCGCCCGTGCGCGAGCACCGCGATCCGGTCGGACATCGAGATGACCTCGTCGAGGTCCATCGAGATCAGCAGCACGGCACCGCCGCGTTCGCGGTGCGCGACGAGGCTCCGGTAGACGAAGTCCGCCGCCCGTACGTCGAGACCGCGCACGGGCTGTGCGGCGATCAGCAGGTCCGGATTCCCCGACAGTTCCCGGGCGAGGACCGCCTTCTGCTGGTTTCCGCCGGAGAGCCGCCCGATCGGCAGGTTCTCACTGTCGGCGCGTACGTCGAACTCGTCCATCAGCCGGCGCGCCTCGGCGGACGCCGCCCGGACGTCGAGCACCCCCTGCCTGTTCAACGGCGCGGAGCGCAGCGATCGCAGGGTGATGTTCTCCCAGAGGGTCATCCCGGGAACGATCGCCGCGTGGTGGCGGTCCTCCGGAATCACCGCGCCGCCGGCTTGGAAGAACTCGCGCGGCGACCGACGGGTGAATGGCCGCCCCGCCATCTCGATGGCACCGGACAGCGCCGGCCGGATGCCCATGAGCACCTCGACGAGTTCGGACTGACCGCTACCGGCGACCCCGGCGATCCCCAGGATCTCGCCTCGACGCACCTCGAGGTCGATGCCCTGGAGCGCCTTCGGCCCGGCCGGCTGGTTGTCGTCCCGAGCGACGTCGAGACCGCGGACGGTGAGGACGGCGGGACCCGGTGTGCCGGCGGGAAGCGGCGGGCGGTCGGCCACTCGATCGCCGACCATCAGGGTCACCAGGTGGTCGGGGGTCGCCTCCGCGATGGTTCCCGAACCACTCACCGCGCCTCGCCGCAGCACCGTGTACCGGTCCGCGACGCTGAAGACCTCCGACAGTTTGTGCGAGATGAGGATGACTGCGTGGCCGGCGGCGGCGAGCCGCCGCATCAGGTTGGCGAGTTCGTCCCACTCGCCGGGGCTCAACGCGGCGCTCGGCTCGTCGAAGATCAGGATCCGGGCACCGCGGCAGAGCAACTTGACGATCTCCAGTCGCTGCCGCTCCCCCACCGACGCGTCCGCGACCAGCCGGTCGGGCGAGATCCGCAGGCCGGTTGCCGCAGCCACCTCCTGTGCTCGGTGGCGCGCCTCGGTCAGACCGTTGCGCCACGGAACGGCGGCGGGTGCGATGGCGAGGTTCTCCAGTTCGGTCAGGGTCGGCACCAGGGTGAAATGCTGGTGGACCATCCCGATTCCGGCCCGCAGGGCGTGCTCGGGCTTGCGGAAGCGCACCGGCTCTCCGTCGAGCTCGATGTCACCCTCATCCGGGGTGTAGAGGCCGGTGACGATCCGCATCAGCGTCGTCTTGCCCGCACCGTTCTCGCCGAGGAGGGCGTGGATCTCACCCCAGGCGATGTCGAGGTCGACAGCGTCGTTGGCGACGAAGGAGCCGAACCTCTTGGTCACTCCGGTGAGCCGGAGAGCGGAAGCTCCGTTGCCCGTGCCGCGCAGGGCGGGGCCGGAATCGGGACGAGTCGTCATCGACGGCGGCCTAACGCTGCTCGAAGTGGTAGGCCGGCTTGGGAAGGAGAACACCCTTGTCGGCGACGATCTTGCCGTCGGTGATGTCCTTGGTGATCTTCTCGACGAGCGCCTTCTCCTCCGGCGTCCCCTTGCCCGGACAGAACTCGAACCGCAGCGCGCCGGTACCCAGGCCGTAGCTGATGGCGCCAGCCGGCAGCGTGTCGGCAGCGGCGTCGGCGACCGCGTTCTTCAGGATGTCGGACCAGCTCACTACGCCGGAGCCGATGATGTGGGGACTCGAGTCGCAGTGCAGGGCGAAGACGTCGTACACGTCGGTAGGGCTGGTGGCGCCGCCGGCGGCCTGGTAGACGCCCCGGGAGCCGCTGTCGAGGTCGGAGAGGATCGAGTCGACACCACTGGCGATCATGGCTTCGGCGGCCTGCTTGGCCTTGCCGACATCGTTGAAGTCGCCGGTGTAGGTCTCCACGACCTTGGTGTTCGGATTCTCCAGCGCGGCACCCTGGACCATGCCGTGGTACCAGGCGGTGGTGGAGGGGACCTCAAGGCCGGCGATCATCCCGAGCTTCTTGGTCCGGGAATGGGCCGAGGCGACGGCCCCGACGACGATGGCGTTGTACCCGACGGCGGCGGTGACCGAGGTGACGTTCTCGGCGTAGGCGTCGAGGTCGGCGGCCACCAGGATGAAGCGCACCTTCGGATACTTCGGCGCCACGACCGCGACGGCCTTGTTGAACGAGGCGCCGTCCGCGACCACGATCTGGTTCTTCGTGGCCAGCGACTCGAGTCCCTGGATCTGCTCCTGGGAGTTGGCGGCGTTGTCGACGATGGAGGACAGCTTGAGGTTCTTGTCGGCCTCGATCGCCGCGTTCACGCCGGCCAGTCCGAACTGGGTGAACCCGCCGTCGTTGCGGGGGGCCTGGGAGATGAAGCCGATGCTCTTGGTCCCGTCGGCAGCCGCGCTGTCGCCCGAGGACCCGCACGCCGAGAGGGCGAGAGGTATCGCGGTAACGGCTGACACGATCGCGATCTTGGTACGCATGCGAAGCCCTTTCGTCGGCTGCTGCCCGCTCAAGCACAGGGGCAAAACGGACCAGTGAAGAAAACTAGTATGGTAGATACAGACCGGCAGGCTGGTGGATGGCAGTTGCGTGAACCAGATACTGCTCATCTGCCATACCAGTTGTCAAGAGGTTGATCCGACCTGAACTCCAGATGCCCCGCCACAGGCCGGGCCGACTCGGCGTCGGCAGAGACAGCGGTGGAAGCGACGGCCAGCCCGGCTGGCCAGACCTCACCGGCCGAGGACGGCAAAGACTGCGCGCATGCCCCTAACCGGGCGCGCGATCAGCGGCTGCGTGCCGGGCTGGGCTGGGCTCGCGTGCGGGTGGCACCGTCGGGCCGCCACTCAGGTCCGGCGACGGGCTCCTCCTGGCACGTGCCGGGGCCCGGTGCGGAAGGCGGCGAACCGGTCAGCGACCGAACTTCGCCGTGACCTCGTCCTGGAGTTCGAGGCGGCCGCGCTGCACGTGAGCCCGCATGGCCTCTTCCGCCGCATCGGCGTCCCGCGCGCGGATGGCGTACACCAGGGCGCGGTGCTCCGCGAGCGACCGCCGCATCCGCCCCTCTCGCCTGGTCACGATCGACGACAGCAGGCTGCGGTTCAGATGCTGGACCAGCAATCGGTAATGATCGCTCAACCGTTCATTACCAGCGCCCTCGGTAATGAGTTCGTGCAGCCGCGCGTCCATGGCGCTGTAGCCGTCGCTGTCGCCGGCCTCGACGCAGTCCTGCATCGACGCCATCACCTCGTCGATCCGCGCGATGAACTCGTTGCTGGCGCGGTGCGCGCACAACCGGGCGGCCATCCCCTCGACCGCCTCGCGCACCTCGAAGAGATCGAGGATCTCGTGCCGGCTCAGGCTTTTGACGAAAGTACCCCGGCGACGCTCGATCGAGACGAATCCGCCGCCCTCGAGCTCCTTGAACGCCTCACGCACCGGCATCCGACTGACCCCGAAACGCTCGGCGAGACGCGCCTCTGAGAGCTTCTCCCCCGGCGCGATAGCCCCGGACACGATCTCCTCACGAAGCCTCTGGACGATCACGTCCTTCTTTGAGACGTCGTTGTCGGCGACCCCAGCGGATGCCCTCTGCGCCGCCGACATAGCTCCCAAACTTTCTCTAGACCACTGCCCGAACTCCCCTGAGCTCGATGCATCATACCCGCTGTGATGGCCCTGCCAGCACGGGCGACGACGGCCCAACCCCGGCACCTGCCGCACAGGGCAACATGATCGTCCCTCGAGAGATTATCCGGCGGCGTGCTGGGGATGCAGATGCCTCAGGTGGCTGAGTTGGCATTCCGGGGTTTCCGTCGAACGGAGGTGTTGTCGTGGCTACCATCGGCCGTCGAGCGACCCCGGCGGACCCCACCCCGCATCTGACGCCGGAAGATCAGATCCCCGCCCGGCTGGTGCGCAGCCTCCCGCCCGAGTTGGGGCCGGACGCGGTCGCGGTACTGCAGGCGCATACGTTCATGTATTCCGACGCGGTCGGCAATGCCTCCGCCGGGTCGATCGGTGGCTTGGTGCACAACGACACCCGCTTCGTTGACCGGTGGGAGTTGACCCTCAACGGGGCGTCGCTGATGGTGCTGCGCTCTGGTCAGGAAGAGCCGTCCGCAGCGGCGTTCTTCCTGACCAACCCGGAGCTGCCCGGTCTGCCGGCGAACCACGTCGGGGTGCGCCGGCAGCGGTTCGTCGATGGGGGCCTGCACGAACGGATCGGGTTGCAGATTTTCACTGGTGAGCCGGTGTCGATCGAGCTTCGACTCACGGTGGGGACCGACTTCGCGGATCTCTTCGAGATCAAGGAGACGGTCCGGGACCGGTCGGCGCAGATCACCCGCGCACACGCTTCGGACGGCTCACGGTTGGTGTTCGCCTATCGCAATGACACGTTCGAGGCGCGCACGGTGGTGGAGGCCCGTCCGGCAGCCAGTCGGGTGGACGGCGACGCGCTGGTGTGGGAACTTCGCTTGGAGCCGGGCCAGGAGTGGGCGTGCGAGATACACGTGCCGCTGCAGGCGCGGCCGGAGGAGTTGCGCCCACCATCCCGACCGTTCGACGAGGTCTTCGGTCGCGCCGCGATTGACCGGCGCGCCCAATGGCGGGCCATCCTGCCCAAGATGTACAGCGACAACGAGATGCTGCATCGCTCGTGGGAACAGGGAGCGATGGATCAACTCGCCATACAGATCGAGGTAAAGCACCTGCGCCAGCCCGGCATTTTCCCTGCTGCCGGCACGCCCTGGTTCCTCACCCTGTTCGGCCGGGACACGTTGATCACCGCCTACCAGCTCGTCGGCAGCGGTCCACGGTTGCCGCGGGAGGCCTTGTGGTCGCTCGCCGCGGAGCAGGGCAACAAGGTCGACGACTTCCGCGACGAGGAGCCGGGCAAGATCCTGCACGAGATCCGCAGCGGCGAGTTGACCCAGCTCGGCCTCAAACCGCACAACCCCTACTACGGGACCGCCGACGCCACCCAACTCTGGCTGATCCTGCTGTCGGAATACTGGCGCTGGACCGGCGAAGACGAATTCGTCCACAGGCTGCGCGACAACGCATACGCGGCGCTGCGGTGGATCGATGAGTACGGCGACCTCGACGGCGACGGCTACGTCGAATACGCCACCCGCTCACCACAGGGACTCGGCAACCAATGCTGGCGCGACTCGTGGAACGGAATCCAGTTCGCCGACGGGTCGATCCCGGTGCTGCCGATCGCGACCTGCGAAATTCAGGGCTACACCTACGACGCGAAACTCCGGCTGGCCGAGCTCGCCGACGGCCCGTTTCAGGACCCGGAACTCGCCCGGCGGCTGCGTGCCGCGGCGGCCGAGCTACGCGACCGGTTCAATCGGGACTTCTGGATCAACGATCGGGGCGGCTACTACGCCGTCGGCCTGGACGGCGACAAACAGCAGATCGACTCGATGACCTCCAACATGGGCCACCTGCTGTGGAGCGGCATCGTGCCCCCCGACCGCGCCGCCGTCATCGCCCGCCAACTGATGTCCGAGGACATGTTCTCCGGCTGGGGCGTACGGACCACCTCCGCCGCCGAACGCGGCTACAACCCCATCGGCTACCACATGGGTACCGTCTGGCCGCACGACAACTCGATCATCGCCCACGGACTCGCCCGCTACGGCTTCCGGGAAGAAGCCAACCGAATCATCCTGGGGATGCTGGAAGCCGCCACGTTCAGCGACTACCGGCTGCCCGAGGCGTTCTCCGGCTACGACCGGTCGTACAGTAACGCTCCCGTGCCCTACCCCACCGCCTGCAGCCCACAGGCCTGGGCCGCCGGGGCACCCATACTCTTCAACCGCACCCTGCTCGGCCTCGACGCCCGCAACGGCCAGCTCACCATCGACCCTGACATCCCCGAACAGATCGGCCGGATCACGCTGACCAACACGCACGCCTTCCTCAAGCTGTGGAACCTGGAAGCCCGCGGCACCGAGGGACACGTATGCCCCTCCCCCGAGGCGTTCCGCTTTGCGCCGGAATCATGATCGTCGGCTACTACCAGAGCCACGTCGAAACGCGGCCGTCCCGTTCGGGACGGCCGCGTTTCAGCTGAGAGTTACGGCTGCTTCCACGGTTCGAAGTACGCCACCGTCCCGAAGTCCAACTCCAGACCGTACTCCAGGCTCCCGCCCGTCGCGGTCGTCCCGGTCACGAAGATCCGCACCCCGCCGCCGGCCGCGTCCACGGCCAGCGCACGGGCGCTGTCGGCGGCACCGACCGGGCCGTCGTAGCGTCCCGTCCAGACCTCGTTGCCGCTCGCGGCGTCGTAGGCGACCGTCACGTAGTCGTTGCCCTTCGTGTCGTCGTCGGAGCTCTCGCCGGTGATGACCACCTTGCTGCCGTCCGGCGTCACGGCCACGTCCCAGGCGTAGTCCTCGCCATGCGCCTGCCCGTCGCGGCGCTGGACCCACGACCGCTGACCCGTGGCGGGGTCGTACGCGATCGTGGTGAAGTCCGACCTCGTGCCCTCGCCCTCGGTGTTGCCGGTGACGTACACCCTGCCGTTCGCGACGGTGATGTCGTGCGGGATGTCGCTGCCGTGCGCTGGCCCGTCGTAGCGGTCCGCCCAGAGCTCCTTCCCGGTGGACGTGTCGTACGCGATCGTGGTCAGGTCGGTCTGGGTGTCGGGGTCGGCGCTGGAGCCCGTGATGAAGAGCGCCTTGCCGTCGGCGGCGACCGCCATGGCGGCGGGGACGTCGATCCCGTGCGCGGGGCCGTCGTGCCGGGCCGTCCAGAGCTGCTCCCCGGTGGCGGCGGCGTAGGCGACGGTGCCCCAGTCAGACAGGCCGGTGCCGGCCTTGCCCTGGCTCTGGCCGCTGACGAAGAGCGTGGAGCCGTCCGGGGTCACCTCGATCACCCTCGCGTCGTCGGTGCCCTCACCCGGTCCGTCGTAGTGGGTGAGCCACGTGCGCTCGCCGGTGTCGGCGTCGTACGCGATCGTGAAGTAGTCGTCCTTACCGCCCTCGCCCAGCGTGGTCATGCCAGTGATGTAGACGCGCTCGCCGTCGGGGCTCGTCGCGAGCGCGTTGCTCCAGTCCGTTCCGGCGGCCGGCCCGGTGTGCCGCGCGACCCACGACTGTTGGCCGGTGGCGGTGTCGTACGCGATCGTAACGGCGTCGGTGCCGGTGTCATCAGCGGCGCTCAGGCCGGTGACGAAGAGTTTGCTTCCGTCGGGGCTCACCGCGATGGCCGCCGGCTCGTCGTTCGACCCGGCCGAGTAGGTCCTGGACCACAGTTCGGCGCCGGTGGCCGCGTCGTAGGCGACAGTGGCGATGGTGAAGCTGAACACACCCGGGGCGGACCCGGCGCTGGCTCCGGTCACGTAGACCCGCTTCCCCGCGGGGTCGAGGGCGATGTACTGGGCCGAGTCCCGCCCGCCCGCGCTCCCGTAGGAAGCCGCCCACTGCTCGGGCACCGGTCGTACGACGACGGGGACGCGTACCGTGTGGCGTCGGTCCGTCCAGGTGAGCTGACCGCCCTGGTACGCGTTCATGGCGGCGCTCGTCCGCGTGAACTCCACCGTGAACGACTTCGTCTCGCCGGGACGCAGCGTGAGGCTGCTCGGGGTCACCTTGGCGGTGATGCCGTTCAGCCCGCTGACCGAGGCGGTGTAGGTGGCCTTCGAGCGGCCGACGTTGGTCACCTCGCGGGTCACCCGCTGGCTGCCGGACAGCCGTCCGACCGCGATCGAGGGGGTGTTCAGGTCACTCGGGTCGAACGAGTGGCCGTTCTCGGCCAGCGCGTCGCAGTTCTCCTTCTCGACGCCCTTGGTGGTGCCGCAGAGGAAGGCGACCCAGTCACTGACGTCGCTGTCGTAGACGAGCCCGGGGTCGGTGGCGCTGTTCGGGGTGACGTGGCCGGCGCCCTGGGCGAACGTCACCGACGGGTCCGTGCCAGGCCCGTCGAGGACATCGCGGCCGGTCGTCATCAGGGCCGACTTGACGGCCATCGGCGACCAGTCGGGGTACTGCTGCTTCAGCAGCGCGGCCAGCCCGGCGACGTGGGGCGCGGACATGGAGGTGCCGCTGGACAGGTCGAAGTCCCGCCCCCCGTGGCCCGGTGGCGCCACCGCCGCCAGGATGTCCTGCCCGGGCGCGGTCACGTCGGGCTTCAGCACGTCGCCACCGGCGGCGCTCAGCGGCCCGCGGGAGGAGAACGCGGCGGCGTACGGCGCCGGGACGTCGGTGAACTCCGCCTGCTCGATGGTGGCCGTCGCGCCGTCGCCGGCGGCGTAGTCCCTGACCGCCTGGCGGTCCTTGACGGTCAGGTGCACGGTGGGCACCGAGTGCAGGTCGGCGCTGACCGAGTTGTCGTTCTCGTCGACGTTGGTCAGGACCATGCCGACGCCGCCCGCCTCGGCGACGGCGATGCTCTTGTTGAGGCGCGGCGTCAACCCCCGCTCACAGACGACGATCTTGCCGGTCACCTTCGCCGGGTCGAGCACGGCCTTACCGCCGTTGTCCCTGGCGGCATGGCACTGCGCCACCCGTACCGGGTCGGTGCCGGGCAGTCCGGCGGCGGTGGCGTTGATCAGCGGCGCGGGTCCCGCCTTCGTGGCCGCCAGTGACACCCCGCGGTAGGTGGTGCCGTTGCCGAGCGTCACCGCCCCCTGGGCGCCCCGGTTGTGCGTGCCCGCAGCCACCGTCGTCACCCAGGGCGACGGGTGCGCCACGGTGGACGCGGTGGGGCCGCTGTTGCCGGCCGACGCCGCGACGAACACGCCCGCCTCGGCTGCGGCCAGGAACGCCACCTCCACCGGATCGAGGAAGTCCGTGCTCGTACCGGAGACGGAGTAGTTGATGACGTCGACGCCGTCGGCGACCGCCCGGTCGACGGCGGCGACCAGGTCGGAGGTGTAGCCGTTGGCGGTGGACCCGTCCTGGGCCGACCAGAGCGCCTTGTAGGCGGCGATCCGGGCGCGCGGCGCCATGCCGCTGATCGACCCGAACTCCACGGTCGGGCCGGTCGCGGGCACGTCGTGGTTGCCACCCGCCGTCGACGCCGTGTGGGTGCCGTGCCCGTTGTAGTCACGCGGGGAGGCGAACTCCCAGGGCAGGAACTCCTTGAGGCCCTGGTCGCCGCCCCACGCGGCGTTGAAGTGCTGCGCCGCGACGAGCTTGCCGTTGCACGTGTCCGCGTTCCAGGAGTCGTCCGTGCCCGTCGCGCACGTGCCGTGGAACCCTGGGATCGGACCGTACTTCTTGCCACTGCGGTCGGGGTCGGCGAAGCTCGCGCTATCCGGCCAGATACCGGAGTCGATCACGCCGATGACGAGCCCCTCGCCGGCGTTCTTCGGGCCGTGGAGTTGCTGCCACAGGCCATCGGAACGCGCGTCGAGGCCGAGGAAGGACGGGGTCGACGACGTCTGGGTCGACACCTTCCGGTCCTCGGTCACGGCGACGACGTCGGGCATCGCCCGCAGCCGCGCCACCTGCGACTGCGTCAGCCGGGCGGCGAAGCCGTCGAACGAGTACGTGTAGTCGTAGAGCTTCTTGCTGGCGCCCACCTTCTTGAGCGCCGCGTCGTGCCGGCCACGGGCGCGGTCGACGTACCGGCCGACCGCGGCGGAACGGGGGTCGATCTTCTCGCCCCGCTTGGGCTTGGTCGCCGGCAGCCCTGCCACGTCCCCCTGGTAGCTCACCACGGGGTCCAGGGCCATCTGGACAACGTATGTCTTCTGTTGTTCCGGGCTGCTCTCGGCCGTGGCGGGGGCACCAGGCCCGGCGACCACAGCCGCTGCCAATCCGGTCAGCGCCACCCCGACTGACCACCGTCTACCGGCATACCGATCCATCGTTGCCTTCCCACGTCGCCGCTGATCACGCGCGTACAGGTCGCCGACGCTAACGACGACCACGGAGGGCGGCATCCGTACCGATACGGAATTTTGACTGGTAGCCTGCTCGCGGAGATCAGCAGATCAGCCCAGGTAGGAGGGCGGACACGTGCCCTTGGGACCTGGCGCTACCCGCCCAGGTGCCCTCTCCGACACGCTCGTCGGCCGTCAGGCCGAGCTGGAGCTCCTGCACTCGGCGATCGCCGCACCGCCGTCCCTCGCCCTGATCGAGGGCGAGGCCGGAATCGGCAAGAGCCGGCTGGTGGCGGAACTGCTCGCCACACCCCGCCTGGCCGGTGTCCGACGGCTCGTGGGCCAGTGCGAACAGCTCCAGGAGCCCCTGCCGCTGTCCCCCCTGCTCGACGCCTTCCGCCTGGCCCGGGACGAGCTGGCCCGCTCCCAGGCACTCAATCCGGTGATCGGCACGCTCGCGCCGCTGCTGCCGGAGATCGCCCCGCACCTCCCGCCGCCGCTGCCGCCGCTACCCGACCCGGGGGCCGAGCGGCACCGGACCTTCCGAGCCGCCGTGGCCCTGCTCGACCACCTCAGCCCCCTGGTGCTCGTCCTCGAGGACGTGCACTGGGCCGACAGCGTCACCCACGACTTCCTCGCGTTCCTCGCCTCCCACCTGCCGCGAGACCTGTCGGTGATCCTCACGGCCCGCACGGGGGCGGGGCGGCTCCCGATCCGCGAGGCGCTCGCCCGGGCGCCGTCCGGCCCGGCGCGGTTCGTCGGCCTCAGCCCGCTGAGCCGGCCGGAGGTGGCGGAGCTCGCTGCCGGAATCCTGGCGGCCGAGCTGCCCCGCACGTTCGCCGATCTGCTGTACGAGAAGACCGGCGGCATCCCCTTCGTGGTGGAGGAGGTCCTCCGCACGCTGATGGAACGCCTGCCCGCGAGCGAGATCCCCCACCGCGCCGAGGTGCTGGCCGATCTCGCCGTCCCGACCGTGCTGCGCGACGTCGTGCTGCACCGCCTGTACTCGCTCGACGAGACCGCGCAGGAGATCCTCGGCGCCGCCGCGATCATCGGCCCGGTCCCTGACGACCGGGTTCTCGCGGAGGTCACCGGCCGGGACCTGGCCGAGATCGCTCACGCGCTGGCCAGGGCGCAGGCCGTGGGGCTGCTGCACGAGGAGGACGGACACTGCCGGTTCCGGCACGCGCTCGCCCGGCAGATCGTGTACGAGTCCGTGCCCGTGTCAGAGCGGCGCTGGCTGCACCTCAACGCCGCCCGGGCCCTGGAGTCCGGGGTCGGTCCGAAGCCGGCGGCCAGGCTCGCCCACCATTTCCTGCACGCGGGACGTACCACGGAGTTCGTCGCCAACGTGGAGGCGGCGGCCGACACCGCGCTCACCCACGGCAACGACGCCACGGCGGCGCGCTTCCTGCTCCAGGCCCTCGAGGCCGGCGAGCCGTCCCGCGACACCCGCGTACGGCTGGCCGTCAAGCTGGGCCGGGCGGCGGTGGACGGGCTGGCGCACGCCGAAGCCGTACCGATACTCGAACGCCTGCTGGCAACCGAGCCGCTGCCCGCTCCCGTGCGCGGCGAGCTGCGCTTCGCGCTCGGCCGCCTGCTGCGACAGCACGGCGAGGTCCGAGCGGGCCACCTGCAGATCGAAAGCGCGATCGACGACCTCGCCGACCAGCCCGCGCTCCTGGGCCGGGCGCTGGCCGTACTGACCGCGCCCGAGACCGTCGTGGAGCGGCACGTCCGCGAGCACGTCGCCCGCTGCGACCAGGCCGAGGACGCCGCGCGGCGCAGCGGCGACCGCGACGTCGACATCGCGGTACGTATCGCGCGCGCGTCGCTCATGCTCGAACAGGGCGACCCGGGGAGCTGGCGGCTGATCGACGACCTACTGCACGACGACCACCTACGCTCGGCGCCGCGAGAGCACGCGCGCGCCTGCCTCAACTGGGCGCAGGCGGCGCTGCACATCGGCCGGCTCGAGCCCGCCGAGGCGCTGCTGGCCGAGGGACGCCGGGTCGCCGGTCAGGCGGAGTACCTGCGGGTGGCGGAGGTGGTCGAGCTGGTGACGGCCGCCGTGGACCGGGCCGCGGGACGGTGGGATGGTCTGGTGGATCGGGTCCGCGGGCTGGGCGGCGCGGCGGCCACGTTCGCTGCGGCGTCCCTGGACTCGCAGTTGCTGCACGGCGCGCTGCTCGCGGCGACCGGGCCGACCGAGGAGGCCGTGGACCGCCTGGTCGACGTGATCGCGGTCGCCGAGCGGGTCGGCGCCGTCTGGCCGCTCATCCCGGCCAGAACGACGCTGTCGCGGCTGCTGCTGACGCTGGACGACGCCGCCGGCGCGGCCGAGCACGCCAACGCCGCTCTCGCCCACGTCCGGACCAAGGGAAACTGGGTGTGGGGTGCCGAGCCCGTGCTGTGCCTGGTGGACGCGCTGCACGCGCAAGGCAGGGGCGGCGAGGCCGCGGAGCTGGTGGACGAGCTCGCGGCCCGGCTCGCGGGGGCCGACGCGCCCATCGCCCAGGCCGCCCTGCTGACCGCTCAGGGCGTCCTGGCCCGCTCCCGCGACGAATGGGGACCGGCTGATCGCCTGTTCGACGAGGCACGTACCACGCTGAAGCGTGCGGGGCTGCGGTACGAGGAGGCCCTGGCCGCCGAACGGCTCGGCCGGTTGCGCTGCGAGCGCGATGCCACAGACGGCGGGCGCCTGCTCGAGAGCGCACTGCGCCGGTACGGAGCGCTGCACGCCGACCGCGACATCGCGCGGATCTGCCAGATCATGCGACGGAACGGCGTGCCGATCCCGTACCCGTGGCGGGGCGGGCGGCCGTCCCTCGGCCAGACGCTGTCGTCGCGGGAGCGCGAGGTGGCGCTGCTGGCGGCGGAGGGCAGGACGAACCAGGAGATCGCGGTCGAGCTGTTTCTCTCCCGACGCACGGTCGAGAGCCATGTCTCCAGCGCGCTGCGGAAGCTCGGCTACCTGTCGCGCAAGGAACTGGCGGCCCTGTCGCTCGATGGCGGCGCCTAGCGGGTGTTCACGC
This sequence comes from Micromonospora pallida, assembly GCF_900090325.1. Taxonomy (NCBI): domain Bacteria; kingdom Bacillati; phylum Actinomycetota; class Actinomycetes; order Micromonosporales; family Micromonosporaceae; genus Micromonospora; species Micromonospora pallida. Next base: position 1,236,752 of record NZ_FMHW01000002.1, on the reverse strand, counting down.
AACGGATCCGAACGTGTGGTGGGCCCAGTCGGCGAAGCTGGTCCAACCCACCTCGGGGTGGGCGGCGTGCAACGCGGCGATGTCGACCTGGTAACCCGGACCGTTCAGGAACGTCCACATCGCGTGCATGTCCGGATCGCCGATCGCGGCCAGTGGCACCCCCTCAAGGCGCACTTCCCGGCCCAGGGCCGCGCCGAGCGCGGCCGCCATCTGGGCGGGAGTCGGGGCATCGCTGGCCAGCTCGATGCGCCGCCCGACGTACGGAGCGGGGTCGAGAAGTACCTGCGCAGCAAAGACGCCAAGGTCGGCGCGGGCAAGCTGTTGCAGCGGCCGATCCGCCGGCAGCGGCAGGTCGAGCACCCCGCCGCGAATACGGTCCGCCCCGCCGAGGGCGTTCTCGAAGAAGTACGTCGGCCCCAGGATCGTGTACGGGACGTCACCGGCAGCGAGCTCGGTCTCGATGCGCGCCTTGCTGTCGAAGTGCGGCACACCGCTTCCCTGGTCGGCGCCGGCCACCGAACTGAACACCAGATGCGGCACTCGGGCCTCGCCAGCGGCCGCCAGGATCGCCCGCCCCTGGGCCACCTCGGCATCCACGCCCGCCTCGAACGGAGTCGTGAGCGCGAAGGTGGCTCCCACGCCCGCCATCGCCGTGGCCAGCGAGCTGCGATCATCCAGCGATCCCGCGACCACCTCGACACCCCGGTCGGCGAGCCGACGAGCCGACGGCCGCTCCGGGTCACGCACCAGCGCCCGCACCCGGGCCCCGCGGCCCAACAACCCCTCGGTGACGGCGCTGCCCTGACCGCCGGTCGCCCCGAGCACCAAGATCGGCGCATCGGCCATCAAAGACACCTCATTCTCCGCGAGCGTGCGCGGCGACCGATCGTCGCCGCGCACCACGGTATCCGCCCACCTCGGCTGTCTTCCGGGATGTGACGCATCCGCTTTCGTGCTCGGGCTGACCGAGCTACCTGGTCGGGACCACGGTCGATGTGCTGGTGGGGAGGTTGACGTACTCTGCGGTGGAGTTACCCTCGAACGTCGCCGTCACCTTCTGCTGCGGCAGAATCTTGCGGGTGGCCTCGCAGGTCGCGACACCGTCGCTGTTGGTGACCGCCGTGCACCCATGGCGGGAACCCTCGACCCTGAAGGTCACGGTCTGACCGGCCACAGGGCCCCACCCGGCACCACGATCCACGCCGCCCCAGCCGGTCTCGAGCTGTGCCGTCAACGTCGTGGTCTGCGACGTGAGCTCGGGGAACGTGAGCGACGTGACGCGCCAGACCGGAACGTCGGTGGTCGGGTCGACGGCCGCGAGCCAGGCCGCCGCGCATCCACGCCAGATGGCGGCGGCACGCAGGGTCCTCTCGTGTCCGATGACGAAGGGGTTCGGGTCGCGCGTGCCGGCACGCTCGATCGCCTGCATGTTCACCGTCGACCCGTCTGAGGTCGGGTGTGTGAGGAACGTTCCCTCGACGCCGTACTCCGCCACCAGCTGATAGGTGCGCTCGGCGCCCGCGAGGTACCCCTTGGCGCTCGCGACGGCCCCCGGGTGGCCCTGACGACCGCCCATCAGCAACATGTGCCGCTTGCCGTTCTGGTGAACGGGGACCACGAAGTTCAGCGCGCCGGGAGTGTGGCCCGGGATGGACTGCACGACCACCGTGGTGCCGTCGATGGTGAGCTCCTGGGGCTCAGCGATGGCGGAGTCGATCAGCGTGGGGTTGTAGGTCTTGCGGGAGCTGTCACCGGACCCGAGGTAGATGTCGAGGTCCGGCCCGAAGTTGGCGCGAAGCTGGTTCGCCCCGCCGTCGTGGTCGCCGTGACCGTGCGAGACAAGCACGCCTTCCAGGGGGCGCTTGGTGCTCAGCCCGAGGGACTCGAGCGCCGGCATGGTGTACTGCGTCACCTCGGCGCTGTTGTTCAGCGTGTCGATGAGGACGAAACCGCCGTTGGCCGTCTTGAGGATGTACTGGCCGACGTACTGGTCGCCGATGTACCACAGGTCGTCGAAGACCTGGGTCAGCGGAACGCGTGTCGCGTGCCGCTCGGCGCTGGTCCTGCCGTACATCTCGGGGTCTTCGACCGCATCGCAGGAGTACGTCCGGTACCTGTTGACGAGATCCAGGTCTCCGCCCGAGTTCTTGACCGCTTCGTCGAGGTGCTCCTGCACCTCGGCCTCCCCACCCTGGGCACCCAGGGCTGGACTGCTCGTGACCTTCACCGCCAGTGCCGCCGTCGTCAGTGCGAGGACAGCCATCGACGCCGTCAGTCCAACACGCCTCGCCGCGCCTGGGCGATAACTCATGGCACTTTCCCTTCTCTCGGAAACGCTTCCACAGTGGCGCACACCGCGAACGGGAGTCACGGTGCACAGAGTTGACGAATACGGCTCCGGCCGGTCGTGAGCCAAAAGACGAAGTACAGCCGTTTTGCTGGACGCGCATGTCCTCACGCAGAGAACCGTTATCGACGAACAGTTCCAGCATCAAGCGATGGCGCTTACAGCCCACACTTCAGGCGAGTGCTGATGGCCCGTAACGACGTCTCCTTCTTCCTGATCGGCGGGATGTGTTCACTGCGTGAAACAATGTTTCGCAGATGTGACATGGATGATGCAGGGCAGAGCCAAGGCCGTCAAGACCTCGTTTACCTTGGGCGGGTTCTGACGCGCACGCATGAAGAAGCACGGCCGCCGCCCCTCAGGTGCACCAAACTCCTGAACGTTTCACACGGTGATAGGCACATTCGCAGCCGTTGACCTGGTAGCGGTCGTGCCGTAACGTCGCCCCAGCGACAGCATTTATCACCCTGCGACAAGTGCCGCCTTTCCAGAAGGTACTCACACCAGGCAGAGAAAAGATGATCCGTTCCGGGTAATGGCTTGGGACTGGACATGGTCGGCCATCGTGCCGGTCATCGCCGGATCGGACACGCCACAGGGCCGGCCCGGACGGATCCGGGCCGGCCCTGTGGCGTGCTGTGGTCAGCCGTCCAGCCGGCGGACCATGTTCATGATCGTCTCGATCTGGGCCCCGCCCTTGATCGGGTAGTTGGTGGCCCCGAGGTAGCCCCACCAGTCCCAGCAGCCGTTCGGGTTCACCGCCGTCGTGATCGCCTGCGGGTACAGGACGATGAGCCGGTTGGTGTCGGCGTACTGGTTGAGGTTGGCTCGGTCGACGAAGGCGGTGCCGACCTTGCTGTGGCCCTGGGCGCAGCCGTGCAGGGCGACCAGCAGGCGGCAGGTCTGGTTGGCGGCGCAGGAGCTCGGGACGTACGCGAAGCCGTTGGCATCCATGCTGAGCCCGTTGGCCCAGCCGTTGACCGCAAACGAGTCCTGGCTGTACCGGATCAGGGTGCCGCCGAGCGGGCCGGTGTTCGGCGGGGACACCGAACCGAGCAGCTTGCTGAGGAAGGTGCGCTGTGGGTCGGTGCCGCAGTCGTTGAGGAACGGCGCGGCGGTCTGCGTGCAGCCGACCGTGCCGTACGGGGTCACCCAGGCGTGGCCGGCGGCGCTGCCGGAGTCGTACTGGACGCTGGCGCCGAAGTCCCGGTAGTAGTGGGCCAGGTCGTTGGTGACCGAGGTCTTCACGACCCCGTCGTTGCTCCCGTGGTAGACGTAGACCGGCTGGCCGGCGAGGTTGCCGGTGCCGTCCACCCAGCCGTACGACGCCCAGGTGCGGGTGTAGGTCTCCAACGCGGGCACGTTGGTGGGGTAGATGTTGTCGCCGCAGCCGTAGAGCGCCTGCGCGACGTTGTTCTGGGCGCAGTAGTACGGGCCGGCCGCGAAGACCGCGGCTCCCCGGATCCGCGACGAGTAGGCGACCTGGAGCTGGGTGGCCATGTACCCGCCGGAGGAGACCCCGGCGACGTAGACGGCGGACACCGGGTAGCTGCGCAGCGAGCCGGAGACCGGGGTCTTGGTGTACGGGGTACCGGCGGCCTGGGCGGCGACACTACCGGGGAGGACCAGCAGGACGGCGGCGACGAGGGCGGTGAGGGCTTTCCACGGTGTTCTCATGACGTTCTCCCGTCAAAGCGCCGGCGGGACGGCCGGCGTGCGGAGACGCTAACGTGACATCGAACACAGCCAATATCCGTACGATCGACACCTCGGCGTCGGTCACGGTGTGGGCCGCCCACCAGCCGCGTCCCGCGGCGCCCGACCCGCCCCGGTCGCGGAGGGCGTCGGACCGGTTGCGTGGCCGGCTGACTGACCTGACTACCATCCGCTCATGATCGAGGAGTTGGTCAGGCGGGCGGCTGCCGAGGACGACGACGCGCTCGAGGAGTTGTCCCTGATCGCGGGCCTCGACCCACGGAGGCTGACCCCGCACCTGGGCCTCCTGCTGGACCTCGACGTGCTGTGGCCGGCGAAGTTGTACCGAGCGGCGGACACCGACGTGGTCCGCCGGGTCGTCGAGCAGATCGACGGCGGCCGGACGCCGGACCGCCTCAACCACCTGCTCGCCATCCTGGCGCACAGTGCTCACCCGCTCGCCGAGAGCGCGATGCGTCGCTGGTCGACGGAACCGCCGGCCGGCGCGGGCGAGCTGCACGTCGGGGTGCTGAGCTACGCACGCGAGGGCGGTTGGACGGTCGGCCTGGACGGCAAGCGACGGGACCTGTGCGGGGACACCGCGTACCGGTGGGTCATGCGCGAAACACCGCGACGCGCGGACGGACCCAACTGTCCGTGGTGTGCGTCGCCGATGTGGACTGCCGCGGACCTCGACACCACGGAACCCGCCACCGGCGCCGCGATGGCGCACACGGGCTGGTCTGGCCGATTGGTGATCGAGACCTGCCACTTCTGCGCCTGCTACACGACGCTGTACAGCCGGGTCACGCCGGCCGGCGTCGCCACCTGGTGGACCGGCAACACCCGCCCGAGCTACCTGGGTACCGCAGAGCCGGAGGATCCCCCGACGCTGCTACCGGCCCTGGGTCCGGCCCTGTCGAGTCCCTACCAGGCCAGCGCCTGGGATCAGGGCGGCTCGACGCTGGGCGGTCGACCCGACTGGATCCAGGACGCCGAGCACGCCGACTGCCCTGGTTGCGGACAACCGATGGACTACGTGGGTCTGATCGGCGGCGCTGATCTGGACGAGTTCGGCGAGGGCGCCTACTACCTGCACCTGCATGCGCCGTGCGGGTTCGCTGCGGTGAACTACCAGCAGAGCTGACACCCCGCACAGATCCAAGGAGTCGGTTCGACCGTCGTAGACTCCGCGCTCGTGGAAGATCCAGTTGTGCTCGGCGAGGTCACCTGTCCGTCCGGCGACCTCATCCTGATGGACGGCGGCTACCTCGGGCTCTGGTCGGGCGACCGCTCCCCGGAGGAGACCCGTGGACCGGATGCCGTCGCCGCGGTTGACTTCGAGGTCGTTGGCCGCGACGCGGAGACCGCGGCCAGGTCGTTCGACCACCAATCAGGCCTCTACCTCTACGACATACCGCAGCATGGGGTGCAGCAGGTCGTCGCCAAGTTCGGTGAGCACTGCCGAGAACGTGGCCTCGACGCATCCCTGCGTCCCTACACCCGTCAGGTGCCGCACCGAGACCGGGCCCGGCGGGCGTTGACCGCAGGGGATCCGGACTTCCTGATCACCGGCGTTCCGGTGGTTCCCGTTGGGGACGTGCCATCCGATCGCCCGCTGCGGGTCACCGCATCCCCAAGCGAGTGGGGATGGCGCCAGATCCGGATCGAGCTCGGGACGGCCACCGTCGGGAGTTCACGCCGGCTGGGCAGCATCTACGTGGATCATGCCCGGCTTGTGTTCGCGGACGCGGACGCTCTGTCGTCGTGGGTACACGACGACTCCATCGACGGTCTCGCCGACGTGGCCTTCTGGGGCAGGGACGAGGAGCTGATCGCCACCGAGCTTGGCGCATCACGCACCGGCACGCCTGGGGACGATAACTACGGCTGGCTCGACCTGCCGATCCAGCAGGCATACGAGCGAGCCGTCGCGCTGAACGAGCGGCGAAGTGCCGAACCCCGCGCCATGTTCGCGTTCGACTTCCGCCCCCACTCCCACCACTGGCAGGTGATGGCAGGTGTGCGCGCCGCCGAGTACGAGGCGGCCACCATCACGGTCGGCGGCGCCGAGATCATGATGGCCATGACCTCGATTGGCGACGGCGTCTTCCCGGTTCACCTTGACCTGGACGCTTCAGGCGTCCCGACCGCCGTCCGCATCACCGTCGACGAGTAAGGACCGAACGCGGTCACTGCAAGGCGCGGCCCATCGCTCTCCCCATGCTCGGGAAAAGTTTCCGGGATGCTGTCGTATCAGGGCGCAGCCGTTCGTGGAACTGGTGTGCGGCGGCCGGCCGGGCCGCCGGACACGAGGAGTCGGGAACGGCCCTCGTCCCGGGACTGAGAGGAGACGACCATGACGGAGTACCTGATCGCCTTCAACGACGAGTGGGTGCGCGAGCACACGGCGGAGGAGATTCGCGCGAAGGGCGTGGCCAGCCGGGCCGTGATCGAGGAGATGCGGACCGCCGATGTCCTGATCTTCAGCAACGGCGGGCTCGACCGGTCCACCGCCGTGTGCAGTGTCGAGTTGGTCGACGGCCGGCCGGTCTTCACCGACGGTCCGTACGTCGAGACCAAGGAGCACCTCGGCGGTTTCGCCGTGGTGGACGTGCCCGACGACGAGACGGCGCGATACTGGGCCGGCCGGCTCGCGGCCGTGCTCGACTGGCCGCAGGAGGTGCACCGGTTCCGAGGGCCCGGGGAGGCCAGGCGTAGCAGCTCTGGGGAGAAGTGAGCGCGGTGCCCAGGTACCTGCTGTCCGTCTACGGACCGGCCGAGCACACCGAGTTCGGCACCTACCCCTCCCGGGAGGCGATGTCGCAGGCGTTCGCCGACACCGGCGCCTTCAACGAGCGGCTCCAGCGGGACGGTCACCTCGTCTTCGCCGACGGCCTGGAGCCCGCGACGACCGCCACCACCGTCGACGGGCGGGGCGGGAAGCCGGTCTTCACCGACGGTCCCTACCTGGAGACGAAGGAGCACCTCGGCGGCTTCTGGGTCATCGAGGCGGCCGACCTCGACGTGGCACTGGCGCTTGCCGCCGCGGGGTCGAAAGCGTGCCGCGGAACGATCGAGGTGCGCCCCTTCCGCACCGAGGAATCCGTCCGAGCGATGCTGGAGCCGTGACTGTTCCCACCGTCGAGCAGGCGATCACCCGCGCCTACCACGAGGAGTGGGCGCGGGTGGTCGCCAGCCTCGCGCGCCGTCTCGGCGACCTCGACGTCGCCGAGGAAGCGACGGCCGAGGCGTTCGTAGCGGCTGCGGAGCGGTGGCCGCGCGAGGGCGTACCGCCGAATCCCGGCGGCTGGCTCGCCACCACCGCGAACCGCAAGGCGATCGATCGGCTCCGTCGCGAGTCGCAGCGCGACGCCAAACACCAGGCGGCCCGGATGATGTACGACGACACCCCTGCCGAGCCGACCGGCCCGGTCGAGGACGACCGGCTCAGACTGGTCTTCACCTGCTGCCACCCCGCACTCGCGATGGAGGCCCGGGTGGCGCTCACCCTGCGCCTGCTCGGCGGCCTCACCGTCCCCGAGATCGCCCGCGCCTTTCTGGTGCAGGAGACCACGATGGCGCGACGGATCACCCGCGCCAAGGCGAAGATCAAGGCGGCGCACATTCCCTACCGGGTGCCCTCGGCCGACGACATCCGCGAGCGGCTCGCCGGCGTACTCGCGGTCGTCTACCTCGTCTTCAACGAGGGCTATCTCGCCAGCGAGGGGGACGACCCGGTGCGCGTCGAACTCACCGACGAGGCGATCCGCCTCGGCCGGCTGCTCCGAAGCCTCCTCCCGGACAACGGCGAGGTAGCCGGCCTGCTCGCCCTGATGCTCCTCACCGACGCCCGGCGGCCGGCGCGCGTGTCCCGCACCGGGGAGCTGGTGACCCTCGACGAGCAGGACCGTGGCGCATGGAACCGCACCTTCATCGCCGAGGGCAATGCCCTGGTCCGCGAGCGGGTCGAGGCGGTGGCGGCCGGCGGTGACCCACCGGGGCGCTACCAACTCCAGGCCGCGATCAACATGGTCCACACGAATGCCCCATCCGCCCGAGACACCGACTGGTCCACGATCGCCGCCCTCTACGGCCGCATGGTGCTGCTCGACCCCTCGCCGATCGTGCGGCTCAACCGGGCGGTCGCGGTCGCCGAGGTCGACGGCCCCGGGGTCGGGCTGGCCGAGGTCGACCGGCTCACGGCGGTCCTCGACGGCTACCATGCCTTCCACGCCGCGCGCGCCGACCTGCTGCGGCGACTCGGACGCGGCGGCGAGTCGCGGGCGGCGTACGACCGGGCCATCGGACTCGCCGGCAACCCCGCCGAGCGGGCCTACCTCACCCGCCGCCGCAACCAGCTCGCCGGCTGACCGACGCGTGGAGCCAACCCGCCTCGGAGGTCGCGAACTCCGGGTGCTGCGCGCCGATCAGATATCAATCGAGAACCAGCGATACGGCCGATGTCGCCCGGCCGTGCCGACCAGCACAATTCGCGAATGGACTCCTGGTTGACGACGGTCGGGTTGCCGGTCGCGCTCGGCATCGTCATGCTCGGACTCGGGTTGGGCCTCACCATCGGTGACTTCCGGCGGGTGGCGGCGTATCCGAGGCTGGTGCTCATCGCCCTCGGCTGCCAGGTGCTGCTGCTGCCGGCGCTCTGCTTCGGTCTGGTCCTGCTCTTCGGGCTCCGGCCCGAGCTGGCCGTCGGCATGATGCTGCTCGCCGCCTCGCCCGGCGGGACCACCGCCAACCTCTACAGCCACCTTTTCGGTGGCCACGTCGCCGTCAACGTCACGCTCACCGCGGTCAACTCGGTGCTCGCCGTGGTCACCCTGCCCGTGGTGGTGAACCTGTCGGCGGATCACTTCCTCGGTGACGCGGCATCGATCGGACTCCAGTTCGACAAGGTGCTCCAGGTCTTCGCGATCGTGCTGGTGCCGGTCGCCCTCGGGATGGCCCTACGGTCGCGGTTTCCCAGGGTCGCCGACCGACTCGGCCGCCCGGTGAAGATCCTCTCGGTGGTCGTGCTGGTCGCGGTGATCCTCGGGGCGGTGCTCAAGGAACGGGCGAACCTCGCCGACTACTTCCTCGCGGTCGGCGCGGTGGTGCTGGCCTTCAACGTGATCAGCCTGCTGATCGGGTACGGCGTACCGAGGCTGGCCGGCGTCGGCCGGCGGGAGTCGATCGCCGCCGGTATGGAGGTCGGCATTCACAACAGCACGTTGGCCATCACCATCGCGATCAGCCCGGCACTGCTGGACAGTACCGAGATCGCGATCCCGGCCGCCGTCTACGGCATCGTCATGTTCTTCACCGCCGCCGTCTTCGGTTACCTGGTCAGCCGGCGACGTGCTCCAGCCGAGGCCGGTCGGGGCCGGACGGCGTGAGCCGAACATCGGCCAGGGCGGTCGTCGAGGCGGCGGCCAGGCGCTCCTCACCCACGCTGCGATCTCGTCGCCTGGTTGCGTAGCTTTCGGGCGTGGTTGCGGCAGGCGTCGATGATGTCGGGTCGGAGCAGGTGGCCGAAGCCGGCGTTGGCCAGCCGTAGCGTGATTCCTCGGCGGTCGGTGCCGAGAGCGGTGGCGGTGGCGTCGAGGTCCCAGTCGTGGGCGGCGAGTTGGGACAGCAGGTGCCCACGGCGGGTCTGGGCGGCCGACAGCCGGAACGTCTTGAGGTAGGCGAGTTGGCCGGTGTCGTCGGTGATCGTTTCGCCGATGTGATTCTCGGTGTCGGGGTCGAAAGCCGGTAGAAAGCGGGACAGGGTGAAGCGCCCCATCCGGTACACCGGCGTGACCGTACGGCGTTCGTCCGCGAGGAGCCCGCCGGCCATGACGGTGTGGAGGGCCGCCCAGTCGGCGCGAGCCTGGGCGAGCTGTGCGCGCAGATCGGCGACGCTGGCGACGGCGGTGTCGTCGAGGCGGGCGGTGAAGCTGGGCGCTGCCGGGTACAGGTGGGCGTACTGGAAGAGCAGCTCGCCGTAGAAGTCCTGTAGCAGGGTCGGGTGCAGGGCGCGGTAGTCGTCGGGGTGGCTGACGACGAACGCGGCAGCAAGAGTGTCGGCGACGTAGAGCACCATTCCGCACTGGTCAGGGTGGATCTCGAAGATGCGCAGCGCATCCTCGAGGCCGGGAATGGCGGTGCCGGTGTAGCTGGCCTCGACGCGCGGGGACAGGCCACGGGTGACGGCGTGACGGGTCCACTCCTGCCAGGCGATGGACGGCCCGCCGAACTGTAGGGCGAGGTAACCCTCCATCGCCAGGTGCAGCGGCAGGAAACGGAGCCGCTGCTTGCCGTCCCGGCGGGCCATGCGTCGCCGGAACGCCAGCCGGATGCCGCTGGGCTCACCGGACGCGGCGGGGTCGCGTAGCTGGGTGCCGTAGGCGGCGGCGGGCGTGTCGTCCGTGGTCCAGCTCGCCACGAACGCGTGGGGCACATAGGAGACGTACGCGCTGCGCGGGCCGGTGTGGACGATCGACAGCTCGTCGGGGTCGTGGAGGCGGGCGTGCAGGCGCAGATCCGTGATGGGTACGGGCCGCAGCAGCGGCACGAGGCGTACCGCGCCCCACGTCTGGTCGGGGGCGACGGTCAGCCCGGTCAGGTCGATCCGGTCCACGGGTGCGGTGGTGGTCATGGCGACTCCGGCCCACCAGAATCGCTGAGAAACCGGTCCACCCGGTCGGCGAGGTGGCGGCGCAGCTCGTCGAAGCCGGCACCGCCGGTGGCGAAGCGGGCCAGCTCGACGAGGGCCGTTACGTCCTCGGCGTCGCGCACGCCGACGCTGGCCACACCGGGAGCGAGGCGCCGTACGTCGAAGGTGTCGGCGTCGTAGACCGGGTTGAGGTGCACAATGCTCGTGCGCCGGTGGGGGTCGAGACGGGTACGCCACACCCGGAGCACCTCGGCGGCCTGTCCGGGCGGGGCGTTGTCCCAGCCGTCGGAGACGATGACGAGTCGCTCGGGTCGCTGTTCGAGGCCGTCGAGGATGCGTTCACCGAGCCCGGTCGCTCCGATGGGGTGCACCAGCAGCGGGTCGCCGCGGTGGTTCAGCCACAGTCCGGTGTACTCGGTGGCGAGCGCCTCCAGCAGGTAGTGGGTGGCGAGGGCGACGGCGAGGGGCCGGCGACGTTTCACCCCGGATCCGGCGGCGGAATAGCTGTCGTCGAGGACCGCCACGACCCGGCCCCACGAGCCCGCCTGTCGACGGGCGGCGCGCCGGGCGGCCGTCCGCAGCGCACCGGTCAACTCCTCGCGGCGCCGGTTCCGCTCCGGCCGGGACAGCGACAGCACGTAGACGGCGAGACGGGTCAGTGGCGCGGTGGCGAGGTCCATGGCGATTGCGCCGACCTTGTGCCGTGCGGCGGCCGACTGCAACCGCAGCCGTTCGCCGTCGGTGAGCTTCGGCGCGATGCCGGTCAGGAAGCGGGCCCGGTCGATTCCCTGTTGGGCGGCGAGTCCCTCGGCGACCGTGTAGGGCAGCTCGTACAGCGCGCGCTGTTCGTAGTGGGCGCGCCGCCACGTCTCCAGGATCAGCGTCTCGTACCGCCTGGGGCGACGCCAGTCGAACAGCGCGGTACCCACCTCGCCGGGCAGCGGCAGGTGCGCGTGGCGGGCCGCGACGGACAGCGACCGGCGGTACTTGACCGCGTCGAACGCGGGATCCGGCCGGCCAGCCACCCAGTCACGCACGATCGCCCTGGTACGCCGGTTGTTGACGCCCAGCCGGCGTAGTTCACGGAACACGGAGTACACCCGTTGGGGCGGCAGTAGCCGCAGCCGCGCGGCGATCAGCCGCCCCTCGACCGCCCGCTGCCCGGGGCTCGCGGTCGACGCGGTGCGCAGCAGGTTCGTCACGACCATCGCCGCGTTGAGATGGTTGATGTCCAGGGCCGCCGTCGCCGCGTAGAGATCCCGGTAGTTGCCCAGCACGTACTCGTGCAGGAAGTCCAGCGACATCCGCTGCGCGCCGGCGCGACTGTGGAACTCGTGCTGAGCCGTGGAGGCGATCGCCGCGTTGACGAACATGACCACGTCCTCGCACGCGACCTGCTCCGACAGCGACACGACCGCGACCCAGCTTCCTCGACGGGTGACCCAGAGGCCGGCCGGGGAATGAAGGCACGAACTGCGAAGCATCGCTTCAGAGGCGGGTTCCGGAAGTCGCACGCAAGTCCCACGGCCGGCCCGGCCACCATACCGGCACGATCACCACGGAGGCCACGAGTAATCGCCACAGCGGCCGGACCCACCCGGCCCCGCCTGGGCCGGTCCTGACCGACGGCCCGACCGGAGACCGGGCGGGCCGTGCGTCCGCTCAGGCGACGTGCGTGAGGTAGCCGGCGACGGCCTCGTCGAGCACCTCCCGGCCAGGCCGGGCCCACACCTCCTCGGCGAAGACCTCCACCTCCACCGGTCCGGTGTAGCCGGCCGCGTCCACGGCCTCCCGGAAGCGGCGCAGATCGACGCAGCCGTTGCCGGGCAGCCCCCGACCGAGCAGCACCCCCGCCGGCAGCGGCGTCACCCAGTCGGCGATCTGGAAGCAGGCGATCCGGCCCTCCCGGCCGGCCCGCGCGATCTGCGCCCACACCTGGTCGTCCCACCAGAGGTGGTACGTGTCGACGACGACGCCCACCGTCTCCGCCGGATACGGCGCGACGAGGTCCAGGGCCTGACCGAGACTGGCGACCACGCATCGGTCGGAACAGAACATCGGGTGCAGCGGCTCCAGGGCGAGCCGGACCCCCGCGGCGCGGGCGTACGGCACCAACTCGCCGATCGCGTCCCGCACGTGCCCCCGGGCACCGTCGATGTCCCGGCTGCCGTCGGGCAGACCGCCGGAGACCAGCACCAGCTCCGGCGCGCCCACCGCCGCCGCCTCGTCGATGGCACGCCGGTTCTCGTCGAGCCATCCGGGGGTGCTGAAGAACCCGCCGCGGCACAGCGACGTGACGGTCAGGCCCGCGTCCCGCACCAGCGCCGCGGCCGGCTCGACCCCGTACGCGGCCAGGTCCTCCCGCCACAGCCCCACCCCGGACACCCCGGCGTCGACGCAGCCGGCGACGAGGTCCGGCAGGGGCCACCGCTTCGTCGTCGCCGAGTTGAGCGCGAACCGCTTCACTGCGCCACCCCCGCCGTGGTCATGAACGCCCGCGCGCGGTGCGCGGCCAGCTCGGCGTCGGGCAGCAGCCCGGCCGCGTCGGCCAGCCGCAGCAGCCGGCCCAGGTGCACCGGCGACCGTCCCGACTGGAGACCGCCGACCATCGTGAAGTGGTCCTGGTGACCGGCGAGCCAGGCCAGGAACACGATGCCGGTCTTGTAGTAGAAGGTCGGGGCACCGAACAGGTGCCGGGCGAGCGGCAGCGTGGGGGCCAGGATCCGGTCGTACGTCGCCAGGTCACCGGTGTCGAGCGCGCGCAGCGCGGCGGCGGCCGGGGGCGCGATCGCGGCGAGGACGCCGAGCAGCGCGTCGGAGTGGCCCTCGCCGTCGCCCCGAATCAGGGCCGGGTAGTTGAAGTCGTCGCCGGTGTAGAGCCGTACCCCGGCGGGCAGGCGTCGACGCAGCGCGACCTCGAAGTCCTCGTCGAGCAGCGACAGTTTGATGCCGTCGACCCGGCTCGGGTGCGTGTCGATCAGCGCGACCACGGTCTCCGCGGCGCGCACCGGATCGGCGTCGCCCCAGTAGCCGGTGAGCGCCGGGTCGAACGCCGGGCCGAGCCAGTGCAGCACCACCGGGCCGTCGGCGTCGGCCAGCAGCCGGCCGTAGATGTCGAGGTAGTCGTCGGCGGACCGGGCCGCAGCGGCCAGGTGGCGGCTGCACATGAGCACCGGCCGGGCGCCGGCCTCCTGCACGTCGGCGAGCTGCTCGGCGTACGCCTTGCGGATCTCGTCGAGCGAGGCCGGGCCGGCCGGCAACTGGTCGGTGGCGACACCGGCGCAGATCGCGCCCCCCTCGGCCCGGGCGGCCGCGGCCGAGCGCCGCACCAGTTCGCGCGCGGCCGGGTAGTCCATGCCCATGCCCCGCTGGGCGGTGTCCATCGCCTCGGCGACGCCGAACCCGTACGACCACAGGTGCCGGCGGAACGCCAGGGTCGCGTCCCAGTCGACGGCGGCCGGTGTGCCCGGCACGTTCTCCGCGCGGGGATCGGCGACGACGTGCGCGGCGGCGTACGCGACCCGGCTGGTGAAGCGGACGCCGGGCGTGAGGTGCTCGCGCCCGGTCCCGGAGAGGGTGAACGGCCCGTCGGGCAGGTTGACGGTCCGGGTCACGACCGCAGCTCCGTCACCTCGACGCGCCGGCCCTCCCGGGCCGACTGGAGGCCCAGCTCGGCCAGTTGCACACCGCGCGCGCCGGCCCACAGGTCCCAGGTGTACGGGGCGTCCTCGGCGACGTGCCGCAGGAACATCTCCCACTGCGCCTTGAAGCCGTTGTCGAACACCTCGTTGTCCGGCACCTCCTGCCACTGCGCGCGGAAGTCGTCGGTGGACGGCAGGTCCGGGTTCCAGACCGGCTTCGGGGTGGTGGCCCGGTGCTGGACGCGGCAGCGACGCAGCCCGGCGACCGCGCTGCCCTCGGTGCCGTCGACCTGGAACTCGACCAGCTCGTCCCGGTTCACCCGGACGGCCCAGGAGGAGTTGATCTGGGCGACGACGCCACCGTCCAGCTCGAAGATCCCGTACGCGGCGTCGTCGGCGGTCGCCTCGTAGGGCTGACCGTCCTCGGCCCACCGGCGCGGGATGTGGGTGGTGACGTGGGCGGTGACCGCCCGGACCGGCGAGAAGATCTGCTCCAGGACGTAGTGCCAGTGCGGGAACATGTCGACGACGATGCCGCCGCCGTCGGCGGCCCGGTAGTTCCAGCTCGGCCGCTGTGCCTCCTGCCAGTCGCCCTCGAAGACCCAGTAGCCGAACTCGCCGCGCACCGACAGGATCCGGCCAAAGAATCCGCCCCGCACGAGCCGGTCGAGCTTGCGCAGGCCGGGCAGGAAGAGCTTGTCCTGTACCACGCCGTGCCGTATCCCGGCCGCGTCGGCGGCGCGCGCCAGCTCGACCGCGCCGTGCAGCGTGGTGGCGGTGGGCTTCTCGGTGTAGATGTGCTTGCCCGCCGCGACGGCAAGCCGGAGGGCCTTCTCCCGTTCGCTGGTGACCTGCGCGTCGAAGTAGATCGAGACGTCCGGTCGCGCCAGCGCGGCGTCCAGGTCGGTCGTCCAGTCGGTCAACCCGTGCCGGGCCGCGACGTCGCGCAGCTTGGCCTCGTTCCGCCCGACCAGAACGAGTTCCGGCCAGAGCCGGCTCCCGTCGCGCAGCGGTACGCCGCCCTGCTCGCGGATGGCCAGCAGCGATCGGACCAGGTGCTGCCGGTAGCCCATCCGCCCGGTCACGCCATTCATCACGATGCCGATCGGAACACGTGCCGTCATCGTCCTACTCTCCTCAGGGGTCATCTCCGGTACCCGGTTCGGCCGGGTGCCGCACACTGCCCGTCCCCGGTGGGGACGACGGCCCTGCCGCCGTCCCCACCGGGCCGGATCAGGCCGGGGTTCCGGTCACCGTCAGGTGACGCAGCCGGCCGATGTTGTCGAACGAGCCGAAGCCGACCCGTCCGGAGCCGAACGTGGTGTCCTTCGCGGTCATCAGCGGGTCCTTCTTGCCGTCGACGTAGACCGCGATCTCGCCGGTGGCCGGCAGGTGCACGACGCGCACCTTGTGCCAGTCGGCGTCGACGATCGCCGGGTTCGCGCCGCGCGACCGGCCGTTCCACTGGTAGTCGAGGCGCTGCCGGTCGGCGTTGTTCACCTTGAAGATGCCGTTGTGCGGCAGGATCGTGTTGTCGGTCGACAGGTGGGCGTAGTAGAACTCGGTGTCCGAACGCCAGCCGAAGACGATGATCACGTCCCGGTTGCTCACCTCGACCGGCGTGTCGAGCCGGACATCGGCCTCGATCTCCACGGACGACCACTCCGGCCCGTCGGTCACCACCGCGTACTCGAACGGACGGCGCGGGCCGGGCCGGCTCACGCCCGCCTCGGCGAGGATCACCTCGTCCCGGTCGAACTGCCACTTCGACGGGGTGACCGGCGTCCAGCTCTCCGGGCCGGAGGGCTTGTGCAGCTTGGTGCCGCCGACGTCGCCGTCCGCGAACTCCCGGGTGCCGGTCACCTTCCAGACCTTCCCGTTGGCCTTGGCGAGGAGGTAAAGCGCACCGGCGGCGTCGGTGCCGAACCGCAGGTCGACCCGCTCCCGGTTGCCCACGGCACCGGGGCCGGATAGGTCCTGCATGCGCACCGACTCGCCGGCGGCGTTGAAGAGCGCAAGGCGGTGGATCGTGGCCGGGTCGTGGCCGCGCCGCATCTCGTTCGCCTCGGTGTAGAGGACCTGCCCGTCAACCAGGTCACCGAAGACGTACTTGCCCTTCAGCGCGGGCAGCTCGTTGCCCCGGTAGACGAACCCGCCGGCCACCGCGACACCCACGTCGCCGGTGCAGTTCCAGCCGGGCGCCGGGTTGTGGTCGTACGCCGCGACCGGGTACGTATAGCCGTACTGGGCGTCGTCCGCCGGCAGCGGCAGGAGCTTGTCGCAGGCGCTCCCCGTCTTGTCGAAGACGAACGCGCCCTCCCGCTCGCTCCAGCCGAAGTTGTCACCGGCGCGCACCTCGTAGATCGCCTCGATGGCGTGCTCGCCGATGTGGCCGAGGAACATCCGGCCGGTGGCCGGGTCCCAGCTGAACCGGTGCGGGTCGCGGAACCCGACCGCGTAGACCTCGCCCAGGGCGCCGGCCCGGCCGACGAACGGGTTGTCCGTCGGGATGCCGTACTGCCCGTTGGCCGAGTCGGTGCCCTGCGGGTCGATGCGCAGCAGCTTGCCGTGCACCATGCCCAGGTTCTGCGGCTCGGTGTTGCGTACGCCGGTGCCGCCGTCGCCGACGGCCAGGTACAGCACCCCGTAGTCACGCTGGCCGGGTCGCGCCGTGGGGTTGAAGTTGATCTCCTGGACGCCGTGGACCTGGCCGGCGAAGCCGATCCGCAGCACCTCGCGGCGGGTACCGGAGAACGTGTCGGCGGCCGGGTCGGTCGCCGTCCACTCGGTGATCACGCCGTGGAAGATGCTGTTGGCCTGGGCGTAGTCCGGCGCCTTGGTGGCCAGCGACGCCTGTTCGGTGTGGATGGTGTAGAAGCGGCCGTTGGTGCCGAACTCGGGGTGGAACGCGACGTAGCCGAAGCCCTGGCCGAGCCCGCGGCCGGAGAAGAACTGCGGCGCGAACGTGTCGGCGACGTCCAGGTAGACCTGCGGCACGCCGTCCCTGACCAGGTAGAGGTGGCCGTTGAGGTCCGGCACGGCACGGCGGCCGGAGCCGTCGGGCAGTTCCATGATGGTGTTGATACGGGCGGTACGCATGAGCCGCTGGTCGGTCGGCGCCGGGATGGGGGACGACTGCGGGAAGCTGGCGTACTCGGTCAGGACCAGGCCGAGCCGGGACTGGCTGGGCGTCTCGAGGACCGGATCGTAGACGGCGTCGGCGGCCTGGGCGGGGCCGGCGACCAGGGTGGACAGGACGAGGGTGGCGGCGGTGAGCCCGGCCGTCAGCGCGGATCTGCGGATCGTGCGGATACTGCGCACGCGGGTCTCCTTCCCGGTGGGGCGGTGCGGAGGGTGGTCAGCGAGCCTGGTACCGGTACTGCTTCTCGACGTCGGACGCCGAGACGACGGTGTCGAGGAACATCAGGGCGTCCATGCGGCAGTCGCACGGATTCCGCTCCAGCGTGTCCTGCGGGAAGCTCCCGCCGATCTTGATGCCTCGCGGATCCGAGGCGGTGGTGACGTGCGGGCCCGGGCCGGACACGAGCCACGGGTCGTCGGTGCGGGTGTAGAAGCCGTCCACCGGCAGGCCGTTGCGGTAGAGCGCCAGCGCGCCGGTGTTGAAGTCGAAGGTGGCCGCGAGGTGGACCCACTCCCCCTTCGGCAGCAGCGTCCGCCAGTCCTCGCTCGCCGCGAAGGTCTGCGAGTTGCCGCCGTCGAGGCGCCGGCCGAGCGCGACCAGCCGCAGTTCGCCGTTGACGTCGATGAGCTCCAGCAGCGCCCGGACGCCGTGGCCGTCCGAGTCGCCGGTCAGCACACCGGCCAGCCCGATCGCGTTGAACCGGTCGGCCGGGTTGACGGTGGTGGAGTTGGGCGCCGGGGCGTCCATCTCCATCTTGAACCAGCCCATCACGGTGGTGCCCTGGGTGCCGGCGAAGGGGCGCAGGGTGCGTACGCCGCTGGCCGACCAGGTGCCTGCCTTCCAGTCGTCGTTGCCGGCCTGGGCGGGGTTCACCTGTCGGGTCTGCAACGCGTTGCCGCTGCCCGGGTAGGCGTGCTCGGCCACGCGCATGTCGGCGCCGCCGTTGACGAGTTCGATCTCGGTGCCGGAGCGGCCCAGGTCCCGCTCGAGCGCCGCGTCACCCTCCACGGGGTGGTCGAAGTCGTAGAAGGCGACCAGGCTCGATCGCAGGTGGGGATGGACGTCGCGCGGGTTGCTCCGGTCCGCCTGGGCCGGGGGCGCCCCGACACCCGCCAGCACACCGGTCGCCAGTACGGCGGCCGTGGCGACGGCGAACCGTCTTGTTCTGATCATCGCGATACACCTCTGTTTCAGCTCTGGCGTGCGTACGTAACCGCTTTCGGAAGCGCTTACGTACGCACGCTCCAACCCATGTGTGCCGCTGTCACGTCGGAGTCTGTTACCGCTTCGGCGGTGCCGTCGGCTCGGCGGGCCGTCCGCCGAGGTACAGCTCGCCGAGCTGCGGGTCGGCCAACAGTTGCGAAGCCGGCCCGGAGATGTGCACGTGCCCGAGGTCGAGCACGCAACCGAGGTCGGCTGTCTCCAACGCCCGCCGGGCGTTCTGCTCCACGAGCAGCACCGCCGTACCAGCGTCGCGCATTCGCACGACCTGTTCGAACACGGTGGTCGTCGCCCTCGGGTCCAGGCCCATGGACGGCTCGTCGAGGAGCACGACCTTGGGGTTGACCATGAGCGACCGGGCGAACTCCACCTGCTTCTGCTGCCCGCCGGACAGCAATCCGGCCAGCGAGTTCCAGCGTTGCGCGACGACCGGGAATACCTCCTTGACGAAGGCCGTACGTTTGGCGATCAATGCCTTGTCCTTCAACGTGTAGCCGCCCAGCAGGACGTTCTCCGCCACGGTCATCTCGCGGAAGACGCTGTGCCCCTGCAGGACGTGCGCGACGCCGGAGGCGAGCATCCGCTGCGGCCCCTGGCCGGTCACGTCCACGCCGCCGACGAGGATCTTTCCGGAGCGGGGCTTGAGCAGGCCGCTGGCGACCTTCAGGACGGTGGACTTCCCGGCGCCGTTCGGGCCGACCAGGCAGACGATCTGGCCCGCTGGCACCGAGACGGTCAGGCCGCGCAGCACCGGCGCGGCGCGCCCGTAGCCGGCCTGGATGTCGACGAGTTCGATTTCAGACGCCAAGGTAGGCCCCCAGGACGCGTTCGTCGGAGCGGATGAGCGACGGCGGACCCTCAGCGATCGGGCGGCCCCGGTCGAACACCACGATGTGGTCGCTGACGCTCATCACCAGGTCCATGTTGTGCTCCACGACCACGAACGTCCGCCCCTCGGCGTTGAGTTCGCGGACCAGGGTGCCGATCCGGTCCAGCAGGGCCGGGTTGACGCCGCCGGCCGGCTCGTCGAGCAGGACGGTTTCCGGGTCGCTCATCAGCACACCGGCGAGTTCCAGCAGCTTCTGCTGGCCCCAGGACATGTTGCGCGCCTCCACGTCGGCCAGGTGCTCGATGCCGAGGCGGGTGAGCCACCCCCGGGCACGGTCGACCTCCGCGCGGGCGCGGGCGCCACGCAGCAGGCCGGTCAGGCCGGTCGGACGCACGGCCGCGAGGACGTTGTCCAACGCCGTCATCCGGGGAAAGACGCGGCACAGCTGGAACGTACGGCCGACACCGGCGTGGACGATGCGGTGCGGGGCCGCGCCGGTGATGTCCCGCCCGCGGTAGGTGACCTGCCCGCCGTCCGGTCGGATCATCCCGGTGATGCAGTTGAAGAAGGTGGTCTTGCCCGACCCGTTGGGCCCGATCAGCGCGTTGACCTTGCCGTGCTGGAACTCGACGGTCGCACCGTCGAGCGCCACCACGCCACCGAACGCCTTGGTGAGCCCGGCGATGGCCAGACCCCGTGCCTCGCTCATGCCCGCTCCTCCGTCGACTGGGACCGCGCACCGGCGGCGGCGTCCACGGGTTCCCGCGCGGCCGGCGCGCCGGCGGCCGCGACACGCTGCTCGCGCAACTGGGCGGCCGTGACCTCGCGGATCGAGTTCTGCGCCGGCCGCATCCGGCCGAGCAGGGAACCGAGCGCCGGCAGCACGCCGTCGGGCATGAAGAGCACGACCAGCGCGAGCAGCAGGCCCGTCGCGACCAGGTGCAACTGTGTGTCGCCGAACTCCACCTTGAAGTACTCCAGCCCGATGCCGACCACCAGCGCGCCGATCAGCGGGCCGAACAGGTTCCGGACACCGCCGAGCAGCGCCATCAGCACCAGGTACGAGCCGGTGAGGATGGAGAACTGGAACACCGGGTCGAGGTCGCCGAACCAGAGCGCGTAGAGCCCGCCGCCCAGGGCGGTGAACCCCGCCGAGACCACGAACACCACCAGCTTGTACGCGAAGGTCGGGGTGCCCAGCGCCTCCGCCTTGTCCTCGTCCTCCCGGACGGCCTTCAGCCCGAGGCCGAACCGGGAGCGGTCGATGACCCACCAGGCCAGCAGGGCCAGCGCGAGCAGGCCGGTGAAGAGGTAGTAGAACACCCGGTGGTGCTCCGGACGGAGCAGGTCCGGGAACGGGCGCGGCACGACCAGACCGCGTGATCCGCCGGTGAGCGACGCCCAGCTCTGGAAGACCAGCAGCATGATCAGCACCAACGCGATCGAGACGATGACGAACGACGCGCCACGGACCCGCAGCGCGGCGAAGCCGATCGGTACGGCGAGGGCCGCCACCAGCAGGGCCGCCACCACGAGGGCCACGAAGCTCGGCAGGCCGGCCTTCGTGACCAGCAGGGCGGTCCCGTAGCCGCCGAGCCCGGCGAGGGCGCCGTGGCCGAGCGAGATGTAGCCGGTGAACCCGCCGACGAAATTCCACGACGTCGAGAGCACCGCGTAGTTGAGCACCACGACGCCCGCCGAGAGGATGTACGGGTTGGGTGCCAGGGACGGGAAGGCCAGCACCGCTGCGGCGAGCAGCACGATCGCTGCCACCTGGAGGAACCGGTCGAGACTGCGCCGCGTCGTCACCGCCCCGGCCGGCGGGACGTCCACCGTCGTCGGATCAGAAGCGCTGCGCAAGTCGACCTCCGAAGAAACCTTGTGGCCGGAATGCCAGCGTCGCGAACAGGGCCAGGTAGAAGATGGTCTGCGCCCAGGTCGTGCCGAGCGGGATCTGCAACAGGCTCTGCAGCATGCCGAGCACCATCGCGGCCATCGCGGCACCAGGCACGCTGCCCAGCCCGCCCACCACGATGATGGCCATCAGCGGGCCGATCCAGTGCCAGTGCAGCGACGGGTAGATGGTGGTGTCGAGGGCCAGGGCCGTACCGCCGACGGCCGCGGTGGCGAGGCCGAGGCCGAAGCCGTACCCGGCCACCCGCTCGGTCTCGATGCCCACCAGCCGCGCCGCGTCGCGGTGCTGGATGGTCGCCCGCAGGGCCCAGCCGAAGGTGGTCTTCTTCATCAGCAGATAGAGGGTGAGCAGGGCAACGGCGGCGAGACCGAACGCGATCAGCTTGACCACCGCGACCCGGGCACCGAAGATCCCGAAGCTCGCCGAGCTGTAGTCGAGCTGGATCCGCCGCTGGGTGCCGGTGAACAGGTAGCCGAGCAGGCCCTCGACGACGACCGCGATCGAGAAGGTCAGCAGCACCGACATCATGGTCAGCGTGGCCGGGCGCAGCCGGGCCAGGAGCAGCCGCTGCAACAGGACGCCGCAGGCGAAGAAGAGCGGCACGGTCACGATCATCGACAGCAGCGGGTCGATCCCCAGCCGAGTGTGGGACCACCAGGCGAGGTACGCGGCGAGGATGAGGAACGCCGAGTGGGCGATCATCACGACCCGCATGATTCCGAAGTAGAGGGTGAGCCCCGCTGCCAGGAGGGCGTAGAGCCCTCCCAGCAGCAGACCCAGGATGATGCTCTGGAAGAGCAGGGCACCGGAGGGCATGTGTCGTCTCCTACCAGGCCGGCTTCGGGTAGACGAGGTCGGTCTCCCGGGCGTCGGCCGGCAGCACGATCTGGATCTTGCCGCCCACCCACTGCTGGATCATGTGGGCGCCCTTGGGCTTGCCCGTCTCGTCCCAGGAGAGCGGGCCGACCACCGTCTCCACGGTGTTGCCGCGGACCCACTCGACCAGCTTCTTCTGGCAGTCGCCCTGCTCGGCGCAGCCCGCCGCGGTGACCGCCGCCGCGACGACCTGCCCGGTCGTGTACGCGTTGGCCTCGTCCTCCTCCGGCGGCGAGCCGAACTGCGCGGTGTACTTCTCGACGAACTCCTTGTTGCTCGGGTACGGCGCGTCCTGCGTGTACCCGGTCGGCGAGAGGATCCCCTCGGTCTTGTTGCCGATCGCCGCGGCGAACTCGGGGTTCGTCGGGGCGGTGGAGAAGGCGGCCAGCTTCGGCTGGTACCGGAGCTGCTGGAGGGCGACGATCAGGTTCACGCCGTCCTGGTACTGGGAGCCGCCCACCACCAGATCGGCCCTGGACGACGCGATCTTCGCGGCGATGCTGCCGAAGTCGGTGGTGTTCGGCGGGTAGACCTCGTTGACGACGGTGCGGACGCCGCCCGCCTCGAGCTTCTCCTTCAGCCCGTACGCCGTGCCCTGCGCGAACGGGTCGTCCATGGCCGCGTACGCCGCGGTCTTCGGCCGCTGGTCGGGCGGCAGTGCCAGGATGTACTCGGCCAGGTGGTTGTAGTGGTCGTTCGCCACCGCCGGGGCGGCGTAGAACATGTTCTTGAAGCCCTGCTCGAAGACCTCCTTCGCCGCGCCCGCCGGCTCGACGAAGAGCATGCCGTACTCCTCGGCGACCCGGGCCGCGGGCACCACGAGGCGGGTCGAGAACGGGCCCACCACGAGGTCCACGTTGTCCTTGCCGATGAGCTGCTCGTAGTCGGCGACCACCCGGTCCGCGTTGGACTGGTCGTCGAGGATCTTCAGCTCGACCTTGCGGCCGAGGAGGCCGCCATTGTCGTTGGTGATCTTGGCCCAGGCCTCGTAGCCGCGTTGGACACCCTTGCCCGGTTCGGAGAAGTCCCCGGTCAGGGGCAGGGAGATCCCCACGACGATCGGATCGTCGGCACCGGAACCCCCGCCACCACCGTCACCACAGCCCGTGAGCGCGAGGGTGAGGCTCGCTCCGAGTGCTGTCAACCACTGGATTCGTTTCAATCGGGTTGTCATCCCGAGACGCTCCTTTGCCGGGACGGAAGCGCTTACGGAAGCGCTTTCGTAGACTAGGCTGTGGTCTACACCACTGGCAAGAGTCAGATGACATTGATGTTTCCAGGGAGTTGCCGATGCCCAGACCAGGCCCGAGACTGCGTCTGATCGACGTGGCCGAGCGAGCGGGTGTCTCTCTGGCGACGGCGTCCCGCGCCCTCGCCGGACGCGAGGGGGTCAGCGAGGAGGTCGCCGGACGCGTCCGGCAGATGGCCCAGGAGCTGGGCTACGTCGCCAACCCGTACGCCCGCACCCTCGCCGGCGGCGCGAGCTCGACGGTCGGGCTGGTCGTGCACCAGGTCGACGACCCCTACTTCTCGGAGATCGCCGGCGGGGTCATCCAGGTGGCCGCCGAGGAGGGGCTGCTGGTGCAGATCTGCCACTCCGGCCGGGACCCGGACGCGGAGCTACGGCAACTGCGCCACCTCATCGCGCAGCGGGTCGGGATCATCCTGATCGCCGGATCGGGCTACGACGACGCCCGGATCGAGGCCGAGGCCCGCGCGGAGCTCGCGGAGTTCCAGAGCCAGGGCGGCCGGGTCGCCGTCATCGGCCGGCACGCCCTCGGCGTCGACGCGGTCCTGCCGGAGAACGAGGCCGGCGGCCGCGCCCTCACCGATCACCTGCTGAACCTCGGACACCGCCACATCGCCGTCGCCGCCGGCACGGCCGGGCTCACCACCGTCGCCGACCGGCTCGCCGGCGTGGCGACCGCCCTGCGCCAGCGCGGGTTCTCCCTCGACGATCTTCCGGTCGTGCACTCCGACTTCACCCGCGACGGCGGCCGGGTCGCCACCGAACAGATCCTGCGCGACCGCCCCCAGACCACCGCGATCATCGCGCTCAACGACGCGATGGCCATCGGGGTGCTGTCGACGCTGCGGGCACACCGCATCCCCGTGCCCGAGCGGATGTCGGTCGTCGGGTTCGACGACGTCCCCGTCGCCGCCGACCTCGCCCCCAGCCTCACCACCATCCGGCTGCCGATGACCGACATGGGGCGGATGGCGCTGTCGCTCGCGCTCAAGGCCCGCTCGACCCGTCCCCGCCGCCGGACGATCGGCCACCTCCTGGTGGTCCGCGACTCGACCGGGCCCGCCCCCACGGTGCTGCCGGCAAGCCGCGCCGAGGCCGGCGACCTGAGGGGAGCAGTCGGGCCCGTCGGCTGAGCCCGGGTCCCGCTACGGCCAGATGGGGGCACTCGACCCCGCCTGGGAGTTCCCAGAGGACACGCGGTCGCGGTAGCCGCGTGTCCTCGGTGCGAACCAGCCGCAGACGCGTCAGACCGCGGACCCGCTCGCCCGGGCGCGGCCATACTCGGCCAGGGAGTAGAAGGCTGCCTTGGGCTCCCACGGCATTCCTGGGTAGGCGGTCCCGGTACGGCCGGATGGGAGGACCTTCACGATCCCGAAGCTGCCCAGGTCGAAGTCCCGCTCGGGATCCTCCGAGGTGGGCAGGTGCCGGGAGGCGAAGGTGTAGACGAACGCGGTGTCCACGCCGCCGGCGTCGTAGACCTCGAGAAGATCCCTCAGGTAGGCGGCTTGTTCGGGTTCGTCGCGCTCGACGGTCTCGGTGAGCCGGACGGCCTGCGCGGTGCGCTCGTCGTACCCGATGATGTCGCTGCGGCTGCCCCGGTCCGCGGCGCCGGTGAAGGGCGCGCAGCCGAACTCGGTGATGGCGAACGGCTTGCCCTGGGAGGTCATGGCGACGAGGTTCGCGGGTAGGGCGGCGGCGTTGCTGGCGTCGCGGTAGCCGGCGTCGGTCGCGACGAAGTCGAACGGTGTCCAGTCCACCGCCTCCATAGGGAGCGACGCGTACCCTATGAGGCCGCCGAACCGCTCGCGGGCGCCTGCGGCGGCCTGGGCCAGAAGGGCGTTGGTCTCTCGCTGCACACCCGGGAGGACCTCGCGGACCCGCGCCGGGTCGGTAAGGACGGCCGCTCGCTCGGTCAGGGTGTCACCGGGCACGAGCCCGATCGTCATCATGCTGATCTCCGAGCCGGTGAGGAACCGGACGTTCGCCCCTTCCCGCCGGATCCGCTCGGCGCGCTCGGCGGCGTCCAGCAGGAACGCCAGCAACTGGTCGGTGGTCAGGTCGTTGGTGAACGGGCAGTACCAGACCTCCAGGCCGGCGGCGGCCGCGTGCCGGGCGGCGATCTCCAGACGGTCGGCGACCCCTCCGGTGATCCGGACGGCGTCGGCGTGCAGGTCGGCGCGGATGATCCGCATGTCCCTGGCGACGATGTCGGGGTCGAAGGGTTCGTGGGTGGTGGTTCCCATGTTGGTAAAGCCGGTGTCGTAGGTGACGCCCCAAGCGCGCATTGCTTACCTCCTTAAGGTACTGGCAGTACCGTACTCGGTTTAGCGTACGATGCGTACCGTGGCGGGGGGACAGCGGCGGCGAGGCGCGGAGCTGGAGCAGGCAATCCTGCGCGCGGCCGCCGAGGAACTGACCGCCTCCGGCTACGCCGGCATGACCATGGACAAGGTCGCCCGGCGTGCCGGCACGAACAAGAATGCGATCTACCGACGCTGGCCGCAGCGCGCCGCGCTCGGCATCGCCGCCTACAAACACCTGGCCGACACCCGTACCCCGACGCCGGACACCGGCAGCCTCCGAAGCGACGCGTTGGAACTGCTGCGGCGGGCCAACGCGACCTGGTCCTCACCCCGCGGGGCGATCCTGCGCGACCTCCTGGCGGCGGCCGCCGACGAGCCGGCTCTGCTGGAGCTACTGCGCGAGCAGGCCGGCGGCAGCGCGATGAACGCCGCGTGGTTCACCCTGCTGAGCCGGGCGGTGGCCCGCGGCGAGGCACCCCCGAGGCGGTGCAGCCGCGGGTGGCGGCGCTGCCGTTGATGCTGCTGCGTGGCGAGTACGCCCTGCGCGGCGTTCCGGCTGTGCCCGACGAGGTCCTGGTCGAGATCGTCGACGAGATCTTCCTACCGTTGGTCCGCGGCCGGGGCGGGACTGACTGACCTGGCGGTCCGCACGCGCGGGTGGAGCACGCTGCGGGACTACTGTTGCTCGGCATGACCCACGCCGAGATCGAGATCACCGCGGATCTGGTCCGGGATCTGGTCCGCGACCAGCACCCGGACCTCGCCGATCGCCCGGTTCGGCTGGGCGCGCGTGGCTGGGACAACCAACTGTGGCGACTCGGTGACGACCTGGCCGTCCGGCTTCCCTGGGCGACCGGGTCCGCGGACGCGCTGCTGCGCAAGGAGTACTCCTGGCTGCCCACGCTGGCCCCGCGCCTTCCGCTGCCGATTCCCGTCCCGCAGCGACTCGGCGAACCCTCCGAGCGGTTCCCTCGGCCCTGGCTCATCACCACCTGGGTTCCGGGCACACCCGCCGACCAGGCCCCCGTCACGCGAGCCTCCGACGCGGCCAGATCCCTGGCCACTTTCCTCATGGCTCTTCACCAACCGGCCCCCAGCGGCGCGCCCACCGGCCGGGACCGTGGCGGGCCACTGGCCGACCACGCCGGGGGCTTCGCCAAGGGGCTCACGTCCGCCACCGAACGAGGGCTGGTCAACGACCCGGACGCCGTCCGCGCCGTCTGGCACGACGCGGTCACCGCGCCGCAGTGGACGGGCCCGCCGCTGTGGCTGCACGCCGACCTACACCCGGCCAACGTCCTCACCGCCGACGGCACCTTCTGCGGCGTGATCGACTTCGGCGACCTCTGCGCGGGCGACCCGGCATACGACCTCGCCGCCGCGTGGCTCCTGCTACCGGACGACACCACCGACCACTTCCACGCGGCCTACCAGCCGACCCCGGACACCGCCACCATGCGTCGCGCCCGAGGCTGGGCGACGATACGCGCCCTCGGCGGCATCCTCATCGGCGACAACGGCGTCCACGGCCGCCCCGGCGGCAAACCCACCTGGGGCCCACCCGCCCACGCCGCCCTGCAACGCCTCACCGCCACCATCCGCTGACCCGGCGATCACCACCGCGTCCGACGGACGGCGTGATCAGCCATCAGCTCATCGGCTACGACAGCATGTTGGGACGCGGGCACGCTGCGACCTGTGGGCGGCGTCATCGTTGGTAGATCCGTTGATGCCACCAGGGCTGTGGCTCGCCGGTCCATCGCAGTTTGCGGCTGGAGTCCGGCGGGGTGCGGCGCCGGACGTCACGGTCGAGCCTGTTCAGGAGCCGGCAAAATTCTGCCCGGGCTCGCGACGGCAGGACCAGGGTGACGGCCTCCAACCCGTCTCTGACCACTGCCATGTCGAGGTACCAGCAGCCTGGGCACGCGGGGCATTCGGAAGTGACGAGTCGCAACCTGCCGCCAGCTTGGCGTAGGAAGTCGCCGTAGCGGTCCAGGAGGAAGGCGGTATTTCCCGGCCGGATATCGCATCCGTGGTCGATCCACGCGGCGTGTTCGGCAGGTGCCGAGGGATGGTTGGAGAGCGCGGTGCGGACCTCGACCGCTGGGTCGGCGGCGAGCCTGGCGAGCTGGTCGTCGGTCAGGTCGACGCGGCCGGTGACTGCCTGCCGGACCGACGGGTCGGGGTGGCGCAGGAGTGTCTCGACCACGTCGGGCGGGACGGTCGGGTTCCTGCCCATCACCTGCAGCGCGTCCGTGTCGCCGCTGGCCAGCACCTGATCGACCAGGGCCCGGGACAGTGGACGCTGCAGCACGTACCAGAAGGCGTGACAGTGCTGGTCCGGCAGATCCGCGGGCTGCATCACCTGCTGCCGGTGCGCGACGGCCGCTGCGGCGGCCGCCCGTACCTCGGGCGCTTCGTCCTCCAGCAGCGCCTGGCACGACCGCTCGTCCAGCAGGTACAGGAAACCGGCCGCGAATCCGCGCACCCCGGGCCGGGGGTGCGCGGCAGCCAGCCGGAACAGCCGCAGCTCATACCCGGTCGCATGGCACAACTCGCCGAACAACTCCTCGCGGATGAACAGCATGTCGGAGGGCGGGTCGTCGAGCTCGGCCAACAACCTCATCAGCGCGTCGTCCGGCAACGGCTCCTGACCGGGCTGGCCGAACGCGCTCAGTCTCACCCGCCACACCGGGTCGGCCAGCAGCTCGGCGCGCGCCACAGCGTCAACGTGCGGGTGGGCGGCCAGCGCCGCGCGGACCCTCGGCGAGGGATGACGCAGCATCGCATCCCGCACCGGCAGGGGCAGCACGCGGCGGCGACGTAGCCCCTCGCACGCCTGCTCCGGCCACGCCTCCACCAGCCGCAGCAGCACGGTGACCGACGCCGCCGGGTTCCTCGCCAGCCCCCGCAGCACGGGCGAAGGAGACAAACACCGATCCAACCAGGCATCACCGATCACCGGCCGCACCCTACGCCCACGCCCGTCGTCACGGACCCAGCGTGCACCCTCAGCGTCTGCACCTGTGCCAGCGCCGAACAGCCCTGGGTGCTCAGTCCTCCCCGACCACGGCCAGGTTGTCACCGAGTGCGGTAGCGATCTCAGCGGCTCGGGAGTGGTCGTCCAGCCGACGGGTGAGGTAGGCGCAGGAGTGGTGGTGGTTGAGGGACCACCAGGCGGCGGAGCCGCCGATACCGCCCTTGGCGATTTTGCCGCGGTCACGGATGAAGCCGAGCGTCCAGGTGAGCCTGGTGCCGAAGACGTGGTCGTGGTCGGTGATCTGCGAGGTGAGCAGTTCGGTGTGCAGCTGCGGGCCGAGCAGCTCGCGCAGGGGCCCCTCTTCGCTGGTGATGGACGAAAAGAAGCGGGCCATGGCGGTCGCGGTCGTGTGGAGGTTGGCCGCGGCGAACACCGTCTGCCGCCAGGCGCGGGAGTTGGTCCGACGGGTGTCCAACGCGCCGTCGGGGATCTGCAGCCATGGTGCTGCGTGCAGTTGCCGCGGCCAGTCGGGGCTGGCGTACTCGAGGTCGGCGACACGTTCGAGTTCGGTGTCCGGTACGCCGAACCAGGCGTCGAGAGCGAGCGCGGGTCGCACGACGCTGTCGAACACCTCCTGGAGGCTGCGTCCGGTGGCGGCGCGGAGGATCCCGTCGATGAGGTGGCCGTACGTCAGCGCGTGCTCCCCCAGCGCGGTGCCCGGGGCGTACTCCGGCGCCGTCCTCGCAAGACTCTCCCGTAGCCCGGCATCGTCGAGCAGGTCCAGGTCCGCAGCCTCTTGCGGAAACCGGGGTTGCCCCGCCTGGTGGGTGAGCACCTGACGCAGCGTGGTCCGGTCCTTGCCCCTCACTCCGTACTCTTTCCAGTACGCCGCGACGGGCTCATCGAGGGCCAACGCACCGTCGCGGACCGCCACCAGCGCGGCGAGGGTGGCGAACGTCTTCGACAACGAGTAGGGCTGGACCAGCGTGTCATC
Organism: Micromonospora pallida; assembly: GCF_900090325.1. Classification (NCBI taxonomy): domain Bacteria; kingdom Bacillati; phylum Actinomycetota; class Actinomycetes; order Micromonosporales; family Micromonosporaceae; genus Micromonospora; species Micromonospora pallida. Next base: position 1,206,908 of record NZ_FMHW01000002.1, on the reverse strand, counting down.
GCGCCACGGGCGTTGCCGCTGCACATCAGCCCATCCCCCGCTGAGCCGAACCACCTCGCGACCGTCCCGCCACACCGACACCCCCGCGCCGGTTTCCCGGCCCTCGTCGACCAGGCGCTGGAACACCTGCCGTACGGCGTCGTACCCCTCTTCGGTGAACCCTTCGACCTTCACCCGGATTACCCTACCCCGGTAGGGTAATCTCGGCAATCGATGGTTGCCGCTCTCCACCTGCTCGACGAACCCGGCACGGACGCGTACGGGTGGCGAATCTGATGATCGCCGCTACCTTTGTCACCGTGCTCGCTACCTGGGACCTGATCGGCCACCTACCCCTGCCACTCGGCGTCGCCGGGCACGAGGGTCGCCCCGCCATCGTCCGGCTCGACGGACTGCGGCTGTCGCCCAGCCGGACAGCCGCCGAGGCCGCGTCGTGACCCGCCGCACCGGCCCCACCGCCCGCGACACGGCAGCCAACCCGAGCTGCACGGTCACCGTGTGCCGGGGCTGCTGCTGCGGCACGAGCAAGATCCCCGGTGTCGACCACGCCGCCCAACTGTCGCAGCTACGGCAGACACTGGCCGGCGTGGCGCAGGTCCGGGTCAGCGACTGCCTCGACACCTGCGACTACGCCAACGTCGTCGTCGTACAGCCCTCGGCTGCCGGCCGGCGAGCCGGCGGCCGACCCGTCTGGCTGGGCCTGGTCAACGACCCCGACGCCGCCGGCGACATCGCCGCCTGGGTCCACGCCGGTGGCCCCGGCCTGGCGGATCCGCCAGGCGTGCTCGACCTGTACACGATCGCCCCCGCCCGACGGACCCGCCAGCAACTGCCCTGAGCAACCCGCCCGCAGCACGTATGCCTTGTGCCCAAACGGCACGGATGCCGGAGGCGGGATGCCTCCGGCATCGAGCGGTGCCGGTCAGCCCCACCAGGTGAGCATGAGCCGCATCGGCTGCTGCCGGGACCAGTAGAAGACGTACGGGTACCGGGTGCCGGTGAACCTGTTCGGCAGCGCCACGGCGTCCCCGCAGCTGGGGTCGAGTCCGGCGGCGTCGGTGCCGGACTGCACCGACCACTGCCATTGCGACCCGGTCCACCAGTTGGTGCGCAGTGGACCGCCCTCCAGATCGCAGGAGAAGAGGTAGGGCCGTTGTGGGGCGTCCCAGCCGTCCTGTACGGCGATCGTGCCGGCGTGCCGGACGTAGGTGGTGCCCGAACTGGAATGGGTGGACCACCACCATGCGCCGTTCCACCAAGTGAGCTCCAGCACGGTGCCGTTGACGCCGATGAACGCCTCGGGGCGGGAGGCGGTGTTGGGTCCGTCCTGGACAGCGACCAGACCCACGCCGTGAGCGTTGTAGCTGGGCTGCGGTGAACCGTGGCCGTACCATCGCCAGGTCAGGCCGTCGAAGCCGTGGCGCCAGAGATTGCCCTGCACGTCCAACACGAAGACCTGGGGCAGGTCGGGTTGGGTGGGCGACAGCCGCAGGTTGACCGCGCCCACCGGGTCGGCGAGGCGGTTCAGGGTCACCCCCGCCGGGACACCCTGGTCCGTCCAGGTCCATTGTCCGGTGTTGTTCTTCCGGCTCCACCAGAGATGCCCGTCGGCGCCGATCACGTAGATGTACGGGACCGCCTGACTGCCGGGAGCGGTCTGTACGGCGACCGCACCGACCGGCGCGCTGACCGTGGTGCCGCCGGGCGTGCCGATGTCGGTCCAGGCCCAGCGGCTGCCGTCCCACCAGTTACCCCACAGGTGGCCGTCGTCGGTGTAGACGAAGACGTAGGCGCGCTCGATGGACGTGAACTGGTCCAGGAACTTGACGACACCGACCGAGCCCCTGATCCGGCCCACCGGGGGCGCGCCGCGCGCGGTCCACCGCCAACTGCCCGCCACCGGCGACATCACCCACAGGGCATCGTTGATGATGTTGAACATGTACGGCCGGGGGTCGCTCGCCGGGCCGTCCTGGAGGCTGACCGCCCCGACCACCCTGGCGTACCCCAGGTTGGGAACCGGAGCGCCGAGGTCTTCGACGTGCCACGCCGAAGCGGTCGACATTGGACCCGCCGTGCTCGACGCGAGCGCGGGCCGCGCCGCCCCGGGCTGAGCGGCGGGGACGGTCAGTAGCGCGCCCACCAGGATGGCGGCGAGTAACCGCGTTCGTCGTCTTGACCTCAGCATCGATGGGGCTCCTGTTCGCGAGGGAATCGCACAACCGCCGGCGCTGTCTGTCGACAGTGCCGGCGGGCGATGGCCCAGAGCGTGGCAGGAGCCCCTCTGCGTCGATGTCCGCATATCGACACCGGTCGGCTTTCCGTCATCCGGGCCGGCGCCAGCCGAGGCAGCGGGCCCGTCAGCGCTCCGGTCCGAGGTGGGTGCGCTCGCCGTCGTGGTCGAGGATGCACAGCATCTCGGCCGGTCCACGGTCCACGCCGAACGCGTGCGGCACCATCGTGGAGAACTCGGCCGCCTCGCCCGCCTCGACCCGGATGGTCCGCTCGCCGAGCCGCAGCAGCACCGTCCCGGAGAGCACGGTGAACCAGTCGCGCCCCGGATGCACCCGTAGATCCGCCGGGACCGGCCGGGTGATCCGCAGCTTGGCGACCGTCATCCTCGGCGCGGCGTCGCCCTGGGACAGCAGCCACGTGGTGATGCCCCGCTCCGGCTCGTGGTGCGGCCGGATCACCACGTCGTCGTCCCCGCCCGCCTCGACCAGTTGGTCCAGCGTGATGCCCAGTGCCCGGGCGATCGGGGTGAGCTGGTCGAGCGCGATGCGCCGGTGGCCGGTCTCGATCCGGCTCAGCGTGGACGGGCTCAGATAGCTCCGTGCCGCCAGCTCGTCCAGCGACCAGCCGCGGGCCGTCCGCAGTCCGCGGATGCGCTGCCGGACGAGGGTGTCCAGATCTCCGTCTTGCTTCATACGCAAGACCTTATGCCATTCGCGCATGACCGACGTACGGTCGGCGCATGGCACACACGCACCTGGGCGAGATGCTCGAACTCGACGCCGCCGTCCTGCACGAGTACTACGCGGAACTGATCGGCTGGGTCGGCGCACAACTGCCGGACCGGCCGCACATCGTCGACCTCGGCGCGGGCACCGGCGTCGGCAGCCGCTCGTTGGCCCGCCACCTGCCCACCGCCCGGATCACCGCCGTTGACGTCGACGAGGAAATGCTCGCGCACCTACGGCACAAAGCGGACGAGGAGGGCCTGGGAGACCGAGTTCGAACCGTACGCGCGGATCTGGACCAGCCCTGGCCGCAGCTCGAGCCGGCCGACCTGATCTGGGCGTCCGCGTCCCTGCACCACATCGGTGACCCGGACAGGGCACTGGCCCGGGCGTACGAGCTGAACCGCCCCGGCGGTCTGTTCGCCGTGGTCGAACTCGACTCGTTCCCGCGCTTCCTGGACGATCCGGCCGGCGCCGCGCTGGAGGAGCGGTGCCAGGCCCTGCTCGCCGCCAAGCGCCTCGAACACGGCCTGCACATGGGCGAGGCGTGGGGCGAGCGGCTGACCGGCGCGGGCTACACCGTCGAGGCGGAGCGCCACTTCGACCTCGTCCTGCGGCCGCCGTTGCCCGCCGCGACCAGCCGCTATGCGGAGATCTCGCTGGGCCGCATCCGCCTCGGTCTGGAGGACCGCCTCCCGGCCGAGGACCTGGCCGCCCTGGAACAGTTGGCCGCCGACCTGCCGCACCGCACCGACTTCACGGTACGCACGGAGCGTACGGTCTGGCTGGCCCGCCGCCCCACCGAGCTGTAGCTGAGGGTGGCGTGGTTGATCATTGAGCGGTGATGAACCCTGCCGCGCTGCCGCCCACCCCCGGTGCGTTCTCGTTGGCCGTTCCGCCGCTGCTTGCCGCGCTGGCTCCGGCGCGGAGCATCCTCATCGCCGGAGCTGGCGGGGGGTTCGACGTGTACGCCGGCCCGCCCTTGGCGTTCGCCCTGTGGCACGGCGGCGCACAGGTGCACCTGGCCAGCCTGTCCTTCTCCGAACTCGAGTTGATCGACCGGGACGCGTGGGTAGCGGAGCACGTCGCGGCGGTGCAGCCGGACACCACCAGCCCGGACTGGTACTTCCCCGAACGGACGCTCGCCCGGTGGCTGGCAGCTCACGAGCTGCCGTCGACCGTGTACGCCTTTCCGCCACTCGGTGTCCAGCCGTTACGGGCGGCCTACCGGCACCTGGTCGAACAACTCGACATCGATGCGGTGGTGCTGGTCGATGGCGGCACCGACGTCCTGCTGCGCGGCGACGAAAGCAATCTCGGCACCCCGGTGGAGGACATCACCAGCCTGGCCGCCGTGGCCGCCCTGGACGTGCCGGTCAAGTTGGTAACCAGTCTCGGCTTCGGCATCGACGCCTACGACGGCGTCAACCACGTCCAGGTGCTGGAGAACCTCGCCGCACTCGACCGTGACGGCGGCTACCTCGGCGCCCTGTCCATCCCCGGTTCCAGCCGCGAGGCCGCGCTGTACCGCGATGCTGTCGCCGACGCCCAGGCCGCCACACCGGACCGGCCGAGCATCGTCCAAGGGCAGATCGCCGCCGCCACCAGTGGCGCGTTCGGAGACATCCGGTTCACCCGACGCACCGGAGGCGGCGACCTGCTCGTCAACCCGCTCATGGCGATCTACTTCACCGTCGACCTCGACAAACTCGCCGCCCGATGCCTGTACCTCGACCGCATCGAGAGCACCATCGGCAGGCGACAGGTCATCACGCGCATCCAAGCGTTCCGCGACGAACTCCGCAACGCACGCACCCCTCGCACCTTCCCTCACTGAACGCCCGGATGACGGCAGGTGAGCATGCCGTGACGGTCCGCTTCCTGGGCCAAAGTAGGCTCGACGGTCGGAGCATGCATGGTGCTGGTCGTGTCGGGTGGAACGGAGGCTGTCGTGGCCGAAGCCGTGAAACGCTCTCCGAGAGTGCTGGCGATCTCCTGGGGGCGGATGGAGGTTGAATATCTGGGTACGGGCAAAGACTTCAAGCTCTATCCCGGCGGCGGCAGGACGTGGGACTGGTCCGAGACCGGAACCCGCCACAGTCCCGGGATCCAGCCCGACGACGTCGAGGAACTCCTCCTCCACGGGGCGACGGCGATCGTTCTGTCGCGCGGCATGCAACTCCAGCTCCAGGTCGACCCGCGCACACTCACGCTCCTCGAAGAGCGTGGCATAACTCCGCACATCGTCGAGACAACGCAAGCCGTGCAGCGGTACAACGAACTGGCCACGACGCAGCCGGTCGGCGGGCTGTTTCACTCGACCTGCTGAATCTGGATCCGGCGCGACCTACCGCGACGCGCCAGATCCGGATGCCGGATCGATGAAGAAAGAGGCTCATCAACGTGGCAGCGAAAGCCCACAAACTAGACAAGGTGGTAAAGCCCTCCTGGGCTGCCCGGGTGCTCTGCATCGACCACAGTGATCTGCCGAAACTCGACCGACCCTGGACCAAGGGGGACGTCCGAGAGCTGCGTGACAGCAACCCCGCCTGGCTGACCGAGGCGCGGCAACGGTATGCGACCCGGCGTCAGCAGGAGAGCGAGACACGCATGGCCGAACTGGCCGCGGAGTTCGCGCGGCTGGGGTACGACGAGCCCGACCAGGGCACCCTCGACCAGGCGATGCACTACATCGACGGCGCGCGAACCCACCTGATGATCGCGACCGACTGTTCCGAGACGGAGGCCGACCGCGCGGCTTGGCGAGTGTGGCCGAAGTCCATGGCCGCCGAGGACGCCGACCATGAGAATCAGCTGAATCGGGGTGTATCCGAGACGGGCTGGCGAAGCTGAGTCACTGCTGCCGCGTACCGCGGGCCAGACCCACGCCGTACTGGCTGAGCTTGCGGTAGAGCGCAGGTGTCGCAGCACTTGGCGAGGGCACACTGCCAGGCCCTCCATACCGCTCTGTGATGGCGCCAGCCCCGTTCGCGTCCTGGCCTGATCGATCGCGGAACGACCGACTCAGCAGCGGAAGGACACTCAACGCCCCCAGTCCAGTGCCGATCGCGAGTGCGGCGCGTACACCCAGGATCTCCGCCAGGAGGCCGACCGACCCGATGGCTATCGGGTGCACCAGTCGCGTGGTGGCCGCCCAGCTACCGACGACCGAGCTGAGCCGGTCCGCCGGGGTGACCGACATCCGCGTCGACGCGAACGTCGGGTTGAACAGTCCCGTGGTGAAGAGCAGGCCGAACTGCAACGTCAGGATCGCCGCAAGCGCCGCAGGCCCCGCCGGTATGGCGGCGAGGGGAAGCAGCCAGACGACGCGGACCAGTCCGGTGCCGAGAAGGACCCGGTCCCTCCCCCACCGCCGGATCAACCGGTACGACAGCGTGCCCGCGAGCATCCCGCCGAGACATGGAACGCCGAGGGTCAGCCCGTACTCCCACGCGGACAGGCCCAGGTCGTGCACGATGAACAGCGCCAGGATCGGGTTCGTGGCCATGAGGGCGGATCCGAAGAGCACGGCATTGACGTAGAGGGCACGAAGGGAAGGCAATCGCCAGATGGTGCGGAGGCCCGCGCCGACCCGAAGGCCGGTCGACGCTCGTTCGGCAGCGGGACCTGGTTCGGAGATCCCGGCCAGCAGGATGGCAGACAGCAGGAACGACGCGCTGTTGCACGCGAGGGTCAGGGACGCGCCGATGGCCGAGGTCACCACGCCCCCGGCAGGTGGACCGATCAGCTGGGCCGCCCAGAACACCGACTCCTGCCGCCCGAGCGCCCAGTCCAGACGATCGCGGCCGACGTGTTTGAGCATCGACGTACTTGCGGCGGCAAAGAGGATCGCCACCGACATCGCGGTAGCGGCCACCGCCGTCAGGTGCCACACGGTCACCTTCCCCGCCCAGGTGGCGAGGCAGAGGCTGAGCAGGGCGGCGCCCG